>NZ_JAAZSQ010000110.1 GCF_012395835.1 Arthrobacter mobilis
CTCACCGGCTGCGCTCCCGGCGGCAGCCAGGCATCCAGCTCTACGCCAACAGCCCCAAGCACTCCAGCTACGCCGGTACCGATGACCATTAAGGAAGCGGGAGTGTACTACCTCAAGACCGTATGCCCAACCAACCGCCTCAGTGACGCTTTCTCCGATGCGTACCAGGTTCAAGTCGATAGGTACAACTCAGGGTTGCAGCCGAAGATGGCGCCTTTGAAGAAAGCCGCCGCCAAGCTTCGGGACTCATACCGGCATCAGGCCGACGCATTCTCTGATGAGGACGTACTTTGGCCAAGTGCAGTAGAAAAGGACATCAAAAAATTCGTTGACCAGACGTTTGACGATGTAACCGTCTACGTTCAGGTGAGCCAATCTGACAGCTTGGAGGGGATGAACTCCATCTTCAACGAGGCAAAGTTCAGTAGCTCTAAGACGGCTCAGAAGGTCCGGGCCAAGCTGGATCTCTCTGCGGACACCGAGAAGTCCTGCAAGAAGTAC
>NZ_JAAZSQ010000108.1 GCF_012395835.1 Arthrobacter mobilis
CACCAGGCTCACGAGGATGTTCCGGTGCCGGGCTTTTGCAGCCAGTCCGGCAGGCCCCGGGTTTCCTCCTCCGGGACCTCCGGTTCCTGCGCAGCCTGCGCGCTCCTGGCCAAAGACTCCAAGAGCGCGGATGCTTTTCCCAGAACATCGACCGCGGCCTCGGACTGTTCGAGCTTTTTCCTCAGGGCCGCGTTCTCGCGCCGGAGCCGCTCCAGCTCCGCCCGGTCCCGTTTGTCCATCAGCCCGCCCTTCACATACGCGGCCGAGCGGCCGGCGGAACCGGGCGGCTTCAGCAGCCCCGCCTCCCGGGCCCGCGCCCAGTCACGGGCCGTCCTGGCGTTAATTCCCACCGTACGGCAGAAAGCGGCCTTGGAACCCTGGTCGATGCACTTGTCGTACTCCTGCAGCAGTGCCCACCGCTCCTCGGCGGTAAACCGGTGCTGCCTGGACGGACGAACAGGCAGTTCCATGAACTTCTCCGATCCCCGCCCCTGCGCCAGCCCGA
>NZ_JAAZSQ010000107.1 GCF_012395835.1 Arthrobacter mobilis
CATGGTTCATAAAGTTCGGGCAGTTGTTGCCAAGGAAAAGAACGCGCCGGTTTCGATCGAGACCATCCTGGTCCCGGACCCCGGGCCCGGGGAGGCCTTGGTGGACATCCTCACCTGCGGGGTCTGCCACACCGACCTGCACTACAAGCTCGGCGGCATCGGGAACGAGTTCCCCTACCTGCTCGGCCACGAGGCCACCGGTGTGGTCGCCGCCGTCGGACCCGGGGTGACCGAGGTGGCCCCCGGGGACCGGGTCATCCTGAACTGGCGCGCGGTCTGCGGCCAGTGCCGGGCCTGCGCCAAGGGCACCCCCCAGTACTGCTTCAACACCCACAACGCCACCCAGCAGATGACCCTCGAGGACGGCACGCCCCTGTCCCCGGCCCTGGGCATCGGCGCCTTCGCCGAAAAGACCCTGGTCGCCGCCGGCCAGTGCACCAAGGTCGACCCCGCCGCCGACCCGGCCGCGGCCGGGCTGCTCGGCTGCGGGGTCATGGCCGGCATCGGCGCGGCC
>NZ_JAAZSQ010000105.1 GCF_012395835.1 Arthrobacter mobilis
GGCGGCAGCGACCACGAGCAGGCCATCAACTCCCTGGGCCTTCATCTGGTGGGGGTGTGCTTGTGGCTGGGTGGGCTGATTGCGCTGACGGTCGGAGGGACTGCCTTTGGCAAGGACACCGCGGCGGTCCTGGAACGGTTTTCTACCCTGGCCGGTTTCGCTTTCATCCTCGTGGTCGCCTCCGGCATCATCAACGCCGCCATCCGCATCGACCTCCCCGCGGGGCTGGCCTCGCCTTACGGCGTCCTCCTTCTGGGCAAGACAGCTGCCGCCCTCGTTTTGGGCGCCATCGGCTTACTGCACCGCCGACGAATCCTCCCGCAGCTGTCCCTGAAGCCCGGACCCGGGACGCACACCCGGTTGCTGTGGCGCTTCATCGTCGTGGAGCTTTTGATAATGGGCGCGGCCAGCGGCCTGGCCGCGGCCCTGAGCCGGACGCCTCCGCCCGGGGGAGAGGACATCCGGCCGACCCTGACGCCGGCAGAGATCCTCACCGGCTACCTGCTGCCCCCGGAGCTGACTGCAGAGCGGTGGTTCACCGTCTG
>NZ_JAAZSQ010000103.1 GCF_012395835.1 Arthrobacter mobilis
CTGCCCTGCGGGGCGGCCTTTGTCGTACCCGTGGCAGCCCCTGCCAGCCCCTCAGGCGGGATAGAAACCGCATGTGAAACGGGGGAAAGGGAAGTATCTGCGGGGCTCTCAGCGGGCAGGCTGGGGGCTGCCGTGGCAGGGGCCTTGGCAGGTCCAGCCTCCAGCATGCGCAGGCTGCGGGCTTGGGCTTCAATGATCCGGTCACGTTCGGCGGCCACCGCCTCCGCGACGGCGGCCCGGCGCTCCGCTTCCACCAGAAGGGCCCGCACCCTTTCAAGTTCGGCTTGCACGTCGCCTGTCAGGCTGTCAGTTTGGGCTGTCGTGGGGGCCTGCACGGGGGTATCAGCGGCAGGTGCCGGGGTAGTCCGCTGCATTAGCCCCAGTTCCACCAGGACAGGCACCGGGATACGCCAGCCCTTGTCAGTCTGTACGGCACCTTTGGCCAGTAGTTCTGTACGTTTCCTGCGGATCGTGGACTCACTGACACCGCAGGCTTTCGCGGCCTCAGCAAGGCCAAGGGTGGGGGCTTCCATCCCGTCAGGCTACCGGCC
>NZ_JAAZSQ010000102.1 GCF_012395835.1 Arthrobacter mobilis
AAAGGATTATGCGCAGGAAGCGGTGTTTAAGGATTGGCAAAAAGCAGCTAAAAATGTCAGCAAGGCAGCTGAAGTACTGCACCTGTTCATTGATGACAGCATTGATCTGCAACTACCGTTTGCAACAGTAAGACAGCAAGCACTGAGCCTGCTGACCAAAAGGGATCTGGAATCTGTATGTCTCTTCCTGAACGAGCAGCGACGATCGGTCGATGAAGCCATGTGGCAGTACTGCGACGAGAAAGAAAGTCTGCGGAAAGGTTTGCTGCGAGAGTTGTTCCTATGTCTGCGCTTCGAAGGCTGCGACGGCACCCAGCACTTAGCGGCCGCCTTGGCGAAAACACAAAACGAACTCAACGGCCAGGACGCTCAGTTGCAAACTGCCGACACCAGACTCCTTTCCAAAAAATCACGTGAATTCCTGCTGGATGGTGAAGGGAATATCCTGATCGATCGTTATGAGTGGTTCCTCTATCAACAGATTCCTGATCGCCTGAATGGCCAGCTGACGCTGCCTGATATCACTAAATACCGGGCACTCGACGCCGACCTGATCGACGGGGAA
>NZ_JAAZSQ010000101.1 GCF_012395835.1 Arthrobacter mobilis
GCCTTCTCCGTCCCTCCATCGCAATAACCAGAAGTACAGGAATATTAACCTGTTTTCCATCGACTACGCTTTTCAGCCTCGCCTTAGGGACCGACTAACCCTGCGTCGATTAACGTTGCGCAGGAAACCTTGGTCTTTCGGCGTGGGTGTTTTTCACACCCATTGTCGTTACTCATGTCAGCATTCGCACTTCTGATACCTCCAGCAAGCTTCTCAACTCACCTTCACAGGCTTACAGAACGCTCCTCTACCGCATCACTTACGTGATACCCGTAGCTTCGGTGTATGGTTTGAGCCCCGTTACATCTTCCGCGCAGGCCGACTCGACTAGTGAGCTATTACGCTTTCTTTAAAGGGTGGCTGCTTCTAAGCCAACCTCCTAGCTGTCTAAGCCTTCCCACATCGTTTCCCACTTAACCATAACTTTGGGACCTTAGCTGACGGTCTGGGTTGTTTCCCTTTTCACGACGGACGTTAGCACCCGCCGTGTGTCTCCCATGCTCGGCACTTGTAGGTATTCGGAGTTTGCATCGGTTTGGTAAGTCGGGATGACCCCCTAGCCGAAACAGTGCTCTACCCCC
>NZ_JAAZSQ010000099.1 GCF_012395835.1 Arthrobacter mobilis
GTCCTCCAGTTAGTGTTACCCAACCTTCAACCTGCCCATGGCTAGATCACCGGGTTTCGGGTCTATACCCTGCAACTTAACGCCCAGTTAAGACTCGGTTTCCCTGCGGCTCCCCTATACGGTTAACCTTGCTACAGAATATAAGTCGCTGACCCATTATACAAAAGGTACGCAGTCACACCCGAAGGTGCTCCCACTGCTTGTACGTACACGGTTTCAGGTTCTTTTTCACTCCCCTCGCCGGGGTTCTTTTCGCCTTTCCCTCACGGTACTGGTTCACTATCGGTCAGTCAGGAGTATTTAGCCTTGGAGGATGGTCCCCCCATATTCAGACAGGATACCACGTGTCCCGCCCTACTCTTCGAGTTCACAGCCTGTGCATTTTGGTGTACGGGACTATCACCCTGTACCGTCGGACTTTCCAGACCGTTCCACTAACACACAAGCTGATTCAGACTCTGGGCTGCTCCCCGTTCGCTCGCCGCTACTGGGGGAATCTCGGTTGATTTCTTTTCCTCGGGGTACTTAGATGTTTCAGTTCCCCCGGTTCGCCTCGTTAACCTATGTATTCAGTTAACGATAGTG
>NZ_JAAZSQ010000095.1 GCF_012395835.1 Arthrobacter mobilis
GCATTGATGGACTACACCGGGCGCGGGCCCCGGCCGCACACGGTGCGCTACCACGACGCCCCCGTTTCCGCGCGGGACCTGGCGGAGCAGGCACGGGAAGCCTTGACCACGCTCATCTGGCGGCACGGCACCAAGGCCGGCCCCGGCAACCCGGAGGCGGCCATGGCCGGCCGGTTCGCCGCCCTGCGCGTGCGGCCGGCCAACCGCTACATCCCGCGGGACGAAGCCGGCACCCTGCCGGTGGAATGGCTCCTCGTTGAATGGCCGGAGACAGCTGCCGAGCCCACGGACTACTGGCTCTCCACCCTGCCCGAAACCACGCCGCCGGCCGAACTGGTGCGCCTGGCCAAGATCCGCCGGTGCACGGGCACGGCTACCGCGAGCTCAAGCACGGCCTGGGCCTGGACCACTTCGAGGGCCGGACCTGGCTGGGCCGGCTCCGTCACGCCGCCCTGGTCACCGCAGTCCACCTGTTCGTCACCACCGTCCGCCTGGGCCGCGGCCCAAAAGCGGCGGGGCCGGCCTGAGCTTTTACCAGGTCCTGACCGGACTCCGGGCCGCAGTCATCCTGCTCCTCGGCCGCTGCCCGTGGTGCGGACAGAAGGCTCCAACCTAACGAAGTACTACTAG
>NZ_JAAZSQ010000092.1 GCF_012395835.1 Arthrobacter mobilis
AGAGCACAGCGGCCTGACAGCCGGCTTGAGTGGTGTGAAGCAAACGCGGTCCACTAATGAAATGGTTACCCCCTGCCGCCCCTTGCGATAGCTCACTAAGCTTTCGCAAGGGGCCCATCGGAGACCATTTTCATGAACAAAGTAGCTATCGCCGCCATCGATCTTGGTAAAAAATCGTTTCATCTTCACGCCCAGGATGAGCGAGGTCATGAGATTTACCGCAAAAAACTCACTCGAGCGGCACTTGTCCAGCACTTGGCCAATCTCGAGCCTTGCACGGTAGTGATGGAAGCCTGCGGTGGCGCTCACTTCATGGCGCAGCAAGCTGCAAAGTTTGGGCACACCGCCAAGCTGATTGCGCCGCATCTTGTGCGTCCCTATGTCAAAAGCAACAAAAACGACTTCGCGGATGCCGAGGCGATCTGCGAGGCTGCGACTCGTCCGACGATGCGTTTTGTACCTGTTAAAACACAGGCTCAGCAGGCGCTAGCCATGCTCAATTCGACGCGTGACTCGTTCATCAAAGACCGTACCGCGACAGTCAATCGGATTCACGCAGCGCTTCTGGAGTTCGGAATCAGCTTGCCTGCAGGGTTCAAGTCCATCAACGAGCTTACGACTCAGCTTGAGGCGAGCTCACTTCCCGATCCGGTCAGAAAGCTGCTGACACGGAT
>NZ_JAAZSQ010000091.1 GCF_012395835.1 Arthrobacter mobilis
CTGTTGTAATTTCAGCAGTAACTGGCTGAGATAAAGAGGCAAACTACTGTCCTCAAGAAGGGTACTCAGTCGACTAATAACGGCAGCACCTCGCGGAACGCTGATACCAAATTCCAGCAGAAAAGCATGCATCTGATTAGTTGTTTTCACCTTATCCTGAACCAGGGATTCACGGACACGATGCAGAGCTCGCATTGCCTGCTGAGATTCGGTTCTGGGCTGCACGAAACGCATAGATGGACGTGATGCTGCTTCACAGATAGCTTCAGCATCAACGAAGTCATTTTTGTTGCTTTTAACGAATGGGCGGACAAATTGCGGTGATATCAGCTTTGGAAAATGCCCTAACTCTTCCAGCTTGCGTGCCATAAAGTGAGAACCGCCACAGGCTTCCATCGCGATGGTTGTTGCCGGGCATGTCGCCAGAAATTCGATTAGCTTTGGTCGGGTGAATTTTTTACGGTAAACGGCCTTCCCACGATGATCCTGACAATGAATATGGAAAGAGTTCTTACCCAGATCGATACCAATAAGCGCAATGTTTTCCATGATGGTTCTCCGAATGAAAGCCTGTCCTCAGCATAGTACTGGGAAGGAGGGAGTGACCATCTCATTAAATAAAGCACGCTAAGCCGGTTGCAGCGGTCGTAGCGGCCTGAACTTGCCCGCGCCGATCTTGGCGCTGCTG
>NZ_JAAZSQ010000089.1 GCF_012395835.1 Arthrobacter mobilis
ACGGCGCCGGAGATGTAGACCCCGTCAAAGCCCTTTTCCTGGATCAGCTTCGCCGAGAGCGGGTTGAACGCGCCGGGGAACTGCACGATGGTCCCGGAGGCCAGCATTTCCCGCAGCCGCCGGCGCTTCTGCTCCGGGGTGGTGGCGGCGTACAGCATCAGAACAGTCCCTTCGGGCCCTTGGACAGGTCAATGACCCCGGGGGCGGCCTGGACGGTCAGCTGGTCCAGGTCGCCGGCGGCCAGTTCGGGCAGGCGCGCGGCGGCGGCCAGGAACCTGTCGATCTCGGCCGGTTCCACCAGGCCTTCGGCCAGGGCGCGGAACTTGCCGATGTACTGGTCCCGGGCGAAGGGCCGGGCACCGAGCGGGTGGGCGTCGGCGACGGCAATCTCGTCCGTGATCACGGTGCCGTCGGCCAGGGTGATCTCCACCCGGCCGCCGAAGGCCTTCTCCGTGATGTCCGTCGAGTGGTAGCGGCGGGTCCACTCCGCATCCTCCTCGGTGGTCACCCTGCGCCAGAGCGCCACGGTGTCCGGCCGGCCGGCCCGGTCCGGGGCGTAGGAGTCCACATGGTGCCAGGAACCGTCCTGCAGGGCGACGGTGAAGATGTACGGGATGGAATGGTCCAGGGTCTCCCGGGAGGCGGCCGGGTCGTACTTCTGCGGATCGTTCGCCCCGGAGCCGATCACATGG
>NZ_JAAZSQ010000085.1 GCF_012395835.1 Arthrobacter mobilis
ATGACCCCGAATCAGAGAAAAAAAACAAAAGGACAAATTTACATCTCATAAAAACTTTATCAGCTACATGTGCTGCGTTCAACCACACAAGCAGATCTTTAGATCGCATTTACGACACATTTCATTTTGTTTGTGCTTGTATTTTATTTATATCTAGATACATATGCTATTTGATAACAAAAAAGCAGATCGATTGATCACCATGCGCTTATTTTATAGTCAAGTTAACTAAATTTTTTACCGCTAGTTACTTTTTACAAAAACTCTGCTAACAAGATAAATAAATCGATCTTAATCAATAAGTTACCGGAGAGTATGAATTATCCTAAACGAATTCCGATTTTCACTTTCTGTTCGCTTTGAATCATCGACTGTTTTATTTGCGAGAAATTTCTCATCTGGAGTTGCTGTTTCTTAATCATCTCCGCGCTGTTCAGCACCAGCTCTTTACTGGATGAAGAGATTCTGTCTATGCCCTTAACCCCCAGGTTCTCTAGCTGCCACTCATTCCTGTGTGCAGTCTTCCAGCCATGCTGTACACCGTTCTTATCAAGTGCAGGGATTTTCACCTCCTTTTGTCCTAACTTCTTCAGCTTAACAAGATCACCTTTCTTAACGTTCTCGCGAGTGGTTAACTCACCAAAATCAGCCCCCCAATATGTTTTCTCCACGCCCTTGTTCAGTGTCTTAAGCTTTATGAAATGCTGCTTTGGTTTGGTTTTATCGTTCTGATAATGGTCGTAGCCAACA
>NZ_JAAZSQ010000083.1 GCF_012395835.1 Arthrobacter mobilis
GGATCGCATCGCTGGCCGGCGGCCCCCAGTGGCTGACGCTGCCGCTGGAAATCGCGGCACTGGTCATTGCCGCGTGGACGTTCGTTCCTTCCACCCTCCGGCGCCTGGCGAAGGGCAAAATCGGGGTCGGCACGCTGATGACGATCGCCGCCGCCGGCGCGGTAGCCCTCGGGCAGTACGAGGAAGCGGCCATGCTGGCCTTCCTTTACGCGATCTCCGAAGGCCTCGAGGAGTACTCGATGGCGAAAACCCGCCGTGGCCTGCGAGCCCTGCTGGACCTTGTCCCGGCGGAGGCGACCGTCCTGCGCGGCGGCATAGAAATCACCGTCCCCCCGGCAGAACTCACCCCCGGAGACCGGATGGTTGTCCGGCCCGGCGAACGTCTGGCAACTGACGGCAGGATCATCACCGGCCGCACGTCCCTGGACACCTCGGCGCTTACCGGCGAATCCGTCCCGGTCGAGGCCGGGCCGGGAAGCGAGGTCTTTGCCGGGTCGATTAACGGCACCGGTCCGCTCGAGGTTGAAGTGACCAGCACCGCGGAGAACAACTCGCTGGCCAGGATCGTGTACATCGTGGAGGCCGAGCAGTCCCGCAAGGGCCCGGGCCAGCGCCTGGCCGACTCCATCGCCAGCAAGCTCGTCCCGGGCATCCTGATCGCCGCGGTCCTGATCATTGTCTTCGGCTTCATCGTCGGGGAACCGCTGCTGTGGTTTGAACGCGCTCTCGTCGTCCTGGTCGCCGCCTCGCCCTGCGCTCTGGCCATCTCCGTTC
>NZ_JAAZSQ010000082.1 GCF_012395835.1 Arthrobacter mobilis
CAGGCAATCCAGCACGCGATGCAAAGGCTCAGGCCAAGGCAGACAAGGCGTACAAGAAGGCGTCCCGGCCCTGGTTCAAGAAAAAGCGGTTCATCCTGCCGCTGGCCCTTGTAGCCATCATCGCCATTGCCAGCGTTGCCGGCGGGGGCGGGGGCAGCGACCAGGACACCGCCGCCAACAACTCGTCGACAGAAAACCAGGCCCCGGCTGCGGCACAGAACGAAGCTGCGGAGAAACCGGCCGAAGAGCCGAAGGCAAAGGCGGCATTCCCCGGTGCGAAGGACTCCGACGTCGTGGGCGAAGCCGGCGACAAGCTCAAGCTTGGAGAAATCACCGTCACCTCCGCCCCGATTACCGAGGGCGACGCAACTCTGGGAGCCACCCTGTGCACCGCGGTGACCGTGGCCAACGGCTCTGACGAAACTATCGACTTCAACGCCATGGACTGGAAGCTGCAGTCTCCTGGCGGGACGATCGCCAACACTTCTTTCAGCGGCAGTGACAATATGATCAGTGCCGGCCAGATTGCACCTGGTGGAAGCACTAAGGGCGATGTCTGCTTCGATGCAAAAGACGCTGAGGAAGGCCAGTACGTAGTGCTTTACGAGCCGGTCTTCTCGTTCTTCTCGGACCGGGGAGCTTGGATCAATAAGTAACCGTTGATCGCTTTTCGACTAGGCGCAGTCCCAGACATGTGGGGGCTGCGCCTTTTCGTTTCCCAGAGCAGCCCACCAGAACACGGCAACGGTCACTCCGCGGGGGATGCCCATCTGTGCGGGAAGGTGAGCCCTGAGCT
>NZ_JAAZSQ010000079.1 GCF_012395835.1 Arthrobacter mobilis
GGGCAGGCTCTGAACGTGCCTGAGCAGCCCATGGTGGCCCAAGCCCAGCCAGCACCGGAAACAACGAGGGCCACCCTGCAGGATGGCCCTCGTTTGTGGCGGCGTCTGTTGGCCCGCCGTTGGGCTGTAGACGCCGCCGATCAGGAATAGATCGATGCCGGCCAGTGCCAGTGCATCACATGCCAGTCAGCCCATGCACTTGTCCTTTGCCGCTTCATACGGTTCGACCAGCGGGTCCAGCTGCCCACTCTTAAGGCTTTGCAGGTCGTCGCCGGCGCGGCTCAGGGCGTCTGGATCGAACCGGGTGGCCGCCTCAACCGCATCACCCGAATAGACGAGTGCTTGGCCTGCAATGTCGACCGCCTCCTCCGCCATGGCGACCGCCTCCTGGCAGTCCTTGATGTTGCCGCTGTTGCTGCCGGTGAGCATGCCTAGTAGGAAAGCTGCGCATACGGCCGCGCCAATAGGCAGCAGATACCACTTGTCGATCTTGGTTTTGGCAGGCGGGGTTCCCGGCGTCTCCGGGGCGGTGGTGTTTTCGGGCAGGGTGGTGCTCATAGTTGTTCCCCCAACTTTTGCGCGAATGATTCAGCTGTATTTCCCCCAGGCATGGCCTGATCCCGCCATAATGCCATGCCTATGCCTCTGGATTCCGTTAGGCCAGCACCCGGGCCACGTCGTAGCCGGCGGCCTTGTTCAGGCTTCCCCGCGCCCGGTCGTACCGGCGGGTGGTGCGGGGGTCTGCGTGGCCCATGCTGTCCTGCAGGTCGTGCAGGGCAGTGCCTGCGTCGAGGGCGATGGTGGCGAACGTATGCCGC
>NZ_JAAZSQ010000078.1 GCF_012395835.1 Arthrobacter mobilis
CTAGTAGGGATTCGTTAGGTCTGTTGTTGGCGTGCCGGCAGCGTTAATTTCGGGGTATGCGTTCCCATGAGATGGCCCGGATCCGTGAACTGCTGGATGGATTCGTGGAGGAGGCGCTTGCGTCCCTGCCGCGGAAGGACCAGCGGGCAAGGGCGGTTTGTATCTGCAGGGGCTGATGCTTGACGGGAAGCGCAAGTCGATGCAGCCGATGGGCGAACGCCTCGGAGTCGATTACCAGCAGCTGCAGCAGTTCGTATCCTCCTCGTTCTGGCCGGTCGAGCCGGTGCGGGCGGTCCTGGCAGCCAGGGCCGTGGACCTGGTCCGGCCCGACGCCTGGGTCATCGACGACACCGGGTTCGCCAAGGACGGTTCCGCCTCGCCGGGGGTGGCCCGGCAGTATTCGGGGACCCTGGGCAGGATCGGTAACTGCCAGATCGCGGTGTCCGTCAATGCCGTCACCGACGCTGCGTCGTGCCCGCTGAACTGTCGCCTGTTCCTGCCCGAGTCCTGGAACGATGCCTGCGCGGAGACGGACAGGGACGCCGAACGGATCCGGGCACGCCGGCAGAGGGCGCGGATCCCGGACACGGTACGGCACCGGGCCAAGTGGGAACTGGCCCTGGACATGCTCGACGAACTCGCTGTCCGGGGACAGCAGCCGCCCCTGGTCTGCGCGGACGCGGGATACGGCCAGATCAGCCGGTTCCGCTCCGCGCTGACCGGCCGGGGCATCCCTTACGTGGTCGCGGTGATGTCCTCGACCAGCCTCCATCCCGAAGAGGCCGTGCCGGCATTGATGGACTACACCGGGCGCGGGCCCCGGCCGC
>NZ_JAAZSQ010000077.1 GCF_012395835.1 Arthrobacter mobilis
CGTGAGGCGGGCCTGCGCTTTGTGCGCTGCCTGGGCATCCTGGTGCTCCTGCTGCCGTTGGGACTCCTGCCGGCGCCGGGCCAGCGTCTCGGCAATGCGGGACGCGATCATGAGGGACTGCCGCATTCCGCCGTCCAGAAATTCGTCCATTCCGTCTGATTCACTCATCGCGCTCCCCTTGCAGTTGGTGGTGGTCGTTATCGGTCAAGTACGGGGCCGGAATCATGGCCCGTGTGTTGGCGGGTCTTGGAAGGCGTTGGTGTGGTCGGTACCGCTGACCCTGGACGGATGGGCGCCATGCCGCGCAGTCCAAGTTCGACGGCATTCGGAGCCGCGGCCTGTTCCGGTGCACCGACGGTGACCGGCCGGGGCATGGTCGCCGCGAACGGCTTCAGCTGCTCCGTCACGACGGCACGGAGCCGCTGCGCTTCCCTGGTTCGACCGGACTGCTGGTGCATTTCGTGGATGGCGAAGGCAGTGTTCACCAGTTGCAGCATGAGCGCCGATTGGGCGGCCGTCTTGTTCTTGCTGGACGCGGCCATGAACAACATGGCAGTCCCGGCAATGGACGGCAGGGCGACGGGCTTGCTGTGTTCCCGTGGCGCCCGGAGTTGGGCGGTGCGGGACAGTTCGGCGGCGGTGGCCGCCAGCGGGCCTGGGGTCGGTTCGAGCCGGTGTGACCATGCCGCGAACGCGCCGGAGACTTCCCTCGCTGCTTTCGCCCAGGTGGCGTGGTCATCACGGGGCAGTGTGCGCAGCTGCTCAACCAAAGCGGTCGCGTTCCGGGTGTACTCCACCCACATTTCCGCCGGGGGTATTCCGTTCTCGGGGCCGGTCCCGGAC
>NZ_JAAZSQ010000076.1 GCF_012395835.1 Arthrobacter mobilis
CTGCTCGGCGGGCCGGTGCGCGGGCAGGTGCCCTTCAGCGGCTACCTGTTCTACAAGTGGGCCCGGCACCCGGACCGCCCCGGGGACCGGTGGGGCGAAGCCCTGGACCCGGCCGGGATCGTGGCCCAGGCCCGCACCATGGTCAAGGAGTACGGCTTCACCGCCCTGAAGCTCAAGGGCGGGGTCTTCGACCCGGACGCCGAGGCGGAGGCCGTCGAGGCCCTGGCCGCGGAGTTCCCGCAGCTGCCGCTGCGCATCGACCCGAACGCGGCCTGGAGCGTGCAGACCGGCATCCGGATCGGCAAACGCCTGGCCGGGGTCCTGGAATACCTCGAGGACCCCACCCCCGGCATCGCCGGCATGGCCGAGGTCCGCCGGCAGGTGCCCATGCCGCTGGCCACGAACATGTGCGTGGTCGCCTTCGCCGACCTGCCGGCCGCCACCGCCGCCGGCGCGGTGGACGTGGTGCTCTCGGACCACCACTTCTGGGGCGGGCTGCGCCGGTCCCAGACCCTGGCCGGGATCGCCGAGACCTTCGGGCTGGGCCTGTCCATGCACTCGAACTCCCACCTGGGCATCTCCCTGGCCGCCATGGTCCACCTGGCCGCGGCCACCCCCAACCTGGACTACGCCTGCGACACCCACTGGCCCTGGAAGGACCCGGCCGAGGACGTCATCGCCCCCGGCACCCTCACCCTCCGCCACGGCGCCGTCACCGTCCCGGACCGCCCCGGCCTGGGCATCGAACTGGACCCCGACGGACTCGAGAAACTGCACCGCCGGTACCTGGACTGCGGGATCCGCACCCGCGACGACACCGGCTACATGCGCTCCATCCACCCCGGCTAC
>NZ_JAAZSQ010000073.1 GCF_012395835.1 Arthrobacter mobilis
GGGGGCACTGTTGCAAATAGTCGGTGGTGATAAACTTATCATCCCCTTTTGCTGATGGAGCTGCACATGAACCCATTCAAAGGCCGGCATTTTCAGCGTGACATCATTCTGTGGGCCGTACGCTGGTACTGCAAATACGGCATCAGTTACCGTGAGCTGCAGGAGATGCTGGCTGAACGCGGAGTGAATGTCGATCACTCCACGATTTACCGCTGGGTTCAGCGTTATGCGCCTGAAATGGAAAAACGGCTGCGCTGGTACTGGCGTAACCCTTCCGATCTTTGCCCGTGGCACATGGATGAAACCTACGTGAAGGTCAATGGCCGCTGGGCGTATCTGTACCGGGCCGTCGACAGCCGGGGCCGCACTGTCGATTTTTATCTCTCCTCCCGTCGTAACAGCAAAGCTGCATACCGGTTTCTGGGTAAAATCCTCAACAACGTGAAGAAGTGGCAGATCCCGCGATTCATCAACACGGATAAAGCGCCCGCCTATGGTCGCGCGCTTGCTCTGCTCAAACGCGAAGGCCGGTGCCCGTCTGACGTTGAACACCGACAGATTAAGTACCGGAACAACGTGATTGAATGCGATCATGGCAAACTGAAACGGATAATCGGCGCCACGCTGGGATTTAAATCCATGAAGACGGCTTACGCCACCATCAAAGGTATTGAGGTGATGCGTGCACTACGCAAAGGCCAGGCCTCAGCATTTTATTATGGTGATCCCCTGGGCGAAATGCGCCTGGTAAGCAGAGTTTTTGAAATGTAAGGCCTTTGAATAAGACAAAAGGCTGCCTCATCGCTAACTTTGCAACAGTGCCGCGCGACGAGCAGCAGCACCAGGAGCAGAAGCACGTCGAGAAAAAGCAACAGCAGATCGAGCAGCG
>NZ_JAAZSQ010000071.1 GCF_012395835.1 Arthrobacter mobilis
CCGTTTCCGTGACGTGTTACCCAAGGAGATTCAATGACCATCGCCCATGCACCGGCCAGCAGCGTGTCCGAGCTCGAGCGCCTGAAGGTGCTGCACAATGGCCAGAAGGTGAAGCTGACCTTCTCGGACGCGGAGTTCGAGCGCCGCCTGGCCGGCCTGCGGCAGATCATGGCCGAGAAGGAGCTGGACGCGGTCGTGCTGACCAGCTACCACAACATCAAGTACTACTCGGACTTCCTGTTCACCTACTTCGGCCGCTCCTACGCCCTGGTGGTCACCCCCGAGGACTCGGTGTCCGTGACCGCGAACATCGACGCGGGCATGCCCTGGCGCCGCTCCTACGGGGAGAACATCGTCTACACCGACTGGCGCCGGGACAACTACTACCACGGCCTGCAGCAGGCCCTGGCCCAGCGCGGGATCAGCGCCCGCCGCCTGGGCGTGGAGGACGACACCCTGGCCCTGATGCAGCGCGACCGCATCCAGGCCGCCTTCGACGGCGCCGAACTGGTCGATATCTCCCAGGCCGCCATGCGCCAGCGGATGATCAAGTCCGCCGAGGAAATCGAGGTCATCAAGCACGGCGCCCGCATCGGGGACCTGGGCGGGGAGGCCATCAAGGCCGCCATCCGCGAGGGCATCACCGAGTACGAGCTCGCCCTGATCGGCACCGAGGCCATGACCCACGAAATCGCCCGCACCTTCCCGGACAGCGAAATCCGCGACACCTGGGTCTGGTTCCAGTCCGGGATCAACACCGACGGCGCGCACAACTGGGCCACCACCCGCAGGCTCCAGCGCGGGGACATCCTGTCCCTGAACTGCTTCCCGATGACCTCCGGCTACTACACCGCCCTGGAGCGCACCATGTTCCTGGGCCAGCCCGACGAGCGCTCCCTGGAACTGTGGAACATCAACGTCGAGGTCCACCGCCGCGGCCTGGAACTGATCAAGCCCGGCGCCGTCTGCAAG
>NZ_JAAZSQ010000069.1 GCF_012395835.1 Arthrobacter mobilis
ACGCCGCTGTAGGCGTTCAGCGCCAGCTGTCCGCCCAGATGGGCGTACAGCACATTGCTGGTGGCCGGGATCTCCTTGCTGGTAACCAGGTCGATCAGCCCCGCCAGGGACTTGCCCTCGTATACCGGGTCGGTGATCATTGCCTCCATCGAGGCGCCCAGGCGGATGGCCTCGAGGGTGGAGTCGACGGGGATGCCGTAGTAGTCGCCGGCCCAGCCTTCGAGCACGGTGATCTCGTCCTGGCGCAGGTCGCGTTCGAGGCCGATGAGCTTGGCCGTGTTGCGCGCAATCCGCTCCACCTGCTCACGGGTCTTGGCCAGGGTGGCCGAGGCGTCGATGCCGATCACGCGGCGCGGGCGGTCCTGGCCGGCGAACCCGGCGATCATGCCCGCATGGGTGGAGCCGGTGACGGTGCAGACCACGATCGTGTCGAAGAAGACGCCGAGCTCCTTCTCCTGCTGCTCGACTTCGAAGGCCCAGTTGGCGAAGCCCAGGCCGCCGAGCCGGTGGTCGGAGCCGCCGGCGGGGATGGCATAGGGCCTGCCGCCTGCGGCCTTCACGTCCTCGATGGCGTCCTTCCAGGAATTCCGGAAGCCGATGTCGAAGCCGGCCGGGTCCAGCCGCACGTCCGCGCCCATCAGGCGGGAGAGCAGGATGTTGCCCACACGGTCGGAGAGCGGGTCCGGCCAGTCGACCCAGTTCTCCTGCACCAGGACGGCCTTCAGGCCCAGCGTGGCGGCCAGGGCGGCGACCTGCCGGGTGTGGTTGGACTGGAAGCCGCCGATGGAGACCAGGGTGTCCGCCCCCTCGGCCAGGATCTCGGGGACGAAGTACTCGAGCTTGCGGGTCTTGTTGCCGCCGAAGGCCAGTCCGGAACTGACGTCCTCCCGCTTGGCCCAGATCTGCGCACCGCCCAGGTGCTTGGTCAGGCGGGGCAGCGGGTGCACCGGGCTGGGGCCGAAGGTGAGCGGGTAGCGTTCGAAGTCCGTGATGGCCATGGGAGTCCTGTCTCTTG
>NZ_JAAZSQ010000068.1 GCF_012395835.1 Arthrobacter mobilis
AGAACAGCTTACGCTGTTCCAGAAACTGCTATCCGGGCGCTGGCAGAAAGTCAGAGTCACCAATAGTCCGTTTTATACATACCTGGGTGGTAAAGACCTGTTCTTTGGTAACGATGCTGGACAAATCACTGCCTCTGACCATGCCCGGTACTTTCGTTGCATCGAGATCAAGGACTACTTTCAGGAAACGGATGCCGGAATTTTTGATGCACTGATGTATCTCCCGGTTGAGTATGTACAGACTTCCTCTTTAACTCCGATAGACAAGCAGTCTGCAATCAAGGCGCTGGATGATCAGATCGACAAACTCGAAATGACCGATGATGCCGCTAAATCCTTGCTCGCTGATTTGAAAGTTGGTCTCGATATGGTCTCCAGCGGCTATATTTCTTTCGGGAAAAGTCACCAGACACTGATTGTTTACGCAGATTCGCCGGAGCGTCTGGTGAAGGACACCAATATTGTAACGACGACCCTGGAGGATTTAGGGCTGATCGTAACCTATTCAACCTTGAGTCTTGGCGCAGCGTATTTTGCTCAGTTACCTGGTAACTACACGTTACGGCCACGCCTGAGTTCTATCAGCAGTCTGAACTTTGCCGAAATGGAAAGCTTCCATAATTTCTTTACGGGCAAGGAGAAAGGAAATACCTGGGGTAACAACCTTATCACCCTGGGCGGCTCAGGAAATGATATTTATAACCTGAACTATCACATGACTACCGAGCATCAAAATTACTTCGGTAAAAACCCCACGCTGGGGCATACCGAAATTCTTGGTACGTCAAACGTGGGTAAAACGGTAGTGATGATGACTAAGGCTTTCGCCGCCCAGCAGTTCGGAACGCCGGAGTCTTTTCCACCTGAGAGGAAATTAAAGAAGTTAACTACAGTATTTTTCGACAAAGATCGGGCAGCGGAACCCGGTATACGTTCAATGGGAGGTGCTTACTTTCGGGTGAAAGAAGGAGAGCCGACTGGCTGGAACCCTGCGGCTTTGCCACCAACCAAACGAAATATTTCCTT
>NZ_JAAZSQ010000067.1 GCF_012395835.1 Arthrobacter mobilis
CCCCCGCCGCAGCAGTCTTCGGCCCATGAACCTCGAGCTCGTCCTCATTAATGTCATCTACCGGGGCGTTACGCCTGATCAAAGCCATCCTGGTCTCCTGTTAGTCCTGCCACCGCCCATACGGTGCTTGGTTCCATGCCGATGGCACCACCGGTCTGCTCCGGCGGTGCCATCGGTTCTACGCCCGTCACGCCGGCGCGGCTTCGGCTTCGCCGGCGGTCTCCTGCGCCGCTTCGGCGATCCGCTCGGGGTGGGCGTAGATGTTGATGCTGCGTCCGCGGCTGAAGCCGGCCAGGGTCAGCCCGGTCTGCCCGGCCAGTTCCACCGCCAGCGAGGACGGGGCGCTGACCGCCGACAGGACCGGGATCCCGGCCAGGTAGGCCTTCTGCACCAGCTCGAACGAGGCCCGCCCGGAAACCTGCAGCACCGTCTCCCGCAGCGGCAGCCGGCCCTCGCGCAGCGCCCAGCCGATGACCTTGTCCACCGCGTTGTGCCGGCCCACGTCCTCGCGCAGGCACAGCAGGCCCCCGTCGAAACCGAACAGCCCGGCCGCGTGCACCCCGCCGGTGCGCTCGAAGAGCTGCTGTCCGGCCCGCAGCCTCTCCGGCAGCGACAGCAGCACCCCCAGCCCCAGCACCGGCCCCGCCGGCCCCGCCGGGCCAAAGCGCGAGCCCTTGGTCACCGCCTCGATCGAGGCCGTGCCGCAGATCCCGCAGGAACTGGAGGTATACACATGCCGCTCCAGCGAGGTCTCCGGCAGCACCACCCCCGCCGCCAGCTGCACATCAATCACATTGTAGGTCTGCCGGCCCTGCCCGTCCTCCCCGGCACAGAACCGCAGCGAGGCCAGCTGCCCCGGCTCCCAGACCACCCCCTCGGACACCAGGAACCCGGCCACCAGGTCAAAATCATCCCCCGGGGTGCGCATGGTCACACTGAACGGCTTCCCGCCCAGGCGCACCTCCAGCGGCTCCTCCGCCGCCAGCACATCCTCCCGCCGGCGCGGCCCGCCCTCCAGGCCCAGCTTCACCACCCGCCGACGCTGAACAACACGGCTCAT
>NZ_JAAZSQ010000065.1 GCF_012395835.1 Arthrobacter mobilis
CGCGGACGCGGCCGAGGAGAAGACGGTCCGGAAGCTGGCCGGGCCCGCCATGCCCCGGCCGACTGGATCCTGCGGGGCCGGATCGTGGTGCTGAGCTGGTCCGGGCTGCGGGTGCCGGCGATCGCCGAACAGCTGGGCTGCCACGAGCAGACTGTGCGCCGCTGGCTGATGCGGTTCAATGGCTCCGGCCTGGACGGGCTGGCCGATGTGGGCGGGCAGGGCCGCAAACGCCGGATCACCGAGGCCGAGCGCTCCCGCATCATTGCCCTGGTCAAACAGCCCCCGCCCGGCCGGCCGGTCCGCGGCGAGGACGGGGAGCTGGAACCTGCCGAGAAGGCCGGGGCCGCGGTCTGGACGCTGGATGCCCTCACCGAGGCGGCCCGCGGCCAGGGCATCGATGTGCACCGCAGCCAGGTCCGCCGGATCATGCTGGCCGAAGGGGTCCGCTGGCGCCGGACCCGCTCCTGGGTCCGCAGCAAGGACCCGGACTTTGAGGGAAAAGGACACGGATCGTCGGACTCTATACAAACCCGCCGGAGGGTACGACGGTCCTCTGCCTCGACGAGCTCGGCCCCGTGATCCCGCGCGCTTTCCCGCCCGCACCGGGCTGGTCCGCGGACGGGCACCGGATCAAAAGCGAGCTGGACTACAGCCGCGGCCCGGAAAAGGCCTGGGTCTACGGCGCCCTGCGGCCATTCGACGGGTACGAGATCACCATGACCGCCTCCTGCCGCAACAGCGCGGCTTACCAGCGCTTCCTGGCAACGGTGGAGCAGACGAACCCGGACGGGGACATCGTGGTCATCGCCGACAACCTCTCCTCCCACAACAGCGCATCCACCCGCACCTGGCTGGCGGACCATCCCCGGATTTCCCACGCCTTCATCCCCGTGGCCGCCTGCTGGCTGAACCTGCAGGAAGGCTGGTGGCGCCTCCTGCGCAAGACAGCCCTGGCCGGCCAGACCTTCGCCAACGCTGACGAAATCGTCCAGGCCACCGCCCTGGCCACCGCTTGGCTCAACACCCGCGCCAAACCCTGGATCTGGGGACGACCCGCCCCGCCGACCCGCACCCTGCGCCGCCGCTTTGTCTACCTCCTTTGAGGAACGCAGCACTA
>NZ_JAAZSQ010000064.1 GCF_012395835.1 Arthrobacter mobilis
CGGCCAGCCCCTTAAAGGGAAATCCCCCGGTAGCGCCAACCGCCGGGGGATTATGAAGATTGCAAATTCAATCGAATACGGAGAGTCTACCAACCGCGCCAACGGATGAGTAGTTACTCATGCGGGTTGGATACCCCGCGTGTCTCGGATCGGCCGGGAGAATCAAAACGCCAAGCTGGGCAGCCCGATGCATCCGTGAAGTCAGCGGGAGGGCCCCGGCCCTTCCCCGGGTTAGAGCCGGTTCCAATGTCGAGCCCTGCGGCAGGGTGTTTCACCGGGTCGAGCAATCCCCGGAATCGAAGGAGTGCCAGCGCCTACAGCAACCACGGTTGCCGGATCGCAGGGCACATGCCGCCACTGCGCAGAAGTAATGCCCTGCGCCTGATGACAATACGACCGAGCGACCGACGCGACCGACGCGGTGTTCACCAATCATCTGCCTGAAACGTTCCCCCTACCGGGAGCGGATCAGGCAGACTCCTGCCCTCCCTCGCTCCCTCTGCTCCCTCTGCGGTGCGCCCTGCTCCTGTCCCCAGGTTGTGTGGGAGCAGGGCAAGGGCAGGCAAGGAAACAGTGTGGAGCGCAGCGGAACGCCATGATGGATGCTGTCCTCCGCCTCCGCTGGCGCTGCGCCGGATCCTGATGATGGCTTCAGTCCTGCTGATTGGTCCTCGAAGTGATTCTTCGGAGCCGCATCCCCGCAGACACGACAAAGAGTGCAAAGGCCAGCAGTACCAGGGCATACGTCAGCCAGATGATCCCGTAGTTGATCGGACCCTCTAAATGCATGACTGTGGACGCCAGATACACGCCGGCGGCACCACTAAGAATCATCAGGAGTGGGAAGACCCATGACGGCGGGTGGAACTGGGAATGTCCTGTCATGGCTGCAGAGTAGCCCTGACCCCGTTTACTGACCATGACCAGGCCGCTCCGCCGGGGCTCCGCGGCTCGCTTGTCAGGACTGCTGGGACCTCGGAACACCCCTGCCCAAAACCTTAGAAGGGTATGTCGGTAGCAGGAGAACCAGGAAGGGGAAAATCCGCCGCATCATGCCGGGGAAAAGGCGTGGGATAGGATGAAGGGCTCGAAAAATCCGTTACACGATAGGACGCCCCTCCTTGGCCCAGAAGACCTGCTCGA
>NZ_JAAZSQ010000063.1 GCF_012395835.1 Arthrobacter mobilis
CCCCCCCAGGGATACGGTGCTGTGACGATTCATCGTATCGGTGGCAGGCTGCTTTTCTGGACAGACATTCAACCCGCAGACTATCCCGCCCGGAAACGGCAAAGGCCACCCGCGTGGTGGTGTTGGCGCCTCGGTTATCAAGTGTCTTGAACCTGCCCGCATTCATTGAGTTCCTCTGCCTGGTGATTCAATGATTCCTAGCCATTCACCTGGGGGAACATTTGAAGAGAAAACTCGCATTCACAGCCATTGCCATGCTCATGCTGGCTGGCTGCACCGCGCCCGTACAGGCGCAGCCTGCCGTCACTGAAACGGTGGCCACTGAAACAGCCGCATCCGAACCGGTGCCCAAGGTAATCGGCGTCTCTTATGACTGCCTCGATGAAAACTTCGAGAACGAACTGACGCTCAACGCCCTCTCTGACGTCTGGAATGAAACCAAGTCCCTTGGCGAACTGAACTGCGAAGCGACCCTTACCGAAGACGGCGAGCTGACGGGCACAGAAGCGAAGGCGCTCAAGAAGGCCTACGGCGAGGACGCTGAACGTGACGATCTCTCGATCCTGTATGGGATCTGCACCGAGATGTCCATCGAAGAAACAGGGAGCAAAACCCAAGCTGACGAAATGGCCGGGGCCTTCATGCTCTGCCCGGACCATCCGAAGAAGAAGAAGATCAAGAAGAGCATCGCCATGGGACTGGCCGCTGAGAAGGAACAGGCAGCCATCGAGAAGGACCGCAAAAACGGCAAATTTGTCAGTGAGGGTGCTTACCTGATCGGCAAGGATGTCGTCCCCGGGACCTGGCGTTCTCAGGGCGAGAAGGTCACTGACTGCTACTGGGAGGTCTCGGACGCCAGCGGGAACATCATCGACAACAACTCCATCAACGTTGCCCCGCAGTTCACTATCACCGTCCCGGCCAGCGCCTCCGGACTAACCATCCGGGGCTGCTCCTTCCGCTGGGTCCATCCTTAGCACCCGTGGGTAGGGTCCCCCGATAGCCGGCAAGGGCTGCCATCGGCACCACAAAGGCCACCCTTTCAAAAGGGTGGCCCTGGTCTGTTGCGGCGGCTGGTGGCCCGCCGTTAGCTGACCAGTTGGTTTTGTGACTGCGAAAAGGCTTGATTGACGCTTGGGAATTCTT
>NZ_JAAZSQ010000062.1 GCF_012395835.1 Arthrobacter mobilis
TACGGAGTCAGCCGGCGCTGGGTGCACGAACTGCTGCGCCGCCATGCCGAGCATGGCGAGGCCGGGCTGGCCCCGCGGTCCCGGCGCCCCGGCAGCAACCCGCGTGCGGTTCCCGGCGAGGTCCGCGACCGCATCCTGGCCCTGCGCGCCAAGCTCACGGAAGAAGGACTTGACGCCGGCCCGGCCACCATCGCCTGGCACCTGGGACACGAGGGATATCCGGTGCCCTCCACCGCGACCATCCACCGCATCCTCAGGGCTGCCGGACAAGTAGTCCCCGAGCCCCGCAAGCGCCCGAAATCATCCCTGCGCCGTTTCGAGGCAGCCCAGCCCAACGAAACCTGGCAGTCCGACTTCACCCACTGGCCGCTGGCCGACGGTACCGATGCCGAAATCCTGAACTTCCTCGATGACCACTCCCGCTACCTGCTGGCCTGCACCGCCTTCAGCCCGGTGACCGTGGCCGCCGTGGTGGACACCTTCCTGGCCGCCGCCGACGAGCACGGGCTGCCCGCCTCGACCCTGACCGACAACGGACTCGTCTACACCACCCGCCTGGCCGGCGGCAAAGGCGGCCGCAACGGCTTCGAGCACCTCCTGCACGCCCTGGACATCACCCAGAAAAACGGCTCCCCGGCCCACCCGCAGACCCAGGGCAAGATCGAACGCTTCCACCAGACCCTGAAAAAATGGCTCGCCGGCCAGCCCCCGGCCCGCACCCTGGCCGACCTAAACGAACAACTGGTCAGGTTCCGGCAGATCTACAACCACGAACGCCCCCACCGGGCCCTGGACCGCAGCACCCCGGCCCAGGCCTGGACCGCCACGCCCAAAGCCGCCCCGAAGGGAGCCCGGCAGGGCGGGCACTGGCGCGTGCGTACCGACAGGGTCGACCAGGACGGCAAAGCCACCCTCCGCCACGCCGGCAGGCTCAGACACCTCGGCATCGGCCGCCGCCACGCCCGCAAGCACATCCTCATGCTCGTCCATGACCGCGACGTCACAGTCACGGAACTGGGAACCGGGGAGATCCTCGCCGAATTCACCATCGACCCGGCACGGAACTACCAACCCAGACAAAGAAAAACACCCCGGTCCAAAGACCGGGGTGTTCACGATGTCGCGGGACATCCGTAACCGATGTCCCGCGACATCACA
>NZ_JAAZSQ010000061.1 GCF_012395835.1 Arthrobacter mobilis
AGCTGGTGGTGGTCGAAGGCTACACGGACGTGATGGCCTGCCACCTGTCCGGGGTCACGACGGCGGTGGCCACCTGCGGGACCGCCTTCGGCGCCGACCACATCAAGGTTGCCCGGCGCCTGCTCTCCGACGACGGCACCGGCGGCGAGGTGGTCTTTACCTTCGACGGCGACGAGGCCGGCCAGAAGGCGGCGCTGCGCGCCTTCGAGGAGGACCAGCGCTTCATCGCCCAGACCTTCGTGGCGGTCGAGCCTACCGGGGCGGACCCCTGCGACCTGCGCATGAGCCGCGGGCCGGAGGCGGTGCGGGGGCTGATCGCCGCCCGCCGCCCGCTGTTCGAATTCGCGATCAAGGCCACGCTGAAGAAGTTCGACCTGAACACCGTGGAGGGCCGGGTGAGCGCTCTGCGGGCCAGCGCTCCGGTGGTGGCCCGGATCCGGGATGCCGCCATGCGGCCGGCCTACGCCCGCGAGCTGGCCGGCTGGCTGGGCATGGACGTGGACGAGGTCCTGCGCGCCGTGCTGGCCGCGGGCAAGCGGGAGGCGGGCCGGAGCCGCGGCGAGGCAGCAGGGGAGGACCGCCGCGGCAGCGGCCGCGGCAGCACGGAACAGCACGGCGCCGGGGAAGTGCCGGCGGTCCCCGCCCCGGCGTTCACCCGGCCGGACCTGCGGGACCCGGCGGTGCGGATGGAACGGCAGGCCCTCGAAGTCGCCTTGCAGCAGCCGGCGCTGCTGGACGCCGACCAGTGGCAGCGCTTCGCCGCGGCTCGGTTCAGTGCACCGGCCCACGCGGCCGTGCACGCGGCGATCGGCGCCGCCGGACTGTCCGGGGCCACGGCCTCGCAGTGGGTGGAGCGGGTGCGCCAGGAGGTCCCGGAGGAACTGCGCTCCTTCGTCTCCGAGCTGGCGGTGACCCCGCTGCCGGCGCGCGACGGCGATGCGCTGCACCTGTACTGCCGGGGCATCATGAACCGGATGTTCGACCTGCAGATTACCGAGCTCAAGGCCGAGAAAATGGGCCGGCTCCAGCGCATGGACCCGGCAGCGGACCCGGAGGCCTTCGCGCAGATCAACCGCGAGCTGATGGAACTGGAAATGCAGCGGCGCGCGCTGCGCGGGGACTAAGCCCGATTTCCGTTTCCGGGCGGCCGTTGTGTAGAGTTTTATCCGTTGCTTTCCCCCGTAGCTCAATTGGCAGAGCATTCGACTGTTAATC
>NZ_JAAZSQ010000058.1 GCF_012395835.1 Arthrobacter mobilis
AACAAGCACTACATGCAGTGGTACCGGAAACAGCCCAAGTGCCGTGCCGAGGACTGCTCGAGCATTCAGGCGGCCCACTACTACTGCCGCCCCCACGAGCAACTGGCGCTGACGACCAGGACGCTGGCCATGCAGCAGAAAACCCTGCAGCGGTTCCGCCGTGCCATCGAACCGGACTGGGGGACCGGATGCTGGATGTGGCAGGAGCGGGCCAATGAGGATGGATACGGCCAGTTCCATGCCGGCGGCGCCTGGCTGGCCCACCGCTTCAGCTACGTCTGGTTCTGCGGCGGGCACGAGCGGGGGAAGGTGCTGGACCACCTGTGCAACCGCCCGCTGTGCGTCCGGCCCGACCACATGCTCCCGATGACGAACACCAACAACTCCTCGCTGCGGCAGGAACGTGCCTTCGCAGTGGAGCGCGAGTTCTTCCGTGCCGCCAGAATCACCCCGAGGTACCTGAGCGTGATCAAGTGGGCGGTCGACAACGACCTGCCCAGCGGCAAGCCCGCCCGCCCGTCCGATGCGAAGCGGATGCCGGAGAAATAAGGAAGGGACAGGGCGCTGGCCCTGTCCCTTCCAGTGGCTTCCTCGTGAAGTCCCGATCCCGACCGAGGAGATCGAAGTCCCGCATACCAGGCGACGCCTCGCGTTCCCTGGCCTGGACGTCCTGCGTACAAGGCAGAACCAGACTTGACGGAAAAGGCCCCGTTCCTATCAACCGGAGGCCTTGACCACTCTTAACAGTGTAGTCAATGTCCATCAGAAAGTCAAATCCATCCGATGCATTGCCTACTCTAGCGCAACCGCTGTGATATCCTTAGCGTAACCTCTCAGGGAATTCCTTATTATTCCTATCTTATTACTAGGTGTTGCAGCGTCGCAAGAAAGGCAAACTTCGTGATTTCGCAAAGCGAACGCGCAAATGAAATTGCCAAGCGGATGAAAGCTCGCCGCGGCGAAGGTGCCCCCCTGCGCCGCGGATTCGTTACCTCAGGGGCGGACCTTCCGCCTCTTGCCCAGATCATGAGCGGCCGCTCCGCAGGCAGGGGCGGCGGCGGCAGGGGAGGCAAAACGCGGCTGGCGCTCCTTCTCTCGTTGATCTGGGTTCTCGCCTCCAAGCCGCACTCGTCCAACAGGCCCGCCCGATTCTGGGCGGAGCTGATTGGTCTTGAGGATCCTGAAAGCAAGGGTGCGCGTGCCGTAAGGGCCAGTCTGGCCGAATTGGAAAAGCGCGGATTCGTTGTGGTGGAGCCCGGAGAGGAAGGCCACCCCCCGACCGTG
>NZ_JAAZSQ010000057.1 GCF_012395835.1 Arthrobacter mobilis
CGCCTGTGAGGATTGGGGTGGCTGGTCTGGGATTGGCTGGCAGAGTAGGTGCAGGCGGTTCCGCCCCGCGGTCGTGACTCATTAAACGCTTGGCCCCGTGCCCGGGTGTCCGGTTATCGACTTGTCCGTCCGTTGGGTGGGCGGCCGGCACCTGCCCGGCCCACCTCGGTGACTTGATCAGAAGATTGTCCGCTCCCGCGTGGGGCGTGGCTCGTCACAGTGCTGTTCCGAAGTGACCTCTACCCGGACTGGTACCGGCCCGTAACGGCCTGACCATGTCCGCGAAATGAGGAAGGTGCCAGAACCGCTATGGCTATCGTTGCGCATTCCCACCCGTTTGTCGTGGGTGTCGACACCCACGCCCGCAAGCACGTTTTCGCCATCATTGCCGCGGCAAGCGGCGAACGGATCGAAAACCGGGATTTCCCGGCGACGGGCGCCGGCATCAACCGCGCCATTGCCTGGGTTGCGCGTCGCACCGAGGCCGATCCGGCCACTCTGTGGGTGATTGAGGGCGCGGCTTCTTATGGTGCCGTGTTGGCCGGTGCTGTCGCAGCTGCCGGCTACCAGGTCGCCGAAGCCACGCGCATGGACGCCCTGCCGCGTCGTGGGATTGGCAAGTCGGATCCGCTGGACGCGCACCGGATCGCTTCAGCCGTCCTTTCCCTGGAAGAGGATAAGCTGCGCCGGCCACGGCTGAACGAAGGCGTCCGCGCAGCGTTGCGGGTCCTGGTCAGTGCGCGCCATTCAATGACCACCGACCGGACCAGGACCGTGAACGCGTTGACCGCGCTGCTCCGGATCAATGATTTGGGTTTGGATGCGCGCACGTCGTTGACCGGAAGCCAGATCCTGGAGGTGTCCCGGTGGCGGGCCCGTGAAGAACCTCTTGCCGTGTCCGTGGCCCGCTCTGAAGCAGTCAGACTGGCCAGGCGCATCGGCGACCTCGACGCCGAGATCAAGGCAAACGGCTCCCGGATCACCGAACTGGTTGAGGTAAGCGAAGCCGCGCCGCTGCTGCAGGAAACCGGCTTCGGACCGGTCACGGCAGCTATTTGTCTTACCGCCTGGTCTCATCAAGGGCGGGTACGTTCCGAGGCCGCCTTCGCCTCCCTGGCCGGGGTCAACCCCATTCCCGCTTCATCTGGAAATACCGTCCGTCACAGGCTCAACCGCGGCGGCGACAGGACCCTGAATAAAGCCCTTCACATGGTTGCTCTAACCAGGATGGCGTTCGATCCGGCGACCATCGAATACGTAGCCAAACGGCAAGCAGAAGGGCGAACCAGGAAAGAAATCCGCCGGTGCGTGAAGCGCTACCTCGCCCGACGGATCTACCGCACACTCAA
>NZ_JAAZSQ010000053.1 GCF_012395835.1 Arthrobacter mobilis
GCCCCGTTCGCGAAGTGGTTCGTGGGCGGGGAACTCAACGCCGCGTACAACGCGCTGGACCGGCATGTGGAGAACGGGCTCGGGGACCGGGTGGCGATCTACTTCGAGGGCGAGCCCGGCGATACCCGCACCTACACCTACGCGCAGCTGGCCGAGGAAGTGCGCAAGGCCGCCAACGCGTTTCAGTCCCTGGGCGTGGCCAAGGGCGACCGGGTCGCGGTCTACCTGCCGATGATCCCGGAAGCGGTGATCACCATGCTCGCCTGCGCCAGGATCGGCGCGGTGCACTCGGTGGTCTTCGGCGGCTTCTCCGCCGAGGCCCTGCGCTCGAGGATCGAGGACGCCGAGGCCAGGCTGGTGGTCACCGCCGACGGCACGTACCGGCGCGGCAAGCCAAGCCCGCTCAAGCCGGCGGTGGATCAGGCCCTGGCCGCCGAGGGGCACACGGTGGAGAACGTGGTCGTGGTCAAGCGCAACAACGAGCCTGTGGACTGGATTACCGGCCGGGACCAGTGGTGGCACGAGACCGTCGGGACCGCCTCCGGCGTGCACGCCGCCGTCGCCCACGATGCCGAGCACCCGTTGTTCATCCTCTACACCTCCGGCACCACCGGCAAGCCCAAGGGCATCCTGCACACCACCGGCGGCTACCTCACCCAGTGCGCCTACACCCACAAGGCCGTGTTCGACCTGCATCCGGAGACCGACGTGTACTGGTGCACCGCGGACATCGGCTGGGTCACCGGGCACTCCTACGTCACCTACGCGCCGCTGATCAACGGTGCCACCCAGCTGATGTACGAGGGCACCCCGGACACCCCGCACCAGGGCCGCTGGTGGGAACTGGTCCAGAAGTACAAGGTCTCCATCCTCTACACCGCCCCCACCGCCATCCGCACCATGATGAAGTGGGGCGAGGACATCCCGGCCAAATACGACCTGTCCAGCCTGCGCGTGCTCGGCAGCGTGGGCGAGCCGATCAACCCCGAGGCCTGGATGTGGTACCGCCGCGTCATCGGGGGCAACAAGGCCCCGATCGTGGACACCTGGTGGCAGACCGAGACCGGGGCGCACATGATCGCCCCGCTGCCCGGGATCACCGCCACCAAGCCCGGGTCCGCGCAGGTTCCGGTGCCCGGCATCGCCGCGGACGTGGTGGACGAGTCCGGCGCCTCCGTGCCCAACGGCCACGGCGGCTACCTGGTCATCCGCGAGCCCTGGCCGGCCATGCTGCGCGGCATCTGGGGCGACCCGGAACGCTTCAAGGACACCTACTGGTCCCGGTTCGAGGGCATGTACTTCGCCGGCGACGGCGCCAAGCGCGACGAGGACGGGGACATCTGGCTGCTGGGCCGGGTCGACGACGTGATGAACGTCTCCGGCCACCGCCTCTCCACCACCGAAATCGAATCCGCCCTCGTCTCCCACCCGGCCGTGGCCGAGGCCGCCGTCGTCGGGGCCGCGGACGAAACCACCGGCGAGGCGGTCGTCGCCTTCGTCATCCTGCGCGGCTCCGCCGCCGAAGGCGCGGACATCGTATCCGAGCTGCGCAACCACGTGGGCAAGGAAATCGGCCCCATCGCCAAGCCGCGCCAGATCCTCATCGTCCCGGAACTGCCCAAGACCCGCTCGGGCAAGATCATGCGCCGCCTGCTCAAGGACAT
>NZ_JAAZSQ010000052.1 GCF_012395835.1 Arthrobacter mobilis
TGGTGCGGACAGAAGGCTCCAACCTAACGAAGTACTACTAGGAGGCCCTATTTCCCGTGCAGGGTCACGCGCGCGCCGCATGTCGAGAGACGCCGGCACCCCCCATTCTTCCGTCCCCCGCGCATCCCGGTTGGGAGTCAGACGCCATAAGCGGACGGTAGCGGTACCGGCCTCAGGCAAACCGGAAGCAATAACCAGAGGCCCGACCATCTATGAGGATCACCGCCTGATGCAGGAGCATCACATCGAGCCAACGCAGCTGGGGTAGCCTTTGTTGGCAGGTAACACCGCAGCACGAACCACATGCGTATAGGAGAGGGCCGGTCATTCGTTGATGGAGGGCGTATACGAACACGAGGGCGTGAAGGTCCGATACAAGCTCCGCGAAGCGAAACAGGATCGGCAGCACCTCGTCGTCGTATTCGCCGCCGTTCTACCCGGACAGCACGACTTCTACGGATTCGACGGCAACACTCTGGACCATGTGAAGGGAGCCGTCCTCTGGATCAAGGACTCCTTCGACGGCCACAACTCCTACTACATGTGCGCCGGCATGGACTTCACGATCGAGCGAGCAGTCAGCGCCCTCATCGACTCCACCCTCCAGAGCCTCGGTCTCACCCCGGCCGACTGTACTCTCCTGGGCGCCTCCAAGGGTGCCACCGCCGCCCTACACCTAGGGCTCAAGTACGATTACCGGAACATCGTCGCCTCTGTTCCACAGACAAAAGTCGGGACCTACGTCCGGCAGCAGTTCAAAGAGACGTTTGCCTACATGGCCGGCCCCGACGCAGACTCATCAGAAGCCAAGCTCAACGAGTACGTCCCCGAGCTGATCGCGGCACCGCGGTCCTTGGCAAAGAACATCTACATTGCCAGTTCGGAAGCCGACCCCGAGTTCAAGGTCCACATCAAACCGGTGCTCGACGGGCTCTCGCGGTTTGAAAACTTCAATCTCCTGCTGACCGACTCCACGCTTGTAACCGCCCACCCGGACGTCACCCCCTACAACGTCCCCTTCATCCTCAGCACCCTCTACGCGCTGTGTGAAGGGCTAGAACCGCGCTACGGGATGGTCAGGAACGGCAACGGGAAACAAGATCGGGAAGCTGCCCGTGAGCACTTTGCCAACAATGCGGGGAAAGCCGAACCGGTTGCCGGATTCCATTGGGTCCGGCTACAGGGCGACAGGCTTTCCTTTTGGGCCTACGGGGCCGCCCTCGGCGAGGAGACAACTGAGGAACCCTCCACCCGTCCGATGCTCCTGGCCGTCAATGGCAGCGACAGTCATGCCTTCGAACTTGACGCGATGGCAGACAAATCGTTGAACTCGAAGCTCTACAGGAAGTACTTCTGCGACTATTCGTGGGCGGGCCTGAAGACTCCCTTGGACCGCGGCTTGTCGCTATACTCGCTCCCTGCCGGAACATTTGATCTGAAGGCATCCTTCACGAGTCGGTCCGGTCACCATCAGGCTCCCCTGGCCGCAAAGACGGCGCAGAAGATGACAGGAGTGTCCGCCGGGTACGCGTACCAACTGGACGCATCCCCCGCAAGGACGCATATTACCAAGACACTCTTGGACGCGCCCGTGCCTGCAGATGGGGTATTCACCTTCACGAATCTCAGCGTTGACGCGCAGAAACTCTTCATACGGGGCGTGTTTGCGGTTCCGCGGGAAGAAATGCGGGCGTGGAACGAGGGGGTCTTCGCACTGACCCTCCGGAACGAATCAACCGCAATGAGTTTCCAACTCGGAGCCAGCCCGGTCCCGGCCACCACGCCCCTCCCCGAAACCTTCGACGCCGAAACCTACGCCTGGGCGAGCTTTTCTACACTCGGCGGCCGCGGAATCGATCTGACCACTGTGGTGGACGGGCACTACGAATGCTTCGTGACCTTCATACGAAACGGACGCGCCTACACCGGTGGCGAACGATTTTCCTTGGCCGTTGCTCAGGAAACCCTGGAGCTCGGACGCGTATTCTCCACCGCCAGTTGATGCCGGCATTGACCTGCGACGGCATGACGAAGGAGTTCACCTCCTAGTGCTGCGTTCCTCTTTAGGGGCGTAGATTGGAAGAAAGACGGTTCGGATCCCTGGAGGCGGTCCTCAT
>NZ_JAAZSQ010000051.1 GCF_012395835.1 Arthrobacter mobilis
CATGGCCTTGTAGCCGGGGGTGTTGGATTCGCGGGCGACCAGGTCGGAGTGGACCAGGACGTTGGCTTCGGGGAAGTACGCCGCGGCGCAGCCGCGGGCGGTGGGGTAGGCGATGAGCCGGAATTTCTCCGCGCGGCGTTCGGTGCCCTTGAAGGTGCTGGTCACATCGACCAGGTCCCGGTCGGCGAAGCCGAGCTCGTCCAGATCTGCCGGGTTGACCAGGATGACCCGGCGGCCGCCGGAGATCCCGCGGTAGCGGTCATCGAGGCCGTAGAAGGTGGTGTTGTACTGGTCGTGGCTGCGCATGGTCTGCAGGATCAGGTGCCCGGCCGGGGCTTCGAGGTACTCGAGCGGGCTGACGCTGAACCGGGCCCTGCCGATGTCGGTGGCGAAGGAGCGGCTGTCCCGGGGCGGGTTCGGCAGCACGAACCCGTTTTTGTCCCGGACGCGGGTGTTGAAGTCCTCGAACCCCGGGATCACGCGCGAGATGTGCTCGCGGATCACGTCGTAGTCCTCGGCCATTGCCCGCCAGTTCACCGGGTGGTCCTGGCCCAGGGTGGCCTGGGCCATCCGGGCGATGATCACCGGTTCGGCCAACAGGTGCTCGCTGACCGGGGCCAGCCGGCCCCGGGTGGACTTGACCACCGACATGGAGTCCTCCACCGAGAGGAACTGGGCCCCGCCGGGGTGCTTATCGTCCCGGTCGGTGCGGCCCAGGGTGGGCAGGATCAGCGAGGTCCGCCCGTGCACGATGTGCGAGCGGTTGGGCTTGGTGGAGATGTGCACGGTCAGCCCGGCCCGTTTCATGCCCGCCTCCAGGGCCGCGGTATCCGAGCAGGCCAGCGCGAAGTTCCCGCCCATCGAGACGAACACATCGACCTTATCGTCCATGAACGCCTCGAGCGTCTCGGTCGCGTCCAGCCCGTGGTGCCGGGGGCAGTCGATGCCGAACTCGGCATCCAGGGCCGCCAGCAGCGGCTCGGCGGGCTTTTCCCAGATGCCCATGGTCCTATCGCCCTGCACGTTCGAGTGCCCGCGCACCGGGCAGGCCCCGGCCCCGGGCCTGCCGAAGTTGCCCTGCAGCAGCAGCAGGTTGATGATCTCGCGCAGCGTGTTCACCGAGTGCGGCTGCTGGGTCAGCCCCAGCGCCCAGCAGATGATCGTGGCCTTGGAGGCGGCCAGCATCCCGGCCACGCGCTCGATCTGCTCCCGGGAGAGCCCGGTGGCCCGCTCGGTCCGGGCCCAGTCGATGGTGGCCCGGGCCTGGCGGTAGTCCTCGAACCCGTGCGTGGCCGCGGCAATGAACTCATGGTCCACCACCGTGCCGGGGGCGCGCTTCTCCTCTTCGAGCAGCAGGTGGCCCAGGGCCTGGAACAGGGCCAGGTCCCCGCCGACCTTGATCTGCACGAACTCATCGGCGACCTGGTCCCCGCCGCGGGCCAGGTTCCCCGGGCTCTGCGGGTCCTTGAACTTCAGCAGCCCGGCCTCGGGCAGCGGGTTCACCGCCACGACCCTGCCCCCGTTGGCCCGGCACTCGGTCAGCGCCGAGAGCATCCGCGGATGGTTGGTGCCCGGGTTCTGGCCCACCACCAGGATCAGCTCCGCCTTGTGCATATCCTCCAGCGAGACCGTGCCCTTGCCGATCCCGATCGTCGGGTTCAGCGCCGACCCGGAGGACTCATGGCACATGTTCGAACAATCCGGCAGGTTGTTCGTACCCACCGACCGGGCGAAGAGCTGGTACATAAACGCCGTCTCGTTCGCCGTGCGCCCGGAGGTATAGAACACGCACCGCTCCGGGGTGGTGGCCCGGATGTGCTCCCCGATCAGCTCAAACGCCTCCGTCCAGGAAATCGGCGAATAATGGCTCTCGCCCTCGCGGATCACCACCGGCTCGGTAATCCGGCCCTGGTTGCCCAGCCAGTACTCCGTCCGGGACTCCAGCTCCTGGATCGAGTGCGCCGCCCAGAACTCCGGGCCCACCGTGCGCAGCGTGTTCTCCTCCGCGATCGCCTTCGCCCCGTTCTCGCAGAACTCCGCCGGCTTCCGCGCCCCCGCAATCGGCTCCGGCCACGCACACCCCGGACAGTCAAACCCCCCGCGCTGGTTCACCCGCAGCATCGAAGCCACCGTCCGGGCCACCCCCGCCTGGGC
>NZ_JAAZSQ010000050.1 GCF_012395835.1 Arthrobacter mobilis
CGGGTGACCCCGCCGACCGTGCTGACTCCAACCGGCTTGCCGTGGCTGCGGTGCACCGCGCCCTGTCCTTCGGGCGGCGGGGACTCCGAACCGTGGAGCATGGCGCCCTACGCTGAGGACTAGCGCAGTGCCGGCTAGCAGCAGCTGCGCCAAGAGGAACACCCGGATGTAGATCCCCTCGGTCGTCGGGGTATAGAGGAACCCATCTGCCACGACCGTGGCTGCGCCGCCGCATCATCACGTTCAGCAGCACTGCTTCGATCAGGATGATCAGCAGAATCGTCCCCATACTGCCCTAGTAGTACTTCGTTAGGTTGGTCGGGCTGCTCTTTTAATCCCGCCGGGGGTCTGTTAATTTCGGGTCCGTGAGGCATGAGGAGATTGCGGCTGTCCGGGGCGAGCTGGAAGACTTTGTGGCGCAGATTTTCGCTTCCCTGCCCCGGGCCGAACAGCGAGCCAAGGGCAGCCTGTACCTGCGCGGGCTGATGCTGGAGGGCCGGAAGTCGATGCAGCCGATGGGCGGGCGGCTGGGCGTGGGCTACCAGCAGCTGCAGCAGTTCGTCTCCTCCTCCCCGTGGGCGGTGGAACCGGTGCGGTGCCGGCTTGCGGCGCTGGCCGTGGACCTGGTCCGGCCGGAGGCCTGGGTGATCGATGACACCGGGTTCGCCAAGGACGGGAACTCCTCCCCGTGCGTGGCCCGGCAGTACTCGGGCACCCTGGGCAAGGTCGGCAACTGCCAGATCGGCGTGAGCGTGCACGCGGCCACCGACGCGGCCTCGGCCCCGCTGGACTGGAGACTCTTCATGCTCGAGTCCTGGGACGACACCTGTGGGCAAAGGCGAAGATCCCGGACACCGTCCGGCACCGGATGAAGTGGGAACTGGCCTTGGAAATGATCGACGAACTGGCCTCCTGGGGGCTGCTCCCGCCGCTGGTAGCCGCCGACGCCGGCTAAGGGGATGCCACTGCCTTCCGCCTGGGCCTGCAGCAGCGGGGCATCCCCGTACGTGCTGGCGGTCAAGGCCTCCACCGGCGCCCACCCCGCCGGCGCGGTCCCTGAACCCCTGGACTATGCCGGCCGCGGCCGTCCCTCCGCATCCCGGTACCGCACCGTGCCCTCCTCGCTGCAGGAACTGGCCGTGGCCGCCGGACGCAAGTCCCTGCGCCGGGCCATCTAACGGCACGGCACCAGGACCAGCCCGAACAACCCGACGGCCTCGCTGACCTCCCGGTTCATGGCCCTGCGCATCCGGCCAGCCAACCGGGACATCCCGCTAAACCCGGACGGCTCGCTGCCCGAGGCCTGGATGATCTGCGAATGGCCGCCCCACGAGCCCGAACCTACCGACTACTGGATCTCCAACCTGCCCGAGGACACCCCGCTGAAGACCCTGGTCCGCCTGACCAAGATCCGCTGGTGTATCGAACACGACTACCGGGAACTGAAGACCGGCCTCGGCCTGGCCCACTTCGGGGGCCGCACCTGGCCCGGCTGGCACTGCCACGCCACCCTCGTCACCGCAGCCCACCTGTTCATCACCCGGCTGCGCCTGAAGCACGGCCCAAAAGCGGCCGGGGCAGCCTGAGCCTCTATCGGATCCTGACCGAACTCCAGCAGATCCTCATCTCCCCCCTCAGCCACTGCCCCTACTGCCGCCAACGAGCACCAACCTAACGAAGTACTACTAGGACATTGTGCGAGAAGTAGGTTACGAGGCCTGCCGCCATGCCGATAGTGAAACTGGCAATCCACATCAGCCGCGAGTCCTTCACGACGTTCGGCGGAGCCACGAGTGGCCTGATCGGTAGTGGCGTGAGGTCGGACATCTCTGGCCGCGGCGGCTTGTGGGAGAGCCTGGCGCCGGCTGCACCTGCGCGGCTTCTCCTGCGGAACGGTTTCCTTCAGGTTCCTGAGACATGCTCGTAATCTAGTGGCAATCCCCGCGCGGCGCCGCGGCCGAACGGGGCCTTCTGCAGCGAGGCCCGCCGGCTTCCGGAGCGCCTCGCCTGGCTTGGAGGGCCGATTTGCGCGGGAGCGTCAAGAGGAGTAATGTTTCTCAGGCCGCTGCAGCCGGGACAGGCAAGGCAGCGGCAAAATCCATCAGACTTTACCTTCGGGACCGGGACCGCGATTTGCGCCCCGGGAACAGAGCGGCTAAGATGGAAAAGTTGCTCCGGAGCGATGGGGGGCCCCTGCGGGGGTT
>NZ_JAAZSQ010000049.1 GCF_012395835.1 Arthrobacter mobilis
CTCAAGTACTAATCGTACTTACCTCAAGTACTAATCGTACTCACCTCAAGTACTAATCGTACTTTTCGCCGCAGACTCATGACCGAACGTAGTGAGCGAATGAGCGAGGAAGCGGAATTTCCACTTCCCGTACATAGAAATTCGTTCGCACCGAACGGGCAGAAAAACGCCTGATTTTGCCGATGTATGAGTACGGAGAGTAATAAGATACAGAAGGGGATGTCTCGGAAGCCGCGCCACAAGCGGAAAGTTTTTGACAATAGTTATCTCTAGAGATAACTTAGTTATCTTGAGAGATAACTATTTTTCCTGAAATTGGAGATTTTTAGATGCGGAGAATCACGCAGGTAGACCAAAGTACAGGGGAGGAATTAGGTGGTTTTGTAGCAGTGATTCGTCCCAAACAAAAGTCATCATTCCAGAGGCACTTTACTATGAATCAAGCCGCGCTAATTACCATTGCCAATGAGCTAAACCATGACCAGATGCGTGTACTGATGGCCTTGCTCGCAGAGCTGGATTACGAGAACTACATCCAGGTCGCGCAGATAGATATTGCAGAAGCGCTGACTATGCAAAAAACAAATGTCAGTCGTGCGGTAAAAAACCTGATTGATTTCGGGATCATACTGGAAGGACCGAAGATTGGGCGGAGCAAAACGTACCGCCTAAATCCCCAGTTCGGCTGGAAAGGTACTGTCAGCAACCACAAAAAAGCACTGAAAAACGGCCTCAGCGTTATACAGGGCGGCAGAACCTGATCTCTGGAATGCCGCAAATGGCGTCATTTTGCGGCGTTAGCCCTATCCTGCATCGCATCAAAACTAACGCTCCATACCGCCCATGCCACGCGATCGCATCTGTCGCTGTTTCTCACGTTCAACACGCTGCTGTTTCTCCTTCTCCTGGTTTTGCTGCTTAAACCGCTGAGCCATCATCAGGATTTCGGTCATCTGCTCTCTGGAAAGCCCCTTAAAAGGCTCTGTTACGCTCTGTAGGCGTTTCTGCTGCGCATCCATAGTCTTCTGTAGCTCACGCGCTCTTTTTGCGTTCTGGGCGCTCTGAGAGGCCATAGCGATGGTTCCTGCAAAGCCATCGTTCACTGCGTGGCTTAGACGTTTGGCTATGGCTGCCTGATCTTCCACGTCTTTGGTGAAAATGCCCTTCCGCAATACACGCGGCTCCAGCGCCTCCGGCGAGATCGATACCTGGCTACGGGTGCCACGGTTTATCGATTCGTAGTAGTGCTGAACTGTCTGATGCGTGGCGCGGCTTCCCTCGATGCCGCGCTCAAGACCCAGTTTTTTTACTGATTCAGCGTAGGTGCTCTGATCTTCACGCATCTTTGACCGCCCGCCAATAAACTCTTTCGCGGACAGCCGTCCATCCTGCGTCAATGGCACCACGAACGCAGACAGGTGCGGGGTGGCCTCGTCCCGGTGAACCACCGCCGCCACAACACGATCCTTCCCGTATTTCTTCTCCAGCCATTGCTCAGAGCGGGCGAAAAACTCCGCCTGCTGCCGTGGTGTGGCCTCTTTCCACCACTCAGGGCTTGCTGTCATAACGTATTCAACGGCCAGTACCGCATCTTTACGGCGTTTTTCCGGCAGCAGCTCCCGCACACGCCCCATTGCCTGATCCGTTGATTTGGACACAGAGCAGTAGTTTTCTGGTGTCCGTTCAGCGTTAGCGTTCGGCGTCTCACGCTCTCGGTAGCAGTGCTGCAACGCGCTGGCCACGCTTCCCATTCCCGTCAGCTTTTTGCAGCGCATTATCGCGTAGTTCGCCATGTTCCCCCCTGATTCCGGCATTCATTCAGCCAGGCGGGGGAGCGCATTGCGATACCTCCGGCGGGCCACTATCAAGATGATAGTGTACTCACTAGACTTTGCTTCGCAAAATCGTTCGGGAAGCTGCGCTTCCAAAGGTCAAAATCAACGGCGGTCTGGCAGGTGGAAGGCGTCGCTCCGCGTCACCTCCCACCACTGCCAAGCCTGTTTTATCCGGTGAGTCGTCAAGGGTAAATGGCACTCGCTACGCTCGCCCTTGACGAAATCAGGCAATGAATATCGTTTTTGAAAGAGCAGGAACCGCTCGCCGCAAGAACGGATTAGGGAGCGGCATCGCCGCGAGTCTGTCCGTTCGAGGAAGCGGAATTTCCACTCCCCGGACATAGAAATCCGTACGCTCCAGACTCAAAAAAGCTCGTTTTTCGATGTTTAAAAATGGCGTTTTTCAGCCTTTATTTTCCCCCTTAATATATAGATATAGATACGGGAACCCGCGCACACCAAGGGCTAGAGAGAAGAATCGTACTCACCTCAAGTACTAATCGTACTTACCTCAAGTACTAATCGTA
>NZ_JAAZSQ010000048.1 GCF_012395835.1 Arthrobacter mobilis
CGGGGGCCCGGACCCCTTTAACGGCTCTTCACGCTTGGTGGGGAAATCCCTGGTGAATCAGTGTTTATGCCGTCGTTTTGGCGGCACTGGCCATCAGGATACGTGATTGGTAGTTCCAGGGGTTCCTGTAGCCGCGTCCCTTGCGTTTGATGTTCTTGATCGTGGTGTTGTTGGCCTCGACCTTGGCCGTGGTGGCGCCGGTGACGATGAGCACCTCGATCTCTTTCCACCACCGGTTCACGGTCCGCCAGAGCCTGTTGGTTTCGGGCATCGCGGCGGCCTGGACGTAGCCGTGCAGCTTCTGCTTTGCTGCGGCGGCGCCCTCCAGCGATCCGGTGCGCAGGACTAGGCGCAGCTGTTCCTTGACCTCCCAGGCGGCCTGCAGCTTCCCGGTGGGATCATCGGTGGCGAAGACGCCGGCGAGGCGGTCCAGGCCGGCCGCGGAGAGGTCGGAACCGGCGCGCAGCAGCAGGCGCCGGTTCGCCCAGGCCGGGTCCGCGGCCCGGCCCCGCCGGCCCCGCACTTGCTGGCTCAGGCGCTGCCGGACCTCGGTCAGCGCTTGGTTGGCCAACTGGATCAGATGGAAATGGTCTACGGACACCGCGGTGCGTGGCAACCACATGCGCAGCGCCCTGCGGAAGGCCGCGGACGGGTCGATGGCCACCACCTGCACGCCCAGGCGCCATTCGAGCGGGCGCTTGAACAGCCAGTCACCGACCCCGGTGCTGTCCCGGCCGTCCACGATGCCCAGGACCTGTCCGGTGTCCAGGTCGACGATGGTGGTCATCCAAGGCTCGTACCGGGTCCAGGTCCCGGTCCCGGGGTCCTTGAAGAAGCGCACGGAGCGGAACCGGTGCTCATCGATCCCGAGCATCCGGGGACGCAGCCGGTCCACATCCGGCAGCCGGACGGCGGCAGAGTCCAAGGCCCGCTGGACCAGCCACCAGGACACCCCCGTACGCCGAAGCGGTCTCGGAGACCGCCCTGCCGGAGTCAATGACCGCAGACACCAGGTCCTGCTTCAGCCGGGCCGTCGAGCGGGCGAACCGGGGTACCTGCGGTGCAGCCTCGCTGAACGATTTCCGGCCGCAGAGCACCTCGTCGCAGAACCAGCGCCGCTTGGCCCACACCAGTTCCACCGCCCCGGCCACCGGGATGTCCCGGATCCGCTGCAGGCGTCCGGCCTTGCGTCGGGACGAGATCACCCCGCACCCCGGGCAGCCCGGAGGGAAGGTCGATTCGACAATGATCCGCCGCAGTTCCCCTGCCAGGAACTCGGTATTGATGACACGGAAATCGGGCAGGTTGAAGATCATGGTGGCAGCATCAGATGCCGCCGAAGTAGGCTGAACCAAGGCTCGTGGATCCTGTTCGGATGAATGCGTAGACAACACTCATCCAACAGGGCCACGGGTCGTCTCAGCTTCTACGCCACGAAGCTATTTCCCCACGAACCGCGAAGAGCCCCTTTAACCCCCCGCCCCCGCCTCCGGCACCGGCAGGTCACGCACCGCCGGCCCGGCACTCCGCCGAGGACTACTTCGGCAGGCAGAGGTCCGGAGCCAGCCCTGGCATGGTCCTTGCCGTTCAGGAACTTCTGCGGCACCAGGCGGGGCGTGTTCCCGGCGGCACCGCGGCGGCCCCGAGTCCGCCGGCCGTGGATTTACCCGGCGGGCGTGGAGCACCGGCTTGCCTACGGCCGTACCGGACCCTGGCGGGCTCATCCACCAGGGCGGGCTCATCCGCCAGGGCGTGCGCCGGCCCGCGCTCAACACATCAACCCGCAGGCATGCAGAAGCTCCAGTGGGGGCCTTCCACCGCATTCCGGTTACCCCACAGCATCCGTTCTCCGGCTCCTGGCAGGACCAATCCGGCGCAAGGGCGGCATCAGCTTCCGGCAGGTCATTGCCTTCCGGGCCAGTGCCGGTCGGACGCGGGACCTGCCACGGCCGGCGGCGGCAATTCCTGCCAAGACCCGCACTGTTTTCCTGCATGCGGCCATCGCCTGCCTTTTCCGGGTCATTGTTCCTGCGTACCTTGTTCTGTACGGTGGATTTGGGCAGCCGAACTCCGGTGAAATGAGGAGCGCCATGGCGATTGCCAGCGGGAGCGTCGACGCCGGCTTAAGTGCTGGTGACAGGTGCCTGCAGCGGGTGAAGTGTGGTCAATTTCTCGTGGTTTTTCACCGAGTTCCTTCCGCTCGGAAGCACGTACCTGGGAGGGGTTCACCTCCGTCGTGCAGACAGTAGCTCTTCGGCCAAGGAGGCTTAGCCACAGAGCCTTTGCCGGCATCGGGTCCTCAGTGCCGTGCATGTGACCAGCGCAATGGAAGGAGTTCACGTGGAGCAGGATATTCAGAGCAGGATCAAGCATCTGATCGAAGAGGAACAGAGGCTGCGCGAACCGGTCATCAATGACCGGGACGAGGCTGAAACACGGGCGGGCAAACTCAGGCAGCTCGAGGAGGAACTGGATCAGTGCTGGGATCTGCTCCGGCAGCGGCGCGCGAAAGCCCGTGCCGGCGAAGATCCGTCCGAGGCAGAGGTGCGTCCGGTTGAAGAGGTGGAGAACTACAGGCAGTAGGCTTTGCCGGAACTGCAGTTGCACCGCCGGGCTGCTGCCGCCGTGTGCCGGGCGTCGGGCGGGCCGT
>NZ_JAAZSQ010000047.1 GCF_012395835.1 Arthrobacter mobilis
TCGGTTGGGTTTTGGCCCCTCCGTCCGAGGGGCCAAGTCTGGGGCGCCTATTCGTGGCGCAGCGGTTCGCGGCTGGTTTCCCGGGACAGCGCCACGGCGACCAGCGAGATGACGGCGGCGGCGGCCAGGTACCAGGCCGGGGCCAGGTCGTTGCCGGTGGCTGCGATCAGCAGGGTGGCCACGAACGGGGCGGTGCCGCCGAAGAGGGCATTGGAGAGGTTGAAGCTGACGGCGAAGCCGCTGTAGCGCACCTTGGTGGGGAACATCTCGGCCAGGAAGCTGGGCAGGGTGCCGTCATTGAGGGTCAGCATGGCGCCGAGCAGGATCTGGACCAGGACGATGACCAGGAAGTTTCCGGTACCTAGCAGGGCGAACGCGGGAACGGTCAGCAGGATGAAGAGCACCGAGGCGCAGATCAGCACCCTCTTGCGGCCGAACCGGTCCGAGAGCATCCCGGTGGCGAAGATGAAGCCGATGTAGGTCAGCAGCGCGATGGTGGTTGCGATGTAGGACTCGGTGGCACCCATGCCCAGTTCCTCCGAGAGGTAGGTGGGCATGTAGCTGAGGATCACGTAGAAGCCGACGGCGTTCAGCAGCACCGCGCCGACCGCCTGCAGCAGCTGGCGCCAGTGGTTGCGGAACATGCTCTTCACCGGGGCCTTGGCGGCATGGTCCTCCTTCTCCAGCTCGCGGAACGCGGGGGTGTCCTCGAGCTTGGTCCGGATGTAGCGGCCGATCAGGCCCATCGGGGCGGCCAGCAGGAACGGCAGGCGCCAGCCCCAGTCGGTCATCTGCTCCGCGCTCAGGACCCCGGTCAGCACGGCTGCGAACAGCGAGCCGAGCAGCAGGCCGGCCGCGGTACTGGCCGGGACCACCGCGGCGTAGAGGCCGCGGCGGTGGGCGGGGGCGTATTCGACCAGGAAGGCCGAGGCGCCGGCGTACTCGCCGGAGGCGGAGAAGCCTTGGACCACGCGCACGAGAAGCAGCAGCACCGGGGCCCAGAGCCCGATGGTGGCATAGCCCGGGATCAGTGCGATGCAGAAGGTCGCGGCGGACATGATCAGGATCGAGAGCGAGAGCGCGTTCCGCCGCCCCACCCGGTCCCCGATGTGGCCCCAGATGAAGCCGCCGAGCGGCCGGACCAGGAAGGAGATCGCGAACAGGGCAAAGGTGGACAGCAGCGCGGTCTGCGGGTCCGCCTCGGGGAAGAACACAACGGAAATCGTTGCGGCCAGGTAGCCGTACACGGCGTAGTCGAACCATTCGACGAAGTTGCCGATGAAACTGGCCGCTACGACCCGCTGGCGGGTCCGGCTGCCGTTGTCCGCGTCCTCGGTGGGACGGGGCTGTCCGCTGAGGGACGCTTTTGATTCTTCGCTCATGTTGCTGACCGTGGTTGGGGAGCCGGCGTTGCCTGCCGGGGGAGTAATGCTATTTGTCACAGTAAACCACCAAATTGATCTGGTGTTGCATTCATCGCAACGTTGTTGCATCAGACTAGATGTGGCTCATGTCACTGTCAATGGTTTGGGCAGGCCTTTTTGCCCTGCGTTTTCATGCCGGCCGGAAACGCAGGGCCGGGGCGGCGGAATGATTCCATTGCAACGGCGTCGCATCTAATGCAACATTGCTGTGGCGGCCTGCGGGCTGCCCGCTGCAGCGTCAGCGTCCGATGTCCTCCGCCCACAGTGCCGGCCGTGTCTGCTGGAAACGCTGCATGAGGCCCATGCACCGTTGATCCTGGAGGTTGACCACCTGGATTCCCCGTTCACGCAGCAGGTCGAGTTCGCCCGGAAAGGAGGCTGCTTCGCCGACGACGACCGTCGGGATCCCGAACTGGATGATGCTTCCGGCGCACATGGCGCACGGCACCAGCGTCGTGTACAGCACCGTGTCCTTGTAGGAGGCTTGCCTGCCTGCGGCGCGCAGGCAGGAGATTTCGCCATGGGCTGTCGGGTCGCCCGCTTGGACGCGCTGGTTGTGGCCAACTGCCAGCAGCCGCCCGCCCCGTTCGAGCGCGGCACCGACGGGAACGCCGCCGTGGTCGAAGCTGTGCCGCGCGGCTGCCAGGGCGGCCTCGAAGTTCTGCGGGTTGAAGGAGTGCATCGTGCGTCAGCGGGGATCGGTGGCGAGGAATTCGTGGTCCAGGGCCGCCGCCATCGCAGCCGTGGCCCGCTTGAGCAGGATTTCGCCCTTGTCGGCCGTGGCCTGCGCCGCCGAGGACAGGCAGCCGGAGCCGGGGGTCAGTTCGGGCCGTACCGGCAGGACATCGTAGTTGGGCAGCTGCGCCGGGGGCAGGTCGGCAATCCTGCCGACGTCGACCTTCTCCGGGTGCAGGTGCAGCATCAGCGAGGTTTCCAGCACGCCCCCGTGCTCGACGTCCCAGCCCGGGAAGCCGTCGGGGTAGAGTTCGGCGATCGTCGCCCCGTCGACGAAATCCCAGTAGGAGAGCAGCATGACCTTCATGTCCTCCACCCCGCCGAGGCGAAGCTCGCGCAGGGCCAGGTCGACGCCTTCGAACAGGAACTGGTAGTTCTCGTAGTGCCCGTTCACGAAGGCGACTTTCCGCACGCCGTGCCGGGCCAGTTCCAAGGTGAGGGTCTTCGAGATCGAAATGACGGTTTCCGCGTTCAGGCTGGTGGTGCCGTGCAGGTGGTTTCCGCCGCCGGAGCGCTGCTGGGATTTGTAGCCGTAGACGATCGGGGCGGCCACGAGCGCCCCTACCGCCTCCGCCAGGGAGCCGGCCATGGCCCGCGAGAGCAGGACGTCCACGTTCAGCGGCATGTGCGGTCCGTGCTGCTCGATCGACCCGGCCGGAATGAGCACGATACCGCTGCCCTCGGCGAGTTGGCGCTGGTAGGTGAAGGCGTCGAGGTCCTCCATGTAGACACTGGTGGGCATGGTTTCTCCGAATTTCATCGCTGGGGCGGAAACTGCCGTGCCGCGGGATGCGGCACGGCAGCTTCCGGATGGTTGGGGCGGGGGGTGGTTCCTTAGGCG
>NZ_JAAZSQ010000046.1 GCF_012395835.1 Arthrobacter mobilis
TGGCACCGCCTGCTCGGGGACACCGGACGCGCCGTGTCCCTGGAACACTACGGCGCCTCCGCCGACTACAAAACCCTCTTCCGCGAATTCGGCCTCACCACCGAAGCCGTCGTCGAAGCAGCCCGCGAATCCCTCGCGGCCGCCGGGAGCTGACGGGCCGCCGGCGCCCGGGACCGGGCGCCGGCGGCGGTCTGCCGGACGTCGCATAAGATGACTGTCCGGGCGGCCAGGACGGCCCGCCATCCCGGCGGCGCGCCCGTCCGGATCCGACGGTGGCGGCGGGGCCGAAGCTGTGGCTGCCCTCCGGCCGAGAAACTGATAGGAGAGAGCCCATGGCCTCTGGCACCATTGTCGCGGGGATCGACTCGTCCACCCAGAGCTGCAAGATTGTCCGGGTCGATGCCGAAACCGGGCAGATCCTGAGCACCTCCTCGGCTCCGCACCCGGACAGCACCGCCGTCCATCCGGACCGCTGGTGGGAGGCTTTCCAGGCGGCCGGGGGAGCGGAGCTGGGGGATGTCGAAGCGCTCTCCGTCAGTGCCCAGCAGCACGGCATGGTTGCCCTGGGTGCGGACGATGCCCCGGTCTTCGACGCCCTGCTCTGGAACGATGTCCGCAGCGCCCCGCAGGCGCAGCGGTTGCGCGATGAACTCGGGGCAGAGGTCTGGGCGGAGGAGATCGGGATCGTTCCGGTCCCCTCCTTCACCATCACCAAGCTGGCCTGGCTGGCCGAGAACCATCCTGATCTTGCGGACCGGGTCCGCAAGGTGATGCTGCCCCACGACTGGCTGACCTGGCAGGTCCTCGGGCGCCGGAACTACCCGACCACCGACCGCAGCGATGCCTCCGGCACCGGATACTACTCCGTGACCGACGAGGCCTACCGGCACGACCTGGTGGAATGGGCCTTCGGCAGGTCCCCCGAGCTTCCCACCGTCATCGGGCCCGCAGCCTCGGCCGGCACCACACCGGGGGGAACGCTGGTGGGGGCAGGATGCGGCGACAATGCCGGGGCTGCCCTGGGCCTGTCGCTCCGGCCCGGCGAAGTGGCGGTATCGATCGGCACGAGCGGAACGGTCTTCACCTCCACCGATACCAAGATCGCCGATCCGTCGGGAGCCATTGCCGGCTTCGCGGACGCGACCGGAAAGCAGCTGCCCCTGCTGGCCACCATCAACGGTGCCCGCGTCCTGGGCTCCACGGCGGAGCTGCTGGGCGTTGACCTGCAGAAGTTCGATGCCCTGGCCGCGGCAGGCCCGGCCGACGCCGGCGGGCTGACGCTGGTGCCGTACCTGGACGGGGAACGGACGCCGAACCTGCCCCTGGCCACCGGCAGCCTCATCGGGCTGACCCGCGCGGCCATGACCCCCGAAAACATGGCCCGCGCCTCCGTCCTGGGCCTGCTCTGCCTGCTGGCCGATGCCTTGGACAAGCTGCGGGCCCGGGACATTGCCGCGGACCGGATTGTCCTGGTTGGCGGCGGATCCCGCTCGCGCTCGCTCCAGGCGGCCGCGGCGGACATCTTCCAGGCCGAAGTCGTCATACCCCGGCCCGGTGAATACGTCGCCCTCGGTGCGGCACGCCAGGCGGCCTGGGCACTGTCCGGGGCCGGCGCCCCGCCGGCCTGGGAGCGCCGGGTGGAACGGACCATCAGTCCGTCGGGCGCGGCCGACTGGGCGGCCGCCGTCCGCGGCAGGTTCAGCGAGGCGCGCCAGCGGCTGTACGGCCTGTGAATGCTGCAGGGCCGCCACGGCTGGCAACAGTAACAACCCAAGGAGAAATGTGGACCGGATAGATTCAGGCACGGAGCGCCCGGCGCTGGCAGGCCTAGGCCAGCGCGTATTCGAGGCGGTGCTGTTCGACATGGACGGCACGCTCATCGACTCCACCGGCGCCGTCGAACGCGGGTGGGCCCGGTGGGCCCGGGAGCTGGGGTTCGGCGACACCTACCGGCACACCGACCACGGCAAGCCGGCCCGGGACATCGTCGCGTCGATGGTCGCCCCGGACCAGGTGGAGGAATGCCTGGCCAGGGTGATCGACATCGAGACCCAGGAAACGGACGGCATCCGGGCCCTCGAGGGCGCCGCCGACCTGCTCGCCTCGGTTCCGCCGGCCCGGTGCGCCATCGTCACCTCCTGCACCAGCGGCCTGGCCCAGGTTCGCCTACGGGCGGCCGGGCTGGCGGCTCCGCCCGTGCTGGTCAGTTTCGACGACATCGAGAACGGCAAGCCCCACCCGGAAGGGTACCTGCTGGCCGCCCGCCGGCTCGGCGTTTCCCCCGAACGCTGCCTGGTGGTCGAGGATACTCCTGCCGGGCTGGCCGCCGGCCGGGCCGCCGGCTGCGCAACACTCGCGGTGGCCGGAACGTTTCCCGCGGCCGAACTCGACGCCGACGCCGTGCTGGAGGGCCTGGGCGGACTCAAGGCCGTGGAAACGGACGGCGGGCTGCGCCTGGAGGCCGCCTCCTGAAGGCCGGAACGTGCGGCCCGGCCGGCCCGGTGGCGGGCGCCTCCTGGCGCAGGCCCCGGACGGCCCGCGCAGTCTGCCCGGCTGCTGGTGGTCACAACCCGGCCGGCGGCTGGTAGCTTGGCCCTAGATGGCGCCGCGGCCCGGCCATCCGGGCCGCGGCCGCAGCCGACGGAGGAGGACAACGATGTCTAACGCACCGCTGACGGACCTGGAGATCGCCCGCCGCGCCACCTTGAGGCCCATCGCCGAGATCGCGCAGGCCGCAGGCATTCCCGCGGACGCGCTGGACTTCTACGGCCGCTACAAGGCCAAGATCGACCCGGCCGCACTCGGTGCGGAACATGCCGAACCGCGCGGCAAGGTGGTCCTGGTCAGCGCGATGTCCCCGACGCCGGCGGGGGAGGGCAAGTCCACCGTCACGGTGGGCCTGGGCGATTCCCTGGCCCGGGCCGGCCACAAGGTGGTGATCGCGCTGCGCGAGCCCTCGCTCGGCCCGATCCTGGGGATGAAGGGCGGGGCTACCGGGGGCGGCTACTCCCAGGTGCTGCCGATGGACGAGATCAACCTGCACTTCACCGGGGACTTCCACGCGATCACCGCGGCGAACAACGCCCTGATGGCGCTGGTGGACAACCACATCTACCAGGGCAACGAGCTGGGCATCGACCCGCGCCGGATCACCTTCAAGCGTGTGGTGGACATGAACGACCGCGCCCTGCGGCAGATCGTGCTGGGCCTTGGCGGCCCGGCCCAGGGTGTGCCGCGCGAGGCCGGGTTCGACATTACCGTCGCCTCCGAGATCATGGCGGTGTTCTGCCTGGCCACCGACCTGCAGGATCTGAAGCGGCGGATCGCCAGGATCACCTTCGGCTACACTTACGACCGCCGGCCGGTCACCGTCGGCCAGCTCGGCGTCGAGGGCGCCCTGGCCATGCTGCTCAAGGACGCCATCCGGCCCAACCTCGTCCAGACCATCGCCGGCACGCCCGCGCTGGTCCACGGCGGCCCGTTCGCCAATATCGCCCACGGCTGCAACTCGGTCATCGCCACCCAGACGGCCCGCCGGCTGGCGGACCTCGTGGTCACCGAGGCGGGCTTCGGCTCGGACCTGGGGGCGGAGAAGTTCATGGACATCAAGGCGCGCTCGGCAGGGTTCGCGCCCTCGGCCATCGTGGTGGTGGCCACCATCAGGGCGCTGAAGATGCACGGCGGGGTGCCCAAGGACCGGCTCGCCGAGCCGAACCTGGCCGCGCTGCAGGAAGGCGCGGCCAACCTGGAGCGGCACGTGCGCAACGCCGCCAAGTTCGGGCTGACCCCGGTGGTGGCGGTGAACCGGTTCGCCACCGACAGCCCGCAGGAACTGGACTGGGTGCTGCAGTGGTGCGCCGGCCAGGGGGTCGAGGCAGCGGTGGCCGACGTCTGGGCCGGCGGCGGGGGAGGGCCCGGCGGGGACGAGCTGGCCGCCAAGGTGGCCGCCGTCGTCGACCGGCCCCAGCAGTTCGCCCCGCTCTACGACCTGGACCTGGCCGTGGAGAAGAAGATCGAGACCATCGCCCAGCAGATCTACGGCGCCGACCATGTGGAGTTCTCGGCCCACGCGCGCAGGCAGCTGGCCGACATCGAGGCTAACGGCCTGAACCGGCTGCCGGTCTGCATGGCCAAGACGCAGTACTCGTTCACCGACGACGCCTCCGTCCTGGGCGCCCCCAGCGGGTTCACCATCCGGGTGCGGGAACTGATCCCCAAGACCGGTGCCGGCTTCATCGTGGCCCTGACCGGGGCGGTGATGACCATGCCCGGGCTGCCGAAGGAGCCGGCGGCGCTGCGGATGGACGTGGACGACGACGGCGGCATCACCGGCCTGTTCTGACCCTGGCCGGCCTCCCCGCCCCGCCCGTGCGCCCCTTCCCCCGTTTTCGCCCCGAAATGGGAATCTGCTCCATGTCTGGCCCTCTGTGTCAGCCTGACGTGTGACAGTTTTGTTGCCGTC
>NZ_JAAZSQ010000045.1 GCF_012395835.1 Arthrobacter mobilis
CAGGTATCCGGTAAACGGCAGGGTCGGAACAGGAGAGCGCACGAGGGAGCCGCCGGAGAGAAATCACCGGCATCTTTAAGTCCTGTCGGGTTTCGTCCTCCTCTGACTTGAGCGTCCATTTCTGTGATGCTCGTCAGGGGAGGCGGAGCCTATGGAAAAACGGCAACGCCGCATCCTTTTCTCCGGCCCTTTCTGATTTGAGCGCCTTTGCTTTATCCCGTTATCCGTGAGTCGGTCACGCCCGCCGCAGCCGAACGGCAGGAGCGCAGCTACCGAGTGAGCGAGGAGGCGTCATTTCATCTGTCCGTGCATGGTATTGCGGACGCTCCTGAGCCACATATCACACCTGCCACATGAGGCACTTTCATGAATCGTGCTCTCATGCCAACATAGTAAGCCAGTATACACAGCGTAAACGCTGTGACTGGTTCAGGGCTGCGCCCCGAAACCCGCTAACACCACTGACGCGCTGGCGCTTGTCCAACGCCGGAGCGACCCGGAAAACTTTTCCGTGCCGTCCGGCGTTTGCGAAGGAGGGATAATGCAGAAGCCGAAGAAGAAGCCGCTCGTCGTAAAAAAAAGATCCTGGCATCCGGCAGTGATGGCAAATCTGATGCGTCAGGCACAGGAGGAAGATTACCGCCGGGAGCAGATGGCAGAGCTTGAGCGTTCAGCCCGGTCACATTTTGCGGATATCGGAGGAGAGGATGGCGGTTAAGCGTACCCGTTTTTTAGGTATCCGGGTGACCGATGGGGAGTACCAGCAGCTGCTGGAGCGCTGCAATGGAAGGCAACTGGCGGTGTGGATGCGGGAAACCTGTCTCGATACGCGCCCGGCGCGGTCGTTGCGGCTGCCGTCCATCGATCCGGTTTTGCTGCGCCAGCTTGCCGGGATGGGGAACAACCTCAACCAGATCGCCCGGAAAATTAACGGCGGCCAGTGGTCAGGCGCTGACCGGGTTCAGGTGGTGGCCGCGCTGATGGCCATTGATGCCGAACTCGAGCGGCTGCGGCATGCCGTGCTGGAAAAGGGGGCAGACGATGATCGTTAAGTTTCATCCGCGAGGGCGAGGCGGCGGTGCCGGGCCGGTGGATTATCTGCTGGGGAAAGACCGCCAGCGCGACGGGGCCATCGTCCTGCAGGGAAAGCCGGAGGAGGTCCGGGAGCTTATCGACGCCTCGCCCTACGCCAAAAAGTACACCTCCGGCGTCCTGTCTTTTGCTGAACAGGATTTACCGCCCGGCCAGCGTGAAAAGCTGATGGCGAGCTTCGAGCGGGTTCTGATGCCCGGACTCGATAAAGACCAGTACAGCGTGCTGTGGGTTGAACACCGGGACAAGGGGCGGCTGGAACTGAATTTTCTGGTACCGAACACGGAACTGCTGACCGGCAGGCGTCTCCAGCCGTACTACGACCGGGCAGACCGTCCGCGCATCGATGCGTGGCAGACCGTGGTGAACGGGCGACTGGGGCTGCACGACCCGAACGCACCGGAGAACCGGCGCGCGCTGGTGACGCCATCTTCGTTACCCAAAACGAAGCAGGAAGCCGCAGAGGCTATTACGCGGGGCTTACTGGCCCTCGCCTCGTCAGGGGAGCTTAAAACGCGTCAGGACGTCACTGAGGCGCTGGAAAGCGCAGGTTTTGAGGTCGTGCGCACCACAAAGAGCAGCATCAGCATTGCCGACCCGGACGGAGGGCGAAACATCCGACTTAAGGGAGCCATCTATGAACAGTCTTTTAACGCTGGCGAAGGACTTAGAGCAGAAATCGAAAGCGCAGCAGCAGAGTACCGGCGAAATGCTGAAAGCCGCATTCAGCGAGCACGAGAAGTCTGTCAGAGCGGAACTGAGCGAAAGCGGGAAGAGAATCAGCGCCGCCATCCGCGCCCACGAGCAGGGTATGAGCGCGGCCATGCAGTCGAACCGCCTGAGCGTGATGCGTATGGTCGGGCGGACATGGCTGACCATCACGATGGTGTCAGGACTGCTGTTCGCCAGCCTGAGCGGGGTGTTGTGGTATCAGGGGAGCTTGATAGCGTCAAATCTGGCCGAAATCGACCGGCAGAACGCAGCGCTGTCGAAGCTGAACGCGAAGACCTGGGGCGTGACGTACCTGGAAGACAGCAACGGACGTTTTCTGGTGCTGCCGAAGGGGACGGCCGTAGACAGGACGCAGAGCTGGACGGTCGGGAACGGGCGGTCGAAGCAGAACGCGCTGAGACTGGTGAAGGAGTAAGTGCCGATGACCGAGCTGGAAAAACAGTTGCTGAGCGCATTAGAGCAGCTACAGCAGGACTACTCGAAAAGGCTGGACGAGTGGGAGAGCGCCTTCGGGGAATGGCGGAAAATGTCAGGGCTTATGCAACGGGAGAACGCGGCGCTGAGCGAGCGCGTGACGCGCTTGAGTCAGCAGGTGGAACGCTTGAGCGGGCAACTGCAGCGTTTGAGCCGGTAGTGCAGCGTCATGAGATGGCCGTGGCCGCAGAACGGGCGCACGAGCAACGGCAGCACGAAAAGGAACTGACGGAAGCGCGTTCCCGGCAGCGAAGCTATGACGGTCCGTCGCTGGGCTGAAATGCAGGAAAACAGGGTTCTCATCGGGCATTTACGCTGAAACCGGATGTCATTCACCTGGCTGCATGGCTATGCAGCCAGGTAAAATTTATCTGTCGCGAACGGGGCGGTTTATCGGGTGGTTTGTTGCCGGTTTTACCTGACTGCCACCCCGTTCGCGGCGAACCCGTCCGGGGCGGTGCGGGCAACGGGTGTTATGTTTAATCAGCGTGAACGGCAGATACAAAAAAGCCCCGGAGGGCTTTTAACTACTGACTTATTTTTTTGAAGATTTGCTGGGTTTCAATTTGTCAGTATTTCCCGGCGTTTTTTTATTGTCACGCTGGCGTTTATCAGGTTCCCCTGTTGAATCGGCAATTCGTTTCGGACCCGGCTTAAGACCCATAATCGTTATCCTTTCAATAGTTAAGAGGAAAGCCCTCAAGCTAGATATATTGACCGCGTTACGGATTATCAAGAGGGGCTAACAAGATTATTTTTTGTTCTTTTAGGTTGATTGTGGTACTGTTGATATACATGTATAGCAAATGGTGTTCGGGAGGTTTATATGCTTGCTATCCGGTTATCTGATGAGATTGAGTCCCGTCTGGACTCGCTGGCGAAGCAAACCGGCAGAACAAAGACGTTTTATGCGCGGGAAGCAATACTGGCGCATCTGGAAGACCTGGAGGATTATTATCTTTCAGCAGAAACTGCTGCACGCGTTCGCCGTGGTGATGAAGCAGTGCATTCGTCTGAAGACGTGAGGAAGTCACTTGGTCTGGACGATTAACTATTCCGATCGGGCGCTCAAATCGTTACGCAAGATGGACAAACAGAACGCACGACGGATTGTGGATTTTATGAGTTTACGCATTGCAGTTGCTGCCGATCCTCGCCAGTCAGGGAAGCCGCTCAAAGGTGAGCTGGGCGAGTTCTGGCGCTATCGGGTGGGAGATTATCGCGTTCTGTGTGAGATCCGAGATGACGAGCTTGTTATCCTTGCCGCCACGATTGGACATCGCCGCGAAGTTTACGACTGAAGCCCGCTATGCGGGCTTTTTTGATGCCGACAACAGGTATTATGGTAAATACTCGACTAACTACGTGTTCTACTGTTTGTCGGTTTTAGTTAACCAGCAGGTTGTCTTAACGATAATGTAGCCGTTATTTTTAACTAATAAGGTCATATTGTTAACGTCAGGCATAATAAAAGACATTATGGCCTCAGAGTTATCATCAGAAGCAGCTCTCTGCATTACTACTTCGATTCCCTTTTCTTTGAATCTATAAGTATCCAGTTGCCTATTAAACTTAGAAAGACCTACAACCATACTTAGTTTGTTATCTTTAACAGTAAGAGATGCTTCCTGAGTACCATTACATCGGTAGTAAGCGGTGTAACCGTCAGCAAAAGATCGACCGGGGAATATAAATGCTAGGAACGCAATTAACCAATACATAGTTGAGAATCTTGGTATTACACATTTCACTATCCTCTCTTTCATTTTTCGTTCACCATACTTTGTTATCTGATTTTTAATTTTTCTATTTTATAAACCAAGTCTCTACCAAAAAGGCGAAAATTATCCTCAAATAATAATAATTGTTTAAGAACATCCATGAAAGCAGCTGCTTCACCCTCAGTTATGGGAGCTACTCTATATAACATATAACCTGAGTTAAGGGTTTCTTTTATACTTTCTTCAATGCTCATTATAAATATTAGTGGATTATCATTTTTCTTCCCCCATGGGTTTCTAATTAATCCTTCGATGTACTCAGGTCCTTTGCGTCCTATTGCCTGCGCAATATTTTTTATTTCATCTGCGTGAGGGCTTTGTTGTACAGCTTTGTTTATGCCTGCTTGAGTGATTTTCAGAGACTCTACACCGTGTATGTTGTATGAGATAAAATGTAATAAATTAAGATGCAATGCAATTAATCCATTTTTGTTTACATCTGAGTATTTGGATAAAAAACGTAATGAAGTGTTAACTCTCCCTTGAAGCCTAACAATTGGGAGTGCTGCCTTGTATATTTCCTTCTCCGTTAAATACCGTTTAAAAAACATAATTCTCCGCCTCCGTATAGCGTGCCTATTTTATTTCGTCGTAAAACTTAGCTCTGAAATATTCCTTTAGAACCATCATGTCATTAATAATTGAATCTATCTCATCCATTTTTTCTTGGTATTCTTTTAATGGTGAAGGGAGCGGTAACTCAATATTTGAAAAGTGATTGGCGAGATAGGGATCAAGGTTTCTCATCCATTCAGGCTTTTCGCCAATGCGTTCTTCAACTGAAAGTGAACCTGATAATCTCTGGTTAATAAGATCACTTAGACTCATTTTGGTTTTATTCGAAAGCCGTTGTAAGGATTGCTTTAATCCTATATCTAGCATGATATTTGTTCTTTCTCTCATTACCCCCCCTTGCTATTGCGTTTTTTGTTGCGCACAAAGCTACCATTGCGCATTAAGAAACGCAATAAAAAAGGAGGGAGGGAGTGGTTTGTACATGATGTGCAGTGCGCTGAGGGCATCAGTGGCGGGTGTTTTTCCGTGGGATGGATGGAGCTCCGGGGATAACAGAACTGACGATCATTTAAAGGATCTTCTTGAGATCCTTTTTTTCTGCGCGTAATCTCTTGCACTGTAAACGAAAAAACCGCCTGGGGAGGCGGTTTGATCGAAGGTTAAGTCAGTTGGGGAACTGCTTAACC
>NZ_JAAZSQ010000044.1 GCF_012395835.1 Arthrobacter mobilis
AAGACCGACGTGCTGGACGCGGTCCGGCTATGTTTGCCGGGCACCGGATGCTGCGGCCCAGCTTCGTGCCCCCGGCCGAGACCCGCCGGCTGCGGGATTTGACCCGCTACCGGCCTGGTCGCCGAACGCACCGCGGAGAAGAACCAGATTGAAAAGCTCCCCGGGGACGCCTGCATTAAGCTCTCCTCCGTTGCCTCGGACATCTTCGGGGTCTCGGGGCGGGAAATGCTGGCCGCACTGATCACCGGGGAGAAGAACCCGAGGGTGCTCGCGCAGCTGGCGCACTCGAGGATGCGCACCAAGATCACGCAGCTGGAGGAGGCCTTCACCGGGCACTTCGATGATCACCATGCCTTCCTGCTCAAGAGGATGCTGGCCCGGATCGACGGTCTCGATGCCGACCTCGCCGCAGTGGATGAGCAGATCGGCGAACAGCTGGCCCCTTTCGCGGCAGCGGCGGCCCGACTGGATGAGATACCCGGCATCGGGCCCGTGGCCGCCGCGGCCATCCTCGCCGAGACCGGAACCGACATGACCGGTTCCCGACCGCCGGACACCTGTGCTCCTGGGCGAAGTTCTCCCCCGGGATCAAGTCCTCCGCCGGCAGGAACAGGGGCAGCGGCTCGACCGGGCACGGCAACCGCTACCTGGCCCGCGCTCTGGGCGAGGCAGCGGCCGGCGCTGCCAGAACCGACACTTTCCTGGGCGAACGCTCCCGGCGCCTGGCCAGACGGCGAGGCAAGCAACGCGCCGTTGTGGCCGTGGGCCGCTCCATCCTCGTAATCGTCTGGCACCTGCTGGCCAACCCCGAAACCCGCTACCGCGACCTCGGTTCCGACCACTTCACCCGCCGCACCGACCCGGATACCAGGAAACGCAACCACGTCCGCCAGCTCGAAGCACTCGGCTACACCGTCACCCTCACCCCGGCCGCATAACCCCGCCAGCATCCCGACCGGCACAGGGCAATCCTGCCCCGCCGGCCATCCACCCCTGACCGCAGACCAGGCAGGTCACCTCATTTTCGGATTAGATCGACGTCCACTTTTCGACCAGCTGATCGACCAGAAAACTTGTGGATGAGAGAGGTGGGGTACCCGATGCACGCGAATACCCGCGTCCGCGCGTGCATAGCGCTTCCTTGTACACGCCTAGGATTCCAGCGCAGCCAGGGCACCGGCGATGAATGCGCGTTCGGCTTCGGTTGCCTCCAGTGCGCCGGCGTCGATCACCTCCAGTACGGCGCGGAGGTCTGTCGCCCCATGGTCTGTCGTAGTCATCCGCTCATTCTCCCCTGCTGGTGGTGCAATTGCCGGCCAGCTGGATGATTCATGGATTATCTAACCGCGGCAGCCCCGCTACCTAGATCGGCAGCGGGGCTGTGCATTCGGGACGCGGTGTGTTTCTCAGCATGACCGGCAACTCCGGCGTAAGATGCCTAGCTTCCGTTAACGTCCAGGAGAGATAGTCATCTGCGGCATTGGCAATCGTATGTGCTTCTGCTTCGGTGAGACTGAGCTCCAGTACCAGAAGATCCCGGTCACCAGTGCCGGGCTCCGCAACACAGACAAACTCGGCGTATCCCACAAGGTTGTCATCGCTGATGACACCAGGCGTCAGGCCGTGTGCATTGCGGCGAACTTGCTGGACCTAGTTCGTCTGTGCCGCGTCTGCTGTTTCGCTCGGTTCTGCCGTTGCAGTAACCGTCACGGTTGGAACAGACTCCGTCGCGGCTTTCGTGGCGCTGCAGCCAGAAAGTGTAATGGCAGACCATAGGACAGCCGGGATGATCTTCTCCATGTTCCCCAACCTCGGTGATTCCTTCCCGTTCGATCCTATGGGGTGGACGTGACCAACCGTTTCCGCGAAACGACACGGCAGGGCCGACCTGGGGGATGCCCCCTGCCGCCTTGACAGATGACGCTGGACACATAGGCGGATCTGTTCGAGGAATCCCTCTTCACACCCTCCAGTGTGTTCGATGACTTGATAAAGTAATCGTGGATTTTGAGCCGGGCGGACTGACAGGAAACCGACAGTTCGCGCACACTGTCAGAACCTGTCCGCAGAGAAGTTGACAGTAATCTGACAGTAAACCGGCCTCAAAGCCCGCCAGCCTCGGTAGCTCAGCGGATAGAGCAGGAGCCTTCTAATCTCTTGGTCGCAGGTTCGATTCCTGTCCGGGGCGCTTTCTCCCCCTACATCTCAAGGATGTAGGGGTTCTGCATGTCCCAGGAACGCCCCGCTGGCTGTCTGCCGGATCCGTTGGAAACCTCCAACGTAGATGCGCAATCGACCGTCGCCCGCACCTCCGCCGAAAAAGGCCTGCAAACAAACGGGTTCGTCCGGGCAGTGACCATCGTCAGCACGACCCTCAACGTCAGGCGTAACGGCGTCATGGTCACCCCGCCAACCAATGTCGGCACAGACGACCTGTACAAAAGGCGCACGGCTTGTTCCTAGACTCCCTCGCCCCAGCCAGGAATGGGACGAGGTCTCATCCACCTCGGAACATCTAGTTCGAGGTGGATCATGGCCGCCGGATGCCTGCAGGGGCCATGGCGTTCAGGCCGGAAACGTCAGTCGGAAGCCGGGCACCGAGAAGCCCAGCTTGGTCAGGCTCTCGCTCCAGTCCGTCGCCGCGGCAGCCTCGAGAACCTGGGTGAACAGTTCCTTGGGAGGAACCGCATGGTCCTCACCCCAGTTGTCCTGCAGGAAGTACACACTGTTTAGCGGGTGGACGTTCGCCAGGAACGGGCGCAGATGCTCGCGCATGTGCAACCCGTCCCTGGTGTTCTGCAGGTGCACAACGGTATTCCACGTATGACCCGCATGCACGCGCTACTCCCTCGACGGCGAGGACTTCACGGGTGACATCAGCGGCATTCTGTACGCCAGATCTGCCCTTACCGATTTCGGCTGGTAGACGGGCATGAGGGCATCGACCATGCCGCTGTTGGAGGTGAAGGCCGCCCGCAGCATCGTTTACAGGGGCGCCCGGTTCTGGTGACCAGGGAAGAGATCCACGGCACTATGCCAATCGGTAGCGTGCCCCATATCCAGATCCCCGGGAAAGGAACTGAAACGTCTGCGGTGTGCCTGAGGCAATACCCGTGCCCCTGGATCGGATACCGCCAGTGGCCAGGTACCTTGGCCATGAACACCCTCTGGTGGAGCTGGCAGGAGGCCGCTTCCGGAATGGCCGCCGGATCCTCCTCGGGCCCGCCGGAGGGCCCTGCGCCGGCACCATCCTTTGTGAAATCACGGGCGGCCTCACCAGTCCGAGAACATCGAGCCCGAGCACAGCGAAGGCAAAGCGAAGAAGGAAGGAACCCCGATCCTATGGCAGGACATGGGACGCTTTGTCTCGTCCAAGTACGGCGAAACCACGAATCCCTGCAGGTCTGCACTCATGTTACTAGGAGGTGTCACATTGGATGACCGCCGATATGGTCATTTGACCAACAAGTGGCAGACTAGCCCTGTTTTCCGGCCCAGTATCCCCCAAGTGCCTGGCCGGAAACGCCAGAACGAAGGGCCCCGACCATTCCCCCATGTGCGTCGGGGCCCTTCCTTGTCCCCCCGGATGCCGAGGGAAATTTCCGGTCATCCCCCAAGAATGGCCGGATTCCTCAAGATACTAGCCTGCTGAATGCAAAAAAACGCGGTTGCCGTCAGCAAGTTCAATCCGTCCGGTTGGTAGTCGGCGATACACCGCGGTGACACCCGGACTTTGGGAAGTGCCTGGCCATCAGGCGAAGTACATACGTAATCCCTGGTGCGGGTGTCGCCCAACACAAGTTATTGGCGGAACTCTCAGCCGGAATGGGCTGCAGTAGTCGCAGGAATCTTTGCGGGGGCTGCGCCGGAAAACCACTCCGGCGCCTCGTACGCGAACCGCAGCAAAGGCCGGCGCAAAATGCGTGTGAGGCCCAACGCAAGACAGACAGCAGCCGCCGCGACCAACAGTGGGAGGATCAGCCGCAGGCCGGCAGGAAGGTGGCCCGCAAGGCTGAGCAAGGTTGCCAGGAACGCGACGATGATGACGTGTACGACGTAAATCGGCAACGTGTTCCGCCCAAGATACTTGAGCACGCTGCCCCCACGCCAGGAGACCGCAGATGCCGCAAGCAGGAAACCAAAGGCAACAGCCACTACGCGCAGCAGAAATGCGGCCGGGCCAAAACGGCTCAGTTCGTAGAAGTCGAGCGCCCATACCCCGGCCCCGAACAGGACGCCCGCCAGCACCAGCTGTCCCGAACCCCGGTTCCGGACCCACGCAAAAGCGAACTCACGCAGATAGCAGCCAGCCAGGAAAAAGAAGAAGTACTTTCCCATACCGTTCCAGCTGATGTTCCAGGACGAAATGGACAAGAACAGAACGGACATGGCGGCCGAGGCCACCAGCTGGATGCGGTAGTCAACCCTGCCCCGCATCAGCTTGGCTGCAACAAAGAAGAAAAACAACGCATGGACAAACCAGAGCCCCGACATGGGCAGCAGCGGCGCTGCCAGCAGCCTGTCAAGGTCGGTTTCCTGCGGCCTCGCCTCCATGGGCACCGCCACGAAGTACAGGAACCTGATAACCGACCAGAGCAGGAATATCCACACAAACAGACTCAGCCTGCTGGACCACAGCGCTTTCCACGGGCGGGCCAGCACCGATGCCGCGAACAGGCCGGAGGCCGCAAAGAACAGCGGCATCCGAAATACCTGCAAAGTCCTGTTCAGCTGCGCCCAAGGACCCCAGACGAGATCCATCTGGCCCAGCAAAATGACTGAGTGATGCAGTACCACCAAAAGTATTGCTATGCCTTTGGCAGCATCCACCCATTGGACGCGCGACGGTCCTGCCATGTGTTCCCTCTTGGTTGTTGAGACAGAAAATACGAAATGGACTGCCTGCACTTCCGGCCCCTACCGGCGGAGATGAATGCAGCGGCCACACAAAGGTGGACCCCGGTGCCAGGGCCCACCCTCGCGTCAAAGCTTAACGCAAGAGGATGCCGGCAATGGCAGTCAGGACAACCGCGAGCCGCGCATCCGCACGGCCATGGTCTCCGCCCACCTGGCTGTCTTTGCCGTTAAGCAGCAGTCTGCAGCCGTCAGCCAACATATGGCCGACGATGCCGGAAACGTCGGCCTTGAACATCTTCAGTAGCAGCGGAAGTCCCTGAGAGTCCAAAGCCCGGACAAGGGAAAGCCAGGTGCGGCGTGGGATATCCGGATCCCCCACCGCCGGCCACCTGACTCTGGTGACGGCGGCAGGGCTCTGTTACAACTCTGCGTAACACGAATCACACCGATGTGATTTATCGTTGCATCTTTGGCAGACTATCCCCTGTTTGTCAGCCTGATATCCCCCAAGTGCCAGGTTGGCAGGACAGCGATAGAAGGAAGTGCCCCGGCGATCCCCCAATTGAGCCGGGGCACTTCTGTCTCCGGGGGGGGGGGGG
>NZ_JAAZSQ010000043.1 GCF_012395835.1 Arthrobacter mobilis
GCGTTCGAAGTCCGTGATGGCCATGGGAGTCCTGTCTCTTGGGCAGCGACGGATGCCGTCTGCGATATGCGATATATTGCATATCGGCATGTAGTCATCTGTCAAGAGTTTTTGCGCTCTGGCTAATATGTGCAACATGCCCATCCCTTCAACGCACGGCGTACACAAGCGATCGCTGCTGCGGGACCACGTCTACGAATCCATCCGCGACGCCATCGTGGAGGGAACGCTAAGTCCGGGGGAACGGCTGCGCGACAGTGAGCTGGAGGAGTGGCTCGGCGTGAGCCGGACCCCCATCCGGGAAGCGCTGCTGCGGCTGGAGCGGGCCGGTCTCGTGATCGCCCAGCCGGGGAAGGCGACGATGGTGGCGCCCTATGATTTGGAATCCACCCTCAGTGCGCAGCAGGTGGTGGCCTCCATGCATGAACTGGCCGCGCGCCTGGCGGTGCCCCTCGTGACGAAACTGCACGTGCAGCAGATGACCGAAGCGAATGAACGCTTTGCCGCGGCCCTGGATGCCGAGGACGTTGAGTCCGCGTTGTCGGCCGATGCAGAGCTTCATGGCGTGCTGGTTGCCAACTGCCGAAATCAGGTGGTGGTGTCCGTGCTTGAGCAGTGGACGCCGGTGTTGCTGAGGGTGGAACGCAAACGCTTTGCCAGTTCGGCGGCTCGCACTTCCGTGAAGCAGCACGCCGCGATTATCCGCTGTGTTGCGGCGGGCGATGCAGAAGGTGCAGCGGTGGCCAGCCGGGAGAACTGGCTCTCCCTGCGCTATTCGCAGGACTGACGGTAGACCGGTCGTCGGCGTCCGTGTGCCACCTGCGTGGCGCACGGTCGCTTGTGAAGAGCTGTGTCGTGATCTTGATTTCGTCATGCGTCTGTCGAGTCTGAGACCATCGAACGCAATCGGTAGACGGCTTGAAATGCATCACACCAGGAGTCAGTAGACTCATGGACGTTCCGGACCACATATGGAGGTGTGCCAGTGAGCCAAGGCGGTGACGTGCTCGATCCCTTGGGCTGTCGCATTACTGCGGCTCTGCAGGTTCATCCCCGGGCGTCCTGGTCACGGATCGCGGCAGTGCTGGGCGAAGCCGAGCGGACGGTGACGCGGCGTGGCAAGGAACTGCTTGAGTCAGGAGACGTCCGGGTGGTCGGCGTTATCGGGGCTTCGGGCGTAGTGATTGTGCGGGCGCGCTGCCAGGTGGGCATGACCCATGCGGTGGCTGCCGGTCTCGCCCGCCGGGATGACACCGTGTTTGTCTACGCAACCTCCGGCGAGGAAGACTGCGTCGCCGAGCTGCAGGTAGACGACGCGCACCTCGCCGACCTGGTGCTTGACGACCTACCCAGCGTGGCCGGGATCCGAAGACTTCGAATTGACCCAATAACGCGTCTCTATCGTTCGGTGCGGGAATGGCGACCCGGCATCCTCACGCCGGCACAGATCGGGGCCCTGACGCGCCTACGTCAGGGTGTGTATCAGCCCGACGGGAGTAGCGTCGCCGAAATCCCCGACGTGCACCGCGCAATCCTCCGCATCCTGGCTCACGACGCGCGCACCCCGACCTCGGAAATCGCGCGGATGGTAGGTATCTCCGAGAACACAGTTCGCCGACATCTGGAGAGCCTCGAAGCCAACCACCAGTCCCGGCTGCGTGTGGTGGTGGAACCTTCCTTGCTGGGGTTCAAGGCGGAGGCCATGGTTTGGGTAAAAGTCCCCCCTTCACGGCACGACGTCCTGGTCGAGGAGCTGCTCAAGCATTCGGAGGTCCGCTATGCGGCAGCTCTTGGAGGCACGAACAGCTTGCTCGTCAATCTCGCCTGCACGGACCGGCTGGCCCTGCACCAAATGGTCACCAGGTCGGAATGGTCGGCCCTGGCCAAGTCGATCTCGGTCACGCCCATACTCAAAGCCACCAAGCGCAGTGGAAGCCGCTTGGGTACGGTGGCATCGGCTTCCTATCTCTATTGATCGATTGGGGCACCTGGGACAGAATCTCTGACTGCAGGAGTTGTCCCGGGCGGAGCATCCTTGATGCCCCGCCCGGGACTTTGCTGGCAACGTTCGGTTGTTCCTGCGCCGGGAACAGGCGCGTGTTAGCGGATGGGAACCCCCGGTCCCAAGGGCAAGCCCAGGAAGTACCAGACGCTGAACAGGCCAGCCCAGATCACCAGCATGCCGAAAGCCAGCGGGATCGTGAAGGACGCCAGCGTGCCGATTCCTGCGTCCTTGCGGTAGCCCTGGATGAAGCCGAGCGCCACGACGAAGTACGCAGACATCGGGGTGACGGCGTTGGTGCAGGAGTCGGCGATCCGGTAGACGGCCTGGGTGGTTTCGGGGTTGATCCCTACGTACATCAGCATCGGCACGAGGACCGGTGCCAGCAGCGACCACATGGCCGAGCCGCTCGTGACGAGGATGTTCATGAGGGAGATCAGAACCAGCATCAGCGCAAACACCACCAGGGGATGGATGCCTCCCGCCTGCAGCAACTGCGCACCGTTGACGGCAATGACGCTGCCGATGCCGGTCCACTTGAAGTACGCGAGAAACTGCGAGATGGCGAAGAACAGCACGAGAATCGGCGTAAGGGTCTTTAGCCCGGTGGCCATCGCTTGGGGGATCTGCGCCGCCCGGCGCAGGCTGCCGGTGGCCCGGCCATAGACCCATCCGACCAGGACGAATGCCAGCGCGATGAAGAACGCGATGTTCTGCAGCACGACGGAGCGGATCAGGTCGCCGTCTTCCCCGCGCAGTGGGGAGCCGGCGGGCAGAAGGGCGGCAACCACTGCGGCAACAAACACGGCCAACGCGATTCCGGCGCGGCGCAAGCCCCGCTTTTCGTCAGGTGCCAGCTCCAGGGCGAAATCCGTGTCCTCCTTGTCGGTGCCGGCGTCGGGTTCCAGGTTGGCCCTTTTCTTCATCACCAGTTCGACGGCCAGGGTGATGAAGACGGACAAAACTATCGACGAGGCCAGACTGAAGAAGTAGTTGGCCACCGGCGTCACCGTGTAAGCCGGATCGACAATCTGGGCGGCCGAGGTGGTCAGCGAGGAGATGATTGCGTCGCTGGGGGTGATCAGGGGCGATGCATTGTACCCGCCGGAGATTGCGATGAAAGCCACCATGATTCCGAGCACGGGACTCCGGCCGGCCGCCTTGAAGGCCATGGCGGCCAGCGGCAGCACCACGATGAAGGCGGCATCGAACATGACGTGGGACATCATGCCGGCGAACGCCACGGCGAAGGTGACCCATTTGGCAGGCAGGCGCACCACCGTGACGCGCAACAGGGATTTGAGCACCCCGGACTGCTCAGCCACGGAGACCCCGAGGATGATCGTGACGATGATCGGCAAGGGGGCAAAGCCGGCGAAGTTCTCGAGGGCGGTCCCGAAGATCATCGCTACGCCCTCGCCGCTGAGCAGGCTCTTCACCGCTGCCGTCTCGCCGGAATCGGGAAGCACGACACTCGTCCCTGCTGCGGCAAGCACTGCGCTAACGACTGCCAGTACAGCAGCCAGAATCCAGAAGAGCAGGAACGGATGGGGAAGCTTGTTGCCCACGTACTCGATTCCGGACAACGCCCGGAAAAGAGGTTTCAGTCCCTTGGGCAGCTGGTCAACGGCTGCGGCCGTCGAGGCTGAAGGATCGTGAAGGCGGCTGGACATGGACGGCTCCTTCGGCAAGGTCTTCAACGAAAAAGTGACAGACAGCACATGCATCTGTGTTGTTCCTACCTAAGCGGGTCCATGTTTCCGGCGCATTGCCTCGGCAAATCTTTCGGGTCTATTGCGTCAATCGGCCACGAAACGGGCGGAAACCCTCAATCGGAGGCTTCCGCTAGTCCCGGTACGTCGCCACGGGCAAGCTAAAGGCAGGTCGCCGGAGCAGCACCGGCCCAATGACGACGTACCCGGACAAGGAGATCCATGAACAGCGATATCCAGGCTTTGTCCTTGCGGGAGCTGGCGCGCAGGATCCGTGAGCGGGACATTTCGGCGCAGGAGGCGCTTGAGTCGCACCTGAGGCGGATTGACGAGATCAACCCGATGATCAACGCGATCGTGACGTTGGACGCGGATTCGGCATGGCGGCGCGCGGCCGAGGCGGATGCGCAATTGGCATCCGGAGCTGCAGTGGGTCCATTGCACGGCGTGCCGATGACCCACAAGGACAACCACCTCACCGCAGGCCTGCGGACCACCTTTGGTTCTCCGATCCTGGCGGACAACGTTCCCGAAAGGGACGGCCTGATCATTCAGCGGCTCAAGAGCGCGGGAGTCAACACCACCGGCAAATCCAACGTCCCGGAATTCGCAGCCGGCTCGCACACCTTCAACCCGGTTTTCGGGACCACCACCAACCCCTATGACCCGACGCGCAGTGCCGGTGGCAGCAGCGGCGGAGCCGCCGCTGCCATTGCAGCCGGCATCCAGGCCGCCGGTGACGGCTCCGACATGGGTGGGTCTCTGCGTACTCCCGGCTCCTTCTGCAATCTTGTTGGCTACCGGCCGTCCCTGGGACGGATTCCCATGTTGCCCGCCAAGAACCCGTGGGCCTGGATCTCGCGTCAAGGCGTGCTGGCCCACGATGTCGAAGACGTCCGCTACCTGATGCGCGTCCTGGCGGGCCCGGACGCGTCCAGCCCCTCTTCTGTGCCGCTCGACGGCTCCTATGCCTCGGAATTACCCGGTACCCTGGACGGCCTGCGAATCGGCTGGACCGCCGATTTCGGACTCGGCGTCCCGGTGGAGCGTGAGGTGCTTGATGTGCTGATCCCGAACTTGAGCATCTTCGAGGAGCTCGGGGCCCGGGTGGAGCCCGCCTGCCCGGACCTCTCGGACGCGGACGAAGTCTTCCAAACCACCCGCGCCTTCGATTTTGCGACCAGCTACGGCCACCTTATGGCGGAACACCGGTACCAAATGAAGGACGCAGTGCAGTGGAACGTCGACAAGGGGCTGTCCCTCACGTCGCAGGACTTCATATCTGCCAACCAGGCGCGTGCCCGGCTGGCTGCCGCGGTCCGGGACTTCTTCTCGCGCTATGACGTCCTGCTGGCCCCAGCGGTCCAAGTCCTGCCGTTCGACGCCGCTCAGGAATACCCCACCAATATCGAGGGGGTTCCCATGCGTACCTACCTCGACTGGATGCGCGCGGCGTGCCTCATCTCCGCCACCGGTCTGCCATCTCTGTCCATCCCGGGAGGCTTTACCTCCTCCGGCCTACCCGTGGGGCTTCAAATGGTCACTGCCGATCAAGCCGACCAATTACTGCTGCGCGTGGCCCACTCATTCGAGGAGGCCACCGGGTTCCACCAGCGGAGACCTCGGTTCGAGATTCCAGTCTCGTCCACGCCCTAGAGAAGCATTCAACAACCCGGCCAGAGCTAAGCGGGTGTAGGCGGGACCGGTGGCGGATGCCGAGCCGAGGCCAGTGATCGCGCCGATCACGAAACCGAAGATTCAGGCGGTCTGCGCGCACTTGTCCAGGGCCCGGACAACCAGGGCGCACAAGGAACCCGCGGGAATTCTTGGCTGGTAAGAAACGAGTTATCCGGAGGAAAGGAAACTGATGCACCCGGTCCCAAAGGACATCGATACACCGGAAATCGTGATTGACCGGGAGGTGCTTGAGCGGAATATCCGACGGATGGCAGCGACTGCACACTCCAAGGGCCTTCAATTGCGACCGCACGTGAAGACCCACAAGATTCCGGAAATCGCCACACTGCAATTGGCCGCAGGAGCTGCAGGGCTGACCGTGGCCACTATCGGCGAGGCCGAAGTCTTCGTCAAGCACGGAGCCCATGACATCTTCATCGCATACCCGCTCTGGGTCGGCCCACACCAGGCGCAGCGTCTGTCTCAGCTCAGTACCAAGGCGCGCATTGCGGTTGGAACGGACTCGGTCGAAGCGGCCAAAAACATGGCCGACCGCCTCGGCACTGCAGTAGGCGGGATTGAGGCTCTGGTGGAAATCGACAGCGGCCACCACCGTAGCGGTGTTAGCCCCGCCCGTGCCGTGGAAGTCGCCCGCGCAGCTTCGCGTGCAGGGCTCCGCGTCACGGGCGTCTTCACCTTCCCGGGCCACAGCTACGCCCCGGGCATGCCGGTCAAGGCGGCGGAGCAGGAGGAACGCGCCCTCCGGGAAGCCTCCAGGCTGCTGGAGGATGCGGGCTTCGAGGTCAGGCGGGCAAGCGGTGGATCGACTCCAACTGCTGCCCTCACCGGAGCGACCGCGGCCACGGAAATGCGCCCGGGAGTCTATGCCTTCGGCGACGCCCAGCAGCTCGAACTGAAGCGATGTGCCATGGAGGACATCGCCCTTACCGTCGCAGCAACAGTCGTCAGCCGACACGAAGGAGATGGCACCACGCCCCGCAGGGTGGTGCTTGACTCGGGCAGCAAGATCATCGGTAACGACCGGCCAGCCTGGGCCACCGGGTTCGGGCGGCTTATGGATCACCCGGAAGCCCGCATCACAGCGCTGTCCGAACATCATGCAACCGTTGTCTGGCCTGACAACAGCGAGCTGCCTGCCCTCGGGGCAAGGCTGCGGGTAATTCCCAACCACGTATGCGTGGCGGTAAACCTCGTCGACGCCGTCGCCGTGGTCAGCAACGGCAAACTAATCGACCGCTGGCGCGTGGCTGCCCGGGGCAGGAACACCTAGTCCTCACCGCCCCCCGCGATCTCGGCCTCACCTTGTCGGAAGTGGCAGCATACGTCCCGCCGGGAGGCGCCGGCCACGTCTGCACTTCCAGACAGCCTCCCCTGATCAGGCGTCGGAGGCCTTCCCGTCGACGCTTTCGTCGAAGCCGAAATCACCGCGCGATCCGTGATCCTGGCGCCTGGGTTTTCGAATGCTCGGCTGCTCCCGACCGTGGTCATCGGTAGCCGCCGACACGTTAGCCAGACGGATTTCTGTCAATCTGTTTTCCTGCGAATCTGTGGGAGTTTAGCGGGCGGCACTACGAACCGATACGTAACATTCACGAATAAGGAGACTCACCGTGCCATCCCTGCTGGACGCGGCGCAAAACAGCCGCGACTCCATTCTGAGCGACATCATCAGCCTCGTCGAAACCGAGACCTACAGTGCTGATCTAGCTGCACTGGAGCGCGGACTTGCCCACCTTCGCGCGCTCGTTGTCCACCGCCTGGGCGAACCTGCCAAAGCGGTGATGGACGACGGCGGCAGCTACGGCAGTGTCCTGCGGATGACATACCGTGGAACGGGCCCCGGCCACGTACTGATCATTGGCCACTACGACACAGTCTGGCCAACCGGCACTCTGGCTACCTGGCCCATCACTCGCCGGACCGATGCCGTCGGCCGTGAAATAGTCACTGGGCCCGGCATCTTCGACATGAAAGCCGGTCTGGTGCAGGGTATCTGGGCGCTGAAACTCATAAGGGAGCAGGGCGTTGAACACCCCACTGTCACCTACCTGTTTAACGGCGACGAGGAAATCGGCTCACGGGCCTCCCGCCCCATCATCGAGGCTGCCGCTGCCGAGGCGGACGCGGTGCTGGTCCTTGAGCCAACCTTCGACGGCGCGCTCAAAACAGGCCGAAAGGGCGTGGGGATCTTTACCGTCACCGCTACCGGAGTGGAGGCACATGCAGGTCTAAATCCAACCGCCGGTGCTAACGCAATCCATGCTCTGGCCGAGTTCATCGCGGCGGCTAGGCGAATCGAAGATTTGGCCCGAGGCACATCGGTCAACGTGGGGCTGATCAGCGGCGGCTCCGGGACCAACGTCGCGGCGGGCCTAGCTGTGGCAGAGATCGACATCCGAATTGAATCCATTGAAGAAATGGAGCGCGTGGACCACGAATTCGACGCCATCGAAATAAGTGACCCGCGTGTGGCTATCAAGATCGCCCACTACTGGAACCGGCCGCCTATGGCGCTGACGGCTGCCAGCGCACGGCTCCTCGGGCTTGTACGCAGCGTGGCTCTGGGTCTGGGCCGAAAGCTGGAAACCGCATCAGTGGGTGGCGGGAGCGACGCCAATTTTGTCTCCGCCCTGAACATCCCTGTGTTGTGTGGGATGGGGGCTGTAGGCGATGGTGCGCACGCAAGGAACGAGTACATTTATACGGATGAGATTCCAAGCTTTACTGCGCTAACCGCGGGTACTCTGCAGCGCCTTGCCAATGGATTGCCTGGGACGATCCAACCGGTCTCCACGCCGACTGGCTTATCGGATGCAGTGAAGCAATCGTAATCAGAGCCCTTTTGCAAAGGGGAAACAAGGAAGGCCTGCTACCGATTTAGCAGGCCTTCCAACTTTGCAGGCCTGGCAGAGGTAATTGCTTGGAGGCGTCACCGGTTCGATTCCCGCAACGTACCCGCCCAGTCCGTATGGCAGGGGAAACCTGACCTTGTATCACGTCTACCAGGCCGTCATCTTTCCGCAGTTGCCCGTAGCGGCAAGTATCGCTGGAGCTGCGGCAGCACAGAGCGCACGACACAGATGAAGGGCATCCCACCTGGGACAGCTTTGGGCGTGGCTGTTGTCTAGACAGCAGAGGACCTTGCAGCCATGCCGACCTGTACCGCATTGCGGGTCAAAGGGATTGAGCTGCGGGCCTCCCGAGGGCGGCTGAATGCTCGTTACCGCCCACGGCGCCGCCGGGATCGACGTCTCCACCGGCCAG
>NZ_JAAZSQ010000032.1 GCF_012395835.1 Arthrobacter mobilis
CCGGGACATGCGGGAACGATGTCGTGAAACTACACACCCCCGTCTCCGCGTTCAAGGCCCCCGCCAGCGGCGGGGGCCTTTTGCGTATGCTGTCCTTCGTGGATACCAACCTGCACTACCGGACCCTGGGCAACAGCGGCGTCTCCGTCACCTCCTTCACGCTGGGCACCATGACCTTTGGTGCCGAGTCGGACGAGGCCGCCTCGCACGCCATCCTGGACGACTATGTGGCCGCCGGCGGCAACTTCGTGGACACTGCCGACGTCTACAGCGGCGGGGCCGCCGAAGAGATCGTGGGGCGCTGGCTCGCGTCCCGGCCGGAGGAGGCCCGCAACATCGTGCTGGCCACCAAGGGCCGCTTCCCCATGGGCGGCGGGCCCAACGACGTCGGCAACTCCCGCCGGCACCTGCGCCGCGCCCTGGACGCGTCGCTGCGCCGGCTGGGCGTGGAACACATCGACCTGTACCAGCTGCACGCCTGGGACCCGCACACCCCGCTGGAGGAAACCCTGGGTTTCCTCCAGGATGCGGTCAGCGCGGGCAAGATCGGCTACTACGGACTGTCCAACTTCACCGGCTGGCAGCTGACCAAGACCGTCTACACCGCGCGGGCGCACGGCTGGTCCGTGCCGGTGACGCTGCAGACCCAGTACAACCTGCTGGAGCGGGAGATCGAATCCGAGGTCGTGCCGGCTGCCGAGGACGCCGGGCTGGGCCTGCTGGTCTGGTCGCCGCTGGCCGGCGGCTGGCTGACCGGCAAGTACAACCAGGACGATGCCCCGGCCGAGGCCACCCGGCTGGGCGACAACCTGAACCGGGTGTTCCAGGGCTGGCACGTGCGCGGCGGGAACGAGCGCACCTGGCAGGTGGTGGCGGCGGTGCGCCAGATCGCGCAGGAGCGCGGGATCAGTCCCGGGCAGGTGGCCCTGGCCTGGCTGCTGGAGCGGCCGGCGGTGGCCAGCGTGATCCTCGGGGTGCGCACGCGGGAACAGCTGGGGGACAACCTGGCCGCGGCCGCGCTCCGGCTGACCGCCGACGAGGAGGCGCAGCTGGTGCTGGCCAGCGCCCCGCCGGTGGGCAACTATCCGTACGGCCCGGAGGGCAGCGAACAGCGCAGCCGGCTGCTGCAGGGCGGCCGCGCCCGGAAGTAACGGCGCGCGGATCTTCCCGGGCGGGCGTCTTGGGTGCCGGCGCTGCTCCTGCGATACTTGGTCCATATATCGTTTAACCATCGAGACTGGGTGGATATGACGCTGGACACCGCCAGCCTGCGGGTCGCCTTCGGCATGGTGGCGCTGACCTTGCTCGTGCTGTTCTACCTGGTCACGTACCGGCGTACGCGGTCGGCCTACAGCGGCTGGTGGTGCGCCGCCATCGCCCTGTTCCTGGGCGGTTCCTCGGCCTACCTGCTGAACGGTACCGCCCACCAAGTCTGGGCCAATCCGCTGGGCAACGTCCTGGCCGTGCTCGGTGCCAGCTGCGTCTGGGCCGGTGCGCGCACGCTGCGGGCAGCCAGGCCGCCGGCCTGGCAACTGGCGGCGGGCCCTGCCCTGGTGGCGGTGGCCTCGGTGCTGGACAGCCCTGCCTCGAACATCTGGTCCGGCGGCCCGTTCTTCCTGGCGCTGATGTCCCTGATGATCGGTCTGTCCTCCGTGGAGCTGTGGCGCCTGCCGCCCGGGTACTCCCGCCTCCAGAAATCCCTGGCCCTGGCGGCCGGATTCGTCGCCGTCTACTACTCCGGCCGATGCGTCACCTTCATTCTCGACGGACCCCGGGGACACGTCTTTCAGACGTTTTTCGGTTCGGCCCAGACCACCTTGCTGACCATGATGCTGCTGGTGGTGGTTTCCTTCAGCATGGCGGCCCTGAGCAACGAGCAGGTCACCCGGGAACTGCGCGCCCGGGCCACCCAGGACGGCCTGACCGGGCTGCTGAACCGCACCGGGTTCCTGGACCTCGCGGCCGACGAAATGCGCCGGCTGCAGCAGGCAGGCACCTCCGGATCGCTGGTCCTGGCCGACCTGGACCACTTCAAGGCGGTCAATGACCGGCACGGCCATGCCGCCGGCGACGCGGCGCTGTGCGCGTTCGCGGCCGCCTGCACCGCCACCATCCGCTCCACCGATCTGGTGGGCCGCTACGGCGGCGAGGAATTCATCCTGCTGCTGCCCGGGGCCGAAGCGGAACAGGCCGGTGCCATCGTCCAGCAGATCAGCCGCAGCCTCAGGACCATGTCCGTGCCCGAGGGCTTCCCGCTGCCCACGGTCAGCTACGGCATTGCGCCGGTCGCTTCGGGTGCCGGCGACCTGGCGGCGGTCATTGCCTCCGCCGACGCGGCCCTGTACCGGGCCAAGTCCCAGGGCCGCAACCGGGCGGTCCTGGCCAGCTAGCCAATGATGTCCCTTCCGGGGCCCGCCGCGGGCGAAGCGAGCAGCGGGAAGGCGCGGCGCGCCCGCCCCGCCCGCCGCCGCTCAGGCCTTCAGCGCCAGGGCGAAGGGCAGCACGGACGAGGCGCCGGCGGCCCGCAGCGCCCGGCCGGCCACGGTCAGCGTCCACCGGCTGTCGGCCAGGTCATCGACCAGCAGCACCGGCCCGGGATTGGCGGCGAACCACGCCGCGCCTCCGTCGGGCACCGCGAACTGGTCCCAGACATCGGCCAGCCGGAACGCGCTGTTGCCGCCCGGCCCGCCCTTCGGCCCGTCGTGGGGCAGGGCCAGGGCACCCAGGTACGGCAGCCGGCCGACCCCGGACAGCCCCCGGGCCAGCGAATCCACCAGCTGCGGCCGGCTGCGCGAGGGCACGCTGACCACCGCGACCGGCCGCTCGGCCCAGCCCCAGCCGGCGAGCACCTGCACGCAGGCCTGCAGTGTGGCCGCATCCAGCGGGGCGTCCGGTGTGCCCGGGGCGAAGATCTCCCGCAGCCGTCCGCCCCAGCCCAGGTCGGTCAGCCGGGCCAGGGCGCGGCCGGCCGAGACGGCCTCGCCGGCGGCGATCCTGCCCTTGGCCGGGATGCCCAGCCGGTCCATGCCCGAGGGCCACATCGCCCGCGGCTCCAGTTCCACCCCGGCCCGGTGCAGCGAATCATCCGCGCTGCGGACCGCCTCCTCGGCCACCGACTCCGGATACCAGGGACCGGCACAGTTGTCGCAGCGCCCGCAGGGGGCCGCCGACGGATCATCCAGCGCCCGGGCCAGGAACTCCATCCGGCACCGCGAGGTGCTCTCGTAGTCGAGCATCGCATTCTGCTCCGCCACCCGGGCGCGGGCAATGCGCCCGTAGCGCTCGCCGTCGTACTGCCAGGGCACCCCGGTGCCTTCCCAGCCGCCGCCCACCCGGCGCACCGCGCCGTCCACCGAGAGCACCTTCAGCAGCAGTTCCAGCGGCGAGCGCTTCAGGTTCACCCGGGCTTCCAGCGCCGCCGCCGACAGCACGGTGCCGGGCGCGGCCAGTTCGCGCAGCACTGCCTGCGCCGCGGCCTCGCTGGGCATCGAGGCGGTGGCGAAGTACTCCCAGATCTCCCGGTCCTCGCTGCCCGGCAGCAGCAGCACGTCGGCATTGGGGGTGCCGCGGCCGGCGCGGCCCACCTGCTGGTAGTACGCCACCGGCGAGCTCGGCGCGCCCAAGTGCACCACAAAGCCCAGGTCCGGCTTGTCGAAACCCATGCCGAGCGCGCTGGTGGCGACCAGGGCCTTGACCTGGTTCTGCTTCAGGGCGGCCTCGGCCTGCTCCCGGTCCGCCGGATCCGTCCGGCCGGTATAGGCCAGCACCGCATGCCCGGCTTCGCGCAGCAGCCGGGCGGTGTCCTCGGCGGCGGAGACGGTCAGCGTGTAGATGATCCCGCTGCCGGGCAGGTCCGGCAGGTGGGTCAGCAGCCAGCCAAGCCGGGCGCGCGGGCTGGGCAGCCGCAGCACGCCCAGCCGCAGGGACTCTCGGGCCAGCGCACCGCGGATGGTCAGCACGGCACTGCCCGGGACGCCGGCGGGGCTGCCGCCGGTTCCGGCGGCGGAGCGGCCGGCCAGCTGTTCCTCGATGTCGTGCACCACGCGCGAGTTGGCGGTGGCGGTGGTCGCCAGCACCGGAACGGTGTCCGGCAGCCTGTCGATCAAATCCCGGATCCGCCGGTAGTCCGGGCGGAAGTCGTGGCCCCAGTCCGAGATGCAGTGGGCTTCGTCCACCACCAGCAGCCCGGAGCGCCGGACGAGCTCGGGCAGCTGCTCGTCACGGAAGCGCGGGTTGTTCAGGCGCTCGGGCGAGACCAGCAGCACGTCCACCGAGTCCGCCGCCAGCTGCCCGGCCACCTCGTCCCATTCCAGCTGGTTGGCCGAGTTGATCGCGGCCGCGCGCACCCCGGCCCGCGCGGCCGCGGCCACCTGGTCCCGCATCAGCGCCAGCAACGGCGAGACGATCAGCGTGGGGCCGGCGCCGCGGGCGCGCAGCAGCAGGCTGGCCACGAAGTACACCGCCGACTTGCCCCAGCCGGTGCGCTGGACCACCAGCGCCCGGCGGCCGCCGGCCACCAGCGCCTCGATGGCCTCGAACTGCCCCGGATGGAACGCGGCCGCCTCGTTGCCGACCAGCCGGCGCAGGATCTGCGTGGCCTCGGCCCGCAGCGGTGCCCCGTCCCCGGCGGCGGGGGCCGCGATAGTGTCCGTCAGTGCAGTGTCCTGGAAATCGGCCATGACCCCAGTATCCCAGCCGCCACCGACAGCCCCCGGCTTGTCCCCGGCCGGGCGCTGCATAGACTAGTGCGGTGACTAGCCCTAATCTGACCGATTCCTTCCAGTCGGCCTTCAAGGCCTACGACGTGCGCGGCATCGTCGGCGAAACCATCACGGCAGAGTCCGTGGAGGCCACCGGCGCCGCGTTCGTGGACGTGCTCGGCCTGGCCGGGGCTGAGTTGCTGGTGGGCGGGGACATGCGCCCGTCGTCCCCGGAATTCGAGCAGGCCTTCGCCGCCGGCGCGACCGCCCGCGGGGCCAACGTGGTGATGCTCGGGCGGATCTCCACCGACGAGCTCTACTACGCCTGCGGCACCCGGGGCACCCCCGGCGTCGTCTTCACCGCCAGCCACAACCCGGCCCAGTACAACGGGATCAAGATGGCCCGGGCCGGCGCCGTGCCGGTCTCGGCCGACAGCGGCCTGTACGAGATCCGCGACCGCGCCGCCGGCTACCTGGCCGGCGGCATCCCCGCCCCCGAGGCCGCCGGCCTCACCCGCGGCACCGTGACGCACGAGGACGTGCTCGCCGGCTACGCCGCGCACCTGCGCTCGCTGGTGGACCTGGCCGGCTCGCGGCCGCTGAAGGTCGTGGTCGACGCCGGCAACGGCATGGCCGGGCTGACCACGCCCGCGGTCCTGGGCAGCGCCCTGCTGCCGGCGCTGCCGCTGCAGATCGTGCCGCTGTATTTCGAACTCGACGGCACCTTCCCGAACCACCCGGCCAACCCGCTGGAGCCGGAGAACCTGCGCGACCTGCAGGCCGCCGTCGTCGAGCACGGTGCCGACATCGGCCTGGCTTTCGACGGCGACGCGGACCGCTGCTTCGTCGTCGACGAGCGCGGCGTGCCGGTCTCTCCCTCGGCCATTACCGCGCTGGTTGCCCGGCGCGAGATCGCCCGGGCCAAGGCCGGCGGCGAGGAGCAGCCGGTCATCATCCACAACCTGATTACCTCCCGGGCGGTGCCCGAACTCGTCGAGCACGACGGCGGCCGGGCCGTGGTCACCCGGGTGGGCCACTCCTTCATCAAGGCCGTGATGGCCGAGCAGGGCGGGGTCTTCGGCGGCGAGCACTCGGCACACTACTACTTCCGCGACTTCTTCAACGCCGATACCGGCATGCTCGCCGCCATGCACGTGCTGGCGGCGCTGGGCGAACAGGACGGGCCGCTCTCGGCGCTGGCCGCCGAATACGACCCGTACTTCGCCTCCGGGGAGATCAACTCCCAGGTGGCGGACAAGGACGCCGCCGTCGAGCGTGTGCTGGCGGCCTACCGCGGCGCGGCGGTGGAGGTGGGGACCATGGACGGCACCACCGTCTCCGCGCGCGACGGCTCCTTCTGGTTCAACCTGCGCCCGTCCAACACCGAGCCGTTCCTGCGCTACAACGGCGAGGCGAAGGACCTGGCGACCATGGAAGACATCCGCGACCAGGTCCTGGCACTGGTAAGGAACGGAGCATGAGCGGATCCTGGCGCGACGGCGTCGACCCGGCGGTGCTGGAGGACATCGACACGCTGTTCGGCACCGCACTGGGCATGGCGCAGGAACAGCTGGTCGAGCACGGCGCGTTCCTGCCGGTGGCGCTGGCCACGGCGCTCGACGGCGAGCTGCGGCTGATCGCCGTCACCCCGGACGACCTGGATGACGAGGCCGAGGTGGACGTGGACGCGATGATCGCCGAGCTGTACCACGTGCTCCGGCAGGAGCGCGGCAACTTCCGGGCGATCGCGGTGATCAGCGACATCTTCCTGCCGGAATCGGACACGGACGCGATCCAGATCTCGGTCGAGCACTCGGACGGCACCACGGTCTCCGCCGTCCAGCCCTACAACCACGACGACGAAGGCCACTGGAACTATCCGGACCCCTTCATCGACCCGCAGGAGCGCATCGTCTGGCCGGAGGAGAGAGCATGAGCCGCATTGCCATCATCGGGGGCCACGGCAAGGTGGCCCTGCACCTGTCCCGGATCCTGGCCGGGCAAGGCCATGAGGTGACGTCCCTGTTCCGGAACCCGGACCACGCCGGCGAGGTGGCCGGAACCGGTGCCACGCCGGTGGTCGCCGACGTCGAAAACCTGACCATCGAGGAAATCGCTGACAGGATTGAAGGGCACGACGCCCTCATCTGGTCCGCCGGTGCCGGCGGCGGCAACCCGGCGCGCACCTTCGCCGTGGACCGGGATGCTGCCATCCGCTCGATGGACGCCGCGCAGCAGGCCGGCGTCGCCCGGTACATCATGGTCTCGTACTTCGGCTCCCGGCCGGACCATGGCGTGCCCCGGGAGGACCCGTTCTTCCCCTATGCCGAGGCCAAGGCCGAAGCCGACACCTACCTGCGCAGCACCTTCCTGTCCTGGACCATCCTGGCCCCGAGCACGCTCACCCTGGACCCGGGCACCGGCCGGATCGAGGTGGGCGAGGACCTGCCCGCCGGCCAGGTCAGCCGCGAGGACGTGGCCCGGGTCGCCGCCGCCGTCCTGGACATGCCGGAGACGGTCGGCCGGTTCATCGCCTTCAACAACGGCGGCACCCCGATCGAGGACGCCCTCAGGAGCCTCTAGCCCCTTTCGCTGCCCCGGCCTACTCCCGGGTAATATTGACGGGTGCGGATCAACGCCTTCTCCGACGTGTGCCTGCGGGCCCTCATGCTGCTGTCCGCGGCGCCCGAGGGCGGGCTGTTCACCACCCAGGCCATTGCCGGCGGCGTCGGCACCCCCTACAACCACGTCAGCAAGGCGGTGCTGAAACTGCGCTCCCTGGGCCTGGTGGAGGCGGTGCGCGGGCGCGGGGGCGGCGTGCGGATCAGCGCGGCCGGGCGGGCCGCCACCGTGGGCGGGCTGCTGCGCGAACTGGATGCGCGCGAAGACATGGTGGACTGCGAGAGCCCCCAAGGGGACTGCCCGATGGTCAACGGCTGCGGCCTGCGGGGAGCCCTGCGCCGGGCGCGCGAGGCGTTCTACCGCGAACTGGACAGCGTCGTCGTGTCCTCGCTGCCGCATCAGTCGCAAATGGCCCCGGTCTTTGTGACGCTGCTCGCCCGCCGGCCGGCCTGATCACGGCCTGCCGCCCGTCCCCGGCTTCCGTGCGCCACCGTCACCGGCCGCTGCTGCCGAGTCAGCCGCCGGTTTTGGCGGTGACGCGGCCCAGCGTCCCGTCGACCAGCACCTGCTGCCCGTCCCGCAGCACCCGGGTTCCCGAGCCGGTGCCCATCACGGCCGGAATCCCGTATTCGCGCGCCACGATCGCCGCGTGCGAGGCGACCCCGCCGGTGTCGACGACGACGGCGGCGGCATGCTGGAACAGCGGCGTCCAGGCCGGGTTCGTGTAGGGACAGACGAGCACGTCACCGGCCTCAAGCCTGCCGAACTCCTCCGGGCCGAGCACCAGCCGGACCGGTCCGGTGGCCGTGCCGCGGCTCGCGCCACTGCCGGTCAGCAGGGCGTCCGGCTCCTCGCGCCGGCGGCCAAACAGCACCGAGGCATCCAGCAGCGGGACGCCGGCCAGCTCGCGCCGATTCGCCGCCCGCGCCAGTACCGCTGCGCGCAACCGCGCCGCGTCCGCGGCAGGAAACGTTCCGCCGTCGTCCGGTTCCAGCGCGTCCAGCTCCTCGAACCGCAGGTGGAAAACATCCTCGGCCGCCTCCAGCACGCCCGCCGCCTGCAGCCGCCGCCCCATTTCCAGCAGCACGTGCCGCAGCGGCGGCAGGACCCGCGTGGCATGGAAGTGCGTGTCCTCGCGGAAAGCAATCCCGGTCTTTGTCCGCTCGACGGCGGCGAAAACCTGCCGCCGCAGCCAGCGGGCCCGCAGCGCCGGATGGGCCGCCAGGCGCCGCAGGGCCTGGCCGGTCCGGTCCGCCGCCGGCGCCCGGCTGCCCAGGAGCGCCTTGACCAGGCCGAACACGACCTCGGGCGCGTCGGACCAGGTCGGGGCGCTGCAGAGCACCACGCTGACGGTCTCGCGGTGCCCGTACTCGGCCAGGAAGTCCCGGAAGCGGTCGTGGAACGCCGCAAACTCCGGCGTGCTCCGGACACGGTGCAGCAGTGCCGGCGGGTCCAGGGTTTCGACGGCGCGGCGCAGCAGCGGGTCCCGCCCGGCCAGGGTGGCCAGCTCCGCCAACGCCCGGTTGGCCTGGGTGGTGCGGGTCTCGGCGCCGGCCAGCAGCTCCGCCCCCAGCCGGGGCACCCCGAGCAGCAGCAGCAGCAGCCGCAGCTTCAGCTGCGGGACAAAGCTGCCGGGCAGGTAGGACACCCGCAACCCGGCAATCAGGTCCAGGGCGGCGAAGCAGTCCCATGCCTGCCGGACAAGCCCGGACCAGGTCAACCCCGCCAGGTCGGCGGCAGCCAGCCGGCGCACCGCGGCCTCGTACGCGGCGAACCGCGGATCCTGCGTCCAGCGGGCCGGGTTGTACCGGTCCACCCGGCGGGCCACGGACAGCGGCGCGCCCAGCACCCGCAGCGTCGGCCGGGGCACCGGCGGCACCAGCCGGACCACCACCCCGTCTTCCTCCGGCAGCACCTGCGCCATGGGCGGGAATTCCATCCCCACGCTGCCGGCCATCCGGCGCAGCACCCGCCCAAGCCCCTGGTCCAGCCAGCCGCTCACGTCCAGCGGGTAGGGCCGTTCCTGGAACATTTCGGCGAAGAACGGGCCGACCTTCCGCTGGAACCAGTTCAGCCGCTGCGGGGCCTGCGGCAGCGCCGTCATCGGCCGGGCCTGCAGCAGGTGGATCCGGCCCCCGGCCACGGCCCACTCCAGGTCCTGCGGCCGGCCGAAATGCGCCTGGACGCGGCGGCCGAGGACGGCCAGCGTGCGCAGCTGGCCAGCGGAGAGCACCTGCCGCCCCGGCGAGGCTTCCCGCAGGCGCAGCCTCCCGTCCAGCACGTAGTGCTCGGGCGTGACCGTCCCGGAGACCACCGCCTCGCCCGTTCCGGCTGCCGCGTCGATCACCGTTTCGTCCCGGTCCCCGGTGACCGGGTTGGCGGTGAACATGACCCCGGCGGCCTCGGCCGGCACCATCCGCTGGACCACGACGGCGATGGCCAGCCCGCGCCCGCCGATCCCCTGCCGCCGGCGGTAGGCGATGGCCCGGTCCGTCCAGAGCGACGCCCAGCAGCGGGCGACGGCGTCCAGCACCGCGTCCTCGCCGGCGACATCCAGGTAGGTGTCCTGCTGGCCGGCGAAGGCCGCTCCGGGCAGGTCTTCGGCCGTGGCGCTGGAGCGCACCGCCACCGGCCCGCCGCCCAGCCGGGCGTACGCTGCCGCAATCCGGGCGCGGATATCCTCCGGCATGGCCGCCTCGGAGAACAATGCGCGGATCCGCGTCCCGTCGGCGCCGGCCGCCAGCGCCTGCTCCAGCCGCAGGCCCAGCGGCGTGGCCGCCAGCAGCGCCCGGTACGCCGCCGTCGTAATGATGAATCCGTCAGGGACCGGAAAGCCCGCGCGCACCAGCTCGCCCAGATTGGCGCCCTTGCCGCCGGCCAGCGGCAGGTCGGCGGCGCCGAACTCCGCCAAAGTCCCGGTGATCTTCACGCTCGTCATGAGGCTCCCTGGGCGGCTCGGCGGACACTGCGCAGCTGTCTACAAAATACGCCGCCGCGGCACACGCTCCAAGGACGCCCAGGGCTGTACCGGTACAGCCGCAACAATCGGCCCGAACCGGTCGACGGCATCAAAAAGGTGGCCGGTTCCTGCAGGATGCGGGAAGGGCCCCGGCCGGCGGCCGGGACCCTTCCCGTGGTGGCTGTGCCTTTCGGCGTCTGCGGTTACCACCTGCCCGCCTCCCGCCCCTCGCTTCGCTCGGAGCGGGACCCTCGGCGATCAGGCTTCGGCGAAACGGCGCTTCAGCTCGGCCAGCTGGTCGGTCAGCTCCTGCGGCAGCGAGCCGCCGAAGCGGTCGTACCATGCCTCGATGTCCTTGAGCTCCTCGACCCACTCGGCCGGGTCCACGCGGACGGCTTCCTCGACGTTGGCCGGCGTCATGTCCAGGCCGGTCAGGTCGATCGAGTCACCGGTGGGGATGAAGCCGATCGGGGTTTCCACGGCGTCGGCCTTGCCCTCGATGCGCTCGATGGCCCACTTGAGCACGCGCGAGTTGTCCCCGAAGCCCGGCCAGGCGAAGCCGCCGTCGGCGGTGCGCCGGAACCAGTTGACCAGGAAGATCTTTGGCAGGCGCTCCTGGTTGGCCTTGGCCGAGAGCGTGATCCAGTGCTTGAGGTAGTCGCCCGCGTCGTAGCCGATGAACGGCAGCATCGCCATCGGGTCGCGGCGGACCACGCCGACGGCGCCGGTGGCCGCCGCGGTGGTCTCCGAGGACAGCGTGGAGCCCATGAAGATGCCGTTGGTCCAGTCGCGGGCCTCGGTCACCAGCGGGATGGTGGTCTTGCGCCGGCCGCCGAACAGGATCGCGTGGATCTCCACCCCCTCCGGGTCGTGGTACTCCGGGGCGAGCATGTCGATCTGGGTGATCGGCGTGCAGAAACGCGAGTTCGGGTGGGCGGCCGGGCGGCCGGAATCCGGCGTCCAGTCGTTGCCCTGCCAGTCGGTCAGGTGCGCGGGCACTTCCTCTGTCATGCCCTCCCACCAGACACCGCCGTCGTCGGTCAGCGCCACATTGGTGAAGATGGAGTTGCCCTTGGCGATCGCCTGCATGGCGTTCGGGTTGGTGCCCCAGCCGGTGCCCGGAGCCACGCCGAACAGGCCGAACTCCGGGTTCACGCCGCGCAGTTCGCCGTCCTTGCCAAAGCGCATCCAGTTGATGTCATCGCCCAGGGTTTCGGCCTTCCAGCCCTCGACGGTCGGGTCCAGCAGCGCGAGGTTGGTCTTGCCGCAGGCCGAGGGGAAGGCCGCCGCGATGTTGTAGACCTTGTTCTCCGGGCTGGTGAGCTTGAGGATGAGCATGTGCTCGGCCAGCCAGCCCTCGTCGCGGGCCATCACCGAGGCGATGCGCAGCGAGTAGCACTTCTTGCCCAGCAGGGCGTTGCCGCCGTAGCCGGAGCCGTAGGACCAGATGGAGCGCTCCTCGGGGAAGTGCACGATCCACTTCTCCTCGTTGCACGGCCACGGCACGTCGGCCTGGCCCGGCTCCAGGGGGGCGCCCAGGGAGTGCAGCGCCGGGACGAAGAAGGCGTCCGTCTCCTCGATCTTGCGCAGCACGTCCGTGCCGATGCGCGCCATGATGCGCATGGAGGCGACCACGTAGGCGCTGTCGGTGATTTCGACGCCGAACTTCGGGTCCTCGGCGTCCAGATGGCCCATCACGAACGGGATCACGTACATGGTCCGCCCGCGCATGCTGCCGCGGAAACGCTCGGTGAGGATGGCCTTCATCTCGGCCGGGTCCATCCAGTTGTTGGTGAAGCCCGCGTCGCGCTTGGATTCGGAGCAGATGAAGGTGCGGTCCTCGACCCGGGCCACGTCCTTCGGATCGGAGAAGGCGGCGAAGGAGTTCGGGAACAGCTCCGGGTTCAGCCGGCGCAGCGTGCCGGCGGCCACCAGTTCGTCGGTCAGCCGGGTGTATTCTGCTTCGGAACCATCAACCCAGTAGATGGAGTCGGGCTGGGTCAGCTCTGCAATCTCGGAAACCCAGGAGCGCAGCGTGGGGTGGGTGGTCGGTGCCTCCATAAGTGCCCCCTCAAGGACCGGTGGGTTCGCAGTAGTGCCCATGACTCTTCCCTTCATTAGGTCAGTGGTGTGTATTGATGGTAGGGGCCGGAAGGTAGACCGGATTGCCGCAGCGGCGCCTGTGGAGGAGGCCCAGGCGGGGGCCGCAAACTGCACTTCCGCGGAATTCCGCGGCTTTCAGCAAAAGTTTCACAATTTGGCAGGCAAATTCTGTGACTAAGGTCACATAGACCGGTCTAGTCCCCCTTCGCGGCAAGTGTCCTTGGTCACTTCCCAACCCCTAGGGCGGGCAGACCGTCGGAACAGCCGCGGAATTGTGCGGATCCAGGCCCGAAACGTGCCGATTTGGACAGCGGCGCCAAACGCGCTAGAGTTATATCCGGCCGCGAGGCCAAGCGCCCATAGCTCAGCTGGATAGAGCGTCTGTCTACGGAACAGAAGGTCAGGGGTTCGAATCCCTTTGGGCGCACCGCATAGGAAAGCCCCCCGCTCCGGCGGGGGGCTTTCCTGTTTCCGGCTTCCAGACGGCAGGTACAGCCCCCGTGACGGCCCCTGTGCTGGACCCGGGTCAGGAAAAGGACTTGACGACGCTCAGCACCGTTGGGCCCAGGACGGCGATGAGCAGCACCGGCAGGATAAACAGCATCAGCGGGAACAGGACCTTCACCGGGATCTGCATGGCTTTTTCCTCGGCGCGCTGGCGGCGCTTGAGCCGCATTTCCTGTGCCTGCGTGCGCAGCACCGCGCTGATCGAGATTCCGTAGGCGTCGGCCTGGATGACCGACCGGATGAAGGTGCGCAGGTCCGGGACCGAGGTGCGTTCGCCCAAGGCCCTGTAGGCTTCCTTCCGCGACAGCCCCACCCGCATGTCCTGCAGGGCGCGGACCAGTTCCTCGGCCAGCGGTCCCTTGCCGTTCTCCCCGGCGCGGGCCATGGCAGAGTCGAACCCCAGCCCGGCTTCGACGGCGATCATCATCTGGTCCAGCGTGTCGGGCAGTTCCAGCCCGATCGCGGCCTGCCGCTCCTGCCCCCGGCTGTACAGAAGCAGGTCTGGAACGAAGTAGGCCACAGCGCTGACCACCAGGACCAGCACCAGCAGCGGCCCGCTGGGCCGGCCGGCAAGCAGCAGCAGCCCCAGCAGCAGGGCCGCCCCGGCCAGAACCGGCTTCAGCACCAGCAGCCGCGGCAGGGGCCAGGCCTTCGGCCGCCCCGCCAGGGCGTGCCAGCGGTCCAGCCGGGCGGCGTTGGCCGGCAGGGTCAGTCGCCTCGCGTAGCGTTCCAAGTCCGACGGCGGCTTCGCGGTCTCGCTGCCGGCGGCCAGGCCGTGCAACAGGTTGTCCCGGATCTGGCGCCGCGACCGGCCCGGACCTGCCAGCAGGATCCAGGCCAGCAGCGGCACGGACGCGGCCACGCCGGCGGCCGCGAGGATGATGAACGGCGGCATGTCCTACCTCCTGGTCCAGGTCCACCGGCGGGGCCGGTTCAGAATTTGAAACTGACGATCTTGCGCAGCCACAGCCCGCCGAGGGTGAGCATGACGGCGCTGACGGCGATCATCCCGTAGCCGGCCACGCTTTGGCCGAACTGCGCAATGTAGGAAGGACTGGTCACCGCGAGGATGCCCACGACGGCGAAGGGCAGGGCCATGAGTACGTAGGCGGACATTTTTCCCTCGGCGCTGAGCGACTTGACCTGCCGGCGGATCTGGTTGCGCTCCCGGATGGTCTGGCCGACCCGGTCCAGGACCTCGGCCAGGTCGCCGCCCACTTCCCGGTGGATACCGATGGCCTGGGCCACCCAGCCGAAGTCCTCGCTCTTCATCCGCCGCGCCGTCTGGTCGAGGGCATCGTTGAGGTCCCGGCCGAGCCTGGTTTCATTGATGACCCTGGCGAATTCCTCGGCGGTCGGGGAATCCGCCTCCTGCGAGACGGCATCCAGAGCCCGCAGCAGGCTGTGCCCGGCCCGCAGGCCGCCGGCCAGCAGCTGCAGAGCATCATCCAACTGGTCAGCGAAGGCGCGCTGCCGCTTCGCCGTCAGCACCCGCAGCAGCAGCTTCCCGCCCAGCGGAACCACCAACACCGGCAGCAACGCCAGGACTGGGCCCGACAGCAGCAAGCCGAGCATGCCTGCGATCAGGGTGGCGGAACCGGTCAGGATCAAAAAATGCGCCGGCGGCATCTTCACGCCGGCGTATTCCAGCGCCTGGGTGACGGCGCGCATCCAGCCGCGCCGGGTCAGGAAGCGGTCGATGGCTCCGGCAGTCAGCCCGGTGATCCGGCTCAAGGCAGAGGCTGGTTCCTGCACTGCCGGACGCCGCCGGTCCAGCGGCAACCTGGGCGTCGAGGAGCGGAACGCGGCGGTCAAGCCTACGGCCAGGGCCACGTAGCAGCATAGGAAACCGAGCGCCAGCATCAGCGGCCCCGCGGCCTGTCCGCAACGGTTCCGAACACCTGCGGAGGCAGGACGATGCCCAGGTCGGCGAACCGCTCGGTGAAACGGGGCCGGACCCCGGTGGAGACGGGTTTGCCCAGGAACCGCCCGTTGGCGTCCACACCGGCGCTGTAATCGAAGACGAAGGCGTCCTGCAGGGTCACCACCTCCCCCTCCATGCCCTGGACCTCGGTCACGTGCGTGACCCGGCGGCTGCCGTCCCGCAGCCGGGTCAGCTGCACGATCAGGTCCACGGCCGAGGCGATCTGTTCGCGGACGGCCCGCAGCGGTAGATCCATCCCGGCCATGAGGACCAGCGTCTCCAGCCGGGAGATGGCATCGCGCGGGGAGTTCGCGTGGATAGTGGAGAGCGAACCGTCGTGGCCGGTGTTCATGGCCTGCAGCATGTCCAAGGCCTCGCCGCCGCGGCACTCCCCGACCACGATCCGGTCGGGCCGCATCCGCAGCGAGTTCTTGAGCAGGTCGCGGATGGTGATTTCGCCGCGTCCTTCGATATTGGCCGGCCGGCTTTCGAGCCGGACCACGTGTTCCTGCTGCAGCTGCAGCTCCACGGCATCCTCGATGGTGATGATCCGCTCGTCGGGCGGAATGAACGAGGACAGGACGTTGAGCAGCGTGGTCTTGCCCGTTCCGGTGCCGCCGGAGACCAGGATGTTCAGGTGGGCCTTGACGCAGGCGTCCAGCAGCTGGGCCATCTCCGGGGACAGCGACCCGAAGCGCACCAGGTCCTGGACCCGCAGCGGGTCGGCGGCGAATTTGCGGATGGTCAGCGCGGACCCATTCACGGCCAGCGGAGGAATGACGGCGTTGACCCGGGACCCGTCGGCCAGCCGGGCGTCCACCAGCGGGGACGATTCGTCGATGCGCCGGCCCACCCGCGAGACGATCTTCTCGATCACGCGGCGCAGGTGGACCTCGGACTTGAACTGCGCGTCGCTGAGTTTCACCTTGCCGCGCTGTTCCACGAAGATCTGCTCCGGCCCGTTGACCATGATTTCGGACACCGTCGGATCCTCCAGCAGACGCTGCAGCGGCCCGTACCCCAAGGCATCGTCACTGATCTGCCCCACCAGCCGCTGCCGCTCGGCACTGCTCAAGGGCACCTGCTCGGCCTCGATGATCCGGGCCAGTTCCTCGCGCGCGTAGGCGAGCAGCTCCTCTTCGCCCAGGTTCGGATCATTCAGCCGGTTGCCAATCTGCTCGAACAGCGCCTCGCTGGCCCGCTGCTTCAGGGCGGACAGCGCGTCCGGCGGCTGAGTTTCCTTGGCCGGTGCGGCCGGCAGCGGTTTGGGGGCCGGCGCCGGCGCCTCCGGACGGGCCGGCTCCTCCTGGCCGCGGGCGGCGTTGAGCCGGTCGGAGAGTCTCACCGCAGCACCGCCCGCCGGTGCAGGGCACGGCGCTGGTCCGCCCGGGCAGGATCGAACCGTTCAACCAGCTGGCGCAGTGCCTTGGCCGCGGGATCGCGGGAACCGTCCTGCAGCAATGGTTCTCCTTTGTTCGTCGAGTACGCCACGGCGCGGGAACGGGGCACCACCACATCCACCGGCGCCCCGAGCGTGGCTTCGATGTCCTGGACCGTCAGGCCGCTGTGCCGGTCGGCAGTGTTGACCACGATGTGGCGGTTCTCGGGCACGAGGTTCAGCTGGCCCAGGACCTCCAGTTCCTTGCGCAGCCCGCGCACGCTGGGCACGTCCATCCCGCACAGGAACACGGCGTCGGTGGCCGCCTCCAGCGCCGTCAAGGTCTGTTCCCCCAGGCCCGGCGCCGTATCCACCACCACATACTGGAATTCGCTGGCCAACTGCTTGAGCATGTGCGCGATGCTCTCGCCGCTGATCCGGTCCCCCTCGGCCGGGGACGCGGGGGCGCAGAGAGCGTAGATCGAGGCCGGGTGCACACTGAGGAAGGCCTTGAGCACCATCGGGTCCTGCGCGGCGGCACCGGTGACAGCGTCCACCAGGGTGTGCGCAGGTTCAAGGCGCAGTGCAGTGGCCACGTCGCCGAACTGGGCGTCAAGGTCCACCAGGACCGTAGACATCGGCGCCACCTGGCCCAGGCCGATGGCGAGGTTCGTGGCTACGGTGGTTTTCCCGACGCCGCCCTTCGGCGAGGTGACGGTAAGGATCCTGCCGCCCGGGCCGTTCGGAAGGGCCGGGGGCAGCAGGTTGCGGCGCCGGCTGGCCGAGGATTGCGACGCCCGCTCCAGCAGCACCCGGATGGTGTCCGGATCGGCCGCCGGTTCCAGCACGTCGCGGATCCCGGCGCGCATCGCCGCCAGGGCCAGTTCCGGCTCCACCTCGGCGACGAGCACCAGGCTGATCTCGGGGTGCTGGACGTCGAACACCGCCGCCAGGGTCAGGGCCTCGTCCACCCGGACTCCCGGCCCCAGCAGGATGACCTCGGGCACCTCCCCGACCACGTAGTGGAGCATTTCTGCCGGGGTGGGCGGCAGTTGGACGTCCTTGAGCGTCTGCACGCTGCCGGGCAGGCCGCCGGAAATCGCCTGCCGGACCCTGTGTTCGAAGCCTGCGTCGTCAGTGACCAGGAGGAACCTCATCGGTAGACCCCATCCTTCGTCACCACGCGGGTTCCACGTTCGTCGGCTTCCTCTGGTTCCTTGGACAGCCAGATTGAACCGAACTCCGCGGTGAAGACAATCTTTTCGGCGTCGGCGGCCCTCCGGGCCAAGGTCACCAGCAGCGCCCCTTCCGGCACCGGCGGTGCTGACGCCGCGTCCGCTGGCTCTTCACCCTCGGCTTGCGTGGACGGAGCGCCCTGCACGCTGGTGACCAGCACCTTGTGGAAGAGCAGGTGGGTCGTCGGCCCGTCTGTGCCGGCGCCGTCGTCGAACGACGAGAACACCCCCACGGTGTCCCCGGCGGCCAGCTGCCCGCCCACCACCCGGTCGGGGCCGAGCTGGATGGTGACCTCCTGCATGCCCTCGGGCACCGGCACCCTGCCCGGGGGATGCAGGTCGGCCGGATCCACCAGCCGGCTGGCCAGCAACTGCTCGCCGGGCACCAGGTCCACGGCGGCGACCTTGCCCTTGGCGTGTGCCAAGTCGGTGATCGCGCCGTCGGCCACGGCGGCGGCCGGGACGGTGCGTTTCTTGAGGTATCCGGCCAGGTCCTGGGCAGGTGTGGCTGCGGGGATGGTCTTCTCGACCACGTAGACCTCGGTGGGGTCGGCCCCGCGCAGGGCCCGCCGGTCGGCGTCCTGGACGTAGGCGACAATCAGCACCGTGCCGGCAACGGCCAGTACCACGGCTGCAATGGCTCCCAGCAGGCGAAGATTCACGGCGGTCCTAATCGGTCAGGGCGACGAGGCTGGCTCCGAGATCGGGCCCGCCGGTGGTGAACCCGTCAGCCAGAGAGACAAATCTGACGAACCGACCGATGAGCCCCTTGCACGAACCCCTGCACTGGGCGCCGCTGTAGGTGGTGTTGTTGTAGCTCGTCCCGGGGAAATTCCAGCCCAGGACCTCGAAGGCGGCCCAGCCGCGGATCCTGTACCAGCCGCCACTGCCCGTTCCGCCCTTGTCCTCGTAGACGGGCAGCAGCACGGTCTCATCCGCTGCCGAGGCCAGCACCGCATTGCACTCGGCCGGCAGGCTGACGCCGGTGTCGCTGCGCATCGGGGCCTGCGCCGCGGCTTGGACATTGACGTTGCATCTCCGGTCGGGGTCCTCGAGCCAGCCGAACCCGCCGGGCAGCAGCTGCCCGGACGGGCTGGTGCTCGAACAGACGGTGCCGCCCGGGTCCCCGTGCATGCTGATGACCTGGATGGGTCCGTCGAGCCTGAAGACGCACGGGGCGAAGGCCAGCGGCAGGATGGCCGGCCCGCGCGCGGGGCTGCCCCAGGCGGCGGCCGCCTCGGCGGCTACCCCGGCCTCCCGGATGCCCAGGACGGACGCGAACGTCATGGTCAGGGCACCGGCGCCCGTTCCGGCCTCCCGGGTGGTCACCGTGGCCCGGACCGACGTGGCCGTGGGGAACTCCAGCGCCGCCAGGTTGGCGGCACCGTCATTGGCGTTCACGTTGACGAATGTCCGGGCTGTCTGCTGTGTATTCGTGCAGCTGCCGTCCGCGCAGTCCTGGGCGACCGCCAGCGCGGCCGCATCGGCCCCGTTCTGCAGTTGGGCGCGTTCGGCGTACAGGGCGCCGACGTCGATGGCGAGGGCCACGAAGCCCAGCAAAGCGACCAGGGACATCGCAACGACAACCGCCACCGCTCCCTGTTCACGATCAGAGCCGGATACCTGGTGCCGGCGTGCCCTTATCCTCCGCACCGCATCGCCGCCCTCCCCGTGAGTTGCCAGCCGGGCCCGAAGAATCCGGTCATCGAGGCCAGATCGTAGGTGATCACCACCGACACCGTGCCCCCGGGAGTGCAGGCCGGCGGGCTGATGGCAATCTGCCCGTCCGCCACGCCCGGCGCCAGGCCGACGGCAGCCGCACGGGCAGCCTGGCGGGCGGCCGGTGCTTCGTTGAGCACTGCCATTGTCCGCGCGCCCTCGCGGGCGGCGCTGGTGAGGGTGATCTGCGTGTGGTAGGCCCGCCCGAATTCCATGATTCCCAGCAGCAGCGCAACCAGGATGGGCAGAATCAGGGCGAACTCCACTGCCACGGCACCACGTTCAGATTCCCGCTTCTGCATGCTGTCCGCCGAGGTCGCCGCGGTGCGGCTGTCCTGCGTACTGGTTGGATTCGCAGAACAACCGCACCCGGCGCGACTTTATTCGTCTTATGGCAGCCGGCCGGCAACATCCGTGAACAGGTCGCGAATCGCCGGTCCAAGGAGCAGAAGACCGGTGATGACTACAACCGCAATCAGGCCGATGATCAGCCCGTACTCGACGGCGGTGGCACCGGTTTCGTCCTTGAAGACGCGCTTCTTGACCATGGAAAAAAATGACGTCAGGGAGGCATAGAAAGGCAACATGGGATGTCCTTAAAGGTGAGACTCAAAAAAGATAAAGGTGGCATGCCGGGAATGGACTCCTGGCTATATTCGAAAGTCCTTCATGCGGTTTTCCCCTATCTTCCGCAAATTGGTACGAGTGATCTATTGGTGGCTAGCCGATTTCGACTGTAAGTGCTGTTAACCGTTAAATCAAGGCTTCCCAAGCGTTGGATCAAGACTTCCACAAGACCCGCGACGGCCCGGAAAGGATGGCTGCGAATTAAAGAGGTGGCCGCCGAGGGCGTCAAGAGAGGCCGGCAATTTTCACTTTGCCGATGCGAAAGGTTTACCTGGCTGAGACTAATCCGTGCTCTCTGGATCGCGGCTAGCGGCGGACGATGAAATGCGTCACGCGGGCATCCCGGCCGTCGAGCTCGGCCCAGTTCTTGGTGTGCTCCAGCACCGTCAATCCGGACGTCGGGTAATGCGAGGCCATGTCCATGACCGCTTCTTCGTCCGACTCCACCGACGCCAGCCGCATGGCCAGCTCCTGGACCCCCGGCATATGCCCGATCACCAGCAGGCTGGTGATGCTCTCCGGCAGGTGGTTGATCTCGTGCAGGATCCTGCCCGCCGACGCCTCATAGAGTTCGTCGGAGAGCAGCGGCGTCGGGGCCTTCTCCCCCAGCTCGCTGCAGACCCAGGTGCAGGTCTGCCGGGTCCGCAGGGCGGAGGAGCACAGAATGAAGTCGGGAAGATAGCCATGCTCCACCATCCAGCGGCCGATCATCGGCGCCTCGTGATGCCCGCGCTTGGCCAGCGGACGCTCGTGGTCGGGCACGCCGGTGGGCCATGCTGCCTTGGCGTGGCGCATGATCATCAGCCGCTTCAGGTGGTCTCCGCCCATGGTGGCTAAGTCTAGATGGTTTGCCCCACCGTCTCCGTGTCACCAGTGAACGCCGTCCGGTTCATAATGTCTCGTTTCCGTTCCGTTGCCGGCGCGCGGAGTCGATGGTGGTGCGCAGCAGGGAGGGGATAACGCCTCCGGCACGCAGTAGGGACACGTCCAGTTCGGTTTCGACGGCGGCGCGGGCGGTGAATTCCTCGGTGCCGCCGTTTGCGCCGTGCAGGACGACGGCGACACCGGCCCGAGGTGCGAGGGTCCCGGCGGCCGCGTGGATTTCGATCCGGTCCCCGGGGCGCAGGTCCTGGAGCCGGCCGCGGACGTTCGCGGGGACGACGAGCGGCAGGATGCCCATGCCGATGAGGTTGGAGCGGTGGATCCGCTCGAAGCTGCCGGCGACGACGGCGCGCACGCCGAGCAGCCGCTGGACCTTTGCGGCCCAGTCCCGGGAGGAGCCGGTGCCGAAGCGTTCCCCGGCGACGATGACCACGGCGTCGCCGTCCCGGCGGTAGCGTTCTGCAGCTTCCCACAGCGGCATGACCTCGCCGCTGGGTGCATGGACCGTGTGGGCGACCGGCAGCCCGCCGGGGATCCCTGCCCCGAGGCGGTTCACGACGGCTTTGTTGTGGAAGCCGCCGCGCAGCATAACCTCCCAGTTGCCGCGGCGCGAGGCGAAGACATTCAGGTCGTTCCGGTCCTCGCCCCGCTCGACCAGGAAGTCCGCGGCGAAGCTGTCGGCGGGAATGGCACTGGCCGGGGAGATGTGGTCGGTCGTGATGTCGTCGCCGAGCACCAGCAGGGGGTGGGCTGTATAGCGGCCGAGCTGGCTTCCCTGCGTCGCGGAGGCAAAGGGCGGGCGGCGCAGGATGGTGGAGTCCGGGTCCCACGGGAACCGGGGGGCCTCGGGCGCGTCGAGGCCGGACCACAGGGGGTGGCCCGCAGCGGCGGAGAAGTCCCGGGCGAAGTCCAGCGGATCCTGCCCGGCCTCCCAGGTTTCATCGATCTCCGCCTGGGTGGGCAGCAGGTCCTCGAGGGCCACCGGCGCTCCTTTGGTGCCACCGGCGCGGAAGTCGTGGGTGGCGAGATCGATGTCCGCACGTCCGGCCAGTGCGTAGGCGACGACGAGGGGCGGGGACATGATGAAGCCCAGGTCCAGGTCCGGGTGGATGCGGCCGGGGAAGTTGCGGTTGCCGGAGAGGATGGCGACGGGCCGGATCCGGCCTGCGTCGAGGTTCTGCCTGACCGGGGCCGGGAGGGGACCTGGGTTGCCGATGCAGGTGGTGCAGCCGAACCCGACGATGTCGAACCCGACTGCGCCCAGTTCCTCGAGCAATCCGGACCGCTTGAGGTAGCTGGCAGCGGCGGGCGATCCGGGGGCGAGCGAGGTCTTGACCCATTCCGGCACGCGCAGGCCCAAGGCCCGGGCCTTGCGGGCCACAAGGCCGGCTGCGATGAGGAGCCTGGGGTCGGTGGTGCTGGTACAGCTGGTGATGGCGGCCAGGGCGATGGGGAAAACCGGCATGTCCCGTGCGGGAGCACGGACCGGGATGTCCTCCCCCTGCAGGGCGGCGGGGATCCCGGACAGGGCCAGCAGGTCCTGCGGGCGGCGCGGGCCGGCCGCACGCAGCTCGATCGTCGAGAGGTCGACGGCGATGGTCCAGGTGTATTCCGGTTCGGCTTCGGGGTCGAGCCAAAAGCCGCAGGCGCGGGCGTAGGTTTCGACGAGGCGGCGCTGGAACCCGCTGCGGCCGGTGTCGCGCAGGTAGTCCAGCACGTGCTGGTCAATCGGGAAGTATCCGGTGGTGGCGCCATATTCGGGGGCCATGTTGGACACTACGGCGCGCTGGCCGACAGTCAGGTTCGAGACGCCGGGGCCGTAGAACTCCACGAACTCGCCGGAGACGCCCCGGGCGCGCAGCCGCTGGGTGACGGTCAGGGCCAGGTCGGTCGCGGTCGCGCCGCGGGGCAGGGATCCGGTGAGCTTGACGCCCACCACGTCTGGGATCCGCAGGGTGGTTGGCATGCCGAACATGACGGTCTGGGCTTCGAGCCCGCCGACGCCCCAGCCCAGCACGCCCAGTCCGTTGACCATGGGGGTGTGGCTGTCGGTGCCGATCATCATGTCGGGCACTGCCCAGGGAAGCCCGCCGTCGGCCGCGTCCCTGGTCGTGACGACGGTCGCGAGCTGTTCGAGGTTGATGGTGTGCATGATGCCGGTGCCCGGGGGGTTGATGTGCACGGTTTCCATGCTCCGGGCCGCCCACTTCAGGAACCGGTAGCGTTCCCGGTTGCGTCGGTACTCGTGGACGAGGTTGCGCCCGGCCGCGTCCGGCCGCCCATACTCCTCCACGGCTAGGGAATGGTCGATGGACACGTCGACGCGCAGCGTGGGATTGAGCGTCGAGGGGTCGACGCCGGCCTCCGCGAGAGAGTCGCGCATCCCGGCGATGTCCACCAGTGCCGGGGTGCTGGTGGTGTCATGCATAAGCACGCGCTGGGGCCAGAACTCGAGCTCCTCCTCCAACGTCCGGTCCTTGAGCCAGTGCCGGAGGTTCCGGATGGTCCGCACACCTTCCTCCGCCGAGGACCTGCGAAGCGTGTTCTCGGCCAGCAGCCGCAGGACCACGGGCAGCCGCTCGAAGTCGCCGTGAAGGGCCGCCCGCACATCGATTGCCCTGAACCTGCGGCCTTCGACCTCGATGACGGCGGTGCCTCCCATGGTTCCGGTTCCCGCGGCCATTGTCCCTCCTGGTCCTTGCCCGTTATAAGCTATAACATCCTATCGCCTGCCTCCTCCTCCGGCTGGGTAACCTAGAGCCAAGAACCCGCTTCCGGCACCGGAAGGCATATAAGGAGCGAACAGTGCCTACCCCTCCCGTCGCCTTGACCAAGAGTGCCTACGCCTACGATGAACTCCGCCGGCGTATCCTGGCCGGGGAGATTCCCCACGGCGCCGTCTTCAGCCAGTCCGTGCTGGCACAGGAACTCGGCGTCAGCACGACCCCCCTGCGCGAGGCGCTCCGCCGGCTCGCTGCCGAAGGAATGGTGCAACTCGAATCCCACCGCGATGCCAGAGTCACCCCGCTCACCGCGGACGAAGCGCGCAATCTCTACGTCATCAGGGAAAGCCTGGACCCGCTGGCCGCGGCGCTGGCCGCCACGAGCCGGACAACGGATGACATCTCGAAGATCGGGACGGCGCTCAAGAAGCTCACCCCGCTGCACGATGCCTCCGACCTCGACGCCATGGCAGCGCACCGCGAGTTCCACCGCGCCATCTACCTCTCATCCCACAACCCTCTCCTGATCGGCATCCTCGACGGCCTCTGGGACAAGGCAGACCGCTACCGCCAGATCGCCCTCCAGAACCAGGAAGACTCCGCCAAGGACCGGGCCCGTATCCAGGAAGAACACGTCCAGATCGCCGAAGCCGTCATCGCGGGCAACACCGTCGATGCCCGGGAAGCCATGCACCGGCATATCCTCGGCAGTCTGGGCCGCAGGGCCATCGGCGTCCTCGAGACGATGGCGAAATAGGGATGGAGGGGTGGCGGCATGACGGAAACCTACAGGTACCCGGTGGAGGTCCTGCACCTGCTCGTCTCACCCGGGCATGCCTACTTCGGCCGCGCCCGGGACGGCGCCGCGGACGTGCCGACGGCGGATGCCGACCGGGTCGAACTGGTGGCCGGCAAGGGCATCGTCGGTGACCGGTTCTTCGGCAAGGCTGCGCACATGGATGCGGCCGTGACCCTGATGGCCGTCGAGGCCCTCGAGGCCATCGCCGCGGACCTGGGCGTCCCGGCCTTTGACCCGCTGCTGACCCGGCGCAACGTCATCCTGCGTGGCGCCCACCTGGCCCCGCTGGTCGGCCAGGAGTTCGCCCTGGAATCCCGTGGCGCCCTCGTGCGGTTGCGGGGCGGGCGGCCGGCCCATCCCTGCGCCTGGATGGACCGGGTGCTGGCCCCCGGGGCCCACGCCGCAATGCGCGGACGGGGAGGCCTGCGCTGCCAGCCGCTCTCCGACGGTGTCCTCCACCGCGGCCCAGCCGTACTGCTCAGCCCGGTCCCGCTCAAGCCCGACCAGGCCGGCACGCCCGCCCTGCTCAGGCCCACGCGGCTGCCATAACGGGTCGCCGACCGGTAGCCGGCAAGGCCCGGCCAAGGGCGGCGGTTGGAACTGCCGCCGGCTGCCGGCAGTTGTACAAGTAGGCGGCCGGTTTACGCCGGCCTTGATGAGTAAGGAGCGGAATATGGGAATGTTCGACAAGCTGTTGCACAAGGGCATGAAAATGGCCGGGAACTACGTGAAGGACCAGATGTCCCAGCGCGCCGGACAGCAGCGGAACACCGCCGACCCCCAGAACCAGGCCGGCTACGGCCAGCCCGCGGATTACCGCAGCCCGAACCGGCCGCAGGCCCAGGGAACGGACGCCGACCGGGCCGCCATTGCCAAGTACAAGTACATGCTTCGCACCGCGCCTCCGGAAGACATGGAGCGGGCCCATGCCGAGGCTTTCTCCAGGCTGACTCCGCAGCAGCGGTCGATGCTGCAGGCCGAACTTGCCGGCCACCTGCCGGTTGCGGAGCGTCCCCGGTCGGACCGGCCCGAGGATCTGGCCCGGGCCGCGACCCGCGCAGAGGTGTCCCAGCCGGGATTCATGGAAAGGACCCTGGGCCGCGGCTCCGGCAGCGGCATGGGAGGAGCCTTGGCCGCCGGAGCCGCCGGAGGCCTTGGTGCAGGCCTGCTGGCCGGGGTGGCCGGAGCCTTCATTGGTTCGGCTATCGCCGGTCCTCTGCTTGAAGGTTTCTCCGATATCGGTGACGGCATCGCCGGGGCCGCGGATGGACTGGGTGACAACGTAACGGCCGCCGGCGAGGATCTCTCGGCCGCAGGGGACGAAGTTACCGGCCAGGCCGGAGGCCTCTTCGATGGGTTCGGCGACACCGGCGGCGCCGGAGGAGACTGGGAACTGTAGCCACAGTCAGTCCCGCCTCGGGAAGGCGGGTGGCTGTACGCCGCCGGCAAGACGCAGTTGACGCATCAGGGCAAATACCAGGCCCGGGCCGCCGGCGATGCCATCGCGGCCGGGGCTGATGGCCGGCTCGACGGCGGGCCGGAGCCTTGGAGCGCATGGGCCGCGACGGCGGACGAGGCGGCGGTGCCCTCGGTGGTCTTCACCGACCCGGAGGTGGCCATGGTGGCCCGACCGCAGACAAGGCCCGGGAACGCGGCCTCAACATGTCCGCGACCGAGCTGCCGATTTCCGTGGCGGGCTCCTCGCTGTACGCGGACGGGTACGAAGGCTGGGCCCGGATGGTGGTGGACGAAGACCGCAAGGTGGCCGGCATAACCTTTGCCGGTCCCGGCGTCGCCGAACTGCTGCACGCGGCCACCATCGCCGTCGTCGGGCAAATTCCCCTGACCTGCCTCTGGCACGCCGTCCCCAGCTACCCGACCATCAGCGAAATCCGGCTGCGGCTCCTGGAGAAGTACGGACTCTGACGGAGGCGCAGAGGAAAGCGCCGGGGGACGGAAATGCGGAACAGCTCCCGAGGACGGCGGCTTTAGTATTTCCTAAGCCGCCGTTCGGGAGCTGTTCCGCGACGAAAGGTAACGCTAGATCGAGTACTCCGGCGCGGCCCAGACAACAACCTCGGGGTGCTCGTAGAACCGGTACCCCTGCCCGCGCACCGTCCGCACCGTATTCGCCAACCGCCCCAACTTCGAGCGCAGCCGCCGGATGTGCACGTCGATGGTCCGCTCGTTCGGGACCTCGTCGGCGTTCTTCCACAGGCCGGAGAGCAGTTCCTCGCGCCCCACCGTGCGGGTTGCGTTCTCGACCAGGTAGTTGAGCAGCTCGAACTCCTTGAACGTCAGGTTCAGGGTCTCGCCGTCCAGATGCACCTCGCGGCGGGACAGGTCGATCAGCACGCCGCTGGGGCGGCTGGCCTGCTGGACCGGCTGCGGCGCGCGCGCCGGTTCCGTACGGGGGCGGCGGGCCGCCGCCGTGGGGTCCCCCAGCGCCTGGCGGACCACGTCGATGTTCTCGCCCGGGGCATCGGCCGGCGCCAGCGCGACGGCGGCATGGCTCTGCGCCGCGGGAGCCAGGCTCTGCACATAGGAGCGGATCTGGGAGGCAAGCCGGGTCAGCGAGGTACCGGCCGCTGCGGCGGCAGCTTCGTCCAGGCCCACATACAAAACAAACCCGCGGGCCACAGTGTCATTGCTGACTGCCTGCGGGCCGGGCGTCCCGTTGGGAACGATAACGGGGGTCGGCGCGGTGGCCGGATGGGCAGTGTCCAGCCCGGCCTGCCCCGGGACCGGGCGCAACACGCGGTTCGGCTGCTGTTCCAGATGCCGCGGGCCGCCCTGGCGCTGCGCAGCGGCGGCGCGGTTCTGGGCATTGCGGACGGAGATGTGGACGTATCCGGATGAAACTGACATTTCTAACCTCAATAGTGTGAATGGCCGTCACCGCGGCGCGAATGCATTGTGTGCCCGCACGGGATGTCGTTGCCCGCCATCGGACAGAAGAATTGCCTGGATAACTCTGGGGTGGGGAGCTAGGCCTGCATTCGGCAACAGCACTGCCGTCCTACGATCGGTCTCACGCGGAAGGCTGCGGCTGCAGATGCTGTTGCGATGTTGTTCACGCCTTCGATATTGCTCGTAACAATGAGTACGTGCAAGTAATAAAAGCCGTTTCGTTCCACATAGTGAGATATTCGGGGTTTTTGTGGCGCAGCTCACATGGTGACGGGCCCCACGGAGCTCAGAAGAGCAGCATACTTTCTACTGCAATGGCGCGGTTTTTCACCATGCGGAGACGCACCAGAGGCGCCTTCAGGGTGAGATCAGAACTTTTGCGTTTTGGCAAAACGACCACTATGTGGACAGATAGTGAACAAAGCCTGCCTAATGGGCAACTCCGTAGAGGCGGTCGCCCGCGTCACCCAGGCCCGGAACGATGTAAGCCTTCTCGTTGAGCCGCTCGTCGATCGAGGCCACCACCAAGGTGACATTGGCGCCGGACAGTTCCTCCTCCAGCGCCTTCAGCCCTTCCGGAGCCGCCAGCAGGCAGATGCAGGTGACGTCCGCGGCACCGCGCGCGAAGAGGAACTTAATGGCTTCGCGCAGCGTCCCGCCGGTGGCCAGCATGGGATCGAGCACGAAAACCTGGCGGCCGGTCAGATTGGCCGGCAGCCGTTCGGCATAGGTGATCGCCTCAAGCGTCTCCTCGTTCCGTGCCATGCCCAGGAAACCCACCTCGGCGGTGGGAACCAGCTTGGTCATGCCCTCGAGCATGCCCAGTCCGGCGCGCAGGATCGGCACCACCAGCGGGGTCGGTTTGGTGAACGCGGTGCCGACGGTCCGGGTCACCGGCGTCTCGATCTCCACCGGCTCGGTGTGCACGTCCCGGGTGGCTTCGTAGGCCAGCAGCGTGACCAGTTCCTCGGTCAGCTGCCGGAACACCGGCGACGGCGTGTTCTTGTCCCGCAGAATGGTGAGCTTGTGGGCCACGAGCGGATGGTCGACCTCGAGAACGCGCATGGGCCCAGTCTAGACGCCGAGGGCCCCGCCGCGAGCCTGCGAGCGGTGGGAGGCGGCTGGACGCTAGCTGTACTGACCTGAGAGGTTGGGTACGCGGCTGG
>NZ_JAAZSQ010000038.1:0-840 GCF_012395835.1 Arthrobacter mobilis
CCGGGCCGGGCCCCCCACACACGGGGGGCCCGGACCTGAACAACTGAATACAGCCGCAGCAGAACGATTGCAGCCACAGATTTGCCCCCGGTTCCGGCCGGAGAACGGGCACTCAGGGTTGCGGCGGTCACAGCGCGGGGGAAACGCCCGGACCCATCCCGAACCCGGAAGCTAAGACCCGCAGCGCCGATGGTACTGCACCCGGGAGGGTGTGGGAGAGCAGGACACCGCCGCACACACACGGGAAGGGCTGAGGCCCCGCCAACGACGGCGGGGCCTCAGCTGTTTAACCCCTTGATCTCCGCCACCTCTCTTGGTTAGTGGCATCACAACAGGTCGAGCCTGCGGGCCAAGGGTACTGGACTAGAATGGTTCGGTGGCGCGGAGCCTATCTGCCCGCAATGAATTCCGAATTAACCCCAATATTCAATACATTTGAAGGCTGAGTAGCAACCTGCGGGTGCCCGGCCCGCTGAAAGGAGCTTCCGGCATGGCTGAATTCCATGGTCGCGGTGGACGGGACGACAAGGGCGGTGCCTTCCGGAGAACGAACAACTCGGGCGGCAATCCGCGGGGCTACCGTTCACGCGAGGACCGGCCCGGTGCCGGACGTGGCGGCGAGGGATTCCGTTCCGGCCGCGACCGCAGCGATGACGGTGCACCGCGCCGCGATTACGAGGGCCGTCCCCGCCGGGAGTATGGTGACCGTCCGCGTCCGGACCGTGGCGACGAGCGTGGCGGCCAGGGCTACCGTCCCCGCGGCGGCTTCCGCGATGACCGGCGCGAAGGCGGCCGGGACGACCGGCGCGAAGGCGGACGCGGGGAGCGCGGCTACGAGCC
>NZ_JAAZSQ010000038.1:1021-13207 GCF_012395835.1 Arthrobacter mobilis
TGCACGTCGCGACGACCGCGAGTTCCGCCCCCGCCGCGACTTCGGGGATCGACCCCGCCAGGACCGTGGCGACGAGCGTGGCGGCCAGGGCTACCGTCCCCGCGGCGGCTACCGCGATGACCGGCGCGAAGGCGGACGCGAAGGCGGACGCGATGACCGGCGCGAAGGCGGACGCGGGGAGCGCGGCTACGAGCCCCGCGGACCCCGCCGGGACTTCACCGACCGTCCCCGCCGGGACGAAGGCGGATTCGGAGCACGCCGCGACGACGAAGAGCGTCCCCGCCGCGAGTATGAGGACCGGGAACGGCCCGAGCGTCCCCGGTCGCCTGAAATCGATGAGGACGTCACCGGTTCCGAGCTCGACCGCTCGGTACGTGCCCAGCTGCGGACTCTCGAATCCCGGAACGCCGAGTGGGTGTCCAAGCACCTCGTCATGGCTGCGCGCCTGATGGATGCTGACTCCGAACTGGCCTTCCAGCACGCCTTGGCCGCCAGCCGTCGTGCCGGACGTATGGCACCCGTCCGCGAAGCGGTCGGCCTCACCGCCTACGCCGCAGGTCATTATGGCGAAGCGCTGCGGGAGTTCCGTACCTTCCGCCGGATCAGCGGCTCCAATGAGCATCTGCCGCTGATGGCGGACTGTGAACGCGGACTGGGTCGCCCGGAGCGCGCGCTGGAGCTGGCACGGTCCGAAGATGCGCAGTCGTTGGACACTCCCGGCAAGGTCGAGCTGGCAATGGTGGAGTCCGGCGCTCTGACCGACCTGGGGGATCCCGAGGCTGCTCTTGCAGCTCTGGAAATCCCGCAGCTGGACAAGAACCGTGCATTCTCCTTCAGTCCGCGCCTGTTCCGCGCCTATGCCGATGCGCTCGAAGCCGTTGGCCGCAGTGACGACGCCGCGACGTGGCGCCGGCAGGCGCTGGTGGCCGAAAGCGCCCTCGGGGTGGGCGACTTCGCGGAGCCGGACATCATCGACCTGGTGGGCGACGAAGAGCCGAGGCCGGAACGTCCCGGGCGCCCTCAGGAGGAGCAGGAGGAGCAGGCCGCCGAGGGTGGGCCGGCTGCTGCTGAGCCCGCAGCAGAGGCTGTCGCCGAACCTGTCGTTGAGCCGGCAGCTGAACCTGAAGCGGAGGTTGCGCCGGAGCAGGCGTCCGAACCGCCAGCAGCTGAACCTGAAGCGGAGGTTGCGCCGGAGCAGGTATCCGAACCGGCCGCTGCGGAGGTTGCGGTGACGGCGCCGGATGAGGACAAGCAGGCTGCTGCCGACAATGACTGAGACGGCCCTGATCTCCGGATACGACGCACTGCTCTCGGACCTGGACGGAGTGGTCTACGCCGGTCCGGGCGCCATCAGCGGGGCCGTCGAAGCCCTGGACAGGCTTGCCCGGACCGGGACGGCTTTGGGGTACATCACCAACAACGCCTCCCGGTCCCCGGAGGAGGTGGCCGCGCATCTGCGCAGCCTCGGGGCACCGGCTGCCCCCGGGCAGGTTTTCGGTTCCGCGTGGGCCGGTGCCCAGCTGCTGGCCCGTCACGTGCCGGCCGGGTCGCGGGTGTTGGTGACCGGCAGCAGGTTCCTGGCCCGCATGGTGGAGGACCAGGGGATGGTGCCGGTCCGTTCCGCCGAGGACTCTCCCGCGGCGGTAATCCAAGGCTTCGACCCTTCGCTCGGCTGGCAGGATCTGGCCGAGGCCGCCTACGCCGTCGCCCGCGGCGCAGTCTGGGTGGCGACCAATACCGACATGTCCATTCCCCGGGACCGCGGAATTGCCCCGGGCAACGGGGCTCTGGTGGCGGCCGTGCGCGCCGCTACCGGGGCGGTGCCGCTGGTGGCCGGCAAGCCGGAGGCCGAGCTGTTCGAAGCTGCTGCTGCCAGCCTTGGCTCCGTGCGTCCGCTGGTGGTCGGCGACCGGCTGGACACGGACATCCTGGGCGGCAACAACGCCGGAATGGATACCGCAGCCGTCCTGACCGGTGTGGATACCGTCGAATCGGTGCTGGCAGCCCGGTCGGCCGAGCGTCCGCGCTACCTGCTGGGCAGCCTGCGGGAGCTGCATCTGCCGTATCCGGACGTCGTTGCCGACGGCGGCGGCTTCCGGTGCGGAGATTCGTCCGCCGTCGTCGTGTCCGGCAAGCTCCGGATCTCCGGCAGCCGGCAGAGCCTGGACACCTGGCGCTGTGCCTGCGCGGCCTGGTGGCAGGAACATCCCGGGACGGACAGGGCCACCAGCCCCGAACTCGTGCAGTAGCCTGCGCCCCGTAGACTGGTCCAGAAGGCAGTCGGAAGGGAGCAGCACGCATGGATACGCCAGTGGCCTGGCCGGCCCTGCCCGGCCCGACCGGGGACGGCAACGTGGACGGCATCCTCGCGGATCTGGCGCAGCTGCCCGGGCTTCCCACCGGCGAGCACGCGGCGCACTACGAACAGATCCACGATGACCTGCTGGCCGACCTTGACGCAGGCAGCGGCGCCGGAACGGACTAAACGCCCATGCCCCGCCTCGACCAGGAACTCGTGGCCCGCGGCCTGGCCCGTTCCCGCACCCACGCGGCCAGGCTGATCGCCGACGGGCTTGTCACCCGTGCCGGCGCCGTGCTGACCAAGCCGGCCGCCGCCGTCGGCCCCGACGACGAACTGCAGGTAGCCGCTGCCGGCCCGGACTACGTCAGCCGTGCCGGGCATAAGCTTGCGGGGGCGCTGGCGGCGTTTCCCGAGGTCCGCCCCCAGGGGCTGCGCTGCCTCGACGCCGGCGCTTCCACCGGCGGTTTTACCGATGTGCTGCTGCGCGCCGGGGCCCGGGAGGTGGCGGCCGTCGACGTCGGCCATGGCCAGCTGGTGCCGCAGCTGCGCACGGATGTGCGGGTGCATGTCTTCGAGGGCGTGAACGTGCGCTACCTGGACAGCACGGACATCGGCGGGCCGGCAGCATTGACTGTCGCCGACCTGTCCTTCATTTCGCTGACACTGGTGATCGGGCCGCTGAGCCGGGCCACGCAGCCGGGCGGGGACCTGCTGCTCATGGTCAAGCCGCAGTTCGAGGTGGGCCGGGAGAACCTGGCCGGTACCGGCGTCGTTACTTCCGCGGCCGAGCGGCGGCGGGCGGTGGAACGTGTGGTCCGCAGCGCCGTCGAAACCGGGCTCGAGGTCAAAGGCCTGGCGCGCAGCCCGCTGCCCGGCCAGGACGGCAATGTGGAGTATTTCCTGTGGATCAAGGTGCCGTTGTCACCGCCGGTGCCTAGGATCGGAAGTGAACTGGAAGCTGCGGTCCGGGAGGCCATGTCGGCGATGCCATAGAGCGCTGCCCGCACCGGGCAGACCATCCGCAGCGACCAGGGCACGAGCCATCGAAAGTGAGCGCATGAGCAGGCGAATTCTGATTTTCACCCACACCGGCCGGCAGGATGCCATGGCCGCGGCGCAGCAGGCGTCGCTGCAGCTGCGGGCAGCCGGGCTGGTGCCGGTGATGCGCCGGCAGGAGATGGAGCAGATCCGTAGTGTGTACGGCGAGCTGGCCGCGCCCACCGAAGTCCTGGAGGAGGACGTCGACCTGGACGGCGTGGACCTGGGCATGGTGCTTGGCGGCGACGGCACCATCCTGCGCTCGGCCGAACTGGTCAGGGGCTCGGACGTGCCCCTGCTCGGGGTCAACCTCGGCCATGTGGGCTTCCTGGCCGAAAGCGAGCGGGCGGACCTGGCCCAGACGGTGCACTGGGTGGTGGACCGCGACTATACGGTCGAAGAGCGCATGACCATCGACGTGCAGGTATGGCTGGACAAGCAGAAGATCGCCCACACCTGGGCCCTGAACGAGGCTGCGGTGGAGAAATCCGACCGCCAGCGCATGCTGGAGGTGGTGCTGGAGGTGGACGCCCTGCCGATCAGCTCCTTCGGCTGCGACGGGGTGGTCATGGCCACTCCCACCGGATCCACCGCCTATGCCTTCTCCGCCGGCGGGCCGGTGGTCTGGCCCGAGGTCCAGGCGCTGCTGATGGTGCCAATCAGTGCCCACGCGCTTTTTGCCAAGCCGCTGGTGGTGGCGCCGACCTCCGTCATGGCCCTGGAAATCCTGACCCGCACCGACGCCAACGGGGTGCTCTGGTGCGACGGCCGCCGCAGCCTCGATCTGCCGCCGGGTTCGCGGGTGGAGGTCACCAAGTCGGACCGGCCGGTACGCCTGGCCCGGACCCGGCAGACCCCGTTCGCCGAGCGGCTGGTCCGCAAATTCGAGTTGCCAACCGTAGGCTGGCGGGGGCCGGTCAAGGAAAGCCAATCCCTGGTGCCCGTCGCACAGGTACAGACGGTGGAACCGCACCATATCCAGCCGCGCGAGGAGGGACGGCCGTGATCGAAGAAATCCGGATCCGCAACCTGGGCGTCATCTCGGAGGCAACGCTGCCGCTCGGGCCGGGCCTGTCCGTGGTCACCGGCGAGACCGGCGCCGGCAAGACCATGGTGGTTACCGCGCTCGGGCTGCTGCTCGGGGCCCGGTCCGATGCCGGTGCCGTGCGTACCGGAGCCCCCTCGGCTGTCGCCGAAGCGCTGGTGCGGCTGGCGCCGGACAGCCCGGCGCTGGCGCGGGCGGCCGAGGCCGGTGCCGAGTTCGAGGAATTCGGCGGCGCGGCCGAATTGATGCTGGCCCGTACCGTCAATGCTGACGGGCGCAGCCGGGCCCATGTGGGCGGGCGCAGCGCGCCGGTGGGGGTGCTGGCCGAACTGGGCGAACAGCTGGTGGCGGTGCACGGCCAGTCGGACCAGCTGCGGCTCAAGAGCCAGACCGCCCAGCGCGAGGCGCTGGATAAGTTCGCCGGGCCGGAGCTCGCCGCGGCGCTGGCTGCCTACCAGGGCTCCTACCACCGCTGGCGCGAAGCCTCGGCCGAGCTGGATTCCCTGCGCACTGCCGCCCGCGAACGGCTGCGCGAGGCCGAAAGCCTGCAGCTGGCGCTGGAGGAGATCGACGGCGTGGATCCGCAGCCCGGCGAGGACGAGGAACTCAAAGCCGAGGCGCTGAAGCTGGCCAACGTCGAGCAGCTGCGCGCGGCTGCCGTGCTGGCGCACCAGGCGCTGATCGCCGAGGACGACTACGGGGACTCCTCGGATGCGGTCACGCTGGTCGATGCTGCCAAGCGGAGCCTGGAGCAGGTCAGGGACGAGGACCCGGAGCTGGGCAAGGCCGCCGACCGGCTGGCCGAGGTCGGCTACATCCTGGCCGACGTCGCGCATGAGCTGGCCAGCTATGCCGCTTCCTTGGACAGCGAGGGGCCGGGCCGGCTCGAGGAAGTGGAGAGCCGGCGGGCGGATCTGGCCAAGCTGGTGCGCAAGTACGCCCCCAGCATCGACGAAGTGCTCGAATGGAGCGCCTCCGCGCGGGTGCGCCTGGACGAACTGACGGATGACTCCTCCCGGATCGAGCGTCTGGAGGCGGAAATTGCCCAGCTGTCCGGGCTGCTGCAGGAACAGGCCGCCGCCGTCAGCGCACTGCGCCGGGCGGCAGCCGGCGAACTGGCCGCCCGGGTGGGGGAAGAGCTGGCGGCCCTGGCGATGGCCAACGCGCAGCTGATCATCGAGATCGAGCCAGCGGAACTGTCCTCGCACGGGGCGGACAGCATCTCCTTCCTGCTCAAGCCGCATCCGGGTGCCGCGCCCCGGCCGCTGGGCAAGGGGGCTTCCGGCGGCGAGCTCTCGCGCGTGATGCTGGCGATCGAAGTGGTGCTGGCCGCGGTCGATCCGGTGCCGACCTTCGTGTTCGACGAGGTCGATTCCGGTGTCGGCGGCAAGGCTGCCGTCGAAATCGGCAGGCGGCTGGCCATGCTCGCCAAGTATGTGCAGGTGATTGTGGTGACCCACCTGCCGCAGGTGGCAGCTTTCGCCAGCCAGCACATCAGGGTGTTCAAGACCTCGGCCCCGGCGGCGGGCGCGGACGGCGCAGCAGCCGAGGGTGTGACCGCCAGCGATGTGACCCTGCTGACGGATGAGGAACGGATTACCGAGCTGGCCCGGATGCTGGCCGGGCAGGAGGAATCCGAATCTGCCCGGGCACATGCGCTGGAACTGATCGAGGGGGCCAGGCAGGGGCTGTGATCGGGCCGGGAGGGCGGTACGATCGGCTGCAGGCAGCGCGGCGCCGGACCCGGGGCCGCCGGAAAGGTGATAGGCTCGAATTCCGTGGTGCAGCGAACTAATTCCCGTTTTTCCAAGTCGTCCCAGACGACCAAGCACATCTTCGTCACCGGCGGCGTGGCGTCCTCCCTCGGCAAGGGGCTGACCGCGTCCAGCCTCGGCCACCTGCTCCGGGCCCGCGGCCTGTCGGTCACCATGCAGAAGCTGGATCCCTACCTGAACGTGGATCCCGGAACCATGAACCCCTTCCAGCATGGTGAGGTCTTCGTCACCGACGACGGTGCCGAGACGGACCTGGACATCGGCCACTACGAGCGGTTCCTGGACGAGAGCCTGGACGGTTCCGCCAACGTGACCACGGGGCAGGTGTACTCCACGGTCATCGCCAAGGAACGGCGCGGTGAATACCTCGGGGACACGGTCCAGGTCATTCCGCACATCACCGACGAGATCAAGCGCCGGATGCGCCTGCCCGCGGAACCCGCCGCCGGCAAGAAGGCCCCGGACGTGATCATCACCGAAATCGGCGGGACCGTCGGCGACATCGAATCCCAGCCGTTCCTCGAGTCCGCCCGCCAGGTCCGCCAGGACATCGGCCGCTCCAATGTCTTCTTCCTGCACGTGTCGCTGGTGCCGTACATCGGCCCGTCCCAGGAGCTGAAGACCAAGCCGACCCAGCACTCCGTGGCGGCACTGCGCTCCATCGGCATCCAGCCGGACGCGATCGTGATCCGCTCCGACCGGGACATCCCGCAGCCGATGCGGGAGAAGATCGGGCGGATGTGCGACGTCGACGTCGACGCCGTGATCGGCTGCCCGGATGCACCGAGCATCTACGACATTCCCAAGACGCTGCATTCCCAAGGCCTGGACGCGTACATCGTGCAGGCCCTGGACCTGAAGTTCAAGGACGTGAACTGGACCAAGTGGAACCGGCTGCTCGAGGCCGTCCACAACCCGCGCCATGAGGTCGAGGTGGCCCTGGTGGGCAAGTACATCGACCTGCCGGACGCCTACCTGTCGGTCACCGAGGCGCTGCGCGCGGGCGGCTTCGCCAACAGGACCAAGGTCAGGATCCGCTGGGTGCCCTCGGACGACTGCGCCACCGCTGAAGGCGCGGCCACGTCCCTGGCCGGCGTGCAGGCGGTCTGTGTCCCCGGCGGCTTCGGCATCCGCGGGCTCGAGGGCAAGCTGGGGGCGCTCAAATTCGCCCGCGAACAGAAGATCCCCACCCTGGGCCTGTGCCTGGGACTGCAGTCGATGGTGATGGAGTACGCCCGCAACGTGGTGGGCCTGGCAGGCGCCTCGTCCACTGAGTTCGATCCGGACACCGAGTTCCCGGTGATCGCCACCATGGAAGAGCAGCTGGACATCGTCGAGGGCCGCGGCGACCTGGGCGGTACCATGCGCCTGGGCCTGTACGAGGCTGCGCTGGTGCCCGGCTCCGTGGTCGCCGGCACCTACGGCGCCACCGAGGTGAGCGAACGGCACCGGCACCGCTACGAGGTCAACAACAAGTACCGCCCGCAGCTGGCGGAGGCCGGCCTGGTCTTCTCCGGCACCTCCCCGGACGGCAAGCTGGTCGAGTTCGTTGAACTGCCGGCGGACGTCCACCCGTACTACGTCTCCACCCAGGCCCATCCGGAGCTGAGTTCGCGTCCCACCCGGCCGCACCCGCTCTTTGCCGGCCTGATCGCCGCCGCCCTGAACCACGGTAAGGCTGCCCCCGCCAAGGACAGCACTGCCAAGGACAGTGCCAAGGATGGGGCGAAGGAAACCGCTGCCCAGGAAACCGCCGCCGCAAAGGCCGGAGCCTAGGATGGCCGCTGCCGGTCCGCAGGAGTTCGCCGACCAGCCCGATCCCCGGAAGCTGCTCGAGTCCCGGACGGTCTACGAAGGGCGCATCTGGGACGTGGTCAGCGATACCTTCAGCCTGTCCGGCAGTGGCGAGGACGTCCTGGTGCGCGACTACATTGCCCACCCCGGTGCCGTCGCCATCCTGGCCATGGACCGCGACGGCCGCGTCCTGCTGCTGAAGCAGTACCGGCAGCCGGCGCAGATGTCCTTCTGGGAGATCCCGGCCGGCCTGCTCGACGTCGACGGTGAGGATTTCACCGCCGCCGCAGTGCGCGAGCTGGCCGAGGAGGCGGACCTGGTGGCGGCCCGCTGGGACGTCCTGGTGGATTTCTTCAATTCGCCCGGATCGTCCAGCGAAGCCATCCGGATTTATCTGGCCCGGGAACTTACCGACGTCGCCGAGGCCGAGCGGCATGTGCGGACCGAGGAAGAGGCCGAAATCGAGCACCGCTGGGTGGACCTCGAGGAAGCCGCCGATGCCGTGCTGGACGGGCGGCTGCACAGCCCGTCCGCCGTCGCCGGCATTCTCGCCGCCGTCCATGCGGCCCGGACCGGGTTCCGCGGCCTGCGGCCGGCGGACGCTCCCTGGCCCGAGCATCCCTCGCAGCGCCATACCTGGGGCGGCCCGGGCCGGAACGGGGCCTGAGCGCCCATGCCAGCCACCGGGACGGGAGCCGGGACTGCCGCAGGGCAGGGAACGGCACCGCTTGGCCGCGCCGTCGAGGACTACCTGCAGCACATGCTGGTGGAACGCGGGCTGGCAGCCAACACGCTGGCCGCGTACCGCCGGGACCTGAACCGCTACGTGCGCTTCCTGCAGCAGCGCGGGATCACCGCCCCGGGGGCCATCGCGCGGCAGGACGTCTCGGCTTTCGCCCAAGCCCTGTCCGACGGCGCCGACGGCGCGGCGCCGCTGAGCACCCGGTCGGCCGCCCGGACCATTGTGGCGGTCCGCGGGCTGCATAAGTTCTGGGTGCTCGAAGGCACCACCGGCCTTGACGCAGCCGGGGATATCCATCCGCCGATGCCGGGCAAGCGCCTGCCCAAGGCGATCTCGGTGGCGGAGGTGACCCGCATCCTCGAGTCTGTCGGCACCGACTCCCCGGGCGGACTGCGCGACCGGGCGCTGCTGGAATTCCTGTACTCGACCGGCGCGCGGATCAGCGAGGCAGTGGGACTGGACGTCGACGACGTGGCCCTGGCACGGGACGCTGCCGAACGCAGCACGGGCGGGCCCGCCGTCGTCCGGCTCTTCGGCAAGGGGTCCAAGGAGCGCGTGGTGCCGCTGGGTTCCTATGCTGCCCAGGCCCTTGACGACTATCTGGTCCGGGCCCGGCCCGGGATCGCGGCCAAGGGCCGCGGGACCCCGGCGCTGTTCCTGAACGCCCGCGGCGGCCGCCTGAGCCGGCAAAGTGCCTGGACCATTCTGAAGGCAGCCGCCGGCAAGGCAGGTATCGGCCAGGACGTCTCGCCGCACACCCTGCGGCACTCCTTCGCCACCCACCTGCTCGAAGGCGGGGCGGATGTGCGCGTAGTGCAGGAGCTGCTCGGCCACGCCTCGGTGACCACCACCCAGGTCTACACGCTGGTGACTGCCGACACCCTGCGCGAGGTCTTCGCCGCGGCCCACCCCCGGGCGCTGGGGTAGCGGTGGACAGCACGGTCGAGGGCAGTACGGTGGAGGCCGGGCCGGTCGCCGTCGCCCTGTGCTTCCTGCTGCGCACGGACGGCAGCGGACTGAGCGTGCTGCTGGGCCGTAAGAAGGCCGGGTTCGGCGCGGGCAAGGTGGTCGGCGTCGGCGGCAAACTGGAGCCGGGGGAGAACAGCCTCGAGGCGGCCTGCCGCGAGGTGCTGGAGGAAACCGGGGTCGTGGTCCGCCCCGGGCAGCTGGCAGCAGCCGGCAGGATCTTCTTCGACTTCCCGGCCAATCCGCGCTGGAACATGGACGCGGACCTGTTCGTGGCCCGGCACTGGGAGGGTGAGCCGGCCGAGTCGGCGGAGATTGTCCCGGCCTGGTACCGGGTGGACGCCCTGCCGCTGGCGGACATGTGGCACGACGCCGGCAACTGGCTGCCGCTGGCCCTCACTGGGGGTGAACCGCGGCTGCGGATCGTGCTCAACGAGGACAACGCGACCGTGGCCGCCGTCCTGCCGCTGGGCGGGTGAATCCGGACCGGGTTGCCGGATGATGCCCCTTCCCTGCATGGAAAGGGCATCATCCGGCCGGTGGATGGTGGTGAGGGCTTAAAGCGAGCGCTGGTCGGGGCCGGTGTATTCGCTCAGCGGGCGGATCAGGGAATTGGCCTCGAGCTGTTCCATGATGTGGGCGGTCCAGCCGGTGATGCGGGAGGCGACGAAGATCGGCGTGAACGTGCCGGTATCGAAGCCCATCAGGTGGTAGGCCGGGCCGGCGGGGTAGTCCAGGTTCGGCTCGATGTTCTTGCGCTGGTGCATGCCGGCGGCCAGGGCGTCGTAGAGTTCGCTGATTTCGGGCCGGTTGTAGTGCGCGACCATTTTGTCCAGCGCCGCCTTCATGGTGGGCACGCGGGAATCGCCGTGCTTGTACACGCGGTGCCCGAAGCCCATGATCTTCTTCTTGCTCGCCAGCGCATCCTCCAGCCAGGCGGTGGCCCGCTCGGTGAGGTTGCCGCCCTCCAGGCCGATCTGCTCGAAGGTTTCCATGACGGCCTCGTTGGCACCGCCGTGCAGCGGGCCCTTCAGGGCCCCGATGGCGCCGGTGACTGCCGAGTGCAGGTCGGAGAGCGTGGAGGTGACCACCCGGGCGGTGAACGTCGAGGCGTTGAAGGAGTGTTCGGCGTAGAGGATCATCGAGGTGTTGAAGGCCTCCACCACGTCCTCGGCGGCTTCTTCGCCAAAGCTCATCCAGAGGAAGTTCGCCGCATAGCCCAGGTCGCCCCGCGGTTCCACCAGCTGCTGGCCGCGGCGCCGGCGCTGGTCATAGGCGACGACGGCGGGGAAGGCAGCGAACAGGTCCATGGCCTTGGAGAGGTTGGCCTCGGGCGAGGAGTCTTCCGCCAGCGGGTGGCGGGCTCCGATCACCGAGGCGGCGGTGCGGCAGATATCCATTGGGTGGGCTGTCGTCGGCAGCGTGTCGATCACCGTCTTCACCACCGGATCCAGCGCCCGGCCGGCCCGCTCACGCGCGGTGAAGGCGGCCAGCTGCTCCGCATCGGGCAGTTCGCCGTTCCAGAGCAGGTAGGCCACCTGCTCGAAGCTGCACTTGGCGGCCAGCTCCTGCACCGGGTAGCCGCGGTAGAGCAGCGAGTTGGTGTCCGGATTGACCTTGGAAATGCGGGTGGTGTCCACGACGACGCCGGCCAGCCCCTTGTGGATCTGCGGAGCGGGCGCAGTGGTTTCGGCAGTCATGACGGCTCCTTGGTTCATTTCGTGCCCAGGGACTGGGCGGGCTGGCCCGGCACCTGGAAGTTGAAGACCGACGTGTCGAATTGGTTGTAAGCTTCATAATCCACCAATTCGTACAATCGCGCACGGGTCAGCATGTTTTCGACCTCGTTTTCCTGCGTTCCTTGGGCCTTGATGGCCTCGAGGGTGCGTTCGGCGGCGGCCATGGCGATGCGCAGCAGGGTGACCGGGTAGATGACCATGTTCACGCCCGCGTCCTGCAGCTGGGCGGTGGTGAACAGCTCGCTCTTGCCGAATTCGGTCATGTTGGCCAGGACCGGCACGTCCACGGCTGCCCGGATGGCGGCGAATTCGGCGAGGGTGGCCATGGCTTCGGGGAAGATCGCGTCCGCGCCGGCGTCCACCAGGGCCTTCGCGCGCTCCTGCGCCGCGGCGAGCCCGTCGGTGGCGCGGATGTCGGTGCGGGCCATAATCAAAAAGTCCGGGTCGCGGCGGGCGTCGGCGGCGGCCCGGATCCGCCGGGTGGCGGTGGCGGTGTCGACGACGTTCTTGCCGTCCAGGTGCCCGCAGCGCTTGGGGTTGACCTGGTCCTCGAGGTGGCAGCCGGCCAGCCCGGCGTTTTCCAGTTCCTGGACGGTGCGGGCCACGTTCATCGGTTCGCCGAAGCCGGTGTCGGCATCGACCAGGGCCGGCAGGTCGGTCATCCGGGCGATCTGCCCGGCCCGGGTGGCGACTTCGGTCAGGGTGGTCAGCCCGATATCGGGCAGGCCCAGGTCGTTGGCCAGCACGGCGCCGGAGATGTAGACCCCGTCAAAGCCCTTTTCCTG
>NZ_JAAZSQ010000012.1:0-15689 GCF_012395835.1 Arthrobacter mobilis
GTCGCCGACCGGTGGCACCTGTGGCACGGACTGGCCGAGGCTGTGGTCAGGGAAGTCGCCGCCCACTCGGCATGCTGGGCCGGCGCGACCGGGCTGCAGGAGGGGCCCCGGGCCAGCAGCACGGCCGAGCGCTGGGCCCAGGTGCACGGGCTGCTGGACAAAGGTGTCGGCCTGTTGGACTGCTCCCGCCGGCTGAACCTGTCCCTGAACACCATCAAGCGGTACGCCCGCGCCGGCGCCCCTGAGCGCCTCCAACGCGTCCCGAAGTACCGGCCGACCCTCGTGGACCCCTACCGGGAACACCTGCGCACCCGCCGGGCAGAAGAGCCCGGGGTTCCGGTCCAGCAGCTGCTGCGGGAGATCCGCGGGCTGGGCTACCAGGGCAGCTCGAACCTGCTGCACCGGTACCTGAACCAGGGCCGCGCCGAGGACGCCCGCTCGCACCTCCCGCCCCGCCGTGCGGCCGGACTCCTACTGACCAGGCCGGACAGGCTCACCGCCGCACAGCAGGAACGCCTCGACCGGCTTGCCGCAGCCTGCCCCGAGATCACCGCGATGCTCGACCTGGTCCGAGCGTTCGCCACCCTCCTCAGGCCCGAGGAGGCGAATGCCGCCAGACTCGAGGACTGGGCCCGCGCCGCCCGTGCTGCGGACCTGCCTCACCTGCATTCCTTCGTCCGCGGACTCGAGCAGGACCACGACGCGGTCCTCGCCGCGCTCACCCAGCCTCACCACAACGGCAGAACCGAAGGCGTCAACACCAAGACCAAGATGCTCAAGCGACAGATGTATGGACGCGCCGGCTTCAACCTCCTGCGCCACCGCATCCTCCTTGCCTGACCCCGCCGCGATCCACCACCGAAAGTGCGACAGAGCCGTTAAAGGGACACCCCCAGGCAACTGGTTGTCATACTCACGGTTACCGGCGGAGTGATTTCAGGCCAGGTCCGGGAATTCGTCCAGGGTAAACCCGCATCCGCAGCGGTAGGTGCGCAGTCCGGCAGGCCGGTCCTGCACCGGCTCCTCGTCGGGCACGGAGGGCAGGATCACGAGAGGCTGGGTGATCGGGGGCGGTTCCGTTCCCAGGACCTGCATGGGTTCGCCGCAGTGGATATGCGCGGCCAGGATCCGCGTCAGGGAATCATCGGGAACGTCCCCGTCCCACGGTCCGCTGCCGGTCCCGTTTGCCGGGGCGGCGGCGGAGGCAGTGACGTCGGTTCCGCTCACCGGTTCCGCCCGTCCGTTGAGGACGCGAACACAGGAAACAGTCCCCGCATGCCGGTCTGCCTCTTCTCCGCCAGTGTCCTCGCCGGCGGAGTCCATCCTAGGCCGACGCCCCCGCCGCTCCCAAGCCGCCGGCGTGTCAGGGCGTGGCGGTTACATGGCACAGGCAGCGGCCGCTGCCCGAGATGCGCTCTTCGCGCCCAGGCGTTCGGGGCGCCCGCCCGGGCGGTGCACCGGGAACCGGCCGGCCTGCCAGAACCTGTGCACAAGCAGGGCGGCCACGACGGCCAGGGCGTCCGGGCAGCCGGGCAGCCGGTCAACGCTGTTGCCCCAGGTTGCCCCGGGCCCTGGCGTTCCGGCGCCGGTCCCTGGCTGTCGACAACCTTGAGCCCCCTGGCTAGAGTGCGGACCATGGAGTGCTTCGCAGCGGGCAGAACCCGCGCCTGAGGGAAACGGCCCGCCGGGCCGTGACCTAGGACCGCTGCCGCCGGCAGCGGTGATCCCCCGAACCCTCAGATGAAAGGCCTCCCATGGACATCCGTCCGCTCACACCCCGGGACCTGCCCGTCCTCCTTGACCTCGCGATCGAGACTTTCGGTCCGTTCTACGAAGACTCCTACCGGCCACTTGTCGGCGACACCGTCTTCCGGAACCGCCACGGCGAGTGGCGCGAGGATTACCGCAGGCATCTGGCCGCCCTCGACAATCCCGAAGCGGGCCGGTCCGCAGCGGTTGCCGAGGACGGCGGATCGATCGTCGGTTTCATCGGCTGGGTCGTGCAGCCCGACCAGGCCCACGGCGAGATCGACATAATTGCTGTCAGCCCGTCCGCGCGCCGGCGAGGGATCGGCAAGGCACTGGTCGAGCACGCAGTCGCACAACTGAAGGACTCCGGCGCCCGCGTCATATCCATTGGCACAGGCGGCGACGACTTCCACGCCGCTGCCCGCGCCCTCTACGAAGCCTTGGGCTTCACCCCGTTCCCCATCGTCAACTACACCAAGGCAGTCTGAAGGCGCCGGACACATAGCAGTGGCAGCACTGTTCGGCTTGCTGTTACTGACTCCCGGCGCAATTCCGGCCTTAACCGATCAGGAAGACTCGGCAACTGCGCTGTTCCTCTTTATACCGGCCTTGCTCGTTGCCCTGAACGCCCGAAGCCAGGAAAACTTCATTACAGCCGGGGTTCTTCTCACCCTGAGGCTTATAGCCATCGGGCTATCCCTCCTGCTCGTCCTCGCAGGGGCCTTGGTGGTACTTACACCCCAGCCAGCAGAGGGCCAGGACACAACCGGGTTTGAACCTGTCATAACGACCTATTGGTGGATCGCAATTATTCTGTCCACAGGGGCGGCTATCATCCTGCTATCTGGATATTTGAACCTGGTTGTCGGAAAGAGGGAGTTTCATGGCAAACTTGGATGAGTATGCCTTCCTCGTCATAGATACCAGTGAGGGAAAGCGCTCCTCCGAAGACCCTGACTTCGATGCTCAGGCCTACGAAGCAGACCGCCTGATGTTCATAAATCAGGGCATGCACATCGTTGAGTCCAAAAGCATCTAAGCGGTAGCGCCTTAGGTCCCGCTCGTCGCACTGCCTCATGGATTCAGGTATCTAAACGCCCGGAACAGTGCTTATGGCCACCGGAAAGATTCTTCTTTCGTGCCCGAGGCCGGCGGGCGGCCGAGGCCGGGTGCTTCGCATTCAAGGCTGGCGCCTACATATGGGAAGGTACAACGTGTGGGGGCACGGCAGCCGCGGACAAAATCCGACGCGTCCTTTCGGTGGAATTGCAGCCCCGGAGCAATCTCCCTAAACTCACTTCCAAAGTGCCGGTTTCTGTGGTTAAACCTTTTGAAGGTTTGGGTTTGCCCGTCCGGCCCGGCCAGCGCCACGGTTACCCGGCCTGACCGCAGGCCTCCACCCCGGGGAGAACGTCCTGCCGGCAACCATGGAAACAGCGAAGGGAGCCTGTTGTGCGCCGATCCGGGCCCCGCGGGGGATCCGCCGCGGACCTGCCCGGGGTGGCGATTGAGCTTGCCGACGGCGGCACCATCCGGGTGCGCTATTCAGCCGGGGTTCGCATCAGGGAACCCGAGGCGCAGCAGATCCTCTCCCGCGTGCAGGAACTGGCCGGGGGCCGGCTGCGGCCGGTGCTGGTGGAACTGGCCGGGCTTGGCTCGATCAGCGCCGCGGCGATGGCCCTGTTCGCGAACCGGCTGCCGGTGTCCCGCATGGCCCTGGTCGGAATGTCCCCGGTCGACGTGGCGGTCGCGAAGTTCTTCAGCACCGTCCACCGCCCGCCCTACCCAGTCGAATATTTCTCCTCGTCCCCGGAAGCCTTGGCCTGGCTGGGCCCGGAGTCCCGGGAGTCAGGATCCGCAGATCCCGGGCCGTCCGGCCCTGTCCCCACGTCCGCCGGCGCATACGCATCGGCCTTCCCGGACTCCGGGCCCGCGGTCCCCGGCCCGGGAGGCATACCCGGCCCCGCACGCCGGGCCAGTGGAACGTCAGGGGCCCAGGTGCCGGACCGGGACGCCGACCGGTCGCACCGGCAGGCCGCCATCCCGGAGCGGCCCACCCGCGCAGCCCGGCTCCGGAAGAAGCTGGCCGGGATGTTTACCCGCGCCGCCGCACCCGAAGCCGCCGGCGGCCGGCACCAACGCACCGGGATCGACACCCCGCCCCCGGCACGGCCCGTGAGTGCCGAAACACTCCGGCAGGTCACCGAGGCCTTCCACGGCAGGACCGGGTCCAAATCCTTCCCCAAGGCGCTGGCCGTGGCCGCCGCCCTGAACTACGACCACGCCGGCGCCTTCGCCGGGCTGCTGAGCCGGTGCCCGCCGGCCGAACGCGACCTGATCGCCACCCACCTGTACCGGCACTTCCTCCACTCCCCCCGCCAGCTCGCCCTATGGGTAAAAACCGCCGGTCACAACTACTTTTACGCCCGGGCCACGGTGGCCAACACCGGCATCGGCCGGGCCCGGGCACGGCCCGGCAGGATCAGCACCGCCCGCCGGACCGACCGCGACAGCGCCGGGTTCAATGTCGCACAGGAGGCCCGCGACGCCGTCGCCCTGATCAACGGCCTGGTCCGCTCCCACTGGCCCGGACACCTCGGCCCCGAAGCCCAGCACAATATCATCAGCCTCGCCGCCGCCCTGGCCCGGCTGCTCATCACCGAAGGCGATGACCACCCCCTGGCCGCCAGCTACCGCGAATACACCGACCTGTACGGGGTCCGCCACAGCATTGTCGAGAACGGCACGGGCCTGATCGACCTGATCCTCAAACACCCCCAAACCACCGGGCTGCTCTGCGAATACATCCAAAGCGGACGCCACAACGGCCCCGAGGGACTGCGCCGGGCCGTCCTGAACAGCTCCCGCATGCTCCGAGGACAGCGCCCCGGCACCACCGAGGGGACGGAAGGAACCCCTGGCCGGGACTGAACTCCGGCTGATCAGGGCCATTGACAAAAGCAGCCGGCACGGTGCCCGGCCATGCGTCGCTCAACTGATCCACGCAGGCATACCGATAACGGCGCATATGTTTCGTTACGTTCCAAGCCATGCCCTTCCTCCAGTGAGATCCGGTATCCCGTCAGGTAGAGCGGCCCGGCGGGTGGGCCTGGCTGAATGGTCTCTCCCGTGTCACTGGTTGCCGCCCGAGTTTGGGACCAGGCTGATCGCGCGGATCGGAGATCCCGTGCCGCCGCTCAGTCGGAGCGGGAATGCCATGAAGTAGCTGATCTCGGGGACCTCGGCAAGGTTGCAGAGGTTCTCCATGACCAGCACCCCTGCGGGGAGCAGTTCATAATGCGCGCGAAGGTCGGGGCCGGATTTGTCGCCCGGGTCGATGCTGATGCAGTCGATGCCGACGGCCTTCACGCCCTTTCCGCGGAGGTATATCGCCGCTTCGCCGGTGAGCCCCGGCCAGCCGTTCAGGTAGTCGAATCCTTCGGGCACCAGGGACCAGCGGTGCCCCCATTTCGTGTCGAACAGCACGATGTCATCACGTTCGATGGCAGTGTTTTGCGCTTCCCACTCGATGATCTCGTCAGGGCCGATGTTGTGGCTGTCGGGTTCGTAGGGGCCGAAGCTGAGTTTGACCGCACGGCCCATCAGCGCGGTCAGCGAGATCTCGTGGGTGTGGACACGCCGTTTGTCGCCGGGATCGGGCACGAAATGCGCCGGCACGTCCACGTGCGTGCCGGAATGGTCGCTCATGACGAGCTGGTTGAATTCGGCCGGGTCGGTCATCGCAGGGAACGGCAGCAGGAAGAACTTCGGGTGGGTGGGGATGGCCGGGATGCCCTGGATCAGTTCGCGGCTGAGGTCAATGATGCGGTAGGCGCTCAAAGCCTGCCGCAGCGCTTCGGCCGACGCCTGGTGCAGGTCCCGTTGGTTGTGCAGTGCCATGTGAATAACAGTGCGGCCCGCGCAGGCCAGGAATCAACGGCCAATCCGACCCAACGGGTGATGGCCGCCGCCGTACGGTCGGCCAGGACCCCGGCGACCGGCACGGCGTCCACGACGCCGAAGGCCGGCAGCGATGACCGGGCCTCCTTCGCCAGGTTCTCCGGGGCGGCCATCTGCCGGTCCATCATGTTCGTCGGCCTGAGCGCCTTCGTCTCCCTCTGCACCCGGCAGCGCACCGGCGGCAGCCCCGCCCCAGGCACCGCGGCCCTGTTCATCCTCTACATCGGCACCGTCCCCGGCGCCGCACCGGCCAACCGGTTCGGCCGCATCCGCGTGGTGCGCCGGTCCTACACCCACGACAACCCTGGCCGTCGCCGGCGTCGTCTTCATCCCCGGCCCCTTCATCTGCCCCTTCATCTGCCTCTTCATCACGCTGACCTCGGCCGGCCTGTACGTCCCGTTCTCCCTGCACGTCACGCGCGGACAGGACCATCTGCCAGGACGGGTGGGCACGGCCAGCGGCGCGGCCCTGGGCCTGGCCGTCACCATTGGCGGCCAGGCCACACCGGTGATCTGCACGCTCGCCGGCCACACGTCGCTGCAGGTGGCCCTGATGCCCCTGATCGTCCCGCCCGCCATGGAGGGCTGCTGCTCCAATCGCTCCACGAGCCCAGGAAACCGGCCACCTCCCCGGAGCGCCGCACACAGGACGCGGCCGCCAGCCGCACCGCTTCGTAAACGCGGCGGCCAACGGTCACAACCCATAGGACGGGGCACTCACCCATCGGCAACTCCTGAAAAGGGCAAACACTCCCCCACAACACGTGGACGGACAACCCCGAATCGGGAGTAGACGCCGATAAAGACGCCTATGTAACCCGGAGGCCGGCGGCTGCCTGGGCGGCGTATGCCGCTCCCCTGCAAGGTGAAGCGCCCCGGGACCTGACGGTCCCGGGGCGCTGGTTGTTCGAGTGCCTTAGAGCGGGCGGATGTTTTCGGCCTGCAGTCCCTTCGGACCCTGGGCGATGTCGAATTCGACCCGCTGGTTTTCCTCCAGGGAGCGGTAGCCGCTTGAAGCGATGGCCGAAAAGTGTGCGAACACATCCGGCCCGTTGTCGTCCTGACTGATGAACCCGAAGCCCTTTTCGGCGTTGAACCATTTGACGGTGCCTGTTGCCATGCTGATTTTTTCCTTCTGGGCGGCAGCGCCGGCTCCCCCGTCGGGAACCTGCCCGCGGGCGTCCTCTCACACCCTAGGCGGGCGGTGGACCGGGCGGCAAGACCGGCAGGCCATCATGGCCGCTCTCAAGGTCTTCGAACGAAAGATCGCCCCTTGGCGGGAATGAGGTTAATGAAGGCCGATGACAGCGCTTCTGTATCTTCAAGCCGGGGAAGTTCTGATGGACCGGTTGCCTCGTGGCCGGTCCCGCTGGTTCACGGTTCGTTTGTGCCCTTAGCTGTCATGTCTTTGCCTTTGGGAGGCGCCGTCCCGCTCCCCGTAACCTTGGCCAGGTTTGGCGGCCGCCGGAATCTGCGGTAGCTATAGGTGATCAGGGCAAGAGCTATCAGTCCGGATGCAATCAGGACCGATCCCGTGCCCCACCCGCCGGGAAGCCACCACTGATCACCGATCGCCCACCAGCCGGGTTTCGGCGGCCGAAGCCCCCAGAGCAGACCGGCGGCGATGACCATGGTGCCGCCGGTGATACTGGCAAGGATACGGGGCCAAGTACGCACGCCCTTAACCGCCATCCTGAGTGCTTTCGCTTTCACTGGAACGAGAAGCCGTTTCGCCCATGAATATTGCAGGGACAGCACCAACAGTCCGCCCATCAGGGCCAGCAGGCCCGGACCGGGCAGTACAAGAGCGGCGAGCCCGGCGGCGACGAGCAACCAGCCGAGCACTTCGATGCCTGCTCTTCTCAGCCAGGGCGGGGTGCTGCCTGCCCCCATCATGTGACCCATCCTCGCACAGCGGATTCACCACCTCCATGGGAACTCCTGTACGTTCCGTTTCGCCTGCTCCCCATACTGCCTGCCCTTCTCCTGAAAAGTCTCCGCCGATGGCTGTCACGGCCTGGCAGCAACCCCCGGGCACCTTCCGTCCTGCTGCCCTTTGGTCTAGGTTGGACTGACCCGACACCACCGCAGGCCCGGTCCCCGGTCCGCTGTTTCCTTCCCACCCATACGTCCACGCCCGCCGGGCCGGACAGCCCGGCGTTCACGGCCATTGAGCCATCATCCGGTAACCCACCCTGCAGGAGAAGACAATGTCAGGAAACCTCATCGCACGCTCCATCCATGACCTCACCGCAGGTGCGTGGTTCGGCGGCTCCCTGATGGGCGCCGTTGGCCTCAACGGTGCCGCCGCCGAGGCCACCGACCCGCAGGAACGGACCCGCCTGTCCAGCATCGGCTGGAACAAATGGGCTCCGGTCCAGACGGCGGCCTTCGCGGCCCACATCGTGGCCGGGATACCGCTCACGCTGGGCAACAAGGAGCGTCTGGCCGCCCAGCACGGCGTCCTGCGCCTGACGGTTTACAAGAGCGTCGTCACCCTCCTCGGGGCGGCGGTGACCCTGTATGCGGGCCTGGTCGGCCAGAAGGTCGCCAAGCTCTCACACGAAGGGGCGCAGGGTGCCACCGAGCCGGGGGCGGGATCCTCCGAGGAGCTGGCGAAGGCCCAAAAACAGCTGAAGATGCTGCAGTGGGCCGTTCCCTTCTTCGCCGGATGGGTCATCATCCTCGGCGCCAAGCAGGGCGAGATGCAGCGGGTCGAGAACGTGGCCCTGGGCCTGAAGAAGCAGCAGCGAGCTGCCGGCCCGATGAAGATGGCCGGGCTGCGGCAGTTTGGGACCCGTATCGGGACTCGCGCGTGAGTGCCCGGATGCGCCTCGGGAACACCAAAGCCTGACTGCGGAACCTGGCCGCTTCCGCCCGGCCAAGGTCCGGCACGGCCTGCTTCCCAACTTGGGATCCAGGCCGTGACGGATGCCGGAACTGTGCCCGGAACACCTGTCCCGGCATCCCGGGCATTGCCGGCCTCCGCGGAAATTTTCAGACAGCGTCAGGTCTGGTCCGGGCGGGTTTTCCGCCAGAGCCACGCCTGCTGTGTCTGATCGTTGGGAACAATACCCTGGCAGACGAAGCCGGCCTTCATGAGGACAGTCGCGGAAGCGTTGGTGCGTGGCAGGGTGCGGGCCTCGACCACTGCCACGTCGACCGTCCTGAAGGCGCGGTCGACGAGCTGACGGGCGGCAGCGGTGGCGTATCCCTGCCCGCGGAAGCCGGGGGCGATCTCATAGCCGATCTCGACTGTCCCGTCCTGGGGCGGGCCCTTGTAGCCGCCGGAACCAACCAGGACGCCAGCCTCCCGATTGAGAAAGTAGTACATCCACCACCCGGCCTGGCCCGGATGCTCCTGGAGCGCTTTGAGCGTGAACTCGATGACCCGCGGATACTCGGGCCAGCCGGCCGGGATACTGACACCCAGCACAGACGCCAGGGCCTCCGGGCCGCCGTGCAGGTAGGCGTCCAAATCATCCGGCGTAGCTGCTCTAAGCTGCATCTGCTGTGCCCACCGCTCCTTCCGCAGCAGTCCATGAGTGCATCTCTGCCTCAGCGTCGTGGGGCAAGGTTCGGGAGCACGCGGACCGGCACGGCAGCACCGGCCCGTAATCACGATACCGACCCGCCCAAATACGGATAACAGCGTATGTGACCATTTACTTCCATCAGCGTGTCTCTCGCAGCCACCATTCGAATATATGTTCTATTCTTGGGATATGGACCGGAGTCGCCGGCAGCCATGGCAGCCCGTAATGCACGGCGGGCCGAGCCCTTGTCGCTGACCCCGGAGGAACTGGAATTCGGGCATCAGCGATGGAGGCTTCCTGGCAGGACGGAAGGATCCGGCGGTCGACCTGGGAGCGGGCCTCCGCGGCATGCCAGGCCGCACCGGTGGCCCGCGCGGCCCGGTATTGAAAGGACAGGGCATGACAATGACGGCAATGATGCAGGAAACGACGACGGCGGCACTGGATGAGCCTGCCGAGATCCGCTTCGGTGCCCGGGGCGAGCCGCTAGCGGTACGCTGGCGGGACCGGGTCTGGCCGGTGGCTGGCGAGGTACAGCACTGGTTCGGCCGCAGGCCCTGGTGGAAGGCCGGCCTGCCCGGGGGACGGGGCCGGGCCAGCCTGGTCGAGACCGAGTTCTGGCGTCTGCCGGTGCGCGCCGCCGCGACGTCCCCGCTGCGAACCCTGGAGCTGTGCCGGGACCCCCGCACCGAGGGCTGGCGCTTGGCCAAGGTGACCGACGCCGCCTGAGCGCCCGGACCGAAGGCCGGCAGTATCTGTCCGGCCGGGAGCGGCGGGAGCGGCCGGATCCCACCGGTGCGCCTGTACTTTGGACAACTTGGAGCAAGGAGCAGCCGATACCTCAGGGATTGCAGCAGTCATCATCGTCCTCGCGGCGGCCGTCCTGCCGATCGCCGCTACCTCGCTGAGGAGGCGGCCGCGGCGGAGGTATGCGAGCACCGTGGTGGTCTTTCCCGGCATCCGCATCCGCGCCGCTGACGGGAAGGTGCCGGATCGTTATGCCGGGCGGGAACAGCACCAGAGACATCAACCCGTCATCATCGCGGTTCCTGGCAACGGTGGGTGATACGACCTACTACCTCGGCCTGCCTAGGGAAAACAGCGGTCGGGAAGCCTGCCTGGTGGTCGAGTTTGGCGGGCAGACCGCCAGCGGCCGCAGAGGGTACCTGGAGGGCGGGTCAGGGCCCGGCCTGAAAACGGCTGCCGGTCGAGCCATGCTGGTCCCCCAAGGTTTCGACACCTTAGATCTGGTGGGCCAAGGGTGGGAAGCCGTCCACCCCGACCTTCTGGTCCGGTGGTAACTGTCGCTTTCGACAGGAGGTGCCTCATATAGAACCTTTTGCATATTTAGGGGCTGCCGGCGGAAGAGTTGTGCAGGCGACTGAAGGATTCGAACGTTACCGCTGCCAGACTTCCCAAGAGGCGCAGGTCATCCTGGCAGGACGAGCAACGTGCCGCGCCGCGCCGACACCACTGGGTTTTGGCGCAGCCCGTGCCCGGCGGGTCCCGGCCTGCCTATTCCGCGCCCTCCAGTTTGGCGAGGACCTCCCCGAGATCGGCCAGCAACTGCCGCGCCTGTTCCACGGTGAGGTTCTCCTCCACGTCCACGTGGACCGTCGTCACGCCGTCCTCCCAGCTGGTGGTGACCAGTCCGGCGGCGGGGCCGAGATAACGGCTGTTGCCCGGTGCTGCAGGATCGGGGACCTGGACGAAGTCCTTCGGCGGGGTGTTACTGGTCATGGGATGCATCCTGCCTCGTCGCCTCCAGGGATGCCGCCCAGCCTAGCAAGGCAGCCGTTGGGGCAACATCACCGGGCTCGTGACCACTGAGCCTTCGTTGTCATTGCCGCGCCAGGCCCGGCACAGCTTCAGTCCGCGGCGGGCCAGCTTGGCTTTGATCTTGCTGATGGCATCCGGGGCGAAGCCGTTCCACTGCATGTGCATCAGGACGGTGCCGCCGCGGGTGGCGATTTTCGCCGCCGTCGCGACCACCTGCGCCTTGGTCTTGCCCCTCGTGTCGTAGGTGCCCCTGGTCCACAGCCACGGCGTCATGCCCGCCTTGGCGTAGCCGCAGCGCACGGTGTCATTGATGCGCCCGTACGGCGGCCGCCCGAAATTCGTCACGACGCCGGGGGCGCCAAGTTCGCGGGCGACCTCGTCGCAGCTGAGCTCCTTCATATCCGGGCGGTGGTTGATGCTGTGGTTGATCACGTACTGGCCGTACGCGCGGGCCAGCACGGCGAGGTCCGTGCCGTAGTTTTTCCGGTACTTTTCCAGGCACCGGCCGCTGGGGGCGAGCACCAGTCCGATGTTCTTCTTCTTCGCATAGTCCAGCACCTTCACGTAGGACACCAAGGTCCTGGGGCAGTCGTCGTAGGTGAGGACCACCCGGCTGGTGTGGTTGGGACCGCGTGCCTCGCTTTTGGTCCACGGGACGGCGGCCTGGGCATCGGGCGCGATGCCTGTCGCGGTCAGACATACGGCAGTGGCCAGGACGATCAGAATCCGGTGGATACGCATAGCGCTGCCCCTTCCCCCTTGGGCCGCGCTACGGGAGCCCTGGCTGCGGTCACCCGATCCGCGCGACTACCCGGAGTATGAGGCAGATACCTTGGGGAAAGCCCGGAAGGCCATCCTCAGAACAAAAACCGGGGGCGCCGTCTCAGGATCGCGCCGGTTCGCTCTGTCCAGCCCGGATGCCCCGCACGTGCCCCAGGTGGGTAGCCATGGTGGACGACGGCAGGTCCGAGCAGGCTGCTGCCGTCATGACCTCCCACCTTTGCCACGTGCGCGGCCTGTGGGCCGGGTACGCCGAAGCCGGTCCGGCGGCCAGTGCCGCCAGCAGCACGATGATGGCGGCGATCTGCTGCCACTCGCCCTCGAACACGCCCAGCTTTGCGGCGCCGGAAGCATTGAAGGAGGCATGCAGCAACGCCACGATGAGGACGCTTCCGCCGGTGCCCGGATAAGTAATGCCCGCCAGGCACCGGAAGGCGGGGGCCACCAGGAACAGCACCGCCCGGTTCACCAGCACGTCCTGCAGGGGCCTGCCGGTGAACCCTTGGTCCGCGAAGGCCAGGGGCAGGTGGATCAGGGCGAAGGGACCGGCGGCCAGCAGCGAACCGGCCAGCAGGCCCCGCCTGCGCATGAGCCGGCGCTGCACGAGGCCGGTCCAGGCCAGCTCTTCCCAGATATTGGCCAGGGCGGCCCCGAACACGATGGTAGTGAAAAGGTAGTTCCCGATGACGGCCGCCCATCCTGCCCCGGGCTGGCGGAAGGTGCCCGTCAGGAGGGCGATCAGCAGGGTCAGCACCGGCACGGCCGCCGGCGGCGGCCGCGACCAGGACCGCGGCGCCGGGCAGGATCACCAGTTCCGCCAGGAGCCCGGGAGTGACGTTGCCCAGCAGCAGGATCGACAGGACCCTGTGCCGCCCAGGTCAGCGTGATAGCAATGACCACCAAGGCGGCCACCGGATGGTCCGCCGGCCGAAGGGAAGATCACCGGTTCCGGGCCAAGCTGGCTGGCGTTCCACGGATCCGGACAGGCCCGCCGGCCGGATCCGGGCCGTGTTCCTCGTCCATTTGGACATGGTCCGATGCAGCGGCTACGACCGAACAGGATCCGCGGCCGGCAGCGGATCGGTAACGTCATGACTGACAAACCCACCGGCTGAATTGTTAGGGGCTGCTTTCCTGTGGACGTATTGGCCGCCATCAGCATCGACGGGCTCCGGAACATTAGCTGGATCCTGGCGCTGTCGGTTGGTTTGTCGCTGTACCTGTGGCATCCACGAAAGCTCCACTGGGCGGCGCTCGGTGCCGTGGCCGTGTTCATCGCCGCCAGCCTCGCCTCGGGGATCTACGTGCTGGCGCACCGCAGTGATCCACGCTGGTCAGCCGGCAGTCCGCTCTCCGCCCCGTCGCTGTCCGGTACCCCCCTGGTCGGAGAGTACCTGGAACCGCTGGACGCCCTCATGCACAGCGTGGTGGGCGGGGTCAATGACCTCAGGGACTTTCAGCAGGCCATGGCCGTCGCCCTGGACTTCTTCACCATGGCAGGATGGGGCTGCCTGGCCGCGGTTCCGGTAGCGCTGTTCGCCCTGGCCGCCAGTTACCTCGACCAAAAACGGCGGAAAGCCGAACTCACACGGTACAAAAGCACCGTCGAAGATCTCCAGCAGCAACTCACCGATCTCAAGAGATTCGTGAACTACCCGGAGTGAAGGGGCAGCCCATTCCCGGACCGCATTCGGCGGATCCCCCTGTCTCCCGGTCCCGGCCGGGAGGCCCAGCGATGTATCAGCAGCAGGCGCCGGCACCTGCCGGGGTCTCTGATGCCCCGGTGGTGCAGCATCCCACGGCTTCATCCTCCGTGGTTTCGGCGGAGAAGGTGGGACTGTCGGCCAGGACGGTATAGATCTCCCACTGCTCGCCGTCCGGGGTGTTCTGCACCCAGAACTTGTCCTGCTTCGCGTAGCAGCAGGTGCCCCCGCGCTCGTCGGCGGTGGCGAGGCCATGCTCGGCCAGCCGGGCCTGTTCGGCGTCGACGGCGTTGCTGTCCTGGACCTCCACGCCCAGGTGGTTGAGCGATCCGCCCTTGCCGGGGTTCTCGATGAGCACAAGCTTGAGCGGCGGCTGGGCCACGGCGAAATTGGCATACCCGGGCCGGCGCTTGGCCGGTCCGGTACCGAAGAGCCGGGAGTAGAACGCGACCGACTGCTCGAGGTCATCAACGTTGAGGGCGAGCTGCAGGCGGGACATGGCGGCCTCCTAAAGATAGATGGTTGTCTATATATCGGAGCTTGCCACTGGATATTGACCTCTGTCAATATTTATCCATGTCTAAATCCTTGATTGAGCTGACCCCGGTGGAAGCCGTGGCGTGCTGCACGCCGATGACCCGGGAGCCGATGACCGGCGCCCAGGCCGAGCGGGTCTCCGCGCTGCTGAAGGCCCTGGCGGACCCGGTCCGGCTGCAGCTGCTCTCGCTCGTGGCCTCCCACGAGGGCGGGGAAGCGTGCGTGTGCGACCTGTCCGAGGCCTTCGACCTGTCCCAGCCCACGATCAGCCACCACCTGAAGGTGCTGCACCAGAGCGGGCTGCTGGACCGCAGCAAGCGGGGCGTCTGGGTGTACTACAAGGTCCGGGCCGATGTGCTGGACTCGCTGGGGAAGCTGATCTCCAGCGCGGGCGCATGAGGGGCCTCGCCCGGCGGGCCCTGGCCGAACTGGTCGGGACCGCCCTGCTGGTGGCCACCGTGGTGGGATCGGGCATCGCCGCCTCCCGGTTGTCCCCGGACGACACGGGCCTGCAGCTGCTGGAGAACGCCCTGGCCACCGGCGCCGTCCTGGTGGCCCTGATCATCGCCTTCCAGCCTGTCTCCGCCGCCTTCAACCCGGTGGTCACCCTCGTGGAACGCTGGCTCGGCGCCATCAGCTGGCGCGAAGCCGGGGCGCTGATTGCCGCCCAGATCCTCGGGGGAACACTCGGCACGCTGCTGGCCAACCTGATGTTCGACCTGCCCGCCGCCACCATCTCCACCCACCAGCGCACCGGTGCCGGACTGTGGCTGGCCGAGGTGGTGGCCACGGTCGGGCTGCTGCTGGTGATCTTCGGTACGGCCCGCACCGGGCGCAAGGACATGGTCGCCGTCGCGGTCGGCGGCTACATCACCGCCGCCTACTGGTTCACCAGCTCCACCAGCTTCGCCAACCCGGCCGTCACCGTGGCGCGGATGTTCTCCGACACCTTCGCCGGCATCTCCCCGGCGTCGGTCCTGCCCTTCGTCGCCATGCAGCTGGTGGGCGGGGTCCTCGCGGCCGTGCTCATCCGCCTGCTCTACCCCCATGCCGCCGAGGCGGCGGCCGAGATCACCACTGAAAACACCAGCAAAGGACAAGCCCGATGACCAGCCAGCCCACAGTGCTCTTCGTCTGCGTCCACAACGCCGGCCGCTCCCAGATGGCCGCCGGCTACCTCCGGCATCTGGCCGGCGACCGCATCACGGTCCTGTCTGCCGGTTCCGCTCCCGGTGACAAGGTGAACCCGGTTGCCGTGCAGGCCATGGCTGAGGAAGGCATCGACATCAGCCAGGCCGTGCCCCGGATCCTCACCACCGGAGCCGTGCAGGAGTCTGACGTCGTCATCACCATGGGCTGCGGCGACGCCTGCCCGTACTTCCCGGGCAAGCGGTACGAGGACTGGGTCCTGGAGGACCCCGCTGGGCAGGGCATCGAAATGGTCCGGGGCGTCCGGGACGAGATCAAAAAGCGCGTCCAGACGCTCGTCCAGGAGCTGGCCGGGTAGGTTCCCGGCCCGCGCGGGAATACCTTGGGCCGTGTATGGTTTGAGCGGCTGGAACCGGACACCCAATGCCGGTTCACCCAACCCTGAGGAGTTTGAACCCCGTTATGGCTACCGATTACGACGCCCCGCGCACCCGGG
>NZ_JAAZSQ010000012.1:15765-115548 GCF_012395835.1 Arthrobacter mobilis
GCAGGTGGCCCGGGAGAAGGACGGCCAGAAGTACTGCCGCGACTGCGAAGGCTGACCGGCAGTCCATCCACCGCTTGTCCCAATGGCGCAGTCCTAGGGATCGGCCGCTGCCGTTCCACCGGCCGGGCCGGCGGAGCCGGGCACCCAACGACACCGCCTTCGGCCTGGGTGCGGCGGGCGAAGCAGGCGGTGGGGCGGCTGGCGGCTAATCCCTCCCGTTCCGCACAGCCGGTCTGGTCATCGTCTGGATAAACGATTATGCTGCTTCGGATTGGGAGGCCGTGCCGGGTGGCTTAACCTCGGGGCCGGACAACCCGACCAGCCCGCTTCCCCCTGGAAAGGAACCTATGGACCGCCGTCAATTCCTAACCGTGCCGCTGGCTGCCATGGCAGCGCCGGGAGCCTTGGCAGCCGCCGGTGCCGCCCCGGCCCAGGCCGCCACCCGGGCGCTGAAGGGCATCGGCCACGGGGGCAAGGACGCGCTGGCGCTGAAGCAGATCCGGAACCTGAAGGTGGACTGGTACTACACCTGGGGGGCCTCCTACACCGTCACCACGAACCCGCCCTTCATCCCCATGGTCAAGGACGCCAAACGGCTGCTGGAACGGGACGCGATCGGCTACGTGATGCGTGAACTGCCCGAGACCAAAACCCGGCACCTGCTCGGATTCAACGAGCCCGACCACCGCGCCCAGGCCAACATGTCCGTCGATCAGGCCATCCGGCTCTGGCCGCAGCTGCAGAAGACCGGCCTGCGGCTGGGCTCCCCGGCGACGGTGAACGTGGCCAGCCCGTGGCTGAAGGACTTCATGGCCAAGGCGAAAAAGAAGGGGCTACGCGTGGACTTCATGACCATGCACTGCTACGCGTGGCCGAACGTGGACAGCTTCCTCGGCAAAGTCACCGAACTCTACGAACGCTACGGCAAGCCCGTCTGGGTGACCGAATACGCCGTTGCGGACTGGTCCGCCACCAGGTCGAATCCGAGCCGGTACAGCCGCGCCGAGACCGAAGACTTCATGCGCGCCACGGTCGCCGGCATGCGGGCCATGCCCTTCGTCGAGCGCTTCGCCTGGAAGACCCGCTCCGCCTTCGACCCCATCATGGGCTCCTCGGCCCTCTACCACACCAACGGCAAGCTGACCTCCACCGGGCGGCTGTACGCGTCCCTGTAGCAGGAACGCCACTGCCGGAAGACGCAGGAGCCCGGCTCAAGTACATCCTGCCCTGAATACATAAATTGATGTACCGTTGGGGCCGTGGAAACCTTGACGCACTCGTCGGTCCTGTCCCGGTTCGGCCATGCCTTGTCGGACCCGACCCGGGCCAGGATCCTGCTGGCCCTGCGGGAGGCGCCGGCGTATCCGAGCGAGCTGGCGGATCTGATCGGGGTCAGCCGGCAGAGCCTGTCCAACCATCTGGCCTGCCTGCGCGGCTGCGGCCTGGTCGTCTCGGTGCCCGAAGGCCGGCGCTCACGGTACGAGCTGGCCGATCCGCGGCTGGGCCATGCCCTGGCGGACCTGCTGGGCGTGGTGCTGGCGGTCGGCCCGGCCGGCTGCCGCGGGAGCGCCGGGACGGGGTGCTGCTGATGCCGGCATCCGCCGCCAATGCCCCCGTTGCACCGTCGCCGGCACGCCGTGCCGTCCTGTCGCGCCGGATCAGGTTCCTGGTGGCGGCAACGATCACGTACAACGTCATCGAGGCGGTGGCTGCCCTGACGGCCGGAACACTGGCCTCCTCCAGCGCCCTCGTCGGCTTCGGACTGGACTCGGTCATTGAGGTTTCCTCCGCCGCGGCGGTCGCCTGGCAGTTCGCCGGCCCGGATCCGGAGGCCCGGGAAAAGCGGGCGCTGCGTTTCATCGCCTGCTCCTTCTTCGCCCTGGCAGCGTTCGTCACCTTTGACGCGCTGCGGTCCCTGCTTGGCGGGCGGGAAGCGGACCACTCCCCCACCGGCATCGTGCTGGCCGCCGCCAGCCTGCTGATCATGCCGCTGTTGTCCTGGGCCCAGCGGCGGGCCGGCCGCGAACTCGGCTCGCGCTCGGCCGTGGCCGATTCGAAGCAGACCCTGCTGTGCACCTACCTCTCCGCCGTCCTGCTCGCCGGCCTGCTGCTGAATGCCGCACTGGGCTGGTCCTGGGCCGACCCGGTGGCCGCCCTGGTGATCGCCGCGGTGGCCGTGAAGGAAGGGCTGGAGGCCGGGCGCGGCGAAAGCTGCTGCGCGCCAACCTTCCAGGCCGAGCCGGGGAACGGCAGCTGTTCCTGCTGCGGCAACGGCTGAGCCGACCGCGGAAAAACCGGAATACCCAACCCATGGGCCCTATTCACCGGTCCACCCTTATCTTCATTCATGGCGGCGGCGTCGGGCCCTGGATGTGGGCGGACCAGGCGGCCTTCTTCTCCGGGGAGCACCGGGTCCACACACCCGTTCTCCCGGGCCATGACCCGCGGCGGCCGGAGGAATTCACCACGCATGCGGCGGCGGCACACTCGGTTGCCGGCCAAACCGCCCTGCAGGAAGCCGGGGGCCGGGTCACCGTCGTCGGCTTCTCCCTCGGCGGACAGACGGCCATCCAGCTGGCCGCGGCCTATCCGGAGAAGGTGGACCGCCCGGTCGTCGTCAGTTCCCTCCTGGAGCCGCGGCGCGGCGCGCCGGTCCTGGCCGCGCTGGCAGCTGCCGCCGCGCCCTTGTCCGGCAGCAGGCTGTTCACGCGGGCCCAGGCCAGACAACTGCTCATCCCCGCGGAGCGGTTCGAAGATTATTACGCGCTGTAGAGGAAGATCGCGCACCGGACGCTCTCGAACCTGATGCGGGCCAACTTCTCCTTCCGTGTGCCGCACAACGTGCTCTCCTCCGGCCGCCCGGTGCTCCTGGTGGCCGGAGGGAAGGAAGAACGGGGTCTGCTGCGGGCCATGGCCGGCCTGCACGCCCACCTGCCGGGCAGCTCCCTCCAGGTCCACCCCGGCGTCAGGCACGGGATGCCGCTCGCCCAGCCGGAACGCTTCAACCACATACTCTCCGGCTGGCTCGCCGCCACGGACGCACGCATCAAGCCCCGGTAAGCCGGACGGAACTAGCGGCGGGGAGGACCGCTGGAGGCCCGGGGTATCAGCGTCGGCAGGGCCCGGGAGACCAGGCCGCCCGCGTGGTCGGGTTCGAGCAGCATGCGCAGGGCCGATTCGGCGATCTGATCAAAGGGCACCCGGACCGAGGTCAGCGGGACCGGGAGGAGTTCGGCCAGCGGGATGTCGTTGTATCCAACCAGCGCCACGTCCGCACCGATGGACAGGCCGGCACGCTGGGCCGCGGCGATGATGCCGAGGGCGAGGTTGTCGTTGGCGGCGAAGACCGCACTCGGCCTGGCCGGGCGTTTGGGGTCGAACAGGTATGCGCCGGCCTCGACACCGTTTTCGATCCGGTAGCCCCGGCCGATGACGCGGTCGGCGGGCAGGTCCAGCCCGGCCTCGGCCAGGGCTCGCCGGGCACCGGCGAGCCGGTCCCGGGCCGTCGAGGCGAAGTCGGGACCGGTCACCACTGCGATCTCCCGGTGCCCGAGGTCGATCAGGTGCCGGACGGCGAGGTAGCCCCCGGTCTCGTCGTCGCCCAGCGCCGACGGGCTGGTCCCGTCGGTGCGGAGCACCAGCGCGTGGGGCACCTTCCGTTCGCGCAGGGACGCGGGCAGGGTGTCGTCAAGCCGGGCTGAGGCCAGGATCAGTCCGTCGACGTTGCGGTCCAGCAGGGTTTCGGCGGCCCGGCGCTCATCGGCCGGATCATCCCCGCTGGTCGCGACGACGGCAAAGTGGCCGCGAGCGCGGGCGGCGCGCTCCAAGGCCTCGAACATCAGGGCCATGACGGTGTCGCTCAGCCGCGGCACGAGGACCCCTATCGTGCCGGTGGAGCCCTTGCGCAGTCCCGCGGCCGACACGTTCCGGCGGTAGCCCAGCTCCTCGGCGATCTGGCGCACCTTCAGGGCGGTCGCCGACCGTGACGCGGTGCTGCGGGCGTCGAGGATGCGGCTGACCGTGGAAATGCTCACGCCGGTCGCCTCGGCAACATCGCGCAGCGTCACCTGCCGCCGGGCCTCTGTGGAACTCATGCCTGCCGTCCTTCCGCCGGTTCTGTACCCAGTCTAGATGCCGCCCGAACGCGGCCATCGTGCGCGGGCCCGCATTCACCTATTGACAGTGTGCCGTACATCACACACTATTGAAAACGTTCCCGACAACGATTGCAGAACAGCAGTCGCCACCCAGCACAGAGAGAAGAGAGACATGACACTCGACCTCCGCGGCCTCGTTCCCGCCCCCGTTACCCCGTTCACCGAGGACGGCTCCGTCGACTTCGACGCCATCGCCCGGCTCGGCGGCTGGCTCGCCTCCGTCGACGGGGTCAAGGGTCTGGTGGTCCTGGGCCACGCCGGCGAGGGGACGTTCCTGACCGCGGACGAGCAGACCGCCGTCATCAGCGCCTTCCGCGAGGCGGTCGAATCCCGCATTCCGATCATCGCCGGCATCACCGGCGAGGGCAGCAAGGTCGCGGCACTCGAAGCCCGGCGCGCGGTCGACGCCGGCGCCTCGGCCGGCCTGGTCTACCCCTCGCACGGCTGGCTGCGCTTCGGCTTCCAGCCCGGCGCCCCGCAGGCCCGGTACCGGGAAATCTACGAGACCAGCGGACTGCCGCTGATCCTGTTCCAGTACCCGGACGCCACCAAGGCCAGCTACGACCTGCAGACCCAGCTCGAGATCGCCGGCCAGGAAGGCGTCTTCGCCACCAAGAACGGCGTGCGGAACATGCGCCGCTGGGACACCGAGATCCCGGTGCTGCGTGAAACCTACCCGGACCTGCAGATCCTCACCTGCCACGACGAGTACCTGCTGCACACCATGTTCGACGTCGACGGCGCCCTGGTCGGCTACGGCGGACTGGCCCCCGAGCCGCTGGTCGAACTCATCAAGGCCGGCAAGGCGCGCGACTACCGCGCGGCCCGGGAGATCCACGACCGCCTGCTGCCGGTCACCAAGACCGTCTACCACCGCGGCTCGCACATGGAAGGCACCGTCGCCCTCAAGGAGGGCCTGGTCGCCCGCGGCATCCTGCACCACGCCACGGTCCGCTCCCCGCTGCTGCCCCTGGCCGAAGGCGCGCACCAGGAGATCGCCGATGCCCTGGCCTCGGCCGGACTGAGCAGCGTCACGGCCCGCGCCTAGCAACACCGAGGGGGTGGCGGACCATGGGACGGACCGCCACCCCCTGTGCTATCTGCACACTTGCATTCATCATGGAACGAATCCACGAACTCTTCACCAGCGGTCATCGACGGCCCGGCGGCAAAGGAGCCGCGTTTCCGAAGGAGGTCTCGCTATGAGCGAGAGCAAGAAGTCCCCCATCAGCTCGCCCCCACGCCCCGCCCCGGCCGCTGCCGGCCACCCGAACTCCATAGCCGACCGGGAGGAAAGCATGCCCCGGACCGCAGCACGCCGCTCGTTCTGGGCACGCCTGGCGCTGATCGGCCCGGCGTTCGTCGTCGGCGCCTGGCAGTTCGGGCCGGGCAACCTGGCCTCCGCCGTCCAGGCCGGAAGCACCTATTCCTACACCCTCGTCTGGGTCATCGCCGTCTCGACGATCCTGATGATCTTCTTCACCGACATGAGCGTGCGCCTGGGCATCGCCACCCCGGTCTCCCTGATCAGCTCGATCAAGGAACACTTGGGCCGGCCGGTCGGATACATCACCGGCTTCGGCGTCTTCGCCATCACCCTCATGTTCTCCGTCGGCAACGCCGTCGGCTCCGGCCTGGGCCTGTCCATGATCTTCGGCGGCTCCCCGGTCCTCTGGACCATCCTGTGCACGCTCGCCGTCGGATTCATCCTCCTGTTCAGGAACGTCTACGCCATCGTCGAAAAGATCCTCATCGCGATCGTCGCCCTGATGGCCATCGGCTTTGTCTCCAGCGCCTTCATCGCCCGCCCCGACTGGGTCCGGTCCCTCGAAGGACTCATGCCCCAGATCCCGGCCGGCAGCGAAATCCTCATCGTCGCCCTCGTCGGCACGAACTTCTCCATCAATGCCGCCTTCTACAACGCCTACGGCACCAAGGAACGCCGCCGCACCGCCGCCGAATACCGCGACGTCACCATCGTGGACACCGTGCCGGGCATCGTCGCCCCCGGGATCATGACCGCCCTAGTGATCGTTGTTGCCGCCGCCGTCCTCGGACGCACCGGCGAGGAAGCCACCACGATCAACGCCCTGGCCGCCATCTTCGAACCCCTCGCCGGCCCGGTCGGAGCGTTCCTGTTCGCCCTCGGCCTCTCGGGCGCCGCATTCTCCTCCATGATCGCCAACGCCACCGCTGGCGGAACCATGCTCTCGGACGCACTCGGCAAGGGCGCCCACTCCGGCTCGCCCACCGCCAAGGCCGTCATGGCCATCCTCCTGGCCTTCGGCGTCACCATCACCGTCCTCTTCCAGAGCTCGCCCGTCGGCCTGATCATCATCGCCCAGTCCCTGACCGTGCTCGTCGCCCCGATCCTCGGCATCCTGCTGATGATCATGAGCAACCGGCGGGACCTTATGGGAGAGCTGCGCAACCGCTGGTGGCACAACCTCTTCGGCGCCATCGGGCTGGTCGCGATCCTCGCGACCTCCCTCCGGCTCATCCTCTCCCTCACCAGCTAGGAAACGACGCCGGCCGGGGCCACCGCACGCACCGCGTGCGGCGGCCCCGGCCATACCCCTCGCCCGCTCGGGCGGGGCCCCGGGCGCTTCCGTTCGCCCTTGACCAGCGCCGCGGCCGCGCCCAGGAAGGCGATCACGATGACGGCGAACCGGGCATGTTCATCGCGGATGAACCGCTGCAGCTTCTCCCCGGCGTAGATGCCGGCCACGATCATCGCGGCGATCAGCACCCAGGCAGCGGCATGGAACGGCGGCATCCGGCCGGGGTCCAGGGCCAGTTTGGTCGTCAGGGTCACGACGGCGATGGTCGCGAAGAACGGCTGGAGGGTGGCGGCAAACGGGCGCTGCGGCCAGCGGGACAGCAAGGCGTAGACGCTCACCGCAGGACCGCCCACGCCGGCGACGGCGTTGGTCACCCCCGAGGCGAACCCGGCCAGCGCCCTGGACGCATTGCCCGTGACCACCACGGAGGTGCGCTGCAGCAGCAACGACACCGTCAGCGCCGCCAGGACCACGGCACCCACGGTCACCGCAAGCGGGGCCGACGGAAGGTAGACGGCGGCGAAGGACGCAGGGACACTGCCGAAAACCGCCGGGACCGCGAGCCAGCCGTACATCTTCCAGTCCACGTCGCGCCGGACCCGGAACAGGACCAGCAGCGAGGACACCAGTCCGCACACATTGACCATCAGCACTCCGCCATGCGCTCCGAGGATGACCACCAGGAACGGGGAGATCAGCAGCGCAAAACCCAGGCCCGCGATCCGCTGCGCGACCGCCCCGATGAAGACCGCCGCAAGCACCACCACAAGAAGTCCGAAAGTCACCAAAACACCCTACGCCGGACCGACGGTGCGGCTGCCTAGGCCCGCGGGTGGCGCGAACCTTTGGGAAAAATTTCGTCGACTCGGATCCGGTGGAATCATACGATTTATCACAGGCAACGGGGCGGGCCGAAGCCGTAGAAAACAGGAGCTCCTGGAGAACATGTGGGGGTGTGGCCGGGAACCAGCTCCTGTGCAGCAGGGACCGGGTGCGGTGTTGGGGGATGCCGCACCCGGCCCTGTTTTCTTTCAAGGGCCATGCGGCAGGTGCCGGGCCGTGTTTCATCGCTTTTGCCGATGCGATCTACGGCCACCCCTGTTTGACTCGGCAACTACTGCGTACAATTACGCCATATCAAGCGCCCGGCGGTGCAGGAATGTTGGAGCCACTGCGCCGCCGGCACCGAGGTTGGGCCGGGATCGTCGTCGAGGACGCTCCCGGCCCAACCCGCGGAGGCTGTTATCGGCCAGAGTTCCGACGGCCGGCACCGCAAAAAATGTCCTCCCCGATGCAGCTGGGGCTTTCCATACACCCTTGGTTGCTGTTTCATAGTTGAACCAGGCATCAAGCAGCGGCGCCTTGGATCATCTTCTTCCATTGACAGGGGAAGAGCCATGGGCGATCTCACGCTTGCCGGAAACCTCCAGCATGTCCTGGTGCCGCGCACCTTCGGCCGGCACAGCACGGACGGTTGCGAGTTCAGCATCCTCGCTGTGGAAATCTGGACCATGGGGCTGGTTGTGAACATGCAGCTGCGCCCCGCCGGAGCCGGGTCCACGCCGCCGGGCATTGTGGTTGAGGACCACTGGGGCACCGTCTATACCCGGAAGGGATCGGCGAACCTTGGTGCGCGCCACCTGCAGTACTTCGAACCCTCGGCCCCCGACGGTATCCGGAGCCTGACCATCAAATGCGAGGACTCCCGCGGACTCCGCGAAGTGCTATTTGTCGCCGTCCCCGTACGGCAGCCAACCACGTTGGCCGGGTAGGCCTGCAGCACTTCTGGAGGACGTCCTCGTGCCGGACGGACGGCGGCCCGTGGCTGTCAGTCGTCGAAGTGAGTTTCGACAGGTTCTTCGGAGGCCGACCGCACCACCGCGGCGGCGACATCGTAAAGCTTGATGTTCCGGGCGTTCGAGGCCAATTTGAGGATCTTGAACGCGGCGTCCTGGCTGCACCGGTTCTGTCCCATGATGATGCCCGTGGCCAGGTCAATGGTCGTCCGGGACTGGATCGCCGCCTTAAGATCAGCATTGCTGTCGGACAGATGCGCGATCCTGACGGCCAGACGCAGCGATTTTGATGCTTCACGTGCCAAAAGTTCCGCGCGATCCCTGGAGGAGCCGTCAAAGGCGCCCGGCTGCATCGCGTACAGGTTCAACGCGGACTTCGCGGGCCCATCCAGGGGAATGGGAACAGACAGGATCGACCGCACGCCTTGTTCTGCCACCGCCTGCTCGAAGCCGGGAAAACGCCCGTCGCGCAGGACATCTTCCACCTGGAACACGGTTTCCTCCCGGGCTGCGCGCAGGCACGGACCGTCGTCGTATCCGTACTGGATTTCGTCCAGCTGGCGGGCACGTTCGCTGCTGCTGGCTACCGTGCCTTTCTTCCGCGGGCGCAGCAGGCTCACGCCGCAATACACCTCAACGTCGGACGTGGACAGCATGCCGGCCGCAAGTCTGGACAGGTCGGCCAGAAACTGCTCTGCGTCGGTGCTCTCCAGGACCATGTCCTGCAGAATCCCCGCCAGGGGCGCCTCCGCGATCTTTTCTTCGTTGACCATTGCCGGACCACCTAACTTGGAACCATTCCGGGCGGCGGCACCAAGGAACAGGGGAAGGTTCTGCAGCCCCCGCGGGCAGGCCCGCCAATGTACATGGCAACCGCCGTCTTAAAGATCGAGCCTATGCCCGAAACGCAGGTATGGAAAGATTCGCGCCAGCCGGCTTGTGCCGGCTCACCGCGTCCGGAAAAGCCCTGGCGGCCGGCGCCTCACCGGGCTGCCGGATGCCGGGAGTCGAGTTCGTGGCGAAGGGCGTAGTACCGCTCCAGCATTCCGGGAGCGGGATGCGCCGTGTCGAGCATCCGGTATGCCTTGTCGGTGAGCCGCAGGAGGTCGCCCTCACGCAGGAGGGAGAACGCGGAAGGATCAATGTGCTGGATCCGTGTTCCGTGCCTGCGGACGGCGAGGCCAGCCAGAATTGGACCGGTGGGCCGGATCGGGGAAATGAGTGCTTGGCAAAGCATGTACAGTTTGTGGGCCAAAGCCTGCTCCAAAACGGCGTGCAAGGGTGGAGCGGCCCGCTGCTGAACCTAGTTCAGCTTAGGGCAGGGACAGACCGGGGGCAATCTCTGGGTGCTGCACGGTCATGGCCGCTTCCGGCGTCCAGCCGGTGGTTCCCGTCCCTTAGCGCCCGTCCCGCTCCAGGACGTCATGGATTGCGATGAAGGTGCGGACAGCAGGGCTCACTACCCTGACATCGAGCCGGCGCTGCCGTGCGTCATCCAGAGCCCAGCAGACCAGGTATGGGACGAGGTTGTCCACGCAGTACCGGCGGCTGACGACTGTCTCCAGGAGCCAGATTTCATCGTCTTTGATGCAGTACCGCAAATATCCAGCCGGATGCTGCCCCACGTAGATCTCAAAACGCCGGGCTGCAGGGTTGTCGCGCACCAGCGGGCGCCGGGCCGCAGTCCCGGCAGGCTCGGGTACACTGCCGCATCGTGTCGTGTCCATCGGGAAGCAGCTTCCTGCTTGAATGCGTCAAACCCGGTGAACGAAGCGGGACAGGGCAGGCAACACGCCCTGCCTCCATCGTTCCCACCGGAAGACAATGGGCAAGCCGGCTGCCTGACTTATGACCACGCTAGCTGATGGCATGCGGCAGGAAAAGATGCGGACCTCCGGGAGACCGGAGGCACGGCGACTTATTTTCCACGTTCCGCCGTCCCGCACAGGACCGCCTGCGGGACGGCGCGCGGCGCCGCTGCTACAGCGGGCGGATGTTTTCCGCCTGCGGGCCCTTCTGGCCCTGGGTGATCTCGAACTCGACCTTCTGGCCGTCCTCGAGGGAACGGTAGCCGCCGCCGGTGATCGCGGAGAAGTGGGCAAAAACGTCCGGACCGCCGTCGTCGGGGGCGATGAAGCCGAAGCCCTTTTCGGCGTTGAACCACTTAACCGTGCCTGTTGCCATGGCCTGCTCTTTCATACCGGGCGGCTTCGCGGGCCCCTGAATGGTGCCCCGTTCCTACCGTCCACTGCACACGCTATGCGGTGCAGGGCGACGGGCACAAGCAGCCCGGCCGGATGCCGCTTTCCCGCGGGCCTTCCGTCCGCCTCCGGCCGGGTATTCCCGGCCGGGCCGGCACTCCCGCCGATGCCGGTCAGGGATTGCGCAGGGCCGGCCGTCCCTCCCCTGTTGCGCGCAGCGAAGGAGGGGGGAAGGATAATGCCGTGCTGACTCGCCGCCGCTTTCTGACCGCGGCCGCGCAGCTGGCACTGTCGGCAGGCTGTGCGGCCAAGGAGGGAAATATGGACGAGAGCAGGAGTCCCGCTTCGCTGGTGGCCCGTCCGCCGGGATCGCATCCGCCCCGCTCGCTGCCCGGTCCGGGCAAGCACCTGCTGGGACTGGAACAGGTGCGTGATTCGCTCCTCTACCTTCCGCCCGCACTGCACTCGGCAGATCCGGCCGGACTGCTCGTCATCCTCCACGGTGCCGGTGGTGACGCCGCCGCAGGCGTGTCGCTGCTGGCCCCACTGGCGGACAAATACGGCCTGGCCCTCCTGGCGCCGGCGTCCCGCCAGTCGACCTGGGATGCCATCCGCCACGGCTACGGGCCGGACGTCGCCGTCATCAACCGGGCCCTGGACCGGGTCTTCCGCACCATCCCCGTGCACCCCGGACAGGTCGGCATCGCCGGCTTCTCCGACGGCGCTTCCTATGCCCTCGGCCTGGGGCTGGCCAACGGCGGCCTATTCCGCCACATCGTCGCCTTCTCCCCCGGATTCATCCCGCCGGCCCCGCGCGTGGGCAAGCCGGCCATCTTCGTCTCCCACGGCAATAACGATTCCGTGCTTCCCATCGATTCGACCAGCAGAAAGATCGTCCCCGCCCTCCGCCGGGACGGTTACGACGTCACCTACCGGGAGTTCGACGGCGGGCACACCGTGACGTGGGAAAGTGCCCGGGAAGCGGTGGAATGGCTCGGCTGGGAACCGCCCGGGCACGGGGAAACATCCTGAACCCGCGACCGGCACACCGGCCCCGTATGGGAGGAACCGCAGTGCGTGTGAGGAACTCCGTTGTCGTCATCACCGGCGCCTCAAGCGGCATAGGCTGCGCCACGGCCCTTCGTTTCGCCCGCAAGGGGGCCAAAGTGGTTCTGGCTGCCCGCCGCGCCAGGGCGCTGGAGACACTGGTTGCCCAGTGTGAAGCCGAGGGAGCCGAAGCACTGGCCGTTCCAACGGATGTTGCCGACGCCGAGGCCGTGCAAAGACTGGCCGGGCGTGCAGTGGAGCATTTCGGCCGGATCGACGTTTGGGTGAATAACGCCGCGGTAACGTTCTTCTCCCCCTTCCTCGACGTTCCGCTTGAAGACTTCCGCCGGGTCATCGACGTGAACGTCATGGGTTACGTGCACGGGTGCCGCGCCGCCCTGGCGCAGATGCAGCGGCAAGGATCCGGCGTCGTCGTGAACGTCTCGTCCATCGTCGGGGAGATTGCCCAGCCCTACACCTCGGCCTATTCCATGTCGAAGGCAGCCATCCGGGCCCTGGGCGTCAGCCTGCGCTCGGAACTGCAGCTTAACGGCGTGGACGGAATCAAGGTCTCTACCGTGCTGCCGGCCACCATCGACACACCGTTCTTCCAGCAGGCCGGCAACTACACCGGCCGCAAAGCCGTGGCCATGCCTCCGGTCTATTCGCCCGAGAGGGTGGCCCGCAGGATCGTGCGGCTCGCCACGGCGCCCAGGCGGGAAACCGGCGTCGGCCCGATGGGCCGCATGATGGCCGCGCAGCACAGGCTTACCCCCGGAATGATGGAAGCGGTCATGGCGGTACAGGTGGACAAGACACACCTGTCCCGGACGGAACCCGCGACTGCCTCCGCCGGCAACCTCCACCGGCCCTCCGCCGACGGGAGGAATGCTGCGGCGGACGGAGGGTGGCACGGCAAAAGCCGAACGGCCCGGCGGAGGGCCCTCGCAGGCCTGGTGCTCCTGGGGGCAGCCAAAGCGGTCATGGCCCGGTACGGACAACGCACAGCCCGCCGTTGAGCGGTTCCAGCGGCATACCGTTGCCGCTGTAATGGGGAGGACCTTGGCAAGGCGCCGGCAGGGAAAGGTCAGGGCAGTTCAACGGCCTGCCAGTTCGTCGAACTGCTGGTCTCCCGCCGCAGCGGTTCGATGCCGGTGCGCTGAAGGTAGCGTTCCAAGGAGACGCCGGAGGTGAGGACCGGGTTCGAGGAGAGAATGACCCGGTCCTCGGCATCGACCAAGGTAAGGTTCTCGCTGCGGAGCAGGAGCTTTTCGATGGGCTTGAGGTAAAGCGCCGGGTCAAGGTCGGCTGCCACGACGCCGATGAAGACTCCGTGCACCGCCAGCGGGACGGCGGCGGTGATCGTCAGTTGGTCGGTTCCCCAGGAATCCACGTAGGGGGCACTGATGAAGGGCCGTCCGGTGGCCCGGGTGGTGCCGAACCATTCGGAGGTGTTGTAGTCGTAGTAGGAGTCCGACGCCGGGTTCAGGACGTGCTTCTTCACGCGGATTTCCTTGCCCTGCTTGATCCACCAGATCAGCCGGAGGGCCTCGGATAGGTCCTGCTCGGGGGCGCCGACGAAGCCCATTCCGGTGAGCGGACCCGGGCCCGCCAGCCGGCCCCGGCATGCCAGTTCCAGCTGGTGGATGGCCTCGGCAACCCGCGGCGCGGGACGGGTCTGCAGTTCACGGACAAATTCCTCGGACGCTCCGCGGAGCAGGTCGAAGATCCCGGAGGCGCACGTCTCGACGACGGCAACGACGGCGGCGGGCGTGATGTTTTCCGTGCGGCTACCTGGGTTCATCTTCTGCCTCTGCACGCTGGATATCGAGAATGCGGCGTATTTTCAGCAGTTCTTCACCGACCAGGGTATGGATCTGGACGGCATCGATATGGGCGTCAAGGCCGTCGCCGGCGGAAACGGACCGGGCGATGCGCCGAAGATGTTCCTGTGCCTGGGCCCGGACGGACTCACTGCGGTAGGCCAGCGTCTTGATGGGCGCGAACTGTACCTGCAGCCGGATGGCGGCCTTGCTGAGGCGGGTCGACTGCGACGCTGCGGCCAGTTCAATGAAGAACCTGGACTCCGCACGGCGAAAGGCCCTCGGGGTATCGGCCTCGGCCAGTTTGTCGACCAGGTGGGTGAGGACCTGGACGCTGTGCTTCGACGAGCGTTCTGCCGCGAGGGCGGCGGCGCGCGACGAGATGGCGCACTGCCAGTCGGTGAGGTCGCGTATTTCCAGAGGCGGCAGCTCCAAAAGCATCTCCTCGAGGTGCCGCTGGGTTGATTCCCCGATATCGGAGACAAAGCTTCCGCCCTGCCTGCCGCGGGTGGTCCGGACCAGCCCCTCGCCCCGCAGGACTTTCAGGGCATCACGCAAGGTCACCGGCGAGACGTTGAACTGCTTGGCCAGGTCCACTTCGCTGGGCAGCTGCTCGCCGTCGGCAAGGACGCCAAGGGTAATGGCGCTTCTGAGCCGGTCGATCACGGTCTCCGTGCGGCTGATCTCGTCCAGCGGGGCGAAAAGAACCCGGCGGGCAAGCGTCTGCAACGAATCCTGCTCCATGCTCCTCCAGGTTCCAAGGCTTCCTATCAACACTTCATGCTACCGACAGCGGCAGGTGACACAGGTCACTGAATGCGTTTACACTCGTGTAACCTACAGTCCTATCGGATATAGCTATTGTATTTCATCGTTGGCCTCAGGCACGAGCAGAAGAAGGAAGAGACAGGACATGCCCCGCAAGATTGTCGTTATTGGAGCCGGCATCGCCGGCCTGACCACCACCCTGGAGCTTGTCCGCCTGGGCTATTCGGACATTACGGTGATCGACCAGTTCGGGCCGGGATTCGGTTCCTCAAGCAAATCCGCTGGTGTTGTCGAGACCCAGTACCTGGATCGGTCCGGAATCCACGTGCGGGATTTCGGGCTGCGGTACTTCGAGGACTTCGCCCGCCGATACGGCATCACCTTGACCCGCTCCGGCTACCTGCGTCTGGGCGCGACCGAGGAGGACCTGAAGGTTTTCCAGCAGAGCGTGGACATCCAGCGTGAGTTCGGGATCACCGACCCGGTGGTCCTGGACGCCGAGGAGATCAGCGCCCGGTGGCCGAGGCTGAACATGGACGGCCGGGCCGGAGGGGTGTTCGGTCCCTCCGACGGCCATGTGGACAGCTACGAATTCTGCCTGCGCGCTGCGGCGGTGCTGGTGTCCGAGGGCGTGCTGCTGATGAACGGGGTCAAGCTCTCCGGCGCGCAGCGGCGCCCGGGCGGGGGCTGGTCGCTGGAGACCGGCGCCGGTGTGTTGGAGGCCGACGTTGTGGTCAACGCAGCCGGGCCCTGGGCCCAGCGCGTGGCGGCAGTCTTCGGAGCGGACATGCCGCAGAACAACCAGCTGCGGCCGAAGGTGAAGATCCACCATGAGGAGGCGTTCGAGCAACTGGTCCCCTTCGTGATGGACTACGTGCCAGGCTCGGGCATGGACGGCATCTACTTCCGGTCAGAGACCCCGAACGAGATTTTCGTCGGCATCCACACTGACGAGAGCATCCTGGAGGCACAGGACCCCGAGCGCGCCCTTGGGCACGCCCCGCAGGAGTTCATCGACCGCGTGATGGAACTGCTGCCCACCCGGCTGCGGATGCCCGCAGGCATCTCCCTCGGGAGGACCTGGACCGGGCTGTACGCCATTTCCCCGGACAACAAACCCATTGTCGATTTCCATCCGGCAGCAAATGACGTAGTGCACGTCATGGGGGCCGGCGGCTCGGGGATCCAGCTGGCACCGGCCATGGCGCGCATTGCCGCCGAGTTGGTGGATTCCGGCCGGACGATCACATTTGCCGGCACCGACTGGAGCCTGTCGCGGTTCGCAGCGGCGGCTTCGAAGTAACCAACCAGTTAGCAACGGAAAGAGAAGGACATGGCGACCAAGGTCGATTACGCATCCTCTTCGCTGGGCGATGCCGCCCTCGAGGCGGCCTATGACAACGCACTCCGGTTGGTTCGTGACGCCGAACCGAAACCCGAGCAAAACCTCGTCGGCGGCCTGCGCCATTCCACCGGCGAAGTCGTGAAGCGGTTCGATCCGTGCCGGGAAGACTCGCTGGTCGGTGCGGCCTACGCCGCCACCCCGGAACTGGTCCTCCAGGCCGTCGAGGCTGCCCGCGGCGTGAAAAAGAGCTGGGCCAAGACCAGCTACGGCGAGCGCAACGCCATGCTGCGCCAGGTAGCTGCCGACGTCGGCGACCGGCTGGTGGAGCTGGCCGCCATCCTGTCCGCCGAGACCGGCAAGAACCGGCTCGAGGCCTTCGGCGAGGCTCAGGAAGTGCTGGACATGATCGAGCACTACTGCACCCTGATGGAAAAGAACGACGGCTACCTGCTCCAGCAAAAGTCCACCGAGGCCGAGAAGAACTACGACCTGCTGGTCCCCTACGGCGTGTTCGCCGTGATTTCCCCGTTCAACTTCCCCGCCGCCCTGGCCGTCGGCATGACGACGGGAGCGCTGGTCACTGGCAATACCGTGGTCCTCAAGCCCTCCGACAAGACCCCCCGCTCCACCGCGTTCGTCGCCGACATCTTCGCAGCGCACCTGCCCGAGGGCGTGATCAACGTCGTGCACGGCGGCGCCCAGGTCGGTCAATGGCTGGCCGGGTCCGAGGTCGACGGGATCGCGTTCACCGGCTCCGCGCAGGTCGGCTGGCAGCTTTTCGAGCTGAAGGGACCCCGCGGCCTCCAGCGCCCGGTGCTGGCCGAGATGGGAGGACAAAACCCGGCGATCGTGGCCCGCAGCGCCGACCTCGACGCCGCGGCAGCAGGCATCGTCCGCTCGGCGTTCGGGCTGTCCGGACAGAAATGCAGCGCGTGCCGCCGGGTCATCGTCGACGACGCCGTGGCGGACGAGCTCATCGCCAAAATCGTGCGGTTGGCTGACGGACTCGTGGTGGGCGACCCGGCCGATCCCCGGAGCAACCTCGGTCCGGTCATCGATGACGCCATCGCGACCCGGATCGACCAGGCCCTGGAGCTGGCCCGGCGGGACGGCACGGTGCACACCGGCGGCCGGATGTTCTCGCTGCCGGGCAATTACTACCGTCCCATCGTCGTCTCGGACCTCCCCCGCGGCCACCGGCTGACCCGGGAGGAACTGTTCGCCCCGTTCCTGAGCATCATCCGTGTCTCCTCCTTCGATGAGGCACTGGAAGAGGCCAACGCGGTCGACTACGGGCTCTCGGCGGGCGTCTTCTCCAACGAACCCGGCGAAGTCGAGCAGTTCCTGGACGAGATCGAGGCCGGTGTGCTGTACGTGAACCGGGCTGCCGGGGCAACGACCGGCGCCTGGCCGGGTATCCAGTCCTTCTGTGGCTGGAAGCGCTCAGGCACTGCGGGCAAGGGCGGGCTGGGCATCTGGTATCTGCCCGGGTTCATGCGCGAACAGAACCGCACGATCGTGGTGGCCCCATGAGCTTCACCGACAACCTCCTGAGCCTGACCGCGCCACTGCGCGAGCGGGCAGTCAAGGTCCTGCCCGGCGGGATCACCCGCAGCACCCTGTTCGTCGCACCCCATCCGCCCTACGCCGTCAGCGGGGACGGGGCCTGGGTCACCGACAGCACTGGCCACCGGGTCATCGACTGCAACAACAACTACACGTCGCTGATCCACGGGCACAACAATCCGGAGGTCATGGCCGCCGCGGCGGCGGTCATGACCGGCGGCACCGCGTTTGGCCTGCCTACCGAAGCCGAGATCGACTTCGCCGAACTGCTCAGCCAGCGGGTCGGCCTGCCGTCCTGGCGGTTCTGCAACTCCGGTACCGAGGCGGTCATGATGGCGGTCCGGGCCGCACGTGCCTACACTGGGCGGGACCTGCTGGTGCGTTTCGAGGGCAGCTACCACGGCACCTCCGACGCCGTCGTCGCCTCGGATTCACCCGGCATCCCCCGGGGCCTGGCCGCCGACGTGGCCGTCCTTCCCCAAGCCGACGCGGAGACCTTCACCGCACTCATGCGCCGGCGGGGCAGCGACGTCGCCGCCGTGCTGATCGACCTCATGCCCAACCGCGCAGGCCTGGTCCCGGCCACCCAGGAATTCGCGGAACTGGTGCGCAGCGAGACCGAACGGCACGGCGCACTCATGATCGTCGACGAGGTCATCACCCTGCGGCTGGGCATCGGAGGGCTGCACCAGCGCTACGGGATCACACCGGACCTCGTCACGGCCGCGAAAATCATCGGCGGAGGATTCCCAGCCGGGGCCCTGGGCGGCCGGGCCGAGGTGCTGGAGCCCTTCAACCCCTTGGGTAGCGGACGTGTCGGCTGGGGCGGGACCTTCAGCGCCAACCCGGTGACACTGCGGGCCGGGCAGCGGGCCATGGAACTTTTCGACGCCGCGGCCATCGAGCGGCTTAACGCCCTGGGCGACGAACTGCGCCAGGGACTGGTCCAGGCCGGCGTCACCGCCACAGGGTTCGGGTCCCTGACCCGGCTGCACCACCCGCAGACTACCGGGCTGTGGTGGAAGCTCTACGAAAAAGGCGTCCTGGCCGGAACCAACGGCCTGATCGCCCTTTCAACCCCCATGGACACCACCGACACGGCCCACATCCTGGAAGCAATCGTCAGCTCATATAAGGAGCTTGCATGACTACGAGCAACCCGCTGACTCCCGAACAGGAGACAGCAACCCCCGCCGTGGAGCTCGACGGCATCCGCCTGCGCTACGGCAACCACCTCGCCCTCAAGGATGTCTCCCTCGAACTGGCGGCCGGCGAGGTGATGGCCATGATCGGGCCCAGCGGCTCGGGAAAGAGCAGCCTGCTCCGGTGCATCAACCTGCTGGAACGGCCCGAATCCGGCATATTGCGGGTCTTCGGCCAGTCCGTGCCGCTGGAGCGCGAAATCGCCGCAAAGGAACTCGCCCAGCTGCGTAGGAAGGTTGGCATGGTGTTCCAGTCCTTCAACCTCTTCCCGCACCTGCCGGTGCTGAGGAACATCACCCTTCCCCAGGAAAGGGTGCTCAAGCGGAGCCGGGACGAAGCGGAGGCACGCGCCCGGGAGCTGCTCGAACGTGTAGGACTCGGCGACAAGGCCGACGCCTACCCGGGCAAGCTTTCCGGCGGACAGCAGCAGCGCGTGGCAATCGCCCGGGCCCTGGCCATGGACCCCCGGGTCCTGCTCTTCGACGAACCGACCTCCGCGCTGGATCCCGAGCTGGGGATCGAGGTCCTGGCCGTCATGCGCGACTTGGCGGAAACGGGCGTCACCATGATGGTGGTGACCCATGAAATCCACTTCGCCGCCGACGTCGCGGACCGAATCGTGGTGATGGCCGACGGACAGATCCTGGAACAGGGAGACCCGGACCAGGTGCTCACCGACCCGCAGACCGAGAGGACCCAGCGTTTCCTCCGGGCTGTTAAGGACCGCTGATGAGCATCCTGCTGGCACTTCTCTACGGAATACCCGTCACGGTCGGGGTCACCGCCTGCAGTTTCCTGATCGGCATGGTCCTGGCCGCTTTCCTCGCCCTCGGAGTCCGGTCACGGCATTCCGCCCTGGGTGCCCTCAGCAGGGCAACGATCGACGTGCTGCGCGGCATCCCGCCGGTGGTTTTCCTGTTCATTATCTTCTTCGGCATCGGCAACCAGCTCCTGCGGATGAACCCGTTCACCGCGGCGGTCATCGGCCTGGGACTGATCTCCGCGGGCCATCTGGCGGAGATCTACCGCGGAGGCCTTTCCGCCGTCCACAAGGGCCAGTACGAGGCGTCCTCGGCCCTTGGCCTGACCGGTGCGGACACGATGGGCCGGATCATCGCCCCCCAGGCCTTCCGGGTAGCCCTGCCCGGCATGACCACCTACGCCATCTCGCTGATCAAGGACTCGTCAATCGTGTCCACCATCGGGGTCGCGGAGATTATGTTCATCGCCAACCAGAGTGCCCGGTCAGGCGCTGACGGGCTGACGCCGTTCCTGATCGCCGCGGCCATCTACATCCTGCTGGGAACCCCGCTGGCCTGGGCTGCACGCAGCGTCGAAGCCAAACTGCACGTGAGGATCAGCCGATGACGGAAATGCTGAACATGGTTGGCCAGTGGATGCCCAGGCTCCTGGACGGACTCTGGCTCAGCCTCCAGGTCACGGGCGTGAGCCTGGTTCTGGGTATCGCCGGAGGTCTGGCCCTGGCCGTGCTGGCCTTGTCGCGGAAACGTCCGGTGCGGATACTGTCCACGGTCGTGACCGAGATCGGACGCGGAACCCCGGCCTTGGTCATGCTGCAGTTCGTCTATTTCGGACTCCCCCAGACCGGCATCATGCTCGAGGGCTTCGCCGCGGCTGCCACCGCGCTGACGCTCACCACCGCGGCCTACACCAGCGAAATCATCCGGGCCGGCTTGAAAAGCGTCCCGCAGGGCGAACTTGAGGCTTCGTCAGCGCTGGGCATATCACGGCGGGATTCCCTGCGGTTCATCATCATCCCCCAGGGGATGCGGATTGCGATCCCTTCGCTCCTGGGCTTTTCCATCCTGATGTTCCAGGTGTCCAGCCTGGCCTTCACCATCGGGCTGCCGGAACTGCTGAGCCAGGCGTACTCCATCGGCGCCAGCAACTTCCGCTACCTCGAAGTCCTCACCGTGGCCGGGCTGCTGTACCTGGCCGTCACCATCCCGGCCGGCTGGTTCACTAGGCGCGTCGAACGAAAGATGTCCCAGCACCTCTAGGTACCAACAACCCGAGAAAAGGAAAACCATGAACAAGCACTTCAAGGCCATGGCCCTCGGCGCGGCCCTCCTCACCGGCCTGACCGCCTGTGCTTCAGGCGGCAACGGCGCAAACAACGCGGTCGCTGACGACTGCAAGCCCAAGCATGAGTTCTCCACGATCAAGGAAGGTGTGCTGACGGTCGCCTTGACCAACACGCCGCCCTACTCCTTCGAAGAGAACGGCAAACTGGCGGGCATCGACAGCGAAATCCTCACCGACTTCGCCGCCCAGGAATGCCTCACCGTCGAATACGCCCCCTACACCTACGCCACCGCCGTCCCCGCCGTCGAACAGGGCCGCGTGGACGTGGCCATCGGCGGTTTTTACCGCACGGCCGCACGCGGCGAGGTCGTCCGCCTCAGCGAACCCGTCTACCTGGACGAACTCAGCGTCATCTCCAAGGACGGCGTTTCCACCGTGGACGGCCTGCTCGGCAAGAAGCTCGGCACGGTCGAAGGCTACCTCTGGGTCGATGCGCTCAAGAGCCTGCCGGGCACCGAGACCCGGACCTACCCTGATTCCCTGAACCTCGCCCAGGACGTCAAGGCCGGACGCATCGACATTGGCCTCGACGGCTACGGTGCCGCCGCCAGGTCCGCAGAGGGAACCGACTTCAAGGTCGAGGTCCTGGAGAAGGACGACCGGGTGCCGGCAACCGTCGAACCGTCCCAGACCAGCCTGCTCATGAATCCCGGCAACGACCAGTTCGGCGATGCCCTGGACGAAACCATCGTCGAAATGCGCGAAACCGGCCGGCTCGTCGAAATCCTGGAAAACAACGGCCTCCCGGCTTCCGCGGCGGAAGTCGGCGACGCACGCCTCATCTAAATACGCTGAATCCGGAGCTGAGGGACGGCCACCCGCCGGTGGCCGTCCCTCAGCCGTCCCCACCTCAAGTCATCAGCGGAAGAAAGGCTTTGTCCTGTACCCAATGCCGGGTATCGAAGAGGATTGCCTGCCGCCAGGCCGCGGATTTTCCCCACGGCGAGCGCGCTGGCCGCGGTTCCGTTTCACGTGAAACGAGGACCGTAGCACCTCCCTTGGGTCCGCAGGCGAGGCGGTCGCCCTCGTCCGCAGGCAGGGCGGGGCAGCAGGCAGACGCAGTCCCGTCACCCCGGCAGCTGCGGTGTACGCAGCGGGCCCTGTCCCCCGGAAGCGTTGTCCAGTTCGGCACCGATCACTTCCATTGCCGCCTCAAGCTCATCGGGCGCGAGGCCGGGCAGGGCTACCAACGCCTGGCGCAGGGCGCCGTCGAATTCCCCGTACAGCCATTCAATGGCGTTCTGCCCTGCGGGGGTGATGCTGACCAGGATGCTCCGCCGGTCCTCCGGGTTGTTGTTCCGGACCAGGAAGCCGGCGCGCTCGACCCGGTCCAGCATGGCCGTGATGGATCCGGAGGTAATGCCCATCATGGCCGCCAAGTCGCGGGGTGCGGTCGGCCCGCCCTCGTGCAGGTACCCCAAGGCCACGAGGTCGCTCGCACCGAGCTGCAGCTTCCGCGCCTGCGCAGTGGAAAAGCGTTCCCCCTTCAGGAGCAGGCGGCGCAGTGCCAGCGTCACGTCGCGGACGTCAGCTTCTTTCCCCTGCCCCCCGTTGGCAACGGCCATCATGGTCATGTCATCTCGATTCTGCTTAACGCCCATCAGGCGGGCGCTCAATGTCTGAATCCCCCTGGAACAGCTTACTCCGGAAAGGTACGTAGCTGCTCGATTAGCTTGACTGTCAAGCAAGTTGATTGATCGTTTAATTAACGCTACGCTATTCATGGTTCCGGTTCGGAGAGCAGGGAGGCAGGCAAAACTGCCTCCCTGCTCCGCGGCACCAAGCCCTTCACTCCGCCGAAAACGGCACCCGGCCTCGCGCCGGACACCCCCATACTCCCGGCCCCCCCCTTTGCTATGCCGGGCTGCCTGTCACCGAAAGAATCACCATGCGCAACTCTGCCAAGCTCCTTGCTGCTGTCGCCGTCGCCGGCCTGACCTTCGCCGCCGGCTCGGCCTTCACCGGCACCGGTGTCACCAACAACGCCGGCGCCACCCAGTTCATCGGCGGCACCGTCACCCAGACCGTCACCGGCGCCACGCTGTCCACCGTCGGGTACGGCTTCACCGATGCCACCAAGACCGCCGTCAACAAGGTCACCCTGACCTTCGCCGACGCCACCGGCGGCAAGACCCCCAGCATTGAGCTCAACGGGGCCGCCAACGGATTCACCTGCGAACCTGTCACCCAGAACGTGGACAACGGGGCCTTCGAATCTACCTGCGCCGGTCCGGCCCTGACCGGCCTGTCCAGCATCGCCGTCACCGTCAGCTAATACCGGCATCTGATACGGGAGCGGCCCGCCCCAGTACGGGCGGGCCGCTCCCCACCTGCCTTACTCCCCTAGCTACATGCTCCCCAGCTGCGAGGTCCCATGCTCCCCCGGTTGCTCCGCCACCTGCCAAGGATCCTGCTCATAGGTGCGGCGGGTCTCATGGCGGCCGTCGGGCTGGTCCTGGCCACCGGCCAGGCTGCCGTGGTGGTCACCCACGGAGTGAGCATGAACCCCGTCTACCACCAGGGGGACCTGGTGGTCGTCGCCCGCGCGCCGTCCTATGCGACCGGCGAGATCGTGGCCTATCGGATGCCCGCTGGCGGCGTCGTCACCCTCCACCGCATCATCGGCGGCGACGAGGCGGGCTTTGTCCTCAAGGGCGACAACAACCAGTCCATCGACCCCGTGAAGCCCACCGCCGGGCAGATCATCGGCCGGGCCGTCCTGCACCTCCCGCAGGCCGGGCTCTGGCTGCGCGGCCTCACGAGCCCGCCGGTGCTGGCCGTGATCGCCTTCGCCCTGATGGCCGGCGGCGGCACAGCCGTCGCCCGGCACCGACGCAAACGCAGGAGAACCGCCATGACCAGGCACACCGCTACCGTCCACGGATCATACGCCGCCCTGGCCGCGCTGCCGCTGCCCCTGCGCCTGGTCGCGGCCTTGGCCCTGGCCGCCGGCGTCCTGGGACTTGCGCTGGCGGTGCCGGCCTGGACCGGACCCCTCGAGGAATCCGGCGAGCCGCGCCGGACCGACGGCGCGAGCATGGTCTTCTCCTATACGGCCGACGTCGGAAAAACCCCGGCCTACGACGGAACCACCGCGACCTCGCCGGATCCGATCTTCCGCAAGATCACCGACACTGTCGACGTGCACATGAGCTACCGGGGGGAACCGGGCGCCCTGTCCGTCGCTGCCAAACTCTCCACCCCCGGAGGCTGGCACTCCACCGTGGCCCTGGCACCGGAGGAACGGTTTACCGGCGACCGGCACGAGGCGACCGTCACCCTCGACCTGACGGCACTTCAGGACAGGGCCGACGCTGCCGCCGCCGCCACGGGCATGCCCGCCGAGCCGGTCACCATCGCCTTCATGCCCCGCATCCAGACGGATTCGGGCAAGGAGTTCCAGCCCACGCTCAACCTGAACCTGTCCCCGCTGCAGCTCAGCCTGCCCGGAAGCTCCCAGGACCTGACCGTTACCGATGCGGACACGGCCGCCGGCGGTACGCCGCACCCCCGCACCCTCGGCATCTTCGGCTGGAGCATGACCGCCGGCACCGCACGGATCCTCTCCGCAGTCCTGCTGCTGGCAGCCCTGGCCGCCGGCACCGCCGTCGTCCTGCTGGCCCGCCGCCAGACTCCCGCCGACGAAGCCGCCGCGATCCACCGCCGCTACGCCTCGCTCCTGGTCCCGGTGCATCCGATGCCGGCCCCTGCGGCCAGGCCGCTGATCGACGTCGAGTCCTTCGCCACGCTGGCCAAGCTGGCCGAACGCTACGGGCTGCTCGTGCTGCACTGGACCCGCAGCGGCACCGAAACGTTCATCGTCCAGGACGAGGCGGCCACCTACCGCTACCGGACCGGAGTGCACCAGGCCCGCCCGGACCAGCTTGCCGCTCCGGTGGGACCGGCGTCCGAGGCGAGCCTCTGAGGCAGGCCGCCGCCGGCTGCGTTTCATACGGGTTTCCCCTGCGGACAGGGGCACCGTCCAAGGGTGCCGAAGGCTCCTGACTTCCAACGGTTGGAAAGTGATTAATCCGGATCCGGCTTGTTAGGATGACGCCTGGTTGAGCGCCCGCTCATCGACAAAGGCAAACCCGGTGCGAGCCGGGGACGCAAAGCCACGGGGCCCACGAGGTCAGCCGGCGCGGTCCTGACGAGTTCCGAATTCCTCCGGCACCAGCAACCCCCGGAGGCCCCTGCGCACGCGCTTCCGTCGCCGCGAAGGAGCACAGTAGGGGAATCAGCCCCGGTTGTCGTGTTCTTCGGTGTAGCCGAACGGTACCGCCGCGCTCAGCCCGACGGTGAAGTGCCGGTCGCCGTGCCGGGTGATCAGGATTCCGTGGGTCCGGTGCCGCAGGGCGGCTTCCATCACCGACTCAACCGCCGCATTGAGGCAGTGGTCCATCGAGGCACGGTTGGGCACGGTGATGTCGAGGTGGGACACCGGGCCTGCGGACATCAGCGGCCTGTTTCCGCGGGCCCGGGCACGGCCACGGCCACGGCCGAATAGCCGTCGGCCTTGGTATAGAGCGTGCGCAGGTCGGTGCCGTGGCCCTCCAGCCAAAGGGCATCGGCGGCGTAGGTGACGTCCTCGACGTACCCCGTGCGGACCAGGGCGCCGTCCTTGTGGATCTGGACCTGCCGGCCTATGAGTTCATTCCAGTTGGTCAGTGTCTGAGTATCCATCCTGCTTGCCTGTCTTGTGCTTCCTGCGCCCGCGCCGGTGCGGGCGGCCCTAGAAATGGTTTCTGCTGCTGCCCCGGCCACCCCACGAGGCCGGGATGTGAATATTATATGAATAAAGTTCATTTTATGTCACGCGTCACCTTGGCGGGGAGAAAGTCTCCCCTTCCGGGGCAGGTAGGCCGGTTGTAGGCTGTGCGGTGGAGAGCCGGGAAGCCTGGTCGGCCCGTGGGCAGCACCGCGGAGCGCTGTGGCAGCCGCGCAGCGCTGCGTTCCACAACGGAAAGGGGCGCGGCCATGAACGCCGGACCCGCTGTTATTGACGTCTCCCGCCTAGTGAAGGACTTCGGCCGAACCCGCGCCCTCAACGGCCTTGACCTGAGGGTCGCCGCGGGCGAAGTGCACGGGTTCCTTGGTCCCAACGGGGCGGGCAAGTCGACCACCCTGCGGGTGCTGCTCGGGCACATCCGCCCCACCTCAGGAACCGTAAAAGTCCTCGGCCTGGATCCGTGGGCGCATCCCGTACCTGCACACCGCGGCATCGCCTACGTGCCTGGGGACGTCAGCCTGTGGCCGAACCTGAGCGGCGGCGAAGTGATCGACCTGCTCACCGGCCTGCGCGGCGGTGCGGAGTACGTTCCTGGTTGTCCGGCACACCCGTGCCGACGAGGAGCTGGGGCGCTCCGAACTCATCGGCTCCGCTCCACTCCCCCGGTCCGCGCCATTGGCGGCGACCCTGCTCCTCGGGGCCGGAGCGAACCTTGGACTCTCGGTATCCGTTGCCGGCGGATTCGCCGCGGCCGGCCTGCCTCCGGAGGATCGGCAGTTGCTGGACTGGCCGTCGGGGCTGTGGGCCTCTTCTTCGTTTCGGTCGCGGCCACCGTGGCCCAGCTGCTGCCCTCCGGGCGCGGGGCCAACGGCACGGCGCCCGCACTGGTGGGGCTGGCCTATCTCCTCCGCGGCACCGGGGATGCACTCGGCACTGCCGATGCTTCGCTTACACGGGTCGAGGCCGGGTGGCCGTCCCTGCTGTCACCGATCGGCTGGGGGCAAAGGTCCCGGCCGTTTACCGAGGCTGGCAGCGCGCCGCTGCTCATCCTGGCCACGGCCGCTGCCGTACTGGCCGCCGCCGCGGTGCTGGCGCGGCAGCGGCGCGATCTCGGCGCCAGCATGCTGTCCCACCGGGCAGGACGTGCACGGGCCGGAACAGGAGGCCGCTCGTTCCTCGGGCTCCTCTGGCGCCTGCAGCGACCCACGCTGGCAGGGTGGGCCACCGGCGGTGCCACCTTAGGAGCACTCTCCGGGGCGCTCGGTCCGATGGGTTGCCGATACCATTGCCGGGAATCCCTCGCTGGCAGAACTGATCGCCCGGCTGGTCCCGGGAAGCCGGGCAGGTGTCGCCGAGGTGTTCAGTGCGGCGCTGCTGGGCATCGCGGGCGTTCTTGCCGCCGCAGCCGGGGTGCAGGCCATCCTGCGGATGCGGGCGGAGGAAGAAGAGGGCCGGCTCGACCTGCTCCTGGCCGTGCCCAGAACACGTATCCGCTGGTTTGCCGCGAACCTGGCCGTGGCGGCCCTGTCTACGGCCGCCGTCGCCGTGGCTGCCGGTGCGGCGGCCGCAACCGCCGCCTTCCCGAACGCTGGCAGCGGTTATGTCCTGCTATCGACCGGGGCGGCCTTGGCACACGTGCCCGCGGCCCTTGTCGTCACCGGGGCCGCTACGTTCGTCTTCGCCGCCGCCCCGCGGCTTGCCGTTCCCTTGGGCTGGGGTCTGCTGGCGGCAGCCCTGGTCCTTGGGCAGTTCGGAGAACTGCTCCGGCTACCCGTGTGAATGCAGAACTTCAGCCCCTTCCGGCACTCTCCGGCGCTTCCCGTCGAAGAGTTTGACCTTGGTGCCGTACTCATCCTGGCCATCATCGCCGCAGGCACGGCGGCAGCTGCGGCAAGCGTGTTCCGGTGGCGGGACGTCACGAACTGACCGAACATGACGGCGCGAAGCAGCTTCGCGGCGCCGGCGGCTGATGGCCTACCGATGCTTTCCGGTCCCGTCTTCAGGCGGAGCCGCCCGGCCGTCCAACGCCGTTGTCCACCAGCCGCGGTAGCGCAGCAGCGAACGTACCAGGAACCCGAGCAGCGTCCCTCCCGCTGCCAGGACCAGGAAGATCTGCCAGACCAAGTCGTCGCTCATAAGTACGTAGTCCGTTCCGTCGGCACCGGGACCGGCCTCTCCGGTCCTGCAGCAGTGCACACGGATGCTGCCCGGTGCCGGATCCGCCTGCATTCATCAAACATCGGCAGATGCCACCGCGGGGGCTTCTTGATGGATCCTTAACGGCCTCGGCCCGGATCTTTACGCGTTCCTGACGGCGGAAACCTGCACCGCTGTTTCACGTGAAACGGCAGGCTCGCCCGGCCGGTCAGGATATGGGCAGGGCAGAAGGCCGGCCAAACCGCGTGCGCACCCCCGGGGAGAAAAGCACCGACTCCGGCTGTCCTTCGAGTGCGAATCCGGCGGACGTCAGCAGCCTGTCCTGGAAACGGGTGAGCGTGGCGGGGTGCAGCGGCCACGGCCGGTGCGAGTTGGGAAGGAAGAGCGTACGTCCGGCGAAGCGGCTGTACAGCCCGAAGCGCGCCGTGAGCCACAGCGACAACTGGTCATCCGCTTCCCGGGCAAGATCCGGGCGTACGGCGAACGAGGAGTCCGCCTGTCCGCGGAAGCGTTCGACGTCGTACCCACAGCCCGGCACCGGGCCGTCCGTCACAAGGGGGCGGCAGCGCGACCAGACGTAGGGCAGGCCGGCCGCGCGGGCCGCGAGGACGAAGGCCAGCCGGGAAGCATCCAGCGACAAAAACACCACCCCGCGCGATCCGTCCGCGCCGCGCGAATACAGGCGCACGTTGACCTCGGTGAAGGATCCAAGGTACGGCAGCGGCAACACCGCCCCCAGCCGTGTCCCGGGGACACGGAAGCCGATGAGTCCCACCCAGGTTGATCCGTCGAACACGTCGGGTTCGACACCGGCGGGCAGATAGGGGGCCGCGGCGGAGGTGCTGATGCGCCAGTGCAGGAAGACGGCGTCGGCCCAGGATTGTTCCAGTACCAAGGGGCGGGGCACCTTTGGTCCGGCAGCGTCCGGACCAAAGCTGCCGGGTCGGTGCGGCCGCATGCGCCCAGCTTAGCCCGGCCACGGGTATGTGCGGACGGGCCGGACGGCAGCAACGGGCATGCCGTGGCGGCAGCTGCTTCCAATGGCTAAAGTCTTTTCATGTGCATGGCGCACCAGACGGCTCCCTCTCACCATCGGCGGCTGGCTTCATGCCCAAGATCGTCCGGATCCTGACCATTCCCGCGGTGCTGGCCGCGCTGCTGCTTATCCCCGGGTCCGCCGTTCCCCGGCCGTACCCGACAGTCATCGCCGGCCTCGGGGACTCGATTACCCAGGCCACGAACACCTGCTGCGGGCCCGGCAGCTACCCGGGCCGGTCATGGTCCACCGGCGACCTGCCCGCCGACGGCATCCGCAGTCACTACGAGCGGCTGGCTGCGCTGCACCCGCAGGTCAGCGGGAACAACCACAACTATTCCGTCAACGGCGCCAAAGCCGCCAGCCTCGCCGCCCAGGCGTCCAAGGCCGTGGCCCAGGAAGCGGACTACATCACCATCCTGATCGGTGCCAACGACCTGTGCGCCTCGTCCGCATCCGCGATGACCTCCACCGCGGACTTCGCCCGGCAGATCGATGCGGCTCTGGAGACGCTGCACCGGGGGCTGCCGCGGGCCCGGATCCATGTCAGCAGCATTCCGGACCTGTACCGGCTTTGGTCGGTCCTGCGCAGCAACCGGGAGGCCAGGAGGGTCTGGTCAGGCTCCGGCATCTGCCCGTCCATGCTGGGTGCCGGGACCAGTGAGGCCCAGCGCCAGGAAGTCGTGGCCCGCGAGGAGGCTTTCAATGCGATTCTGGCAGAGACCTGCGCCAAGTACCGGAGCTGCCGCTGGGACGGCGGCGCGGTCTACCGCTACAGGTTCTCGGCCGGCCAGATCAGCACCTTGGACTACTTCCATCCCGGCCCGGCCGGCCAGGCGGAGTTGGCGGAGCTGACCTGGCAGGCCTTCAACGGACACCATTCCCCCTGACGGCGTTCCGCGGGGAATCCCGCCCTTCCCCGGCTGCGCCCCGCGGCCCGGTCAGGCTTCGAACCGGTAACCCATGCCGGGCTCGGTCAGGATGTAGCGCGGGCTGGCCGGATCGGGTTCGAGCTTGCGCCGCAGCTGCGCGATGTAGACGCGCAGGTACTGCGTCTCGGTGCCGTACGCAGGACCCCAGACGTCATGCAGCAGCTGGGTCTGCCCCACGAGCGCGCCGGCGTTGAGCACCAGCCGCTCCAGCAGCTTCCATTCCGTCGGCGTGAGCCGGACCGGCTTGCCGTCCCGCTGGACCTTCTTGGCGGCGACGTCGATGGTGAAGTCCGGGGTCCTGACCACCGGAGCTTCGGCGCCGGGGTGTCCGCGGCGTACGGCCGCACGCAGCCTGGCCAGGAGCTCGGGCAGGCCGAAAGGCTTGGTGACATAGTCGTCCGCACCGCGGTCCAGGGCCTCGACCTTGTCGTCGGAACCATGGCGGGCCGAGAGTACGATGATCGGCACATCGGTCCATCCCCGCAGGCCCCGGATCACCTCCAACCCGTCCATGTCCGGCAGGCCCAGGTCCAGGACGACGGCGTCGATCCGGTGCCGGGCGGCGGCCTGCAGCGCGGCGCTTCCGGTAGCTGCGGTGACGACGTCGAAGCCGTGCGCGGTGAGGTTGATCTGCAGCGCGCGCAGGAATTGCGCCTCGTCGTCGACGACCAGCAATGCCGTCATGGCCTCCTCCAAGGTGTTTTCACAGAACAATAGGAACATGCAACGCGGAAAACTGCGCATCTTCCTCGGAGCCGCCCCCGGCGCCGGCAAAACCTATGCCATGCTCGAGGAAGCCCGCCGGCTCCAGGAGCAGGGGGCCGACGTCGTCATCGGTGCCGTCGCGGATCACGGCCGGGCCGGGACCGCAGCGCTCACGGCGGGCCTGGAAAGCGTTCCTCCGCCGGCGGACGGATCCGGGCCCGCCGCAGGCGAACTGGACCTGGACAAGCTGATCGCCCGGGCCCCGGAGATTGCGCTGATCGATGACTTCGCGCACGTGAACAGGCCCGGCGGCCGGCACGAACGGCGCTGGCAGGATGTCGAGGACGTGCTCGCTGCCGGCATCGACGTCCTGTCCACCCTCGATATCCGGCATCTGGCGTCCCTCGCCGATGCCGTTGCCGCGGTCACCGGCGTCCGCCAGGACGAGACCGTCCCCGACGAGGTCGTCCGCCGGGCCGACCAGATCGAACTGGTCGACATCGCGCCGGAAATGCTCCGGCAGCGGATCTCGCAGGGCAAGGTCTACCCGGCGGAGCAGGTCGACGCGGCGCTGTCGAACTACTTCCGTGTGGGCAACCTGACCGCGCTGCGGGAACTGGCACTGCTGTGGCTGGCCGACCGGGTCGAGGAGGGTCTGGAGGCCTACCGGGCGCAGGAGGGCATCAGCAACACCTGGCCGGCCCGCGAGCGCGTGGTGGTAGGCCTGAGCGGCGGCCCCGAGGGCCAGGTCCTGATCCGCCGGGCCGCCCGCATCCTCTCCCGGTTGAGCGGGGGCGAGCTCCATGCCGTGCACGTGAGCACCACCGACGGCCGGACCGCCGGCTCCCCCAAGGAACTTGAACAGCAGCGCCGGCTGACCAGGGAACTCGGCGGCACCTACCATGCGGTCACCGGCGAGGACCCTGCGGAGACCCTGCTGGACTTTGCCCGCGGCATCAACGCCACCCAGATCGTCGTCGGGATCTCCCGCCGCAAGGGACTGGCGCGGCTGCGGGGCGGCCGCGGCACCGGGGCCCGGGTGGTCCAGGGCTCTGGGGACATCGATGTCCACATGGTCTCCCATGACCAGGTCGGCCAGGGCGCCAGGCAGGCCCCGCCCCGGGACCTGGGCCGGACCCGCACCCGCGCCGGGGCCGTCCTCGCCGCCGTCCTGCCGCCGCTGCTGCAGGTCATCCTCGGGGTCATCCCGGGGGAAAGCTTCGCCACCGACATGCTCATCCAGCTGTGCGGAACCATCGCCGTCGCGCTGCTGGGCGGACTGTGGCCGGCGGTTACCGCCGCCGTCGCCGCCAGCATGATCGTGACCTACTTCGCCGTCCCGCCGACCGGGACCTGGAGCGTGAGCGATCCCGAACATGTGCTCACCCTGGCGGTCTTCCTGGCCGTGGGCACCGTGGTGTCGCTCGTCGTCGGCTATTCGGCCCGGCTGGCCCGGGAGGCCGCCCGGGTCCGGGCGGAGGCAGCCATCCTCGACGAAGTCAGCCGCGGTGTGCTCGCCGCCGAGGATTCGGTCGCCGGGTTCCTCGACCAGGTGCGCGGGCTTTTCCGGGTCGACGGCGCGGCGCTTTACACACGCCGCCTGCAGCCGGACGGCCGGGCCCGCTGGGAGCTGTCCGTCGCCGGCGGCACGGCAGCGCCGGACGACCCGGCGGACGCGGACACCGTCGAGCCGGTGGACGATGAGCATCTGCTCGGGCTGACCGGACGCACCCTGAGCCAGCGCGAGCGCCAGCTGCTGGCCGCCGTCATCCCGCACCTGCTCGCCATCCAGCAGCACCAGCAGCTGGCCGCCAGCCGGCAGGAGAACCTGCGGCTGGCCGAAGGCAACAAGATGCGCACTTCCGTGCTGCGCGCGGTTTCCCACGACCTGCGCACCCCGCTGGCGGGGATCAAGCTGGCCGTCTCCAGCCTGCGGCAGGACGCCGTCCGCCTCCCGCCGGCGGACGAGCAGGAGCTGCTCGCCACCATCGAGTCCTATGCCGACCGCCTGGACTCGCTCGTGGGCAACCTGCTGGACATGTCCCGGATTACCGCCGAGTCCGTCCAGCCGCTGCTGCACCCGCTGAGCTGGCGCGAGGCCGTCGAAGCCGCCCTGGCGTCCTTCCCTCCGGACCGGGTCAGGGTCGAGCTGGCACCGAACATGCCGCCGGTGGACGCCGACGCCGGCATGCTCGAACGCGTGATCGCCAACATTGTGGAGAACGCCCTGAAATACGCCGCGGACTCGGACATCGTCATTACCGGCGCCGTCGGCGGCATGGGGGCCGCGACCATCGACGGGCGGCCGGCCAGCGAACTGCGCATCATCGACCACGGCCAGGGCGTGCCCGCCGCCGCCGTCGTGGAAATGTTCCGACCCTTCCAGCGGCTCGACGACGTACCCGGCGGCACCGGCGTCGGACTCGGCCTGGCGGTGGCCAAGGGCTTTACCGAAACCATGGGCGGCCGCCTGCTGGCCGAACAGACTCCCGGCGGCGGCCTGACCATGGTCATCCGGCTCCCGCTTTCCACCGGGGATCCCGCGGACTGAGGAGCGGGCCAGGCCCCTTCGTGTCACGGGCATAAGGAAAGCGTTAAGAATCCCTGATCCGGGCCATTTTCCGGTCCGGGCCGGTGTTACGCTCCGGTAGTCCACCGGAAACCACACGGGGACAACCCGGATGCCCGAGAAAAGACATTGATGAGTTCCTCCACCCACTTCTCCATGCCCGCCAGCATTCCCCGGCCGGCTGCCCGGCCGGAACCCGGCGGCGCCTTCGGCCGCTGGCTGATGCAGCACCGTGTCCAGCCGGTGGGCCCGGAAAGTACCGGGGACCACGCCCCGCAGCAGCCCTGGTGGAAGGTCATGTGCCTGACCGGGGTGGACTACTTCTCCACCCTGTCCTACCTGCCGGCCATCGCCGCGCTGGCCGCGGGCGCGCTGTCCCCGCTGGCAACCCTGCTGATCGTGGCGCTGACCCTGCTGGGCATGCTGCCGATGTACCGCAGGGTGGCCCGGGAGAGCCCCCACGGGCAGGGATCGGTGGCCATGCTGGAGAAGCTGCTGCCGTTCTGGCGGGGCAAGATCCTGGTCCTGGTCCTGCTCGGCTTCGTCGCCACCTCCTGGATCATCACCATCACCCTGTCCTCCGCCGATGCCACCGTGCACCTGCTGGAAAACCCGTACACCCCCGGCTTCCTGCACGGCCAGGCCGTACCCGTGACCGTTGTCCTGCTGCTCATCCTCGGCGGGGTGTTCCTGCTCGGCTTCACCGAGGCGGTCGCCGTCGCCGTGCCCCTGGTGGCCGTGTTCCTGCTGCTCAACGCCGCCGTCATCATCACGGGCCTCGTCGACGTCCTGACCGAGCCCGGGGTCCTGGCCGGCTGGACCGGTGCGCTGGCCGGCTTCGGCGGTCCGGCCCAGATCGCCGGCCCCGCGATCCTTGCCTTCCCCCTGCTGGTCCTGGGCCTCTCCGGCTTCGAAACCGGGGCCAGCATGATGCCGCTGGTCGCCGCCGGCGGCCGCACTCCCGCCGAACGGCTCGCCTCCCGGGTGCGCAACACCCGCAAACTGCTCACCGCGGCCGCCATGATCATGAGCGCCTACCTCATCGGCAGCAGCATCGTGACCACCGTGCTGATTCCCGCCGAAGCCTTCGCCGAGGGCGGGGAGGCCAACGGCCGTGCCCTGGCCTACCTGGCACACGAACGACTCGGCAACACCTTCGGCACCGTGTACGACGTCAGCAGCATCCTGATCCTCTGGTTCGCCGGCGCCTCCGCCATGGCAGGGCTGATCAACATCGTCCCCCGCTACCTGCCTTCCTACGGCATGGCTCCCGAATGGTGCCGGGCGGTGCGCCCGGTTGTCATGGTCTACACCGCCGTCGCCATTTTGATCACCGTCGCCTTCAGGGCCGACGTCGACGCACAGGCCGGTGCGTATGCCACCGGCATCCTGGCCATGATGGTCTCCGGGGCCGCCGCCGTCGCCATCTCCACCGCCCGCCGGAAGCAGCATCTGGCCGCCGCGGGCTTCACCGTGCTGACCGGGGTGCTGTCCTACGCCTTGGGCGAGAACATCATCGAGAAGCCTGACGGGCTGATGATCTCGGTTTTCTTCATCGCCGGCATCATCCTCATCTCCCTGGTCTCGCGCATCACCCGGACGACCGAACTGCGGGCAGACCGGATCGAGTTCGACGAGGCGGCCCGGCGCTTCATCTCGGATTCCCTGGCCCACGACGGCCGCCTGAACCTGCTGGCGCACAAGCCGCTGTCGACCAGCGTGGCCGAATACGCCCGGAAGGAAGCCATCCAGCGCGGGATCAATCCGGTCCCTGGCACTGCCGATGTCCTGTTCCTCGAGATCGAGGTGGGCGATCCCTCCGGCTTCAGCGACGTGGTCCAGGTGCGCGGGGTGGAGGTTGCCGGGCACCGCGTCCTGCGGGCCGGAAGTACCGCGGCGCCCAACGCCATCGCGGCCATCCTGCTGGCCCTGCGGGATGCCACGGGGGTGCGTCCGCACGCGTACTTCGAGTGGTCCGAGGGCAATCCGCTGACCCACCTGATGCGCTACCTGCTGCTCGGCCAGGGTGACACCGCGCCGGTGGTGCGGGAAATCCTCCGCGAGGCCGAGCCGGATCCGGCCCGGCGTCCGGGGATCCACGTCGGCTGAACCTCGGGGCCCGTTTCACGTGAAACGGGAACGGTATCGCTTGAAGGGACACTGTCCGCAAGCCGGGTCCGGCCGGTGCCGGGTCGGTCTTGCGTGCCTGTTTCACGTGAAACAGGCGCGCCTGCCTTTATGTCCCGTGCCGGGGCGGCCGGGGAAGGGCTGCAGCCGGGTTCCCGCTCCCCCGCCTCTGCAGGTTCCATTCCCCGCACTGCCGCTGCCGCTCCGCTTCAGGCTGCCAGCCTGCTCCGGCCGGCCCGGCGGTCGAGGACCGATGCTGCCGCGCAGGCGACGGCGAGGGTGAGGGCCATAACGACGGGGAGCTGGGCCGGCCCGGCCGCAACGGCGCCGGCGAGGGCGGTGCCGGCAGAGCCTGCGGTGATCTTCAGCGCGCCGACCCAGACGAAGACCTGTCCCCGCGCCTGCGGCGGGGCATACTCGCTGCGTGCGGCGAGAGTGGCGGCGAAGAAGCAGGCGTTCAGGATCCCGGCGGCCGCGTAGGCGGCGGTAGTAAGTACGAACCCGTCCGCGAGGGCGACACCGGCCAGGGCAGCGGCGACTGCGGCCGCGAGCCGCGTCATGAGCCGGTCGGCGTCGCCCCGCAGAGGCCGCAGCAGCACGGCGGCGGACCCGGCCAGGTTCCCCAGCCCGTAGGCCGCGATGAGGACCCCGGCGGCGGCCTGGTCGACGCCGAGCCGTCCTGTGGAGGCGACCGCGGCGATGGGCAGTGCCGCCACCGACAGGGCGATGGTCATCGTCAGGTACAGGGTGCGCCGCAGTGGTCCGGAGCAGATCATCAGCAGCAGCGTGCGGCCCGGCCGCGGCACGCCGGAGCCCACTGCCGGCGGCGGGGCGGAGGGCAGCAGCCGCACGAAGGCGGCCGCGGCGAAGGTGCCGGCGGCGAGGATAAGCGCGGCCACGGTGGCATCGGCCCAGGAGGAGACCGCGGCAACGAGGGCCGGTCCGATCGTCCCGCCGAGGCCGTAGGTGGCGACGTCCCAGCCCTGCGCCCTGCGCTGGTCAACCTGGCCGGGTCCTGCGATCGCGGGCAGCCGGCTGCTGATTCCGCCGGTCAGCAGGGGCCCCACGAGTCCCGAGGAGACGAGCAGGAGTGCGGTCACCGCGGGCCACGTGTACGGATACAGCAGCACGGCCGCGGCGAGCGTGGCCCCGTGGAGGATGCAGGCGAGGGCGATGACGGTCCGGCCATCCCGGGCCGTGTCCAGGCTGCGTGCGACGAAGGGGCCGAGCAGGTGCGGCGCGGTGAGGCTCGCGCCGAGCAGCCCGGCGACCCAGGCCGGTCCCCCGCTGCCTGTGACCAGCAGGACGACGGCGACGACGGCGCCGCCGTCGGCCGTGCGCGCGAGGGTCGCGGCGGCAACATAGCGGACGAGGCCGCCCCGGCCGGCGCCGGATGCCTGGCGGGTGCGCTCGGCGAGGTCTTGGCCCGGGGTGCCCGTCACCGGAGGCCTCCGCTGAGACCGCGCACTGTGGGAGGGTGCATGCGACTCACCCGGTCACGCCGGCCAGACGAAGGGCGTCGCGCACTTCGGCACGCACCGGCTCGTCGAGGCCCCGGAGCGGAAGCGGCAGGCAGGGGTCGGTGACGAGTCCGAGGTCTGCGGCGATCGCGGCTGCAACGCGCAGGCTCCCGTGTGCCCGGAACAGTGCCCAGAGCGGTTCCAGGGCCGCCGACGCCTTCCCCGCCGCATCGGCCCGCCCGCCGAGGGCAGCATCGGCGATCGCCTGGGCCGGACCCGGCAGGACTCCTGCGATCACCGAGTACCAGCCGTCGCAGCCGCCCAGGAGCGCCTCGGCGGCGGCCCAGTCGCCGCTGATGCCCACCGAGACCCTGTCGGGAAGTACCTTCCGCAGCTTCGCCACCCGCCCGGCCGCCGTGCCCGCGGGAGGCGGGGGAATCTTGATGGCCGCGATCCGCGGAAGGGCTGCGATCCTTCCATGCAGTTCATCGGTAAAGGTGAAGGCAGTGGTCGTCGGGTTGTCGTACACGACGACCGGCACGGAGGAGGCCTCCGAGACATCCCGGTAAAGCCCGTACACCTCCTCCTCGGTGAGCCGCTGGTAGGAGACCGGGGCCAGCAGCAGTGCGGCGGCGCCCGCGGCCTGGGCATCCTCGACATGGGCGAGCACGTCCCGGGTCCGCAGGGCACCGATGCCGGCGATCACCGGCGTCCCGCCGGCGGCACCGACCGCGGCTTCCAACACCGTCCGCCGCTCGCCGCGGGAGAGGTACGGGTAGATCCCGGTCGAGCCCAGGACGCCGATCGAGGCCACACCGGCAGCCGCAATCCGTGAGACCAGGTGGACGAAGGCCGCCTCGTCGAGGCCGTCCTCCGAGACAGGGGTCAGGGGAAAGGCGCACAGCCCGTCGAACATGCAAGGTCCTCGCTTCGCTCAACCGCGGCGCCGGGCGGCCGCCCGCGGTCATCCATCAGGTTCCGCTACTCATGCTGCCAAGCGGTTTGGACCTAACATAGATCCAAGTCCAGCAGGATATGGAGGTCCAAGATGGCTGTGGCCGAACTGCCGATCGTGCTTGACCGCAAGGACCGCTCGCCGCTGGCCGCCCAGCTGGCCGGGCGGCTCCGGCAGGCCATCCTCGACGGGGCCCTCCGGCCGGAGGACAACCTCCCGTCCTCCCGCCGGCTCGCGGCCGAACTCGGAGTCTCCCGGGGCGTCGTCGTGCGGGCCTTCGAACAGCTCTCGGGCGAGGGGTATCTCGAAGGCCACGGCGCGGCCGGGACCCGCGTGGCCGTCCGCGCCGACCTCCGGGGACGGGCCTCGCACACGGTGCCCACGCCCCGCAGCGAGCCTTCGCACCCGATGATCGACCTCACGCCGGGACATCCCTCCGACCAGCCGTTCCGGAACCGCGAATGGCGCGCCGCCTGGAGGAGGGCGGTGTCCGCACCGGAGAACACGGTGCTGCCGCCTGCCTTGGGCACCGAGGGACTCCGGGGCGCTGTGGCCGGGCACCTCGCCTCCTCCAGGGGAGTCGTTGCCAACCCCGATGATGTGATTGTCACGGCGGGCACGAGTGATGCCCTCCAGCTCATTGTCACCGCGCTCCGCCACCGCTCGACCCGGCCACGGGTACTCGTGGAAGACCCCGGCTACCCCACGGCCCGCAGGGTGCTCTCGGCCGCAGGAGCCGCCGTCGAAACCCTGCCTGTCGGCGCCGACGGGATGCGGGCCGAACAGCTCGCGTCCCTCCCCCGGCCGCCGGACGCCGTGCTGGTTACCCCCAGCCACCAGTACCCCCTCGGCGGGCACATGCCCATCCGGGAAAGGCTGGCGCTGCTGGCCTGGGCCGCCGAACACGGCGTGCTCGTCCTCGAAGACGACTACGACAGCGAGTTCCGCCACCGTCGCATGCCGTTGCCGGCCATCGCCTCACTGCCGTCGGACGCGGAGGTCGTCCTCGTGGGGACCTTCTCCAAATCCCTGAGCCCATGGCTGCGCTGCGGCTACCTCGTGGTGCGCGCAGACTCCGGACGCCTCCTCAAGGACACGCGGCGCGCCCTTGATACCCCGGTGGGCGGCACCCTCCAGACTGCCCTCGCCCATTACCTGGAAGGCGGCGGACTGGCCCGGCACATCGCCAGGGCACGCCGCGAATACGCGCACCGCCGCGCCCTCCTCCTCGAACGGCTCGGCGCACGGGAGGATGTCGAAATTACTGCCCTCGACGGCGGCCTCCATGCCGTCCTGCGCCTGGGATCCAGGATCAACGCCGACAAACTCGCCGCCGCCTCACTCGACCACGGAGTCCGCGTCGCCACCCTCGCCAGCTACTATGCCCACCGCCCTCCGGCCAACGGACTGGTCATCGGCTACGGTGCGCCGACCGACCTCGAGCTCGCCCGGGCCCTGGACATCCTGACCGGACTCATCGACCAACCCTGAGCCGGCACCTGCTCGGTTGGGCCGCACCGGCCGTAAACGGCAGGGTTTCACGTGAAACGGGGCGCGTACCGCCCGGTTTCAGGTTTCGGACGCCGTGAACGGCAGAACCGCCTTCCCAGCCTCCGGACAAACATTTGGCATTGTATGACACGGCAGCCACCGCGTTTGAAGCGGCCTAAACGGGGCTGGTGGCTGTGGAAAACCGTGACTTCCCAGCCTCCCGAGGGAGCCTCAGGCAGGGAGAACAGATGTTTCACGTGAAACTGCGCAGGAGGGGCCCGGTCCCGGCCGGAGCAGATGGTTCCGGGGCGACCCGGCGTCGTCAGGAAGGCGCAGAACAGCCATTCTGTGCCTGGCCGGAGGCCGGCCGATGGGCAGTTGTGACGTTGCCGGACAGGCCGCGGCTACCCCAGCGATCAGCAGCCCAATCCAAGACATAGGTCCGGACTCGAAAAAGGCCCGGCCTCGCGGCCGTGCCCCTCCCCGAAGCGTTTCACGTGAAACGCCAACGCTCCCAAAATATGCCGGCTAGTTCATCGACCCCGGGCTGAGCACGTCCATGATGCGGTTCAGGTCCTCCACGCTGGCGAACTCAATGCTGACCCGGCCCTTGCGTGCACCGAGGGTGATCTTCACATTGGTATCCAGCCGATCCGACAGCGAGTTGGCCAGATAGTCCAGGCGCTCGTGGCGGGGCCCCTCCTTCGGCTTGTTCTCCCGGGAGGGGCGGGACGCTCCGCCGTGGAGCGCGACGGCTTCCTCGGTGCTGCGAACGGACATGCCTTCGGCCACGATCCGCTGGGCGAGCTTTTCCATCTCGGCCGGATCCTGCAGACCGAGCAGCGCACGCGCGTGGCCGGCAGAAAGGACGCCGGCGGCCACGCGCCGCTGCACGAGCGGCGGCAGCTTCATGAGCCGGATCGTGTTGGAAATCTGCGGACGGGAGCGGCCGATCCGCTCGGCCAGTTCATCGTGGGTGCAGCCAAAATCTTCCAGCAGCTGCTGGTAGGCGGCGGCTTCTTCAAGCGGATTCAGTTGACTGCGGTGCAGGTTCTCCAGCAGCGCGTCGCGGAGCAGGTCATCGTCGGTCGTGGACCGGATGATTGCCGGCACCGCTGCCAGTCCCGCAGCCTGGGCAGCGCGCCAGCGCCGCTCGCCCATGACCAGTTCGTACAGTTCCTCGCCGGCTTCACCGGAAGGGCGCACCACCACCGGCTGCAGAATTCCGATCTCGCGGACCGAGTGCACCAGCTCAGCCATGTCCTCTTCGTCGAAGACGGTACGCGGCTGCTTGCGGTTGGGGTGGATGGTCTCGACCGGAAGCTCGGCGAAGGCAGCGCCGGGTACCGGCATCAGGATTTCTGCCGCATCACCTTCCGGAGAAACGTCCGGACCATCCCCCAGGTCCAGGGCAGCCTGGCCCGGCGCGTCCTCGGCCGGCTCCTGCGCAGCGTCGGCCTGGGCCGACGCCGCGTCCTGCAGGTCCTCCCCCGGTGCACCGGCGCCGGCCTTGCTGCCGGTCGCTGCCGCCGGTTTCCTCGCCGGTGTCCGGCGGGCCGGCCCGGTCTTCTTCCGGGGAGCGCGCAGCACTTCGGCAACCTGTGCGGCAGCGGAGGCGGGAGCGCTGTCGGAGCCCTGGCCGTCACCGCGGGCCGGCGGGGCGGGAAAGAACAGATCCACCGGCCGCGTCTTGCGTGAGGGGTCGGCGGAAGCGGCGTCCGGCTCCGGAGTCTGTGCGGCGGGGGTGCTGGGGATCAGTGCGCCCAGGCCTCTTCCGAGTCCGCGCCGCTTCTCACTCATCTGTGGATCCTTCCATGCTGCATCTGAACGCAATCCCGGTGCACTTCAAAGGGTTAGGGGTCATTCTACTGGTGCCGTGCGGACGGGCCCGGCTACCGGGCGCGTTCGGCGATTTCGGCGGCGGCTTCCTGGTAGGACAGGGCGCCGGACGAATTCGGGTCGTAGGTGATCACGGTCTGCTGGTAGCTCGGGGCCTCGGAGATGCGGACCGAACGGGGCACGACGGCGCTGAGCACCTGCTCCGGGAAGTGCTGGCGCACCTCCGCGGCCACCTGCGCCGCGAGGTTGGTGCGGCCGTCGTACATGGTGAGCAGGATGGTGGATACCACCAGATCCGCGTTCAGGTGCTTCTGGATCATGTCGATGTTCTTGAGCAGCTGGCTCAGGCCTTCCAGGGCGTAGTACTCGCACTGGATGGGAATGAGCACCTCCTGCGCGGCCACGAAGGCATTGACGGTAAGCAGCCCGAGGCTGGGCGGGCAGTCGATGAAGATGTAGTCCAGCCGCGGCAGTCCGGCCTTCTCCCGCTCCCGGGCGTAGACCTCGATGGCCCGGCGCAGCCGCTGTTCGCGCGCGACGAGCGAAACCAGTTCGATTTCCGCCCCCGCCAGGTGGATGGTGGCCGGGGCACAGACCAGGTTCGGCACATCCGTACAGGGGGCCACGACTTCCTTCAGCGGCAGGTCGTTGATGAGCACGTCGTAGATGCTCTCCACCTCGGCATGGTGCTCGACGCCGAGGGCGGTGGACGCGTTGCCCTGCGGATCGATGTCGATGACCATGACGTTGAGGCCCGCGGCGGCCAGGGCGGCGGCCAGGTTCACGGTGGTCGTGGTCTTGCCCACACCGCCCTTCTGGTTGCTGACCGTCAGGATGCGGGTCCTTGCCGGTTTCGGCAGTTCGCGTCCCTCCAGGCGTTCGCGCCGGCGGTTCTCGTTCGCCAGCTCCGCCGCCAGAGGAGTGCTCTCGTCGATCGCATCCATTACGTTGGAAACCGTCGCCTCTTCATTGACTTTCATACAGACCTTGCCGCCACTCGTCGTTTCACGTGAAACCATCATGCCGTTGTTCAAAAACCAACCCGCAAAGGTTGTCTGCCGCCAGCTGGTGGCCGGAGGCTGCGCAGAGCGGGACAGGAGGATCCCGGTGCGGCGCACCGGCGCCACGCAGGGCCTGCCCCTGGGCGGGACGCGGGAACCCGCCGTGAAACCGACACTGCGGGAGCGTCCCACCCCTAGGTTATCCGGTGCGGGCCCGGGTTCCGGACGTTGCGCGGCTGTGCCGCACCCCGGCTTTCAGGAACCGACGACGATCCGGACCACCGTCGTCGGCTCCTCCAGCAGCCCCTCGCCCACGGTCAGGACGGAAGTCCCGGTGCCGCCGAGCTTGCGGATGATCTTGGCCGCCTTCTCGACCTCCTCGGCCGCACTGCGGCCCTTGATCGCCAGCACCTCGCCGCGGCCGTCGAGCAGCGGGATGGTCAGCCCGGCCAGGGTCTTGAGCGCGGACACGGCGCGGGCGGTGACGACGTCGGCGGCCACCTTGCCGACGGCCAGCTCGGCGCGCGTCCTGAGCACCGTGACATTGTCCAGGCCCAGGTCGTCCACCACTTCGTTGAGCCAGATCACGCGCCGTTCCAGCGGCTCGATCAGTGTCAGCTGCAGGTCAGGGCGCGCCAGCGCGAAGGTCAGACCGGGCAGACCGGCGCCGCTGCCGACGTCGGCCACGGCGGCACCCTCAGCGATAAGTTCGGCCACCACGGCGCAGTTGAGCACATGCCGGCTCCACAGCCGCGGCACCTCGCGCGGGCCGAGCAGGCCCCGCTCGGTGCCCGAGGTCGCCAGATGTTCCACATAGCGCTCGGCCAGGCCGAGGCGGTCCCCGAAGATCTTCTCCGCCGCGGCCTTTTCGGCCGCCGTCATTTCAAGCACGTCCTACCCCTAGTGACATCATCCGCCGGTCGCCGAGCCGCTGGTCGGCTCAGGACTCGAGGAAGACCACGATATGGCGGCCGGCGCCTTCGCCTTCGGATTCGCTGACCAGCCCCAGATCCGCGACGGCGTCGTGGACGATCTTCCGTTCGTAGGCGCTCATCGGCTCCAGCGCCACCGGCTTGCCGGTTTCCCTGGCCCGGGCGGCGGCGTCCTCGGCGATCTGCTGCAGTTCCCGGCCGCGCTCCTGGCGGTAGCCGGTGATGTCCAGGACCAGCCGGGAGCGGTTGTCGGTGGAGGCCAGCACGGCCAGCCGGGTCAGCTCCTGCAGGGCTTCCAGGACCTCGCCGCCGGGGCCGACCAGGGCCTCGAGCGCCTCGTTCTCCTCATCCTCGGAGACGATGGAAATGTAAGTGCGCCCGTTGCGGACCTCGATATCGATGTCGCCATCGATGTCGGCAATGTCCAGCAGTTCCTCCAGGTAGTCGGCGGCGATGTCGCCTTCTTCCTCGAGGCGGCTCACCGAACCGGCGGCAGCACCGGCCGTCTCGTCCTCGTCCGGCTGCGCCGTCTCCGGGCCCTCCGTGTCCGGCTTCTGCATGTTGACGTCGGATACGCTCTCAGTGCTCATTTTTTCTTCCTGTTCTTACGCTGGGGCTGCTGGCGCTGGCCCTTGGGCGCAGCGGGGGCGGGCAGGGCTTCTTCCTCCGTCTTGCGTTCGCCCAGGAGCGGAACCATCGGCAGGCCCTTGCGGGCGCGGCGCTCGGCCAGCGCCTTGGCAGCCGGGGAGCCCGGGGTGGGCATCCGGCGGATCACGAAGAACTGCTGGGCCATGGTCCACAGGTTGGTGGTGGTCCAGTAGATCAGGACGCCGATTGGGAAGTTGATGCCGCCGATGCCGAAGACCAGCGGCAGGATGTAGAGCATCATCTGCTGCTGCTTCATGAACGGGCTGGCCATTGCCTCATCGGACATGTTCTTGGCCATGATCTGCTTCTGCGTGATGAACTGCGACGCCGTCATGGCCAGGATCATGATGATGGAGAGGATCCAAACGGCGACCTGGTTGGCTCCGCCGCCGCCGTGCAGCAGCGAGGCCGACAGCGGAGCCCCGAAAATGGTCGAGACATCGAACTGCCGCACGTCGGCGGCGGACAAGGCGCCGATGCCTTCGCCCCGGTCGCTGGCGGTTGCCGTGTTGTTCAGCACGTTGAACAGTGCGAAGAAGAACGGCATCTGGATCAGGATCGGCAGGCAGGCCGAGAACGGGTTGGTCCCGTGCTTCTTGTACAGCGCCATCTGCTCCTGGGCCATGGCCTGGCGGGAGAGCTGGTCGGTCTTGCCCTTGTACTTCTGCTGCAGCTTCCGCAGATCCGGCTGCAGCGCCTGCATGCCGCGCTGGGCCTTGATCTGCTTGACGAAGACCGGGATGAGAGCTGCACGGATCACCAACACCAGCCCGATGATGGACAGCGTCCAGGTCCAGCCGTTGGCCGGATCCATTCCCAGCCAGGTGAACGCCTGGTGGAACGCCCACATGATCCAGGACACCACCCAGGTGAAGGGCATCAATATTGTGTTGAAGAAGTCCATGATCTCTCTTTAGCTCCTCAGGCCGCGGCGCGGCCTTCTTCGTCGGCCGGAATCACCGGGTGGTTCAGTACCAAAATCCGTGGGGTCCTGTCAGGATTCTCCCGCAGCATCCGCTCGTACTTCTCCGAGGCGGGCACATGGTCGACGCCGCCGTCGTTCCATGGATGGCAGCGCGCCAGCCGGCGCAGGGCCAGATAGGTTCCCTTCACCGCGCCGTGCACCGTGACTGCTTCCAGCGCATAGGCCGAGCAGGAGGGGAAGAAACGGCACACCGGGCCGTACAGCGGGGACGCGAGCCGCCGGTATCCCTTCAGCAGCAGGATCAGCGTCTGCTGGGGAAGCGTCCAGACCCAGCGCAGGCCCGCGGGAAGCTCAGGGCCCGGGGAAGACAGGGCAGGTACGCTCACTCGTCGGATCCCTTCTCTGTGCCGGCCGTGCCGGCGGGCCCGCCCTGCCGGAGCCGGGCCACAGCAACCGAAAATGCCTTGCGGTAGTCCCTGCCCAGCCCGGCGAAGTCCGCTTCCGCGGCCGCGGGCAGGGCGCGCACCACCACGCACAGCCCCTCCGGATGGTCCTTCAGGCTCAGCGCGGCGAATTCCCGCAGTCTGCGCTTAACGAGGTTCCGGGTCACAGCGTTCCCGACGGCCTTGGACACAATGAAGCCGAAAGCTGTCGGCCGCTGCTCCGGAGCGGGGGCCGCATATAACACCAAGTTCCGGCGCCCAGAACGGGCGCCGGAACGTACGGTGGTTGAAAAGTCTGCCGAACTGCGCATTCGGTTCCGGCCGGAGAGCATGCTAAAGGCAGGTTTCCGCGCAGCTGCGGGATCGCCGGGAACGCATGGCTACAGCCGGCCCGGGCAGACTGCAGCCGGGCTAGGCCGACAGTTCGGTGCGGCCCTTGCTGCGGCGTGCGGCCAGGATCGCACGGCCGGCGCGGGTGCGCATGCGAAGGCGGAAGCCGTGCTTCTTGGCACGACGGCGGTTATTCGGCTGAAAAGTCCGCTTGCTCACGGTGGTAACTCCAAGACGATCGAAAGATGCGCCTTAACCCGGTGCTACAAGCACAGGCGGACGCTCTATGAGGTGCCTACCCTGCGCCTTCCCTCACACGCTTCTCCGGGGAAATCCCGAAGGCATGCAGGAACGCGCACAGTGGACACAAAGGACTACATAACGGTAGGGGGAACGGTCCGGGTGCGTCAAACCGGCACCAGGGATAACTCCGTCCACAGCCGGGATTCTCCTGTGGACAACCCTCCTGCAGGGTACCACCGCCGGGGGCGCCCGCCCGCCCGGGAGGGCCCGCTGCCCGGCTGTATTCTGCGGGAATCATCCTCTACTCTTGGCAAGGGCCCTTTATCCACCGACTGTGCATAACTCTGTGGATGAAGAATCATAATCGGGCCCGCAACATTCCCGGTCCTTGGCTCGGTGAGGGTTGCATGAGCTATTGAAGGGTTATTGGTGGATACGGACCAGATAAACGACGTCGGAAGTTCCTGGCGCAAGGTGGTCCGCACCCTCGAACGCGATGACCGGGTCACCCCGCGGCAGCGCGGTTTCCTCGTCCTGGCCCAGGCCAAGGGGCTGATCGGGACCACCCTGCTGGTGGCGGTGCCCAACGAACTCACCCGCGAGGTCTTCCAGTCGCAGCAGCTTAAGGACCCGCTCCAGGATGCGCTGCGCGGTGTCTTCCAGGACGACATCCTCTGCGCCTTCAGTGTGGACGCGGACCTGGTGCCGCACGTGGAGCCGGAGGCCGCGCCCGAACCTGCCCCGGTTCTGCCAGAGAGGCATGCCGACGTCCGGCCCCAGCCGGCCCCGCCGAGCACCTCGCACGAGTTCGGCCGGCTGAATCCGAAGTACGTCTTCGACACCTTCGTGATCGGTTCCTCCAACCGCTTCGCGCACGCGGCCGCCGTCGCCGTGGCGGAGGCACCGGCCAAGGCCTACAACCCGCTGTTCATCTACGGCGATTCCGGACTGGGCAAGACGCACCTGCTGCACGCCATCGGCCACTATGCCCGCCACCTCTACAACGGGATCCGGGTCCGCTACGTGAATTCCGAGGAATTCACCAACGACTTCATCAACTCCATCCGCGACGACGAGGGCGCCAGCTTCAAGCAGCTCTACCGCAACGTGGACATCCTGCTGATCGACGACATCCAGTTCCTGGCCAACAAGGATGCGACGCAGGAGGAGTTCTTCCATACCTTCAACGCGCTGCACAACCACAACAAGCAGGTGGTCATCACCTCGGACCTGCCGCCCAAGCAGCTCTCCGGTTTCGAGGAGCGGATGCGGTCGCGCTTCGAATGGGGCCTGCTCACCGACATCCAGCCGCCGGAACTGGAAACCCGTATCGCCATCCTGCGGAAGAAGGCGCTGAGCGAGGGCCTCTCGGTGCCGGACGAGGTCATGGAGTACATCGCGTCCAAAATCTCCACCAACATCCGCGAGCTCGAGGGCGCGCTCATCCGTGTCACCGCCTTCGCCAGCCTGAACCGCCAGGGAGTGGACATGGGCCTGGCCGAGACGGTGCTCAAGGACCTGATCACCGACGAAGGCGCGGAGGAAATCACGGCGGCGACCATCCTGGGCCAGACCGCCGCCTACTTCAAGCTGAGCCTGGACGAGCTCAAGAGCAAGTCCCGCACCCGCACCCTGGTGACTGCCCGCCAGATCGCCATGTACCTGTGCCGGGAGCTGACGGACATGTCGCTGCCCAAGATCGGCCAGGAGCTCGGCGGCCGGGACCACACCACCGTCATCCATGCGGACCGCAAGATCCGCGAGCTGATGGCCGAGCGGCGTGCCATCTACAACCAGGTCACCGAACTGACCAACCGCATCAAGCAGCAGCAGCGCGAACACTAGGCACCTCCGGGTCCGCGCCTTCCCTGCTTCCGCCGCAACTTCCCGACGGCGCGCTTCCGCGCACCCTGGCGCCGGGACCCCTCCTCATCCGTCCCGGTCAACGGCCCGTCCCCGGCCCCATCGCGGCCCGCCCGCCCCGCAAGGGGCGGGAAAATTAACAGGTGTGGATAACTCTGTGGATTCTTAAGTGGAGAACCGCACCCCTCCGGAGGAAAAACCGGGGGTCCCCTGTGGATCCGCGAACCTATGCGGAAATTCGTCCACACGGCCTCCCGGCTGCAGCCGCTTAACACCCACAGCTTGTGAACAGCCCCGGATCGCGCCCCACCGCCGAGAAGGGCGGTTTTCCACAGCTTCCACAAGCGTTATTAACACTACGAATCCCTGGTTTTGGAATCCATCCAAATAACATGAGGCCCTGGGCGATCCCCTGCACCTGGCCCGTCCAAGCCAAGACCTTGTCCCGGACCTGCCGGCCCGCCGGCTCCGCCGCCTGGTCCGGTGTCCGAATTTCCCCGCGGGAGCTAAGCTTTCAAGGAGAATCGTTGTCACTTGCTCTCAACAGCTGCACCGGACGTACCGTCCGTGCAGGCAGTTGACGTTCCAGGTGGCCTCCCTTGGCATGTTCGTTGTGAAAGGCGGCACCCTTCAGTGAAGTTCAGAGTTGACCGGGATGTACTGGCCGAAGCCGTGACCTGGACAGCCCGGTCCCTGTCGCCTCGCCCCCCGGTTCCTGTGCTCTCCGGCCTGCTGATCAAGGCCGAGGGCGGAATGGTCAGCATCGCCAGCTTCGATTACGAAATTTCGGCGCGCCTGCAGATCCCCGCGGACGTCTCCGAGGAAGGCACGATTCTGGTCTCCGGCCGCCTCCTGGCAGACATTTGCCGCAGCCTGCCCTCGGCGCCGGTCGAAGTAGGCACCGACGGCACCAAGGTCACCCTGACCTGCCGCAGCAGCCGCTTCCACCTGGCCACCATGCCGGTAGCCGACTACCCGGAACTGCCCCCGCTGCCGGAAATCAGCGGCGTCGTGGACGGGGACGCCTTTGCCCAGGCCATCAGCCAGGTCATCATTGCCGCCAGCCGGGACGATACGCTGCCGATCCTGACCGGTGTCCGGATGGAAATCGAGGATGGCATGATCACCCTGCTGTCCACCGACAGGTACCGGCTGGCCCTGCGCGAACTGCCCTGGCGGCCGGTCAACCCGGGCATCTCGACCAGCGCCCTGGTCAAGGCCAAGACCCTGAACGAAGTCGCCAAAACCCTGGGCGGTTCCGGCGAGCTCAGCCTGGCCCTGTCCGAGAACAGCGAACTGATCGGCTTCGAAAGCGGCGGCCGGCGGACCACCTCGCTGCTGGTCGACGGCGATTACCCCAAGATCCGCTCGCTGTTCCCCGAAAACACGCCGATCCACGCCACCGTGGAAACCTCGGTACTCGTAGAAGCGGTCCGCCGTGTCTCCCTGGTCGCCGAACGCAACACCCCGGTCCGGCTCGCCTTCACCGATGGCCAGCTCACCCTGGACGCCGGCACCGGCGAGGACGCCCAGGCTTCCGAAGCCCTGGAAGCGGCCCTGGTCGGCGATGAAATCACCGTTGCCTTCAACCCGCACTACCTCTCCGAGGGCCTGAGCGCGTTCGATACCAAGTACGTGCGCTTTTCCTTCACCACCCCGCCGAAGCCCGCGGTGCTCACCGGCCAGGACGACCTCGCCGGCGAGGACCGCTCCGACTACCGGTACCTGCTGATGCCGGTGCGCCTGCCCAACCAGTAGGAATCCTGCCTCTGCCAGCAGCCACCAGCACCAGCGGAAGGGAGTGGTCCCGATGCACATTGGCCTGATTGGACTCGGGAAAATGGGCTTCAATATGCGCCAGCGCCTCCGCGACGCCGGCATCGAAGTCACCGGATTCGACCGGAACCCCGAAGTCAGCGATGCGGCCTCGCTGGACGCGCTGGTCGCCGCGCTGCCGGTGCCGCGCACCGTCTGGGTGATGGTTCCAGCCGGGACGGCCACCGACTCGGTGATCACCGACCTGGCCGGCAAGCTCGAGGCCGGCGACCTGGTGATCGACGGCGGAAATTCGAGATTCACCGAGGACCAGCGGCATCAAGCGCTGCTCGCCGGCCGCGGCATCGGCTTTATCGACGTCGGCGTGTCCGGCGGCGTCTGGGGCCTGGCCAACGGCTACGGCCTGATGGCCGGCGGAGAGCCCGAACAGATCGAGGCGGCACTGCCGGTCTTCGACGCACTGCGGCCGGAAGGACCGCGGGAGGAAAGCTTTGTTCATGTGGGCGACGTCGGCGCCGGACACTACGCCAAGATGGTGCACAACGGCATCGAGTACGGGCTGATGCAGGCCTATGCCGAAGGCTACGAACTGCTCGAGGCCAAGGACATCGTCAGGGACGTGCCCGGGACGTTCCGGGCATGGCAGAAGGGCACCGTGGTCAGGTCCTGGCTGCTGGACCTGATGGTCAAGGCGCTGCAGGAAGATCCCGGCCTGGCCCACGTGGCCGGCTATGTCGAGGATTCCGGCGAGGGCCGGTGGACCGTGGAGGAAGCGGTGGCCAATGCCGTGCCCGCCCCGGCGATCACGGCCGCACTGTTTGCCCGCTTTGATTCCCGGCAGGATGATTCGCCGGCGATGAAGATGGTGGCCGCGCTGCGCCACCAGTTCGGCGGCCATGCCGTGCGCCGGCCCGGCGAGGGCCCGCAGGCCCAGGGGAGTCCGGCGTAGCAGGTGTTTATCGAGTATTTGTCGCTGACGGATTTCCGCACCTACCCGCAGCTGGATCTCGCGCTCGGGCCCGGCGTCACCGTGTTCGTCGGGGCCAACGGCATCGGCAAAACCAACATTGTCGAGGCGATCGGCTATCTGGCCTCGCTTTCCTCACACCGGGTCAGCTCCGACGCGCCCTTGGTCCGCTTCGGCACCGGACAGGCGCTGGTGCGGGCCCGGGTGGTCAGGGGGCAGCAGGCCACATCGCTGGAACTGGAACTGAACCCGGGCAAGGCCAACCGCGCCCGGATCAACCGGGCCAACCCGGTCCGGGCCCGCGACATTCTGGGCATCCTGCGCACGGTGCTCTTTGCTCCCGAGGACCTGGCCCTGGTCAAGGGGGATCCGTCCAGCCGCCGCCGGTTCTTGGACGAGCTGCTGACCAGCCTGGTCCCCCACCATGCCGCGACCCGCAGCGACTACGAGCGGGTGCTCAAGCAGCGCAATGCCCTGCTCAAGTCCGCCCGCGGCCGGTTCAGTTCCTCGCACGAGGCCACGCTGGAGGTCTGGGACCACCATCTGGCCCAGGCCGGTGCGGCCCTGGTCAAGGCCCGGCTGGAACTGGTCCAGCTGCTGCAGCCGCGGCTTGGCCAGGCTTATGCGGCATTGACGGACGGGTCCAAGCAGGCCCGCGCCGTATACCGGTCCACGCTCGAGAGCCCGCTGGCCGACGACGGCGAGCCGGAAACCGGCGGACTTCCCGAGGCCGCGGAGATGCCCGGGGAACTTGCCGGCCTGGACCTGGACCAGCTGCGCCAGCGGTACCTGGAAGCACTGCGCCGGCAGCGCCGCCGGGAGGTCGAACGCGGGATTTCGCTGGTGGGTCCGCACCGGGACGAGCTGGAACTGTGGCTGGGACCGGTCCCGGCCAAGGGCTATGCCTCCCACGGGGAAACCTGGTCGCTGGCCCTGGCCCTGCGCCTGGCTTCGTACTATGTGCTGTGCGAGGACGAGCAGGTCCCCGGAGCCACCCCGGTGCTGATCCTGGATGATGTTTTCGCCGAGCTGGACACCCAGCGCCGCGAAAAGCTCGCCGGCATTGTGGCCGGGGCCGAACAGGTGCTGGTCACCGCAGCGGTGGCCGAGGATATTCCCGCCGCGCTGCGCGGCGGGCAGATCACCGTGGTTCCGGGAGGTATCTTCGATGGCAGACAAACAGCCTGACCAGTCCGCGGTACCGGGCCAGGACAGGCCGGCGGAGTCTGCGGAAACCCAGGACATCGACGCCGCCCAGGCAATGCTCAACCGGATGCGGGAAGCAGCCGCGGCCCGCGGGGAGGTGCGCCTGCGGCCGGGCAGCCGGCGCCGGACTCCGGCGGAGGGCCGGGGAGCAGGCCGGACCCAGGGGGCGTCCGGGCAGGAGTCAGCCCGGGATCCGCAGGGGCTCGGGTCGGTCTTCAACCGGCTGGTCCGGGACCGCGGCTGGAACTCGCCGGTCGCCGTCGGCTCGGTAATTTCGCGCTGGGACGAGCTGGTAGGCCCGGACATTGCCGCCCACTGCCGGCCGGAGAGCTTCCAGGACACCACCGTCCAGGTCCGCTGCGATTCCACCGCCTGGGCCACACAGCTGCGGCTGCTCAGTTCGGCACTGCTGGCCCGCTTCGACGAGGCCCTGGGGCCCGGCGTGGTCACGAAGATCCAGGTGCTGGCACCGGCGGCGCCGAACTGGCGCAAGGGTCCGCGCACCGCCGGCGGCCGCGGGCCGCGGGACACCTACGGCTAAGCGTTCAGCGCCTCCCCCACCCCTCGCCCGCTCGGGCGGGGCCCCGGGCGCTTCCGTTCAGCCCCTCCCCCACCCCTCGCACGCCCGGGCGGGGCCCCGGGCGCTTCCGTTCAGCGCCTCCCCCACCCCTCGCACGCTCGGGCGGGGCCCCGGGCGCTTCTCTTAGGGCGGGAGTGGTGACTGCGCAGAGGGCGCGTAGGGCGCTGGGAAGGTGCGGGCACATACTCCGCCCCATCCGGCACCCGGTGATCGCGGCAAATCATGCTTCTGCGGCCTGCCAGGCGCTGTCCAAGGCGCGGCCGGGCCCGCCGGCACGGTAGAATTGGGGTGCGGCGCCTTCACCCGGCCGGGAGGGCGCTTCGGAGATGACACGGAATTTGAGGAGTCGGCGGCAACTGTGGCGATGGACAACGAGCTCGAACATGCCGGTGAGGGCGCACAGGGGACTGGCAACGGCAAGGTCACCAACGAATACGGCGCCAGCGACATCACGGTCCTGGAAGGACTGGAAGCGGTCCGCAAACGTCCCGGCATGTACATCGGGTCCACCGGCCCGCGCGGCCTGCACCACCTGGTCTACGAGGTAGTCGACAACTCCGTCGACGAGGCGCTGGCCGGCTACTGCGACTCGATCGAAGTCACCCTGCTGGCCGACGGCGGCGTGCGCGTGACGGACAACGGCCGCGGCATCCCCGTGGACATGCACCCGACCGAAGGCAAGCCCACCGTGGAGGTGGTCATGACCATCCTGCACGCCGGCGGCAAGTTCGGCGGCGGCGGCTACGCCGTCTCCGGCGGCCTGCACGGGGTGGGCATCTCGGTGGTCAACGCGCTGTCCCGCCGGGTCGAGACCGAGATCCGCCGCCAGGGCTACGTCTGGTACCAGTCCTTCGCCAACGGCGGCCACCCGGTCGGCGAACTGCGCCGCGGCGAGCCGACCACCGACACCGGCACCACCCAGACCTTCTGGGCGGACCCGGACATCTTCGAGACCACCGAGTTCGACTTCGAGACCCTGCGCGCCCGCTTCCAGCAGATGGCCTTCCTGAACAAGGGCCTGAAGATCACCCTCACGGACGAGCGCCGCCCGCTGGAGGCGGCCGAGGACGGAGATGTGGACCTGGACACCCCGGCCGCCGACGACGCGGCCGCGCCGGAGTACCGCCAGGTGGTCTACAAGTACGACAACGGGCTGCTCGACTACGTCAAGCACCTGAACTCGTCCAAGAAGGTGGAGGTCATCCATCCCGAGGTCATCGCGTTCGAGTCCGAGGACTCCGAACGCCGGCTCTCCGTGGAGGTGGCGCTGCAGTGGACCACCTCCTACTCGGAAAGCGTGCACACCTACGCCAACACCATCAACACGCATGAGGGCGGCACGCACGAAGAGGGCTTCCGCGCGGCCATGACCACGCTGATCAACAAGTACGCGCGGGAAAAGAACCTCATCAAGGACAAGGACGACAACCTCACCGGGGACGACATCCGCGAGGGCCTGACCGCGGTGATCTCGATGAAGCTGGGCGAACCCCAGTTCGAGGGCCAGACCAAGACCAAGCTGGGCAATTCCGAGGCCAAGGGCTTCGTCCAGCGTGTGGTGACGGATGAGCTCGGGGACTGGCTGGAACGCAATCCGGGCCCCGCCCGCGACGTGATCCGCAAGTCCATCCAGGCCGCCGCGGCGCGTATGGCCGCCCGCAAGGCCCGCGAGTCCACGCGGCGCAAGGGCCTGCTGGAATCCGGCGGCATGCCCGGCAAGCTCAAGGACTGCCAGTCCAAGGACCCGTCCAAGTCCGAGATCTACATTGTGGAAGGTGACTCTGCCGGCGGTTCGGCCGTGCGCGGCCGCAACCCGGAGACCCAGGCCATCCTGCCGCTGCGCGGCAAGATCCTGAACGTGGAGCGGGCCCGGCTGGACCGCGCGCTGGGCAATGCCGAGGTCCAGGCCATGATCACCGCCTTCGGTGCCGGCATCGGCGAGGATTTCGACGTCGACAAGGCCCGGTACCACAAGATCGTGCTGATGGCCGACGCGGACGTGGACGGCCAGCACATCACCACCCTGCTGCTGACCCTGCTTTTCCGCTACATGCGGCCGCTGATCGAGAGCGGCTACGTGTACCTGGCCCAGCCGCCGCTGTACCGGATCAAGTGGTCCAACCACCCGCACGACTATGTGTTCAGCGACCGGGAACGGGACGAGTGCATCCGCAAGGGCCTGGCCAACAACCAGCGCCTGCCCAAGGAAAACGGCATCCAGCGCTACAAGGGTCTGGGCGAGATGGACTACACGGAGCTGTGGGAAACCACCATGGATCCGGACAAGCGCACGCTGCTGCAGGTCACCATGGAGGACGCCGCCGCGGCGGACCAGATCTTCTCGGTGCTGATGGGAGAGGATGTGGAGTCCCGGCGGACCTTTATCCAGCAGAATGCCAAGGACGTGCGCTTCCTGGACATTTGACGCCGCCGCGGGGCGTCCCCGGCACCCTGCCGGACATCCCGCTCCCCTGCCTGGTCCGTGCGGCCCGCAAAGATTTTCGATAGAAGGAACCTAAAACGATGAGCGAAGAGACGCCTGGGGTGCCCGGGGGCCCGGCCGGCGAGGAAGTGCTGGCCGGCGAGGTGCTGACCGACCGCGTCGAGCAGGTGGACCTGCAGACCGAGATGCAGCGGTCCTACCTGGACTATGCAATGGCCGTGATCGTCGGCCGCGCCCTGCCGGACGTCCGGGACGGGCTCAAGCCGGTGCACCGCCGCGTGCTGTACGCGATGTTCGACGGCGGCTACCGGCCGGACCGGGCGTTCAACAAGTGCGCCCGCGTGGTCGGCGAGGTCATGGGCCAGTACCACCCGCACGGCGACGCGGCCATCTACGACGCCCTGGTGCGCCTGATCCAGGACTGGACCATGCGCTACCCGCTCGCCCTGGGCCAGGGTAACTTCGGCTCTCCCGGCAATGACGGCGCCGCTGCCCCGCGGTACACCGAAACCAAGATGGCCCCGCTGGCCATGGAAATGGTGCGGGACATCGACGAGGAAACCGTCGATTTCCAGGACAACTACGACGGCAAGAACCAGGAACCGACCATCCTGCCGTCCCGGTTCCCGAACCTTCTGGTCAACGGCTCCTCCGGCATCGCCGTCGGCATGGCCACCAACATCCCGCCGCACAACCTGCGCGAGGTGGCCGACGGCGTCCAGTGGTACCTGAAGAACCCCGGCGCCACGCGCGAGGAGCTGCTCGAGGCGCTGATCCAGCGCATCAAGGGCCCGGACTTCCCCACCGGCGCCCAGATCCTGGGCCACAAGGGCATCGAGGAGGCCTACCGCACCGGCCGCGGCTCGATCACCATGCGCGCCGTGGTCAACGTCGAGGAGATCCACGGGCGCACTTGCCTGGTGGTCACCGAGCTGCCCTACCAGGCCAACCCGGACAACCTGGCCATCAAGATCGCCGAACTGGTCAAGGACGGCAAGATCGCCGGCATCGCCGACCTGCGCGACGAGACCTCCGGCCGCACCGGCCAGCGCCTGGTGATCGTCCTGAAGCGGGACGCGGTGGCCAAGGTGGTGCTCAACAACCTCTACAAGCACACCGCCCTGCAGGAGAACTTCGCGGCCAACATGCTGGCCATTGTCGACGGTGTCCCGCGCACCCTGACACTGGATGCCTTCGTCCGGCACTGGGTTACCCACCAGCTGGACGTCATCGTCCGGCGCACCCGGTTCCGCCTGCGCAAGGCCGAGGAAGCGGCCCACATCCTGCGCGGGCTGCTCAAGGCGCTGGACGCGCTGGACGAGGTCATCGCCCTGATCCGCCGCTCCTCCACGGTCGAGGACGCGCGCAACGGGCTGATCCAGCTGCTGGACATCGACGAGATCCAGGCCCAGGCCATCCTGGACATGCAGCTGCGCCGGCTGGCCGCCCTGGAACGGCAGAAGATCCAGGACCAGCACGCCAAGCTGGAGGCCGAGATCCTCGAGTACAACCGCATCCTGGCCTCGGAAGAGGTCCAGCGCGGCATCGTCAGCGACGAACTGGCCGAGATCTCCGAGAAGTACGGGGACGAGCGCCGCACCCAGATCATGATGGGCTACGACGGCGACATGAGCATGGAGGACCTCATCCCCGAAGAGGAAGTGGTCGTCACCATCACCCGCGGCGGCTACGTCAAGCGCACCCGCAGCGACAGCTACCGTTCCCAGCAGCGCGGCGGCAAAGGCATCCGCGGTGCTCAGCTGCGCGGCGACGACGTCGTCGAGCATTTTTTCGTCACCACCACGCACCACTGGCTGCTCTTCTTCACCAACCTGGGCCGGGTCTACCGGGCCAAGGCCTACGAGCTGCCCGAAGCGGCCCGGGACGCCAAGGGTCAGCACGTGGCGAACCTGCTGGCCTTCCAGCCCGAGGAACGGATCGCCCAGGTGCTCGACCTGCGCGACTACAGCCAGGCCCCCTACCTGGTGCTGGCCACCAAGAACGGGCTGGTCAAGAAGACCCGGCTGGAGGACTACGACACCAACCGCTCCGCCGGCGTGATTGCGATCAACCTGCGGGAAGAGGACGAGCTGGTCTCCGCGCAGCTGGTCTCCGAGACCGACGACCTGATGCTGGTCTCCCGCCACGGCCAGTCCCTGCGCTTTACTGCCACGGACGAAGCCCTGCGGCCGATGGGCCGGGCCACCTCCGGAGTGACCGGCATGAAGTTCCGAGACAATGACGAGCTGCTGGCCGCGGACGTGGTCACCGAAGGCTCGTTTGTGTTCATCGTGACCGAGGGCGGCTACGCCAAGCGGACCTCGGAGGAGGAATACCGGGTCCAGGGCCGCGGCGGCCTGGGCATCAAGGTCGGCAAGTACCAGGAGGAACGCGGCAACCTCGTCGGCGCCCTGATCGTCCACGAAGAGGATGAAGTCCTGGTGGTCATGGAAGGCGGCAAGGTGGTCCGCTCCCACGTCGCCGGCGTCCCCGCTAAGGGCCGCGACACGATGGGGGTCATCTTCGCCAAGCCGGACAAGGCCGACCGGATCATCGCCGTCGCCCGGAACACCGAGCGCACCCTCGGCGAGGACGAGCACGCCGAGCCGGTGGCCGGAACGGAGCTGGCCGCCGGATCCGCCCGGGACGGCGAGGATTCTGCACACCTGCCGGTGGATGAAGTACCGTTGACTTCAGCACCGCAGCAGCCGGCTGGGGAGCCGGCGCAGGCGCCGGATAACGGAGGTAACCAGTGAGCACACCCAACACGCCGCGATCGGGCACACGCCCGCAGCCGGCCGCGGCACCGCGCGCCGGGGTGCCCCGCACGGCAGCGGCCCCGGCCAAACCGGCCCAGCGCCCGACGGCCGGCAGCACATCCGGCGCCCGCACCGGCAACGGCCAGCGCCCGCCGGCGGCCCAGCGTCCGGCGGCCTCCCGCCCCAGCGGGAACGCCGGACTGGTCAGGCCCGCGCCGAAGGCCAAGGCCCGCCGCGCACGGCTGCTGGTCAGCAAGGTGGACCCCTGGTCCGTGCTGAAGATGGCCTTCCTGCTCTCCGTGGCCCTGGGGATCGTCACCGTGGTGGCCTCGATCGTGCTGTGGACCACGCTGGACATCACCGGCATCTTCAACCGGGTCAATGACCTGCTCTCCGAGATTGCCGGTTCCGAGGGCGCCGGCTTCGACCTGCGCAGCTACATGTCCCTGGGCCAGGTGGCTTCCTTCGCCACCATCATCTCCGTGGTCAACGTGGTGCTGCTGACGGCGCTGTCCATGCTCTCCGCCGTGCTGTACAACATCTCGGCCACCCTGGTCGGCGGCATCGGCGTGACCCTGACCGACGACTAAAAGCGCCCCGGCCGGCGCCGAGGGTTGATGGAAGGCCCCTCCTTCCGGGTGGAAGGAGGGGCCTTCCGCATCCGCTGCGGACCTGGCGCCGGCCCTTCCGGCAGGCCCGGGAGGCCCGATTTTGAAATGGGCGCCCGGGTGCTGTAGAGTCTTATCTCGGCCCGAACAGGGCAGAGGGCGTATAGCTCAGGCGGTTAGAGCGCTTCGCTGATAACGAAGAGGTCCCAGGTTCAAGTCCTGGTACGCCCACGGAATTCCTGCCGGACTTCCGCACCGTCCTAGGAGGACACCGTGAAGAAGCTGATCTTTCTGGCAGCTGCGATGGCCGGGGCGGCCATCGTCAAAAAGTGGCAGGAATCCGAAGCGGAGAAATCCGCCTGGAGCAAGGAGACCGACAAGGTCGACTAGCTCCGGCTATCCCCGGGGGCATGGCGCAATTGGTAGCGCACCTGCTTTGCAAGCAGGGGGTTAGGGGTTCGAGTCCCCTTGCCTCCACCGGAACAGAGGGTCCGGTCCAGACATGGACCGGACCGTCTGCTTTTAACCCGCCTAGCCTGGACGCAGGCCCTGCCTGCTGCCGCGTTCCGGTCCTCAGGCCGGCGGCAGCGGATAGAACCATTCCCGGTCCGTACCGTCCGGGTCGCGCCAAGTCACGGTTACGGTGGCATCCGTGGTGGAGCGCTCCGGGGCGGCGGTAAAGGACAGCGACTCCCCCGGCGCCACCGTGCGCGGCTTTGCCGGCGTGGTCCCCGGCAGGCTCGCCGGCAGCCGGATGAAGACGTCCTGCGCGGCCGCCGTGCCCGTGTTGGTCAGCTCGTAAGCGCCCGCCCGCGGGACCAGCTGCCAGGCCGCCGCCCCTGGCGGACGGAACAGTACTGCCTGCCGGGAGCCGGCGGCGCTGTCCGCGAGGCGTTCCAGGGCCGAAATGACGCGCTGGGCGTTGTAGTCGCTGACCCGGCCAGCGGCTTCGGCCCGCTGGGCGCTGGCCGCCGCGTTCCGGCCCTGCCGGCGGCTTTCGGCAATGCTCAGGACCGCGCTGACAATGATGCCGGCCGCCGCTACGTAGACGCCCAGGATCTCCGCCTCCATTCCGGACCCCCGTTCCGTTCCGCCCGTGACCGATGCTACCGCCGGGCAGGGACCGCGGCCACCGGGCCGTCCGGGGTCCCCGTTCCGGGCTGGCGGGGCGGGGAGCCGGCGAACGTTAGCTAGCGCCCAGCCGCCTCCCGCCCCTCGCTTCGCCCGCTGCGGGGCCCTCGGCGTCTAGGCTGGGTGGGTGATTGTCCTGCTCGCCACTGCCGGAGTGATCGGCATTTCCGCCTCCGGCCCGATCATGGCGGTCACCGCCGCCCCCGCCCTGGCCATTGCCTTCTGGCGCAATTTCCTCGGCGGCCTGGCCATGGGGGTGCCGGCGCTGGTCTCCCGGGGCGGCGAACTGCGCCGCCTGACGGCACCGGACCTGGCCTGGACCGCCGTGGCCGCCGCGGCGCTGGCCCTGCATTTCGCCTGCTTCATTACCGCGCTGCAGCTGACCTCCGTGGCCGCGGCGACCGCCCTGGTCTGCCTGCAGTCGGCCTGGATCGCGGTGGCGAACCGGCTGCGCGGGATCCGGACCGCTCGTGTCGTACTCGCAGGACTGGGCGTGGCCCTGGGCGGTGTGGTGCTGATCTCCGGCTTCGACCTGCAGCTCTCCCCCGCCGCCTTGGCCGGGGACATCCTGGCGCTGCTGGGCGGCGCCCTGGCAGCCCTGTACACCCTGGCCGGCGGGCGGGTACGCCGGAACCTGTCCACCCAGAGCTATACCGGCCTGTGCTACGGGATGTGTGCCCTCCTGCTGCTGGTGCTCTGCCTGGTCTTCGGACAGCCGCTGGCCGGCTTTCCCGGCGAAGCCTGGCTCGGCATCCTGGGGGTGACGCTGGCGGCCCAGCTCGTGGGGCATACCGCCTTCAACCACCTGCTGGCGGTCATCAGCCCGATGGTGGTCTCGATGATCATCCTGCTGGAAATCCCGGGGGCCGCGCTGCTGGCGGCCCTGTTCCTGGGCGAAAGCCTGCCGTGGGGAACATACCTGGGCCTGGCCCTGATCCTGGCCGGGCTCGCCGTCGTCATCCTGTTCCAGAACCGCCGCCGCAACGGCGGCCCGCCGGAAGCCGAGCTGGGCGCGGACTGACCGGCAGTCAGATGCCGCCGCGCCTGACCACCTGCCGGGTGCGCACCTGGTGCACCTTCCGCAGCACCTTGGCCGGATAGTAGACACCCATAAAGATCAGCATCGGCACGCGCAGCACGCGCCGGTGGATCTTGTGGTTCTTGTAGGTCCGCTCGAAGCGGGTGACGTAGTACCGGTAGTCCTTCGGCGAGTCCTCCAGCCGGCGCGCGGACATGCCGCTGATCATGCCGGGAATGTAGAGGATCTTCAGGCCATGGTCGGCCAGGTGCACGGAGACATCGATGTCCTCGTGCATCTCGTCCGCTTCGTCACGGCAGACCTCGGTGCGGATGGTTTCCCAGGCGTCCTTGCGGATGGCCATGTTGGAACCGAACAGGAAGTGGTACTGCTTCTTGGCCAGCTTCAGTACGAAACGGCGCATGCGGTCGTCGGCCCGCAGGCCGAAGCGGCGCAGGGGCATGTCATAGTAGAGCACCGGACCGGTGGCGGCCATGACCTCCGGATCCGCGAAGCCGCGCTGGACCTGCTCCACCCAGTCCGGCTCCAGCAGGGAATCGGCATCGATCCGGCCGAGCACGTCCCCGCTGGCGTGGTCCAGGCCGTGGTTGCGGGTGGGGATCAGGCCCTGTTCCTTGTCCTGGGAGAGCAGGATGAGCGGCACGTCCGGGTACTCTTCCTGCATGAGGCGGACCAGCTCGGCAGTCCGGTCCTTGGACATGTTGTCCACCACGATGATTTCCTTGGCCGGCACGGACTGGTACAGGGCGGCGAGGATGCACTGCCGGATGACCGGTTCTTCGTTGTAGGCAGGGATGACAATGGAGACGCTGGGCAAGGCTGGTGGCACGGCTTCAATCTAACAGCTGGGCCGGGCGGCGCCGTCAGCGGGGCAGGACGGTTAAGTTAACGGAGCGAGGGGCCCGCTTCCGCGGGCCCCTCGGCCGGATGCTGACAGACGCGCCCTGTCCTTAGCCTGCGTCGTCGGCCTTGCGCGAGTTCTTCCGGGTCGCTGGCTTCTCCGTCTCCGTATCTTCGACGGCGGGCCCGCCCACTGCCGCCTCGGTCCCGGCCGCGTCCGCCGTGGCCGAGGTCCCGGTGGTGTCCCCGGCCAGGTGCTTGCCCGTGCCGGTGCCGCCGGCCGCTTCGGGGACGGGGGTGGTAGTGGCGGCTTCAGCGGCTGCCACCCCAGCGGCCTCTGCCTCCGGGGTTGCCCCGACCACCGGAACAGCGCCCGTGGGCGCGGTGGTGGATTCCGGGGCCGCCGGCTGCTGGACCGGGGTCTTCCACGGGTCTTCGACCGGACGCGAGGCACGCCAGGCGGCCACCCCGGCGGCCACCGCGGCACCGACGACGCCGGCGATCAGCCAGCCCTTGCCCTTGCCGGACTTTTGGGCTTCCTGCTGCTGGGCCAGGGCCGCTTCGGCCACGGCCTTGCGGGCCTTGCGGCCGGCATGCTTGGAGGCTTCTGCCGCCTCGGCGGCTGCCTGCGCCGCAGCCTTGCGGGCCTTGCGGCCGGCATGCTTGGAGGCTTCTGCCGCCCCGGCGGCTGCCTGCGCGGCGGCTTCGGCAGCCGCGGCCCGCTCCAGGCTGCGGGAGACGTTCTCGGCAGTGGCACCCAGCTTGCTGGAGAAGGTCGGGATGTATTCGCCGACCAGCTTTTCCTTGGCGGTGTACAGGGCCGGCGTGGCGCGGTCCAGGGTGCCTTGGAGCCGCGGGGTGGCTTCGTCCACAAGATGGGCGATCTTCGGCGCCATCTTTTCCAGCTCCAGCTGGATCTTCGGGGTGACGGTGGAGACGCCCAGGGACAGTTCGTGGGCCGCCTTCCGGATGGCCTCCTGGATGCGCGGAGAGGCCGCGCCGACGCCCTTCTCGATCTTCGGAGCCGCCCAGTGCCGGGCCGCTTCCACCTTGGGTCCGGCCCAGTCCACCACAGAATCGACCTTCGGTACTGTCCAGCCCCTGCCAGTAGTCAGCGTGTCCTCCAGTTCGCGGGTCAGACGTTCGTTTTTCTTCACAACTACCTCCCGTGGATGGCAACAGTCCAGCCTTAGCCTACTTTGCAGGCTAGGCCGCTGCTACGGGGGCACAGGAATATCCGCGATTTTCACTGAGCGCGGAACCGCAGCCTGCTGGCGTTTTCGTCGCAGCTGCGTGGAACAATGGGTGCCATGACTGCAATTCCCACCGCCAAAGCAACCATCCACACCAACCAGGGCGACATCGTCGTCAACCTGTTCGGCAACCATGCCCCCAAGACCGTGAAGAACTTCGTGGGGCTGGCCACCGGCGAGATCACCTGGAAGCACCCCGGAACCGGCGAAGAGACCAACGCGCCGCTCTACAACGGCGTCATTTTCCACCGCATCATCAAGGACTTCATGATCCAGGGCGGCGATCCGCTCGGCCAGGGTACCGGCGGGCCGGGCTACCAGTTCGACGACGAGATCAACCCGGACCTGGATTTCAACGAGCCGTACAAGCTGGCCATGGCCAATGCCGGAACCCGCGGCGGACGCGGCACCAACGGCTCGCAGTTCTTCATCACCACGGTGCCCACCACCTGGCTGCAGGGCAAGCACACCATCTTCGGCGAGGTGGCCGACGAAGCCTCCCGCGCCGTCGTCGACAAGCTCAATTCCGTCGCCACGGACATGCGGGACAAGCCGCTCGAGGACGTGGTCATCCAGAGCATCAGCGTCGAGCAGCTCTAGCAACCATCCGAATCCCCGCCCGGATATCCGGGCGGGGATCTGTCTATCCACAGGAGGACCCGATGTCGTTCGGCGCGCCGGCAGAGCCCCCGCACACCGAGGTTCCCGTATGCCCGCGGCACCCGGACCGCGTCTCCTACGTCCGCTGCCAGCGCTGCGGCAGGCCGGCCTGCCCGGAATGCCAGCGCAGCGCCGCCGTCGGCATGCAGTGCGTGGACTGCGTCAACGAACTGGCCCGCAACGTGAAGGTGCCGCGGACGGTGTTCGGCGGCGTCGCCGTCGGCCAGCCCGTGGTGACCGTCGGCATCATCGTCGCCTGCGTGGTGGTGTACGTCCTGCAGTGGGTGGTTCCGGCCGTCGCTGACTACATGGTCTACGCCCCCGCGTTCACCGCGCAGCTGCCCGGGATCCCCTTCGAGCCGTGGCGGATGATCACCGCCGGCTTCCTGCATTCGCAGGGTTTCCTGCTGCACATCGTGTTCAACATGTACGCGCTGTGGATCTTCGGCCAGACGCTCGAGCCGCTGCTGGGCAGGGCACGGTTCATTGCCTTGTACCTGCTGGCCGTCTGGGGAGGATCGGTGGCCGTGCTGCTGCTGGGCCAGTGGAACCAGGGGGTGGTCGGCGCCTCCGGCGGGGTGTTCGGGCTGTTCGCGACCCTGTTCATCATCCAGCTGCAGCGCAAGCAGGACGTGCGCGGCATCCTGGTCCTGATCGCCATCAACGCGCTGATCAGCCTGATGCCCGGAGTGTCCTGGCAGGCCCATCTGGGCGGGCTCGTGGTGGGCGCGCTGGCGGCGGCGGCCATTGTCTATGCGCCGCGCGGCCGGTCCCAGCGGACGCTGCAGTGGGCGGGGCTGGGCGGCATCGCGGTGCTGCTGGCCGTGCTGACCTGGATCGGCGCCACGCTGGTGACCGTCACGGCCTAGCTTGCGCACGGCCGGTTGCGTCCAGGCCCGGGGCCGGCTGCAACGGCGCCGGAACCATCGCTGCCGGCCTGCCTCTCCCCAGCCAGCGTCCGCTTGCCCCGGGCGCTGTCCCCTGCCGGCCCCGCCGCGGAACGGTCCGCCGCAGGGCCGCGCCAAACCACGCATGTCGTTATTTAAGCGTTTCATCAAAGGCCCGACGGGCCTTTTTCACATTAAACCGGCCGTTGTCCACAGCCCTTATGCACAGTGTGGGTAACCTGCGAAGAAGTCACTTTCCCTGCTTCCGAGCCAGCCGTAGGGATTTCCGCTATTCTCCCCGGCCCGGGGCACACAGTTATCCACCCCTGTGGATAACTGTGTGCACAAATGTGGACCTGGGGATTTTCACAGTTTCCCTCCATGACGCTGCCCGTAGCCGCAATTTCCCCGCTGACCTGCGGTTCCTGTGCCTGTGCCGGGCTGCTTTTTCGCTGCTGCGGACCCTCTCCGGACTCCTGCGGACGGCAGGAACAGAAGATTTCCACAAGCGTTATGCACAGGGTGGATAACTTACAGCTGTGTAGTTCCGACGCCGCGGCCCGCCAGCGGCGGGATTCCGGGAGCTGGGGCGCTGGAAAGGTCAGGGTTGTGCACACCTGTGGATAACTCTGTGAACATCTGTGAATGGCGTGGATCCCTCCATCCCGGGAGCACAAGAGGGGCGAAATATTACCCTGCGGCCGGGACACATGCCTGCGGCGGCGTCGGCAGATCCGGTAATCTTGGGAATCCAGTGCCCGGCTCGACCAGCCGGGAACGTCAGACGGTCGCCAGCTGACCATGCGGCGGTCGAGCAGGCGCGACTCTGTGTATCAACCGCTCCCACAGCCGGGCAGTACAGATTGCAGACGGCCCGGACGGGGGCGAAAGCTCCGGACGGCCCTGCCCCGCGACCCATCTGTTCCCCCCGACCGCCGGACGTTGAAACGAGGAAATGCATTGACTGCAGAAGCTGCGAACTCCACCCGCATTGAGCTGACCGACGAGGAAATCTTCGCCGCCCATGAGGGCGGCAAGCTCGCCATCGGGCTGACCGCGCCGCTGGATGATAAGCGGGACCTGTCCATCGCCTATACCCCCGGGGTGGCCCAGGTCTCCCGGGCGATCAACACGGACCCGGAGCTGGCCCGCCAGTACACCTGGGCCTCGCGCCTGGTGGCCGTGGTCTCGGACGGCACCGCGGTGCTGGGGCTGGGCAACATCGGCGCGGCCGCGTCGCTGCCGGTGATGGAAGGCAAGGCGGCTTTGTTCAAGAAGTTCGGCGGCCTGGATTCGATTCCGCTGGTGCTGGAGACCACCGATGTGGACGAGATCATCGAGACGCTGGTGCGTCTGCGCTCCAGCTTCGGCGCGGTCAACCTCGAGGACATCTCCGCCCCGCGCTGCTTCGAGCTCGAGGCGCGCCTGATCGAGGCGCTGGACATGCCGGTGATGCACGATGACCAGCACGGCACCGCCGTGGTCGTCCTGGCCGCCCTCACCAACGCCGCCCGGGTCGTGGGCCGGGAGCTGGGTTCGCTGAAGGTGGTCATCTCCGGGGCGGGGGCGGCCGGCATCGCCGTGGCCGAGATCCTGCTGGCCGCCGGCGTGACCGATGTGATCCTGCTCGATTCCCGCGGCATCATCGACAGGAACCGGCCCGGCCTGACCGGGATCAAGTCCGCCTACGCCGCGCGCACCAATCCGCGCGGCGTCACCGGCGGTACCGCCCAGGCCCTGGACGGGGCGGATGTGTTCATCGGGGTCTCCTCCGGCACCATTCCGGAGCAGATGCTGGAGAAGATGTCCGAGGACGCGGTGATCTTCGCCCTGTCCAACCCGGATCCGGAAATCCACCCGGACATCGCCCACCGGTACGCCAAGGTGGTCGCCACCGGCCGGTCGGACTTCCCCAACCAGATCAACAACGTGCTGGCCTTCCCCGGCATCTTCCGCGGCGCCCTGGACGCCGGGGCCAAGCGGATCACCCCGGCCATGAAGGTCGCCGCGGCCGAGGCCATCGCCGCCATCGCCGCCGAGGACGGGCTGGCCCCGGACCACATCATCCCCAGCCCGCTGGACGGGCGCGTCGCCCCGGCCGTGGCCGCGGCCGTCATGGCCGCCGCCCGGTCCGACGCCAAGTAGCAGCACGAACCGGGCCGTTCCGCCGCGGCGGAACGGCCCGGTTCCCTGGCGGCCCGCCGACGGCACGACGGCGGTAGCCGTCCTTCGGTTGCCGGGGCCGGTTGTCGCCGCAGACCATCATCTACTGGACGCCTTCTGCCGGAGAACAGCATCTACTGACCAATGTGCGGAAGAGGGGCAGGGTGTTTTCGCTTCGGGATCTTACTGCTGCAGTCATCGGCGCGCCGATGGCCGGCGGACCGTCGACGCCGGCCCTGGCCGCCGCGGTCAGCAATGCCGGCGGACTCGGGTCGCTTGCCGCCGCCTACCGCCGCCCCGAGGATCTGGCCGCCGACATTGACCGCACCCGTGCCCTGACGGACCGGCCGTTCGCGGTCAACCTCTTTGTCCATGCCGCCGTCAACGCCGCCGCGCCGTCAGCGGCGGAGGGCCCCGGGCCTGAGGCCCGCATGGCCGACCGGGCGGCGGCCGTGGAGCGCTACCGCGCCGCGCTGGAACCCGAGGCCGCCCGTTACGGGATCCGGCTGCCGGCCACGGACCCGGCAGACACGGACGGCTGGGACGCCAAACTGGAGCTTGTGCTGGACCTGGGCGTGCCCGTGGTGTCCTTTATGTTCGGCATCCCGCCAGCCGACGTCGTCGCGGAACTGCACCGGCGCGGCACCGCCGTCGTCCTGACCGCCACCGACGAGGCCGAGGCGGCCGCCGCCCAGGCCCACGGGGCGGACCTGCTCTGTGTCCAGGGACCGCTGGCCGGCGGCCACCGCGGCACCCACGAGGTGGAGAAGGTCCCGGACATACGCAACCTGCCGGAACTGCTCACCGCGGTACGCCGGGTGGCGAACCTGCCGCTGATCGCCGCCGGCGGGATCACCGGGCCCGGTCAGGCGGCCGAGGCCTTTGCCGCCGGGGCCGCCGCCATCCAGGTTGGCACGGCCCTGCTGCGCACCCCCGAATCGGGCGCGGCCCCCGAGCACCAGGACAGCCTGGCCGACGGGCGCTACCCGGAAACGACGGTGACCCGCGCCTTCAGCGGCCGGCTGGCGCGCGGGCTGAGGAACGGCTTCATCGACCGGTACGACGCCCTGGCCCCGGCGGCCTTCCCGGAAGTGAACCAGCTGACCAAGCCGCTGCGGGCCCGTGCGGCCGCCGCGCACGACGCCGACGGGCTGGCCCTGTGGGCCGGGGCGAACTTTGCCGACGCCCGGCAGGAGCCGGCCGGCGACGTCGTCCGCCGGCTGGCCGCCGCCGTCACCAGTCCTTAGGAACGCCAGCGGGTGGTCATCAGGAAGCCGACGATGGCGATGCCGAACCCGATCATGATGTTCCAGGAGCCGGCGGCCGGCAGCGGCCAGAGACCCTGCGTGATGTAGAAAATGATGATCCACAGCAGCCCCACGATCATCAGGCCGAACATGACCGGCTTGAACCAGACCGGATTCGGCTTGTACTCCTTGGCTGCCGCCTCCTGCGGCCGGCGCTCGATCTTCTTGCGCGGCTTCGATTCGGGCACGGATCCTCCTTGCACGGGGACATTTCTCTCCCCGCCAGTCTATCCGCCGAGGGCCCCGCGCAGAGCCTGCGAGGTGCGGGGGCGGATGGACGCTACGGGAGGGACGTGTGTGTCTCCCTGCGCGCCTCCATTTGCCCGGACCGGCCGCGGCACCGATCATTGATTAAGGCACTGACTGCCGAGGCAGTCACAGCCCAGTCCGTCCCCTCCCCGATTGGTGCCACCGACAAGCCATGAGCGACTCCATCCGTATCCTCGTCGTCGACAACTATGACAGCTTCGTCTACACGCTGGTGGGCTACCTGCAGCAGCTGGGTGCCGAGACCACCGTGGTACGCAACGACGACGTCACGCTGGCCGAGGCGGTCGAGCTCGCGTCCGCCCGCGACGGCGTGCTCATCTCCCCCGGCCCGGGCAATCCGGGCGAGGCAGGCGTCTGCATCGAGCTGATCCGGTGGTGCGGCGAGCAGGACAAGCCGATGCTGGGGGTCTGCCTGGGCCACCAGGCCCTGGCCGAGGCGTACGGCGGCACCGTCACCCACGCCCCGGAGCTGATGCACGGCAAGACCTCCCAGGTGAGCCATCACGGGGAAAAGGTCTTCGCCGGCGTGCCGAACCCCTTCACCGCCACCCGCTACCACTCGCTGGCCGCGGTGCGCGAGTCCATCCCCTCGGAGCTGGAGATCACCGCCGAGACTGCTGGCGGCGTGATCATGGGTCTGCAGCACCGGTCGGCGCCGCTGTGGGGCGTGCAGTTCCACCCCGAGTCGGTGCTGACCGAGGGCGGCTACCTGATGCTGGGCAACTGGCTCGAGAGCCTTGGGATGGCCGGCGCTGCCGCGCGCGCCGCGCAGCTGAGCCCCCTGATCACCAGGTAACCTGCCCTCGGCGCCGGCTGTCCGCGGTCAGTCGTCGCCGTCGCGGCCGCGGCCCTCGCCGCCCTCGTCATCATTGCCATTGCCATTGCCGCCGCCGTTGCCGTTTCCGTTGTCCGAGGGCGGGTCGGAGGGTTCGGGCTCCTGCGGCTCGACCGAGACGGCGATGGTGATCAGGGTGCCCTGCTCCACGTCGCTGCCGGCGGGATGGCTCTGCGCGGTCACCGTGCCGGGCTCCACCACGGAGTTCTCCACCGGCTGGACCTGGTAGGGCAGGTCCACGGCCGGATCCTCCAGCAGCTTGATTGCCTCCTGCTCGGACTTCTCCAGCAGCTGCGGCACGGTGACCTGCCCGGTGGAAATCATCAGGTCGACCGTGGAACCGGCCCGCACCCGCTCGCCGGGGGCAGGGTCCAGGGACACGACGCCGCCGCGGGGCGTCTTCGCGCTGTTGGCCTCCTTGGATGAGCCGGGCACCAGGCCGAGTTCCCGCAGCCGGTCGCGCACTTCCCCCTCGGTCCGGCCGGTCAGGTCCTTGGGGATGGTGATGAATTCCCGGCCCTGGGAGATGTAGATGCGCACTTCGCTGTCCACGGGGGCCTGCTCGCCCGTGTCCGGGTCGGTGCGGATCGCCAGGCCGGCGTCGACGTCGTCGCTGTACTCCTGCAGGATCCTCGGCCGCAGGTCTGCATTGAAGATGACATTCGCGGCCTCGGTCTGGTCCATGCCGGCCACAGCCGGGACGGCCACCAGCTCCGGCCGGGCGTTTTCCTGGACCAGGTTGACCAGGAAGAAGGCGCCCGCGCCGAGGACCAGCAGCAGGGCGACCATCAGCGTCACGATCCAGGCGCGCCGCCGGGTGCGTCGGGCGGCGTCGGGGTCCTCGTCGTGGCGGAAGTCGGGATCCTCCTGCAGGTCCTCGGGGTCGAAGTCCTGGCCGTGGTCCGGGTCGTCCACTCCCCCGCCGGACTCGTCGTCGTAATCCTCGGCCGGATCCTGTTCCGGTGCGGAGCGGTACGGACGGGAAGCGGCCAGCACCGCCGGACCAGCGGCGGTGAGCTGGGAGGTGGCGGGCGACTGGGTGGGCAGCGCCTGGGTTGTGCCGGCGTCCTCGTCGGCGAGCGGAATCCCGGCGCCGGCGGCACGCAGCGCAGCGCTGAAGGAGGCCGCGTCCTGGAACCGGTCCGCCTTGTCCTTCTGCAGGGCACGCGCCAGCACCGAATCCAGGGCCGGGCTCACGTCGGGATTGTGCCGGCTGGGCGGTTCGGGCAGCTCGCGGACGTGCTGGTAGGCCACCGACACGGGGCTGTCGCCCACGAACGGGGGCCTGCCGGCCAGCATTTCATACAGCAGGCAGCCGGCCGAATAAAGGTCGCTGCGCGCGTCCACGGCCTCGCCGCGGGCCTGCTCCGGGGAAAGGTACTGGGCGGTGCCCAGAATCGCCTGGGTCTGGGTCATGGTCGCTGCCGAGTCGGCCAGCGCCCGGGCAATCCCGAAGTCCATAACCTTGACGTCCCCGCGGGGGGTGACCATGACATTGGCGGGCTTGATGTCGCGGTGGACAATGCCCGACCGGTGGCTGTACTCGAGCGCGGACAGCACCCCGAGTGCGTAGTCGACCGCCTGGTCGCAGGTAAGGTCCCCGGCCTTGATCAGCTCGCGCAGCGTGCGGCCGCTGACGTACTCCATGACAATGAAGGGCGCGCTGACGTGGTAGCCGCCGGGAACCTCATATTCGCCCGTATCGTAGACGGCCACGATCGCCGGGTGGTTCAGCCCCGCGACGGCCTGGGCTTCGCGCCGGAAGCGCGACTGGAACATCGGGTCCCGGGCCAGGTCGGGACGCAGCTGCTTGATCGCCACGGACCGGCCGAGCCGGATGTCGCGTCCGAGGTACACATCGGCCATGCCGCCGCGGCCAATGAGTTCACCTACTTCATAGCGCCCGTTGAGAATCTGCGGCGAGTTCACAGGCTGCATTCCTTCCACGCTGTCGGTGCCCGCTTAACCGTCGCGGGGCGGGTTCTGCCCGTTGTCTTCGGTGGGGTCATCGGTTGGTGTCCGGTCCGCCGGGGGTGTGGTTTCTTCCTCTTCGGGCCCCGAAGAGACAACGTAGCCCACCCTGGCTCCTGCCTCGACCTCAGCGCCTTCGGCCGGCTCCAGCCGGATGACGGTGCCCGCGGGGGCGGAGCTGGGTTCCTCGCCGAGCTTGCGCGGCTGCAGGCCGGCATTGAACAGGGCAGCCTGCACGCTGCCTTCGTCCTGGCCGACTAGGCCGCCCGGAACCGTCACGGTCTCCAGTCCCCCGGAGTAGGTGACGGTAATGGTCGCGCCTGGTTGCACCTCGCCCTGGGGGCTGATGTCCAGCACCAGTCCCGCGTCGGCCTGGTGCTGCACCCGGTCCCCCTCCACCCGGAAGCCCAGAGCCTCCAGTTCGGCCTTCACGTCCTCGAACGGACGGCCCTGGTAGCTGGCGGCGACCAGCTGGACAGTCCGGGGCGTGCGCTCTTCTTCAACGGTGGTTTCGGTTTCCCTCGGGGTGGAGCGGGTGGTGGGTTCGCGCTCCGGGCTGCGGCTGGTCGTGCTGCGCGGCGCGGCCGACCGGGTGGCAGTTTCTTCGCCCCCGCCCGTGGTGGGCGTGAGCGTGGGCAGCAGCCAGGCACCCAGGACCGCGAACAGGATCAGCAGGACGAGCCCAGCCAGCGGCCACGTCCAGGGGCTGCGCCCGCGCCGCCGGGGCGGGGCAGCCGGCGGCGGGGGAGTTGCCGCGTCCGGGTCGTCGAGGTCGGTATCGCTCCAGGGGCGTTCGGCGGCCAGCGCCCGCGTGCCGTCGTCGTCCGCCGGGGGGTGCACCATCGGCAGCTGAGACGTACCCGGGCCCATGGACTGCGTGGCCGTGGCCGGGGCCCCGAAGACCTGGGTACGGTCTTCGTGCCCGACCGGAACGGCCTCGGTCACGGCCGTCATCGAACCGGTGGCGGCCGCGCCTCCACCGAGCAGGAGCATGCCGGGCACGGCGGCTTCGGCTGCCCGGACATTGCCGGCCCGGATCGCGTCCGCGGCTTCGGCCAGCTTCTCCGCGGTTGCCGGACGGTCGGCCGGATCCTTCGAGAGCATGGACATCACCAGGGCGCGCACCGGGTGCGGCAGGGACTCCGGCAGCGGCGGCGGCGTGTCATTGACCTGGGCCAGCGCGATGGCGATCTGCGACTCGCCGGAGAACGGCCGCGAGCCGGTGAGGCATTCGTAGGCAATGACGCCCAGCGAGTAGATGTCGCTCTGCCCCGTGGCCGTCTGCCCGGTAGCCTGCTCGGGGGCCAGGTACTGGGCGGTGCCCATGACCTGCCCGGTGGCGGTCAGCGGCACCTGGTCGGCCAGCCGGGCAATGCCGAAGTCAGTGATCTTGACCCGGCCTTCGGGCGTGATCAGCAGGTTCCCGGGTTTGACGTCGCGGTGGACCAGCCCCTGCTCGTGGGCAATCTGCAGCGCCCGGGCGGTCTGCGAGATCAGCGACAGCGTGCGGTCCGGGGAGAGCACCCGCTCACGCTCGATGATCGCCGAGAGCGGCTGGCCCGGGACCAGTTCCATGACCAGGTAGGCCGAGCCGGCCTCCTCGCCGTAGTCGAAGACATTGGCAATGCCGTTGTGGTTCAGCAGCGCGGTGTGGCGGGCTTCGGCACGGAACCGTTGCAGGAAGCCCGGATCGCCGGTGTATTCCTCCTTGAGGATCTTGATGGCGATGATGCGGCCCAGCACCTGGTCGGTGGCCTTCCAGACCTCGCCCATGCCGCCGATGGCGATACGTTCGGTGAGCTGGTACCTGCCGCCAAATGTGATACCTGACGTAGGTCTCACTTGTTTAACACCGCCTCTAGGAGTTGCTTAGCGTTCGGACTGGTCAATTGGGAACCGGTTTGGAGTTCGACGTCCTGAATGACGATGGAAACCACGGCCTGCGGATCGTCCGCCGGCGCGAAGCCGGTGAACCACGAGTTGTTGCCGGCGCTGCCGGCCAGCAGCTCGGCGGTTCCGGTCTTGCCCGCAACCTGCACGCCCGGGATCGCCGCCCGGTTGGCAATGCCGCGGTCCACGGCATTGACCATCCACTCGGTAATCTGCCGGGCATGCTCGGCCGAGAGCGACTGCTCCAGCTCCTCCGGCTCCGGGCTCTGGAGTACGCGCAGGTCCGGGGCCCGGACGGTGCTGACCAGGTTCGGCTTCATCAGCTTGCCCTCGTTGGCGATGGCGCTGGTGAGCATGGCCACCTGCAGCGGGGTAACGCGCACGTCGTACTGGCCGATGGCGGCCTGGGCCAGCAGGTCGTCGCTCATGCCGCTGGGGAACTGGCTGGCGGTCACGTTGACCGGAATGCTGTACGACTGGCCGAAGCCGAACTTGCGGGCCTGCTCGGCGATCGCGTCCTCGCCCAGCTTCCAGGCAATCTGCGCGAAGGGAGTGTTGCAGGACTGCTCCAGGGCGAAGGAGAAATCGGCCTTGGTCCGGGCCGCGCAGCCGCCGTTGACGTAGTTTGGCAGCGTGACGTTGGTGCCCGGCAGTTCGATTTCGGCCGGGTTGTTCAGCACGCTGTCCGCGTCATACTCGCCGGACTCCAGGGCTGCGGCGGTCATCACCAGCTTGAAGACCGAGCCCGGTGCCAGCAGGGACTCGGTGGCCGGATTCAGGAACGGGGAGAGTCCGGGCACTTCCTCCAGTTCGGCCATATTGGCCACGACCTTCTCGGAGTTGTGCCCGGCCAGCTTGTTCGGGTCGAAGCTGGGCTTGGAGACCATGGCCAGGATGTTGCCGGTCCTGGGGTCCATCACCACGATCGAGCCCTTGACGCCCTCAGGCAGCAGGTCCCAGGCCAACTGCTGCAGCTCGGGGTCGATGGTCAGCTCCACGGAGGCGCCTTCGACCTGGGTGCCGGAGAAGAGCCTGAGGATCCGGTCGTAGAGCAGCTCGTTGCCGCTGCCGGACAGCTGGTCGTTCATTGCCGATTCGAGCTGGGTGGCGCCGTAGACCAGCGAGTAGAAACCGGTCAGCGGCGCGTACAGCTGGGGGTCGTTGTAGACGCGCTGGAACGCAAACCCGTCGTTGGACGGCACGGATTCGGCGATCGGGTCCCCGCCTGCCAGGATCGCGCCGCGGTTGATGTCGAAGTCCTTGAACAGCGTCCGGCTGTTCCAGTTGTTGGCATTGAGGTTGTCCGCTTCGAAGAACTGCACCACGGTCAGCGAGCCGAACAGCAGCGCGAACATGGCCACGGCCACCATCCAGGTATTGCGGATTGCCTGGTTCATCGTTGCTCCGCCTCTCCCGCTCCGGCCGTCATCCGCTCCTGCTCACTGTTCCTGCGCCGTCCCGGCCGTCCGGACGGGCGCGCGCCGGCCAGGCCCGCTGCGGGAGCCGGGCGGCGGGCCGCGTCGGATATGAGCAGCAGCAGCGCCACGATCAGCCAGTTGGCCAGCAGCGAGGATCCGCCGGCGGCCATGAACGGCGTCGTCAGGCCGGTGAGCGGAATCAGCCGGGTGACGCCGCCGATCACCACGAAGCACTGCAGCGCCAGGGTGAAGGACAGGCCGGTGGCCAGCAGCTTGCCGAAGGCGTCCCGGGTCCCCAGGGCGGTGCGGATGCCGCGGCTGATCAGCAGCAGGTAGAGCATGACGATGGCGGAGACTCCGATCAGGCCCAGCTCCTCGCCGAGCGCGGCGATGATCATGTCGCTGTTGGCGAAGGTGACCAGGTCCGGCCGGCCCTGTCCGAGGCCGGTGCCGGTGAGCCCGCCGCTGGCCAGGCCGAAGAGGCCCTGGACAATCTGGTGGCTGCCGCCGGGGGCGTTGTAGACCTCCGGGTCGAAGGCGTTCAGCCAGCCGTCGATCCGGGCGGTCACGTGCGGGAACAGCTGGAAGGCCACGAAGCCGCCAAAGGCGATCATCAGCAACCCGATCAGCACCCAGCTGATCCTGCTGGTGGCCACGTAGATCATGGCCATGAACAGCCCGAAGAAGAGGATGGCCGAGCCCAGGTCCCGCTGGAAAATCAGCACGCCGATGCTGACCAGCCAGGCCGCCAGCATCGGGCCCATGTCCTTCCAGCGCGGCAGCTGCAGCGGACCGATCTTTTTGCCCGCCAACAGGATCAGGTCGCGGTTGGTCGATAGATACCCGGCGAAGAATATAGCCAGGGTGATCTTGGCGATCTCGCCCGGCTGGAAGGTGGCAAAGCCGAGATTGACCCAGATCCGTGCCCCGTTCAGCTCCATGCCGACCCCCGGCAGCAGCGGCAGGACCAGCAGCAGGGCGCTGAGGATGAGCGAGATGTAGGTGAACCGGCGCAGGACACGGTGGTCTTTCAGCAGCATGATCAGGGCGATCGCGACGACGGCGGCAATCGCCGTCCACATCAGCTGGCGGGCGGCGGCGGTGGTGGGCGGGTCCATGGCCACGTCCAGGCGCTGGATCATGGCCAGCCCCAGACCGTTGAGCGCAATGACGATCGGAAGCATTACCGGGTCGGCATACTTGGCCCGGAGGCGCAGTGCCACGTGCACCGCCACGGCAATTACGGACAGCGTGATGGTCTGCACGTAGAAGTCCCCGCCCAGTCCCTGGTCCTGGTCCAGGCCGGCCAGGGCGTTGGCGCCGATGCCGACGGCAAGGGCCAGGACCAGCAGCAGCAATTCGGCGTTGCGGCGCGGCTTGGGGGTTGTCAGGACGTCACTCATTGGACCCACCTAGGCATTCGGGCGGAAGGGCAGGGTCGGGCTGTCCGGTGGCAGCGGGCACGCTGCCGGTGGCAGTGGCTGTCGGTGCGGCGCTGGTCGTGGGTGTGGCCGTGGGCTTGGCGGTGGGTGTGGCCGTCGGGGTTGCCGCCGCCGTGCCGCCGGCCGCGGCGGTGCCGCTGGCGGTCGCGGGTGTGCCGGGCACCGGGGCCGGCGGGCAGATTTGGCTGGAGATGCGCAGTTCCTCCACGATCTGTTCGGCGTGGCCCAGGTCGCGCGCGGCGACCCCGGACTGCAGGCGTTGTTGGGTGTAGGCGGGCAGGTTCTGCAGCGGGATGTTGTACACCGTGTCCACGTGGGAGAGCTGGATCGGCCCGAGGTTCTGGGAGACACCGTTGAAGATGGCAACCCGTCCGTCCACCTGGCTGACGTAGTACTGGGTCTGGGTCCACAGATAGCCGAACCACATCACCGCCGCCAGCAGCAGCGCGATCGTGGACAGGAACGCCGGAATGAGCCAGCGGCGGCGGCGCGGAGCCGCTTCCTGCTCCGCCGCTGTTTCATCCGGCTCCTGGTCCGGGGCCCGGTGGGTGAGCAGCGCGGCGGCGCGGCGCTCGTTGGAGCGCTTGGCCACGATAGGAATCTGGCCGGTTTCGGTGGCCAACGCTGCCGCGCCCACGAGCACGTGCGGCCGGAGGGCCAGGTCGCTGCGGATCGCGGCGGCGCGGAACTGGTCGCCGTCGCCGGAACCGGCAGGAACCGGATCGGAGGCCGGATCATCGACGGTGGACATGGTGGCGGCAGCCGGGGCGGATGCCGAGGCTGCCGCAGGGGCGGCCGCCAGCCCGACGGGGGCGGTGACCGGCTCGGTCCCGGATTCGGCCACCTCGACGGCGACCACCGTGACGTTGTCCGGGGCACCGCCGTCGAGGGTCAGTTGGACCAGCTTGTCCACGACGTCCTGCAGGCTGCCGGCGCTGCGCAGCACCTGGCCGATGACATGGTCCGGCACGACGGCGTCCAGGCCGTCCGAGCAGAGCAGCCAGCGTTCCCCCGCCTCGGCTGGATGCGTGGCCAGATCCAGTTCAGGACTGGCATCGACGTCGCCGAGCACCCGCATCAGCACGTTGCGGTGGGGGTGGACGGCAGCTTCTTCCGGACGCAGGCGGCCCTCGTCGATCAGCCGCTGCACGAACGTATGGTCCTTGCTGACCTGCTCGAAGACCCCGTTCTTCAGCCGGTAGGCCCGGGAGTCGCCGATATGCGCGAATTCCAGGACGTTGTCGTGCAGCAGCAGGGCCGTGACGGTGGTGCCCATACCGGCGAGCATGGGGCTGGTCTTGACCAGGTCCGAAAGGATGGAATTGGCCGCCTGGATCTCGTCGGCCAGGACATTGGCAGGATCCTCATGGCCCACCCGGTCCAGATGGACCAGATCCAGCACCGTGGAAGCGGATGCGACGTCGCCGCCGGCATGGCCCCCCATCCCGTCCGCGACCACGGCGAGGTACGTGCCCGCGTACGCCGAGTCATCGTTTTTGGAACGTGCCTTGCCGACATCCGACCGCGCCGCGTAGCGCAGGATCAATGCCATCCCTACGGCCTCAATTCAATGACCGTCTTGCCGATCCTGATGGGCACGCCGGGCTCCACCGGCAGGGCGCGGGTCAACTGGGTGTCCCCCAGGTAGGTTCCGTTGGTAGAGCCCAGGTCCTCGATGAACCAGCGGCTGCCCTGCGGAAACAGGCGGGCATGGCGGCCCGAGGCATAGTCGTCCTCGAGCACAAGCGTGGCCTCCTGGGCCCGGCCCAGCAGGATCGGGCTGGCCGCGAGGTCCAGGCTGGTGCCGGCCAGCGGACCTTCGAGCACCACCAGCTTGCGGGCGTGCACCCGCGGCGCCGGCGCCTGCTCGGCCGCCAGTTCCGGATGCTTGCGCACCTGCCGGGCGCTCGGGGCTCCCGTCTTGCTCCGGGCGCCGATCACCAGATCCCGCCGCATGGCGGTGACAACGCCCAGGATCATGATCCACAGCAGGATCAGGAAGCCGAAGCGCAGGGCGGTGACTACCAGGTCGCTCATCCGTGTCCGCCGTTCCCCGAGGGCATGAGGCGGAACGTGATCCGGGTGCGTCCCATCGTGATCACCGAACCATCCTGGAGTTCTTCCTGTCCTTCGACCCGTTGCCCGTTGACGTAGCTGCCGTTCGTGGAGCCGAGGTCCACCGCGGTGGTGACGCCGTCGGCGGTGCGGATTTCCAGGTGCCGGCGGGAGACGCCCGGGTCCTCGATCAGGATGTCCGCCTCGGAGGAGCGGCCCAGAATGATCGACGGGGCGTTGAGCGAATAGCGCTGGCCCTCGATTTCGAGCACCGGGGTCAGTTGGACCGGCTGGCGGCCCGGTGCCGCCGGGTGCTGGGGCCGCGGGGCCGGCGCGCCGGACTTCTCCACGGCGGAATCCATCTCGAATTCGCCAGCCTTCAGTTCCCGTTCCCGCACAAAGGACACGCGCACGGGCCCCTGGAGGGTGTATTTCTGGCTGTTGACGTGCCGGATCGCCACGTCGCAGAGTTCCTCGGCCAGGGTGGGCCCCCACTGCTCGGCCAGGGCATAGTCGGACTCGCTCAGCCGGACCGTGAAGACATTGGGGGCCAAGGTGCGTCCCTGGTCCAAGGTGATGGACCGGGTGTCCAATTCGCGCCGCAGGCGGCTGGCGATCTCGACCGGCTGCACCTGCCCCTTGCCGCCGGCGGAGAAGGCGCTGCGGACCATTTTCTCAATACCGCGCTCAACGTTATCCAACAGGCCCACCGGCTGCCTCCTCTCCTCGGCCCTTGCATCACGGTACGTGCATAGACACGCGTCCCTGGGACTTAAGTCTTTATCGATACTACTTGGGGGACCTCCCAAAGGCCCTAATCGAAAACGCATCCGATGAGGGGAAAGTTGCCGACCGCACCCTCGAGTGGCGAAGGTCACAGTTGCCCATCTCCCGGCAAAGGGCCCGGGTGGCCGCGTCAGGGCCTGTAAATCCGCGGAAATCCGGGGGCTTTTGGCCAGTTTGGGGTCCGTTTAGGTTTTTTGGGCACTTTCAGGCTAGTATTGATTTCGCTGTTCGAGAGGAACGCGGATCAGGGTTTGGGCCCGATGGTCCGGGAACCGATGGAACGGATGCGCGCGAGTGGCGGAACGGCAGACGCGCTGGCTTCAGGTGCCAGTGTCCGAAAGGGCGTGGGGGTTCAAATCCCCCCTCGCGCACGCAGCAGAACCCCGGAAAATCAAGGATTTTCCGGGGTTCTTTCTATGTGCCCCCGCGCGAGGTCGGGATTTGCAGGCTGTCCGAGATGTCCGGCGCCGGCCTGGGCCGGCACCGCATATGGTGTGAGTTCCGTGGCCCGCCCTGCGGGCCCACCCGTGCCGCAGCCGGCTGAAGCGCACGTGCCTACTCGAAACGCACGACGTCCCACTCGAGGATCCGCGGCTCTGCGAGTCCCTCGGTGATGAACGGATCGCCGGCGATGAAACGTTCGGCGTCCTGGCGTGAAGTGAAGATTCCCATCGATGCGGCGGCCGGATCGGGGGTCTGGAACGGGCCGAGAGCCACGAGCCCGCCGCCGTCGGCGCGAAACGCTTCGTAGTAGGCCTGGTGGCGGTGGTATGTCTCCAGAACGCGCGAGCGCTCGACGCCCTCATGCAGGCTGTACAGCACGACGAATTCCATGGACGCGATCCTACCGGCCGCTGTTGGAAGCGCGGGAGATCTGTCTCGAACATGGTGCTGGAAGCGCCCTGACCGGGCTCCTTCAGCGAGTTCGAGCTATCCAGGGGCCATAGGGAGCCTTTCGGCCACCACGGCCGCTCAGGGCGTGCCGAAGCGGTAATAACGGTGCCGTAACGGTTATCCCTTACTGTTCCGTCATATCGTGATCAATGAAAACTGATCCCTGCAGCGTCCATGGCGATTCTTTCGTGTCCGGTTGTACGCCGAAACGATGGGCGCTTCCGTTAGGAAATTTCAACGGCCGCCCCTCAACCGGCACCTGGCCGGCGCAGGTTCGGCGATCCGGGCGGCCAAGGACCCGGAGGAGGCATGAGATGCCTGGGCAGCACGAGCACGGCGGCGGGCACGGTGGCCATGGCGGGCACGGCACGATGGGCGTCCACGGCATGCTGCTGTTTGGCGAGGATGCCCTTTACCTATCGCACCTGCCGATGTTCCAAAGTCCCCACAACTTTCAGGTGATCCTTGAGGTGGGTTTCGACGGCGCCGCGGCCGAGGTGCTGCAGGCCGACCGTGAAACCAACGGCCACGGCCTGTACACGTTCAAGCCGGAAAGGTTTCCCATCACCGAGCTCGACCCGGGCGGAGGCGGCCCGGCACGATCCTCGGTCAAGGGCGAAATCTTCCAGGGCCATTTCGAGCGCGGGGGGCAAACGATTGCCCGCGCGGTCGCCGAGGTCCGCAACGTCGTGTGCTTCCAGGAGCTCGACCTCACGGCAAGCCACGCGCCGGACCAGGACCTGACCTACCTCTGTTTCGGGCGCGCCGGACAGCTCCACCTCGCCCACCGGATTACGGCCAGCCCCGACTTCGACCAGGTTCTCACTGCACGACTGATCCCCGGTACGGTGACGGATCCGGCCGGCCGGCCCGTGGGAGAGGACGTGACCGGGGACTTCGACCAGGCCGTGCCGGTGGCATTCGAGGGGCGCAGCGACACACCGCAGGCCCGGCTGGCACCCCAGGAGACCGTGGAGGGCTTCTTCTTCGCGACCGCCGGGCCGACCGGCTCCCACGGGTTCCGCGTCCAGGTGGAGACCGGCCGGGAACTGTACGTCGAACTAGGCGAGCTTGGCTCCGGCTGACCCTGCACAGGTGCACGGACTGCTGCTCATCGATGCCTCAGGGTCCCGCGCCAGCGGCCGGATCGCAGCCGGTTCCGGTTGCGGGCATGCGGGATCGCTTCAGGTTTTCTTCAGCCCGGTCAGCACCTTCTCGACGTCCGGCTGCGCCACCCCGGTCACCTGCGCGATTTCTGCGGCTGTTTTGCCTTCGGAGTCGAGGGTTGCCACCGTTTCCAGGAAGTCCCGGGCCAGCCGGTTGGCAGTGGTCCACTCGGTCACGGTCATCCCGGCTTCCCGGGCCCGCGCCCGTGCACCCGGGAGTGTCCAGCCCGGGTCGGCGGCCCCGACAGGGCTCGTGGCGGCGATGGCCGCGGCTGCCTCCACCTCGGCCTGGCTGTAGCCCTCGGACCGGGCAGCCAGCCCGGGACCGGGGTCCCCGCCGCCGTCGGCCTGGTCCATTCCCTGCTCGGCCCAGTACCCGTGCTGTGCCGCCTCCGCCAGGATCACAAGCTCCCGTTCCCGGCCCGGGTCCTCATCCTCGTGGTCGAGGTCCCCCGGCCCGTCCTCCGGGTGTCCGTAGTAGACCATGTAGTCGCCGTCGAGGAGTGCGAAGCCGTACTCCTCCCAGTAGCCCTGCAGCGCCGTCTTCGCCGGGGAGCCGGCCGGCGGCTCCTCCCGGCCGCTGCCGGGCAGGGGAGAGGCGCGCAGGATGATCAGCGGACAGTTGCGCCCGACCGTGGCGTGGATAGACTCCAGGACCGCATGCCCGAGCTTTTGGCCGCGGAACCCGGGCTTGATCTCTAGGGTCGAGAGGATCATCAGGTCCCCGCCGAAGAAGCCCAGCCCGGACTCCTCCAGCACCTGCGGGTGCAGCTCGAGCACCTCCGCGAAGCCTGCCGCTTCCTGGTCGACCGCATCCAGGGTCTCGAGCAGGTCGATGTCCCCGGCCGCCGGGATGACGTGCACGACCGCGCGGCCAATCTCCATCTCCTGGCCGTCGGAGTCATCGTCCTCGAACACGTCCGCCGAGACGTCCACCTCCCAGGTCATCGGGTAGTCCTCCGGGAAATTCACCGCGTCCGGCTTCCGGCGGTATGTCATCCGATAGGAGAGGTAGAGGTACTCGGGCTCGACTTCGATCATGCTCAGGCTGCTTCCTGCTGTGCCGGGGGTACGCGGCCCAAAGTACCTTCCGGAGCCCGGTTTGTCTGCTCCCGGCAAGGGAAAGTCCGAAGGGCGGTGCAAACCTGGTCCGCCCGCACATCATCATCTGGCCCCGCCGTCAGGCGTCTGCATCGTAGATGACGGCCAGATTGTAAAAGTTGGTGCTGTCCGGCACGGGGTCGGTGCCGTCGTCGGTGAAAGCGTTCATGACATCGCTGCCGTCCTTCCGGTGGACCAGGCCCAGGGCGTGGCCCAGTTCATGGACAACGGTCGCCAAGGCACCGTTGTCACTGGTCTCGTCCAGCAGCCGGGTGTACAGCGTGATCCTCCCGCCCTCGCGGACGCCGCCGCTGTCCCAGCCGGTGAACTCGCCGTCAGTGTTCCGGCCGCCGCCGGAGTATTCCTCTTCCACTGCCACGCAATTGCCCTCTGCCGGGCATGCGGGCACGGCGACCGCATTCAGGCAGGGGCTCCCGGACCAGATCCCGGCCGCTTCTTCCACCATCCGGGCATAACGTTCGGACAGGCCGGACGTCTCGAAATAGACCAACAGTTCCTCGCCGTCGGGCTTTGGCCAGGGCGTTTCGGGGCTGTCACCGTGGTCCACGTCCAGCGTCCTGGCTCCCGCGGGGGTCTCGCAGGTTGCCGGCGCTTCGGCGCTCTCCGGACCCGAGCAGGCGGGCAGCAACAGAGACGACAGCAGCGCGGCCGTGGCCAGGCGGGCAGATCTGCCGCGGCTGCCGGCCCGGCCCTGTGCCGTTCCAGGCGTCTGCTTCCCCCGGACCTGCTCCCGGAACTCTCCACGGGCCGTCGCGCGCATCTGCTCCATGGCGCCAGTATGCCGTCCGGAAAGGGCACCGGCCAGGCCGGCGTCATGAGGGGCAGTATTTCCGGTTTTTGGGACGGCGCTGACAGGCAGGGGCGAAGCGTCACCGTCAACGGAAGCAGGGCGCATGCCGGAAACAGGGGCGGGGGAGCGGCGGCGGTTCCGGCTGGTGTTCGTCCCCCTGCTCACGGGCCTGTTCGACTTAGCCCGGGGCGCCGCAGGAAGCCTCGCCGCGGTGGCCGTGGAAGAAGCCAGCCGCCTGAAGGGTGGCGGTTGCTAGGCTGTCACCTTGTTCATCAGCTCGTTTTTCTCCGGCGTGACCTCCACCGGCAGGTTGGGCCTGACATTGTCGTTGAACCAGGCGTCGTGCTGATCGGTCTCCCGGATTTCGACAACGTTCACCCCGCCATCGCTCTCCTGGGCGTAGTGGGCCGGGACCGGAGCCTCAGCGGTGCGCCAGGTGGTCGACGGCCATCAGGTAGCCGCGGGGTCCGGCGCCGGCGATCACCACTTCCGCGACCGGGGAAACGTACGAGTGGTGGCGGAAGGCCTCGCGCCGGTGAATGTTGGTGATGTGCACTTCCACGGCCGGGACTTCCACGGCCGCCAGCGCATCGTGCAGGGCCACGGAGGTGTGGGTGAAGGCACCGGGGTTGATGATGATGCCGATGTCCCGGCCCCGTGCCTCGTGGATGGCGTCGATCAGTACCCCCTCATGGTTGCTCTGGACGCAGCTGACGCTGATGCCGTGGGCGGCGGCCGCTTCGGTCACCAGGCGCTCGACGTCGGCCAGGGTGGTCGACCCGTACAGGTGCGGCTCGCGGGTGCCCAGCAGGTTGAGGTTGGGGCCGTTGACCAGCAGGATGCTGCGGGAATCGTGTGCGGAGGCCATGGTGTCCTTTCCAAACGGCAGTTGGTCTCCCGCATATTCTCGCAGCGCGGACGCGTCAGCCCTCCACCGACGTTTCGCCGTGCGGCGCGCCCACCGGCTTGGACTCGGGCGAGCCGCGCTGGCGCAGGTAGACGGAGAGGATCACCATGGACAGCACGGCCAGGAACTCGGACTGCCAGTTCTGCAGGGTCCGGTTCCAAAATTCGGCCGAGCCCAGGTATTCGCCCCAGGTACCCGGATCCTGCAGGTTGGTCAGCTGGTCGGCCGCATAGGCGGAGAAGCCGGTCACCGACTGGGCGAGCCAGGACAGGACGAAAACCGTCCCCATGACCAGGCCCAGAGAGTTCGAATACAGGGCGGTCTTCAGGCCGCCGGCCCTGGCCCACGCCGGTGATTCCGGTTTCGCGTGCCGGCCGATCAGCTGGTCCTCGTCCGATTCGGCGCCGCGCCTTTCGATTTCCTTGGATTCGGGGGAACCTCGCTGGACCAGCCAGACGGTCAGCACGATGAAGAGCAGGAACTGCAGGTACTCGGACTGCCAGTTCTCGGTCACGTCCACGGCGAACGTCGAGGAGGTCACATACTGCAGGAAGCTGATCTCCTCCAGGTTGGCGCTGACCTGCTGTTCGTTGAAGTAGGCCAGACCGGAGAAAGCCTGTCCGATGAGCGAGGCCAGGAAGAGCAGGCCGAAGGCGATGCTCAGGCCGTTGGTGACCAGCGGATTGTGCTTCATCGCGCCAGCACCCCGATCACGAGCGTGTAGGCCAGGCCCACGGCGAGGGTCCCCAGGCACAGCCAGAATGCCCAGCGCATCGTCAGTGCCCCTTTACTTCGCAGTCGTACGGCCGCTCGCCGCGGCTGGCGCAGCCGGCGGCCGTGACCACCCACCGGTCCCCGGAGCGGGTCAGGAAGACGGTGTCGCCGTCCAGCTTCACCTGCGCCTCGCGCCCATAGGCCCGGCCCTCCAGAACCTTCGAGGCCGTGGCGAGGCCCAGGCCGGAGAGCTTGCCGGCGCAGCTGCCCGGATCGCCGCTCTCAAGCTCCTCGATGGTCCCCGGGGCCAGCAGTTCGCATGCGGCGGCACTGTCGCCGGAGGCAAGCAGCTGGTGGAACCGGCCGGCCATGGCGGCCGCTTCGTCGCTGCCAGGATTCAGCGCGGAGCAGCCAGGGGCCAGCAGCAGCACGCTGCCGGCGGCAGCCAGCCGGACAGCTGCCGCCCGTCTGGAACCCAGCTTCCAGAAAGTCATGGTGCGCCTCCTCTGGCCCGCGGACGGGACATCCGCATTCCGGGGTCCCGGAGCGTCCCGCGTGCAGGCTTCAGGAGGCATATACCCCGACCGGCAAGGCTTTATGCGCGGAACCCAATGGCCTTGTGCGTACCGTCGCAGTAGGGCTTGATCGAGGATGCGCCGCAGCGGCACAGGGCCACGGTCTTGCGGTTCCGCGGCACCGGGTCGCCGTCGGGGGTGAGGATTTCGACGTCGCCGCGCAGCAGCAGCGGCCCGTTCGGGCAGGCGATGATGGCGTTGTCCGCGGACTTGCGGTCGGGTTCCATGTCAGGCTCCTTGTCGTGGTTCCGCCGGCTGCCGGGGCCGGACAGGCGGGGCCGGTGGTTCCGGCGAGGCGAAGCGGCGCCGCAGCCGCGCCGGGGACGTGCCGGCACGCGGCATCCGGCTGCCGGCGTAGCGGACTCCGCCGGTGAGCCGCAACGCCACCGCCAGCCAGCTGCAGACGGCCCGTTCCAGCAGCCAGGCCGGCGCCCACAGCGGTGCCGTCGGCGGGAAGACGGCGGCACCGCCGCACCGCCGCCGGCCGAGTTCGGCCAGCAGGCAGGCTGCGCCCGCGAGGGGAAGCCAGCGGGCAGGGCGGCGCAGCGACCAGCCGATGAGCGGCAGCAGGGCCAGTTCCGCCAGCAACCGGCCCGGCTGGGCCAAGGAGTCGTAGGCCTGCCGGACGCGCTGGCCCCTGAAGTGCGCGGCGGCCGGGGGAATCCGGGCGACGAACAGGTCGTCGGCGCGCACTTCCCGTCCGCCGGCTGCCGTCATTGTGCGGATCAGTTCCAGGTTCTCGAACAATACGTCCCCGTCGTAGCCGCCAGCCGCGAGCAGCGCCGCGCGCCGCACGGCCAAGGTGCCCGGGAAGTCCGAGCCGAAGGCACGGTTGAGCAGGGTGCGGGCGGTGTCCCAGCGGGCATGCCACGGCAGCGGCGTGAAGTAGTTCTGCGGCCTGACGATCTCGGCCCCGGCCAGCAGGCCGACGGCGCGCCGCAGGGCCGGCAGGGTGTACCGGACGTCGTCGTCGGCCAGCACCAGGTACGGGGCGCGCGCCTGCATGACGCCGGTCATGACGCCGGCCACCTTGCCGTTGCGTCCCGGCCAAGGCGCCGGGGCGCAGTGCTCGGCGATGCCCTGCCAGGCGGCGGAGTGCCGGGCGAAGAGCTCCGGCGGGGAGCCGTCCACCACCCGCACGCGGATCCACCGGCTGAGCGTGCGCAGGTAACCGGTCAGTTCCTCCAGCCCGGCGTCCGAGCTCCAGCGCAGCGGCAGGATGTACTCCGCATCGGCGAGCTCCGGCAGGCCGCCGGCGTGGCCGCTCATATCGTGGCGGATCCCACCGGTTCGGGCAGGGGCAGCCGCAGCGAGCTGGTCCCGTTCTGCCACGCCGCCAGCTGATGCCCGCCCACCATCGCGTCCATGGCTAGGCAGGCAGCGGTTCCGAAGAGAATGTCCGGGACCAGCTCCGGGCTGGCCTCGGCCAGTCCACCGGCCATGTCCCGGGCAGCAATCTGCTCGTGCACGGCGTCGGCTTCCACGTGCTCGTCGAAGTACAGGGCCACGTCGTCGCCGTAACCGAGGCGGCGTACGCCGCGGGCATAGAAGCGGTTGGGGATGGAGGAGGTCATCTCGAAGGCGGCCAGATGTCCGACGATGGCACCGCGCAGGCGGCGGTTGAGGCCGAACAGGGACATCATGTTCAGCGCCGCCAGCGTAACGGCCGGAATGTGGTCGATGTAGGCTCCGTAGGAGTCCTCCAGCCCCACGCCGCGCAGCGTGCCGGCGAACAGGGTCGAGTGCATGCGGTGCGCCCGGCCGCCGCCGTACTCGTCCGCCTGGATTTCCACCAGCGCAGCCTTGGCCCGGCCGGTGAGCCGGGGAATGGCCCAGCTGTGCGGGTCGGCCTCCTTAAGCTGGTAGATCGAGCGGTGGACGAGGAACTCCTGCAGCTGCTCCCGGGTCGCCGACGCGGCGACGAACCTCGACACGCTGGGCCCGTCGTCGTTCCCGGTGAGGGTGAAGAGCGCATCGGCCACCGCTGCGGATGTTGCCTGGGGCGGCTCCGGAAGCCGAACCAGCCGGCGCAGGGCCGCCTCGTAGGCCTGCTCGAGCCGCACCCGGACGGCGAGCAGGCCAGGATGCCATTCCCAGCCCGCGTCCACGCCGTCCAGGCCGGTGTAATGCAGTTCGTAGAGGCAGAAGAGGGCCAGCTGCACATCCTCGTCGCGGAAGATGTCTGCGGTCTGCTCCAAGGCGGTGCCGGCAGCCTCCGCCAGGGCCGGCAGCCCGGGCGCTGCGGCGGGTGCGGAACCGAGCGCGTCAAGCAGGGCGGAGCTCAGCGGACCGCGCGGATCAGGCGTTTTCACCAAGACTCCTATCGTCAGCATGCTTGGGATTGTGAACTTTAGCATCTGGAGGGCCGGCTCCCTAGGAGGGCCAGCCACAGCACCGGCCCGAGGACCGGGGCCAGGAGGACGACGGCGGCCCAGGCCGCCTTGGCGGCGCGGTCGTGGGATTCGCTGCGGAGCACGCTCACGAGTGTCCCGGCGGCCAGCAGTACGGTGAACAGGCCGCCGGAGACGGCGGCCGGCAGCCAGAAAAGGTCGTCCCAAGACATCGCGTTCCCCCGTCGCGTCCTGTGGTTGCGGGCCAATGCTTCCGGTTACCGACTTTACGCAGTCGGCAGCGGCCGGCGCGTCAAGCCGGGGGAGGATATTTTGCGCCGCCTGCACCGGCGGGGCGGTACTGTTCAGTGCATGCGTATCAAAATGTGCAGCATCCACGTCCAGGATCCGGCCGAGGCGTTCAAGTTCTACACCGGGACGCTCGGGTTCGGTGAGCTGGTGGCGATGCCTGAGTACAACCTGTTCATTGTGAAGTCACGGGAGGAAGGGCAGGACACCGGCCTGCTGCTCGAACCCAGCGACAATCCCATCGGCGAGGCTTACCGGAAAGGCGTATACGACGCCGGCCTGCCCGCCATTGTCTTCGGCGTGGAGGATGTGCAGGCCGAGTACGAGCGCCTGTCCGCCGCGGGCGTGAAGTTCACCAGCGAACCGGCCCCGGATCCTGCCGGCGCGATGGCGGCGGTGTTCGACGACGGCTGCGGCAACCTCGTCCAGCTGCACCAGGACTGACCCGTCCGCACTTTTTCCTGGCCCCTGAAAACGCCAGGAAATCCAGAAAACCCCGAAATGGGAATCTGCTCCCGGTTCAAACCGGGAGCAGATTCCCATTTCGGGGGAGGTGCAGGGGAGGGACGGGGGAACGGGGGGGCGCGCTTCCGGGGCACGGACTGCCGGACCGGGAGCGGCGAAGCGGACCTACCGCTCCTTCTGCGCTGCCTTTTCCTGTTCCTTCTCCTTCTCCTTCACCCGCTGCGCCTCAGCGCGGACGGCCGCCTGGGTGGCGCGCTCGGCGACCAGCCAGGCCGGGGGATTCTGCAGCAGTTCGGTGATCTCCGCCGTCGTCAGGGGCTCGGTGATGCCCCCGCGGGCCAAGCCGCTGATCGAAACATTGAGCTTGCGCGCCACTTCGGGCCGCGGATGCGGGCCGTTGCGCCGCAGTTCGGACAGCCAGGCCGGCGGGTTGGACTGCAGCTCATTGAACTCGGCACGCGAGATCGGCTTGTCCTGGAACTCCTGCGGGGCGGCAGGCAGGTAGATGCCCAGTTTCTTGGCGGCCGTGGCCGGCTTCATGGTCTGGGACGGTTTCTCGCTGGTCATGGAACCAGCCTATCCGGTGAGGGTCCCGGCGCGAGCTTGCGAGCGGTGGGAACCGGATAGGCGCTACCGCCGAGGGTCCCGCTCCGAGCGAAGCGAGGAGGGGGAGGCGGATAGGTGCCGGCCGCCGAATGCCCGGGCAGCTGCGTTAGTGTGGTCAAGTGCAGATGGACCAGGAACAGCCCGCCTTACGGTCCCTGACGGTTGGCTTCGTCCCCGGCGTCACCCCCGGAAAATGGACCAGGCGCTGGCAGGAGCGGCTGCCGGACATCCCGCTGACCGTCTTCGAGTGCAGCGAGGTCGAGCAGCTGCAGATCCTGCGCGACGGCCGCGCGGACATGAGCTTTGTCCGCCTGCCGGTGGACCGCGAGGGCCTGGACCTGATCCCGCTGTACAAGGAGCTGCCGGTGGTGGTTGCGCCCCGGGAACACGACGTGGCGCTGTACGACGACGAGGTCCCGCTGGCCGAGCTGGCCGGGGAGAACTTCCTGGATCCCGAGGAAATGGGCGGGGCCAGGACGGGCATCGAAGTGGTGGCCTCCGGTGCCGGCGTGATGATCCTGCCGATGTCGGTGGCCAGGCTCTACAACCGCAAGGACGTGGTCTACAAGCCGCTGGCCGGGGCCGAGCCGACGCAGATTGGCCTGGCCTGGCTGAGCGGGCGCACCGACGAGACCATCGAGGAATTTATCGGCATTGTCCGTGGCCGGACCGCGCACAGTTCCCGGCAGCCTTCCGTGCAGCAGGAACAGCAGCGCCGGAAGGGCGGCAAGCGGGCCGGGAACGACGGCGCGGGCCAGGGGGCGGGTGCGAAGGCCGGCAAGGGCCAGGCCGGCGGCCCCAGGGGCGGCAGCGGCAAGGGCAGGCCGGGCGGTTCCGCCGGGCGGAAGGGCGGCGGCCGGGGCCCGCACCGCGGCCGGCGCTGATCCGGCCCGCCGCACGCCAAGTCGCCGCGTGGCTCCGGCAGCTTAATCCTGGTGGGTAAGCCGGACGGCTTCGGCCACCGCTGCCTCGACGCTGCCTGAGCCGCGGGCGGTCCGGCGCTGCTGTTCGGCTCCTGTTCCACGGGAAACCAGTTCGGTCAGCAGGTCCTCAACGCGTTCTTCATCCCCGTGGCGGCGCAGCGCGTCGCGTACGTGGTCCAGCAGCGTGGCGAGCGCCTTGGCGGCAGGAACAGGTTCGTTCGCTACCGGGCACAGCAGATTGGCCTCCAGGCCGCTCCGGCTGGCCTGCCACATGGCCAGCCGCAGGGTTGCCGTGGGCGTCGGGGCGGGCGGGATACCGGCGCGCCACTGCGCCGCGGCGGTCTCGACCAGCGCCCTGGCGAGGGCGGCGATCAGGACGGCGTCACCGGCCCGGAGGCAGACGTCACTGACACGGATTTCCACCGTCGGGTGGCTTCGGGACAGCCGGGCATCGAAGTACAGCATGGCTTCGTCGAGCGGAACGCCGGTCCGCAGAAGCTGGCCCACCAGGGCGCGGTAGGCCTCGGGGGAGCCGAGCAAATCCAGCGGGCCCGTGGAGGGCCAGCGGCCCCACAGCTGGGTCCGGTAGCCGGCATAGCCGGTGTCGACCCCGCGCCAGAACGGCGAGTTGGCGCCCAGTGCGGCCAGCACGGGCAGCCAGTTCCGGATCCGGTCGAGCACGGCCACACCCTCTGCCGGCGAGTCGACCCCCACATGGATGTGGTATCCGCAGGTGAGCTGTTCGACGGCGGTGAGGGCGAAGCGCTCCTGCAGGGCTTCGCAGCGGGCCGCAGGCACGGTCCGGGACTCGGTGGCCAGCGGCGCCGCGCCCAGGGCAGCCACGCGCACGCCGGCTTCCCGGGCCAGGGTGTCGGCCTGCGCCCTGCCTTCTCTGATCGCCCGGGCCAGGCCGGCCAGCTCGGTATGGACGCCGGTGACGGCCTCGATCTGCTCCTGCTTGAATTCATGGACGAGCCGTACCGCGGCCTCTGCGGAACCGGTTGCGTCCATCCGGCTGAGCAGCTCGCCGACGACCGGCGCCGCCATGCCGGTGGCGGGGTCGACCAGCAGGAACTCCTCTTCGATCCCGAACGTCCTCATGCGGCGCTCCTTTGACGGTTACAACTGGCGGCGGACGGCGTCTGCGTCCGCCGCACCCGGTGCACGGGCAGCCGCGGACCCCGCCGCCGGTTCCGGCAGGCGGAAATGTGAACCATCGTAGGCAGGCGGAGGGGAGGTGTCGAGGCGGTTGCTGGCAAATAGCTAAGCAAACTTATTAAATTTGCTGGAGGTCCTTCCCTTGCCCACAACCAGTGGGTAGCGTCGGAGAACCGGGTCCGGCCGCCGGCCAGCCCAGACAGGCGGGCAGGCCACCAGCGGCACCGGGCCCCTCCAACCGAGGGGAACTTTTCCGTGTTTTTCCACAAGCAGGAACTTCAGTACAACGCCACGCCGGACAAGCCCGACGCGGTCTTTGCCCGGAAACTCCAGGAAGTGATCGGCGGCCAGTACGGGGAAATCACCGTGGCCATGCAGTACAGCTTCCAGGCCTGGAACGCGCATATGCCCGGCAAGTACCGCGACATGCTGTTCGGCATCGGGGCCGAGGAATTCGGCCATGTCGAAATGCTGGCCACCATGGTGGCCCAGTTGCTGGAAAAGGCGCCCCTGGGCATTACCGACGACGCGGTCCAGTCCGATCCCACGGTCGCCGCGGTCATCGGCGGGACCGACGTGCAGGCGGCCATCGTGGCCGGTGCCGGGGTGCGGCCGGTGGACAGCAACGGTAATCCGTGGCAGGGCAGCTATGTCACCGCCAGCGGGAACTTGCTGGCGGACTTCACTGCCAACGCCAACGCCGAGATGCAGGGCCGGCTCCAGGTGGCCCGGCTCTACCACATGACCGACGACCACGGGGTCCGGGACATGCTTTCCTTCCTGCTGGCCCGGGACACCATGCACCAGAACCAGTGGATCGCCGCCGCCCAGGAACTGCGGGAGGAGGGCGCCGAAGACCTGCCGGTGCCCAGCAATTTCCCGCTGAACAAGGAAAAGCGCGAGGTCGCCTACCAGTACCTGAACTTCTCGGACGGGGCGGCGGCCGCCGAAGGCTCCTGGGCCGGGGGCCCCACCCCGGACGGCAAGGGTGAATTCAGCTACGCGGACGGCCCGACCACATCGGCGCCCATGCCGCCGCCCACCCACCCGGACGCCCGCTTCTTCGGCACCACCGAGCTGCCGAACCTGGTGGAAAAGACAGCGGGCGCCGTCCAGGACAAGCTGCACAAGGAGTAGCCGGGGCCGGACGGTCCAGAGCAGCCCGGCATGGCAGGGGGAAGCAATGCTTTACGAAAACGTCGCAGCGGGAATCCACCTGTTCGAACAGGCCAACGTGAACTGCTACATCGTCGAGGACGGCGACAGGTTCATGCTGGTCGACGCCGGGCTGCCCGCCATGTGGAGGCCCATGGGTGCGGCGCTGAGGAAGCTTGGCCATGAGCCTGGCGCCGTCGCCGCGCTGGTGCTCACGCATGCACACTTCGATCACGTGGGCTTCGCGGCCAGGCTGCAGCAGGAATTCGGGGTGACCATCTACGTCCATCCCGGTGACGCATATATTGCCGCGCATCCATACCGCTACCGGCATGAACGGAACCGGCTCCTCTACCCGGTGCGGTACCCGGCCTGCATCCCGTTGCTGGGCCGGATGGCCCTGGCCGGGGCGCTGAACGTCAGGGGCGTGCACAATGTCGCGGTGCTGCGGGCCGGGGAAGCTGCCGACCTGCCGGGCCGGCCCGTCGTCATCCACACTCCCGGGCATACGGACGGGCACTGCGCGCTGCACTTTCCCGACCGCGGCGCCGTCATCACCGGGGACGCCCTGGTCACCCTGGATCCCTACACCGGGTTCACCGGCCCGCACATTGTTTCGGCCGCGGCGACGGCCGACACCCGCACGGCCCTGGCCTCACTGTCGGCTTTGGCCGCCACCGGCGCCCGGACCCTGCTGCCCGGCCACGGACAGCCCGACGGCGGCGGGATTGCCGCCGCCGTCGACCAGGCCCTGGCGCGCGGCGCCAGCTAAGAAACCAACCGCCACGATCAACGGAGGAAAACCAATGTCCAGCAACCTTTTCGCCCGCTCGATCCATGACCTCACCGCCGCCGCCTGGTTCGGCGGATCGCTGATGGGCGCCATCGGGCTCAACGGCGCCGCTGCCCAGGCCAAGGATCCGGTGGAGCGGGCCTCGCTGTCCACCATCGGCTGGATGCGGTGGGCGCCGGTCCAGGCTGCCGCCCTGGGGCTGCATGTGATGGCCGGACTGGCCCTGAAAATGGGCAACAAGGAGCGGGAGCTCGCCCAGCACGGGGTCGCCCGGGATTCGCTGATCAAGGCCGCGGTCACGCTGGCCGGGGCCGGCGTGACCTTCTACGCCGGCCTGTTGGGAAAGAAGGTGGGCAAACTGGCCGAGGAAGGCGCCGAGGGTGCCACCGAGCCGTCACCGACGGCCTCGGACGAACTGAAGGCGGCGCAGATGCAGCTGAAGTGCCTGCAGTGGGCCATCCCGGTCTTCGCCGGCACCACGATTGTGCTCGGGGCCAAGCACGGCGAGATGCAGCGTCCGGAAAACGTGCTCACCGGAATCCGGCGGCGCCTGTCCTGGTCCTAGGCACCTGGCCGGGAACGCAAAGAGGGGAGCAGCTGAAAAACCGGTGAACAAGGACGGCGGGGGCAGCCGGAACGTGCTGGCCCTCATCGAGGAGCTCACGCTGGAGACCTGGCAGCCTTCCGGGGCCGACGTGCGGCCGCGGGTGGCCTACCGGGGCCTGGGCTCCGAGAACCACGGCCTCGACACCGGGCTGTTCCGGCTGCGCGGCGACTCGAGCGCCGACATCGAGCCGCATATCCTGCGGAACCTGCGCAAGTACGCGCACCGGGACGCCTCCCCGGGCGATTCGGACTGGAACTGGCTCAGCGTGGCCCAGCATCACGGGCTGCCCACCCGCCTGCTGGACTGGACGCACTCGCCCTATGTCGCCCTGCACTTCGCCACTGCGGACCTGGCGCTCTATGACGAACCCGGGGTGGTGTGGTGCGTGGACTACGCTGCCGCCCACCGGCTGCTGCCGGAGGTGCTGCGGGACGAAACCGAGGCCAGCGGCTCCGGGCTCTTCACCGTCGAGATGCTCTCCCGCGCCGCAGCCACCCTGGAAGAGTTCGACACCTTGCACGATGCCGAAGGCAACAGCGTTCCGGTTTTCTTCGAGCCTCCGTCACTGGATGCACGCATCGCCAACCAGGCGGCAGTGTTCTCCGTCATGACCGACCCGCGGGCCAGCCTGGGCGACTGGCTGGCCCGCCACCCGGAGCTGTTCCGGAAGGTTGTGGTTCCGGCGGAGCTCAAGTGGCGGGTCCGCGACCACCTGGACCAGGCCAACGTGACCGAACGCGTGCTCTTTCCGGGCCTGGACGGCCTGTGCCGGTGGCTGGCCCGCTACTACGGGGAACGGCCGCCGGACCGGCAGTGAAGCGCGCGGCTCAGCGCGGCTGGGCGGGGTTGGTGGGATCCCCGTGCGAGGGGGGATTCATCGGGGGGCCGGACGTGGCCGGCGAGACCTTGGAACCGGCATGGCCCTGGCTGACCTCGGGCGTATCCTGTTGCACGCTGCCACTGGGGGTGGCTCCCTGGCGCAGAGCGTCCAGCCGCTCCTGGAGCACCTGCACCACCGGCAGCCGGTTGCCATGCTGGGTTTCGTACTCGAGCAGTGCCGCCACGCCTTGCTCGTCCAGGCCGCTGATCCGCGACGGCAGGGTGCCCAGCGGCAAATGGTCATAGTCCGGCAGCGGCAGTTCGTTGTGGTTCGGGGCACTGCTCATGTTGTTCTCCTCGGGGTTGAACGGAACCATGCGTGCACGCCCTTAAATCCTAAGCCAGCTGACTATTTCCGCAATGGACTCAGGCCGGTTCCGCGGGCTTGAGGATGTAGCCGGCGCCGCGCACGGTGTGGATCATCGGCTCCCGGCCGGCGTCGATCTTCTTGCGCAGGTAGGAGATGTACAGCTCCACAATGTTGGACTGGCCGCCGAAATCGTAGGCCCAGACCCGGTCCAGGATCTGGGCCTTGCTCAGCACGCGGCGCGGATTCTCCATCAGGAACCGGAGCAGTTCGAACTGCGTGGCGGTGACCTGGATCTGCTCGCCGCCACGGCTGGCTTCATGCGTGTCCAGGTTCAGCACCAGGTCGCCGACCACCAGCACCGAGCTGTCGGCCGCTGCACCGGAGCGCTGGACCAGCCGGTGCAGCCTCAGCAGCACTTCCTCCAGGCTGAACGGCTTGGTGACATAGTCATCGGCCCCGGCCGTCAGGCCGGCGATGCGGTCCGAGACCGCGTCCTTGGCCGTGAGGAAAAGCGCCGGCACGTTCGGCGCGAACGAGCGGATCCTGGCCAGCACTTCGACGCCGTCGAGCAGGGGCATCATGATGTCGAGGACCAGCACGTCGGGGTGGAACTCGCGGGCCCGCTGGACCGCCGCGGCGCCGTCTCCGGCCGTGGCCACTTCCCAGCCGGCCAGCCGCAGGCCCAGGCTGACCAGTTCAGTCAGCCGCGGTTCGTCGTCCACGACCAGGGCGCGCACCGGGGTGCCGTCCGGACGGCGCAGCCGGGGCAGATGGTCGGTCAGGGCCTGGGCCGGAGGCTCGGTCATGCGCTTTCCTTCCGCTGTCGCGGTGCCGTTGCGGGCACAAGGTACGGGCATACTGCTCACAGCGTATCCGGGACGGGGTCCGGTTGGCAGGCAGGACCGGCCGCCGGGAGGCGGACGGTGAATTCCGTCCTGCCCGGCCTGCTGCTGACGCCGATGCGGCCGCCGTGGGCGGCCACGATCGCGTCGGCGATGGACAGGCCCAGGCCGTGGCTGCCGCTGTCCGACCGGGCCGGATCGCCCTGGGTGAAGCGGGAAAAAATCCTGTCCATCAGGTCCGGGGCAATGCCGGGGCCATCGTCGGTCACCGTGACGACGGCGCCGGCCCCGGCTTCCCGGCGCAGGGCGGCCACCACGGTGGTGCCGGGACCGGTGTGCCGGTGCGCGTTGGCCAGCAGGTTGATCAGCACCTGCCGCAGCTGGCGTTCGTCCCCGCGCACGGTCACCGGTTCGTCCGGCAGCTGGACCCGCCAGGTATGCGCCGGTGCTGCGGCCTGGGCGTCGCTGACGGATTCGACCACCAGCTGGGTCAGGTCCACGTCCTCCTCCTGCGGCGGATGTCCTTCATCCAGCCGGGCCAGCAGCAGCAGGTCCTCGACCAGGGCGGTCATCCGCAGCGACTCGGACTCGACCCGTTCCAGGTACAGCCGCCCGTCCGGAGCCAGCGGCTGGGTGAACCGGATCAGCTCCGCGTAGCCGCGGATCGTCGCCAGCGGCGTCCGGAGCTCGTGGCTGGCATCGGCGACAAAGCGGCGGAGCTGGGTTTCGATGCGCCGGCGTGCACCCAGGGCGCCAGCGACATTGTCCAGCATGAGGTTGAAGGCATGGCCCAGGCGGCCGACTTCGGTGACCGGCTGCGCGGCGGCCGGGGGAACCCGCACGGACAGGGCCACGTCGCCCTGGTCCAGCGGAAGCTTCGAGACCCGGGTGGCCACAGCGGACAGGTCCTCCAGCGGACGCAGCGTCCGGCGGATGATGACCAGGCCCAGCAGCCCGGTGGCGGCCAGCCCCGCCAGCGACACGGCCGCCGTCGTCGTGGTCAGCGACGCCAGCGTCCTGTCCTTCCCCGCCAGGGGAAGTCCGGTGATGATGACGCTTTCGTCCTCCTCATCGGCACGCGCAATCAGGCGGTAGCTGCCCACCGACAAGGTGCGGTCGACCGGCGGCGCCCCCACCGCCAGGCTGCCCAGCTGCTGTACGTCCTCCTCGGGCAGATCCTGCCGGTGCCCGGCAGGTGTCAGCAGCCCGGCCCGCCAGAACTCGCCGTCGCTGATGCGGGCATTGAGGGTGCCGGCACCTTGGGCCGGGGCCGCGAGCGGGTCCGGGGGAGTTTCGTCCGCCCCGTGGAAAAGCAGGCCGAAGTGGATGGCCCGGTTGGAGGCTTCTTCCAGCTGCTGGTCCAGCTGTCCGGACAGATAGACGTTCATGGCCCCGTAGCCGATCAGGCCGACGGTGGCGGACATGGCAGCCAGCAGGGCCAAGGTGGCCAGCAGCAGCTTGGTGCGCAGGGGCCAGGCGGAGAAACTGCTCCGGCGCGCGTAGCCGGGCTGGCGCGGCGGCCGGGGCTGCACGTTGACATTCTGCATCGAATGCCTCGTTTCCACGGGTCGGGGCTGGAATCGGGTGCACCCGGCCCGGCGCCGCCGCACCGGGTGCATGCTGGCTTGATCCTACCCGCCGCCGTCCCTAGACCGCGCCGAGGAGCCGCTCAAGCATGGGCTCGATGTGCGTGAACCATACGCCGGCGGCACCAGCGGCGACCACCACCACGATGGCGGTAGCCAGGACAAACCAGGGAAACTGCGCGGACTGCCGGAAGCGGGGGTTTGGTATGGGTATTCATGTGGACCTCTGCTTTCAGTTGGATGCCGCCCGCTGGGGCCTTGCGGGCGGCACACAGCCAGTTTCGGGGCTGAACGTGGGCAGAGGGTGTGGGTTATCTAAGAATTGGCTAAGTCCGGCGCGAGCAGGGCCGCCGGAGGGAAGGCCGCCCCCGGACAGCTACTGGCCGACGGCCTCCGGCTCCTCCGCCACCGGCCAGGCCGTATAGCCTTCCGCCTTCTCGAACAGGGTCCGCAGGTGGGGTCCATGGCTGGCCAGCCACAGCGCGTTCGCAGCCTTGGTGACAGTGTCCACGCGTCCGGTACGGACGATCCGGCCGTCTTTTTTGATCTGGACCTGCCGCCCGGTGAGAACCTTCCAGTCTTCGACGCAGAGAGCGTCCATATAAATGCTGCCTTTCGTGGTGCTTCCGTGATGACTGCCGGCCCGGGGCCTTCCTCATTGAACGCTAGCGGGGAGCCGGCGGCGGCGGTATGTGCTCGGCCACGGTTCGGACCGGGCGGTTCTGTACGGATGACCAGTCGCCGGGTCCCTCGCCGGATAGCGCTTCGTGCCCTCCCAAACCTCGCTGCGCTCGATTCGGGCCCTCCCAAACCTCGCTGCGCTCGATTCGGGCCCCTCGGGCACTACGCTGGTGTCCATGATCACCGCCGTATCCCCGGACGGAACCGCTCCGGACTCCCTCGACGACACCGCCCTGGCTGCCTGGCTGGTCCGCTCCGCCGGCGCACTGGCGGCCCGCATGCGGACCGGCGTCACCACCTTCGAGGAGAAGACCAGCATCTCGGACGTCGTCACGGCCGCCGACCACGCCGCCGAGCAGCTGGTGGTGGACACCTTGCGCCGGCTGCGGCCGGAGGACTCCATCCTCGGCGAGGAAGGTTCCAGCCACGAGGGCAGCTCGGGCCGGACCTGGGTGATCGATCCGGTGGACGGCACCTACAACTTCTTCACCGGCGGCAGCTACTGGTGCTCGGCGCTGGCCCTGAAGGACGACGGCGGCGTGCGGCTGGGCGCCATTTACCACCCGGCCGAGGATGCGCTCTGGCTCGGCGGCCAGAACCTGCCCACCACGCGGAACGGCGTGCCGGCGGGCCAGGCGGTGTCGGCCCCGCTGGCACAAAGCTGCGCCTCCGTCTATCTGCACCACACCTATCTGCGCGACGACGCAGCGGCGCAGCCCTACTTGGCGGCGGTGCTCGGGGCGGCCACCTACCGCAGCTGGGGCTCGGCCTCCTGCGAGCTGGCGGCGACCTCAGCCGGGATCTTCGGGGTTTGGTTCCAGCAGGGACTGCCGGAATGGGACTGGTTGCCCGGCCTGGCCCTGGTCGAGGCGGCAGGCGGGGACAGCGCCGTCGTCGACGTCAACGGCTACCGCTGGCACGTGGCCGGCGGGCGGCAGCAGGTGGCGGACGCCGTCGCCCTGCTGAGTACTGCCCCTGCCGTGGCATGATGGGAGGGATTTGGGACCGATCCAGGAGGGGAACCACCGTGGAGAAGAGCTACGAGACCATCACCCTTGAATGCCTGGGCGAGCTGGCCACGGTGGTCATCAACCGCCCGGACGCCCTCAATGCCCTGAATGCGCAGGTGATCGCGGACCTGCGCCAGTTCGTGGCCGACGTGCGTTCGGAGGAGGGCGCCGAGGTGCGCAGCATCCTGATCACCGGCGCCGGGGAGAAGGCCTTTGCCGCCGGTGCCGATATCCGCGAACTGGCGGAGATGACTCCGGCGGAGGCCGAGGCCCACAGCGCCGCCATGCAGGATTTCACCCGGATGCTGGAGACGCTGGGCCTGCCGGTTATCGCCTGCGTGAACGGCTACGCCCTCGGCGGCGGGCTGGAGCTGGCGATGGCCTGCGACTTCATCTACGCCACCGAGAATGCCAGGTTCGGGCTGCCCGAGGTGGGGCTGGGGCTGATTCCCGGCTTCGGCGGCACCGTCCGGCTTCCCCAGCTGGTGGGTCCGGCCATGGCCAAGGAACTGATCTACACCGGACGGAACATCCCCGCGCAGGAAGCGCACCGGATCGGCCTGGTGAATGCGGTGTTCGCGAGCAAGGACGACATGCTCGACGCCGCCGCGGCGACCTGCCGGGAAATTGCGGCCAAGTCTGCTGCCGCCGTCGCCAATGCCAAGCGCACCGTGGATGCCGCCGCCGGGCTGCCGACGGCGGAAGGCCTGCTGGTTGAGCGGGCCGCCTTCGGCCGGGCCGCGGGCACGGAGGACTCGCGCATCGGGACCAAGGCGTTCGTAGCCAAGCAGAAGCCGGAGTTCGTCGGCCGCTGAGCATTCAGCGGCTGCCCAACCTACGGGCGCTCAGGACCGAGCCCGGGCCGCTCTCCTGCGGGTCCCTCGTGGCCCACTCAGCGTGGAGGGTCCCAGCTCTCGGCGTCGCCGAGCCGGCGGGCGACCGCGGGACCGCCGACCTCCTCCAGCAACTGCCGCGGGCCGGCAACCACCAGCAGGCTGCGGGCCCGGGACAGCCCGGCGTACAGGATTTCGCGGGCCCGGGCCAGATCCCCGAAGCCGTTGACCGCCAGGACCACCACCGGGCGTTCCAGGCCCTTGAAGCCAAGCACGTTGCCGTAGAACACCGAATCCGCTGCGAGGAACGAATCCCAGTACCCGTCCCAGCCGTACCGGTCGATGATCTGCTGCTGTTCCGGGTGATTGCGCTTGGTGGTCAGCAGAGCCACCTGCCCAGGCGCCCAGCCTTCGACGCTGGTCAGGTGCGCAACGGCGTCGTCGGCCCGGCCGGTGGACTCCGCCACCGGCGCCTCGACCAGGCGGACCTTGGCGCCGGAGAGTCCGCGGGGCCGGGTCAGCTCCCCGGACAGGGATCCGCACAAGGCGGCGATCTGTTTGGTGTTGCGGACGTTTTCACCGAGTACGAACGGGTCCGAGGACACCGGCGGGTTGCCCTTGCGGTTGAAGATCCGCTGGCTGTCATCGGAGAAGACGAACAGGCCGCCCTCCGCCGGATCCTTCAAGCAGAGCAGGATTGCCTCCCACCAGACGGATTCGAAGTCCTGGCCCTCGTCCACCACGATCGCGTCGAACAGCTCCGACTTGTCCTGCCGCCGGGCCCGGCGCATCAGCGTCCGCGGCAGCTGGCGGTTGTAGTAGTCGTCGGTGAGCATCCGCGGATCCAGCGGGTGGTGCGCTCCCCAGCGCAGCGGCAGGTCATGGAACATCCCCACATGCGCGGGGCGTTCGTGCGGTTTCCAGTTGCCGGTTACGCGGGCGAAGTAGCGGGACAGGCCCCGGCCGTAACACAGCAGCGCCACACGCTTGCCCGCCTTGGCCAGGCGGCGCGTCTGCTCCAAGGCCAGCCAGGTCTTGCCGCTGCCGGCCCCGCCGATGATCTTCGCGCGTTTCTGATAGCGGAGCAGATTCAGGGTCCGGCCCTGGTCCCGGGTCAGCTGGTCCGCGATGGCTTCATGCTCCGCGGCCGGCTGCGGCAGGCCGGCTGCGGCCGGCAGTGCCCGCAGGATTTCGGCGGTCATCCGCTCCAGCGATTCCTGGCTGATGTCACCGTCACCGTCGCCGGAGGCGTTAAGCGCGCCGCGGACCGCTTCCGCCGCGCGGTCCAGATCTTCCCGGGCAATGACCATGGACCGGCTGCAGCCGGGGATTTCCCAGTCCCGCGGGACGGAGGTGCAGGGCAAGGCGAGCAGGTGGGCGAAGCGGGCCTCGTTGCGCAGCCCGAGATGGGCGCCGAGATAGCGCTGGAGCATATGGCGCGCGTCCTGGACTTGGGTGACCGGGTCCTGCAGCGGATATTTGTTGCTGTTTCCCTGCTGGTACCAGCGCCCGGCCTCGTAGCTGACCCGGCCGCCCTTGACCTCGATGGCAGCGATCCCCACGTGTGGCCACAGCACCAGCAGGTCGATTTCCCGTTCCCGCCCGTTTTCGTTCACACCCACCGAGTGCATCAGGATGGCGTCCGGCGGAAGCTGGCGTTCCAATGCCTCCCAGACGTCCCGTTCGGCGTGCCTGTCCGGCCCGAACCCGGGCCGCTCCGGAATACATCGCGGCATGCTGTCCCCTCCGAACAGTTGGCAAGGTACGCCTAAAACCTACCCCAACCCCCATCGGTGGACAGCGGCTCCGCCCGGCGGCCTCCGGGTAGCAGGACGGGCAAATCCCGGGCTGCTGCCGCCGTGTGCCGGGCGTCGGGCGGGCCGT
>NZ_JAAZSQ010000005.1:0-34218 GCF_012395835.1 Arthrobacter mobilis
AGCGGGTTGCCGGTGGTGTCGCTGACGCCTTCGGCCAGCCGCACGGTGTAGCGGGTGTCCACGGCCAGGTTGGCGTTCGGGTTCAGCACCGCGGTGCGGGTGGCGGCGTTGTAGCTGACCGCCGCCGGCACGGTGGTGCCGTCGGGAGCGGTCAGGCTCAGCGTGGCCGCGCTGACGCCGGTGACGGCCTCGCTGAAGCCGACGGTGATGCTGCCGTTGGCGGCCACGCCGGCGGCATCCGCTGCCGGTGCCCGGCTGGTCAGTTCCGGCCCGGACTCGGTGGTGAAGGACCACTGCGAGGCGGCCAGTTCCTTGCCCTGCAGGTCCCGGATGCCGGCAGCCAGCGCCACGGTGTAGCGGGTGCCGACGGCCAGGTTGGCCTGCGGGTCCAAGGTGGCGGTCCGGCTGACCGGGTCGTAGCTGACCGCGGCCGGCACGGTGGCGCCGTCGGGAGCGGCCAGGCTCAGCGTGGCCGCGCTGACGCCGGTGACGGCCTCGCTGAAGCCGACGGTGATGCTGCCGTTGGCGGCCACGCCGGCGGCATCCGCGGCCGGGACTTGCCTGGCCACCGCCGGGGCGGGCCCGGTGGTGGTGAAGCTCCAGCTGGTGGCCGCCAGGGGCTTGCCCTGCAGATCCTCGATGCCGGTCAGTTCCACCGTGTACAGCGTGTCCGCGGCCAGTGCGGCGTCGGGATCCAGCGTGGCCGTGTTCGTGGCCTCGTCCCAGGTCACCGCGGCGGCCACCGGGGTGCCGCCGGCCGGGGTGAGTGTCATGGTGGTCGTGCCAACGCCGCTGACCGCTTCACTGAAGGTGGCCGTCACGTTGGTGTCGGCAGCGATCTCCGCGGCCCCGTCACCGGGGGTCCGCAGCGCCACCTCCGGCGCGGGGCCTTCGGTGACGAAGCTCCAGCTGGTCTGCTCCAGCGGCAGGCCGGCCGCGTCCCGGATGGTGTCGCCCAGCTCCACGATGTACACCGTCTCCGGCTCCAGGTCCTCGGCCGGGTCCAGCTTCGCGGTGCGGGTGGCCTCGTCCCAGGACACGGTGGCCGGCACGAAGGCTCCGTTCCAGGCGGTGATCAGCAGCATCGAGGCCTCGTCGACCCCGGTGACCGGTTCGCTGAAGGTGACCTTGATGTCCTCGGTGACCGGAACCTCGGCGGCATTGGCCTGCGGTTCCCGGTCGGTGACCGCCGGGGCCGCCACGTCCAGCCCGTCGATGTCCACGGTCTGGTCCGCGAAGCGCAGCCGCTCGATGTTGGTCAGCCGGTCCGTGCCGTCCTCGCCGGTCTCGTTGGCCTCTTCGCCGTCGTCATCCCCGCCGCCTCCGGCGGGACCGCCGACATGGGTCACGGTGGTGACGCCGTCAACGGTGCTGATGTCGTATTCGTCGCGGGGGCCGGAGAAGCTGGCGGTGTCGATGTCCGACTCCGCTGCCGTGTCCAGGATCTCGCGCACGATGACCACGTTGGCCGGGTCGATCTTGCCGGCCAGCAGGTCCGCCTGAAGCTCCTTCAGCGAAGTGGCGCTGCGGGTCTCGGTGGCCGGATCCGCCGGGTCCGTGCGGACGCTCAGGCGGACGTTGAGCCACTTGTCGCCGTCGATGATGTCGTCGGCGCCGTTGCCCCAGATCTCGTCCGAGCCGGAACCGCCGATGATGATGTCGCCGGCCCCGAACTCCGTGGCGCCCTCGGGCAGCAGGTCCGCCAGGCCCTTGATCCGCTTGATGCCTTCGGCGTCGAGCACGTTGGTCAGGCCGGGCACGTTGACCTCGTCCTCGGCCGGATCGGCCGGGGCGTTGTCGTCGCCGCGCAGGACGTCGTCCTTGTCCCAGCCGGAGAGGCCTTCGACCAGTAGGAACCGGTCCCGCACGGCATCCGGGCCGTCCACGACCAGCATGCGCATGTCCGAATTCCCCGCTTCCGCGGAGCGGGCGTGGGTGACCCAGTCGAAGCCGTAGACGCCGTGGTTGCGCTCGACGCCGGGGCCGGCGACCAGGATGTCGTCGCCGCCTTCGGCATCGTAGTCGTCCTCGCCGCTGTCACCGATCAGCACGTCGTGGCCGGGGTCGTTCAGGTCGTCGAAGAACGGCGCTCCGCTGTCGCCCTGGAGCAGGTCGTTGGAGTTGCCGCCCTCCTGCCAGTCGTCGCCGCCGCCGCCGAAGACGGTGTCCGGGCCGTCGCCGGCGATGACCAGGTCGTTGCCTTCGCCGGCGAAGTGCTCGTTGGCGTTCAGGCCGCCGTTGGAGAAGTCGTCGCCGGAGCCGGAGATGACCAGGTCCAGCCCGGGGCCGGCGTCGATGGCATCGTTGCCCGGCCCGCCCTTGAGCACGTCGTCCCCGGCGGAGTCGGTGATCCGGTCGTTGCCCTCGCCGCCGAGCGCGGTGTCGGCGCCGTCGCTGCCTTCGATCACGTCGCCGCCTTCGTTGCCCCAGAAGGTGTCGTTGTCGACGCCGCCCCAGACCTTGTCCGCGCCGGCGGTTCCGTTGTAGGTGGCCTGGGCATTCAGGCCCGGCCGGTCCACGGTGTTGGAGACCCGGTAGCGGATCGTGCCGTCGGCCATCCGCAGCAGCAGCTTCGATTCGTCGCAGGCCGACGCCGGGTCGTCCAGGACGTTGTTGCCGCTGCCGGCGGTGATGTTGCCCAGCTCGAACTCGCAGTCGGCGGTGCCGAAGACGTCCGCCTTCAGCGCCACCGCGCTGGTGTTGCGCATGACCAGCTCCGCCATCGAGTTGCCTTCCAGCTGCGTGAGCAGGTTCAGGCCCGCGGTGCGCGAGAGGTAGTACAGCCGGTCCCCGTCCTGCAGGTCCGTCAGCTGCCGCTCGAAGATGTAGTTGAAGGTGCTGCCCAGCAGGCCGCCGAAGAGGTTCTGCGCCTCGGCCAGCCCGCCGGTCCACAGGTCGATCTTGTCCACGCCGGTGGCGGACCTGCCGTCCTCGGTGGCCCACTCGGTCTCCGGGGCGCTGTTGACGAAGCTGTAGGCATCCGCCGGGGTGTCCGGGTTGTTCACGTCCATGTCGAACAGCAGCTGCGCCGCGGCCCGCTTGTCCTTGATGCTGGTGGCCCCGGTGATGCTCGGGTGCGTGCCGTAGGCGGCCATGAAGTTCACCACGGACTCGGGGTGCTTGAGCGCCTGGCCGAAGTCCACCCAGCTGGAGTACGGCTTCAGCGAGGACTCATTGGTCTTCCGGTACAGGTCCTTGCGGAAGTTATTCAGCGTCGGCACGCCGGTGTCGCGGCCGCGGGCGATGTTCAGCGCCGCCAGGTCCAGCGGCAGGCCGAGCACATTGTTGCGCAGCGTGTCGGTGACGAACTCGTCAATCTCGGCGCCGACCTGGTCGGTCATGCCCATGGCGATGGTGCCGGCGGCTTCCTCCGGGGTCAGCGGGCTGCCGCCGCCGTCATAGTAGGCCGGCGGGTTCAGGAAGGCGTGCAGCAGCGGCATGCCGATGTCGGTGCCGCTGTTGGTCTTCCGGTCCACCCGGTCGGTGAGCATCGAGTGGCCGAAGCGGTAGGTCGCATGGGCGAACTCGGCCAGGACTGCCGGGTTGGTGCCGGTGTCGGACTGGGTGGCCGGGTTGAACAGGTTGATGCCCGGCTGGATCTTGCGTGCAAAGTCCTCGAAGACAATGTGCTGGTATTCCATCTCGGTGACGAAGCGGGCGGCCTGGAAGAGGCGCTCGCCGTTCCACTCGCCGTTGCCCAGCTTCCACTCGTGCAGGTCCAGGTTCAGGTGCGTCAGCAGGTCCTGCATGTAGTCCACCAGACGGTTGTGCTCCGAGTGGAAGATCTGGTGGACGGCGGTCAGGCCGATGTTCTCGTTGACCCGGCCGTCCCCGGCGACGAAGTGCGCATCGAGCATTTCGTTGTCATAGGTGCCCGCCTGCTGCGGTCCTGCTTGTCCGGTGATGCCGGCGTCGCCGTCCGGCGCCAGCGGCGCGCCGGTGCGGGAGCTGAACGGCACGGCCCAGTGAGAGATGTCGTCCAGGAAGGCGATGCCGATCCGCTGCACGTCCGCGGGCGGAGCCACCGGATTGGCCAGGTTGCCCTCGACGAGCCGGTTGTCCTTGGTCACGTACTGCGGCAGTCCGTTGGGCCCGCGCAGGAAGCGCCCGTACTGGTCGGTGGCGAGCATGGGGATGTTGGCCACGTCGGTATCGGACAGCAGCAGGCCGAGCTTGGACGCTGCCTGCTCCTTGAGGTCCTTCCAGGTGGCCATGCCACCCTGGGTGCCGTTGGGCGTGCCTTCGCTCAGCCTGCCGGTGGAGACCGGCTTGCCCTCGCCGTTGAGCTCGTACTCGCGCAGGAAGACCTGGTGCGAGGAGTGCGAGGAGTAGGTCTGGCTCTGGTCCACCCATGGGGAGTCCGTGTTGGTGCCGTCCGGGACGTCGTCGCTGGTGCCGATCTTGCCGTCCGGTCCGGGCTGGTTCTCGGCCCGGTTCAGCACCATGAAGCGCTGGTTGGGCGGCACCTTGCCCTCCGCCACCAGCGGATCGTCGGCGGCCAGCGGCATGATGACCATGTTCTTGGTCTTCTTGGTGAAGTCGATGCCGTGGTCGAAGAACTGGCCGAAGAGCGCGAAGAAGCCGTTGTACGGCGGGGAGAGGCCGAAGTCCGTGGTGATGTTCGGAATGTCCAGGGTCTCGCCCTCGGGCACGCACCGGTCGGTGGCCGGATCCTGCCCCTCGGCGCAGGGCACCGCGGTGGGCCCGTCGTTGACCGTGCGGTGCGCGTTGCCGGCGGCGGCGACGGCGGCCGGGTTGGAGGCGGTCTGGTCCACGATCACGTTGCTGATGAACCGCGGTTCGGCGTCGGTCAGGGTGGCGTTGACCGATCCGTAGTTCTGCCCGCCGGCGGTGGTGCGCCACTGCGGGTCGGCCAGCCGCGGGAAGGGCAGGCTCGCGGCGCCGTAGTGCTCCTGGCCGGGCACCAGGTTGTTCTCCGAACCGTCCACGGTGCGCAGCCCGTAGGGCAGCAGCGGGTTGGCGATCTGGTTTGGGCCGTTGCCGAGCAGCGGCTGGCCGGGCACCGGGTTGCCCTGGGCATCTTCCTTGGTCGCGTGGTTCTCGGCGATCTTGATCTGCTTGAGGATGAAGCGCATGTCCCCGGCGTTCAGGGTCAGGCCGTGGCCCACCGGTGCGGCCAGGGCCGCCGGGGCCAGCGTGGTCGGCAGGACGCCGGCGCCCAGGACCAGGGCGGTCAGCCCGGCGGTGACCCTGCGCGCGAGGGACGGTTTTCCGCCGCGGTCCGGCGGTGGAGTGTTGGGCGGCTTTGGGTTCCGGGCAGGGTGCAGCGACATTGGTTTCCCCCCTTAGTCGAGTGAATCGGCTAACCTCAGGGTCGCGACCGGACCTTGGGTATTTCTTGGGAGGAGTGCGCAGGGCCGCCGGGGGCGGGCAGCAGCGCCCGGCGCCTGAACGGCGGGCCGCAAAAAAAGCCGCCAGGCTCCGGCGGAACCTGGCGGCTTTGTGCCCTGCGGCGGGAGGTGGGTGCGCCCCTAGGCGGTGAGCTGGCGCTTGGAGGAGATCACGCCGGTATCGAAGCCTGCCAGATGCAGGCCGCCGTGGAAGCGGGCATGCTCGATCTTCACGCAGCGGTCCATGACCACGTTGAGCCCGGCCGCCTCGGCCTTGGCCGCGACCTCCTCGTGCCAGGAGCCCAGCTGCAGCCAGATGGTCTTGGCGCCGACGGCGATGGTCTCGTCCAGCACCCCGGGCAGGTCATCGTGCTTGCGGAACACATCGACCAGGTCCGGGACCTCGGGCAGGGCCGCCAGCGAGGGGTACACCGGCTGGCCCAGGATCTCCTTGGCCACCGGGTTCACGAAGTAGACCTTGTAGGGCGAGGAGGACAGCAGGTAGGTCGCCACGAAGTAGGAGGCCCGGCTCGGCTTGTCCGAGGCGCCCACGATCGCGATGGACTTCGTGTTGCGCAGGATGTTCAGCCGCTCCGGGGCGGAGGGGCCTTCCCAGGTGCGCTCGGCAGTGGCGGTGCTCACTTGGCGGCTCCTTCTTCCTCGGCCTCGACCAGTTCCTCCACGGACTCGACCACCCGGGTGCCCGGCTCGGTGTGCGTGGCGCGGACTGCCGGCAGCATGCAGGCCTCGCCGTCGTAAGTGGGGGAGGCGAACTCGCTGGGCGCGAAGACATGCTCCTCGTGGGTGCGGTCCGGGCCGTGCTCGGCGCCGGCCCGCTGCGAGGCGGCCAGGGCCTGGTCCAGGTCCCAGATGATGTCGTCGATGTCCTCCAGGCCCACGGAAATGCGGATCAGGTCCTCCGGCACGCCGGCGGCCTCCAGCTGGTCGGCGGAGAGCTGCTGGTGCGTGGTGGAGCCCGGGTGCAGCACCAGCGTGCGGGCGTCGCCGATGTTGGCCAGGTGGGAGGCCAGCTGCAGCGCCTCGATGAACTTCTGCCCGGCCGCGCGGCCGCCCTTGACCCCGAAGGAGAAGACCGAGCCCACGCCCAGGGGCAGCAGGTCCCGGGCCCGTTCATGGTGCGGGTGGCCCGGCAGGCCGGCGTAGTTCACGTAGGTGACGCGCTCGTCCGCGGCGAGCCATTCGGCCACCTGCTGCGCGTTGGCCAGGTGGTTGTCCATCCGCTGGGCCAGGGTTTCCACGCCCTGGAGCAGCTGGAAGGCGGACTGGGCCGGCAGCGCCGGGCCGATGTCGCGCAGCTGCTCGGAGCGCAGCTTGGTCAGGAAGCCGTACTCGCCGAAGTTGCCCCACCAGGACACGTTGCCGTAGGAGGGGACCGGCTCGGTCATCTGCGGGAACTTGCCGTTGCCCCAGTTGAAGCGGCCGGACTCGACGACGACGCCGCCGAGCGTGGTGCCGTGCCCGCCGAGGAACTTGGTGGCGGAGTGGATCACAATGTCCGCGCCGTGTTCGATCGGCCGGAGCAGGTACGGCGGAGTCAGGGTCGAATCGACCACCAGCGGAAGGCCGGCGTCGTGCGCCACCGTGGCCAGGCCCTTCAGGTCGGCGATGTCGCCGGACGGGTTGGCCACCACCTCGGTGTAGACCGCCTTGGTGTTCGGCCGGATCGCGGCGGCGAACTCGGCCGGGTCGGTGCTGTCGACGAACGTGGTCTCCACCCCGAACCGGCGCAGCGTGACGTCCAGCTGGGTGACCGTGCCGCCGTAGAGCTTGGCGGAGGCCACGATGTGGTCCCCGGCCCCGGTCAGCGCGGCGAAGGTGATGAACTCGGCGGCCATGCCCGAGGCCGTGGCCACCGCGCCGATGCCGCCCTCAAGCGAGGCGATCCGCTCCTCGAACGCGGCCACCGTGGGGTTGCCGATGCGGGAGTAGATGTTCCCGTACTTCTGCAGCGCGAAGAGGTTGGCGGCGTCGTCGGTGTCCTTGAAGACGAAGGACGTGCTCTGGTAGATCGGCACGGCGCGGGCGCCGTGCTCGGCATCGGGGGTCCCGCCGGCGTGCAGGGCACGGGTGCGGAAACCGAATTTGCGTTCGCTCACTTAACTCCAACCAATTCGACGTCGTTCTTGCGCGCGAGGTCTGCCTCCAGTTCGCGCACGATCGGCAGCACGTCCCGGCCGAACGCCTCCACTTCCTCCTGGAAGTGCAGGTAGCAGGTCAGGAACAGGTTCACGCCGATCTTCTTGTACTCCACAATACGTTCGGCGATCTGCTCGGGCGTACCAATGAGTCCTGTTTTGAAGCCGTCGTTGTACTGGACGAGGTCCTCGAAGGTGGAATCGGCCCACATGCCCTTGCCGTCCTTGGTGGAAGGCCCGGCCTCCTGGACCGCGTCGCGGAAGCCCTCGACGGCGGGAACGTGCGCCTTGGCGACGATCTCGCGCAGGGTTTCCTTGGCTTCCTTCTCCGTGTCGCGGGCGATCACGAAGCCGTTGAGGCCAAAGCGCGGCTTCCGGCCGGCGGCCGCCGCCGAGGCCTGCACGCCGGCGATGTTCTCCTTGAAGCCCTCCAGGTCCTTGCCGTTGGAGAAGTACCAGTCGGCCACGCGGCCGGCGGTGGCCTGGGCGGCGGTGGAGTTGCCGCCGAAGAAGATCTCCGGGTGGGCGCGGCCGGGGATGTCCAGCGGCGCCGGGTTCAGGGTGAAGTCCTTGATGTTGTAGTACTTGCCGGACTGGGAATAGTTCTGCTCCGTCCACAGGCCGCGCAGCACCCGGATGAATTCCTCGGTGCGTACATAGCGCTCGTCGTGCTCGAGCCACTCCAGGCCGAAGTTGATGAATTCGTCCTTGAGCCAGCCGGAGACGATGTTGACCGCCGCGCGGCCGCCGGAGAGGTGGTCGGCGGTGATGATGAACTTGGCCAGCACGCCCGGGTGCCACATGCCCGGGTGGACCGCGGAGATCACGTTCAGCTTCTCCGTGGCGCCGAGCAGGGCCAGCGAGAAGCTGGTGGCCTCGTGCTGCTTGTCCGCGCCGTAGGAGGCGGCGTAGCGGGTCTGGGTCAGGGCGTACTCGAAGCCGGCGTCCTCGGCGATTCGGGCCAGCTTCTTGTTGTACTCGAAGTCCCAGCTGGTGCGCTGCTCGATGGTGGAGACCACGAGCCCGCCGGAGACGTTGGGGACCCAGTAGGCAAACTTCAGCGGGGTGGCAAGATCGGCGGTCTGGGGATTTGTGCTCATGTCGAATTCCTTGGTGGGGTGGCAGGGAATCCCGGGCAATGACGGCCGAAGGCGCCGGGGGCACGGCACCATCCGGACCAAAGATTGCTTGCGCTCTCTCCATCGCTTCTGGCGGTAGCACCTTTCCGGCGGGGCCCGGAGGGTTGCTGCGGCGTCACTGAGCCAGATCTCTCAGCCGCTCGGGATGGTCGCCAACATTGTGGCAAAGCCGGACGGTGCGGAGCAAGGACCAGGCCGCGAATGTTGCGCAGCATTGCGGCCGGGCGTGAACTTGCTGGAGCGCCGGCCCGCCGCCGCCGTCCGGCCGGACGCCTACCGGGTCTGGCAGATCTGCTGGATCTCGGCGATGCAGGGCTCGTTCTGCAGGCTGGTGGTGTCGCCCAGGGTGGTGCCCTCGAAGAGCTGGGTGAGCAGCCGCCGCATGATCTTGCCGGACCGGGTCTTGGGCACGTCCGGGACGAACACGATCTCGCGCGGCTTGGCGATCGGGCCGATCTGCCGGGCCACGTGCGCGCGCAGTTCCTCGGCCACGGCCGCAGCCTTCTCCCCGGCGGCGCCGATTAGGGACTTGTCCAGCGGGACCACGAACGCGGTGGCGGCGTGGCCGGTCTTGGCGTCGGACGTCGGGCACACCCCCGCCTCCACCACGGCCGGGTGCGAGACCAGCGCGGACTCGATCTCGATGGTGGACAGCCGGTGCCCGGAGATATTGATGACATCGTCCACGCGGCCGAGGATCCACACGTCCCCGTCCTCGTCGAAGCGGGCGCCGTCGCCGGCCAGGAACCAGCCCTGGTCCGCGTACTTGCGCCAGTAGGAGTCCAGGTAGCGCCGCGGGTTGCCCCAGACGGTGCGGGCCATCGCCGGGCCGGTCCGGGTGACCACGATGTAGCCCTGCACGTTGGCAGGCACGGTGCGGCCGGCGTCGTCGACAATGTCCACGGCCAGCCCCGGCAGCGGCCGGGTGGCGCAGCCGGGCTTGAACGCGGTGTCGCTCTGGCGCGGGGAGAGTACCGTCGCGCCGGTCTCGGACTGCCACCAGGTGTCCACCATCGGCACGCCGCCGGGGGTGTCCCGGCCCACCTGGGTGCGCAGCCACTTCCACGCCTCCGGATTCACCGCCTCGCCGACCGTGCCGCACAGGCGGATGGAGGAGAGGTCGTACTGGGCCGGGATGCCGTCCGGGAACCAGCCCATCAGCGAACGGACCAGGGTGGGGGCGGTGTAGTAGCTGGTGACCTTGTAGCGCTCGATCACCTCGAAGTGCCGGCCCGGGTGCGGGGTGTTCGGCGTGCCCTCGAAGATGACCTGGGTGACGCCGTTGGAGAGCGGGCCGTAGATCTCGTAGGTGTGCGCGGTGACCCAGGCCAGGTCGGCGGTGCACCAGTGCACGTCGTCGGCCCGCCGGGCCGGGTCCGGGTTGGAGAACAGGAACTCGTGGCTCCAGGAGGCCTGGGTCAGGTAGCCGCCGGAGGTGTGGACCAGGCCCTTAGGCTGGCCGGTGGTGCCGGAGGTGTACATGATGAACAGCGGGGTCTCGGCGTCGAACGCCTCCGGCACGTGCACGTCCGGGGCGGGGCCGACGACGTCGTCCCACCACACGTCGCGCCCCTCGACCCAGTCGATGTCCGTGTGCCCGGTGCGGTTGATGACCAGCACATGCTCGATGGCGTTGTCCCCGGCCACCGCCGCGTCGGCGTTGGCCTTGACCGGGACCGCCGCCCCGCGCCGGTACTGGCCGTCGGTGGTGACCAGCAGCTTCGCCCCGGTGTCCTCGACGCGGAATTTCAGCGCCTCGGCCGAGAAGCCGCCGAAGACCAGCGAGTGCACCGCGCCGATCCGGGCGCAGGCCAGCGTGATGACGACGGTTTCGACGATGACCGGCAGGTAGATGACCACGCGGTCGCCCTTGCCGATGCCCAGCGACTGCAGCGCATTGGCGGCCTTGGCCACTTCCTTCTGCAGCTGCGCGTAGGTGACGGCCCGGCGGTCGCCCGGCTCGCCCTCGAAGTACAGGGCCACCTTCTCCCCGCGGCCGGCCGCCACGTGCCGGTCCACGCAGTTCCAGGCCACGTTGAGCTTGCCGCCGGCGAACCACTCGATCTTCGGGATGGTGTACTCGGCGTCCTCGTCGGCAACGTCCGGCCCGGACAGGCGGCGGGCCGGCTCGAAGGTGTGCGCGGTGTGCCAGGGTTCGGCCCAGTCGAGCCGGCGTGCCGCCTCCTCCCAGAAGGCGATGCGTCCGGCGTCGCTGGCCGGCCCGGCCGGCAGGTCGGTGGTGAAGGTTTCTACGCCCATCGTTTTACAGCCCATTTCTCCGCGATCCCCAGGACCGCGTCGGTGATTTTGCCAATGACGGCCAGCAGGACGATCGCCAGCAGCAGGCGGTCGGTGCGGCCGTTGTTCTGTGAATCGGTCAGCAGGAAGCCCAGCCCCATGGAGGAGGCGATCAGTTCCGCCGCCACCAGGAACAGCCAGGCCTGTGCCAGGGCCAGCCGCAGCCCGGAGAAGACCGAGGGCACCACGGCCGGTAGTTGGACGGTGGTCAGCAGCTTCAGGCCCTTGAGCCCGAAGGCCCGGCCGGCTTCGACCAGGTTCTTGTCCACGTGGCGCAGGGCCAGCGAGACGGTGGTGAAGACCGGGAAGAAGGCGCCGATCATGATCAGGGTGACCTTGGAATCCTCGCCGATCTTCATCCACAGGATCAGCAGCGGAACCCAGGCCAGCGACGGCACGGCGCGCAGGGCGCCGATGGTGGGGGCCAGCAGCACATCGGCCACCTTGGAGAGTCCTACCAGCGCGCCGAAGGCCAGGCCCAGGGCGGCGCCGAAGGCGAAGCCGAGCAGCACGCGCTGGGTGGAGATGGCCACGTGCCGGGCCAGTTCCCCGCGCTGGAGCAGATCGACGGCGGCCTCGAACACCATGGCCGGCGGCGGCAGCTGGACCACGCTGAACAGGCCGGCGGCGGTGCTCAGCTGCCAGGCGAGGACGAGCGCCGCAGGCAGCAGCAGTCCAAGCAGCAGGCGGGCCCAGCCGGTGGCCAGGAGCGCAGACCGGCCGCTTGCCGGGGAGCGGTCCTGCGGGGCCCGGACCGGCGCCTGCTTGTCCAGATCCAGCATCAGGATTCCTTGATCGCTGCCGGGTCGGCAGCCTTCACCAGCGAGTCATCCAGCAGCGAGGCCAGAGCGTCGTCGACCTGCTGCTGGCTGGCCACGTCGCCGATTTCCACGAAGGTCGGGCCGATCTTCTCCAGCACCGCGCGCTGCTTGGCCCCCGGGGCGGGGTCCACGTCCAGGTTACTGCGCTCGAGGATGACGGTCTTGGCGACGTCGGGCTCCAGGCCCGCGGCGTCGGCGAGGATCTGCGCGGTCTCCTCCGGGTTGTCGGCAGCCCAGTCGCGGGCCTTCTCGTAGGCGTTGACGACCGTCTGGGCCAGCTCGGGCTGCTCGGCCAGGAAGGACTCGGTGGCGTTGAGGAAGCCGTAGGTGTTGAAGTCCAGGTTCCGGTAGAACAGCTTCGCGCCTTCCTTCTCGGCGCCGGCCATGATCGGGTCCAGACCCGCCCAGGCGTCCACCGAGCCGTTGTCCAGGGCGGCGCGGCCGTCGGCGTGCTGAAGGTTCTGCACGGTGACGTCACCGGTGTCCAGTCCGGCCTCGTCCAGCGACTGGACCAGGAAGAAGTAGGGGTCCGTGCCCTTGGTCGCGGCCACGGACTTGCCCTTGAGGTCCTGTACCGAGTCGATGTCCGAGTCCTTGCCGGTCACCAGGGCCGACCACTCCGGCTGCGAGTAGATGTCGATGGTCTTGATCGGCGAGCCGTTGGCGCGGGCCAGCAGGGCGGCCGAGCCGGCGGTGGAGCCGACGTCGATGGCGCCGGAGCGCAGCGCCTCGTTGGCCTTGTTGGAGCCGGCGGACTGGACCCAGTTGACCGTCACGCCCTGGTCCTTGAGAGTGGCCTCGAGCCAGCCCTTTTCCTTGATCACTAGGCTCAGCGGGTTGTAGGTGGCGAAGTCGATGTCCAGGGTCGCGGCCTCGGCGGCGTTGTCCGAGGCGCCACCGGCCGGGGCGTTCTCGCCCGCGGCGCAGCCGGCCAGGGCCAGGGTGGCGGAGATGGCCAGGGCTGCGGCCGGGAGGAACGAGCGGCGCGGGAAACGGCTGGAAATCGGCATGAATTGGTCCTTCGAACTGGGCGCGGCACAGGAGGAAGCACCGCGCGGAAACGGGGAGTACGTATGGGGGTGGGTGGGGGCAGCGGGGCCGGCGTCAGTGGCCGTCGACGCCGAGGCTTTCCAGCAGCGAGCTGCGCATTCGGGCCAGCTCGGCGGACCCGCGGTCGCGCGGCCGCGGCCCCGGCACCTCAACGGTCCGGATGATCGTGGCACCGTCGCCTTCCCGGCCGGGTTCCTTGCCCAGCACGATGATGCGGTCGGCCAGCTGCAGGGCTTCGTCGACGTCATGGGTCACCAGCAGCACGGTGGTCGGCTCGGCCCGATGGACATCCAGCAGCAGGTCCTGCATCTTGATCCGGGTCAGCGCGTCCAGTGCCCCGAACGGCTCGTCCAGCAGCAGCACCGCAGGGTTTCGGGCCAGCGCCCGGGCCAGAGAGGCGCGCTGGGCCATGCCGCCGGAGACCTCGCGGGGGCGGTGCTTGGCGAACTTGGCCAGGCCCACCAGCTCCAGCAGCCGGGCCACCTTGGCCTTGCCTTCGCGGGCGCTGGTGCCCTTGGGCAGGCCGATGGCGATGTTGGCCTGGAGCGTGTGCCACGGCAGCAGCCGCGGTTCCTGGAAAGCGACGGCGCAGCGGGAGTCGATGCCTGCCACGGGTGTTTCACCGATGGTGACCGACCCGGCACAGGGGGTGTCCAGTCCGGCGGTCGCCCGCAGCAGGGTGGATTTGCCGCAGCCGCTGGGGCCGAGGATGGCCAGCACCTCACCGGCCCGGACCTCAAAGTCCACGTCCCGCAGTACCGTGTGGGCGGAGGCACCGGTGCCGAAGGTGCGGCGCAGGCCCTGGAACGCGACCGGCAGGGCCGCGGAACCGGCGTCGCCGGGGCGGGCGCTGCGGGCCGGGGCGTGGCCGGGCGACAGTACTGCAGTCATGTGATCACTCCATCGGTCCTGGCAGTAGCACCCTTGCTCCCTGAAGGAGGGGGTTGCTGCGGCGTCACGGAGCCAGGTCTCTCAGCCGCTCGGGATGGTCCCTACCATCTAAACGGTGCCGCTTTGACCTGCGCAAACTTGCGTCACAAAGTGCGTAACAATCGGGAACGGGTGTAGAGGGCGCGCGCTGGTCTCCCGGCGGCCGCAGGTGCGAAGCGTAGGCTGGCCCCATGGCGCATCAGAATGATCCGGAAGTCATCCGCCGGCTGCTCTCGACGCCGGCGCGCTGGGCGGTCGTCGGGCTTTCTCCGCACCGCCGGGTCGCCATGGGGGTCTCCGACTACCTCCGGAAATCCCTGGACATGGAGATCATCCCGGTCAACCTGCCCGGCGACGACGTCCTGGGCCTGAAAGGCTACCGGCGGCTGGCCGACATCCCCGGCGGCATCGACGTCGTCGACTGCTTCGTGAACTCGCACAAGGTCGGGCCCGTGGTGGACCAGGCGATCGAGGCCGGCGCGAAGGCCGTCTGGCTGCAGCTGGGCGTCGTGGACGAGGCGGCGGCCCGGCGGGCCGCGGCGGCCGGACTCGACGTCGTGATGGACACCTGCCCTGCCATCGAGGCCCCGCGGCTGGGGCTCTGAGCCACCGGCCGCCGGGCGTTACCGCGTATGACGCCGATTTCCCCTCCGGGGCGCACCTGGTGTCCAATAGTGGGGTAACCATCCCGAGCGGCTGAGAGACCTGGCTCTGTGACGCCGCAGCAACCCCCTCCTTGAACGGAGCAAGGGTGCTACTGCCAGGACCGATGGAGAAGCAGAACTTTTCGTTGGTCGCCGCCGCACCTGGGTGCGCCGCGCGCCGGCCCGCGTGCAGGCTCTTCACGGTCGGATCAGGAGGAGTCTGACAATGACTGAAGCACCAGCCAAGCGCCACATCCGTTTCAACGCCTTCGACATGAACTGCGTCGGCCACCAGTCGCCGGGCCTGTGGCGGCACCCGCAGGACAAGTCCGCGGACTACAACACCATCGGCTACTGGACCCATCTGGCCCAGGTCCTGGAGAAGGGCCTGTTCGACGGGCTGTTCATCGCCGACGTACTGGGCACCTACGACGTCTTCGGCGGCACCAACGAGGTTCCCCTGCGCACCTCCGCCCAGGTCCCGGTCAACGATCCATTCCTGCTGGTCTCGGCCATGGCCGCGGTCACCGAGAACCTCGGCTTCGGCGTCACCGCCGGCACCGCCTACGAGCACCCGTACCCGTTCGCCCGCCGGCTGGCCACGCTGGACCACCTGACCAACGGCCGCGTCGGCTGGAACGTGGTCACCGGCTACCTGCCCTCGGCCGCGCGCAACATGGGCCAGGACGACCAGATGGAGCACGACGAGCGCTACAACCACGCGGATGAGTACATGGAGGTCATCTACAAGCTCCTCGAGGGCTCGTGGGAGGACGACGCCGTGGTCCGCGACCGCGAGCGCGGCATCTTCACCGACCCGGCCAAGGTCCACGAGATCCGCCACGAGGGCAAGTACTTCAAGGTCCCGGGCATTGCCATCACCGAGCCGAGCCCGCAGCGCACCCCGGTGATCTTCCAGGCCGGCGCCTCCAGGCGCGGGATGAAGTTCGCCGCGGAGAACGCCGAGGCCGTGTTCGTGACCTCGCCCACCAAGGAACTGCTCAAGGAGACCGTCGCCAAGATCCGCGACGCCGCCGAGGCCGCCGGCCGCGGCCGCTACGACGTGCGCATCTACGCGATGCAGACCGTCGTGACCGGCCCGGACAGCGCCACCGCCCAGGCCAAGTTCGAGGAGTACAAGTCCTACGCCGACCTCGACGGCGCCCTGGCCCTGATCTCCGGCTGGACGGGCATCGACATGTCCACCTACGGGCCGGACGACGTAATCGGCGAGAACGTCGAGTCCAACGCCATCCAGTCCTCGGTGGAGACCTTCCAGAAGGCCTCCGGCGACACCGGCAAGCCGTGGACCATCCGCCAGCTGGCCGAGTGGGTCGGCGTCGGCGGCTTCGGCCCGATCACCGTCGGCTCCGGCGCCGAGGTGGCGGCCAAGCTCGTCGAGTGGGTGGAGGAGACGGACGTGGACGGATTCAACCTGGCCTACGCCATCACTCCGGGCACCTTCGAGGACATTGTCGAGTTCGTGGTGCCCGAACTGCAGAAGCTGGACGCCTACCCGACCGAGTACGCGCCGGGCACGCTGCGGAACAAGCTGTTCGGCCGCGGCGACAAGCTGCCCGCCACGCACCGGGCCGCCAACTACCGGCTGGAAGCGCTCGCCGCCCTCTAATCGGGGTACTGCCGCAGGTTCAGGCCGCGGGTCCGCTACATCTTGGCGTAGCGGGCCCGCGCCGCCATGTACAGGCCGTAGCAGATCAGGCCCACGGCGACCACGATCAGCGCCGCGTCGCCGTAGGGCTGCTCCCGCAGCCCCTTGAGCGCCCCGTCTAGGCCGGTGGCCCGGGCCGGGTCGTGCCGGATGGCTGCCACCGCGAAGAGGATGCCCAGCACCGCCAGCGCCAGCCCCTTGCCGATGTAGCCGGCAGTGCCGGACCAGGTCACCGCCTGGCCCGCCCTGCCCGCCGGCAGGCTGCGCAGGTCCTCGAGGAATTTGCGCCGCACGCCCCTGAAGATGAAATAGGCTCCGGCGGCCACAATGCCGGCGCCGACCAGGAACAGCAGCACCGTCCCGCCCGGTGCCTGCATCAGGGCCGCGCTGGCATCCTGCGAGGACTCCCGGCTGCTGCTGCGCCCGCCCAGGGCGTAGACGCCGAAGGTGCCGGCCACGGCCGCATACACCACGGCCAGCCCGGCGGACTTGAGCCGGTACTTCAGCCGGTCCCGGTCCCGGAACCGCCTGCCGCCGAAGACAGCCTCGGCGACCTGCCACAGGGCTAGGGCCGCGGCACCGATGAACCCGGCCCACAGCAGTACCGCCCCGCCGGGCCTGGCGGCCAGCTGGGCGACGGCGCCGGTCTGGTCCGCTTCGCCGGATTTGCCCAGCGCCAGCTGCAGTGCGAGGGCGCCGATGAGCACGTGCAGCAGGCCGTTGGCGGCGAAGCCGAACCGGGCCACGGCCTCGAAGCTCCTGGACTGCGAGGCCTGCTCCGCAGCGCCGGCCACCTGCCGGGCCCCCCGTTTGGCCCGGTCTCCGGCCTGGTCCATGGCCCCGCTCACGGCTGCCTACCCGAACACCAGCGAGCCCGCGTAAACAAAGAACATCACGGCCACGATCAGGGCAAACCCGAGGATCAGCGACAGCCACAGCCAGGGTACCCAGCGTTTGGGCCCGCCCTCGTCATGGCCCTGGGTCATGCTGGTCTGCGCTTCGGCCGGAGGGGTTTCGCCGGGAGGCACGCCGCCGCCGGGCTCCAGGCCGGTGATGTTCTCCTCCAGGGGATCCGGATTCTGGCTGGTCATCGACGAACCTCCTGGCCGCGGCCGCTGGTCTTCCGGCAGGCAGGGACGCGGTGCCGGGATCCTGCTCCAGCCTAGGCAAATAATCAGCATGCTGTCTACTGCCGGCGCGCCGGCCCCGCTATCGTAAACGCCATGACGACGCCTGCCTTTGATGCTCCCGACGCGAACCACCGGCGCCCGGAAGGAACCACCGATGCGACGGTGAAGGCGCTGGGCAAGCTCTCGGAGGCCCTGGAAGTGGTCGAACATGCCCGCGGCTACCTGTACGGCTTCCACCGCCTGACCGGCACCGCCGACCTGGCCCTGGGGGAGGCGGCCGCGCTGCTCCGCGAAGCTGGCCACACCGGGCTGGCGGAGGCACTGGAGCAGGAGATCGTCGGGCGCAACGTGATCGAGGGCCGGTGGACGTTCCAGATTGTCGAGGACTACGACGACAACTACTACGGCCCGTTCAAGGAGATGGAGCAGCGTGCCCGCGACGAGCTGGTGGAGGGCAAGCGCCACCTCTACGAGGCCGAGATGAAGGAAGACCGGCGGTCCCGGGGACTGCGCCACCACGAGGCCCTGCCTCCGGAGACCCGGTAGGCGCCGTCCCGTGGCTGCGCGGAAACTGGTCCTGGTCACCGGCGCCACCGGCTACATCGGCGGACGCCTCGTCCCCCGGCTGCTGGCAGCCGGCTACGATGTGCGGGTCACCGCGCGCTCGCCGGCCAAGCTCCAGGCCGTCCCGTGGGCCGGCCAGGTCGGGATCGCCGCGGGGGACCTGGCCGACGAGCGCGCGGCGGCCGGTGCCTGCGAGGGCGTCGACACCGTGTTCTACCTGGTGCATTCGATGGGCTCCGGCGCCGGCTTCGAGGGCCGGGAACTGGCCATGGCCCGTACCCTGGCTGCCGCGGCGGCGCGGGCTGGCGTGCGCCGGATCGTCTACCTGGGCGGACTGCACCCGGAAGGCGTCCGGCTCTCCCGGCACATGCGCTCGCGCACCGCCGTCGGCCGGATACTGCTCGACGGCGAGGTGCCCGCCGTCGTCTACCAGGCCGGCGTCGTGATCGGTTCCGGCTCGGCCTCCTTCGAGATGATCCGGCACCTGACCGAGAACCTGCCCGTGATGCCGGCCCCGAGCTGGGTGCGGCGGCGGATCGAGCCGATCGCCGTGCGCGATGTGCTCCACTATCTGGTCCAGGCACCGCAGCTGCCCGAGGGGCTCAACCGGAGCTTCGACATCGGCTCGCGGGAAATCCTCACCTACGCCGGACTCATGTACGGCTATGCGCACGCGGCCGGGCTGGCCCACCGCTACATCTACGCGCTGCCGGTCCCGGCCCCGGCGCTGGCCGGCTGGTGGGTGGCCCTGACCACGCCGATCCCGCATTCCATGGCGGTGCCGCTGGTCGAATCGCTGCAGCATGATGCCGTGGCCGCCGAACACGACATCGACCGGTACGTGCCGCTGCCGCCCGGCGGGCTGACCGGCTACCGGAAGGCGGTGGAGCTGGCGCTGGGCAGGATCCGCAGTGGCGCGGTGGAGACCAGCTGGTCCAATGCCTCGCTGCGGCCGCCGTCGGATCCGCTGCCCAGCGACCCGGACTGGGCCGGGCGGACCGTCTACGTCGATGAGCGGCGGCGGGAAGGCACGGCGGCGCCGGAGCAGGTCTGGCGGGTCATCGAGGGGATCGGCGGGAAAAACGGCTGGTACTCGTGGCCGGCGGCCTGGGTGGCCAGGGGCCTGCTGGACAAGCTGGCCGGCGGCGCAGGGCACAACCGCGGCCGCCGGGACGGGGACCGGCTCGCCGTCGGCGACGCGGTGGACTGGTGGCGGGTGGAGCACATCGGCGGGTCCGGGAACGGCCAGGACGACGAAAAGGTGCTCCGGCTGCGGGCGGAGATGAAGGTGCCCGGCGATGCCTGGCTGGAACTGTCCGTCCTGCCGGCCGGATCCGGGACCGTCTACCGCCAGCGGGCCATCTACTTCCCCCGGGGACTGGCCGGCAAGGCCTACTGGTGGCTGGTCCTGCCCTTCCACGGCCTGATCTTTCCGTCCATGGCCCGGAACATCCTCCGGCAGGCGAAGCGGGTTTGAGTTCGGCGGCCCCGGGAGTAGGCTCGAGCCTGTGGACGGATCCGCCCTGCGCTCGTTCTGCCTCTCGCTGCCGGGAGCCTTCGAGGACTTCCCCTTCGGGCCGGACTTCTCGGTCTTCAAGGTCAGGGCCGGTGCCGGCCCGGCCCGCATGTTCGCGCTCTCCGACCTGGCCGCCGAGCCGCTGACCGTCAGCCTCAAGTGCGAGCCCGTCCTGGCCCGGCAGCTGCGCGCCGTCCATCCCGAAATCACCGGCGCCTGGCACCTGAACAAGACACACTGGAACGGGGTGCGCCTGGACGGGGCGCTGGCGGACTCGATGGTCCGCGACATGATCGAGGACTCCTACGACCTGGTGGTGGAGAGGCTGCCGCGGCAGGACCGCGAGGCGCTGGGCTGGCGGCGGCTGGCGGAGGAGGGCCGGTGATTCCCCAGGAACGGCTGGACGAACTGTGGGACTTCGCGGATCCGCAGGCCTCCGAGCAGCGCCTGAGGGAGGCGGACACCAACAGGTTCGCGCTGCCGGCGGACCGGCAGGAACTGGCCACCCAGATTGCCCGGGCGGTGGGGATGCAGGGCCGGCACAGCGAAGCGCTGGACATGCTCGAGCAGATCGAGGACCAGGAGCCGGTGGTCCGGGTCCGGGTGCTGCTCGAGCGCGGCCGGGTGCTGCACGCCAGCGGCAAGCCCGGCCAGGCGCTGCCGCTGTTCGAGGAAGCCGCCCGCCGGGCCGAGGACATCGGGCACCATTTCCTGGCCGTGGACAGCCTGCACATGGCGGCGGTGGCGGACCAGCGCCATGCCTGGGACCAGACGGCCCGGGCGCTGGCCATCCTGTACCGGTCGGAGGACGAGCGGGTGCACCGATGCGCCATCGACCTGTACACCAACCTGGGCTGGGTGATGATGGACAAGGGCGACTACCCGGGGGCCTACGAGCAGTTCCGGCTGGCCGAGGACGCCGCCCGGGCCCACGGCAGCGAGGACCAGGTGCACCGGGCGCGCTGGGCGGTGGCCCGCAGCCTGCGGGCGCTCGGGCGGCGCGAGGAAGCGCTGGCCATCCAGCGCCACCTGGCCGAGGCCCGGCCCGAGGACCCGGACGTGCAGGAGGAGCTGCAGCTGCTCCAGGACCATCCGTGAGGATCCCGCCCGGGGAGCTGACCTACGCCGCGCACGGCTGGACCCGGGAGCACCGCGCGCCGGAAGGCTACCGGGTGGCCCGGCACCGCATCGCCGTCGGCAGCGGGGAGCGGGCCTATGCCGGGCTGGCCGCCGGGATCATGGGCTGGCAGCTGCACCGGCTGGCCGGGCTGCGGGTGGACCCGGCGGCGCCGCGGGCCGCTGCGGGCGTGCGGATCACCGCCGGGTTCGGGGCCGGCCCGTTCAGGCTGCCGGTGCCCTGCGAGGTGGTCTGGGCCGAGGAGGACCAGGCATCCGCAGGGCGGCGCCGGACCGGCTTCGGCTACGGGACCCTGCCCGGCCATCCGGAAGCGGGGGAGGAGAGCTTCACGGCCGTGCTGGAACCGGACGGGACGGTCTGGTTCGAGCTCTTCGCCTTCAGCCGCCACGCCAACTGGTTCTACACCGCCGGAGCCCCGGTGGCCTCGGCCTGCCAGCGGCTGGTCACCCGCAGGTACCTGGCCGCCGCCCGGACGCTGGCATCTGGCAGGATGGAACCATGATTTTCATCGTGGTCAAATTCAAGGTCAAGCCCGAATACGCCGACGACTTCCCGCAGCTGGTGAAGGATTTCACCGAGGCCACCCGCGCCGAGCCCGGGAACCTCTGGTTCGACTGGTCGCGCAGCGTCGAGGACCCGCACGAGTACGTCCTGGTCGAGGCGTTCAAGGACGATGCGGGCGAGGTGCACGTGAACAGCGGGCACTTCAAAAAGGCCATCGCCGAGCAGCCGCAGTACCTGCAGGAAACCCCCCGGATCATCAGCCGGCAGATCGACGGCCAGGACTGGGACCGGATGGGCGAAATGACCGTCGCCTAGCGCTCCCGCCCCTCCCGGCTCTCCCGGTTCACGACGCAGAAGGTGCCCTTCCCAGGCCTGGGAGGGCACCTTCTGCGTCGTCGACGTGGGGGAGGGGAGGGCTAGGCGAAGTGCTTCGGCAGGGTGGCCTCGTGGGCGTCCTTCAGCTCGGCCAGCGGCAGGCTGAAGTGGCCCTGGAAGTCCAGCGCCTGGTTCTCGGCGTCCACCACGCCGATGCGGATGTGCGCGAAACCGCGGGCGGTGCACATGTCCTTGAAGCGCACCTCCTCGCTGCGCGGCACGGCGACGACGGCGCGGGCCTGGGACTCGGAGAACAGCGCCGTGAACAGGTCCACGCCGTCGCGCTCGCACATCTCGTCCAGGCCGACCCGGGCGCCGACGCCGAAGCGCAGCGCCATCTCGGACAGCGCCGCGGCCAGGCCGCCCTCGGAGAGGTCGTGCGCGGCGTCGACCATGCCGTCGCGGGAGGCATTGACCAGCAGCTCGCCGAGCAGCTTCTCCGCGGCCAGGTCCAGCGCCGGGGGCCTGCCGCCGAGGTGGCCGCGCAGGTTGGCCCACTCGGAGCCGTCCAGCTCGTCGCGGGTGGTGCCCAGCAGGTAGATGGCCTGGCCGTCCTCGCGCCAGCCCGACGGGGTGCGGCGGGCGACGTCGTCGAACTTGCCCAGCACGCCCACCACCGGGGTCGGGTGGATGGCCACGCCGCCGGTCTGGTTGTACAGCGAGACGTTGCCGCCGGTGACCGGCACGCCCAGGGCCATGCAGGCGTCGGAGAGGCCGCGCACGGCCTCGGCGAACTGCCACATGACCTCGGGATCCTCCGGGGAGCCGAAGTTCAGGCAGTCGGTGACCGCCATCGGCACCGCGCCGGCGGTGGCGACGTTGCGGTAGGACTCGGCCAGGGCCAGCTGGGCGCCGGCGTACGGGTCCAGGTAGGCGTAGCGGCCGTTGCAGTCGGTGGACAGCGCCACGCCCATGCCGGTGGCCTCGTCCACGCGGACCACGCCGGCGTCGTCGGGCATGGCCAGGGCGGTGTTGCCGCGCACATAGCGGTCGTACTGGTTGGTGATCCAGTCCTTGGAGCACATGTTCGGCGAGGACATCAGCTCCAGCACGGCGGCCTTGAGCTCCTCGCCGGAGGAGGGCCGCTCACCGGCGAAGGAGTCCGCCTGCACGCCGTCGAGCCACTCGGGCCGGTGGTACGGGCGCTCGTAGACCGGGCCCTCGTGGGCCACGGTGCGCGGGTCCACGTCCACGATGGTCTCGCCGTCCCAGTCGATGATCAGCCGGCCGGTGCCGGTGACCTCGCCCAGCCAGGAGTACTCGACGTTCCACTTGGCCAGGATCTCCTCGAACGCCTCGACGTTCTCCGGCTTGACCACGGCCATCATGCGTTCCTGCGACTCGGACATCAGGATCTCGCCCGGGGTCAGGGTCGGGTCGCGCAGCAGCACGGACGTCAGCTCGATGTGCATGCCGCCGTCGCCGTTGGAGGCCAGCTCGGAGGTGGCGCAGGAAATGCCGGCGGCGCCGAGGTCCTGGATGCCCTCGACCACGGCGGCCTTGAACAGTTCCAGGCAGCACTCGATGAGCACCTTCTCGGCGAACGGGTCGCCCACCTGCACTGCCGGGCGCTTGGCCGGCTTGGAGTCGTCGAAGGACTCCGAGGCCAGCACCGAGGCGCCGCCGATGCCGTCGCCGCCGGTGCGCGCACCGAAGAGCACCACCTTGTTGCCGGCGCCGGAGGCGTTGGCCAGGCGGATGTCCTCGTGCCGCATCACGCCCACGGCCAGGGCGTTGACCAGCGGGTTGCCCTGGTAGACCGAGTCGAAGACGACCTCGCCGCCGATGTTCGGCAGGCCCAGGCAGTTGCCGTAGCCGCCGATGCCGGAGACGATGCCGTGGACCAGGCGGGCGGTGTCCGGGTGGTCGATCGCGCCGAAGCGTAGCGGGTCCATCACGGCCACCGGGCGGGCGCCCATGGAAATGATGTCGCGCACGATGCCGCCGATGCCGGTGGCGGCGCCCTGGTAGGGCTCCACGAAGGAGGGGTGGTTGTGGGACTCGACCTTGAAGGTCACGGCCCAGCCGTCGCCGAGGTCGGTGACGCCGGCGTTCTCGCCGATGCCCACCAGCATGTCCTTCTTCATGTCCTCGGTGACCTTCTCGCCGAACTGGCGCAGGTGGACCTTGGAGGACTTGTAGGAGCAGTGCTCGCTCCACATCACCGAGTACATGGCCAGCTCGGCGGCGGTGGGGCGGCGGCCGAGGATCTCGACCACGCGGTTGTACTCGTCTTCCTTCAGGCCCAGTTCGGCCCAGGGCAGCGGGGTGTCCGGGGTGGCCGCGGCGTGCTCGACGGTGTCGATGTTGAACTTGCGGCCCTCGATCTGCTCGACGGCGGCGGCCGGCCCGCCCAGGTCGTGCCCGTGCTCGTTCCTGGCCTCGGCCGGGGTCTCCAGCCGGCTCTGGACTCGCTGGTTAAGGTCGGTCATCAGTTGGCCCCTACGATCTTCTTCAAAACAGAGGTGAAAATGCCCAGCCCGTCGGTGCCGCCGCGCACGTCGACCGGGCCGAAGGCCGAGGAATCGGGGCCGTAGCCGGCCTCCACCGCGTGCTCGGGGTGCGGCATCAGGCCGACGACGTTGCCGGCGGCGTTGCTGATGCCGGCAATGTCCCGGCGGGACCCGTTCGGGTTCACGTCCACGTAGCGGAAAACCACCCGGCCCTCGCCCTCGAGCTCGTCCAAGGTCTTCTCGTCGGCCACGTACTGGCCGTCCTGGTTCTTCAGCGGCACCACGATCTCGGAACCGGCCTCATAGTCGGAGGTCCAGGCGGTGCCGTTGTTCTCCACCCGCAGCGTCTGGTCGCGGCAGATGAAGTGCAGGTGGTTGTTCTTGATCATCGAGCCGGGCAGCAGGTGCGCCTCGGTGAGGATCTGGAAGCCGTTGCAGATACCCAGCACCGGCAGCGACCCCTTGGCGCCGTCGATGACCCGTTCCATCACCGGGGCGAAGCGGGAGATCGCGCCGGCGCGCAGGTAGTCGCCGTAGGAGAAGCCGCCGGGCAGGATCACCGCGTCGACGTCCTGCAGGCTGGCCTCGCCGTGCCAGAGGCTGACGGCGGTGCCGCCGGCCAGCCGCACCGCGCGGGCGGCGTCGACGTCGTCCAGGGTGCCGGGGAAGGTGATGACGCCGATCCGGGCCCCGGACAGGCCGGCATCGGGAGCGGGCGGGAAGTCGCCGATCAGGGGGGTCTCGCTCATTACTCGCCGACTCCGATGGTCGCGTCCTTGACGACCTCGACGCGCGTGACGTCCTCGATCACCGGGTTGGACAGCAGCGTGTCGGCCGCGTGCCGGGCCTGCTCGAGGATCTCCTCGGTGACCTCGCCCTCCACGGTCAGTTCGAACCGCTTGCCCTGGCGGACGGCGCTGAACCCGGTCTGGCCCAGGCGCTGCAGCGCCCCGGCGATTGCTTTGCCCTGCGGGTCGAGAATCTCGGGTTTGGGCATGACATCAACAATGATCCGGGGCATCCGGTAACTCCTGTGCTTGGGACAGTGTGGATCTTCCAGGGAAGCTGGGCAGTCCCATTCTATAGGCCTATACCATAGGCCCATGGCCGAGAGACCCAAGTCACTGCTGATCCCGTTCCTGGCCGCCGCGGTGGTGGCCGGCTTCGCCCGCATGGTCGCGGAGAAAATCAAGCGCGACCGCGAGCTGCGCCGGCCCGGCCCCAAGCATCCGCAGGACAGCTAGACTTCCGGGCCGAAGCTGCCGAACAGCGGCTGCATCGCCTGCCATTCGGCGATCCGGCAGCCGTCGGTGAGCGAGAACTCCTTGTCCACCGGCTTGCCGTCCAGCGTGCCGGTCACCCGCGCCTTCTGCGGCCCGCCGTACTGCTGCGTGCACATCCGGTTGGGATCCGGCAGCGCGAAGAACACCGCCTCGCCGGATTTGGCCAGCACCTCGCAGGCAGCCGCCGGATCGCTGACGGTGGAGGCGTCGGTGGGCCGCGAGTCGACGCATTCGAGGATCTGCTCGGTGCTGCCCTGGACCCCCTGGGTGGACAGCACGATCTTCAGCTTGGCATCGGTCACGTCGACTCCCTGGGTCGGTCGCGTCGGCTGGTCCGGGGCGGGTGCCGGGCCCGGGGGCGGCGGGGACGACGGCGCCGGTCCGGTCGGTGCCGTGGCCGGCGGGGACCCGGCCTGCCCGCCCGGCCCGTCCGGGTCGCCGCAGCCGGCCAGCAGCACTGCCAGCCCGGCGGCCGCGGCGGCAGCCCTCAGCCATACCTGTTGCCGGCCCAGTTGCCGGCCCTGCCTGCGCATCATGGTCCTTCACCCGCCCGGTCATCCGGTGCTGCCGCCAGCACCGCCTCCAGAGTTTCGAGCAGCCGGCCGCGCAGCACCTGGGCCTCGGCGGCGAAGGCCCGCTGGGCTGCAGCATAGCGCGCCCGCCCCGCGGCCGTCTCGATCTCGATCGGCTCGTAGCCCCAGCCGGACAGATCGTACGGCGAGGCCTGCATGTCCATTTCCCGGATCCGCCACGCCAGCTCGAAGCAGTCCAGCAGCAGTTCGCCCGGCACCGCGGGCGTGAGCTTGTACGCCCACTTGTACAGGTCCATATTGGCGTGCAGGCAGCCGGGCTGCTCCAGCAGGCGCTGGGTTTCCCGGGTGGGCTGCAGGGTGTTCAGCGGCACCGCCTGCGGGGCGTAGAAGCGGAACGCATCGAAGTGCGAGCAGCCGATCCGGCTCGACTCCACCACGGCGTCCGTGCCCTCGGCGCCGAGCCGCAGGTCCAGGTACTCGTGGCGGATGCCGTTGACCGCCGACTTGTAGGCCATGGCCCATTCGTGCAGCCCGAAGCAGGCAAACCGCGCCGGCCGCGACGCCGTGCCGGCCAGGATGATGCGGACGAAGTCCACGGTGGCGGCCCGGTCGGCCAGGAAGCGCGCGGCATCGAAGGTGACCGCGGCGTCGTCGCCGGCCAGCCCGGCGGCCTGCCGTTCCGCGGCCGTCAGCGCGCGGTAGTACTTCCAGCCGGCCCGCCCGCGGGCCTCGTCCCCGGCGAGCACGACGCCGGGCCCCGGGTGCCAGCGCAGCAGCTGGCCGGGCTTGTGCGTGTAGTAGGTGAAGAGGAAATCCTCCACCGGATGCCTGTGCCCGGCGGAGCGGCGGGCCAGGTAGGCCTCGGTGTAGCGCGCGGCCCGGCGCCGGTAGGCCTCGGCGCGGGGCACCCACCGGCTGGCAGGCAGGACGTCCGGTCGGACGGACGGGGACTGGCGCATGCCCCCATTATCGCAGGACGGCACACTTTGACGCAGGGGAGCGCACGGAAACGCATATTATCCCCCCTTGTGATGGTCAATGGTTGCATGCCACGCGGGGCGCGGCCCTGCGGCGCCAGGGGCCCGACATGGAGCCTCTGACGTGCCTGAATACCTTCTGCGAGGTTCCCGAATAGAGTATTTTGGGCTCACACTAAGTCTGGGGACGGAACCTGACCGGTCCGGTTCCGGCAACGATGAAAGGCGCCACCTCCCATGAGAACGCAAGGCATACGCTTTGTGCGCAGGCAGCGGGTGCGCGCCGCCGTCGCACTGGCCCTGGGCATACCCCTGACGGTCCCGTTCGGGATGGCGGCCACTGCCGCCCCGTCCGCGGACGCACGTTCCGGGGCGGCGGCCCAGGCGGACCTGGAGAAGATGCCCGAGCTGTACGAGGATGGCCGCTACATCGTCCTGATGTCCGCGGACCCGCTGGCCACCTACGACGGCGGCGTGGCCGGCATGCCGGCCACCAAGCCGGACAAGGGCGAGCGGCTGGACATCGAGAGCCCGACGGCCCGCAAGTACCAGCAGCACCTGGAACAGGAACAGGAACAGCTGGCCGAGTCCGAGGGCGTGGAAATCCGCACCCGTTTCACCACCGCGGCCAACGGCTTCGTGGCGGACCTGACCGGGCTGCAGGCGGCGGCGCTGGCCAAGGCCTCCGGCGTCGCCGTGGTGGCCAAGGACGAGAAGTTCCAGCCGGACTACTCCAGTGCCGACTACCTGCAGCTGACCGGGAGCGACGGCGTCTGGAAGGAGCAGTTCGGTTCGGACAAGCGGGCCGGCGCCGGCACGGTGGTCGGGGTCCTGGATACCGGCTACGTCCCGGACAATCCGTTCTTCGACGGCGCCGAGGTCAGGCAGCTGGGCGGCAAGCAGCAGCCCAAGGTGGGCGAGCCCTACCTGGATGCCGACGGCCGGATCGCCATGCTCAAGGCCGATGGCAGCATCTTCAAGGGCGAATGCCAAGCCGGCCAGCCCGGCTCGGGGTTCGCCGGCACCGAATGCAACAGCAAGGTGCTCGCCGCCCGCTACTATGCCGAGGAGTTCCTCCAGGATCCGGCCGCCGGGGGCAAGAGCGAGAAGGAGTCCCTCTCGCCGCTGGATGTCCAGGGCCACGGCACGCACACGGCCAGCACCGCCGCGGGCAACTCGAAGGTCAGGACCGAGGTGGCCGGGCGCAAGTTCGGCACCGGGGCCGGCGTCGCCCCGGCGGCCAAGATCGCCGTCTACAAGATCTGCTGGGAGGCCGCCAACGCGGCCGCCAGCGGCTGCTACAGCTCCGCCGCCGTCGCGGCCATCGACCAGGCCGTCCGCGACGGCGTGGACGTGCTGAACTATTCCATTTCGGGCAACAATGACTCCGTCAGCGACCCGGTCTCGATGACCTTCCTGCACGCCTCCCTGGCCGGGGTGTTCGTGGCCGCCTCGGCCGGGAACTCCGGCCCCGCCGCCGGCACGGTCAACCACAGCGCCCCCTGGATCACCACCGTCGGGGCCAGCACCTTCTCCAATGAACTGCAGGGCACGGTGGAGCTCTCCGACGGCACCAAGTACCGGGGCGCATCCATCATGAACAAGGAAGTGAAAAAGGCGCCCATCGTGCTCTCGCGCGAGGCGCCGGTGGCCGATGACGGCAACCCGGGCACGGACGAGGCCGTCGATGCCCGGCTCTGCCTTCCGGGACGCCTGGACGAGGCCAAGGTCAGGGGCAGGATCGTGGTCTGCGAACGCGGGGTCATCCCGCGCGTGGACAAGTCCGCGGCGGTCAAGCAGGCCGGCGGCGTGGGCATGGTGCTGGTGAACATGACGCCGAACTCGCTGGACCTGGACCTGCACGCGGTGCCCACCGTGCACATCAACGACCCGGCCATCGTGGAGCAGGTCGCCGCGGATCCGGAGCTGACCGCGTCGCTGGTGGACCATGACACCACCGGCGAGCCGGACAGCCCGATCCCGCAGATGGCCGCGTTCTCCTCCCGCGGCCCGTCCGCGGCGGTCGGCTCGGACCTGCTCAAGCCGGACCTGGCCGCCCCGGGCGTGGGCGTGCTGGCCGGGGTGTCCCCGGCCAACGGCGGCGAGCAGTTCGGCTTCCTGTCCGGCACCTCCATGGCCTCGCCCCAGGTGGCGGGCCTGGGCGCCCTGCTGCTGGCGAAGAACCCCGGCTGGTCCGCCGCGGTGGTCAAGTCCGCGCTGATGACCACCGCCTCGGACCTGGTGACCGAGGACGGCTCGGTTGACCATGACAAGTTCGCCACCGGCGCCGGCGAGGTGGACCCGCGCCGGATGGCCAGCCCCGGGCTGGTCTACGACGCCGGGGCCAGGGAGTGGGCCGGGTTCCTGCAGGGGGCCGGCATCAACCTGGGCCTGGACCCGAAGTTCAATATCGAACCGCGCAATGCCAACGTGCCCTCGTTCGCCCTCGGCTCCCTGGTCGGCGAGGTGTCCGTGACCCGGACCGTCACCGCGCTGGAGGCCGGCCGCTACACCGCCACGGCCGAAGTGCCGGGCATCGAGGTCATGGTCGAGCCGGCGGTGCTGGAACTGGGCGAGGGGGACAAGGCGGAATTCACCGTCACCTTCAGGAACGCCGGCGCGGCCTTCGGCGAATTCGCCATGGGCGAGCTGACCTGGTCCGGTGCCGGCAATACCGTCACCTCGCCGGTGGCCGTGCGGCCGGTCGCCGTCCGCGCCCCGGAGAGCGTGAGCGTGGACCCGGCCGAAGCCGAGGGCGAGGCCGTCATCGAGGTGGAATCGGGTACCAATGACCCGGTGGACCTCAGCGTGGAGGGCCTGGCCAAGGCCGACTCCCTGACCGGGGAGCGCACGCAGGACCCCCGCGCCGTCACCGACGCCAGCGCCCTGGTGTCACGCCTGGTGGTGCCGGACGGCGCCGCGCTGGCGCGGATGGCCATCAGCGGCGCGCCCGAGGGCTCGGACTGGGACCTGTACGTGCTGACCCCGTCCGGCGAGCAGTTCAGCCAGGCCAACGCCGGCTCCAACGAGGAACTGGTGCTGGCCGCTCCCGCGGCCGGCATCTACACGGTGGTGGCCCACCTGTATGACGCCGGGGATGCGTCCGGACGCTCCACGGCGACCCTGCACAGCGTGGCCGTCTCGGGCGATGCCGGCAACCTGCGGGTGGATCCGGATCCGCTGGAACTGGCCAACGGCCAGACCGGCGAGGTCCGGGCCCGGTGGAACGGCCTGGAGAGCGGCAGCTGGACCGGCGTGGTCAGGTTCGGCGCGGGGGCGTCCACTGTCCTGACGGTCAACATCCCCTAACGCCCCATATCCCTGGCGGGGTGGATTAGTCGGACGCGACTGCCTGCTGGGCGGCGCGGATCAGCTGGCGCATGGCGGCGTTCAGCTCGCGCACGCCGTCACGGTCCAGGTCCAGCCGCTCCAGCATGGTGCCCGGCACGGAGAGTGCCTGGCCGCGCAGCGCGGTGCCCGCCTCGGTGAGCCCGACGGCGAGGGCCCGCTCGTTGCCGGCCACCCGGCTGCGTGTGACCAGGCCGGCGGCCTCGAGCCGCTTGAGCATGGGGGAGAGGGTCGCCGGTTCCTGCAGCAGCACCTCGCCCAGCTCCTTGACCGTGCGCGGGCTGTGCTCCCACAGCGCCAGCATGACCAGGTACTGCGGGTGGGTCAGGCCCAGCCTGTCGAGCACCGGCTTGTAGGCCGCCACCACGCTCCGGGAGGCCACGGAGAGCGCGAAGCACAGTTGGTGCTCGAGCAGGAGGTCTTCTTCAACGGCCGGTGAAGCCACGCGATCACATCCATCCGAATAATTAGTGCACTAACATTTAGTGTATTATGGACATGTTGAACCGTCCACCGGAGCACTGCTGGAGAAAGGGCCGCACGATGGCAGGAAAGAAGCCCATGGTAGAACGGCTGATGGAGCTCACGGGCAAGCTGCGGATGATCTTCGGCCCGGCCCAGAAGAGCGGGGTGGACCACCCCATGTCGGAGGAGAACCGGCAGCTGCTGAAGCAGCGCGAGGCCGAAGCCACCCAGTGGGAGACTGTCAAGCGACCCGACGGCAGTACCTATATTGTGCCCAAGCGCTGACCGGGGCGCATTTTATCATGCCCTCCGGGGCAATCCGAGCTAAAATGAGGCCATGGACGCCACCTGATGGGAGGTGATTCAGATGGCCGGAAAGACCGGTTTCCTGCAGCGCTTCATGCAGATGACCGAAAAGACCCGGAACGTGTGGGGGCCTGCGGACAGGTCGGACTTTGACTCGCCCGTGGTCCACAAGCACGACGAGTACGAGAGCGCCTCCGAGGCCGAGCTCGCGGAGTTCGAGATCGAGCGGGACGAGGAAGGCCACACGTATGCCATCCGCAAGCGCCACGATACCGGGATGGAGACCGCCGGCGGTTGAGCGCGGACGGAACAACGACGGCGGTGCCGGCCGCGAAGCCCGGCACCGCCGTCGTTGTCTGTGTCTGACGGTGGTTAGCGGTCTGACGGTGGTTAGCGGCCGGTGCCGCCGTAGACCGTCGCCGTGCCTTCGCCGTCGAGGTCGAAGGCGCCATGCACCGCGCGGACGGCCGTGTCCAGCAGGTCCGCGTGGGTGACCACGGAGATGCGGATCTCCGAGGTGGAAATCATGTCCACGTTCACCCCGGCCTCGTGCAGGGCCTGGAAGAACCGGTAGGACACGCCCGGGTTGGAGCGCATGCCCGCGCCGATCAGCGAGAGCTTGCCGATCTGGTCGTCATAGTCGATGCTTTCGAAGCCGACCTGCTCCTGGGCGGCCTTCAGCGCTTCCAGGGCGTCCTTGCCCTCCACGATCGGCAGGGTGAAGGAGATGTCCGTCTTGCCCGAGCCCTTGGTGGAGACGTTCTGGACGATCATGTCAATGTTTGAGTGCGCGCCGGCGACAATGCCGAAGATCTCGGCCGCCTTGCCGGGGACGTCGGGCACGCCGAGGACCGTAACCTTGGCCTCGGAGCGGTCGTGGGCAACACCGGAGATGATGGGCTGTTCCAAGGGTTCTCCCTCTTGAATCTTGATCTTGTCGTCGGGGCTGGGCAGCACCCACGTTCCCTCGTTGGTGCTGAAGGACGAGCGCACGTGCAGCGGCACGCCGAAACGCCGGGCGTATTCGACGCAGCGCAGGTGCAGGATCTTGGCGCCCGAGGCGGCCAGCTCCAGCATTTCCTCGCTGGAGATCCTGTCAATCTTCTGGGCACTGGGCACCACGCGCGGATCGGCGGTGAAGACGCCGTCCACGTCCGTGTAGATTTCGCAGACATCTGCATCCAGTGCCGCGGCCAGGGCCACCGCCGTGGTGTCGGAGCCGCCGCGGCCGAGCGTGGTGATGTCGTTGCTTTCCTGGCTCATGCCCTGGAAGCCTGCCACGATGGCGATCTCCCCGCGCTCGAGGCAGGTGCGGATCCGGTGCGGGGAGACGTCGATAATGCGCGCCTTGCCGTGGATGGCGTCGGTGATCATGCCCGCCTGGCTGCCGGTGAAGGACTGGGCCGTGGCACCCTGCTCGTGGATGGCCATGGCCAGCAGGGACATCGAGATGCGTTCGCCGGCGCTGAGCAGCATGTCCATTTCGCGCGCCGAGGCGTCGCCGGTGATCTGCGCGGCCAGGTCCAGCAGCTCGTCGGTGGTGTCACCCATGGCGGAGACCACCACGACCACTTCGTTGCCGGCGGCCTGGGTCTGGACCACGCGTTTGGCCACGCGCTTGATGCCTTCGGCGTCCGATACGGAGGAACCGCCAAATTTCTGCACTATCAAGCTCATGCGTACACGCTCTCTTAACAACTCCTGGCATGCGGCCCTAACGCATTGCTGGGGCTCCAGCCATGCCGTGCGGACGCCGGTGGGGATCGGACAAAGGTCTGCCGGGACCGTGGCATCTGTACGGCCGACCAAGAAGAGTTTAGCGCCGCGACCGCGGCGGCTCCGAATCGGCGGTTCCGTTATGACGGCCGGCAGCGGCGGTGCCGCCGCTGCGGGTAGCCGAATGTGCCCAGCCTGCTTATGGTTAAGGGGTCGCGGAAGGTTCCGCCCGCCAGCAGAGGAGGGGAACGTGGTCAGTCCAGCCGATGAACCGCTGCAGGAAGCCTACGAAGCGGACAGGCTTGAACAGCAGCTGCCGGTTTCACCCGATGAGGTGGATGAGGACGTCGAAACCGAGGGGACGGCTCCGGTGCTGCCCGGGGGGTCCGAGGCCGACCGGCTGGAACAGCAGCTTCCGGAACGGAGCGTGGCCGGCCGGGGTGTGCCGCAGTCAGGCCGCGCGGTGGAGGAAGGCTCCGAAGCGGACCGGCTGGAACAGGCCATCGGTATTCCCGGCATCGACGAAGACGACTACCCCCGGGATACCGAGGACTGAGGCCCGCGCGGATCCTGCTCAGGTCAGGTTGCGCCGTCCCTCGAAGGCCCGGCCGAGGGTGATCTCGTCCGCATACTCCAGGTCCCCGCCCACCGGCAGTCCCGAGGCCAGCCGGCTGACGGTGATGCCGATGGTCTTGAGCATCCGGGCCAGGTAGGTGGCGGTGGCCTCGCCCTCGAGGTTCGGATCCGTGGCGATGATGATCTCCTGGATCTGCCCGTCGGAGAGGCGGTTGAGCAGTTCGCGGATACGCAGCTGCTCGGGGCCGACACCGGCGATCGGGTTGATGGCCCCGCCGAGCACATGGTAGCGGCCCCGGAAGGAGCGGGTGCGCTCGATGGCGATGACGTCCTTGGACTCCTCGACCACGCAGATGGCGGAGGGATCGCGGCGCGGGTCGCGGCAGATGCTGCAGGTCTCCTGCTCGGAAATGTTGCCGCAGATGCTGCAGAACTTGACCCGTTCCTTGACGTGGACGACGGCGTCGACCAGCCGCTTCATCTCCTCCGGATCCGCTTCCAGGATGTGGAACGCGATGCGCTGGGCGGATTTGGGGCCGATGCCGGGCAGGCGGCCGAGCTCGTCAATCAGCTCCTGGACGGCGCCTTCGTACACTGAACCTCAATCTCCTGACATTTAGGATGCATCGAGGCTGCGCTCCTCGATCAGGCGCCCGCCCAGAATGCGTTCGATGGCGGCACGTCCCACCAGGTTCGAATCCTCGATTGCTTCGTCGTCATCGCTGGGGACATCCTCGACGTAGCTCAAGTTTAGGCCACGCTTGGGACCTTCACCGACGCCGGGAGCCTGCGCTGCCTGCCGGGCCTCGGCGGCCTTGGCCTGGTTCAGCAGCTGCTGGTAGCGGCTCATCGGCCGGCTCCGGCCCGGATCCGGCGGGGTCTCCCATTCGTCGGCCGGTTCCTCGTCCGAGTACGGGATGTCCTCGTAGGGCGACGCCGGGCCGGGGCCGGGCTGCGGCGCCCGGGCAGGCGCCGGCGCCGCCGCGGCGGGCGCTGTCGGGACGGCCTGCGCGGGTGCCGGCGCGGGGGTCGGAGACACTTGGACGGGAGCGGGCGACGGCGCAGCTGCAGGCTGCGGTCCCGGGGCGGGGCCTGCCGGAGCCGGGGGCGCCGCAACGGTCATCGCGGGGGCAGCGGGAGCATCAGGCTGGATGGCCGGTCCCCAGGCTGCGGGAGCAGGCCGGGGCGTGTTGGCGACGGCCGGTCCCCAGGCAGCGGCTGTGAACGCCGGCGCAGCAGCAGGTGCAGCGGCCGGCGCGGCAGCAGGTGCAGCGGC
>NZ_JAAZSQ010000005.1:34241-51580 GCF_012395835.1 Arthrobacter mobilis
CGCAGGGGCCGGCGCGGCTGCGGCCGGCACCGGCACGGCGGGCGCGGCTGCAGGCACCGGCACGGTGGGTGCCTGTTCGTCAGGGGCCGGGCCGGCGGCAGGTCCGGCCTGCCGCCCTGCGAAGGCCCCCGCCGGCTCAGGCCGGCTGGTTGGTACTTTTGGGCCCGACTCACCTGCTGCCGCAGAGGAGCCGTCGACGGTGCGGATCTGGCACTCCAGTCCGAGCACCTTGTGGATCGCCCTGCGCAGGTTCTCTGCGTGCTCGCCGCGCTCGAAGTTGGCTGCCGAACCCTGGTTCTTGAAACCCAGGGCCAGCACGGCACCGTCGAAGCCGGCAGGCGAAGCGTTGGCGCTGACGTTCATCCAGGTCACGCGCCGGATGCTGCTGAGCTCGTCGAGGATCTCCGGCCAGGCCCGCCGGATCATTTCGATCTGGCCCTGCCCGCCCGGGGCAGCCGCCGGTGCGGAGGTGCCGGGCGCGGAATGCTGCGGCGAAGCCGGTTCCGGCCGCTGCGCCGCCGCCTGGGGTCCTGGCTGCTGGGGTCCTGGCTGCTGCGGTGCCGGCTGCGCAGGTTCTTCCCGCTGAACAGGTTCTTCCCGCGGCTCAGGCCCGGCCTGGTTCGCCGGCTGGGCCGGCTGCGCGGGTTCTGCAGGCGTGGCCGGTTCTGCCGGCTGTGCGGCTCCTGCGGGCTTGGCCGGTTCTGCCGGCGCTGCGGACGAGCCCCAGCCGCCGCCCCAGTCGGCGGCGTTGATCACCGGTCCGGTGCCGCGGCCGGTCTCCGGGGCGGCAGCCGGCGCGCCGCCGGGCTGGGAATCTTCGCGCGGCCAGTCCGCCGTCGTCACCCTCGGCGGGGTCAGGCGCGCAGGTGCCTCCGCGAATGCAGGGGCTGCGGGCTCGACGACCGCCGGCGCCGGGGCTGCGGACGCCGGAGCGGCGGCGGGCGCGGCGGCAGCGGGCGCGGCGCCGTCGGACGCCGGCACGGCAGCAGCGGCGCCGCCATAGTTAAGCCGGCGCTCGATCCGGTCCACCCGGGCGGCCACACCGCGTTCGGCCTGCTCCGCGGCCGGCAGCAGGATGCGGGCGCAGAGCAGCTCCAGGTGCAGCCTGGGCGAGGTGGCGCCGGTCATCTCGGTCAGCGCCTGGTTGGTGATGTCCGCGGCCCGGGACAGTTCGGCCGAACCGAGCTGGTTGGCCTGGGTCTGCATCCGGGCGATCTGGTCCTCCGGGACGCCGCGCAGGATGGCATGAGCGCTTTCGGGCATGGCCTTGACAATGATCAGGTCCCGGAAGCGTTCGAGCAGGTCCTCCACGAAGCGCCGCGGGTCGTGGCCGGTCTGGATCACCCGGTCCACGGCGCTGAACACCGTGGAGGCATCCGCGGCGGCGACCGCCTCGACCACGTCGTCCAGCAGCGAGGCATGCGTGTAGCCGAGCAGGGACACGGCCAGTTCGTAGTCCAGGCCCGCGGCCCCGGCCCCGGCCATGAGCTGGTCCAGCACGGAGAGCGAGTCGCGCACCGAGCCGCCGCCGGCCCGGATCACCAGCGAGAGCACGCCCGGGGCCACCGGCACGTGCTCCTGGTCGCACAGATGCTCCAGGTACTTCAGCAGCGGCTCCGGCGGCACCAGCCGGAACGGATAGTGGTGGGTGCGGGAGCGGATGGTGCCGATGACCTTGTCCGGCTCCGTGGTGGCGAAGATGAACTTGATGTGCTCCGGCGGCTCCTCCACGATCTTCAGCAGCGCGTTGAAGCCTGCGGAGGTCACCATGTGGGCCTCGTCGATGATGAAGATCTTGTAGCGGTCGCGCACCGGGGCGAAGGTGGCGCGCTCGCGCAGGTCCCGGGCGTCGTCGACGCCGCCGTGGCTCGCGGCGTCGATCTCGATCACATCCAGGCTGCCGGGACCGCCGCGGCCCAGCTCCACGCAGGAATCGCAGACGCCGCACGGGGTCGCCGTCGGCCCCTGGGCGCAGTTCAGGCAGCGGGCGAGGATGCGTGCGGAGGTGGTCTTGCCGCAGCCGCGCGGGCCGGAGAAGAGGTAGGCGTGGTTCACGCGGTTCTTCTGCAGTGCGGCCATCAGGGGTTCGGTGACGTGTTCCTGCCCGATAACGTCCGCGAAGGTATCCGGCCGGTAACGGCGGTAAAGGGCTGTACTCACGATGAAAACACTATCCGTTCAAGCCAAGGCTCCGCATCACGTAAAAGACCCCTCATGCACCTGCCAGAGCCCGCTTACCCTTGCTACCTTCCGGTCCTGGGGGAGTTCACAGGATGACACCACATGAGGGGCCGCCCAACAGCTTACCCGATCCCGCGGGGACTTCCGAATCCGCCGGACTAATTCTCGTTGCGCGCGATCATCCTGATCTGCTCCAGCGTCAGTTCCGCCGGCTCCACCAGGTCCTCGGCCAGGATTCCGGCGGACAGCGCCTCGCGCACGGCGTCCTTCAAGTCCTGGTCCGCGTTGTCGAGTTGGAACTGCAGCCACTCCTTGTCGGCTGCCGCACTGCGGACCTTGTTCATGCGTTCGTCCACGGGGCCATCCCCTTCCGAAGGGTATATTGGCAAACCTTGTGCACAGAATAGGACGCCTGACTAGGCGGAACAATAAGAATGCTTAGCATCAGGCGGCGGTCCCGGGGCAGGCTCTTGTGCCCTGCGGCAGCAGGCCAGCAAGATGCATCCATGGCATTCACACCGCGGACCGCAATAGTCACCGGCTCGGACTCAGGCATCGGCAAAGCGACGGCGGTGGCCCTCGCCCGGGCCGGGCTGGACGTGGGCATCAGCTGGCACACGGACGCCGCCGGAGCGGAGCAGACGGCGGAGGAGGTCCGCTCGCTCGGGCGGGAAGCCCACGTCGCGCAGCTGGACGTCACCGACCTGCCCGGGTGCGGGCAGGTCATCGATGCGCTCGCCGATGCCCTGGGCGGGCTCGATGTGTTCGTGAACAATGCCGGCACCGGCGAGCAGGTGAAGTTCCTGGACCTGGACTACGAGCGGTGGCGGCGCACCGTGGCCACCGACCTGGACGGGGCCTTCGTCTGCATGCAGCGGGCGGCCCGGCGCATGGTGGAGGCCGGCAACGGCGGCCGGATCATCGCCGTCACCAGCGTGCACGAGCACCAGCCGCGGGTCGGCTCCTCCGCCTACGACGCCGCCAAGCACGGGCTCGGCGGGCTGGTCAAGACCATTGCGCTGGAACTGGGGCAGTACGGCATCACCGCCAACGCCGTCGCTCCCGGCGAGATCGCCACGCCGATGACCGGCCAGGAGGACCAGGACCCGCGCGGCACCGACCGTCCGGGAGTGCCGCTGGGCCGGCCGGGCGACGCGCGCGAGGTGGCGGCGGTGATTGCGTTCCTGGCTTCGCCCGAGGCGGCGTATGTCACCGGGGCGTCGTGGGTGGTCGACGGCGGCATGCTGCAGATGGGTCCGCAGGCCGGCTCGCACATCACCAGCCCGGACTGGCGCGAAGGGTGAGCCGCCGGGCGGGACGTCAGTCCTGCAGTTCCTCTTCCAAGGCCACGTAGCGCTCCAGCAGTTCCCGCGCGTGCCCGCCGGCGGAGCCTTCGGCGCCCAGGCCCTGGCGCATGGTTTCCGCCTTCGTGGCGCCTGCCGGGAAGGGCGGCAGCAGCGGGACCTCGGGATCGGTGAGGACCTCGAGGAGGAACGGCCGGTCCGCGGCGAGCGCCTGCTCCCAGGCGGCGCCCAGCTGGTCCGGGTCTTCCACCCGCAGCCCGTCCATGCCCAGCAGGCGCGCGTAGTCCGCATAGTTGACGTCCGGCAGTTCCTGGCTGTCCGGGAAGCGCGGTTCGCCCTCCATCTCCCGCTGCTCCCAGGTGACCTCGGTCAGCTCGCGGTTGTTCAGCACGCAGACCACGAACCGGGGATCCTGCCACTGCTTCCACATCCTGCCGACGGTGACCAGCTCGGCCAGGCCGCTCATCTGCATCGCGCCGTCACCGCTGAGGACGACGGCGGGCCGTTCCGGCCGGGCCAGCTTGGCGGCGATGGCGTAGGGTATCGAGCAGCCCATGCTGGCCAGCGTCCCGGACAGGTGCGCCGGGACCTCCGGGGGCAGCGTCAGCTGCCGGGCGTACCAGTACACGACGCTGCCGACGTCGACCGCCAGCTGCGCGTCCGCCGGCAGGCGCCCGTTGAGCTCGCGGATCACCAGCTCCGGATTGACCGGCCGGGCCGCCACCCCGGCGCGGCGTTCCCGCAGCCGGTGCCACCGGCGCACCCCGGCTTCCACCTCCGAGCGCCACGAGGTGTCGCTTTTGGCCTCCAGCAGCGGCAGCAGGCGCTGCAGCGTGGCCGCCGCATCGCCGGTGAGCCCTGCCTCCACCGGGAAGCGGTTGCCGAGGGCGGCCGGGTCCAGATCGATCTGCACGGCGCGCACGGAGCCGTGCGGCGGATAGAACTCCGTCCACGGATCGTTGGACCCGACGATCAGCAGCGTGTCGCAGTTGCCCAGCAGGTGGGCGCTGGCGGTGCTGCCCAGGTGTCCCATGGTGCCGGCCACGAACGGCAGGCTTTCGTCCACGTAGGGTTTCCCCAGCAGGCTGGTGGCGATCCCGGCGCCGAGCCGCCCGGCCACCTCCACCACCTCCTGCCGGGCCGCGCGCGCTCCCTGGCCGACCAGCAGGGCCACCCGGGTTCCGGCATTGAGCACCTCGGCGGCCCGGCGCAGGTCGGCTTCGCCGGGCAGGACCTGCGGCGGGTTCCAGACGGGGGAGGTGAGCAGCTTGCCGTGCTCCTGCGGGTGTTCCGGGGCCGGGGCCTGCTGGATATCGTGCGGCAGGATGACCACCACGGGCTGCCGTGCCGCCAGCGCCGCCCGGAAGGCGCGGTCGATCACCATGGGGATCTGCTCCGGGGAACTGGCCAGCTGGTTGAAATGCGCCGCCACGTCCTTGGTGACGTTCAGCAGGTCGATTTCCTGCATGTACCCCGAGCCCAGCACGGACCGCTGCTGCTGCCCGATGAGGGCGACCACCGGGACGTGGTCCAGCTTGGCGTCGTAGAGCCCGTTGAGCAGGTGGATGGCGCCCGGGCCCTGGGTGGAGGTGACCACCCCGACCTGGCCGGTGTACTTGGCGTGTCCCACGGCCATGAAGGCGGCGGTTTCCTCGTGCCGGGCCTGGACGAAGGCGGGGTTGCCGGCAGCCCGCCGCAGCGCCCCCATGAAGGCGTTGATGCCGTCCCCGCTGTACCCGAAGACCCGTTCCACGCCCCACGTCCGCAGGCGTTCGACGATGACATCCGCAACCAGTTGATCTGCCATGGGTTTTCTCTCCTTCGGGGCGGGGGCGGCCGGACAGCGCCGGGGCCGGGAAGGCAGTGGTACTGGTCCCTTCCCGGCCCCGGCTTGCTGGGGGTAGTGCCTAGTAGGTGCTGCCGCCCTGCGACGACTGGTCCTGGACGTTGGTCCTGGCCTCCTGGGCGCGCTGCTGCACGTCTTCGGCCGCCGAGGTGCCCTCGGCCTTGACCCGCTCCGTGGCTTCCGTGGCGCTGGACTTGACCTCTTCGGCGGCCTGGCGGGCCGGCTCCTTCATGTCCTGGGCGACCTGCCGCGCGGACTCCTTGACCTCTTCCATCAGCGGCTGGGCCTTCTCCTTCAGGGCCGCGGCGGCCTGCTGCTCGCGCTGGGTGGAAGGGGCCAGGGAAGAGACCAGCCAGCCGACGCCGAAGGCGATCAGGCCGGCGGCCAGCGGGTTGCCGCTGGTCTGGCGGGCGATCATCTGCGGTGCCTCGCTGATGGCCTCGCCCACGTCCTGGGCCGTGGACTGCACCGAGTGGCCCACGTCCTGGGCCGTGGACTGCACCGAGTGGCCCGCGGACTGCACGGAGGAGTGCATCGAGTGGCCCACATCCCCGGCGCTGCCCATGACCCGCTCCTTCACGCGGCTGAGCGAACCCTTGACCTTGTCCGTCTGGCGCTGCACGACCTTGGACGGGGTGACCTTCTCTGCCACCGCGTCCACGTCCGTGCCCAGCCGGCCGCGGGTCGCTTCGATGTCTGCGCGGATCTCTTCAGGTGTCTGGCTCATCGTGGTTCCTCACTTGGCTTCAGGGTATCGGGAATCTTTTTCACGGTTTCCGTGGTGCGCGGCATACCGCGCACCGTCTTCATTTCCTTCTTGCCGACGGCGTACAGGATGGCCGCGATGATCGCCCAGATGACGGCCACGATCAGGGCGGACCATACATGGCCGATGAGTTCGCCGAGTCCCCACCACAGGGCGATGGACAGGAACAGCAGGACGAAGTGTCCGGCCACTCCGGCGCCGGCGTACATGCCGGCGCCCTTGCCCGCGCGGGTACCTGACTCCTTGAGCTCGGCCTTGGCCAGTTCCACTTCCTGGCGCATCAGCAGGGAAATGTCCCGGCTGACGTCGGCAAGCAGGTCGCCCAGGGAAGTGGTTTCGGCCTTCAGTTCCGCATTGGTGGGCGGGGTCTGCGGCGCGCCGGAGGCGTTGGAAGGACCTGGGGCGGCGTGGCTCATCGGCGTTCACCGCCCTCGTCAAGAGTCTGCTCCGACGGCGTGCGCGGCGGCTGCGTGGTCGGCTCGGGCGTTGCGGGCGGAACCGGCGGGATGACGTCCGTGTCCGAACCGTAGGCGCCCGTGGTGCCCGGTTCCGTGCCGTAGGCTCCGGTGGTTCCCGTGGTGCCATAGTCGCCGGTAGCGCCGGTAGTGCCGGTCGTGGTGCCGTAGGCGCCCGTGCCCGCACCTGTGGCGCCGTAGGCGCCCGTGGTGCCGGCCGTGCCGTAGGTGCCGGTGGTTTCCGGGACAAAGGTGGGCGGCGGCGGGACCTCGCCCGTGGTGGCCGTGGTGCCCATGGCCCGCGGGGCGGTGCCGGTAGTGCCCGAGGAGGCCTCGGCCGCAATGCCGCGGGTCAGCCGGCCGGCGAGCAGGCCCGCCCCGGCGGCGATGGCCAGGAACACACCGGGCCGGCGCCGGGCGAAGGACCTGACCTCTTCCAGCAGGGATCCCGGATCCCGGTTCTCGAGCCAGTCGGCGATGCCGTTGGCCCTCTCGGCCGCCTGGCTCACCAGGTTCGCCGCGGTGCCGGACTGCTCGGAGCTGCTGGCCATGGAGCTCAGCTCGTCACCGATGGAGCGGATCCCGGAGGCCACACGCTGCTGCTGCGTGCCGGCCTGGCCGCGGAGGTCGTCGCCGAGCTGGGACACGAGGTTCCTGGCCTGGTACTTGGCTTCCCGGCCGACTCCCTTGGCCTCTTCCTTCGCGACCCCGGCCACATGCTGGCCGGCGGCCATGCCTTCCCGGCCCACCTCCTTGGCCTCTTCCTTGGCGGTGGTGCTGGTCGACGGGGTCGAGGTGGCAGGCTCTGCGGGGACAACCGGGGTCACCGTCGTGTCGCCCACGACTGTCTCACCGTAGGGTGCATCCGCCGTGCCCGTCCGCGGAGGGAAGTCTTCATCGTAGTTGCCGGTGTTCGGATTTGTTGTCATCACAGCTCCTTTTCGTGGAATCTGATGGGGCCTGTCGTGATCCGGTCAGCGTGACCCGGACAGCTGTCTGCCGTCGTGCTCCTCCCTCCAGCGCCGGTGGCCGGACTGGATGCGCAGCAGGCGTCCGCGTGCCACGTCGTCCCGGGCCTGCTGCTGCTGCTTCTGGCTGCGGCGGTCGTCCCGCGGCGGCAGTTGCAGGGTCTCTTCCGCCACGATGCCCGCCTGCAGCTGGCGGCCGCGCTCGGTCTCGGCGTCGAACTCGGCGCCGAAGAGCAGGGACAGGTTCGCCAGGTACAGCCACAGCAGCAGCACGATCACGCCGCCGATGGCACCGTAGGTCCGGTTGTAGTTGGCAAAGTTGGCCACGTAGAACCCGAAGCCGGCGGTGGTGAGCGCCAGGACCAGCAGGGCCATGAAGGCGCCCATGCTGATCCAGCGGAATTTCGGCTGCTTCACGTTCGGGGTGGCGTAGTACAGCAGCGCGACCGCCAGCACCGCGGCGAACACGAGCACCGGCCACTTGGCAATATTCCACACCGTCACGGCCGCCTGGTCCATCCCGACCAGCCCGCCGACCGCCGCGGCGATCGGGCCGGAGATGACCAGCATTACCAGCATCGCTGCCGCCAGCACCACCATGGCCAGGGTGACCAGCAGCATCACCGGGCGCAGCTTCCAGAACGGGCGGCCCTCGTCCACTTCGTAGATGCGGTTCATGGCCCGGGCAAAGGCGCCCACGTAAGCCGAGGCGGACCAGAGTGCGCCGACAATACCGACGGCGAGCGTGAGGCCGGCCGTCTGCGAGGCGGCGAGCTGCTGCAACGGCTGTTCGAGCACCTGGACCGCTTCGCCCGGGGCCAGCCGCCGGACCAGGTCCAGCATGACGCCGGTGGTCTGTTCACTCTGGCCGAAGATGCCCAGCAGGGACACCATGGCCAGCAGCGCGGGGAACAGGGACAGCACCGTGTAGTAGGTCAGGGCCGCCGCCAGGTCCGTGCACTGGTCGTCGGAAAACTCGCGGACGGATTTGCGCAGGATGTATTTCCACGAGGGCTTTTCCAGGTCGGCGGGACTATCCGGTTTTTGCGGATGATCCGGCGCCGGTGCGGTACGGCCCTTGTCCGTACTGCTTTGGGTTGTCATGCTGTTCTCCTCGGGGTGGGGGCACCTGTCGGATTCAAACTCACGCTAACACTAAGTATGCTTACCAACAACAGGCCTTTCGGCCAAGTCCTCCCGATTCGGCAGATCGGTAAAACTCCGGTATTCTGGTATCCGCCTGCCGAGCGCGGGCAGCTGGAGGATTCGCCTAGCGGCCTATGGCGCACGCCTGGAACGCGTGTTGGGTTAACAGCCCTCGGGGGTTCAAATCCCCCATCCTCCGCCACTGGAACAGCGGCCCCGACCGGGAAACCGGCCGGGGCCGCTGTCATTCCGCGCCCGCCTGCACCGCTGCCTGCTTAGTCGGGATTGGGCAGCCGGACCTTCTTTTCGCCCTTGAGCGCACCTTCCATGGTGTCTTTCCAGACCGGGCCGGCCACCTCGGATCCGGTCAGGTCCTGGAAGGTTCTGCCGTAGGCCCTGAGCGTGGTGAGCGGATACTCGGCCCCGCCCCGCGGGTCGCCCAGCCAAACGGCGGCCATGGCCTGCGGGGTCCCGCCCACAATCCAGTTGGCCGCGAAGTCGTTGGTGGTGCCGGTCTTGGCGCCCACCTCCCGGCCGTCGGGCCGGCCCAGCTGCCCCAGGGTCCCCCGGCGCTTGAAGGGTTCCTTGAGCGTGTCCGCCACGGTGTCCGCCACCTTCTTGTCGATTGCCCGGCGGCAGTTCGGGTCCGGGACCGCGAGCTTTTCCCTGGTCTCGTTGCGCACCGCCTTGGTCACCGCCACCGGGTCGCAGACCGTCCCGCCGCTCATGAAGGCGGCGTACGCGCCGGCCATTTCCAGCGGGGTTACCTCGTAGGCGCCCAGGGCCAGGGATGCTTCCCGCCCGGTCAACTGGTCCACCGGGATGGAGGAGATGCCCAGCTTCCGGGCCATCTTGGCCGTATTGACGACGCCGGCGCGCTCAATGAGCCGGATAAAGTACACGTTCACCGAGCTGCGGATGGCCGCGTAGGCGTTGATCACCCCGTAGTCGCGGTTGTTGTAGTTGATGAACCCGCCGCGGGGGTTGTCCATGTCCGGCGCGCGGTAGGGGCCGTCGGCCCTGAAACGGGTGGAGGCCGGGATGCCCTGGCTCAGCGCCGTGGCCAGCACGATCGGCTTCATGGCCGAACCCACCTGGAAGGCCTGCTTGGCATAGACCACCTGGGTCTTGCCCTTGCCCTTGCCCCATTCGCGGTTCTGCGCGATGGCGGTGATGCGGCCGGTGCCCGGCTCGACGACGGCGACGCCCAAAGCGGCGCGGCTGCCGTTGCCCAGCGCCTTCTCCACTGCCGCCTGGGCGGCGTTGGCCGCCTTCGGATCCAGCGCCGTCGTCAGCGTCAGCCCGCCCAGGGCGAAGAGTTCCTGGCGCTTCTCGGGCGTGGCCCCGAAGGCCTTGTTGGTCAGGATTTCCTCGCGGACGATCTCGCAGTAGAAGGGGTACCTGGAGTCCCCGCAGCTGGACGGCACGGAGCCGTGCTTGAGGCCCAGCGGGGCCTCGCGGGCGGCCTGGGCCTCGGCGGCTGTCAGGACGCCCCGGCGCTCGAGCACCGTGAGCACGGTGTTCCGGCGTTCCGTGGCTGCCTCGGGATTGTCGAACGGATCGAGCTCGACCGGGGCCTTGAGCATGCCGACCAGCAGGGCGGACTGGACGTGGTCCAGCTTCGCCGCCGTCGTGCTGAAGTAGATGCGGGCCGCGGCCTCCACCCCGTAGGCGGTGTTGCCGAAGTAGACGGCGTTCATGTAGCGGGTGAGGATCTCCTCCTTGGACAGCTGCTTTTCCAGGGCGATGGCGTACTTGGCCTCGCGGACCTTGGCGTTGTAGGTGTCTCCGGCCGCGACCAGTTCCTCGGTGCCGTTGCGGGCATTGTTGATCAGGATGTTCTGGACCAGTTGCTGGGTGATGGTGGAGGCGCCCTGGACGTCCTCGTTGGCCGCGTTGTGCAGCACCGCCCGGACGACGCCGTAGGGATCGACGCCGTTGTGCTCGTAGAAGCGGGCGTCCTCGGTGGCAATCAGCGTTTCCTTGAACGCGGCGGACACCTGGTCCTGGCGCACGCCGATCCGGTTCTCGCTGTAGATCCGGGCGAATTCCTTGCCGTCCTTGTCCAGCAGCACCGTGTGCTGCGGCAGCGGCTGTTCCACCGGCAGGTCGGTCGGGAGCTCCTCCCACATGTCCAGCACCGCGTGCCCGGCCATGGACACACCCACGGCCGCCGGGGCCACCACCATGCCGATCACCAGGCAGACGAGGGCGACACACACCGACCAGCGGGTCAGGGGCCGCTTGGGTTCCTTTTTCGGTGGTCCGGAGTCCACCGGCTCCCCGGGTTCAACCTGGGCCTCCGGCTCCTCCGGTTCCTCGGGTCCAGCGGGTGCCGCCGGCGCCTCGGGCCCGGCCGGTTCAGACTTGTTTCGTCGCAGTCGCCACATGATGCCTCATGCGGGAAAACCAGTGCCGGCCGCGCCTCCGTGCGGACCGGCCGTACGTGCGTCATCAGGGGCCATGGGGCAGGCATCCCGTGGACGCCGCTGGCTCCCCCACACGCCTCCTTCGCTACTGGTAAAAGCAGATAATCAGTACAGTAGAACGCCGGCGAAGCCTTGGCCAGAGGGACGGGCGGGACGCCCCCGCCCCGGGGTGAAGCCGCTACCCAATGGTGGTTTCGCGGCCGTCCTCGACGCCGAAGTCCCCGGTGCTGAAGGGCCTGGGCAACAGCGTCAGCGACACCGCGCCGGCCCCGGTCGTTGCGCTGTCCACCAGTTCGAACGCGGACGGGACGGCGCCGTCGTCGAAGAGCCGCTTGCCCTTGCCTACAACCACCGGGAAGATCAGCAGCCGGTATTCGTCCACCAGCCCGGCGTCGTGCAGGGCGCGCGCCAGCCGGTGGCTGCCGTGGACCTGCAGTTCGGCACCGGGACGGGACTTCAGCTCCGCCACGGCCTGCACCGGATCGCCGGAGAGCAGCGTGGTGTTCTGCCACGTTGGCTCCGCCACGGTGGACGAGACGAGGTACTTGGGCAGGTTGTTCATGGCGGCGGCCACCGGGTCCTCCGGATCCGTGACCTGTTCCCAGTAGGGCTGCATCATCTGGTAGGTCGTGCGCCCCAGCAGGATCGCCTCCGCATTGGCGAACCAGCCGTTGACGATGCGCCCGAAGTCCTCGTCGATGTGGGGAACCAGCCAGCCGCCGCGGTCGAAGCCGCCGCTGGTGTCCTCGTCGCGGCCGCCCGGGCCCTGCATGACGCCGTCCAGGCTGAGGAAGGTGTTCACGGTCAGTTTCATGGCGTTCCTTGGGAGTGGCCGGCCTGGACCCGGGCGATCCGCCGGCGGGCTGCTTCCTCGCTCGGGCTACGCGGGCCCAGGCCGAAGCGGACCACGCGCAGCACCGCGCGGGCGGCGGTGCGCACCGGCAGCGGCACCGGGCCGGGCGCGGGCAGCTTCAGTCCGAGCAGCTGCCGGTAGCGCGGCCCGAGCGTGGCGACGGCGGCGGCGAAGAGGATCCGGTAGCCGAGCCGCTGGGAGGGCGGCAGCGGCGGGTGCTTCAGCAGGGACACGACCTCCTCCACCCGCTCGCCGGCGGCGAGTTCGCCGTCGTAGGTGGCCAGCTGCCGCTGCAGCTGCGCCGCGGAGCGGGGCGGGTCCGGCACGCCCATCAGTTCCGCGGCCACGGCCCACTCGGCCACGTAGGCGTCCGGGCCGCCGGGGATGGGCCGGCCGTAGGCGAGTTCGGCGGACAGGAACGCGTCGGTGAAGGCCAGATGCACCCAGCGCAGCAGGTGCGGGTCATTGGCGCTGTAGCTGCACAGCACGCCGTTCGCGTCGGTGTACCAGCCGTGGACGCGCTCGTGCAGCCGGAGCACGCGCCGGCAGCCCTCCCGCGCGGCGGTGGTGTCCCCGTAGGTGACGGTGAAGATCCAGCGGATGGTGCGGGCCAGCCGGCCCAGCACGTCCTCGCGGTAGGCGGAGAAATCGTACACCCCGGCCAGCGCCCCCGGATGCAGGGACTGCACCAGCAGGGCGCGGATGCCGCCGACAATGGTGGCCATCGAGCCGTGGACCGCCCAGACGGCCGACCCGGGGCCGAAGTAGCCCTCGTCGGTGCCGTTGGCGAACTGCCGCGGCCACTGCGGCGGCTCGTCCGCGCCGGAAAACGTCTTGGCCAGTTCGCGGCGCCAGTCTGCTACAACGCTCACGGCATCATTATTGGCACGCGCACCGGCCGCTGTCAGCAGGTGCCGGGCGCCGGCCGGGTACAAACCGGCCAGGCACAGCACGACGGCGGGACCCGCCAGGGGCAGGTCCCGCCGTCGTCCGGAGCCGGAAGCTAGTTCACGGTTACTTCACGATCAGGTCCGGGTAGTACTTCTCGGTCACGTCCGGGTGCGCGCGCAGCCGGCCCTTGAGCATGTTCTTGCCGAAGCTGGCCAGCATCGGGTTGTTCGGGTCGTCCGAGATGCCGCGGGCCTGCGCCTTGAGCTCGGCCGGCAGCGGCACCGGGTCGATCACCGCGTCCAGCCGCGGGGACCAGAAGTACGGCACCGAGTAGCGGTCCACACCCGGCGGCGGGGCGGTGACGCGGTGGATGGTGGCGGCAATATAGCCCTCGGTGGCCACCTCGAGCATCTCGCCCAGGTTCACCACCAGGGCGCCCTCGATCGGCTCCACCGGCAGCCACTCGCTGCTGCCCGGGGGCAGCACCTCCAGGCCGCCGACCATGTCCTGCAGCAGCAGGGTGACGAAGCCGTAGTCGGCGTGGCTGCCCACGCCCTGGTCGCCGGCCTCCTCGACGACGCCGCCCACGTAGTGCACCAGCTTGCCCATCCAGTGCGGGGTGCCCTGGAACGGCTCGTCGAAGTAGTCCTCGGGCAGGCCCAGGCCCACGCCGATACCCGAGAGCAGCTCGTGCCCGACCTTGCCCATCAGTTCGGCCCAGGCCATGGCCTTGTCCTTCAGTTCCGGCAGGGCGTCCGGCCACTGGTTCGGTCCGCGCAGCAGCCAGTAGGGCTGGTCCTCGGGGTAGTCGTCGACCGGCTCGCTCTCGGGCGAGTAGTCCAGCTGCTCGCGCGCGTCCGCCCGGCCGCCGGTTACCTCGGCGCCCATCCGGGTGTAGCCGCGGAAGTGCGGGGAGTTGCGGATGTCCAGGGCGAGGCGGTCCTCCAGCGGCAGGCCGAAGAAGCGCTTGACCACGTCGAACAGCTCCGCGACCTGGCCCTCGGCGGCGCCGTAGCCGGTGATCTGGAAGAAGCCGACGCGGTGCGCCGCATCGCGCAGCTGCTCGATGAAGTCCGCGTTGAACGACCCGTCCGCGTTGCGGGCGGTGCGCAGGTCAATGACGGGGATTGATCCAGGGGTATTCGGCATGCAGGCACAGTAACACCGCGGCGCCGCCGTGTGCCCGCGGCTGTTACGCTATGTGGCTTGGCGCCAGGGCCTGGGCGACGGCCGCCCAGGTACGCAGGAAGGCGGCGCCGGCCTCCTCGTGGATGGCGTCCGGCAGCCCCAGGTGGGCGGGAGTGAGCACCGGGTAGGGTTTCATTGGCACGCCGTCCGCGGGACGGACGTCCACGTGCACCACCGGGTGCCCGTGGTGGTGCAGCCAGTCCGCCATCGCGTAGTCGGTGCGCGAGTCGCCCATGGTCCGCCAGGCCTGCGGGAGGACCCGCTCCGCGGCCAGCAGCTCCAGGGCCCGCTCGGCGCCCAGATCCTTGCCCAGCTGGATGGCTTCGATGTCGGTGGCGATGATGGTCGGATCCAGCCGGTAGTCGACCCGGTCGTCGCTGTTGGGCACATGCCGGTCCAGCCGGCTGGCGCCGAGGTTGAACCGCGCCATCAGGGCCAGCGCATCGGTGTCGAAATCCTCCTGCACCCGCCGGTACTCCTGGTTGCTGACCTCGACGAGCTGCTCCACCGAGACCATGGCGCGCTTGGTCTCGTCGAAGAACATGTGGCTGGAGTAGCTGGCCGCCACCAGCGAGCGCACTTCGGCGGCGTAGTCCTGGGGCACCGAGAGCGAGTGGTCCACGTGCACGGTGCCCGGTCCGGTGGAGCCGAAGCTGAACCATACCGCACCCTTTTCGCACACGGCATGGAAGCGGACGTCCTCCGGGATGCCGGCCTCCAGGAGCGGCTCCATGATCTCCTCGCGGATGAAGGCATCGGAGCGGCCGGTGTTGAAGACCACCGGCCAGCCGTGCGAGGCCAGCACCATGAGCGAGGCGACGATCTCCCGCGGGACGGTGCGCGTGAGCGTGCTGGCGATCGGTCCGTCCACATCCAGCAGCAGGCCGATCGGCGGGTGGACGGGCCGGGCGTGTTGGGCAGGGGCTACAGCGGGCAGAGTCATACCCCATTATCACCGGATTCGCCCCCACCAAATCCCAAGGTCGGCCCGTGATGCTGAAACTTGTCAGCACGTCCCGGCCGGTGCCATCCATCACCGGCCGACCAAGGGAACGTCTAGATCTACGGGGAAGCAGGACGGACGTGGCAGCAGTTGGGGAACGCCGTGCCACGGGGAGCCTGACGGATGGGGAACCGGCAGGGCTCTCCCGCAGGGTATTCGGCACTATCGTAGGAACAACCATTGCCGGCGCCGCCGTGGCCGCGAGCGGCGCTGGACTGATCGCCGGCAGCGGCACGGCGGGGGCCTCCGGGCCGGCCTCCGGGGGAGTGCGGACCAGCTTCGGCAGCGTCCGGCTCACCGGGGCCGAGCGGCAGGCGCGGCTTGGGTCCGGTGCCGCCGCGGCAGCCGCCGGACACGGCGGCCATGGGGCCGCCGTCGTCAGCGGCACCGCCCAGCCGGCCAACCGCACCTGGGGCGACCACCTGGCACTGCAGCTGGAGGTGCGCAACGACACCGACCATGAGGTGCTCTTCTCACCGGGCCAGCTGCGGCTGAAGGTCGGTCCGGACGGGCCGAGCGTGACCAACCGCGGGTCCGACGCCGCCGGCGGGCTGCTCGCCGCCGGCGCCACGCAGCGGTACTGGATCAGCTTCCTGGCGCCCTCCGGCGCGAAGGGGATGGCCGCCGAATTCACCGACCCGTGGCTGGAAACGGACAGGCCGCTGGCCCTGGCCCTGCCGCCGGTGGTGCGCCGGCCCGGCTCGCTGAATGAAGGAGCGACAACCCATGGCTGAGCATCCCGACACCCCAGGCCCGGCCGAGGCCGCGGAGCCGGTCAGCCGCTGGAACATGCTCAAGTACGGTGCCGCCGCCGGCGTCGGCCTGCTGGCCCTGGCCGGCGGGACCGGGCAGCAGCCGGCGCAGCCGGTCCGGGCCCGCACCGCCTCCGCCGTGCGGCCGCTGGCGGTCACGCCGATCCCGGGCGTGCTGGACCTGTACATCAACGAGGGCTACCTGAAGATGGTGGATGATTCGCTGGTCTACCACCGCGGCTTCGGGGACCGGCCCACCGACCGCAGCGACCCCGCGCCGAGCCTGGCCGCGGCACCGCACGTGTTCACCGCGGACGGGCAGCTGGTCAAAAGCCGCAGCTACCCGCTGGGCGCCCCGCTGCCGCCGCGCGGCACGCCCCAGCCGCTGGGCCCGGACCCGGCCAATCCCGGGCAGTACTTCATCCGCCGGAACTACTGGGCCAGCTATCTGCCGGCGCGCACCATCGTGGCCGAATCCGGCAGCACCCTCCGGATCCGGGTGCACAACCGGCTGGCCCGGGACCACGAGTTCGTGCTGCACAACGCCGGCCCGGACGGGACGGACGCCGGCACCGGGCGGATCCGTCCGGGGGCCAGCGCCACGCTGGAGCTGCCCGCGCCGCCGCCGGGCACCTACATCTACTCGGACCCCGGCAATGCGCCGGTGGAGCGGGCGCTGGGGCTGTTCGGGGTGCTGGTGGTGATGCATCCGGACCACCGCTGGGACGTGACCCCGGGCAAGGCCTCCTTCGAGCGGCAGTGGATCTGGATCTGCCACGCGGTGGACCCGGCCTGGGCGCGGACCGAGGCCGCCGGCGGGACGGTGGACCCTGCCCGGACGCCTGCGGTGCCGCGCTATTTCCTGCTCAACGGCCGCAGCGGCTACGAGTCCCTGGCCCTGACCCGGAACGAGGAGCTGAACCTGGCCAGCGAGGAGGAGACCCTGGTCTCCGGCTATCCGCGCCAGCTGGACGTGCGGCAGTTCGGCGAGGGCGGCACGGCCGGCACCTTGCGCGGCGGACAGCTGGTCCGGCTGATCAACCCCGGCATTGTCAGCCACCAGATCCATTTCCACGGCAACCACCTGTGGACCCTCCGGCGGAACAACCGGGACTGGCCGCGCTCGGGCGGCTATGTGGACGACGACGGGCACATCGTGCTGCAGCAGTGGGAGGACGTGGTCGAGTTGCCGCAGATGGACCGCAAGGACTGCATTATTCCGGTCAAGCGTCCGCCGGACGCTCTTGATGCGGTCTGGGCCGCCCGGGACCGGGACTGGGAGTATCCGATGCACTGCCACGCCGAGCCCTCGCAGACGGCGGCCGGCGGCATGTACCCCGGGGGCCTGGTGGCGCACTGGACGCTCAAGGGCACGGGCACGGGAGGGACGCGATGAGCTTTGCCCAGCTGCCGGGCCTGTTCACCGGCCGGACGAAGGACACGAAGAAGGTGTCCGCGAAGGAGGCGGCCGCCGCCGAGCGCCGCCGCCGGGAGGCCGCGGCCAAGGCGGAGGCGCAGAAGAAGGCCAAGGCCGAGGCGGAGAAGAAGGCCAAGGCC
>NZ_JAAZSQ010000005.1:51608-205345 GCF_012395835.1 Arthrobacter mobilis
GAAGGCTGCGGCGGAAGCCGAGCGCCGCCGCCGGGAAGCCGAAGCCAAGGCCCGGGCCGAAGCGGAGAAGAAGGCGCGGGAGGAGGCCGAGCGCAGGCGGAAGGAAGAGCAAAAGAAGAAGGAGGAGGCCAAAAAGAAGGACGACGGCGCCGTCGTGCCGCCGGTGACCGATGGCGGCGGCAGCTCCGGGGCCGGGGACACCGGCACGGAGACGGCCACCCCCACGGAGACGGCTACCCCCACGGAGCCGGCCACCGAGTCCGGCACCGGCACGGCACCGGCCACCGAGCCCGGGGACGACGGCGGGGACGGGGAGCTCCGGCACCGGTTCGACAGCCAGGTGGACTTCAGCTCGGACCAGCTGGACCTGGAATTTCCGGAGACCGAATTCCTGCAGCCGGCCAGCACCTCCGTGAAGCTGAAGGTTTTCGGCCGGGACCTGCGCTTCGACGACCGCGCCGAGCACGAGATGTGGTCCTTTGAAACCGAGAACGGCGAACGCAGCTTCCCCGGCCCGCTGATCCGGGCCAGGGAAGGGCAAATCCTCCACGCCACGGTCAACCCGAGCATGGGCCCGCACACCGTGCACTGGCACGGACTGGAACCGGACCCGCGCAACGACGGGGTGGGGCACACCTCCTTCGAGATCGGCGGCACCTACACCTACCAGTGGAAGCCGGAACAGGGCGAGCCCGGGGACGCCAACTGCGGCACCGCCGGCACCTACTTCTACCACTGCCACGTCAACACCACCTTGCATGCCCAGATGGGCATGTTCGGGCCGCTCATTATCGACCCGGTGGCGCACCCGGACTATCCGGTCAGCCCCGGGGCGCGGCGGGCCTTCGTGGACGGACCCGAGTACGACATCGACACCGAGGCGATCCTGATCCCGTACTCGCTGGACCCGCGGTGGCACGAGCTGGGCCATGCCGCCGGACTGTCGGGGGAGGACGTGGGGCTGAACCGCTTCCAGCCGAAGCACTTCTACCTGCTCGGCGGCGAACTGGCCCGCCGGCCCACCGGCAGGGAACGGGTGTGGGGCCTGTCCGCGCTGCGCGCCAACGTCGAGGGCAACGGGCGCAAACCCACGCTGCTGCGGGTGCTCAACGCGAACTACCTGCCCAACCTGATCCGGATCACCGACGAGTCCGGCGCCCCGGCCCGGATCGCCGAGGTGATCTCCCACGACGGCAGGGCCTACCGGGACACCTCGGTCCCCGGTACGCCGGCCCGGCCGATCGCCGAAGCGGGCGCGCCGCTGATGACCAGCACGCTGGCCTTCGGGGCGGCGGAGCGCTACGACCTGCTGCTGCGTCCGCCGGCACCGGGCCGGTACCGGTTGGAGGTGTCGTGGAAGGACTGGATCACCGGCCGGGTGGTGGGCCGGCGGACGGTGACGATCACCGCCTCGTGAGTGTGTGCAGTACGGGGCGTAACCTTTTGGCCACGACCCGCGCTGCGGCCCGGACATATTGTTCTTTTCGGTATCCGGGGAATCTAGGCTTGATGAGTGATCTTCAAAGCTGTAGGCGATTCCCGACCGTACCCCGAGCATGGCTACCTGACGCCCCGGGACTGGGCGGCAGTGCCGCCGCGCCAGGTGCGGCTGGACGAACTGATCACTACCAAGAGCACCCTGGACCTGGGTGCCCTGCTGGCCGAGGACTCCACCTTCTTCGGCGACCTGTTCCCGCACGTGGTGCAGTGGCGCGGCCAGCTCTACCTGGAGGACGGACTGCACCGGGCAGTGCGCACCGCACTGCATCAACGGGCCTTGATGCATGCGAGGGTGTTGGTGCTCGATGACTGACCAGGACACCGGCCCGCGGGACGCCAGGCGGGACCCGGAGCTCGAGCCGGAACCGGGTCCGGACGAGGAGCCCGAGGAACCTGACGACGAGTACCACCTGCAGGGCCACAAGATCATGACCGAGGAGGACCTGGACGAGGTCTTCGCGGACGAGGACGACGTCGAGGTGAAGAAGTACCGGCGCTGGCGGCACGTCCTGCACGGCGCCGTCCTGGTGCTCCTGCTGGCCGGGCTGGTCGGCGCCGTCGTGGCGGCCCTGGCGGTCATGCGCGGGGAGCTGCAGATTCCCGGCTGGGGACCGCGCACCCAGGAACCGATCACCTGCCCGTCGGCCACCTATAAGTACCCGGCCAACGATTCCTTCACGCTGAACGTCTACAACAGCACCAACGAAGGCGGGCTGGCACGCCAGGCGGCCAGGGAACTGGCCGAGCGCGGATACCAGATCGGGGAAGTGGCGTCCAAGGACCTGAACTACTACGGGCTGAGCGCCGTCGTGATGTCCGGCCCGAAGGGCGAGGCGAACGCGATGAACCTGCAGCGGAATATTGCCGGCACGGAATATGTGGCCGACGACCGGCAGGACGAGAGCGTGGACGTGATCCTCGGCTCCCGGTATGAGGGCCTGGTGCCGGCCAATAAGGTGAACAAGGAGCCGGGCACGCTCAGCTGCCCGCGGCTGGAGTCTCCGGACCCGGGCCGGCCGGTCACCCCGGACGCGGCGAAGTAGGCGGTCCGGCCGCGCCTTTCCGTGTCCCTAGTCGCAGCCCTCGGGGCCGCAGGCCGGGCCGTCGGCGGAACCGGCCGGGCCGGCGAGCACGGTCAGCGGGCTGCGTTCGGCCCACGCCTGCTTGAGTGCCTGGCTGAAGACCTCGGCCGGCTGGGCTCCGGAGATGCCGTACTTGCGGTCCAGCACGAAGAACGGCACGCCGGTGATGCCGAGCGCGCGGGCCTCGGCAATGTCGGCGCGGACCTCCTCGGCGAACCGGTTGCCCTCCAGCGCGTCGCGGACCTCGCGCTCGTCCAGGCCGAGGGCGGCGCCGGTGCACACCAGGTACTCGATGTCGCCGATGTCCTCACCCTTTTCGAAGTGCCCGGAGAGCAGGGCCTCCTTGGCCTCGGCGCCCAAGCCGTGCTCCTTGGCCAGGTGGAGGAAACGGTGGGCGGTGAAGCTGTTGGCCACCACGATCTTGTCAAAGTCGAACGCCAGGCCCTCGCCGGCGGCCTGGGCCTTGACGTGCTCGAACATCTGCCGCACCTGGGGCTCGGGCATGCCCTTCATCTGGCTCAGGTACTGGGTCTCGGTGCCGTCGAAGTGCGCCGGCAGGGTGGGGTCCAGCTGGTAGCTGCGCCAGTGGACCTCGACGCCGTCCTTGTGCTCGAAGTCCGCCAGCGCGGCTTCGAACCGGCGCTTGCCAATAAAGCACCACGGGCACGCGACATCGGACCAGATTTCAACCTTCATGTCCGGGACAACATGGTGACGCGTCATCCTATTCCCGTCCCGGTCTTCCCCGCCCCACTCCGATTTTCACTCCGGTTTTCCCCCGAATTGGGAATCTGCTCCCGTTCCAGACATGGAGCAGATTCCCATTTCGGAGGAAATGGGGGAAGGGGGAAGGGGAATCGGGGGATTGGGACCAGGGGATCACGCGGCGGTGCGGGGGCCGCGGCGCTTGCGGCCGTGGACGAACCAGTACAGCACGGCGGCACCAAGCATGACGGCGCAGACCGCCAGGTACATTCCCTCATAGTTCACCGCCGGGATGAGCATGCCCAGGAACACCGGCCCCAGCCCGGTGCCGGCGTCGAGCATCAGGTAGAAGGTCGACGTCGCCGTGCCCACCCGCAGCTCCGGCGACTCGCTCACCGCGATCGCCTGGATGCAGGGCATCAGCGCGCCGAAGCCGAGGCCGCTGAGCACCGCCGCCCCGGCCAGGGTCCAGCCCGACGGCCCCGCGGCCAGCAGGGCCAGGCCCCCGGCGAACGCGAGGATGGTCGGATACATGACCAGGTTGTCCCCGCGGCGGTCCTGGATCCGCCCCATGAAGAGGCGGGAGACCAGGACGGTGCCTGCGTAGATCAGGAAGAAGGTGGCCGCCGCCGACGGCACGCCGCGGGCCTGGGTGTAGGAGGTCAGGAAGGCCAGGACGGTCGAGTAGGCCGCCCCGGCCAGGAAGATCACCGTGGAGACCGGCAGGGCCTTCGGCTCGACCAGGGCGGCCAGCCGGGCCAGGCGTGCCGGCCGGGCGCCGTGGGCCGGGGCGCGGTGCGGCTCGGGCAGGTTCAGGGCGAAGGCGACGGCGAAGGCCGCCAGCGAGCAGGCGGCGCAGAACCAGAAGATGCCCGCGTAGCCGCCGCTGCCGGCCAGGATCACCGCCAGCAGCGGCCCGACGGCGGTGGAGAGGGTGTTGGAGAGGCCGAAGTAGCCGGTTCCCTCGCTGCGCCGGCCCGGCGGGATCAGGGTCTGGACCGAAGCGGCGAGCGCGGTGTGGCCGGCGCCGAAGGCCACCCCGTGCAGCACGCGCAGGGTGACCAGCAGGACCAGTGAGTCCGCGGCAAAGTAGAGCAGGATGGCGGCCACGGAGGCCAGCAGGCTGGCCAGGAGCAGCCGGCGGCGGCCGACGACGTCGAACAGGCGCCCGGCGAAGAGCCGGGCGGCGACGGCGCCGATGACGAAGCCGCTGGCGGCCAGGCCGGCGGCGCTGTCCGAGGCCCGGAAGCGGTCCACGGCGTAGAGCGCCATGGAGGTCATGAGCAAAAAGAAGACCATCGAGATGAACAGGCTGGTGGCAAGGGCGAGGATGAAGTCCCTGGTCCAGAGTTTCCTGGACTGTTTGCCGCTGCCGTCCATCCACTATTCCTCTCGCCGCCGGCAGAGCATGCCTCCGGCCGGTACGTCCCATTATTGCCCTCGGGCACGGGCGTTCCGGCCGCTGCCTGCCGTGGTGGTGCATACAGAAGAGAGGGAGCCGTGCGCCGCACGGCTCCCTCTCTTCTGTGCCCGGCCTCTGCTGCGCCCGGCCGGACAGATTTAGGATTCGACCTTCTTCTGTTCGGCCTTTCCTTCGACGGCATCCCGGTGCCCGGCCATCACTTCGATCTTGCGCGGCTTGGCCGCTTCCTTGATCGGGATGGTCATGCTGAGCACGCCGTTCTCGTAGTGGGCGTGAATGTTGTCCACGTCGATGTCCTGGCCCATCGTGATCTGGCGAAGGAAGGTACCGCCGGTGCGCTCGCGCAGCAGCCACTTGGTGCCTTCGCCCTCCTTCATCGTCCGCTGGGCGCGGATGCTGAGCATCTGGCCGTCGACGTCCACGTCGACCGAGCCCGGATCAATGCCCGGCAGGTCGGCGTTCAGGATGTAGTGGTCGCCTTCGCGGTACACATCCATCGGCATCATCCGCGGTCCCTGCCGCTCGCCGAACAGGGCCTGGGAGAAACGCTCCAGTTCCTGGAACGGATCGAACCTGGCCACCATTGTTGTTGACTCCTTTCCGCTGTTGTTCTCTTGAGGTGTTGCCAAAGTTGAGCGCACTTCACTCAACTATTGATATGTTAGCTCGCTCACATTCGGAGGGGAAGGGGGTAATTGGCCAATAATGGATCCCGTGCAATTAGGAGAGCTGCTGGCGGCCCTGGGGGACTCCGTGCTGACCGGCGTGGTGCACCCTCGCGGGGTGGACGTGGAAGTCTTCCGGGTCGTGGTGCCGGAGGCGGGGCCGGACGTCGGGCCTGGGGACGTCGTCGTCCTGCCGCCCAGCCTGCACGGCGGTTCCGAAACCCCAAGCCAGGTCCAATGGATCCGGACGGCCGCAGACCGCGGCGCGGCCGCCGTCGCGGTCAAACTCCGGGAGGCGGCCGACGCCGGGGAACTGGTCCGTGCCGGGGAGGCAACGGGCGTGGCGGTCCTGGAAATCAACCCGGGCGTGGCCTGGCACCGGGCCCTGGCGCAGATGTCCGCGGTGCTGGAATCCTTCGGGCCAGCGGACGCCGAATCCGGGGACGAATTCCTCCGGGACCTCTTCACCCTGGCCGATGCGACCTCGATGGCCTTGGGCGGGGCAGTGGCGATCATGAACGCCTACAGCCAGATCCTCGCCTATTCCTCGCAGCCCGGACAGCCCATCGACAAGGTCCGGATGGACGGCATCCTGGGCCGCCGGGTACCGGCCGGGTTCGTCAGGTCCCACGGGGAGGTCCGCACCTGGAAGGCCGGCGAAGTCCGGCGGATGGACTCCCCGGGAACGCTGCCCCGCCTGGTTGCGCCGGTCCGGGCGGGGGACACCTTCCTCGGGTCAGTGTGGGTCATCCTCCCGTCCGAGGAAATCACGCCGAGCATGGAAGCTGTCCTGGCTGCCGCGGCGAAGACGGCGGCGGTGCACCTGCTCCGCTACGCCTCCACGACCTCGTCCTCGGCCTGGCGGGTGAACCAGGCGCAGGTGCGGGCCCGGCTGCTGGGCCACGCCGCGGCGGCGCAGGAGCGGTGCGTGGTGCTGGCCGTCGTCCCGTGCGGGGCGGACCGGGAGGAAGACGCCGTGCTCCGCGAGCAGCTGGCCTCCCTGGCGGGCCTGGTGGTCTCGGGGTGGGCCAAGGGCGGCTGCACGGTCCTGGACGGCGTCGTGTACGCGCTGCTTCCGCTGGGCAGCCGGCGAAGCGAGGACGCGCGGGCAATCGCGGAGACCATCGTCCGGCAAAGCGCTGAAAGCCTGCACCAGGCCGTGGCCGTGGGGCTCAGTTCCGCCACCGACAGTCCGCCGGCCGGCAGGCTGGAGAGCCTGGAGGCGGTGCGCTGGATCGCCGCCAACGGCGGGGGCAGCGGCTGGTTCGAGGAGATCAGGATCCAGGCCACGCTGAAGCGGGCCTCGGACGCACTCGCTGCCGGCGGCATTTCCCTGCCTGCCGTCGACGCGGTCGCGGCCTACGACAGCAGCCACGGCACGGATTACGCCGCCACCCTGCTGGCCTACCTCGAAAGCGGCCAGAACGTCGCCGCCGCCGCAGCCGCGCTCCTGCTGCATCCCAATACGCTGCGCTACCGGCTGCGGCGCATCGCCGAACTGTTCGACCTGTCCCTGGACGAGCCGGACGCGCGCCTGGCGGCGTGGATGTTCCTCCGGCTCGGCCGGGGGACCGGTGCGCCGCCGAACCCTTAGTCCAAATCGGATAAATGGTGGCAGCTTTTTCTCACATTCGGACATAGCCCGCGCGCTGTGATGCCGGACATACTGGCACAGGATTTCACCTGAACGCCGAGCCGGAGGAACAGCATGACCATCCAGACCGCCGCCCCCACCGCGGACGCGGTGCGTGCGGCACTGCAGGAAGCCCTCCGGCCGGAGTCCGTCACCTGGGACCCGGCCATACTCCAGGCGTACAGCCGCGACTACGGGCCGGTCGACGAGCCGCACACGCCGCTGGCGGTGGTCTTCGCCGGGAGCGCCGCCGACGTGCAGGCCACGCTCCGCCTGGCGAACACCCTGGGGTTCTCCGTGGTGGCCCGCGGCGCCGGCACGGGCGTTTCCGGCGGGGCGCACGCCACCGAAAACACCGTCGTGCTCAGCCTCGAACGGATGAACCGCATCCTGGAGCTGCGGCCCGAGGACGAGGTCGCCGTCGTCGAGCCAGGCGTGGTCAACGGGGACCTGAACGCCGCGGCTGCCGGCCACGGGCTGATGTACGCCCCGGACCCGGCGAGCTTCCGGCAGGCCACCATCGGGGGCAATATCGCCACCAATGCCGGCGGGCTGCGCTGTGCCAAGTACGGGGTTACCCGGGACTCGGTGCTGGGCCTGGACGTGGTGCTGGCCGACGGCACCCTCATCCACGTCGGACGCAACACCTTCAAGGGCGTGGCCGGCTACGACCTCACGAGTCTGTTCGTCGGCTCCGAAGGAACCCTGGGCATCGTCGTGGCCGCCACGGTCCGGCTGCGCTACCTCAGTGTCGTGCAAAAGTCCGTGGCCGCCCTGTTCCCGGACACCGCGCTCGCCGCCGCCGGGGTGCTGGCCATCGCCCGGGCCCGGGTCCAGCCGGCCATCCTCGAGCTGCTCGATGCCGGAACCCTGGAGGTCATCGACCAGGCGCACGGCACCAACCTGGCCGCGCGGGGCGGCACGCTGCTGCTGGTCCGCACCGACGGACACGGGGCCGCCATCGAGGAAGCCCTCATCCGCGAGGCCCTGGGAGCCTTGGGCGCGGAAATCAGCGCACCCGGCGACCCGGTCGCCGATCAGCTGGTCGAACTGCGCCGCAGCAGCCGCGGCGACGGCCAGGACGACGAGTTCCGCGTGGGCGAGGACGTGGCCGTGCCCCGCTCCCGGCTGGTCGGCTACATCACCGAACTCGGCGCCATCGCCGCCCGGCATGACGTGAAGGTGCGCGTGGTGGCGCATGCCGGCGACGGCAACCTGCATCCGACCTTCTGGGTGGACCCGGCCGAAGGACCCTCCGGCATCGGGCGCCTCCAGGTTGCGCTGGACGAGTCGGTGCGCGCCGCCCTGGACATGGGCGGGACCATCACCGGCGAACACGGCGTCGGCCAGTTCAAGCGCCGCTGGCTCGGCTGGGAACAGCAGGCCGAGGTCCTCGAGCTGCAGCGCCGCCTCAAGGACGTTTTCGACCCCCGGGGCATCCTGAACCCCGGCAAGGCCATCCAGTAACGGACATTCACGACCACCGTCTCCGCGCCGCATGCCGCCGGGAGAGGGCGCTCGCGGAACGCGGGGTAGCGGACGCGGAGTTGTGCCGCCGACTAACGGACCTGCAGGTCCGGCAACCGTTCCCCGGCAGCCGGGGGCTCCTCAGGCAAAGCTGCCAGATGTTCCCGAAGGGTGCCGATGAAGGCCTGCAGGTTCGCGGAACGGCAGTCCCGCCGCCACATCAGCCAGGTCTCGGCCTGGCCGAGTCGGCCCTCGATGCGATGGGCACGGACCCCGTTGGCGCCCGGCAGCGTCTCGAGCAGCGACAGCGGGATCATGCTGATGCCGGCTCCGGCCGCCACACAGGCCAGCATGCTGTAGTAGGAGGAAATCTCCACGACCCGGCTGGGCACGATGCCCTCCGCTTCCAGCCAGTCCTCGAACCGCTGGCGGTAGGAGCAGACCGTGCCGAAGACAAACACCGTGGGGTTGGAAGCGCGGAACCCTGCGCCCGCGACGTTGACACTGGGCGGCGAAATGATGACCAGGTCCTCGGTGAAGGCCCTGAGGCCAGTCAGGGATGGGGCCGCCGGCTTGCCGTCGGAGAAGGCGGCAGTCAGCTGCCCGCTGAGCAGATGGTCGAAGAGATTACCGGAGGAACTAGCCTCCAGTTCAAGTTCGACGGCCGGATACTCCAGATGGAACTGTGCCAGCAGCGCAGGGATACGGACCGCCGCCGTGCTTTCCAGGGCCCCCAGCCGGAACCGGCCGCGGGGTTCGCCGCGCCGGGTGAAGGACTTGGCCTCGTGGGCCAGGTCGACGATCTGGCGGGCATAGTCAAGGAACAGCTCCCCGTCCGCGGACAGCGAGGCCTGGCGCTTGTCCCGGACCAGGAGCTTGACGTTAAGCTCGCGCTCGAGCTGCTGGATCCGGGTGGAGACGTTCGACGGCGCGCGCAGTAGTGCCGAGGCCGCCTTGGTGATGCTGCCCGCCTCGGCCACAGCCACGAACATCTCCAGCTGCGCGATCTCCATCGTTCTCCTTTTGAGAAGTAAAGCTTCCAAAACTTCTTATTCAAAGAATGATTGCAGCTCCGTAGGCTTTTTCCAACGGGCCGGCGGTGACGCGGCCACTTGGAAGGAATGAAATCTTGAGCACTACAACCTTGAGCGGCGCTGTATCCATCAACCCGGCGACGGGGGAGCTGATTGCCAGCTATCCGTTCGCCGATGAGGCGGGGCTGCGCGAAGTCCTGGACCGGGCCACCGGTGGCTTCCGGCAGTGGCGGGCCTACACCCCGGCACAGCGGTGTGCCGTCTTTGCCCGAATGGCCGGACTGCTGCGGCGCGACGCCGCGATGCTGGCCGAGCTGCTGGTGGCCGAGGTCGGCAAGCCCATCACGCAGTCCCGGGCGGAGGTGGCCAAGGCCGCGGCCGCCTTGGACTGGTACGCCGACAACGGCGCCGCGCTCATCGCCGACGTTCCGACATCAATCGGCCCGGAAGCCTACGTCAGCTATTTGCCGCTGGGTCCGGTCCTGGCCGTGGAACCGTGGAACTTCCCGGTCTGGCAGGTCATGCGCGGGGGCATCGGCATCCTGCTGGCCGGCAATAGCTATGTCCTGAAGCCTGCCCCGAATGTGGTCGGCTGCGCCCTGGCCCTGGAGTCGCTCTGGCAGGCCGCAGGCCTTCCCGAGGGGACATTCTCGGTGCTGAACGCGCAGCCGGAGGTCGTCTCCGCAGCGATTGCGGACCCTGCCATTGCCGGGGTCACGGTTACCGGCAGCGTGGCCGCCGGCTCCGCCATCGCGGCGCAGGCCGGCAGTGCGGTCAAGCGCAGCGTGCTGGAACTTGGCGGCACGGACGCGCTGATCGTGCTGGCCGATGCAGACCTCAACGCCGCCGTGGAAGCCGCCGTCACCGGCCGCTTCCAGAACACCGGGCAGATCTGCATCGCTTCCAAGCGCATCATCCTGGAAAAGCCGGTCGCGGCAGAGTTCACCAGCAGGTTCGTGGCTAAGGTGGCCGGACTGCAGGTGGGCGATCCCCGGGACGAGTCCACCTACATCGGGCCGATCGCCCGCGCGGACATCCGCGACGAGATCGAGGCCCAGGTGTCCCGGACCGTGGCCGAGGGCGCCCGGCTGCTGCTCGGCGGCAACCGCCTCGACGGTCCCGGCAACTTCTTCGAGCCCACCGTACTGGCCGGCGTGCGTCCCGGCATGACGGCGTTCGAGGAGGAAATCTTCGGTCCCGTCGCCGCGCTGGTCACGGCCGAAGACCCCGAGGACGCCATCGCCCTGGCCAACAACTCCCAATACGGGCTGAGCGCCTCGCTGTGGACCCGGGACACGCGCCGCGCGGCCGAATTTGCCAGGCGGCTGGAGGTGGGCGGCGTTTTCATCAACAAGCCCTCCGTCTCGGACCCCCGGATCCCCATCGGCGGGGTCAAGAAGAGCGGCTTCGGCCGGGAACTGTCCGCCTACGGCGTGCACGAATTCACCAACATCCAGGCCGTGTGGATCAACGATCCGGCCGGCCATGCAGAGAACTAGGAACCACTCGATGAACCAGGAACTTTTCGAACAAGGCCTCGCGACGCGCAAAGCGGTGCTGGGCGATGACTACGTGGAGCGTAGCCTGGCCGGAGCTGACGATTTCTCCATGCCCATGCAGGAAATGGTCACCCAGTACTGCTGGGGCGACGTCTGGAGCCGTCCGGGCCTGGAGCGCGCCCAGCGCAGCCTGGTCAACTTGGGCATGATCAGCGCCCTGAACCGCCCACACGAGCTCAAGGTCCACGTCCGCGGCGCCCTGAACAACGGCGTCAGCAAGGAGCAGATCCAGGAGGTCTTCCTGCAGGTGGCCATCTACTGCGGCGCCCCCGCCGCACTGGAGAGCTTCCGCCTGGCCCGCGAGGTGTTCGCGGAAATGGACGCCGAGGCGGAGGCTGATACCGAGGTGGCCAGGGCATGAGCACCATCGGCTTCATCGGCCTGGGCAACATGGGCTTTCCCATGGCCGGACGGCTCGCCGCATCCGGGCACCGGCTGATCGTCCAGGACGTGGATGCCGGAGCCGTGGAACGGTTCCTGGCCGCCCATCCGTCCGCCGCCCCGGCCTCCGACGGCGCGTGGTCCGAAGCGGACATCATCATCACCATGCTGCCGAACTCCGCCATCGTCGAGCAGGTGCTGCTTGACGGCGGCGTGGCCGCCCGCGCGGCCTTGGATACCCTGTTCGTTGACATGTCCTCCTCGGAACCCGTGCGCTCGCGGCAGCTCGGCGCCGTGCTCCGCGACAGGGGGATGCGTTATGTGGACGCTCCGGTCTCCGGCGGAGTCCGCGGCGCCGCCAACGGACAGCTGGCGACCATGGCCGGCGGCACGGCAGCGGACGTGGAGCAGGTCTCGAAGTTGTTCGGGGTCCTCGGCAAGTCCACCATCCACGTCGGCGACGTCGGGGCCGGGCATGCCGCCAAGGCCCTGAACAACCTGGTCTCGGCAGCGTCGGTGCTCAGTACCGTGGAGGCGCTGCGGATCGGCGAGAAGTTCGGCATGGCCCCGGAAACCCTGGTGGACGTGCTCAATGCCTCCTCCGGGCGCAGCAACACCTCGGAGAACAAGGTCCGGCAGTTCATGCTCAACGGCAGCTTCGCCTCCGGCTTCCCCCTTGGTCTGATGGCCAAGGACGTGCGTATCGCCGTCGGCCTGGCCGAAACCCTGGGGGTCGGGGCGGAATTCGGCCGCGGCTGCGCGGCGTTGTGGGAGGCAGCCTGCGAGGCCGGTTTTGCCGCCGACGACCACACGAAAATGTATGAAGTCCTAGCCCGGCTGCAGCCGGCGGCCGCGGGGAAGCAGTGAAAGGAACACCGATGGGTGAGACCGAGTACGGCAGGGTTGCCGTCATGACCCGTCCCCGGGAGCTCGAATTTGCCGAATATCCCGTCCCTGCCCCGGGTGCCGGCGCCTTGGTGATGAAGGTGGACCGTGCCAATGTCTGCGGCTCCGAACTGCACATCTGGAACGGCAGGCACCCGGTCAAGAAGCGCGGCGGCCTGGGTCACGAGATGGTCGGCACCGTGACCGCCATCGGCGAGGGCCGCGGCACCGACAACCGCGGGGTCCCACTGGCCGTGGGGGACCGCATCGTCGCCACCTACTTCCAGACCTGCGACCGCTGCGACCAGTGCCTGGGCGGGCAGCCGAATCTGTGCGACAACGCCTACGAGTTCTTCGGCCGCCAGCCCGAGGAGGCCCCGCACTTCCACGCGGCCTTCGGCACCCACTACTACATCCACCCGCGCCAGCACGTCTACAAGGTGCCGGACGGCATCCCGGATGCAGTGGCCGCCAGCGCCAACTGTGCCTTGTCCCAGGTGATCTTCGGCATCGACCAGATCCAGCTGCGCTACGGCGAGACCTTCCTGATCCAGGGCGCCGGCGGGCTCGGCCTCAATGCGGTCGCAGTCGCCAAGGAACGCGGCACGAAGGTGCTCGTGATCGACGGCGTCGAAGGCCGGCTGGAGCAGGCGCGCGCCTTCGGCGCGGACCACACGATCAACCTGAGCGAAACCACCTCCGTGGAGGACCGGGTGGCCGAGGTCCAGCGGCTCACCGGCGGCCGCGGGGCCGACGTCGCGCTCGAGGTCACCGGCGTCCCCGCCGCCTTCGCCGAGGGGCTGCAGCAGGTCCGCCGCGGCGGCCGCTACCTGGTAATGGGCAACCTGTCCCCCGGGGCAACCGTCCCGTTCGACCCCGGCTACGTCACCCGCAAGGCCCTGACCATCAAGCACGTGGACCGGTACGAGGGCCGCTACCTCTGGCAGGCCCTGACCTTCCTGCAGACCCACCAGCACAAGTACCCCTTCGACCAGCTCGTCGACGCCATCTTCCCCCTGGATGGCGTGGAGACGGCGCTGGAGAAATCCCTGGCCCGCGAGGTCACCCGCGCCGCCATCGTCATGAACGGATAGCCCCATGTCTACCCGCAAATCCCCGCTGACCCCTGCGCCGAGGTCAGGCGCAAGAGCCTGGTCTCCGGTACCGTCGGTGCCATCATCGAATGGTACGAATACACCGTCTACGGCACCGCCGCCGCACTGGTCTTCGGCACACTGTTCTTCCCCACGGACGAACCCGGCGTCTCCCAGATTGCCGCCCTGGCCAGCTTCGGCGTCGGCTTCCTGGCCCGACCGGTCGGCGCCTTCGTCTCCGGCCACCTCGGCGACAAGATCGGCCGCAAGTCCACCCTGATCCTCACCTTCCTGATCATGAGCGGCTCGACGGCGGCCATCGGCCTGCTGCCCACCTACGACACCGTGGGCGTGCTGGCCCCCGTGCTGCTGTGTATCCTGCGCCTGACCCAGGGCTTCGCCGTCGGCGGCGAATGGGGCGGAGCTGCCATCATCGCCGTCGAAAATGCGCCGACGGGCCGGCGCGGCTTCTTCGGCGCCTGGCCGCAGATCGGCGTCTCCTGCGGCCTGCTGCTGGGCACCGGCGCCGTGGCACTGGCCCAGGCCGTCTCCGGCGATGCGTTCAACACCTGGGGCTGGCGCCTGCCCTTCCTGGTCAGCATCGTGCTGGCCGCCGTCGGCCTCTACATCCGCCTCAACGCCACCGAAAGCCCGGCATTCCTGGCCGCCAAGGTCGAGGCCGAGCGCAAGCAGGAGGCCCAGAAGGCACCGATTCCGGTGGTGTTCAAGCACCACCGCCGTCCGCTGATGATCGCGCTGTTTTCCCGTTTTGCCGAGGCCGGCAACTACTACCTGTTCACTGTCTTCCTGCTTTCCTACGTGGCGACCACCCTGGAGCTGCCCAAGTCCTACGGGCTGGTCGCGGTGATGATCGGCTCGGCCCTGAACATCGCGATGATCCCGGTCTTCGGCGCCGTCTCGGACCGCATCGGCCGGAAGAAGACCTTCTTCTTCGGCGCCACCGTGATCATCCTCAGCGCCTGGCCGATCTTCGCGATGATCCAGACCGGCCAGCAGGTCGCCATCGTGCTCGGTGTGGCCATCTTCCTGGCCCTCGGACACGCCGCCGTGTACTCGGTGCTGCCGGCCTTTTACTGTGAGCTGTTCCCCACCAATGTCCGCTACACCGGCATCTCGGTGGGCTACCAGACGGCCGCCATCCTGCTGGCCGGCTTCACCCCGATGATAGCCAGCGCCCTGGTCCTCTGGACCGGCGGGACCTGTCCCCTGGTCGCCATCATCGTGGTCACCACCCTGATTGCCGCGGGGGCCGTCGCCGCCGCCCGTGAAACGAAGGACCTCAACCTGGCCACCATCGGCGAGGTGTCGGCGCTGGACAAAAGCCGCCGGGAAATGAGCCACAGCTGACGGATCCTTTACCACCCCGGACGCATTGAGCGGGGGCGGCGCCTGCCGGCACCGCCCCCGTCCTTGGCCTGCCCGCCCTGTTCGAAGCGAATCCGGCTGGACGAGGTGGCCGCCGTCGACATTGCTTTCTACCGCCGGACCGTGGAAGCGCTTGAGGATGCCGAAGACGTGGCAGCAGTGAAGGCGGCCCGCGACGCGCAGGTTTAACCCCGAAATGGGTTTCTGCTCCCGGTCCGGACCGGGAGCAGAAACCCATTTCGGGGATTTTCAGATGGTGGTGGCGGGTTGGGGGTTCCGCAGGGCCGCCGGTCCGCCCGGCCTTCGGGCTGCCTGTGGCGGATGGCCTGGACCGGACGGCCCTGCGGAAAAGGATTGGGGCGCTCCCGCCGTGTCGGCTGCGCCGCCACGGCGGGAGCGCCCCCTCTCTTTTAGGCGGCGACCAGTTCCTCGTCGCGCTTTTCCTGCAGGAACCGCTCGTAGGCCGGGACCGTCAGGAAGGCCGGGAATTCGATGCCCAGGGCGACTTCCTCGAAGATCTCCCGGGCCTCGTCGAACTGGTCCCCGTCGAAGCGCGGCATCCTGGCGAACTCCTCCTCGAGCAGCTCGCGCACCCAGTGCTCGGTGACGACCTCGCCGTGGTCGGTCACGGCGTGGGAATGGATCCAGTGCCAGATCTGCGAGCGGGAGATCTCGGCGGTGGCCGCGTCCTCCATCAGGTTGTTCAGCGCCGCGGCGCCGTGCCCGCGCAGCCAGGACTCGATGTACTGGATGCCCACCCAGATATTGGTGCGGATCCCGGCCTCGGTGATCGAGCCCTTGGTGCCGGCGATGTTCAGCAGCTCCCTGTCATCCGGGGTAACGTCCTCGCGCTTGCGGTCCACCTGGTTGGGACGGTCCCCGATGACGGCGTCGAACACCTCGCGGGCCACCGGGACCAGGTCCGGGTGGGCCACCCAGGAGCCGTCGAAGCCGTCATTGGCCTCGCGGGTCTTGTCCGCACGCACCTGCTCGAAGGCGATCGCGTTGATTTCCGGGTCCCGGCGGTTGGGGATGAAGGCGGCCATGCCGCCGATCGCCAGGGCGCCGCGGCGGTGGCAGGCCCGCACCAGCTGCTCGGTGTAGGAGCGCATGAACGGGGCGGTCATGGTCACCTGGGTGCGGTCCGGGAGCACAAAGCGCGGGCCGCGGGTGCGGAAGTTCTTGATCACCGAGAAGATGTAGTCCCAGCGCCCGGCGTTCAGGCCGGAGGCGTGCTCGCGCAGTTCGTAGAGGATCTCCTCCATCTCAAAGGCGGCGGTGATGGTCTCGATCAGCACGGTGGCGCGGATGGTGCCCTGCGGGATGCCGAGCAGGTCCTGGGCCAGGATGAAGACGTCGTTCCAGAGCCGGGCCTCGAGGTGGCTCTCGATCTTGGGCAGGTAGAAGTACGGGCCGCGGCCCTGGCTGATGAGCCGCTGGGCGTTGTGGAAGAAGTACAGGCCGAAGTCCACGATCCCGCCGGCCACCGGCTCGCCCTTGATCAGCATGTGCTTCTCCGGCAGGTGCCAGCCGCGCGGGCGGACCACAATGGTGGGCAGGTCGGTGAGCTTCTGGCCGCGGACCTTGTATTCCTTGCCGGCCTCGGTGGTGAAGTCGATGGTGCGGTCCAGCGCATCGCGCAGGTTCAGCTGCCCGTTGACCACGTTGGCCCAGGACGGGGTGGAGGAGTCCTCCATGTCCGCCAGCCAGACCTTGGCCCTGGAGTTCAGCGCGTTAATGGTCATCTTCCTATCCACCGGGCCGGTGATTTCCACCCGGCGGTCCTCCAGTCCCGGGGCCGGCGGGGCCACCTGCCAGGAGTCATCCTCGCGGATGTGCCGGGTCTCCTCCAGGAAGGCCGGGTCCTGGCCGCGGGCGATCCGCCGGCGGCGCTCCTCGCGCAGCTGAAGCAGTTCGCGCCGTCGTTCGCTGGTGGCCCGGTGCAGCTTGGCCACGAACTCCAGGGCTTGCGGGGTCAGGATCTCCTCCTGCCGCCGCACCGGCACCGCCGTCAGTTCAATACCGTTCAAGGTGATCGGGTCGTTCATCGGAACTCACTCCTAAGGCAAATCGAGTTGGCACTTCCCGCCCGTTCAGGGACGTGAAACGGGCGGGAAGTGCACAGTCGATGGGAAGAAAAGGAAGGGAGGGGCGGCAGGGTCCCTACGTGGCGACGAAGTCGACACGAAAGGGCCCGCTCATCCCGTTAGTGGAACTGGCCTTCTTCGGTGGATCCCACCAGGGCCAGGGTGCTGCCGTTGGGGTTGAGGGCAGTGGCGATCTGGTCGAAGTAGCCGGTGCCCACTTCGCGCTGGTGCTTGGTGGCGGTGTAGCCGCGGTCTTCGGCGCCGAACTCGCGCTCCTGCAGGTCCACGTAGGCGGTCATGCCTTCGCGGGCGTAGCCGTGGGCCAGGTCGAACATCGAGTAGTTCAGGGCGTGGAAGCCGGCCAGGGTGATGAACTGGAAGGTGAAGCCCATGGCCCCGAGCTCGCGCTGGAACTTGGCGATGGTGGCATCGTCCAAGTGCTTCTTCCAGTTGAAGGACGGGGAGCAGTTGTAGGAGAGCATCTGGTCCGGGAACTCGGCCTTGACCGCCTCGGCGAACCTGCGGGCCAGCTCCAGGTCAGGGGTGCCGGTCTCCATCCAGATCAGGTCCGAGTACGGGGCGTAGGCCTTGGCGCGGGCGATGCAGGGCTCGATGCCGTTGCGGACCTTGTAGAAGCCCTCCGGGGTGCGCTCACCGGTAATGAACTCGCGGTCCCGCTCGTCCACGTCCGAGGTGATCAGGGTGGCGGCCTCGGCGTCGGTCCGGGCGATGATGACGCTCGGGGTGCCGGCGACGTCGGCGGCCAGGCGGGCGGCGTTCAGCGTGCGGATGTGCTGCTGGGTGGGGATGAGCACCTTGCCGCCCAGGTGGCCGCACTTCTTCTCGGAGGCGAGCTGGTCCTCCCAGTGCACGCCCGAGGCGCCGGACGCGATCATGGACTTCATCAGCTCGTAGGCGTTCAGGGGGCCGCCGAAGCCGGCCTCGGCGTCGGCCACGATCGGCACCAGCCAGTCCTCGACCGTCTGGATGCCCTCGGAGTACTCGATCTGGTCCGCGCGCAGCAGCGCGTTGTTGATCCGGCGGACCACCTGCGGGACCGAGTTGGCCGGGTAGAGGGACTGGTCCGGGTAGGTGTGGCCGGAGAGGTTCGCGTCCGCGGCGACCTGCCAGCCCGAGAGGTAGATGGCGCGCAGGCCGGCCTTGACCTGCTGCACCGCCTGGTTGCCGGTGAGGGCGCCGAGGGCGTTGGTGTAGCCGCCCGTCCTGGCTTCCTCGGTCAGCTGCTTCCACAGCTTCTGGGAACCGCGCTTGGCGAGGGTGTGCTCTTCCTGGACGCGGCCGCGGAGGCGGACGACGTCGGCTGCGCTGTAGTCGCGGGTGACGCCCTCCCAGCGGGGATCGGCGGACCACTCGAGCTCCAGGGCCTTGGCAGCTTCCTCGGCGGTCTGCGTGGGCTGCTGGCGGGGCTCAAAGGTTGCGCTCATTGCTGTTCTCCTTGGCTCTCCGGGCCGGTCCGGCCTCCCTTGGCCTTATCCGTTGGTACCCGGTTCTTCTTCGTGAAAACGACTATTCCGTACGTTGCAATAGGCTATCTAGACGAAAGTGCTGGAAAGATTTGCGTTTCTTCGCGTATCCTCAAGAAATGACTTCCGCCAGCTGGACCCGCCCCGGTACGCCCCCGCCGTCGTCCGCTTCCGCGGCCGACGACGGCGACCTGGACATCATCAGCCTCGGCCGCCGCGTGCGGCACCTGCGCAAGGCGCAGGGCAAGACGCTCGACGACGTCAGCGCCGCCGTCGGCACCGCGCCGAGCCAGCTCTCGCTGATCGAAAACGGCAAGCGCGAACCCAAGCTCGGCATGCTGCAGAAGCTGGCCAAGGCCCTGGACGTGAGCATGGACCAGCTGCTCGGCGCCGAGCCGCCCAGCCGCCGCGCGGCGCTGGAAATCGAGCTCGAGCGCGCCCAGCGCGGGCCGCTGTACGAGTCCCTCGGACTGCCCAAAGTCCGCATCTCCTCAAGGCTGCCGATGGATGTGCTCGAGTCCCTGGTGGGGCTGCAGCACGAGCTTGAGCGCCGGCTGGACGAGCAAGCCGCCACCCCCGAGGAGGCCCGCCGCGCCAACACCGAGCTGCGCGCCGAAATGCGCGCGCGGAACAACCACTACGAGGACATCGAGGCCGAGGCACAGAAGCTGCTCAAGGCCGTGGACTTCAAGGGCGGCCCGCTCTCCCACCACGTGGCCGCGGACATCGCCGAGCACCTCGGGTTCAGCCTGCAGTACGTGGGGGATTTGCCGCATTCCACCCGCTCCGTGACGGATTTGAAGAACCGCAGAATTTACCTCACCCAGGGTCACCGCGCCGAGCACGACCCCCGCTCGGTGCTGCTGCAGGCCGTGGGGCACTACGTGCTCGGGCACCAGGCGCCGGCGGACTACATGGAGTTTTTGCGCCAGCGCGTGAACACCAACTACTTCGCCGCCGCCCTCCTGATGCCCGAGCACGCCACGGTGGACTTCCTGCAGAAGGCCAAGGCGGCCAAGGAGCTGGCCATCGAGGACCTGCGCGACGCCTTCGCCGTTTCATATGAAACGGCCGCGCACCGGTTCACCAACCTGGCCACCCACCACCTGGGCATCCGCTGCCACTTCCAGAAGGTCCACGTCTCCGGGATCATCCACAAGGCCTATGAGAACGACGGCGTGAACTTCCCGGCCGATCACACCGGCGCGATCGAGGGCCAGCCGGTGTGCCGGTACTGGACTTCGCGGGCCGTGTTCGACGTGCCGGACAAGTTCCGGGCCTTCAACCAGTACACCGACACCGGGGTGGGCACCTTCTGGTGCACCGCCCGGACCGAGCGGCACTCCTCCGGGGAGTACTCGCTGAGCATCGGCGTGCCCTACGCGGACGTGAAGTGGTTCCGCGGCCGGGACACCACCGAGCGCTCCAAGTCCCGGTGCCCGGAGGAGACCTGCTGCCGCCGGCCGCCGGCGGAGCTGGCGGGGGAGTGGGCCGGCTACGCCTGGCCGGCCGCCCGGGCCAACACGCACCTGCTCGCCGCCCTGCCGCCAGGGGCGTTCCCGGGCGTGGACGAGACCGAGGTGTACTCGTTCCTGCAGGCGCACGCGGGGCGTTAACGGACATTGCGATCGGCCGTGGGTCTCACGGTTCTATTTGTCATATGCGCTGAGGTGAAACCAGGCGGGCCGTTCACGCGGCCGGGGCCTCCGCGGTGACGGTGTAGCCGAGGGTCGTGAGTTCGCCGGTCAGGCGCCGTGCCCGGCGTTCGGGATTGTGCCGCCTGGTGAAGTAGTCCGGACCGGGCTCGTGGAAGGGCTCGTCCCTGCCGGGGATGTGGACCGGTGCGGCGGGGATGGAATGCTGGGCGGCGCCTAGGGGCCTTGGCGTGACCGCGTCGGCCCCTGGTGCGTGCATACTGCGCGGCGTAGTACGTGTTCTTGCTGCGGACGGTCACGCTGGCGGGCTCGCGGAGTCAGGTCCGCAGCCATGTGTTGCCCTTGCGGGTCTTTTGCGGAGGTGGTGAAGGAACGTGATGCCGGCCGTGCCCCGGGCGCGGGCCAGGACCGCCCCCGGGTCATCGATGAATGGTTGCCGAAGATTGAGGAGTGGGTTGAGAAGTCCAGGGGCCGGATCCGTGCCGATGTCGTGCACGCCAAGCTCGCCGCCATGGGATACACCGGTTCCGGTCGTTCCACCCGCCGCGCGGTTGCCGCGGTCAAGGATGCCTGGCGGCGCGGGAACCGGCGCGTGCACCGGCCCTGGATCGCGGAGCCCGGGGCTTGGCTCCAGTACGACTTCGGAGACGGCCCGGTCATCGGCGGAGCCAGGACCGTCCTGTTCGTCGTGTGGCTGGCCTGGTCCCGGTTCCCCAACGTGGTTCCGCTGGGCGACCGGACGGCGCCGAGTGTGTTCGCCGCCCTGGACCGGGCCTTCCGGATCCTTGGGGGTGCGCCGACCTACGTGCTGACCGACAACGAGAAGACGGTCACCACCGATGCACGTGGCCGGGGTGCCGGTACGCAACCAGGCCACGCTGGCGTTCGCGAAGCACTATTCCGTCCAGGTGCTCACCTGCCGGCCGGCCGACCCTGCCACCAAGGGCGGGGTGGAGAACGCGGTGAAGATCGCCAAGGCCGACATCGTGCCGACGAAAACCAACCTGCTGCCGGCCTACGTCTCGTTCGCCGAATTGGAGGCCGCCTGCAGGCAGTTCATGGAACAGGTCAATACCCGGGAGCACCGCATCACCCGGCGACGCCCGGCCGACATGCTCGCTGAGGAAGCCAAGGCACTGCACCGCATTCTGGAGGCAGCGTATACGGTCGCGTACGGGGTGGGGCGCCGGGTGCCGGAGAACACCCCGATGGTCTCCTTCGAAAACGCCCAGTACTCGGTGCCCGCGCACCTGCTCGGGGAAGAGGTCTTCGTCCGGTTCCACGGCACCGGAACCGATGCGCAGGCGGTGATCGTGCATGCCGGGCGCGACGGGCCGGTCGAGGTTGCCCGGCACGGCCCGGCACCGGGGGCAGCTTCAGTGGCCGTTTGATGAGGCCTTGCGGGCCGTCGGCGCTTTTCAAGCGGTTCGGCTAGTTTCCGGGCATCGTTCGGACTGATCAGGATGCACAATGTCGGGTTTGCCCGGCAAGTTTTTGGCGTTGATCCGGTAGCGGAAGCCCCGGCGGTGCAGTTCCTTGCGGATGAGCACCTCACCCGTGGTGTTGCGGTCCCGGATGCCGGCCCTCACCCGGGACCGCACCTCAGGGCCGACAATGTAGGCCACGGCTCAGGCCGACAGGCTCTGTGGGCTGACCGGTGCGATGATCTTGGCCACGTGCGGGGTCATGATCCGGGCGACCTCGGACATCACCGGGGTGACGACACTGTTGCCGAACTGCTTGTAGGCCTGGGTGTCACTGACTGGGATCCTAAACGAGTCATCAAAGCCCATCAGCCGGGCGCACTCGCGCGGGGTGAGCCGGCGCGGCCGGCCGGCTCCCTGGGCGACGAGGATTTCCGAGCCGTCCTTGTAATAGCGGGCCGACAGGGTGCGGGAGGTGCCAGAGGGGTGGACCAGGCCAAAACCGAAGCCGTTGCCGGCGGCCTTGTGCTTGGCTGCATACGCCTGCAGGTACGCCCACAGCTTCGGGGTTAGCGTGTACTTGGGCTGCACTTCCAGGTTGTCGTGGTCGAAGAACCGGTCCCCGTCCCACTCCAAAAACGGCTCGGTGCCGTCGGTGCGATGCAGGATCGTATCCAGCTTCGGGCCCACCGGCGGCAGCTCCAGATCCTCCCAGCTGAAGTCGGTCGGCTTGCGGAAGCCGACAATGATGATGCGTTCGCGGTGTTGAGGGGTGAAGTAGATCCCGTCAATGACCCGGGTGTGAACCTCGTAGCCAAGCTCCTCCTGCAGGGTCTCCATGATCACCGCGAAGGTCTTGCCCTTGTCGTGGGAGCGCAGGTTCTTCACGTTCTCCAGCATGAAGGCGGCCGGCCGCTTCTGGTTGATAATCCGGGCCACATCAAAGAACAGCGTGCCCTGGGTCGCGTCCTCGAACCCGTGGGCCCGGCCCAGCGCGTTCTTCTTGCTCACCCCGGCAATGGAAAACGGCTGGCAGGGGAAACCGCCCAGCAGCACGTCATGGTCCGGGACCTCCTCGGCCGGGAAGGGCTGGATGTCCCCGACAAAGGTATGGGACTCCTCGTTGTCATCCGGAAAGTTCGCCAGATAGGTCTTCTGCGCCCAGCTGTTCCACTCACTGGTGAACACGCACCGGCCACCGTGGGCCTCGAAGCCCTTGCGGATGCCGCCGATGCCGGCAAACAGGTCAATAAAGGTGAAATCCCCGGCCGACGCCGGGATATGCAGGTTCAGGATCTCCCGCAGGGCCGGAGCCACCATGGTAGGCATAGGGCTCTCGCCCTTTTCCCACCGGGCCACGGTGCGGTCGGAAACATTGAGCTGCTCGGCCAGCTGCGACTGGGTGTAGCGGGCGCGGGCTTGGGCGAGCAGTTCGGTGGGCGATTCCATCATGTCCTCTCTGGGTTATCTGTATGACATCATGTCGCATGTTTGACCCAGCGCCGGGAGTGCCACGCCGACTGTCAGCATCTGTTGGCCCTCCTAGACAAGACTTCTTGTCTAGCTACCGAAGGTGGCCAGTCCCAGGCTGGAGTGCCGTAATCCATCCATGAGCGGAGCTTATGATCTGCCACTGACAGTTCGGCCTCCGTGGGCTGGCTGCCCGAAAACGGTCGGATTCGACCTGTGATGGTCGTGGGAAGGCAGGTCATTAGTACGAGCAGTTCCAGCCCGGAGGACGTGTTGCGGCCTGAATGTCCCTAGTCGTCGATAAGCTTGGACAGCGGTAGATGGGGCTTCGGATGAAAGGGTGTTGCGGTTGGGGGACCGATGGGAGCGGGATGATGCTGGCCGGCGCATCTACCTGCGTACTTCCGATGATTACTGTATCCAGGTCAGCGCTGAGGATATCTGGGCTTGCGAGTACGAAGGCTTGACCTCAGTGCAGGGCATCGACGTCCGCAGGCCCAGCAGTGATCTTCCCGGCCTGGATCTCTCCATGTCTCCACTCGATCTATCCCTGCAGATCCGGCATGGCCACAACGACGTGCCGTTTTTGGTCGCGGTTCCCAGCGATGACCCATCAGGCCCGGAACTTACAGAGCTGCCGACGGGAGACCAGCTCATCCATGCAGACACCTGGTACTTCGTAGATGTTGAGCAGACAATGCGCTTGTCTTCCCAGCTGGAAGCCCATCAGATTCGTCTGGGCAGTACATTGTCCGATCAGGCATGGTTGTGGCTCTTATGGCAGCAGGATCTTGAAGTGGTGGATTCAAAGACGCATCCAGCTATCAATACTGCAGCAGCATCTGGAACTGATGATGGCGTCCCGGTTCCCGAAATCGCCGGCCGTCTCTATCCCTATCAGACTGACGGCTATGGCAAGCTTCTTCGTCTAAATCATCAGGGCATTGGCTGCTTGCTAGCCGATGAAATGGGATTGGGAAAAACACTCCAGGTCATTGCGACCCTAGCTGCTGTCAGGGATACCGGCCCCAGTCTGGTGGTGTGTCCGGCATCGACGATGTCTAACTGGCTCCGGGAGCTGCGCCGTTTTGCCCCCCAGTTGTCCTGTCTGGAACATCGTGGCCAGTTCCGCTCAGGAAGCCCTGCAACCCTGCGTCTGTATGACGTGGTCGTGACAACCTATGAAACGCTGAATCGCGACATCTTCATGTTCGAGGCGACCAAGTGGTCCATCGTTGCCTTGGATGAGGCACAGTACATCAAAAACGGGAGTACCAGCAGGTCCCAGAACGTAAAAAGACTGCCCCGCGTCCAAGGGATTGCAGTATCCGGAACCCCCATCGAGAACTCGCTAACAGACTTGTGGTCAATTTCGGAGTTTGTAGCCCCGCAGTTTCTCCCGAAATTCGAGGATTTTTGCGCCCAGTTCCCTGATGAGACATGGGCGGCCAAAGAAGTCGGACGAAGGGTAGCGCCACTTACCATCCGCCGGACCGTCGATCAGGTTGCCGATGATCTTCCCGAACGGACCGACACCTATTTTCCGATTCACTGCGGGGGACCACTTGCCCATGAGTACCAAAGCATCCTTACAGCCGGGGAATCACCGCTTGCCACCGTTACCCGCCTCAGGGTTGCATGTGCTTCCCTGGTTCCGGAGAAGCTGGACGCTTTAGGGTCAATTCTTGAAGGAGCATTCGCCAGAAACGATAAGGTGATCATTTTCGCACCGTTTACAGAGACGATCGATGGTCTGCTCACCCATGCGCGGCAAAATTTTCCAGGAATTTTCGTCGAGAAAATTGACGGGCGCACAAATGTGCGGGACAGGCAAAAGATCATCGATGAATTTACTGGATATGGGGAGCATGCCATTCTGGTGCTCAACCCTCGCGCTGCCGGTGTCGGAATCAATATTCAGGCAGCCAACGTGGTGGTTCACTGGTCGCCTGAGTGGAACCCCGCGATCATTGACCAAGCTTCGGCTCGAGCCTACAGACGCGGCCAAGCCAAGCCCGTTTTTGTTTACTACTTCTATTTCGAGCAAACGGTTGAGGAATACATGATTGACAAGCTATCCGGCAAGAGAGAACTGAGCGCCGCGGGTTTGACTGCGGCCACGGACACTCCGGAAATATCAGAGCTGAAGTCGATGCTGTCAATGTCTCCGGTGGAGGATTCCGATGAGAGTTAGCATCCATACCGTCACCAAGACCCTGTCTAGGAACGACATTGGATTAACCGGCGGTCATCAGGCAGGCATTACAGTCCCGAAGGTCTCCCGGATGTTAGAGTTCTTTCCCCAGCTCGACGCGACGGAATTCAATCCCAGCGTGAAACTCACCGGCATAGATACGGCCGATGGAACGGAGTTTCTGATGACTTACATCTATTACAACGGCAAGACATTGGGCAGGAGCACGAGAAACGAGTATCGACTGACCGGCCTTACCGCGTTTATGCGCCGCCATCAGGCAACCGAAGGCGACGTGTTATGGATTGAACGAGTCCGTACATCTATTTACCGCCTTTCACTGGAGCGCATGCTCATGCCCCGGACGGAACTGCCGCAAAAGATATTGCTGAAAGGTACCTGGTCAACCATACGAAAGGCCGCACGATGAGTGAAGAGTTCTACGAAGTAACACCGGACCCGGCACGTATCACCGAGAGCCTGCGGGATACTGGATACGTACTCAACACTGCTGTCGCGGACATCATTGATAACTCGATCGCGGCCGAAGCGGACACGGTTCATATTCAGCTTGCCCAAGACATTAGGGGAAACGTCCTGTTCAGTGTGGCGGATAACGGCCACGGCATGACGGGAGAAGGACTGGTAAATGCCCTGCGCTATGGTTCGGCGCACCGGGAGGATCCTGCAAGTCTGGGAAAGTTCGGGCTGGGACTGAAAACAGCCTCCACAGCGTTTGCCAGGAGGATCCGGCTGACTTCTCGGACCGCGACTTCCGAGGACATTCTTACTGCTGTCTGGGATTTGGACAGGGTGGCCGAGCTTGGGTGGAGAGTACCCTTGGGGAACTCCCCGATACCCGCCGACAGGAAACTCCTCGATAGCGTCAGCAACGGCGGTCCTGGGACCGTCGTCCGTTGGGAAACAGTCGACCGCGTAATCCGGGAATATAAAGAACCCGGAGGACAGCGTGCAAAGAACGCCCTAAAGAAGGCCGCCCAGCAGCTCCGTGACCATTTGGCGATGGTCTTTCAACGGTTCCTTGACCACTCCGACCACCGTGCGCCGAATGTCACCATGGTGTTAAACGGAGAACCGATTCAGGCGTGGAACCCCTTTGGTTTTGGCGCGGAACTGCTCCTGAACCTTGACACCCCCGTTGATACGGGGAACGGCGATGCGAACCTGACCGTTCGTGCTTTCGTATTGCCCAGAAAAGCAGAGATGCAGGCCCAACTCGGCGAGGGATCGTACGCAGAGTCCCGGTCGGGTAACAAGACCCAGGGCATTTACGTTTACCGGGAGAACCGCCTCATTCATGGCCCGGACTGGCTGGGAATGTGGGTTCAGGAACCGCACTTCACTCTCTGCCGGGTCGAGTTGTCTTTTGACCACCGCTTGGACCTAGCATTCCAAATCGATATCAAGAAATCCCAGATCGTCCTAGACTCCGGCCTGACCGAATTTCTCCAGCAAGCCCTTACTCCGCCGCGGCGCGAAGCCGAGATCCGCTATCGGGCCGGCCAGCGGAAAGTTGTCGAAGCTGCCAGTGACAAGACCATGCACAATCCCTCGAACGCGGCCATCGAAGAAAAGTCCCAAAGCATTCCCAAACCTGAACTGAAGTCAACTGACAAGACCACTGGAAAAGCGGAGATCCGCAACCCCCACGGCATAGTCAAGGTCGATTTTGTCGAGTCCGAGAATCAAAGGATCTTTCTGGAGACAGTCGAGCAGCTGGATGATGGACTTCTATACAAGCCCTCGTACATTGGGCCGAATCCTGGCGTTCTGATCAGCCGCTCTCATCCGTATTATGAAAAGGTTTATCTTCCTAATAGGGCTTCCGGTGTCACCGTTCAGGCCTTAGACTCCCTGTTGTGGGCCTTGGCAGCGGCCGAATTCCGTTCAGCTCAGGAATCCACTCGCGAAGTCTTTGAAGACATTCGATATGACGTCTCCAAGGCGCTCCGGAAGCTGGTCGAGGACCTGCCATCTCCTGAACTGGACAACTAGACGTGTTCTCGTCAGCGAGCTTGGTCAACAGTCTGGCGGATCGCCTTCAATTGCCGCTCAGCCATACTCTGGCCGACACAGGAGGCGCATTTGATGTTCGGGTGGCCGGTATTGATCGGCCTCACGGCTTTCGAATCCATACCCGTCTGATGCTTTCATGGGTTGATTCAACACTGGTGTACGACTCGTTGGCAGCAGACATCCGCGTTGCACTGGAAAATAAGAATTCTCAGGGCAACGCACGGCTTGGCGCCATAGTGGCCGACTTCCGGGAACTCGGCGTAAATTACATTGCCGGAACAACCAACAGCGGCCAGCATGAAACTGAAAATCGCGTGCCAACAAGGTCCAAGGTTTGGATCGAGGACCGTGCACGCGTTGACGCAGCGGTTCGGCTAGCCATTGAAAGTTTGTTGATTCCGCTCGTCGCGGTCCTGCAGATCGAGGGAACAGACGACGTACTGGACGATGGAGTGCAGGGTAGGTTTGAGGTAGAAGGCGAACAATACACAAAAATTTCAAGAGCCTACGAGCGAAGTCGCGCCAATCGAGCGATTGCTATCGAGTTCCATGGAACAACATGCAAAGTATGCGGATTCAACTTCACAGCCGCGTTCGGTCCCGCTGCCAAGGATTACATCGAGATACATCATCTCGTCCCAGTCAGCAGCATGGAAGGGCCAGGCATTGTGAATCCCCGCTCCGATCTGGTTCCGTTATGCGCCAATTGCCATCGAATGGCCCACCGTAGGTGGCCCCCGTTTACGCCCTCCGAACTCCAAAGGATGCTACACGCTCCTGAACCCGCCAAGGAGAACGATCCGCGGTGAACAATTTCTTCGATCCTGAAAAAACCGCCGAGCCCATTCGGTTGTCCGGAGAATATGGCACTACACGTCGGAGAGCCTCTCCATCTGCTGCCCCTAATCAGCCCCATGCAAGTGGAGTTCCTGTGACTGATGAGCTCGTTCCGAGCCAGCGCATCACAGAAGTCGACCGGGCAGCAGGCCGCATACGCTTCCCGAACGGTTCGAAAAGGATCTTTCCCGAGGTGCCTTCAATCGTCGACGTAGAAATCGAGGGGAAGCGTGTTAGCTGCCGCTGGAATCCACGCAACGGGCCTGACCGGTCGCGCTCAGGTGTCCTGTTCGTCGGGAAAAGCTGGGCCACGTCACGCGCGCTGTCCGTCGACAGGCTGCACATTCGGCGGTCAGGTTCACGCTACCTCATCGAGACATAAGGGTGTCCTTGCTACGCGAGGAATGACTTGGCCTTCATTTGCAGCCGAGGCTAGTAGTCCTGCTCGCAGAGGGTAGGCGAGAGAAAACGCCGCTTCTTAGGACAGTCACAGATTCCGAACTTGTTCCTCTGCAACAGCCAACCCTAAATCCAACATTACCCAGTGGGGTTTTGTAGGCCCTTGACGGAACTTGCAAACGTTACGGATAAAGTAACAGTCGGGGCAGTTCCCAGCTCTCTTAATCAAGGCAAAGCTGAATCAGTCTGTTAATGGGGCAAAATTCTAAGCATCCTCAACAGGGGACGGAACTCAGCAGGGTCGAATTGAAAGCCATGCTGTTGAGCGACTACCTTTAAAGGCTCTTCGCGCTTCGTGGGGAAATCCCTGGTGAATGAGCATTCATGCCGCCGTTCTGGCGGCACTGGTCATCAGGATACGTGATTGGTAGTTCCACCGGTTACGGTAGCCTCGCGCTTTGCGCTTGATGTTCTTGATCGTGGTGTTGTTGGCCTCGACCTTGGCGGTGGTGGCCCCGGTGACGATGAGGACCTCGATCTCCTTCCACCACTTGTTCGCCGTGCGCCAGAGCCTGTTCGTTTCCGGCATCGCAGCGGCCTCGACGTAGCCGTGCAGCTTCTGCTTCGCCGCGGCGGCGTCGGCCAGGGAGCCGGTGCGCAGCAGCAGGCGCAGCTGTTCCTTGACCTCCCAGGCCGCCTGCAGCTTTCCGGTGGGGTCGTCGGCGGCGAAGACGCCGGCCAGGCGGTCCAGGCCGGCTGCGGAGAGATCGGACCCGGCGCGCAGCAGCAGCTGCCGGTGGGCCTAGGCCGGATCCGCTGCCCGGCCGCGGCGTCCGCGCACCTCTTGGGAGAGGCGCTGACGGACCCCGGTGAGGCGTCGTTGGCCAGCTTGATCAGATGGAAGGCATCGACCGACACGGCGGTGCGCGGCAGCCACATGGCCAGCGTCCTGCGGAACGCGGCCGACGGGTCGATCGCCACGACCTGCACGCCGAGCCGCCAGGCTAGGGGACGCTTGAACAGCCAGTTCCCGACGCCGGTGCTGTCCCGGCCGTCCACGATGCCCAGGACCTGGCCGGTGTCCAAGTCCACGATGGTGCTCATCCAAGGCTCGTACCGGGTCCAGGCCCCGGTGTCCGGGTAGCGGAAGTAGTGCACGGAACGGAACCGGTGCTCGTCGATGCCGAGCATCCGCGGCCGCAGCCGGTCCACATCCGGCAGCTGCAGGGCTGCCCTGTCCCGGGCGTCCTGGACCATCCACCAGGACACCCCGTAGGCTGCAGCGGTCTCGGCGAGCACCCGGCCGGAATCGATGACTGCGGAGACCAGCTCCTGCTTCAGCCGTTCGGCGGAGCGGGGGTAGCGTGGCACCTGCGGCGGGGCCTCGCTGAAGGACTTGCGGACACAAGGGAACTCGTCGCAGAACCAGCGCAGCTTGGCCCAGACCAGCTCCACCGCCCCGGCCACCGGAATGTCCCTCACCCGCTGCAGCCGCCGGCCCTTGCGCCGGGAGGAGACCACCCCGCACTCAGGACAGCCCGGCGGGTACGTGGTTTCGACAATGACCCGGCGCAGACCGGAGTCCGAAAACCCGGTATCAACGACACGGAAATCGGGCAGGTTGAAAATGACGGTGGCAGCATCAGACGCCACCCCGGTACGCTCTAACAAGGCTCGTGGTTCCTGTCGGTGATGAATGCGTCGAGAACATCCATCACAGCAGGGCTACGGGCCCCTTCCGCCTAAAGACACGAACCCCTCTTCACCACGAACCACGAAGAGCCGATTTAACAGACTCGCCCGCGACACGGCCTTCCCTGCGACGTATAGGTCAGGCAACGTGCGTTGCGAGAACTTTCAGCTTTAGTACCGCAGAAGCCTTCCAGATATGGAACCAAAGTGATGCCAGCCCACGGTCCATCACACTTAACCACCACGTGGCGGGCCACGCAGACTAGAGGTTCGCCCGGAAGAACTGCTGCAGGCTGTAGGTTAGCCAGTACGGTCATCAGCGAGGAGGAAGTGTGTCCGCATACGAGCAGGACGACGCGTTTCAGGAGACACTCGATTTGGAGAGCACTCCATTGGTCCCTGACCAGGGAGAAGACGAGGGAGACCTCACGGACCCCGCATCGGCTTTCCACGCGTCCATCGGAGGCAAGGATTGGACGGTCGAAACCCTTGTTTCACAGATGCGCAAAGGCCGTATCGATCTAGATCCCTCATTTCAACGCCGAAACGCATGGCTCGGGGATCGCAAGAGCAAGCTTATCGAATCGATCATGCTCGGCTTTCCCATTCCGCAGATCGTCCTCGCAGAAAAAAGGGACCAACCCGGCCAGTATTTCGTGCTGGATGGGAAGCAGAGGTTGCTTGCCCTTAGGCAGTTTTTCGTGGACCCGGACGACCCTCGTGATGAAGGATTTAAAGCTATTCGGCTTACCGGACTAGAAGTTCTTTCTGAACTTAACCGCAAGGATGCTCAAGCGCTCGAGGAAGTCCGCCCTGAGCTGTTCGCCGCCCTTGAAAACCACAGCATTAGAACGGTCGTGCTTGGTAAATGGAACTCCGAGAGGTTACTGCTTTCCTTGTTCTTACGTCTTAATACAGGGAGTGTAGCACTTTCGCCCCAGGAGCTCCGCCAAGCTCTTATTCACGGCGACTTCATGAAATGGCTCGATGGAAGGTCTGGTGAGTTGCCCGCCCTCCGGGTCCTGCTAAACAACTCGCATCCGGATCGAAGAATGGTCGACGCGGAACTTATGCTGCGCCACCTCTCGTTTGCCATTTCCCCGGTTCAGTACAGGGGAAATCTAAAACAATTTCTTGACGATACATCTCGTCACCTCAATAAGAATTGGGAATCGGCACAAGGTGATGCTAAAAACGCCTTGGGGGAATTTGAGGAATCTCTGGCCGCCGGGTTGAAAATCTTAGGCAGGGATAGATTCTGCCATAAGTGGTCCAATGATCCAGCTACTCCAGCTGAGGGGAAGTTCGAGCGAGCCCTTAATCGGGCAGTGTTTGACATACAAGTGCACTCGCTCAGCTTCAAACATGTGCGGGAGGCTGCATCCGACCGAGGTAACGAGCTGCTGGAGGCTTTCAAGACGGCGTGTGAAAAGGATGAGACGTTCGTGCGGTCCATTACATCTACCACCAAGACAGTGGATGCGTTCATTACTCGTCATCGTGTGTGGAAGCAGATAATTCACGACACCTGCGGGGTCGGATATGATCTTCCCCTTCCCCTTCGCCGGGTCTAGTCGTGAAGCTCCGGAATCAGTTGGGGCATTTGGACAAGACTCTCCTTTCTTCTGTGGAGACCGTTTTCCCTGATCCGCTCAAGGACGAAGAGCGCGCGCAGATCAATGCTTATCTAGTACTTGCCCATGCAGTGCTGGAGGAGTACCTCGAGGACGTTTTCACAGCTCATTACGATCGTCTTGCCGGTTGGTTGACAGCTGAAATGGTGCCTCTGGAGTGTGTTCGTCTGGTATATGCGGTGCGTGAGTGGGTGCCAAATAACCTCGTAGTTGATTACAAGAGCCGCCAGATATATCAGCAGATTGCCAAATCGGCCCGTAAGGAATTTGAGAAACAGGTAAAGCGAAATAACGGAATAAAGCCAGCGGACATTCAGAAGCTCGCAAAGCTTGTTGGTTTAGACTGGAAAGAGTTTGAAGACGCACTTAATCTGGGGTTGGCCGATCTCGAACATCTAGGAGTAAAACGCGGATCTGCGGGGCATCTCTCGCCATATACGGATAAGGCGACGAGCTTGCAGTCAATCGACTATCCGGATGATATCAGAGCTTGGGTTGATGCAGGTTGTGATGCGGTGGAATCAATTGAGGCGTACCTGGACGGCCTAGTGCGGAGCCAGCAACCACTGTCACTAATTGGGGACTGGGACGGTAATTAGGTCTCAGACTTGCTCGAATAAGCGAATTAGCCCGCGCACTCATGCCGTGGCCAACGGACGAGGTTCATGGGCTGTTTGCCTAGGGTCTGCCTCAATCGACCGAAGGTGTCTCGCCTGTCCACGATGTTTTTATCTGTCCAGGGTGACGACGCGTCTCCGAGGATTTAGAGACGAGTGTCCGGCATGTGCAGTAGTTTTGGTGGCAGAACTGACTTGGGTCGAGCCGCGGATCATGAGCGTGAATGCCGTCGGGGTATGCACCGCAGTCGGCATTCGTGGGTTGGAACCTCGTGACCTCTTGCCTTGACCGCCGTCCTCCAACCACGGCCGTCACCTGAATTTCGACCTTCATACCCTCGGCCAGCAGCGCGCCGACGCCAACAGCGGTGGAGGCGGGGAAGGGGTGGGACAGGAACCCGGTCCGCACCTGCTTGAACACCTCGTAGTCGGCGGGCTCGGCGATGTAGACGGTCATGGCCGCGACGGCGTCCAGGGTTTCACCGAACTGGGCGAGCACGGCTTCGAGGTTGCGGAAGGTCTGGCGGGTCTGCTCGGCGGTGTCGACGCTGACTAGGTTGCCGTCCTTGGCGAAGCCGCCCTGTCCGCCGGTGAGGATGGTGTCCCCGATACGCACGGCCTGAGCGTACTGGGCGTCCTTGGTCCAGGGCCAGAGTCCGTGCAGAGTCTGGATGGTGGTTTCGGTTGTCATAGCGGGCAGGTCCTTCCGTAATTAAGAGTTAAAGCGGGCGGCGAGCTGCAGGGCGGCGTGTTCGCCGCTGCGCAGGGCGCCTTCCATCAAGCCGATGAACTCGTCCCCGGCGTATTCGCCGGCGAAGTACAGACCGCCCACGGGCCGGCGCAGCAGTTCCAGATCCGTGTCCTGCCAGGCGGGGCCGGGTTCGGCGTAGGCGCCGCGGGCCAGGGGGGGCATCGGCCCACGTGGACAGCACCGGGTCGGCATCGGCGATGTCCAGGTCGGTGCGCATTTTCCGCACCAGCTCGGCCCAGGTTCCGGGCCCTTGGGCCACGTCCATCCGGTCCAAGGCGCTGGGGGAGCCGGCGAAGCAGTTGATCACGGGCGGGACGGCCTCGCCGAGCCGGCGGACGGTCCGGGTCCAGAACCGGTTGTGCACGCTCATGATGGCGCTGGTGTCCGGTGCGGCGTCGAGCAGCAGGTGCAGCTTGGCGGCGTGGCCCTTGGTGAGCTTGCCGAAGGCCTGCTGCTTCCAGGCCGGCATGTCGATTTCCACGCCCCCGCCGGTCAGCGCGCCGAGGGGCAGGGCGACGATCATGGCGTCGAAATCAAAGGTTCTGTCGGCGGTAACCACGCGCACGCCGTCGGCCGTCTGCCGCACGGCCTGGACGGGGGTCTGCAGGCGGACCCGGCCGCCCAAGAACCGGTGCATGGCGTAGGCCAGGGACTGGTTGCCTTCGCTGATCCGCCAGCTGGGCACCTCCTCGAAGGAGGAGACGTTCTGCAGCACGGAGGCGTTGACACTCCCGGCGGCGCTGGCGGCGGAGATCTCCACCCGGGCGGTGAGGCACTCGCGTACGTCGTCGTCGACCTCCAGCCGCTTCAGCAGCTCCCCGGCGCTCTCCCCGGGCGCGCCGGCCATGCCCGCCACGCGCTGGCCGGCGGCGGCCGGCTGTCCGGTGGTGATGTCGGGGTATTCGAAGGTTTCGCGGATGTAGTAGCTCATGCCGGTTTGGGCCAGGGTGAGCCCGAAGCGCCCGCACAGGGCGGTCAGGCGTTCGTAGCCGGTGAGGACGAATTCGGCGCCGCGTTCGATGGTGACCGGGCGGGCGGTGAGGCCGGCGAAGCCAGCGCCGAGGACGGCCACGGAGGGGGAGTGGGGCTGGGGGTTGTGATCCTGCGCACTTAATCTGACCCCGTGCGCACTGTCGGCCCAAGAGGCTTCTCCAGGCTGTGACCCCGGCCATAGCGTAACCGTGACGGCGTGATCAAAGCTGATCCGCAACTCAAATTCTCGGGCGCCTCTTTTGAGTAGGAGGCGGTCCTAGGTGTGTCACTTCAATGGCGAAAGTCACTGACAGAACGGACAGAAGAATGACCAATCTCTCCCAGCAGGACGGCACGCGGGCCAGGGCCAACAAGCGTCTGCGCGGGCGCATCCTGATGTCACTGGCGCTGCCCGCGGTCCTGGCACTGGCAGCCTGCGGCGGCGGCGGCTCGTCGAGTGCCGGCGGTGCCGCGGCGGGGGCGGCGGAGCCTTTGGCCAATGCGACCTGCGGTGACGTTCCCGTCGTCGAGCCGAACGATCCGGAGGGCCTGCTGGCCGGTCTGCCGGAAAAGGTCCAGGCCTCCTTCAACGGCTGGCCAGACAAGGTCGAGGCGAGTGCCTGGGCCGATCTTGAGTCGAAGGTCGATTCCGGTCCGGTCACTGTCGGGTACCTGCAGCAGGATTCCGGCAGCCCTGTCGCGGCCGCGCTCAGCGCGGATATCAAGCGCCTGGCGAAGGAGTCACAGGCTGCAGGCGACGTCAAGGAGCTGCTCATCGAGACGCCAGGCGGTGCCGGCGGCGAAGTGACCGCCGCGGACCAGGTCCGTGCCTTCGAACAGCTGGTCCGCAAGGGCGCAGACATCATCATCGCGCAGCCGCTGTCCGGCGAAGCGCTGGTCGGGGCGGTGAATTCCGCTGGCGAAAAGGGCGTCCCCACCGTGACGTTCACGGGCTACGTTGCGTCGCCGTACGCGCTGAACATCAGCCCCAACGGCTTTGATGCTGTTGCCCAGACCGTGGCACGCGGCGTGGACATGATCGGCGGCAAGGGCAATGTGCTTATTGTCCAGGGGATCGAAGGCATGACCGTGAACACGACGTCGGTTGCCACGGCGAAGAAGGTCCTCGAGCCTTGCGAGGACATCAAGGTGGTCGGCACGCCGGCTGGTGACTTCAGCGATCCGGGCGCAAAGTCCGCCGTCATGAGCTTCCTGGCCTCGCATCCCGAGGACGTCGACATGGTCTACCAGGTTGCCTCCATGGGGGCCGGCACCTTCGCCGGTTTCGCGGACGCCGGGCGGGACAAGTTCCCGGTCATCCTCGACAACCTGCCCACCGCCGCGTCGCTGGCCTGGTGGCAGCAGCTGAGCTCCGACGGGTACAAGGGCCTGGCCATCCCGGGCACCGGAACCCAGTTCGGCGAGGCGCTGTGGGAGGTGGCGATGCGCACCATGAAGGGCGAGGGCCCGAAGATCAACCAGATCGCCCTGGAAACCCAGTTCATCACCGACGAGAACGTCGACAAGTACGCGGTGCCCGGTGCCACCACCTCCGCCGAGGAAACTGCGACGGTCGGCTCGCTCCTGCCGGCGGACTACTTGGACGGGTACTTCACCAACCCCGGCCAGTAGGTGCGGAACCGGTGCGGTCTGCCGCAGTGACAGGCCCTGCCCCGTCCTAGGACGGCTTTTCGTCGCGTCATCGGATGTTCGCGCAACAGGGGAGCAGACAGGTCGACGGCGGTGCCCGGAGGCGGGTACCGCCGTCGTCATGCTGCCTTGCCCCCCGACACGGTGCACCGCCAAAGCTGGTGCATGCCCGAGCCTGAGGCAGTCCGCCCGCCGATGGAGTCATTCACGCTCCCGATCAGCCACCGACGGACGCCGATGAGGTGACGCGCGGACCGCGGCCGCAGCCCGCCGTCGTACCTCAACTGCCGCAGGCGACCGATAAGCTGGCCGCCTGCCGGACAGCGTCGGCAACCTGCCTGCCGGCCTCCCGCATAGCTTCCCGATCCGAAGCGACAAGGATGCCGGCGAAGTTCCCGGCATAGTCACCGAGGTCCGGGCTGACCGAGCCAACGACGGCGTAGACCGGTTTGCCGGGGTTGCGGTCCAAGATCGCGGAGATGATTTTCCCCTGGCCGGTCTGCGAATCCAGTCGGCCCTCGCCGACGATGACGGCGTCAGCGTCGACTGCGTGCCGGTCGAAGCCGACGGTGTCGAGGACGAAACCGGCGCCGGACACGAGTTCGGCGCCGTACCGGGCCCACATGCCGCCGCTGAAGCCGCCGGCGGCGCCGGTGCGCGCGATGCCGCGGGGGTCGCGGGGGAAGGCTTCGGCCTGCCGGTGCAGGCGCCCGGTCAGCTGGCGCACCTGCTCCGGGCCGGCGCCCTTCTGCGGGCCGAAGACGGCGGCGGCGTCCTCGAAGACAGTGGTGACGTCGCTGAGCACAATAACCTGCGCGCCGCGGAGCCCGCCGTGCTCCTCGATGGCGGCGACGGCCCCGGTGCCGCCGTCCGTCGTCGCGCTTCCCCCGGCGGCCACCACAATCCGGTCCGCTCCGCGCCGCGCGGCGTCGGCCATGAGCAGGCCGGTGCCGTAGGTATCCGCGGTGAGGGCGCTGCGCTCGCCGGAGCAGGGGAGCGTGATGCCGCTGGCGGCGGCCAGTCCGATCACTGCCGTCCCGTCCGCGGCGAGGGCATAGGACGCGCGGAGCGGATCCCGCCAGGGGCCGACGGTGTCCGTCTCGATGAGCCCGCCGCCGAGGGCGTCACGCAGGATTTCGTAGGTGCCCTCGCCGCCGTCGGCCACCGGGAGCTGGACGGAAGAGGCGCCCGCCGCGCGCACCCCGGCGGCGATGTGCGCGGCGACCTCGGCGGCGGCGTAGGTGCCCTTGAAGCTGTCCGGGGCGATCAGGATTTTCACGGGGGCTCAGAACCCGACGTTCTCGCGGCCCTTGAGGTCCAGCATCTCGCGGGCCTCGTCCGGGGTGGCGACCTCGAAGTTCAGGGCTTCGAGGATGGTGCGGATGCGGGTGACCTGCTCCGCGTTGGAGGCGGCCAGCTGGCCGGGGCCGATCCACAGCGAGTCCTCCAGGCCCACGCGCACGTGGGAGCCCATGGCGGCACCGATGGTGGCCAGCGGCATCTGGTTCCTGCCGGCGCCAAGGATGGACCACTGGTAGTCCGCCCCCAGCAGCCGGTCCGCGGTGCGGCGCATGTGCATCAGGTCCTCCGGATGCGCGCCGATGCCGCCGAGCAGGCCGAAGACGGACTGGACGAAGAGCGGGCCGCGGGCCAGGCCGCGTCCGTGGAAGTGCGCCAGGTTGTTCAGGTGGGAGATGTCGTAGCACTCGAACTCGAAGCGGGTGCCGTTGCCGTTGCCGATGGTCAGGATGGTCTCGATGTCGGCGAAGGTGTTCTTGAAGACCAGGTCCCGGCTCTTCTCCAGGCCTTCCCTCTCCCACTCATGCTCGAACTGGGAGAAGCGGTCCAGCATGGGGTAGAGGCCGAAGTTCATCGAGCCCATATTCAGCGAGGCCAGCTCCGGCTTGAAGGTGGCGACCGGGAGCATCCTCTCCTCGACGCTCATGTGCGGGGAGCCGCCGGTGGTGATGTTGATGACCGCGTCCGTATTGGCCTTCAGCTTCGCCAGGATCGGCTCGAAGTGCTTCGGGTCCTGCGAGGGCCGGCCGTTCTTCGGATCGCGGGCGTGCATGTGGACGACGGCGGCGCCCGCCGCCGCGGCGCCGATGGCGGCGTCGGCGATTTCCTCCGCGGTGACCGGCAGGTGCGGGGACATGCTGGGGGTGTGGATGGCGCCGGTGACGGCGGAGGTGATGATGACTTTGCGCTTGCTGGTCATGGTGAATTCCTTAGTAGAGCTTTTCGGTGTTGCCGTCCACGGCCATCGCCTGGCCGTTGACGTTGCGGGCCAGGTCGCTGGCCAGGAAGGCTGCCATATTGGCGATGTCCTCGGCCTCGACCAGCCGCTGGAGCGAGGACTGCCTGTGATACAGGTCCGCGACCTCCTCGACCGGCCGGCCGAGCATCGCGGCCTTGGCCCCGATCACCGCGTCGATGCGCGGGCCGTTGACCGCGCCGGGGCAGATGGCGTTGGCGCGGATGCCTTCGGGACCGAGCTCGATGGCCAGGGTCTTGGTCAGCCCGACCACGGCCCACTTGGACGCGGAGTAGGGGCTGCGGCCGGCCATGCCGAGCCGGCCGGCCGCGGAGGAGAGGTTCACGATGGATGCGTCCCGGGCCTCGCGCAGCAACGGCAGGGCGTGCTTGATGCAGAAGAACTGTCCGTGGACATTGACATCGAACGTGGCCTTCCAAGCGTCCGCGTCGAGGGTCTCGATGGGGCCGGTGGGCCCGGCGATCCCGGCGTTGTTGACCAGCACATCCAGGCCGCCGAGCGTGCCGCGCACCTCCTCCATCAGGTGGCGGACCTGGGTTTCGTCTGAAACGTCGCTGAGGGCGACGGCGAAGCCGTCCTGCTTCGCCGCATCCACGGCCTCCGGGTTGATGTCCGTGACCATGACGGTGGCGCCGAGGCCGCGGAAGCGGGTGGCAATGGCGCGGCCGATGCCTGCCGCGCCGGCGGTGACCAGGACCTTGCGTCCGGTGAAATCCATGGGTGCTGTACTCCTGTGCTGCGCTAACGGTGGTGATGGGTGCGGAAGGGGGCGTACGACGGCGGCGCGCACCGCCGTCGTACGCCTTGCCCTTGGGGTCAGTGGGCGCTGACGGCGGCCATGGCCGGATCCTCGCTGCCCCGCTTGAGGCGAAGGGTCAGCAACGCCCCGAGGACGCACATGGCGATGACGAACCAGAGGCCGGAGAGCTTGCTGCCGGTCAGTTCCTCCATGAAGCCCATGACATACGGGCCGAGGAAGCCGCCGAACAGGCCCACAGTGTTGACGAAGGCGATGCCGCCGGCCAGGGCCGCCCCGGAGAGGCGGGTGGCGGGGTAGGTGAAGAGGATCGGCTGCAGGGCGAAGAAGTTGAACGCGGCCAGGCAGAAGCCGATCAGGCCCAGGACCGGGCCGCCGGCGGCGCCGAGGGTGAAGCCGGCGACGATGCCCACCATGGTGCAGGTGGCGATCGTCCGGGAGCGGGTCGCATTGGTGGCCAGGCGCGGCAGCAGCATGGCTCCGGCCGCGGAGAAGATCCACGGGATCGAGGTCAGCAGGCCGATCTGGATGCTGTTCAGCTCGCCGTAGGTGCCAATGATCGACGGCAGGAAGAAGCTCAGCGAATAGACGGCGATCTGGTGGGTGAAGTAGATGCCCACCACCAGCAGGATCTGCTTGTCCTTGAGCACGTGGCGCAGCTTGGAGTTTCCGGCTGCCTCGGCGCCGGCCTTTTCCTCCGCGGCGATGCGGGCCTCGAGGTCCTCGGCCTCGGCACGGGTGAGGAACTTGGCGTCCGTGGGCTTGTTGGGCAGGAACTTCCAGACCACGAAGGCCAGGGCGCAGGCGGGCAGGCCTTCAATGATGAACATCCACTGCCAGCCGTGCAGCCCGCCGACCCCGTCCATGGTGAGCAGCAGGCCTCCCAGCGGCGCGCCGACAATGTTGGCAATGGAGACTCCGAGCAGGAACATGCCGTTGGCCTTGGCCCGGTCCTGGACGGTGAACCACTGGGTCAGGAAGTACATGACCCCCGGGAACAGGCCGGCTTCGGCGACGCCGAGCAGCATGCGCAGCAGGTAGAAGGACCACTCGCCCTGCACGAAGGCCATTGCGGCGGAGATCAGGCCCCAGGTGATCATGATGCGCATGATCCAGAAGCGTGCGCCGACCTTGTGCATGATCAGGTTGGAGGGCACTTCCGACAGTGCGTAGGTCAGGAAGAACAGGCCAGCGCCGATGCCGTACGCGGTGGCCGAGATGCCCAAGTCGATCTCCAGGCGGTCCTTGGCCATGCCGATGTTGGTGCGGTCAAGGAACGCCATGACGTACGCGGCGATCAGCAGCGGCATGATGCGCCGGAAGATCAGCTTGTTGATGAGGGCCGGCGGCCTCATCGCCGTGGCCTGCAGGGTGGGGGACATGGTGGTGACCTTCCTGTTGGAGGGCATAGTCGGGTACAGCCGGCTGGGATGCAGGCTCAGGTGTTCTGTGGTTGTTCAGGGGCGGCGGGCAGCCGCCGGCCGGCAGCCGCAGGTGCGGCCGATATGCAGGCGGTGCTCGCAGAGGGTTTGGGTGAAGTTGTTGCTGGGGTGGGTGATCTGGCCGAGCAGGAGTTCGAAGGCTCTCTCCGCCATCTCCTGCACCGGCTGGACAATGGTGGTCAGCCCGACCAGGGCCGACCTGCTGTGCGGCAGGCCGTCGCTGCCGACCACCGCAAGGTCTTCGGGGATGCGCAGCCCGAGCGAGAGCGCGTGCTCCATCACCCCGATGGCGATTTCATCCGAGCCGCAGACAATGGCCCGGGGCGGATTGGCCGCGGCCAGCAGCTTGTCCGCCGCGACGCGTCCGCCGTCCCGGTGCAGGCGGGTGCTGATCTTCCGCTCGCCCGAGATGGTGACGCCGGCCGCCGCGGCAGTCCGGACGAACGCCTGCTCCCGGGCCAGCGACGCCGTGGAGAAGCGCGGCCCGATCACCGTGGCGATCTCCCGGTAGCCGTGGCCCAGCACGTGCTGCATCAGCTGCGCAGCGGCCGTATCGTCGTCGATGCCCACGAAGTCACCGGGCAGGTGATCCGAGCGGCGGGACAGGCAAACATACGGAATGCGGCGCTGGCGCAGCGTCCGGAGTGCCCGCGAGTCCTCGCGCAGTGCGGCGGCGATAATGACGCCGTCCACCTGGCGCGCCGCCAAGGTGGCAGCGACCTGGGCGAGGGTGTCCGCATTGTCCTGGGTGGTCGCCACGAACACCTCGAAGCCGTCGCGTGCCGTGGCGGAAATGATGTTCTCCGCCCAGCCCGTGTACATGTGGTTCACGATGTTCGGCAGGATCAGCCCGATCACCCGGTTCAGGTGCGGATCGAGGCTGTGCTGCCCGGAGTGGCCGTTGGGCCGGAACCCGAGCTCATTGGCGATCTTGATGATGTGCCGCCGCGTTTCGGGAGAGACCCCGGCTTTGCCGTTCATGACGTAGCTGACGGTTGCCGGTGATACACCGCAGGCGCGGGCGACTGCGGCCGCGGACACCTTGGGAGGGCGGACGGTGGCTTCAGCGGTTGCCTGTTCCATGGCGTCCTCCCCCCCCCTTTTCCAGTGGCTTGATGAGGTCCGGCGTCCCTGTCTGGCCGGCCGCAGGACTGTGCCTGCTGTGATGTCCATTACACGGGCAGGCGGAGGAATTAAGCAACGTTAAGTGGTTCAGCTCAATATTGATGAATGCGGGCAATCGGGCTGTAAGCAGGCAGCGGGCTGTCGTCGGCTCCTGGCAAGAATTGGCAGGGTTCAAATTTCGAGTCCGCAGAGAAGCAGGCACGGCACTTCACGTCCAGGGATGGTCCGGCCCCGTTCGGCCTGCTGCCGAGCTGCGGGACGCCGGGATTCCGGGTCGGCAGGCGGCCATGGCGGCCACCCCGCCCCGCACCAGGTGGGGCGGGATGTCGACGGCGTGAACCTGGACCGGCTGCGGACGCTGGTGAAGCGGCTGAAGACCCGGCAGGACCCCGCGTGCGAACTCCGGGCGACAGACGACACTGCGGCGCGGCTGCTGGCCGTCCTGGTCTGCCGCCCGGAGGCCTTCGAACCCGGCGAACTCGTCGCCCTGCTGCATGGGTCGCGCGCCCGCAAAGTGCACGACTGGCTGGTGAACAGCGAGGTCAGGAAGAGCCCCCGTGCCGAAGAACTGCGCGTGGCCTGGCTGGCGGATGCGGACCTTGCGGTCGCCAGCGCCGGCTGGGCGCTGACCCCCGAACGGGTGGCGAAGAAGCTCGAGGGACTCGACCTCCCGGGCCTGCTCGACACCGTCGAGTCCAGATGAAGGAAGCGCCGGACCGCTTACCGCCTCCTGCGGATGTTGCGGAGTATCCCGCCGAGGCCTCCGGCCCCAAGCCTGCCGGTCCCGCTCCCGCCGGGAGTGTTCAGCCCACGGGTCCCGGTCCGGCCTCCGGTGGTGCCGGTGGTCCTGGTGCCAGACCACTTCCGGCTCTATGCGCGTCACCGGAACACCGCCGTCGGCCGAACGTACCGCGGCAGCGCCGCTGGGAAGGATCCCGGCACCATATCGGCGCCGAGGGGGAGGATCAGCTGGATTGCTGACCGGAACATTATTGGTTAGGCGGGAGGCCGGGACATGCCGGCAGGACATATGGCCTCCTGCGGAACTGGTGCCTCCTGCCCCGCCCGGCCGCCGGATTCCGCAGGGTTGTTCCCCGGCCGCGACCATGCGCAGATGATAACCAGGACACCGGCTATGGCCAGTAAAACTACCGCCGCCGAATATACAGACGAGGCCAACTGGGGATACGGCTGGTGATCCTGCGCATGCTTGCGCGGCAGGTGACCTTTGTTGACCTGCTCCTGGATGAGGGCGAGTTTGTTGTGCGAGCTTGTGTACTGGATCTGGGCCCAGCCGACACATCCCCCGGCAATTACCGTGAGTGTGACTACCCACGCCTTAAGGGCATGGGGAGCCACTTCGATTCCCCCTCCGCCCAGACCCATCAGCACGAGGATGGCACCGAGCCCGCCTGCCACGAAGGTACATTTCTTGACCTGCCGGTCATACCGTCCAATGCGTTGTTCGATTGTGTCGCCGAGATAGTCCGGCCGCTCGCTGCCCATGGGAAACTCACGGCTCGAAAATGTCGTTCATGATTTTCTCGATGATGCGCTTGATCTCTTCGATGAATTCAGCCGTCAAGGGCTGCTCGCCCCTGCCTGCCCTGATGATCGAGCCGAAGGCAACCACCTCGGCCGCTAATTCCACCACCACGCGATGGGTGGCTTCGGGTTCACGAAACTCCATCATCCCTGAAAGCGTTTCGAGCGCTCCCCGCACCGGCTCCGAATCCACGTACTCGTAGGCGCTGAAACCGACCTCGGCACGACCCAGCTTTTCTGCTGCTGCCTCAGCCCCTGCCCGGAACGGGTTTCGTCCGGCGGCTTCTTCGCTCATGGTGACTCCTGCCGTTTTAAGTAACGGGTGCGAGGAAAGCGGTTTCAAGGATGGCACCAGCGGAACAGATCGACAAGGTCCCGGCAGCACGTGGTCCGGTAGCTCAGGAAACTTAGGAAATCCACCGCGCGTAATCCTCCCTGGGTACCGCCGGGCAGCCAGGAGCCGGTGCGGATGACGCCGGGGAGGTCGAGGAGGCCGTCTTTGTCGTCTGCCAGGTTCATCCCGACCCCCATGGACAGCTGGCGGCCAGGGCCGGTCTGGCACCCGCAGGTGCTCTGACCGCTCTGCCCCTGGTGCGGCCACGTCCCAGGAGGGGCGCGGCCGCACCTGTGCCTAACGGGCGGCATGCCGGCGGCGTACCGGCAGGGCCCCTACCAGCAGTTGCCACCGCAGGCCTGCGGCCAGCGCCGGACCGGCCGTAGTGGGGGCATGAACGACACCCTGGCCGGATCGGGATCGGGCACGCAGAGCACCGCGCCCGCGCGATCGGCATAGGCGAGCGGCTGGAAGTGCTCAAGGACTACCCGACGCCGCCGAACTGCACCTCCCCGTTCGCCCGTTTGGATCAACGAAAGGGTGGGCTGGCGGGGCGGGACCTGAGGCAGTCCGCCCGTCGATGAAGTCGTCCTGTCTCTCAATGTGGTCCCAGATAACATCGTTGAGGTGACGGAGGAACCGCAGCCGCAGCCCGCCGTCGTACCACAGCTACGAAAGGCTGCCGGCTGGTGAAGAACGTCGCAGAGCTAGTCCGTCTCGGGACCGTGGCAGTAGTGGCAGCCGTCTTCACCTTCATAATCCCTGCAAGGGCTTGGAAGCCCGGGCATAAGACGGACATGTTGTATCGCGTATGCCTTCGGCCGGCCATCTATGCGGGCGGTGGGCTTCGAAGGGTGGCTCGAGGTGCTTGGCACTATTCCTCCTGTGCACAGGGGTTCCGTCAGGCGTAGTGCTCTTACGTTACGGTCCGGAGCTGACCAAGACAAGAAACATCTGATGATCACTTGATCCGATGGATTTGCATGCCTAGGATGACTTACGTTGGTGACGCAGATCTCAATGTTCCTATCTGTTGATGGGGAGAGAAGTGCGGGCCACCAAGAGCTCTCTGGCCGGCATTCGCCGGCAAGGCAACTGCCAATTACACCTATCTAAGGAGGGGGCATGGCGAAGACGCCAGCAAAGCCCGCATGGTACAAGCTGGCTACGGCACTGGCCGGTGCGTCACTGCTGTTGACAGCCTGCGCAGGCGGAGAATCATCAGCTTCCGAGGTAGATCCACAGGCCCGTCAGGCTGCCGTTACGAAGGCAGAAGAAGGCGCCATGGAGCTGATTAATGCCGCGACTCAGGAGAACAAGTGGACCGGGCCGGCCGAAAGCCCGGAACCCAAGAAAGACCTGAACATCACGATCATCCCAGAGCAGATGGCCTCCACTGGTTCGAGCCGCCCGGCTGAAGCCATCGAGGCGGAGGCGAAGAAACTGGGCTGGAACCCGAAGATTTCCGATGGCCAGGGTAAGCCGGAAGTTCAGTTGAACGCCTTGAATACCGCCGTGGATGAAAAGGCCGACGCCGTTGTGTTGATCTTCGTTGACACCACCCGCGTCCAGTCCGCGCTCCAGCGCGCCATCGCCGCCGACATCCCGGTTGTTACCTTGGGTTCCCTGAAGAACACGCCGGAAACTGTGCCTGATGTTTCGTTCGACTGGGTGCGCTCGGGCGAGGCCCTTGCCCAGTACATGGTGTGGAAGAGCGAGGGGGACCTGAACCTCCTGCAGATGAAGAACACCGACCTCTACATCACTGTCAACGGGCAGTACAAGGGCAGCCAGGAGTACCTGGAGCAGGAGGAAAACTGCCCGGGTTGCAAGATTGTGACCAAGGACTGGAGCCTGGCCAGTTTCGAGGATCCGACGACCGGGCCGGCCGCCCAGGCCGTCGCGACCCTGCAGTCCGATCCCTCATTGAACTGGGTGTCATGCTTTGACTCCTGCCTCTTCCGCGTCACCAACGCCATGGAGCGGGCCGGGCTCACCGACAAGGTCTCCGGTGCCGGATTCGACTGCAACCCGGAGAATATCGCCATCATCCGTGCCGGCGGCAGCCAGAAGGTCTGCTTCGCCGACCCGCGCGAGTGGCTTGCTTACGCCGCGGTGGACAACATCAACCGGATGACGAACGGGGAAGAGCCTTTCGACTACACCAAGTCGATCCCGATCGCCATGTTCGACAAGGAAACGCTCGACAGCCTGCCCGCGGAAAAGAGCAAGGAGCTTGAAGAGCTGGGCTGGCAGGGCAACTTCGACTTCCGCGCCAAGTTCGAAGAGCTCTGGGGCATCCAGTAAATCCCGGACACGCCACGGATTAGAAAGAATGCCATGACTGCATCTGTATTGCCCGAAACAAGCGTCGAGCTCCTGGGGCTGACCAAGGACTTTGGGATCAACCGGGTCCTGAACCACGTGAACCTGAAGTTTCAGGCGGGCACCATTCACGCCCTCCTGGGCGCCAACGGCTCCGGCAAGTCCACTCTCATCAAGATCCTTGCCGGATACCATGTTCCCACTTCAGGGGCGATCAGGCTGCACGGCGAGGATCTCGCCCTGCCGGCCACCCCGCGGGTCGTGCACGATGCAGGCGTCCGCTTCGTACACCAGGACCTGGGCCTAGTCAGCTCCATGTCGGTTGCCGACAACCTGGCCCTGGCCCTGGGGTACGAGCGGAAGGCGCAGACGATCAGCTGGCGCAAGCAGCGGGAGGCGGCCAGGCGGGACCTGGCCGCCGTCGGCCTTGAGGACGTTGATCCGGATACAACAGTGAAGGACCTGGGCCCGGTCCAGCAGACACTGGTGGCCATGGCCAGGGCGATCCGCGGCCTGGAGCCCGGGCGCGGGGTGCTTGTACTCGATGAGCCGACCGCCCGCCTGCCCAATGCACAGGTTGATGAGCTCCTGGACCGGTGCCGGGCCCTGCGCGACCAGGGTGTGGCCTTGATCTACGTTTCCCACCGGCTTGACGAGGTCTTCGCGATGGCAGACAAGGTCACGGTGCTCCGTGACGGCAACATCGTTTTCGACGACGTCATCGGCGCCACCAACGAGGACCACCTGACGGCGATCATCACCGGACGCACGGGGGACGCCGAAGCCGGGTTGCCGGCTGCACGCGCTGCCAGGAAGTATTCACCGGGGCCGGCGAAAGTCCGCCTCCGGGGTGTCTGCGGAACCTTGGTCAAGGACATCGATCTGGACCTGCACCGTGGCGAAGTGCTGGCCGTAACCGGCCTCATCGGCTCCGGCCGCAGTGAACTCGGCAGGCTCATTTTCGGCACGCAGAAAATTACTGCCGGAACTGTCGAGCACAACGGGCAGCTGCTGCAGAAGATTACACCGGAATCAAGCATCGGCCGCGGGATCGGCTACGTGCCGCAGGACCGCAGGCAGGCAGCGGTGCCGGGCTTCAACCTCGCCGACAACCTGTGCCTGGCCGGCCTTGAGCGGCATATGCGCAAGGGGTTCCTTTCCCGGGCCAGCCAGCGCCGCGCTACCCGGCAGGCCATCCAGGATCTGGATGTCCGCCCGGCCGACCCGGACCGGACGCTCAAGGAACTCTCCGGCGGCAACCAGCAGAAAGTCATCCTCGGCAAGTGGCTGCAGCTGGACCTGGATGTCCTGATCCTCGACGAACCGACCTACGGCGTCGATGTAGGCGCGAGGACCAGCATCCTGGCCAGTGTGCTTGAGCGCGTGGCCGCCAGCGGACTCTCGGTCCTGCTCCTCGATTCGGATATCGACCTTGTCGCGGAATACGCCGACCGGGTGCTGGTCATGAGACGGGGGCAAATAGTGAAAGAACTCAGCGGGGACGATATCACCGTGGACGGCATCGCTGCAGCAAGCTACGCCGTTCAACCGCAGACGCCGGACCTTGTCACGGCCGGAGCTGAAAAATTGGAGGAAAAGTGAAGAAGATAGACGCACCGGCCAGAAGCGGTGCCGTGCGCAGAATTTTCAGCAATTACGGGATCGTGTTCGCTCTGCTGGCGATCATCCTCCTGTTCTCCGCGCTCCGGCCGCAGACCTTCCCCACGCTGGGCAACTTCGGATCGATCCTGCAGGCCAATTCGGCCATCGTCTTCATTGCCTTTGGCCTCATGCTTCCGCTCATCGCCGGCCACTTTGACCTCTCGATCGCGGCAATGGCAGGGTTCGGAGGCATCCTTGCCACGGGCATGATGTCCCGCGGCACCATCGAACACTGGCCGCTGGCCGTACTCATCGTTGTCCTGGTCTCCGCCGTCGTCGGCCTGATCAACGGCGTCCTGGTTGCGTACGTCAAGCTCAATGCCCTTGTCGTCACGCTCGGCACGCAATCGGTGCTGTTCGGCGCCATCCTGCTGTATTCGCAGGGCGCGGTGATCTATGACGGCATCCCCGAGGGCTTCAAGGCGATGGGCCAGTCCAGGCCCTTCGGCATTCCGCTCCCGTTCTTCTTCGTCATCGCTGCCGGCCTCGTGCTCTGGTACATCCTGTACTTCCGCCCGATCGGCCGCAAGCTCTATGCCATTGGCGGCAGTGAGGACGCGGCGCGCCTGACCGGCATCAAGGTTGACCCTATGGTGGTCGGTGCCTTTGTCTGCGGCTCGGTCCTTGCCGGGATCGGCGGCTGCATCCAGGTTGCGCAGGTCGGTTCGGCTGCGCCGACCAGCGGATCCGAGTTCCTGCTGCCGGCCATTGCCGCCTGTTTCCTCGGCGAGACGTCCATCCGCAAGGGGTTCTTCAACGTCTGGGGGACCATGACGGCTGTATTCCTGGTGGCCGCCGGAACCACGGGCCTGTTCATGCTGGGCGCCCAGGCATGGGTCCAGCCTGTGTTCAACGGCGTGGTTCTCGTCGGTGCGATCCTGGCCGCCAAGTTCGGCGGATCCAAGACCCGTGCGCGCAATAAGGTCCTGAACATTTCACGCAAGCCGACACCGGAACAGCCCGCTACCGCTAGCGGCCTCTCCGCTCCCGTCGGAACATCGGCCCACTCGTGAGGAAGAAGCCTTGACCATACTGGACAGATTTAGACTCGACGGCAGGGTCGCAGTCGTTACTGGAGCGAACCGCGGGCTGGGCCGGTCTATCGCAACCGCGCTGGCAGAGGCGGGAGCACATATCGGCCTGGCTGCCCGCGATACCGGAAGCCTGCAGGAGCTGACGGCGCTTCTTGCGCAAACCGGGGCCAAGACGGCGGCAGCACCATGCGACGTTACCGATCCGGAATCGGTCGAGGCCGCAGTCGCCCGTTTCGAGGAAACCCTTGGCCCGGTAGACATCTGGATCAACAATGCCGGGATCACCTATTGGGGCCCGACGTTGGAGGCAGACCCGGCCGGCGGCTGGGAGACCATTCTGGCCACCAACGCGGGAGGGGTTTTCAATTGCAGCCAGGCGGTCGGCAGGAGAATGGCGGCCCGCGGCAGCGGGACCATCATCAACATCGGGTCGATTTCCGGGCTGATCGTCAACCGGCCCCAGTGGCAGGCTGCCTACAATGCCTCGAAGGCCGCAGTGCACCACCTCACCCGGTCCCTGGCTGTGGAACTGGCTCCTGCCGGGGTCAGGGTGAATGCGCTCGCGCCTGGGTTCATTGCTACTGACATGGTCTCGGAAATGTTCGACGTGCCCGAGTACAAAGAGGAATGGATCGACCGCGTCCCCCTGAAGAGGGCAGCCGATCCTATGGAAATCAGCAGCGCGGCAGTGTTCCTGGCCAGCGAGGCCGCCAGCTTCATGACCGGCTCGGTCGTCGTGGTGGACGGGGGATACACCCTGACATGAACGGACAGACAAACACCGCAGCTGTCATGACATCGGTGGGTGCCATAGAAGTAGCAGAGCGCCCGGTTCCCAGGCCCGGTGCCGGCGAGGTGCTGGTGAGGATCCACACCGTCACGGTCTGTGGATCCGACATCCATTACTTCGAACACGGCCGGATCGCCGATTTTGTCGTGGACGGGCCGATCATCCTGGGGCATGAGGCATCGGGGACAATCGTCAACGTCGGATCCGGCGCCGACCCCGGCCGGATCGGCCAAAGGGTGGCCCTCGAGCCGGGCATATCCTGCCGTACCTGCCGGCACTGCCTGGAAGGTAGGTACAACCTCTGCCCGTCCATGGCTTTCCATGCCACGCCTCCTTACGACGGGGCCCTGCAGACCTTCGTGGCGCTGCCGGCCCACCTTGCTCACCCTGTTCCCGATGATGTGTCCTTCGAGCGGGCTGCGCTCGTCGAGCCGCTGGCCGTCGCGGTGCAGGCATGCCGCAGGGCCAGACTGCGGGGTGGTGAACGGGTCCTGGTGGCCGGAGCCGGAGCCATCGGGCTGCTCTGCGCCCAGGTTGCCGCATCCATGGGGGCGGCGGAGGTGGTGGTTACCGACACTGATCCTGGGCGGGTGGAGACGGCCAAGGCCGCATTCGGGGTCCAGGCGGTCCTGGCGGATGAGGTCCAGGGCGATTTTGACTGCTTCCTCGAATGCAGCGGCGCCAACCGTGCCCTGGTGACCGGGCTCAGGATACTCCGGCCGGGGTCAGTTGCCGTCCTCGTAGGCATGGGGCAGCAGGAGATGAGCGAGCTGCCGCTGGGGTGGATGCTCGTTCGCGAGATATCCCTGTTGACGACTTTCCGCTACGCCAACGCCTATCCGGCGGCGATCGCGCTGGCGGCAAGCGGACAGATACGGCTTGACGGCTTGATTGGCGCCAGCTTTTCCCTCGAGGATTCGGCCGCGGCGTTCAATCAGGCACGAACAAACAAGAAAATTCTGCGTTCGGCTATCCGGATGCAGGCGCGAGGAATGGGGATGACGTGCGCGGGCTGAACGGGAAAGTCATGGCGGTCACGGGCGCTGCCGGAGGCATCGGCGAGGCCATCAGCCTTCGGCTGCAGGAAGAAGGGGCAACCGTCTATACCTTGGACTATAAAACGGCGGCTGTTGGCCGTCCGCTGACGATCGACGTCACCGACAGGACCACCGTCGACGACGCTCTGAACCGCATTCTGGCCGGTGAAGGGAGGGTCGATGGGGTCGTCGCAGCGGCCGGCGTAGTGGAAAACGACGTTGCCGCCGAGGACATGAGCCTAGAGACCTGGGACCGCATCCTGGACGTCAACCTGCGCGGGGTGTTCATCACCTGCCAGGTCTTCGGAAACCAGATGCTGCAGCAGGGACACGGCAGCATCGTGAATATCTCATCGATGAGCGGGAACCACGTCGTCAACGTCCCGCAAAAACAATGCGCCTACAACGCCTCCAAGGCGGGAGTGACCGCCCTGACGAAGTCGCTCGCTTCCGAATGGGCTGGTCGGGGCGTCCGGGTCAATGCCCTGGCACCCGGCTACGTCGCCACGCCCCTGTTGAAGGAAAAGAAGCACCAGTTCGCGCAATGGCTCGCCGCCACACCTCAGGAGCGAATGGCGGAACCGGCAGAAATAGCTGCGGCGGCGGCCTTCCTGCTCAGCGACGAAGCGGCCTATTTCTGCGGCAGCGAACTCCTCCTCGACGGCGGGTACAGCCTGCGCTGAAGCCGGCAGGAGACTTGCCCCGGAAAGACGATTCCAAACGAAGGTGCCTGCCGGCTGAACCGGCAGGCACCTTTTCTATGCGGGGGAGGCAGTAGCCGAAAGCGACCGGTTGCGGGGAACCAGGTCCCCTCCCTCGTCGACAATCCGTGACAGATGCCATTGGGTGGCCGCCGCTGCCGCCTCCGGATCGGAGCGGCTGATCGCCTCGAGGATATTCCGGTGTTCGTCCAAGGTGCGCGGCTGTGCCGCCAGGTAGGCGGTTGGCTCTTTGTACATATCCCGAAGCGCGCTGTTGATTGGTTCGGCCAGCCGGGCCAGCAAGCCGTTCTTCGTGGACTCGGACACCTTGTGGTGGAAGGCAAGGTCCAGGGCCAGACACTTTTCGAAGTCGTCTAGGTTGGCCGCCGCATCATCAAGGATCGTCTGCATCTCCTCGACGTCGCTGTCCGTACGCCGCTGTGCGGCAAGCCGGGCAATGCCGGGTTCAAGGATCTTGCGGATCTCCATTAGTTCGGAGAAATTCTCCGGCTGGAAGCGCAGGAGCAGTCGGTAGATATCCGTCACACCCTCCGTTCCCAGTTTCGAGACGGTCATCCCGCGGCCGGCCCGGATCTCCACCAGACCGCGCTGGTCCAGCAGCCTGGCCGCTTCGCGGATCACCTGACGGCTGACGTCGTACTTCTCGGCCAGCTCCGGCTCCGTCGGCATCTTGTCCCCAGGCTGCAGGTTGCTCGCCAGAATGAACTCCTGCATTTGCTCCGCCACGACTTCAGGCAGCCGGCGCGGCCGGTTCGTCCTTTCGGGTATCATCCTGCTCACCCCTTTCTCTGTACTGGCCTTGCCAGTTCCCGACAAACATATTATGTTATGACCATCCTGAGACAAGGATAGCTCTTATCGCCCGGCCCGGCTACGGGTGAGAGCCAATTTCGACTTCCTGAAGGACACCATGCACCTGGTTAACAACAACGATGATGTTTTGCCTGCAGATGCTGATACGGCCACCCTCGTGGGGCGGATCTTCGACCCGGCAGTGGGCGGCCCCTGCGTCGTAGCCGTCCGCGGGCGGGAACTGGCTGATATCACCGAAGCATTTCCGTCAATCAGCGACCTTTTCGAATCCGAGGATCCGGTGTCCGCAGTGCGGTCCGCCCAGGCCGCCCGCACATGGAACCTTGACGAGGTCCTGGAAAGCTCTCTGTCCGAGGGAACGGCCGGGCCCTACCTGCTGGCTCCGGTTGACCTGTCGGTGCTCAAGGCGGCAGGGGTCACTTTCGCGACTTCCCTCATGGAACGGCTGATCGAAGAGCGTGCCGGAGGAGACCCGGCCAAGGCGGACCAGCTGCGCGGCGAACTGGAATCGGTTCTTGGAGCGGAAATTTCCTCGATCGTCCCGGGAAGCCCGGAGGCAGCACGCCTGAAGGCCGACCTGCAGGAGCGCGGGCTCTGGTCCCAGTACCTGGAGGTCGGGCTGGGCCCCGACCCGGAAGTGTTCACCAAGGCGCCGGTGCTGTCGGCGGTCGGCTGCGGGCAGCAAATCGGCGTGGCGGAAGTCTCGTCCTGGAACAACCCCGAGCCCGAAGTCGCCGTCGTCATTACTTCCACCGGGCGCATCGTAGGTGCCACGCTGGGCAACGACGTCAATCTGCGCGACGTCGAAGGCCGTTCGGCCCTGCTGCTGCCGAAAGCAAAGGACAACAACGCTTCGGCAGCGGCTGGCCCCTTTGTCCGCCTGCTCGACGAGAACTTCACCCTTGACGATGTCCGCAACGCGGAAGTCCGCCTGGAAGTGCTCGGCGAAGACGACGGATTCGTCATGGACGGCGTCAGCCATATGGACCAGATCTCCCGGGACCCTGCCGAGCTGGCCTCGTATGCAGTGGGAGACTCGCACCAGTACCCCGACGGTATCCTCCTCTACACCGGCACCCTCTTTTCCCCCACGCAGGACCGCGACGGCGAAGGCATGGGCTTCACTCACCGGCTGGGGGATGTTGTCCGTATTTCAAGCCCGCAACTGGGTATGCTGGCCAACCGCGTGAACCAGTCCGAAAAAGCGCCCCGCTGGGAATTCGGCCTGCGCAGCTTTATCCGCAACCTCCACGAGCGGGGCCTGACCGGAAAGGTTGGTGCCTGATGGTCCGGATGGTAGTCACCGACCACATCTTTGCGGACCTCGAGCAGGAGCGCTCCGCCGCGGCGGCGTTGGGGACCGAACTTGAATCCTTCAATGTTGCGACCGAGGAAGAAACCGTGGAGGCCCTGCGCGGGGCAAACATCGCGCTCGTCAACTTTGCCCCCGTCACCGATGCAGTGCTCGCCGCCATGGCACCGGGCGCGGTCATTGTCCGCTACGGCATCGGTTACGACAACATCGATCTCGAAGCGGCCGACGCACGGGGAGTTTCGGTCTGCAATGTCCCGGACTACGGTGGGGATACCGTGGCAGACCACGCGGTGACCCTCGCCCTGATGCTGCTGCGCAAGGTCACCCAGTTCGACCGTGTCCTGGAGGCGGGTGAATGGACGTCGCCGCCGGCCCTGGCGCCGATACTGGCATCGAGCCAGACAACCGTCGGGCTGTTTGGAACGGGAAGGATCGGCCTGGCGGTTGCCCGCCGGCTGCAGCCCTTCGGCTTCAAAGTCATCGCCTACGACCCGTTCGCAAACCAGGAAACGGTCCGCGAGTACGGCATCGAACTGGTGCCGCTTGATGAGCTTTTTGGGCGGGCCCACCTCGTCTCCCTGCATGCGCCGGCAACGTCGGCAACCTACAAGATCGTCAACGCCGGCAATCTCGCGCGCATGCGTCCCGGATCGTTCATCGTCAACACCGCGCGCGGTTCCCTCGTGGACCAGGATGCTGTCCTGGGCGCGCTCGAATCAGGCCAGCTGGCCGGTGTCGGCTTGGATGTTTTCGACCCCGAGCCTCTGCCGCGGGAACACGGCCTGCGCAGGCACCCCAACGCCATCCTCACCCCGCACGCCGCCTTCTATTCCGAGCAGTCGCTGCAAAACCTGCAACGGCTGGCAGCGGAGGAAGCCATCAGGGCCGGACGTGGAGAAAAACTGCGCTGCCTCGTAAACAGCCCCGCCCTCACCACCTCCAATTTCTAACGGAAAGGTCAGACCATGACGGTCCTTCCTCAGATCAGGAACTACATCAACGGCCAGTGGCAGGACGCCGCAGAGCAGTTCCAGCCACGCAATCCGGCCACGCAGGAACCGATCGCCACGGTGGCAAACTCGAAGGAGTCCGACATCGACGCCGCTGTCAAGGCCGCACGCCAGGCCTTCCGCAGTTGGAAGCGCCTCAACCCGACCATCCGGGCGGAATACCTCCACAAGATCGGAGACGCCGTCGCCGGCCAGGAACAGAAGCTGGCGCGGGCCATCACCTTGGAAATGGGAAAAACCATCGGCGAATCCACCGGGGAGGTGCAAAAACTCGCCAAGGCGTTCCACTACTACGCCGAAGAAGCCACACGGATCAATGGCGACCTTATCCCGAATGACGCGGACGGGTTTGCCAGCATGATCATCCATGAGCCGATCGGCGTCATCGGAGCCATCACCCCTTGGAATTATCCGCTGGAATTGATCGGGTGGAAACTCTGCGCGTCCCTCGCCGCCGGATGCACCATCGTGGTGAAGCCCTCCGAATACTCGCCCGTCTCCGCCGCTGCGCTCTTTGAATGCCTTGAATCGGCAGGCCTTCCCGCCGGCGTGGCGAACCTGGTCCTCGGCAGCCGCGGCCCCGGCCCCATGCTCGTTGCCCATCCCGGCATCGACAAGATCGCCTTCACCGGCTCCACGGCCACCGGCACCGCCATTGCGAAGAACATCCCTACGGCGAAGCCGCTGTCCATGGAACTGGGCGGCAGCTGCCCGATGATCGTCACCGACAAGGCCGACGTGCAGATGGCAGTCAAGGGAGCGGCTCGCCGCGGGTACCGCAATGCGGGACAGATTTGCATCGCGGTGAACAGGATCTATGTCCACGAAAACGTCTACGCCGGGTTTGTCGACGGCCTGACTGCGGCAGTGGCCGCGATGAAGACCGGCGACGGTATGGACCCCTCCACCGATGTGGGCCCGATGACGACGCCGGACGGCGTCGACAAAGTGGAAGCGCACGTCAAGGACGCCGTCGGACGAGGCGCGATGGTCACCACCGGCGGATCACGCATCGCATCCTTGGCACCGGGAAACTTCTACGAACCCACCGTCGTCACGGAGTGCACTCCCGACATGCTCATCATGCACGAGGAAACGTTCGGACCCGTCGTCGGCGTCATGCGGTACAACGACCTCGACACTGCCATCGAGCTGGCCAACGGAACGGAAGCCGGCCTGGCCGCTTATGTCTACACCCAGGACCTGACCGAGACGTTCGAGCTGGGCCACCGGCTGGACTTCGGCAACGTAGCGGTGAACAACGTGGACGCAGGGATCATGAACGCACCCTACGGCGGCCGCAAGGGCAGCGGGTACGGCTACGAGCACGGCCGGGAAGGCCTGCACGGATACCTGCAGCTGAAGCACCTGCGGATACAGCACGGAGCATAGGCCATGGCAGCAACCAGCGTATCGCTCGGCATCGACATTGGAACCTCCTCCTGCAAAGCGGTGGCGGTAGGTCCCGATGGTTCGGTTGTCGCGGCCGCCTCGGCCGACTATCCCCTGTACACGCCTGGCCACGGCAGGAGCGAACAGGACCCCGAAGACTGGTGGACTGCCGCCAACCAATGTGTTCGACAGGTCACCCGGGCACTGTCCGCAGAAGGGGCCGAGGTCACAGCCGTCGGACTCAGCGGGCAGATGCACGGGCTGGTAGCACTGGACAGCGATAACAAGGTCATTCGCCGGGCCATCCTTTGGAACGACCAGCGCTGCGACCCGGAATGCACAGCCATCACGGAGAAGGCCGGAGGGATCGAGCGGGTCATCGAGGCCACGAACAACCGCCTCATCACCGGCTTCACTGCCGGGAAGATCCGATGGGTCCGGGACTACGAACCGGAAAATTTCGCACGACTGGCCAAAGTCCTGAATCCCAAGGATTACCTGAGATTCCGTATGACCGGCGTCTTCGCTACGGACGTCTCCGACGCATCCGGCACCGGCCTCTACGATGTCGCCGCCCGGCGCTGGTCGGAACTCATGCTCGAAGCCACCGGTATCCGCGCCGAGATGCTGCCGCAGGTGGCCGAGTCCACAGACGTGACCGGGACCCTGCTGCCGCAAGTGGCCAGGGACTGGAACGTCTCCAGCGATGTTCCGGTCTTTGGCGGCGGCGGTGACGCCGTCATCCAGACCCTGTCCATGGGCATCACCCGGCCCGGAGACATCGGGGTAACCCTCGGTACGGCCGGGATTGTGGCAGCGGCCTCCGACTTCTGCCCGGACAACAAGCAAGGAAAGGTCCAGGTCTCCTGCTACAACCGTCCCGGCTACTGGCATGTCATGGGGGTCTCGCTGACAGCCGCCGGCGCCCTGCAATGGCTGGCTGATACGTTGCAGGAGCTGGGCCCCGATGCCGGGATATCCTTCTCGAAGCTGGTCGGCCTCGCCCGGAACACGCCGCCGGGGGCCGACGGGCTGCTCTTCGTGCCCTACCTCGCAGGTGAGCGCTCGCCCCACTACGCGCCCAGTGCCAGCGCAGGCTGGGTTGGTCTGACCCGGATGCACCGACTGGGGCATTTGGTGCGAAGTGTCATCGAAGGCACTGTGTTGAACATGCGTGAGATCCTCGAGACCCTCCAGGATCTCGGCATCACCTGCGAGCGGATCATCGCCTCCGGCGGTGCCACGCGTGAACCCTTCTGGCTCCAGACGATGGCGGACATCTTTGGACGCGAAGTCGTCACCTTGACCGGGTGCGCCGAAGGAGGTGCCTACGGAGCAGCCATCACGGCAGGAGTCGGAGCAGGAAACTGGGACTCCTTCGACGAGGCCTTCGCCAACCTCCGGGTGGATGCTTCCTACCAACCCGACCCCGCGAACCACCAGTTCTATCTCGGCGTTTTCGAGGGCCACCGCCGGCTGTTCCAGGACCTGACCGAGGTGTACAAAGATGTGGAGCTGGCGAGAAAAAATGGCTGATATCACCGCTGTCATTTTCGATCTCGACGGTACGCTCGTCGACGGCTCCGCAGACATCGCCGACGCCATGAATAAGGCTCTGATGAAAGCAGGCGCCGAGCCCGTCACTACCGAACAGGTCGCTTCCTACCTCGGGGGAGGCCCCCGGATTCTCGTGGAGAAGTGCCTTGGAACCCACCGGGCCCGCCTTTCGAAGGACGCCGTCCAGGAGGTTCTCGAGGACTACTCGGCTTACTACCGCGCAAAACCGGCATCCAAAACGCTGCTGCTCGATACCGCTGCCACGGCCATCCCGAAGCTCATTGACGCCGGGGTGAGGGTGGGCATCTGCACGAACAAGCGCACCGCGATCGCCCAGGAAGTGCTCGAAGCCTTCGGCCTCGACAAATTTATCGGCGCGATCATCGGATCAGATCTGGCTGAAGCACCCAAGCCCAGCCCCCGGCACCTGCTGAACACCGTCAGCGCGCTGCAGGTCGATCCCGCCGGCACGCTGTACGTCGGAGATACCCACATCGACAGCGCTGCAGCCTCAGCCGCCGGAATTGCCTACGCCCATGTCGGCTGGGGCGAAGATAACGTTCCGGCACGACACCGGCTCAAGACGTTCGACGACCTCTTTTCCATCATCTAAAACCGGATTCCTGAACAGGAGAATAATGTACGAGGACCTCAGCCCGCAGGACGCAGCGAAATATGCGGCAGGAAAAGCAGCCGTCGAGAGGTATGCCAAGGACGGCGCCCGGCTCGGTCTGGGATCAGGCACCACCTCCGGCTGGTTCGTCCGCGCCCTGGGTGAAAGGGTCGCTGAAGGGCTCGACATCGTAGGCGTTCCCACATCGAATTCCACCCGCGACCTCGCACTGTCCCTCAACATCAAGCTCATCGATCTGAACGACCTTTCCGAGCCCCTCGACGTGACCATCGACGGACCTGACGAAGTCGACAAGGACGGCGACATGATCAAGGGCGGCGGCGCCTGCCTGCTGTGGGAACGGCTGGTCGCCGAAGCTTCCCGCAAGATGGTCTGCATCGCAGACAATAGCAAGCTTGTGGACCACTTGGGCAACTTCCCGCTGCCGATCGAAGTCATCCCCTACGGCTGGAAAGCGACCCGCCGATCGATCGCGGCCCTGCTCAAGGACCTCGGCTATGAGGACAAAGAGATCATTCAGCGGCACAAGAACGGCGAACCCGTTATCACCGACAGCGGAAACTTCATTCTCGATGTGAAGCTGGACAAGATTACGGACAAAGCACTGCTCGACACGAACCTCAACTGGCTCGCCGGCGTCGTCGAAAACGGACTCTTCACCGGCATCGCGTCCGAGATCATCATGGCTTCGCCCGACGGGTCCTTCGAGATCATCGACCTTCCCAACCGTAAGCCTGCCCGCCGTCCGGAATGGCGTAGCTAGGGCGGCGCGCAGGTCCCTGAAACCACCACGAACCGCTAGGAGAAGCGCGATGACCGCATCCACGGCTACCGTCCCCGAAACCACCACCGCCAACCAACTCGAAGCCATCCTCGCCGCCGCGCACACCGCTTCGCGTATCTGGGGCGGCTGGCTGCCCGCCGAGCGTGCCACGGCGCTGGAGGCCGTCGCCGATGCCCTGGATGCCGCGGCCGGCGAACTGGTCCCCACCGCCATGGCCGAAACCAACCTGCCCGAGGCCCGGCTGGCCGGCGAACTGAAGCGGACCACCTTCCAGCTGCGGCTCTTCGCCGAGGTCCTGCGGGAGGGCGGCTACCTGGACGCACGCATCGACCATCCGGACCCCGAATGGCCCATGGGAGCACCCCGGCCGGACCTGCGCCGCGTGCTGGAACCGGTGGGCCCGGTGCTTGTCTTCGCCGCCAGCAATTTCCCGTTCGCCTTCTCGGTGGCCGGCGGCGACACCGCCTCGGCACTGGCCGCAGGCAATGCCGTTGTGCTCAAGGCCCACTCCGGCCACCTGCGGCTGTCGGCGCAGACCGGCGAAGTGGTCGCCGCCGCCCTGGCCGGTGCCGGCGCGCCGGAGGGGATCTTCGCCGTCGTCTTCGGCACCGACGCCGGGCGCGAGGCGCTGAAGGATCCGCGGGTGAAGGCTGCCGGTTTCACCGGCTCCATCCCCGGCGGCCGGGCGCTGTTCGATATCGCCAACGCACGCCCGGAACCGATCCCGTTCTACGGCGAGCTTGGCAGCAACAACCCGGTGTTCGTCACCCCGGCCGCCGCCGCGCAAAACGGGCCGGAGATCGTCAACGGCTTCGTGGCCTCGTTCACCGCCGGCGCCGGCCAGTTCTGCACCAAGCCCGGCACGCTCTTCGTGCCGGCAGCATCCGGACTCACCGACGCACTGCGCCAGGCGGCACTGCCCGCCGCGGCCAAACTGCTGAACTCCCGCATCCAGCAGGGCTACCAGGAGGTCCTGGGCAACCTGGGGGCCAACACCCGGTTCTCCGTCCTGGTCCAGGGACCCGGCCCGCTGGCCGATCCACCCGGTCCGACACTGCTGCTCACCACCGCGGCCGACATGCTCGCCTCGCCGCACGAGCTGCAGCAGGAATGCTTCGGCCCCGCCGCCGTGGTGGTGGAGTACGACGACGCGTCGCAGCTTCCCCAGCTGGCCGAAACCTTCGAGGGCCAGCTGACCGCGACGGTCTTCGGCACCGGGACGGACGACGTCGCCGACCTGGTCGCTGTGCTGGTCCGCAAGGCCGGGCGCGTGCTCTGGAACCAGTGGCCGACGGGCGTGTCCGTCACCTACGCCCAGCAGCACGGCGGGCCGTACCCAGCCACCACTGCTGCCGGTTCCACCTCCGTGGGCACGGCGGCCATCGGTCGTTTCCTCCGGCCCGTGGCCTACCAGAACTTCCCGCAGCACCTGCTGCCGGCGGCACTGAAGGAAGACAACCCGCTGGGCATCCCGCGCCTGGTCGACGGCCGGCGCGCCTAGCGTTTCTGCCGGACCGTGGCCTGCGGACCGTTGCGGTCCGCAGGCCACGGCCGTATGCCGCCTGAGCAAATCGACTAGGCGGACATGTCCGCAGGGTTGAAGGACGCGCCGGACCGCCTGCAGCGGGCGATGAACCACACCCTGGCCCAGACCGGGATCGAGCACGCCGAGCACCGCGCCCGCGCGATCGGCATCGCGAGTGGCTGGAAGTGCTCAAGGACTACCTGGCGCCGCCGAACTGCACCTCCCCGTTCGCGCCCATCTGGACCACCAAAATGGCGGGCCGGGGAATGCGGTCTTGAGGGGCAGTGAGCAGGCCGGAAGCGCAGTCTTAAACAAAAGGGAGGACGGGGTAGCCGGCGGTCAAACCCCGCGCGCGTGGACGGCGTGGCCCGTCGCGAGCCGGCCGCCGGCGGTGACGTACGCGTAGACGCCCATGTTCGAGTGGCCCAGGTGTGCGTACAGAAGGTTCAGCATGGGCAGATCGCGCTTGGCTGTGCCAAGGTTGACCTCGGTGGCGGCGCAGCGGGCAGTTTCCTGGAAGACTTCGAGCCGCACGTCGCCGCACTCCAGCACTGAGCCCGGCAGCGCACGTTCGGCGAAGGGCTCCAGTCCCTCAAGATGGATGTTTGCCCGGAAGCGCAGTGGGTCAACAGTGACGCCGGCGCGCTCGCCGAGCTCACGCACGGAGGCAAGGTTGATGATCGACACCGCCTGCATTTCACGTTCGCCGGTGCGCAGCAGGTCCGGGAAGCGCAGCCCGTCCTCCTCCGCGAATACCGGCAGCCGATCCGCGGGCAGCTCCAACAGTTCGGCGACGTAGCCAACCAAGGCCTGGCGTCCGGCGGCGGTGGACAGATCCGCTGTCAGCACCGCAGGCGCCCCGGCCACGGTCCCCGGGGCGGGCGCCGCCGGGAACAACTGAAGGACGTCGGTGTCCGGATCATAGACGCTGCGCACCGCGGCGAGCCGTTCATCCTTCATCAGCACGTGGAACTCACGTTTTCCCAACAGCTGCCTGGCCCCGGGCACGTACCGGCCGTCGCGGCGGGCGAGGGCGTAACGGCGGTCGTGCGGAAAAGCCCGTCCGGCTTCCAGCTGTACCTCGTCCAAGCGCTGCGGACTCAGTCCCTTGACCGGGTAGTAATACAGCGAGTCGATGGTTCCGGACAGAGCGGAGGAATTCTGCGGCACAGAGCCAGTGTAGAAGGGAACGGCCCGCCCCTCGTGCAGGACCACCCCCATCTGGGCGCCAAAAGGGGGACGACGACGGTGCGTGCGCGCCGCCGTCGTCCTCTGACTAACGGTGGAGCTCTTTGCGGGGCTCGACGCAGGATCTGAAGGAACAGGCCTGCACGTGGCTGTTGCCTTGGCCGTTCCAAACCGTCGGAGGGAGACGGTAGCTTGGGCGTTGTCCGGACACCGGGTGCCGCCCGGAGCCGGACTGCAGGTTCCACAGGCCCCATCCCGGGAGGGAAGAATGAGCCAGACAAGCCAGCGTGTGGAAACCCGCGTCGAGACGGAGCGCGCCAGGCTGCTCCAGGTGTTGGAAGGGCTGGACGAACAGCAGTGGTCCGTTCCCAGCCTGTGCGCCGGCTGGTCGGTGCGGGACCTCGCGGTGCATCTGCTGATGCCCTATGAGGTGGCCGTGCCCCGGTTCATGGTCATGATGCTGCGGGCGAGGTTTGACTTCAACCGCGCCGCGGACCGCTGGGCAACCTCGGACAGGCGCTCGCCGTCGGAAGTGCTGGCCGGTCTGCAGGACACCGGCCACCGCAGGTTCTCGGTGCCGGGGGCGCCGGCCGAGGCGCCCCTGAGCCACCTGGTCATCCATGCCCAGGACGTCTACCGGCCTCTGGGCCTGCCGTCCCCGACCGACCCGGAGAACGCCGGCATCGTCCTGGGGCAGCTGACCAGCCCGCGGGCCCGAGGCCTGGTGCCGCCGGGAATCCTCGGGGGTGGCGTTTTCGGCCACGGACACGGACTGGAGCTATGGCGAGGGACCCCAGGTTTCCGGGACGGCCGTGGCGCTCCTGACAACGCTGTCCGGGCGTACCGCGGCGTTATCCGATCTGACCGGGGAAGGGGTGGCCGGCGTGCGTTCACGCCTGGAGCCGGCCAGTGCTGGGAACGCCTGATCCCGGCAGTGCCGGCGGTTCAAGACTGGGGTGAATGGTGCGTCACAGGTCTGTGTTTAACCGGGCCCTGCCGTGTAGCGGTTGACACACGCTGGATCTTCTTGCGAGCGAGGTAAACGCGTCTTGTGCCAGGTCCGGCCGGCGCCGGGCTACGCTTCTGTGCCTGCAGCGGATTCGCCCCTGAGGAACCGCGTGATGTTCTTGGGAAAGTCGTCCGCCAGGTTCTTTGACAGGCCCGCATCACTGATGCCCACTGCGATGTTGATTTCCGGCAGCAGCCCGTCCAGCGGGGTGACCAGCAGTCCGCTTGCCGACGGGGCGGGGGCGGTTCCTAAAATCCCGGCAGGTACAACGGTGATGCATTCACATCGTGCGTCACCTCTGATCCGGATGACCCCTGCCCGGAATGTCACCTGCTCCCTTGGTGCCTGGGTTACCCGGATGGGCATAGCCCTTGGCGACATAGGCATTCGACGGCGTTCAGCCCTGGGTGCAAACTGATGTGTAGTCATTCGTGACGCTCGTCACAAGCGGTCCACTTCGGTGTTCAGAGCACATGCCCGGCCTTAAGGGGCAGGGCTCCGGACCGAAACCCGCGCCAGCCCTACGACCGCCACGGTCCTTGGCACCAAGGAGCAACAAAATGTCCCATCATGAACAGCATCAGTTGGCAGGACAACGTCCAGGGCCCCGCCAATACGTTGTGGCCTCGCTCGTGGGCAACGCGCTTGAGTGGTACGACTTCTTCCTATACGCCACAGCATCGGCAGTCGTCTTCGGACGCCTGTTCTTCCCTGCGGACACCGACCCGCTGGTGGGTACGTTGGCCGCGTTCGCAGGCTTCGCCGTCGGTTTCGCCGCCCGGCCCTTGGGCGGAATCATCTTCGGACACATCGGCGACAGGATGGGGCGCAAGCGTGCGCTGGTCCTGACCTTGACGATTATGGGCATCAGTACCGCGCTGATGGGTTTGCTGCCGACCTACGCCCAGATCGGGCTGCTGGCGCCTGCGTTGCTCATCGTGCTGCGCATCGTCCAAGGCATCGCCGCGGGCGGTGAATGGGGCGGAGGCGTGCTGCTGATCAGCGAAAACTCCACCGATTCACGCAGAGGCATGCTCGCCGCCTTCAGCCAGGGCGGAATCTCACTCGGCTTCGTGCTGTCGTCCCTGGCCTTCTTCCTGGTCCAGCTGATGCCCGAGCCGCAGTTCCTGGCCTGGGGCTGGCGCCTGCCCTTCCTCCTGAGCGTGGTGTTGCTCGCCGTGGGCGCGTATATCCGCTTCCGGCTGCCCGAATCCCAGGAGTTCACGGAAACCCGCCAGAACCATTCCCATCACCGCGTCCCGGCACTGCAGGCGCTGCGCACCCATCCCCGCGAGATCCTGGTGGCCATGGGCCTGCGTGTGGCCGAGAACGGCGGCTCCTACATCTTCCTGTCCTTCTCGATTGCCTACGGAGTCCACGTGGGCGTGGATAAGGGACTGCTGCTGATGGCCGTGGCTGTCTCAATGCTGGTGTCATTCGGCACCTACATCTTCTTCGGACACCTCTCCGACAGGATCGGCCGCCGGCCTGTCTACGCCTTCGGCGCCGTGGGCATGATCGCTATGGCCTTCCCGTTCTTCGCGATGATCGACGCCAACACCCCCGGCATCGTCATCCTGGCCTTCCTCATCGGCAACGGTCTCTGCCACGGTGCCATGATCGGGGTCCAGCCGGCGTTCTTCCACGAACTGTTCTCTGCCGAAGTCCGGTACTCCGCGATGGCGATTGCACACGAGCTGGCAGCCGTTTTCGCCGGCGGTCTGGCCCCTGTCATCGCCACCGCCTTGTTGCTGCGCTTCGGTTCCTCCGTGCCGGTATCGATCTATCTGATTGGCATGGCCCTGGTGACCCTTGTGGCTTTGGCAGCTTCCCGCCGCATGGCGGGCTCAACCCAGCACAGGAACGCGGACCGGGCACCGGAAACCGTCTCCTGAGCGGCAGTAATCCTGCTCTGCCCACTTCAATGAAAGGACCCTCGTGACGGTCTCCATCATCGGGACGGGACAGTCCCCGTACACCCGCCACCCCGCTCCAGGGACGGACACAGCCCAAGTCATTGCCCGGGCCGTCCGCAATGCCCTTGCCGACGCCGGCCTTGAGCCGGCTGACGTGGACGGGTTCGCTGTCTCCAGCTTCACCCTCGGGCCCGACCATGCCATCGACCTGGCTTGGCGGATGGGCCTGCGCCTGACCTGGCTGATGCAGGACACCAACGGCGGAGCCAGTGCCGGGGGCATGCTCCAGCACGCGGTCCGGGCGATCGAGGCCGGAGATGCCAGGGTCATCGTGCTCGCGGCGGGGGACCTGATGGACGCGGCCGCGTTCTCCCGGCTCGTGGCCCGCTACAACCGGGCTACCGAGGACCATCTTGCACCCCTGCCGATGAACGGACCGAACGCTCTGTTTGCGATGCTCACCACCCGGCAGATGGAGGCACTGGGGCTCAGCCGCGAGGATTACGGGCGCATCGCGGTCACCCAGCGCCAATGGGCCGCCGACAACCCCGCGGCCGTTTACCGGAAAGCCCTCACCTTGGAGGAATACCTCGACGCTCCCACTGTCGCCACGCCCCTGGGCCGCTATGACTGCGTGCCCCCGGTGACCGGCGGCGACGCCGTCGTCCTCGTCGCCGACCGGGGCAGCGGGACTCCGCGGGCCAGGGTGTTGTCCGTGCGTGCCTCGTACAACGCCGACCAGCAGGCCGGCGACGGACTGGCCACGGGACTGCGGGGATGCGCGCGGGCCGGCTGGGAGGACGCCGGAATCGGTCCGGCAGAGGTGGGCCTTGCCTGCGTCTACGACGACTACCCCGCCATGGTGGTGGCCCAGTTGGCAGACCTGGGCGTGCAGCCGCCCGATGAGGATCCGGCAGGTTTCATTGAACGCCGCATCGCCACCCGCAGTCTCCCGGTGAATACTTCCGGGGGCCAGCTTTCGGCGGGACAGGCGGGAGCCGCCGCCGGCATGCACGGTCTCGTTGAGGCGGCCCGCCAGCTCATGGGACGTGCAGGAGCCCGGCAGATCTCCGCCCGCCACGCCGTCGTCAGTGGATACGGCATGGTCCTGTACCGGTATGGCGCCTGCGCCACCATGTCGGTGCTGGAGGCGGCGGCATGAGCGCCATCATTCAGGCCTGCCTGGGCTGCGAAACCCTCCTGTTCCCGGCCCGCCTGTTTTGTCCACGCTGCGGGCAGGAAGACTTCGCGCCGTTTTCGGCTGAGCACGGGATCGTTGAGCAGACCACACGGCTGGCCGGCGGCACCGTTCTGGCGACCCTGGCCATCGAGGGCGGCCCCAGGGTCATCGCCCGCCTGACCGGCGGTGACGCAGCACCCGGCCAACGTCTGCCACTGACCAATGACCCGAACGCCGCATCCGGCGTCCACGCCTACATACCCGTCCACCCGAACGTGAATGAGGACAAGCCATGAAGCTTACGCCCACCGACCGGCACCTGCGTCCGCTGACCATCCCGCAGATGCTGCTGGAACGAGCCCGGAATGCTCCGTCTGCTCCCCTGTTCCGCTGCGGGGAGGTCCGCCGGGACAGCCAGGCGATGGCTGATGCGGCCGCCCGCGCCGGCGGGGTGCTGCGGAATGCCGGGATCGAGGCCGGCCAAACCGTCGCCCTGATGTCCTCGAACCGCACCGAGCTGCTGGACTTCATCCTTGGCTGCGCCTGGATTGGTGCCATCGCCGTTCCCGTGAACACAGCCAGCCGAGGCGAACAGCTCCGGCACGTGCTGGAGAATTCCGGAGCCACGCTGGCCGTCGCCGAATCCGGGCTGCTGCCGCACATCGCCGCCCTAGGCCCGCTGCCGGACCTTCGGCAGGCGTGGGTGCTGGACGGCCCGGTTCCCGCCCTGGACACCGCCTTTGATGTGCTTCCGGTCCCGGAACCGGCCGCTCCGGTCGAACCAGTGGACACGGCTCCGGCGGACACCGCTGCCATCCTCTACACCTCAGGTACCACCGGCGTCTCCAAAGGCGTGCTGTGCCCCCAAGGCCAGTTCTACTGGTGGGCCGTGAACATGGCGGACCAGCTAGAGCTCAGCTCCGACGACGTGCTGTACACGTGTTTGCCGCTGTTCCACACGAACGCGCTCAATGCATTCATGCAGGCGCTCGCCTGTGGAGGGGAGTACGTTCTCGGCCCGCGGTTCTCCGCTTCACGGTTCTGGGCTGACGCCTCCGCTGCAGGCGCCACGGTGACGTATCTTCTTGGGGCCATGGTCGGGATCCTCGCGGGCCGGGACCCCGGCCCCGGTGACCGGAACCACCGGATCCGCCTGGCCCTCTCTCCGGCCACGCCGGCCCGGCTCGTTGAGCCCTTCCGTGACCGGTTCGGCGTGCAGCTGCTGGACGGCTACGGCTCTACGGAGACGAACTCGGTGATCGGGTCCACCCCGCAGCAGTGGCGCCCGGGCTACATGGGGCGGGTGCGGCCAGGGTTCTCCATCCGTGTCGTCGACGCCGGCGGCGTGCCGGTTCCGTGCGGTGTTCCCGGAGAATTGCTGATCCGCAGCGACCAGCCGCACGCCCTGGCCACCGGATACTACGCAATGCCCGAAGCAACAACCAAGGCGTGGCAGGACCTGTGGTTCCACAGCGGAGACCGGGTTGTCGTCGAAGAGGACGGGTGGGTGCGGTTCGTTGACCGGATCAAGGACGTCATCCGCCGCCGCGGGGAGAACATCTCCTCCGTGGAGGTGGAGCAGGTGCTTCGCCAGCACCCGGCCGTCGAGGACGTTGCAGTATACGCAGTCGATTCGGAGCTGGGTGAGGACGAGGTGATGGCCGCGCTCGTCGTGCGCGGACCCGTTGATTTCGGTGAAGTGTGCGAGTTCTGCCGCCCCCGGCTGGCGTCCTTCGCCATCCCGCGCTTTCTGCGCGTCGTCGATGGACTGCCCCTGACAGAGAACGGCAAGGTACGCAAGCAGGTCCTCAAGGCCGCTGGCCGGGACGCCGCCCAGTGGGACCGCGAAATTGCGTATCCGAGACGCGCCGCTCCAGTGGGGGCGCGCTGACCCTGCGGAGCCTGCGTGTTTCGGGGCCCGGGGCAGGCACGCTCCGGGCCCCAAAACGCGGAGGCAGCGTCCGTAGGATGAAGACATGGACTTGCGGGGGCTGCTGGCCACTCACCTGAAGTTGCGTCATCTTGTACTGGTGCTCGCCATCGCAGAACAGGGCAGCCTGGTCCGGGCCGCCGAGGAACTGTACCTGACCCAGCCGGCGCTGAGCCGGGCCCTGCGGGAAGCCGAGCACGCCGTCGGTGCGCCCCTGTTCGAGCGGACCGGACGCGGTATGGTGCCTACGCCTGCCGGGCAGGCCTGCCTTGAGCATGCCAGGGCCATAATTGGGCATCTGAGTACACTTCAGCGGCGGGTCGACGAGCTGACCGATCCGGAAGTGGGGCTGGTGAGGGTTGGCGCGCACGTCACCGGGGCCAACCTCCTGCTGCCGCGCGCCGTCGCCCGACTCACGGTGGAAAGGCCCCGGGTCGAGGTCCGTCTGCGCGAGGCGCCGCCCGAAACCCTTATCCAGGAATTGGGCAGCGGAGATCTCGACCTGCTGGTGGGCCGGGTTACCGACCATCCCAGTACCGCACGCCTGCGGCTTGTCCCGCTCTACCGGGAGGAATTCCGCATTGTGGCCGCATCAGGGCACCCTGCACATGCCCTTCCGGAAGTCTCGTTGCAGGATCTGGTCAAGCACCGCTGGGTGGTGCCGCTGGCGAATACCCCGCTGCGTGATCAACTCGAACAGAACTTCCGCAACGCCGGACTGGCCCCTCCCGCACAGCAGGTCGAAGCCGCCGCCCCCGCGACCTTGCGCACGCTCGTGGCCGAGGCAGGCTTTCTCGCCCTCATGCCGGAGTCCATGGCGGTCGCAGAGCCCGGGCTGCAGATGCTCGGGCTGCACCTGACCGGTCTGGCCCAGCAGGTGGGCCTGATGCTCCATCCGGACAGACCGCTGACCCCCAGTGCCTTGCTGCTGGCGGAAATACTCCGGGACGTCGGCGACGAGATCGGCCGGGAACTCGAGGACACCACACCGACAGCGCCGGCTAAACGCAATGCCGTTTAGGCTGTCTCCGGGGCGGCCCCGGAGGCAGCCTGCTGCGGTGCAGCCGATGCCCAGCTGTCCCCGGAGCTGCGCGGTTCTGCGCATTGGTTGCCAAAGTGACCGGGGAGGGCGAAGGTGAAGTGATCACATCGCCGTCGGGAGTCCGGCGCGGTTCCCGGGGCGCCGTGTACCCGCTGTGGAGGTCGACCATGAGCACCACGTCCGACAAAGTCTTCGACGCAACTCCCGAAGGCGACGAACCCACGCTCAAGCGGGTCCTGGGACCGAAGCTCCTGCTCCTCTTCATCGTCGGTGACATCCTCGGCGCCGGCGTCTACGCCGTCACCGGGACAATGGCCGGCACGGTTGGCGGCATCGTCTGGCTGCCCTTCCTGCTCGCCTTCGTCGTCGCGACCCTGACCGCCTTCTCCTACCTTGAGCTGGTCACCCGGTACCCTCAGGCAGCGGGTGCGGCCCTCTACACGCACAAGGCGTTCGGGATCCACTTCGTCACCTTCCTCGTCGCGTTCGCCGTCGTCTGCTCCGGCATCACCAGCGCCTCGACCTCCGCCAACGTCCTTGCCCAGAACTTCTTTGGCGGCCTGGAGATCAACGGCTGGATGGACATGCCCGGACGGGGCGTGATCACCGCGGTTGCGCTGGGCTTCATGCTGCTGCTGGCGGCGATCAACCTGCGCGGGGTGGGGGAGAGCGTGAAGTTCAACGTGGTGCTCACCCTGGTCGAGATGATCGCCCTGTGCATCGTGATCGGCGTCGGCTTCTTCGTGATGGCCCAGGGGACCGGGAATGCAGGCGAGATCTTTGTCTTCAACGATTACCAGGACAAGGGATTGTTCCTGGCGGTCACCGCGGCCACCTCCATCGCCTTCTTTGCGATGGTCGGCTTCGAGGACTCGGTAAACATGGTCGAGGAGACCAGGAACCCCGAGCGGATCTTCCCGCGCACCATGCTGACCGGCCTCGGCGTCGCGGTGATCCTGTACATGCTGGTGGCCGTTTCCGTAGTCAGCGTGCTCTCGCCCACCGAACTGGAGCAGGTCAGGGAGGCCGAAGGGGCCGCGCTCCTGGAGGTGGTGCACAAGGGTTCGCCCGACTTCCCGATCGACACGGTCTTCCCGTTCCTCGCCGTCTTCGCGGTGGCCAACACCGCACTGATCAACATGCTGATGGCCAGCCGCCTGCTCTACGGCATGGCCCGCGCACACGTCCTGCCGCGGCCGCTCGGAAAGGTGCTGCCGGGACGCCGCACCCCGTGGGCCGGCATCGTGTTCTCCACGCTGCTGGCGCTGGGGCTGATCTGGTACGTCAGCAGCGACCCGGACAGCAACATCGTCGCCAACCTTTCCGGCACGACGGCGTTCCTGCTGCTGTGCGTGTTCACGGTAGTGAACGTGGCGTGCCTGGTGCTTCGGCGCAAGCGGGATCCCAACCGCGAGGTATTCTTCACCTCGCCGGGGCCGCTGCCGCTGGTGGCGGCCCTGCTGTGTGCCTTCCTCGCCGGCCCGTGGGTGGGCCGGAACCCGATCCAGTACCAGGTGGCCGGGGGCCTGATGGCCATCGGCGTGGTGCTGTGGTTCATTACCTGGCTGATCACCCGGAAGACCGGCACCGGACGGGGCGAACCGGCCGGCATGCAGAACATCGGGGACGACCAGGTCCCGCCGCAGCCACCGGGCCGCTGACCTCGTGCCGTAAGGCTGGCGGCATCTTCCCAAGGGTCCTGGTAGCCGTGGGCTGAATCCGGCACACGAGGTCCGAAGATGCGTGAAGTGAACGAAAGCGCGGCGACGACCACGGCGTGAACCTGGGCAAGCTGCGGGCGCCGGCGAAGCAGCCGGCGGGGCTGAGCGCATTCAGCTCGACCGGGACTTGGTCCAGCGGGTGTAGAGCTTGAGCAGGTTGGGCACCACCAGGTACACCGCCAGGGGGACGACGACCGCCGTGAGCACGAGCGAACGCAGTACCGGATGCCAGCCTTCGGCGAAGACGGACATGATGCTCATGCCAACCGCTACGATCGGGAAAATCGCCAGCCAGGTCACGAAGGCGCGCACATGCACCGAGGGAGCTGCCGAAGACGTATCCGGTGCGGCCCCGGAGACAATAGACGAGGTCCCGGGGGCGTCGGAAGTTTCGGCAATCATGTTGTTCCTGTCTTTGTGGAATTGGATCTCGGCTCCGTCGCGCCGGCCGCCAGCATTGCGCCGGCTGTGGCAGGCAGGGGCGGGACCTGCCGAACAGATCCCGCCGCCGTGCCGTCAGAGTGATGAGCCCTGCCGGGCGAACGCCTCGATTTCCTCGGCGATGATGGGGGCGCCGAGCATGGCACCGTGGATGCCGAGCGTGCTGGCGATCTCCATGACCTCGATGATCTCCTCCTTGGTGGCCCCGTAGCCGAGGGCGTTGCGGATGTGGAGCTTGAGGCCGGGGACGTACAGGTGCGTGGCTGCGACGTCGAAGGCGATGTAGATCATCTCCTTGATCTTCGGCTCCAGGACGCCCGTCTTCCAGGACACCGACGAGAAGTCGGTGTAGGCCTCGAACATCTCCGGATCCATTTCCAGGATTTCGTCCCAGAAGGAGTGCCAGTATCCCCGGTTGGCAGTGAACTCGGCCTTCAGCCGCTGCTGGTGCTCGTTGAGCTCGGCCGGTCCGTTCCTGAGGCCTTCTTCTTCGAGCACTTCGGCCAGGACAGGGATGCCGATGTTCATGGCATGGATGCCGAGGGTGCTGATTAGCTCCATGACCTCCATCAGCTCGCGGGGGGTGGCGCCGTATTCGAGGGCCTTCCGCACGTGCGGCCGGATGCCCGGCCCGAACATGTGGGTGGCATTGGCGTCGATGGCGATGAAGATGAATTCCTGCACCTTGGGTTCCAGGTGGCGCTTCTTCAGCGCCACGGAGGAGAACCGGCCATACTGCCGCAGAAACTCCGGGTTCAGTTTCAGCATGCTTTCCCACGTGTCATTCCACGTGCCGCGCGCCCGGATGAATTCATCCTTGATTTCCTGCTGGCTGGCTGTCAGTTCCATGTTCTTGTCCCCTCTTCAAGGTCTGTTTAAAGTTCTGCGGGCCGGGACGGCTGCTTTTCCCTGAGCCACCGGGCGATTTCGGTGTGGTCCGCCGTCGGCGGCAGGTCCTCGGCCGCCTGCTGCCAGCGTTCCACCGCGGCTTCGCTGAGCAGGCTGGGCACGCCCATTTCCGCGGCCAGCCCGGTGGCGATTTTCATGTCCTTGAGCATCAGGCGCAGTCCGAAGCCGGAATCGTAGGTGCCGGGGACGATGAAGTTCGGCCACTTGTTCTCGGTGGAGCCGCTCCGGCCGCTGGATCCGTTGACCGCCTCGAGCATGGCCGTGGCGTCGAGCCCGAAGGCTTCGCCAATCAGCATGGCCTCGGAAGTGACCCACAGATGGGCCGCGGACATGAGGTTGTTCAGGGCCTTCAGGGCATGGCCGGCACCGACGACGCTGCTGATATGCCGTGGCTTCCCGAGCACTTCCAGCAGCGGACGCACCTGCTCGAACTCCTCGTCCGGGCCGCCGGCCATGATGGTCAGGGTCCCGTTCTCGGCGCCCTTGACCCCGCCGGAGACCGGGGCATCGATCATGTTCAGGCCCTGCGCCTTCAGCTGTCCGGCCAGCTGCGCGGTCCGCATGGGTTCGGAGGAACTCATGTCCACCACGATGGTGCCGGGAGCCAGGGCCTCTTTCATCGCCGGGTCCGCCAGGACGGATTCGACGACGGCGGAGCTGGGCAGCATCAGGATCACGACGGCGGCGCCGCGGGCGGCGTCGGCGGCGCTTTCGACGGCGGTCCCGCCGGCATCGGTCAGCCTGGCCCGCGCACCGGGGTCCAGGTCGAACCCGGTGACCGGGTAGCCGGCGGCGGCCAGCCGGGCGGACATGGGCAAGCCCATGTTGCCCAGGCCGATGAACCCGACGGACGGCAGTGGTGCGCCGGGAGCTGGGTTACTCATTGCCCTTGAACTCCTTGATGACCTGCTCGGCAATGCGGAACGATTCGAGCGCAGCCGGCACGCCGACGTAGATGGCGGTCTGCAGCAGCACTTCCTGGATTTCCTCTTCCGTGACCCCGTTGGTCAGGGCGCCGCGGACGTGCACGCCGAGCTCGTGGCCGCGGTTCAGGGCGGTGAGCATGGCCAGGTTCAGCATGCTGCGGGTGGCCCGGGGCAGGCCCGGGCGGGTCCAGACTTCGCCCCAGCAGTATTCGGTGACCAGTTCCTGCACCGGGCGGGCGAACTCGCTGACCTGGCTCAGGGACTTGTCCACGTGGGCGTGGCCGAGCACCTCCCGGCGGGCGGTGAGCCCTTCCTCATAGCTCTGGCGGTGAGTCTTGTCGCTGGTCACTGGTTTTGGCCTTCCTGCGCGGGGGCGGTGCCGTACTGTTCGTCGCTGACTTCCTCGGCCCACTCGGTGGTGCCCAGGGAGATGGCGGTGTGGGTCATGAAGGCCCCGGGGGCGGCCCCGTGCCAGTGCCGCTCGCCCGGCGGGCACCAGACGGTGTCCCCGGCGTGCAGCACGCGCACGCCGTCGGCCTCGGTGCAGACCAGGCCTTCGCCGGCCAGGACCTGCAGGATCTGGCCGCGCTCGTGCCGGTGCCAGTAGGTCCTGGCACCGGGGGAGAAGTTGACGGTATTGATGGTCACCCCGTCGGTGGCGGGCAGGGTCAGGTAGTTGTTGACCGTGCCGGTGAACTGCGAGCCGGTCTTGCCGGCGGTGCCGGCCTGGTCGGTGCCGTGGATGAGTTTCATGCCTGTTCCCTTCCTGCTCTGTATGCGGCTGTGTCTGCGGCGCCGTCGTAAAGCCGGACCCCGCCGGAGATGTCGCCGATGGCGTCCACCACCGTGTTGCTGATTTCGTCCGAATAGCCCAGCTGCTGGGCCAGCCCGAAGGAGGCCAGCGGGGCGGAGGAGTTCGGGCTGGCCACGCCGAGTGAGGCGGCCAGGTCCACGTAGGCCAGCACGTCCTTCATCATCAGCGAGTTGGTCAGCCCACCCTTGAGGTAGTCGCCGTGGATGATCTTGGGGAACCGGTTCAAGGTGGCGAAGTTGACGCCGGAGCTGTTGTTGAGCACCTCCAGCAGCACCTCCAGGTCCAGGCCCGCCTTGCGCCCGGCGACCATGACCTCGGCCGTGGCGGAGAGGGAAATGGCGTTCAGGAAGTTGTTCAGCAGCTTCGCGGTGTGCCCGGCACCGACCTGGCCGCAGTGGAAGATGTGCTCGGCGAAGGCATCCAGGACCGGGCGCACCTGTTCCAGCGCCGCCGGGTCCCCGCCGGTCATCAGCGTCAGCGCGCCCTTCTCCGCCGCGGCCGCGCCGCCGGAGATGCCGGCGTCGATCAGGGTCATGCCCTTTTCCTGCAGCAGCGAGTGCAGCCGGATGGTCGAGGCCGGGGCGGAGGTGGACAGGTCCACCAGGACCTGGCCTTCCCGGGCATGGGCCAGGATGCCGTCCTCACCGAGCACCACTGCCTCGACGATTTTGCTTTCGGGCAGGGACAGCAGGACGGTATCGCAGGCATCCACCACCTCGGCCACCGAGGCGGCCGGGGCGGCGCCGGCCGCCTCGATGCTTTCGGCGCGGGTGTCGAACCCGAGCACCGGCCAGCCGGCATCCACCAGGCACCGGGCCATCCGCCCGCCCATGTTCCCCAGACCGATAAAGCCGACCTGTTGTTCACTCATGTGAAATTCCTGCCTTCTCTGCGGGGAAGTCCTTGCCGTACAGTGCGCGGTCGACGGATGCGGTGTCCCAGGCGCCGGCGCCGCCGGAGGGCCGGACGGTGTTGACGATGCTGGCTCCGCCGTCAGCCGGCAGGACCTGGCCGGTGATGTAGGAGGAATCATTGCTGAGCAGGAAGGCGACGCTGGCGGCGATTTCCTCGGCGCGCCCGGCCCTGCGCAGCGGAGTGGTGCTGGCCCGCTGTTCCATGTCGTTGGCCCCGCCGGGGGTGGTCGCCGCGGCGGCGAACAGATCGGTGGGGACGATCCCCGGAGCCAGCCCGTTGACCCGGATGCCCAGCGGGCCTCCGTACATGGCGGCGGCATGGACCAGCCCGACCACCGCGTGCTTGCTGGTGACGTACGGCAGCAGATCTGCGCTGCCGGTGAGGCTGGCGATGGAGGCAGTCAGGGCGATGTTCCCCCCTGATTCCTGCGCATGGAACTGGCGGAAGGCTGCCCGCAGTCCGAGGAACTGGCCGGTCACGTTGACGTTCATGACCCGCTCGAAGTCTGCCCGGGAAATGTCCGGAAGCGTGGCGAAGGTGCCGAAAATTCCTGCATTCAGGTGGTACAGGTCCACCCGGCCGAACTCTGCCACCGCCCGGTCCATGTACCGGGCAACGTGTTCCTCGTCGCTGACGTCAGCCTGCACCGCCAGCGCCGGCCCGGGAAGCGCGGCAGCTACGGCTTCAGCTGCCGTCCCGTCGATGTCGACTACGACCACCGAGGCGCCCTCGGAGGACAGCCGCTCGGCCGAGGCCTTGCCCAGGCCATTTCCGGCTCCTGTCACGATGGCGGTTTTGCCGGTGAATCTACCGTCAGTCACTGATTTCCTTTCCTTAGTCGTCTGCCAGGGAGCCGATGGTCGCAACCAGGCCCGCCAGCTCGCCGTCGTCCTGCCGCTTGAAGCGGTTCAGGGTATCCGGATCATGGCCCGGCACCAGGTGGCTTGCGCCATCGCTGAGCAGGCGGCGGATCAGGTCGAATCCCTGGTACATGCCCGGCAGGTCGCTGACGAAAAGGAACGGGAGGTCCTTCTCGTACTCTTCGTAGTAGTGGACGGCGTCCGAAGCCAGGATGGCCTTTCCTTCGTCCGTATCGACCACGACGATCAGCTGGCCCGGGGTATGGCCGCCGACCTCGATCAGTTCAATGCCCGGGGCCAGGGACATCCTGCCGGTGAAGGTGTGGATGTGCCCCTGGCCGTGGACCTCTTTCAGGTACTCGATCTCCGGAACCTCGGTGGAGTGGGCGAACTGTTTCCGCTCGGCCATCCTGCTGGTCCAGAAGTCGAATTCGGCCTGGCTGATGAAGACGTTGGAATCGGGAAAGAGGTCCAGGTTGCCAATGTGGTCATAGTGCGCGTGCGTGACGACCACGTCCGGATTGTCCTCGGCGCGGACCCCCAGGGTCGCGAATGCCTTGGCCGGCTCGATCAGGAAGGTGCGGTTGCGCACCTGCCCGCCCTGCTGCGAGAACCCGGTGTCGACCACCACCGTCCGCTCGGGATTGCGGATGACCCAGAAGAAATAGTCCATGTCGACCGGGTCATCCGGGTAGTCGTAGATGTGGTAGTTCAGGTACACGTCCGACTTGGTGGTGGACCGGGTGCCGAACTTGACGATACTGACCTGGTACTTATCGCTCATTGTTCTCCTCGCTGGCGCGGGCCGCTCCGGGCGTCTCCCGGCTACTTCCCGGAAGGGACAGGCTCGGAATTCTTGGCGTGCCAGTCCATGCTGTCGCTGTAGATGTTCTGCTTGCTGGACTCCGGCAGCCACTTGGCGAGCACGATCAGCGCCAGGGCGGCAACGAACACCTGGTAGAACGCCGGGGCAACCGCGCTGCCGGTCGACGCCGCCAGGAACGCACCCGCGTACGGTCCCGGGCCGGCAATGAAGGCCAGGGCGATGTTGAACCCGATGGCGCTGCTGGTGGCGCGGGTGCTGGCCGGGAAGAGCTCCACCAGCATCACCACGGTGGTCACGCTGACCAGGCACTGGGCCATGCCCAGCAGGATCAGCCCGAGGATGATCAGGGCGGGGTTTCCGGTGGCCATGATCATGAACACCGGGATGGGCAGGACGACGTAGCCGATGGTGCCGATGATGTTCAGCTTGCGGCGGCCGAACCGGTCCGAGAGCAGGCCGGCAACCGGGCACAGGCACATGTAGATGAACAGTCCGATGCCGCTGAGCAGCAGGGCATTGGCGCGGTCGAGCTCGAGGGTGACCTGCAGGTAGTTCACCACGTACGTGGCCAGGTAGTAGTAGCCCAGGCCCTGCACGGCAGCGAAGGCGATGCTGAGCAGAATCGGCTTGAGGTTCTTCTTGGCGCCGTGCTTCAGCGGGGCGGCATCGACGTGGTGCGTGGCCTGGAGCTGGTTGAAGACGGGGGTGTCGTCGAGCTTCATCCGGACGTAGAGCCCGATGGCGGCCAGCGGCAGGGCGGCCAGGAACGGGATGCGCCAGCCGTAATCCAAGATCTGCTGCTCGGTCATGATGGTGCTCAGCCACAGGGCGAAGCCGCTGCCGGCCATGCTGGCCAGCGCAGCAGTTGCCGAGATGACGCTGCCGAAGAGCGCGCGGCGGCGCTTGGGAGCCCCTTCAATGAGGAAGGCTGCCGAGCCGGTCCACTCACCGCCGGCAGACAGGCCCTGGACGCAGCGCATCAGGACCAGCAGCAGCGGGGCGGCAATGCCGATCGTCTCATAGGTGGGCAGGATGCCGATGATGGTGGTGGCCAGGCCCATGGCGAGCACCGAAATGGACAGCGCGGCCCGGCGGCCGTACCTGTCACCGATCGGGCCGAGGATGAGCCCGCCCAGGGGGCGCATGAAGAAGCCGACGGCGAACACTGCCAGCGCGGACAGGATGCCGACCGCCGGCGAATCGCCGGCGAAGAACAGTTGGCCGATGATCACGGCAAAGAAGCCGTAGACGGCAAAGTCATACCACTCCATGAAATTGCCGACGCCGACGGCAAATGTTGCCTGGCCCAATTTCTGGTGGTGCATGTCCGTTTCCTGACGAGACAAAGGACTACCTCCCGGTATACGCCCTGCGGCGTAAGACTGTATTACGGTAACAATGACCCTAGGTGCCAGTGTGATGTACGTCAACAAGATGTTGTCTATGAGTGCCATGAATAAAGCTGATGTGCGGGCCGTGGCAGGAGTAAGGGCCACTTCGGGCGTAATACGCTAATATCTTTGTTGGGCCGTCAGCGGCAGGCTCTGCACTGCGGCCACAAGCTGTAACATCGCGCTGGCAACAGAGGAGGCACCATGGATGCGACGCCGGTGAAGAGGATGGCTGCGCCGCTGCGCCAGGAAGTGACGGAAGCGCTCCGCCGTGCCATCGTAACCTCTGAGTTCAGTCCCGGGGAGCGGCTTGTTGAATCGACGCTCTGCGACAAGTTCGACGTCAGCAGGACCGTCATCAGGGAAGCGCTGAGGCAGCTGGAAACGGAAGGGCTGATCAGCATCGTCCCCAACCGGGGTCCGGAAGTGGCCACCCTGTCGATGAAGCAGGCCGAAGACCTCTATGAAGCCCGCCAGGCTCTGGAGTCGAAGGCGGGCGCCCTCTTTGCCGAACGAGCCACGGATGCGCAATGTACTGAGCTGCTTTCCGCGCTCAACGAGGTGAAGGCAGCGGTTGCCGACGGTGATCCGAACAGGAACCTTGCAGTCAAAGACCGCTTCTATGAAGTCCTCCTCGCAGGGTCCGGCAATGCCGAAATCCAGCGCATGCTGAAAATCGTGAACGCCCGCATCCAGATGCTGAGAATGTACTCCCTGGCCTCGCCCGACCGCGGCGCGCACACCGTCGCCGAACTGACGCGCATTACGGCTGCGGCGGCAGTTAACAGGGATCCTGACGAGGCAGCCCGGGCGTGTAATGACCACGTACGCAACGCGGCCGCGGCAGGCTTGGCGGAACTGCGCCGCATATTGGAAGGCTGACCGCCACTCGTTCCGGAGGTAGGACGGCATTAATTCTGCCGGGGATCGGTCAGTCCCGGCTGTGCAGATATTCGCGCAGTCCGGGCATGGCGAAGTCGACCTGCCGTACCCGGCCGGCTCGATGAGCCCGGCGTCGATGAGCCGGCTGCGGTAGTTGCTGGCCGCGCTGGGTCTGGAGCCCATGCGCTTGCCGATCCCACCGGAGGTGGATGGTCCGTCGCTGGCGGACATCGCCCTGAGGAATACCAGGTCCCGGGGCGAGGCCGTCGACAGGGCGGCCTCGATGACCACCTGGGCATTGCGGGGACCGGCCGTTGGTGCCAGTGTGGGCTCATGGCGCTCGAGGTACGTGCAGCTACCGAATTCGACGACGTGAAGACGATGCTGGGGCCGAAGCACCCCGATGCAAACGTGTGCTGGTGCCTTAGCTACCGCCTTTCGTCTAAGGAGAACGTCGAGTTGCGGGGGCCGGACCGCGGGGAGCGTGTGCGGCAATTGTGCCGGGAGGACCCGCCGCCGGGGGTGCTCGCCTACGACGGTGGCGAGGTGGTCGGCTGGGCAGCCGTGCACCCGCGCGCCGACACGAGCTTCGCGCGCAACCGCAAGATTCCGAAGGTGGACGACGCCGACGTTTGGTCGGTGTGGTGCATCCGGGTGCGCCCGGGGCACCGCGGCAAGGGCATCTCGCACCATCTGCTGGCAGGCGCCGTCAAATTCGCGCGTCGGTATGGGGCTCCCGCCATCGAGGGATACCCGGTCGACAACCATGGCCGGAAGGTCGATCCCACCATGGCGTACGTGGGCACCCGGAGACTCTTCGAACGGGCTGGATTTACCAAAGCGGCCGACACCGACTCAGTGGTGAACGGGTTCCCCCGCGTCCTGATGCGGCTCGACCTGCACTGACGGCCGGCCCCAACAGCAGGAGGACGACGGCGGCACGTGCGTGCCGCCGATCAGCGCGCCCGGAGTGTGGGTCGCCTGCGAACGAGCCGTGGGCATCATCGTCATCCCGGTCCTGGGATTGGCCGATGAATCCCGCAGGCCGCTGGGCTTACCGCCTCCTGAGGATGTTGCGGATTCTCCCGCCGATGCCTCCGTACCCAAGCCTGCCGGTCCCGCTCCCGCCGGCAGTGTTCAGCCCGCCGGTTCCCGTCCGGCCTCCGGTGGTGCCGGTGGTCCTGCCCGTGAATCGTTCAGCGGCATTCCTGAGGATGTTGCTAAGGCCCATGGTGATCTCCTTCAGTCGTCGATTCACCTGGTCATGTACGCCAGGCCACTTCAGACTCTACGCGCGTGACCGGGACGCGGCTACGGCGGGAAACCGTTTCTCCCGGCGAAGGGAATCGGACGCTCCTGTTCCTGTGCCGCGCTACGCCCGCGCCTGCAGGTCCGCGACGCCGGTCCCGGAGAGGCGGGGGAGGGCGGCGGCGGTGCGCCCGGTCATCAGCAGCAGGAGGGTGGCAAGGGTGCCGTGCACTTCGCGGCCGGTGCCGACTGCGACGTCCGCGTCCGTGGCCACCAGCCGCAGCCCGGCCAAGCGCCTGCGTGCGCGGAAGGGCCAGCCCATGTCCCACACCCGGTGGAAGGCCGCCTCGGCGGCGGCCGGCGGCATCGGCCGATCGATTCCCAGCGGTACGGCGATGTCCTGCCCGTGCACCAGGATGTCCATGTGCAAGTTCGCCACGTTGGTCAGCGGCGGAATGCCGCGGCTGGCCGCGTCCCGGCGCAACTGACCGACGATTTCGCCGGTGGGCCGCCGGGCGTAGTCGATGGCCAGGTCCCGCCCGTAGGCCCAGAGGTCGCCGCGGGCGCGCAGGACTCCTACGAGCACACTGCCGATGCCCGGGGTATGCGGGGCCATGGCCACGTGGGCCGCGACGTCGCGCACCCGCCACGCGCTGCACAGCGACTGCGCCTCCCACTGTTCCGGGCTCAGCCGTGCGAGCAGGTCGGCCAGGCTGAGCCGCTCGGATTCGATGACCGCCCACAGTGCCTCGTCGTCCACCGCTCCCGCCTCCTCTATAGTAGTCAAATGCATTGACTATTTTCCGCCGGTCCAGCCTGCGGGGCAAGGGGGTATTCGCCGATGGCCGATCCGAACCTGGGTGTGTTGCTGTTCATCCCGTACCGGCACATGGAGCAGCGCATCATTGCCGCCCTGAACCGGGCCGGCTACCCGGTGACCGCCGCGCAGGCGCACATCTTCCAGCGCATCAACGACGAAGGCTCCCGCCTGGTGGAGCTGGCCGAGGCCGCCTCCACCACCAAGCAGAACGCCGGGTTCCTGGTGGACCAGCTCGAGAAGCAGGGCTACGTGGAGCGGGTGCCGGACCCGCGGGACGCCCGGGCCCGGCTGGTCCGGATCACCGCGCGCGGCCGGGAGGCGGTCGCCGTCGCCGCCGGCGTCGAGGCCGCAATCGAGCGCGAGTGGCGCGAGCACCTGGGCGCGGACGAGACGGAACAGCTGCGCGCGGCGCTGCTGCGGCTGCGGCAGATCACTGACCCGTACGCGTAGCCGGCGGCCTGTTCCATATGGAGCGGGCATCGTCCGCCTTTGGCCCCGCCGTCACCGATGCTTCATGATGCTCCATGGCAGACTGTCTGCCATGGAGCCCATGGACTGCCTGGTCATCTACGTCCCCACCGAAGCAGCACCCGCTGTCCGCCAGGCCATCGGCGACGCCGGGGCGGGCCGGCTGGGCAATTACTCGCACTGCTCCTTCAGCCTCGAAGGCACCGGCCGCTTCACCCCGCTGCCCGGCGCGGCGCCCGCCATCGGCGCCGTCGGCACTCCCGAGGAAGTGGCGGAAACCCGGATCGAGGCGGTTTATCCGCGCTCGCGGCGCGACGCCGTCGTCGAGGCCGCACTGTCCGCGCACCCGTACGAGACGCCGGCGTTCATGACCTTCCCGGTCGACGCCAGCCGGCCGGGCACAGCAGGCTCCGTGGAGTAGCGCGGCCAGCTGGAAGTCCGGATCTATGTGACTCTGCCACTCCGGAACTTTGTGGGAGTTGCGGTCGCGTGATGAATGCTTCCTGGCGGGCTGGCGGCGTGCGGGCCTTCGGGGGAGCGCTGGTTGTGGCCAACACCGCGGGGAGGAAAAGCGGGACAAGACCTTGCGCGGCCGTCGTAGTTCAGCCGGTACGCAAAGCGGGGAGGCAGGGCGGCGTACCCTGAGGTATGGCGACTAATTACGTCCGGGGTGCTTCCATCACCTGTGCCGCATCCCGTGCCGAAATCCAGGACATGCTCACCAAATACGGGGCCACCGAGTTCCGCTCCGGAGGGGACGGCGGCAGGGCGGCCATCGCCTTCACCGCCGGTAACCGCCGGTACCGTCTGGTCCTGGCCCTCCCCGGTTCGGCGGGTGGTCCGCAGCAGCACGGGGGGACGGGCCCGGGCGCAAAGTCCAATGAGGACACTTCCCGCCGGTCCTGGCACAAGTTGTCGCTGCTGATCCGGGCCAAGCTGGAGGCCGTGGACTCGGGCATTGTCACCTTCGATGAGGAGTTCCTGGCCTACATGGTCCTACCCGGCGGGCGCACCGTTTTCCAGGACGTGGCGCCTGCCATTTCCGCTGCGTACGCCACCGGCGTCCGGACGGCACTTCTTGGCGGGACCGGCAGGTAGCCAGGCTCAAGGCCCACATTTCCGCAACGTCAACCAACCAGGCAGGGGCATGGGCATGAACGAGTCCGAGGCGTCACTGATCATCAAGGCCGGAGCAGAGCTGCTCTTGGCGGCATCCGCCGATCCCCGGTCGAATGAAGGCTACGTTGCGGTGAAAGCCAATATCGCGATGGCCCTGGACAACATAGCGCAGGCGCTTCACAACTTTGAGGCCGCCGTTGCCACAGCTGACCGCTCAACCGGCTGGGTCCAGGACCTGAACCGCGTGGCGGATGACTTAAGGGAGAGATAAAAAAGCATCCTGCGAGCTGCCCGCAGCCTGGCAAATCCCGGCGGCCCCGGAAACCCGGGACCGCCGCCTGTCCCGGCCCGGAGCACGTACGGGCATGCCTTCAATCCGCCCGGGACGTTCCCGACGCGGTTCAGGCCGGTGTCTTCGCCAGCCGGGAGGTGCTGGTGTCCTGTCCGAGCTGAAGCCGCCGGCCGGCGACCGCGTGGGCGAGGGACTCGTCGTGGGTGACCAGCACCAGGGCGCAGTCCTGGCGGTCCACCTGCTCCATCAGGGCGCAGATGGTTTCCTCCTGGGTGATGAGGTCCAGGCGCGAGGTGGGCTCATCGGCGAAGAGCAGGGCGGGCTCGAGCAGCATGGCGCGTATGACGGCGAGGCGCTGCAGTTCCCCTCCGGAGACCTGCCCGGGCAGCCGGCCGAGGAGTTCGGGCTGGAGGCGGAGGGCTGGGAGCAGCTCGTCGAGTCGGGCCGGGTCGAGCCGGTGGCGGCGCAGGAGGTCCCGGAAGCCGTCGCCGAGCGTTGCCCGGGGCGGGAAGGCAAGTGCCGGGTCCTGGTAGAGCTTTTGCAGCCGCCCTACGCCCAGCTCCGCGGCGTGGCTGACCTGGCCAACGTCCGGCGCGGTGAGGCGGAGCAGGATATTGCCCAGCGTCGTCTTCCCGCAGCCGCTGGGTCCGCTGATCGCGAGCCGCTCCCCGGCGCGGACGGCGACGGAGAGGTCGGAGAAGAGGGTGCGGCCGCCGAACGACTTGGCCAAGCCCCTTCCCGAGACGAGGCGGGGCGCCTCCGCAGCCGGTGCCGTCCTGTCCATCCACGGGTAGGTCCAGTGGGACGGCTCGGCGGCAATGAGCCGCTGGGTGTAGGAGTGGGACGGTTCGGCGAGGACCTGTCCGGCCGGGCCGTGTTCGACGACAGTGGCGTCTCTCATGACCAGGACCTCGCCGCCGAGCTGGCGCGCGAGCTCGAGGTCGTGCGTGATGGTCAGGAGGATCCCTCCGACCTCCACGTGCCGGCCCAGAAGGGCAGCCAGCTCGTCCCGCGCCCCCACATCGAGGCCCTTGGACGGTTCGTCGGCGATGAGCACCGAGGCCTGGCCGATGGTGGCTGCCGCGAATGCGGCCCGCTGCGCCATCCCGCCGGAGAGGGTGTGGGGGTACGCCTGGGCGGAGGCGCCGAGCCCGAGCGCCTTCAGCAGGGTGCCCGCGGCGGAGCGCGCCTCCCGGCGGCGGGCGGGGAAGCCGGGGAACCCTTCGGCCACCTGGCCTCCGACCCTCATGGTGGGATCGAGGGCGAGGACCGGCTCCTGCGGCAGCAGGGCCAGGGTCCTGCCCCACAGGCGGCGGCGGTTCGCCATGTCCGCGATGTCGAGGACCTGCCCGTCGATCAGCAGGCTTCCCCGGGCCGTGAGCTCCGGCGGCAAGGTGCCCATGATCGTGTGGGCGAGCAGGGACTTCCCCGAGCCGCTCTCGCCGACGATCGTGACGGGGCGCCGGGGTTGCAGTTCCAGCTCCGGGACGTCGACGAGGGTCCGGCCCCGGTGGGTGACGGTAAGGTCCTTCACGTGCAGGTTCACGGGGTCTCCTTGCTGCGCAGGCCCAGGAGCCCGGCGAGGGTGGCTGCGAGGACCAGGACGGGAGCCAGGGACATCCAAGGTGCCTCGGAGTAGAAGGGGAAGGCCTCGGTGATCATCAGGCCCAGCTCCGGGGTGGGCGGCTTGAGCCCCACCCCGACGAAGCCGAGAGTGGACAGGGCCAGGACCGACGATCCGATGCCGAAGGCGGCCATGGTCGCGAGCAGGGGCCGCAGCTCGGGCCAGAGGTGGCGCCGGACGATGTGGACGGTGCCGAGCCCGAGCAGGCCTGCGGCCTCGACTGCGGGCCCGGCGAGCACCAGGGCACTGCGGGCATGCACGAGGCGGAAGTACTCCACCCACTGGGCCAGCGCCAGTCCGAGGTAGAGCGTCCACAGGGCCCCGTCGGCCAGGGCCGAGAAAATCAGGACGATCAGGAGCGCCGGGATGGCGATGAGCGCCTCCGAGAGGCCGCGCAGCGCCACGTCGAGCCAGCCGCCGCGCCAGGCAGCGGCGATGCCCGCGACGGCTCCCGCCGTCAGCGCGGTGGCCACGCACAGGAGGGCCAGCAGCAGCGACAGTTGCGTGGCGTGGGCCAGCCGCGCGATGACACTGCGGCCGAGGTGGTCCCGGCCAAGCGGCTCGGCCAGGCTCGGGGTCTCGAGGAAGCGGGAGAGGTCCTGGACCGCGTGATCCGGCCAGACCAGGGGCCCGGCCAGAGCGAAGGCAGCGAGCAGGGCCAGGAGCGCCAGTGCCAGGCGCTGGCCGAGGCTCCGGGTGCTGTGCCAGGTGCGCCAGCGCCGGCCGGGTGCTGGGCTGGGGTGCGCAGTCGCCGGCCCCGTGGCGGTCGGGATTGCAGACAGCGAGGTCACTGGAAGGCCTTCCGGTTGCGGGGTCGGGGGTCGGCGGCGAGGCCGGCCAGATCGGCAGCGGTGTTGATGGCCACCACGAGGAGTGCCAGGGCCAGGGCGGAGGCCTGGATCATGGGCAGGTCCCGCCAGAAGACCGCGTGGACGAGCGCGTGCCCGAGCCCGGGCCAGCCGAAGAGGCTTTCGATGACGACGACCCCCTCGATGAGGATCAGCGCCTGCACGCCCAGGTACGCGATGAGCGTGACGCCGGCGTTCCTGAGGACGTGGCGGAGGTACACCAGCCGTGCTGACAGCCCTTTGGTGCGGGCGAAGCCGACGTAGTCGGAGGCCAGGATGCCGGCGATGGTGTCGCGGGAGACGCGGGCGAACAGGGCCGCGAGGCCGATCGCCAGAGTCAGCGCTGGCAGGATGATGCTGCCGCCATCGCCGTGCCCGGCGGCGGGCAGGACCCCGAGATGGACGGAGAAGACCAGGATCAAGGCCAGGCCCAGCAGGAACGGGGGGAAGGCCCTGGCTAGGGTGACGCCCGCGTCGGTGGCCCTGTCCACCAGCCCGCCGGGGTGGCGGGCGGCGAAGGCGCCGGCAGCGGTGCCGAAGGCGCAAGCCAGCAGCAGTGCGGCTGCGGCCAGCTGGAGGCTGGCAGCGAGGGAGAGCCCGAGCTCGTCGCCGACGTCGGCGTTCGTCACCAGGGACTTCCCCAGGTCCAGGCGGGCGACGTCGGCCCACCAGCCGAACAGCTGCTGCCAGGCCGGCTGGTCCAGGCCCAGATCGGCGCGGACGGCTGCCGCGGAGGAGGCCGTCACCGCGTCATAGCCGTACCGGCCGGCCGCGATGCGGAACGCGATGTCCCCGGGCAGGCTTTGCACGATGGCGAAGCATGCAGTGGAGACGAGCAGGACGACGCCCACGGCCTGCAGCGCGCGGCGGCGCAGCACGGCCGCCAGCGGAGCCAGACGAGCCTTCACCGGGGGAGCTGCGTCGAGTTGGGCGCTCACTTCTGTGCCCACGAGAGTTCCGAGATACGCCAGGAGCGCTCCAGCGGGTCCAGCTCGAGGCCCTCGACCCGGTCGTTGACGATGGCGCTCTGCCGGTACCAGGCCACGGGGATGACGGGCAGTTCCGTGTGCAGGATGCGGGCGGCGGTCTCGCGCCCGTCCTCGGCGGCCTGCCCGTCCGCGCCCCGGGCCAGGTCATTCAGGGCAGCGGTGAGTTCGGGGTTGTTCCAGCCCATGGCACCCCAGTCGGATCCCTCCGGAGCGAAGTCGCCGGCCAGGGTCACGAGCGGGTCCGGGACCAGGGCGAAGTTGCGCGTGAAGAGGGCGAGCTCGAGGGTGCCGTCCTGGTGTGCGGCCGGGATCTCACTGGAGTTGCCGATCCTGACGTCCACCACAATGCCCACCTCCCGCAGCGCCGCCTGCACGGCGGTGGCAAGCACGGGGAGCTCGGGCCGGTCCGGGAAGGTGCGGAGACTGACCTCGAAGCGCCGGCCGTCCCTGACCAGCACCCCGTCCGCACCCGGGGTCCATCCGGCTTCCGCCAGCAGGGCCTTGGCTGCTTCGGCGTCATGCGCCAGCGGATCGAGCGACTCCTGGTGCCAGTCCTGGAGCGAGGGCGGGAACAGCTGGGTGGCGGCCATCTCGGGATCGCGCAGGAGCGCCTCGGCCATCGACTTCCGGTCCAGGGCCGTGCTCAGCGCCTGGCGGACGTGGAGGTCGCCGAGGATCTCGTGCCCGGCGTTGGCCTTCAGCAGGATTGAGCGGGGGAGCGTGACGGCCTCGATCTCCACGCCCTCGTTCTGCTGGAGGCGCTGCAGGCTTACCGGGTCCATGCCGAAGGTCACATCGGCCTGTCCGCTCTCGGCCATCAGCGCCCGGCTTTCCGCACGCCCCACGGCCTGGTAGGTCACTTCCCGGATCACCGGCTTCTCTCCCTGCCATTGCTCGAAGGCGGTCAGTTCGATGCCGGAGGGCTGCTGGAGCCGCTCCACGCGGTACGGGCCGGAGCCGATGACCTCGGTGACAGCCCGGTCCGGTCCATACGAGGCCGGCGCCAGGATCTGGGTGCTCGTGTGCGCGAGCACTGCCGCCAGCGGGGCGAAAGGCTTGGTCAGTTCGACCGTGACCGTGCCGCCGTCGGCGGTGACTGCCTTCACCGGAACATCCGCCAGCGGGCTCTCCTTGCTCCGGGCGGTCTCCAGGGCGGCCTTGACCGCTTCGGCCGTCACGGCCGTGCCGTCGTGGAAGAGCGCATCGGGGCGGATTGTGAAGCGCCAGGTGAGCCGGTCCTCCGACGTCTCCCACCCGGTGGCCAGCCCCGGCTGCAGGGCGCCGTCCGTGCTGGCTTCGACCAGGGTTTCGGCGACCTGGAGCCGGGTGAAGAACCCTCCGCTGGTGGCCGGGTCGATGCTGTGCACCTCGAACGGCCCGACGACCTTCAACGGGCCGTCCGCGGCCTGCCCGCCCGTCCCGCCGTCGCCTGCGCATCCGGCCAGCAATCCCGCCACGAGCACGGACGCTCCCGCCGCCCTGAGCCGCTTCCACACCATTTCCAGTCCTTTCGGTAAATGAACCTGCGCCACACTAATGAAAATAAGTCTCATTAGCAATCTGGGTGCCGACAGCGGCGGTGCAGCATCCTGCAGGGCGGCCCTGTCCGGACGTGCCGGCGGCGGCCTGCCGACCCAAATTGACAACGGTTCTCACTTTATTGAGAATCGTTGTCATGACCATTCCCCTTCGCCTTGCCTCTGTCCTGCCCTTGCTTGGTGCCCTCGCGCTCTCCGGCTGTGCCTCCGGAGGCGCCGCGCAACCCTCCGGTTCCGCGGCGGAAGGGACCGGGGACGGGCTGAAGGTGATGGCCTCGTTTTATCCGCTGCAGTATGTGGCCGAGCGGGTGGGTGGGCCCCTGGTGGAGGTCGAGTCGCTGACCCCGCCGGGTGCCGAGCCCCATGACCTTGAGCTTTCGCCGGCCGCCGTTGCGGAGCTGGAACAGGCTGCGGCCGTGGTGTACCTGTCCGGCTTCCAGCCCGCCGTCGACGACGCCGTGGCCCAGGCCTCCCCGGAGCATGTCGTGGACGTGTCCGCGGAAGCCGACCTGGAGGCCGGCCACTCGGAGGAGGAGCATGCCGGGGAAAGCGCCGAGGAGCATGCAGAGCATGAGGGCGGGCAGGGCGGTAAGGACCTGCACTTCTGGCTGGACCCGGAGCGACTGGCCCATGCCGGCCAAGCGGTTGCCCGGGAATTTGGCGAGGCGGATCCGGCGAACGCGGCCGTTTACGAGGAGAACGCCGCCGCGCTGGCCAGGGAGCTGACGGCCCTGGATGCGGAATTCGCCAAGGGCCTGGCCACCTGCGAGCTCCGCACCGTCGTCGTCTCCCACGAGGCCTACGGCTACCTGACGGAAAAGTACGGCCTGGAGCAGGTGGGCATTGCCGGGCTGGAACCTGATACCGAGCCGTCGCCGGCGCGTCTGGCCGAAATCGGCAAGGTGGTCCGGGACGAGGGCGTCACGACGGTGTTTACCGAGACCCTGGTCAATCCCAAGGTCGCCGAAACCCTGGCCTCCGACCTGGACATCCGCACCGCCGTCCTGGACCCGCTGGAAGGCCTGGCCGACGACAGCTCGGACTACCAGCAGGTCATGCGGGCGAACCTGGAAGCACTGCGCAGCGCCCTGCGCTGCGGGTGATCCCAATGGCGCAGCCGGCCATCCGCACGCAGGGCCTCAGGGTTGACCTGGGGGCCGGACCCATTCTGCACGGCATTGACCTGACCGTCCCCGGCGGGGAGGCGGTGGCGCTGCTGGGCGCGAACGGCTCCGGCAAGTCAACCCTGGTCAAGGCCCTGATGGGCATTGTGCCCATCGCCTCGGGCCGGGCGGAAATCTACGGCGCCGACGTCGCGGCCTCCCGGCGCCTGGTGCCCTGGTCCAGGGTGGGCTATGTGCCCCAGCGGGTGGGCTCCACCGCGGGCGTGCCCGCCACGGCACTGGAGGTCGTGGCCTCGGGGCTGCTGGCGAACCGGCGGCTGCGCCCCGGCCGCGCGGCCCGGCAAAGATCGCTGGCGGCGCTCGAGCAGGTCGGGCTGCTGGAGCGCGCCCGGGAGAGCGTCCAGGTGTTTTCCGGGGGCCAGCAGCAGCGCGTGCTGATCGCCCGCGCCCTGGTCCGCCGGCCGGACCTGCTCATTCTGGACGAGCCGCTGGCCGGCATTGACAAGGCCTCCAAGGAAGCGCTGGCCGGCATCCTGGCCACGCTGCGCGCCCAGGGAACAACCCTGCTGGTGGTCCTGCACGAGCTCGGTGAACTGGCCGGTCTCATCGAGCGCGCCGTCGTGCTCCGCCACGGAAGCGTCCTGCATGACGGGCCGCCGCCGCCGGCGGCACCCGGACACGACCACCCCGGACACGACCACCTGCATGCCCATGAGGACAGGCCCCCCGGGCATACCGTCCCTGACCTGAGTTCGGAGTGGTAATGGGCTTTTTCGATACCCTGGCGGCGATGCTCGCCAGCCCGCTCATGCAGCGTGCCCTGATGATCGCCGTGCTGGTCGGTGTGTCCGCGCCCGTCATGGGCACCTACCTCGTGCAGCGGCGCCTGGCCCTGCTCGGGGACGGGATCGGGCACGTGGCCCTGACCGGGGTGGCCATGGGCTGGCTTGCCGGCGCCGCCGCCGGCCTGACCCCGCACGACGTGCTGGCCGTGCCCGGCGCCGTCGTCGCCGCCATCGCCGGGGCGGTACTGATCGAGATCGTGCGCGAGCAGGGCAAGACCAGCGGCGATGTGGCCCTGGCGCTGCTGTTCTACGGCGGGATCGCCGGCGGCGTGCTGCTGATCGGCGCGGCCGGGGGCACCTCGGCCAACCTCACCGGCTACCTCTTCGGCTCCATCTCCACCGTCACCGTGCTGGACGTGTGGCTGAGCGCGGGCCTGGCCGCGGTGATCCTGGGGATCGGGCTGGGCCTGAGGCCCGCGCTGTTTGCCCTGTGCCACGACGAGGAGTTCGCCCGGGCCGCCGGCCTGCCCGTGCGGGCGCTGAACATCCTGGTCGCCGTGCTGGCGGCGCTGACGGTGTCCGTGTCCATGCGCGTGGTCGGCGTCCTGCTCGTCTCGGCGCTGATGATCGTCCCGGTGGCCATTGCCCAGCTGACCGCGCGCTCGTTCGGCGCCACGATGGGCACCGCGATGGTCATCGGTGCGGTGGTCTGCGTGACCGGGCTGTCCGTGACCTACTTCCACCCGCTGTCCCCGGGGGCGACGATCGTCGTGCTGGCGGTCGGCCTCTACGCAGTGCTTGCGGTCCTCCGGCCGCTGCTGTCCCGGCCGAAGCCCGGCGGCGACCCGCATCCGGATACCGAGGACGATGTCCGCGTGGGGGAGGCGGCCTGAGGTGCTGCGGATGACCCGCCAGCGGTCCGCGCTGACCGCGCTGCTGGAGCAGACCCCGGATTTCCGCAGTGCGCAGCAGCTCCACGAGATGCTGCGCGGCCAGGGCGAAGCGATCTCCCTGGCCACCGTGTACCGCGCCCTGCAGGCCATGGCCGAGGAGGGGGAGGTGGACGTGCTGCGCGGGTCCGACAGCGAGCTGCGCTACCGCCGGTGCCGGCGCGGGGAACACCACCACCACCTGGTGTGCCGCAGCTGCGGACACACGGTGGAAGTCACCGAGACCGTGGTGGAACGCTGGGCCGCCCGGACCGCCCGGGAACACGGGTTCGCCGCAGTCTCCCACGCCGTCGAACTCTCCGGGCTGTGCGCATCCTGCCTGGACAAGACCTAGGACCCCGGACGCGGATCATCCCGGCCGCCCGGGCTGGCCGGCTGCCCGAAGGGTTCAGCCCTGGCGGGCCTTCATCCGCGGGTTCTTCTTGTTGATGACGAAGGTGCGGCCGCGGCGTCGGACAATCTGGGCTCCCGGTATTTTCTTCAGGGCCTTCAGGGAGTTGCGTACTTTCACAGGTATTCCTTCTTCCTCGCAGTTGGCTTTCCGGTGCATTCCCGAACCAAGCATCAGTGGGTGCTGCTTGGTTCGAACGGGCCGCTCATGGCCTCGGGGTCGGTTGCCATTTCCGCATCGGTCACTTCGCATCCGGCCAGCAGCGCCGCCGTGCCGGCGCCGTCGACATCCTCGCCGGTGATGGCCACTACGGTGCCGCGGTCCCCGAAGACCGGGTGCCAGTCCAGCGCGGCATCAACACTGTGGGGATTTCCGGCAGCCGGACCGCTGTCCCGGTCGGCCAGCCACGGTCCGGTGTTTTCCAGCCAGACCCGCGGCCCTACTCCGGAGACGGCAATCCGGCAGCGCGGGGCCGAGGCGATCCAGAGCCGCCCGCGCACCCAGCAGCAGCCTTCCGCCAGCTTGGGCAGGGCGTGCCGGAAACGCTCCGGGTGCAGCGGGCGCTCAAGGCGGTGGACGACGGTGGTGAAGGCCGAGTCCGACTCTGCCGCGGGGATGCGCACCGAGCCCGGCACTGCCCGTGCCGCGGCCTCGGCAGGATCATGCCCCGCCGGCCGGTAGCCGTCGGTTCCGCAGACGGCGGCGTGCGGGGCCAGTTCCCGGACCAGCTGCCCGCCGCGGGCCTGCCGGTCCTGGTCGACCGGAACCAGTTCGGGGTCGGCCAGCAGGACGGTGTCCGCGAAGGCGAACTCCCCGATGAGGAATTCGCCCGGGGTGCGGTTATCTTCGGGTTTGGCCGTAAACCCCGATTCGAAAAGGGTGTGCCGGTCCCAGATCTGATCCTCCACGGACCCCGGGTCGCAGGCGAGCACCACGGACTCAACGGACAAGGTACTGCCGATACCCTTCCGCAAGGCGTTCACGGCAGCGGAGGAGGGCACGGCAGGGGGCAGGCCGACAATGACATTCCCGGCGCCGTCCGCGAGCAGTGCCCGCACCGTCGGGACGACATCCAGGCGGACGGTGCATGCCAGGCAGCCGTGTTCGAGCGGCGTTTCCGTGCGCTCGGCCAAGGATCCGTCCCGGTAGATGCGGCGGATCACCACCCCGTTTCCCTGAAGATCATGAAGGACCACCACCGCACCGCTGCGGTCCGCCGCGACGGCCCGGCAGACCTGGCCCCGCGTCAGGGAATCGATGGAACTGACAACAGTAAGGCGCATGCCCCGAGTCTATATGAGAATGAGTCTCAGTATCCAATGAGGCTTGAACAATACCTAGACGGGTGCTTATGTGTTGATGTGGCTGATGAGCGGGACCTGCTGGAGGCGGCCGAACTGTTCAAGGCGCTTTCCGCGGCGTCGCGCCTGCGCATTCTGCGCGCCCTCTCGGCAGGACCCTCCACAGTCACTGCACTTGCCGGGGCAGCAGGCCTGTCCCAACCGCTGGTTTCCCAGCATCTGAAACTGCTGCGGGGAAACAACCTGGTCAGCGTCACCCGCCTGGGCAAGGAGGCACTCTATGCCCTAGCCGACGGCCACGTGTCGCACATGGTCGCTGACGCCCTCGCCCACATCCAGGAAACACGCCGCGGCAACCACATGGTTGGAGCATCAGGAAGAGCCATCATGACCGAGGAAAACAAAGCCGAACACACACTCGCAGAACACCGCCACGGCGCTGCGGACTGCACCCATGAGTCCGTCCAGCACGGGGACCATGTGGATTACCTGCATGATGGACACCGCCACGCAGAGCACGAGGACCACTACGACGAACACGATGACCCAGCGGAGCACACCCCCGGGGAGCACCGCCACGGCGGTGCGGACTGCACGCACGAGTCCGTTCAGCACGGGGACCATGTGGACTACGTGCATGCCGGGCACCGCCACGCAGAGCACGGGGACCACTACGACGAACACTGACAGACCGGGCACGGGCAGGGGCTTGCCGGTCCTTGCCCGTACCCCACACCCATCCCATCCAGGAGGGGGGACCGGCGTCGTTGGTTACTCTGTCCCATGTGCCGCAGCTTTCCTGCCGGCGGTGCCTAAGGCAGTCCGCGGGGCATCTAGGACTTTAACCTTGTGCCGCCGGAACTGGCACCTGAGGTCGACGTCGTGGTCCTGGCCCCGGTGCCGGTGACGACGGCGGACCTGGGCCAGCTGTGCATCTACCGGATCCGCAAGGGGCTGATGGAGATGTGGCTGGAGTACTTCCACCGCGTCATCGTGCCGCTGCATGAGGCGGTCGGCATTTCGGTATCCGGGCCGTGGCGGAACACCGCAGACGGGCACGAGTTCGTCTGGATCAGGTCCTTCAGCGCCGACCAGCCGGTGGCAGGGCAGGAGAACAGGTTCTTCACCTCCCCCGCCCGGGCGGCCCTGGGGGACGTGCGCGAGCGCTACGTCGAGGACCTGGCCGTGCGGGTGCTCCGCCCAGCCTGAGGCTGCGGGGACAAGGCGCGGCGCCGGCGCGGGGAGGCCCGTCGGTTCAGTCGTGGACCGGCTCGCCCGTGATCCGGTGGTCGGCGTGGTTCAGGGCTTCCAGGATCAGCCGGTTCAGGTGCCCGTCGTGGATGGAATAGACCACGTTGCGGCCCTCCTTGCGTCCGTCCACCAGGCCGCTGAGGCGCAGTTTGGCCAGGTGCTGGCTGACCACGGTCCGCGCAGCCCCGGTGGCCTCGACCAGTTGGCCCACATTGGCCGGCCCGGCGGTCAGTGTCCACAGCAGGTGCAGCCGGGTCGGTTCGGCGAGCATGCGCAGCGTGTCTGCGGCCGCATCGAGCCGTTTGCGGTCCGGCGCGGCCGGATGCCGGTAGCTCGGGGCCCGCACGGGTTCGGTCATGGGCCTGCTTTCGTTGACGGGACGACGACGGCGGCCTCCCGCGGGACCGGCCAGGCGGCCCGGGCTGCTGCCGAGGCCATTATCGCAAGCACGGCCAGCGCCGCGCACGCCCCCGCCAGCCCAACCCCGGCACCGGCCCAGCCGGCGAGGGGGTAGGTGAGGATGAAGCAGGCATGGGAAAGGGCGAACTGGGCGGTGAAGACATACGAACGGGTGGCGTCCGTGGACGCACGGCGCAGCAGCCGCGCCGATGGGGTCAGGATTGCCGAGTTGCCGGCACCCATGGCCAGCCACAGCCCCAGCAGCATCCACCAGGAGCCCGCGGCCGGCCCGAGGGCCGTCAGCCCGGCGCTCGCCGCCAGTCCCAGCGGCAGCACGGTGGCACCGGCCAGCATGACGCGGCGGTCGCCCACCCGGTCCAGCAGGCGCGGGGCCAGCAGCGCCACCAGCATGGAGCCGGCTCCGTAGGCGGCCAGTGCCAGGGCCAGGTCGGTCTCCGGGCGCTCGTACAGGTCCCGCACGTAGACCACCGAATTGACCAGCACCAGCGCGGTGGCGCACGCGACGACCAGGTTCAAAGCCAGCAGGCTGCGCAGTTCCGGGGTCCGCCAAAAGATCCTCGTTCCAAGCGTGGTGCGGTGCCAGAGCGTTCCTTGGGCCGGGACCGGGGCCGGGACCGGCAGGCTGCAGCCGGCGACCATCAGCGCCGAAAACGCGAACCCGGCCGCTGTTCCCAGGAAGAGGGAATGGTACGAAATGACGGTCAGCAGCAGGGCTGCCAGCGCCGGGCTGAGCAGGGACTCCAGGTCGTAGGCAAGCCGGGACAGCGACAGCGCCCGGGTATAGTCCTGCTCTCGCGGCAGCACCGACGGGATCAGGGACTGGAATGCCGGCGTGAAGGTCGCCGAGGCCGCCTGCAGCAGGAAGATCAGCACGTAGATCTGCCAGGTTTCGGTGATGAACGGCAGGCACAGCGCCATCGCACCCCGGACCGCATCCGCTCCCACAAGCACCGCTTTCTTCGGCAGCCGTTCGACCAGTGCAGCCACGACCGGGGCGACGCCCACATAGGCGAGCATCTTGATGGTCAGCGCGGTGCCGAGCACGGCTCCGGCCATATCCCCGGCCAGGTCGAATGCCAGCAGGCCCAGCGCCACGGTCAGCAGCCCTGTACCGGCCAGCGCCACAACCTGGGCGGCGAACAGCCGCCGGTACACCTGGTTACCCAGCACGGTCAACATGGCAGCCCCTTTCGAAAGGACAAAGAGATCATATGTGCGCTTATGTGCACCTAATGAATATATACCGGCCCATCCGGTGCCTCAAAGGGTGGTTCCCTGGTTATGGTTCCCGCGCCGCCGATCACGGCGCAGCCGGCCGGGTCAATCCTCGCTTGAGTTTTTGCCGAAACTTCCGGACTTCCTGACTCTGTTACTCAGGTGCTGCTGGATGGGAGAAGCGCAATATGGGTAGGCAGGGGTCAGCCAGATCGGCTGGAACGTCATCCTGCTGATCGCCGGCATCGGCACCCCATCTTGGCTGCCCCACTGCTGCCAGCAAAGCGGTAAGGGTCATGGGCTCCGTCATTGCCCCGTGCGTTGCCGCTTCCGCCATCGATTCCAGCCCGTTCTCCACCGGCTGAGCGTTGGTTGTGGCCAACACCGAGGAGGAAAAGCGGGACAAGACCTTCCGCGGCATGCTGAGCTGGGGGCTGTCCATGGTGATCGCCGCCCCGCCGCCGTTACCGCCGGAGGTCAGGGCCAGCCGAATCTGCGCGGACGAAGCGGAACAGGTGCCGGGCCGGTCGGTCCTCGGCCAGGTGTTCGGTCTGCTTAGTGCTTCTGCACCACCGGGACCCTGCGCGTATTCACATCTTCGGCGGTCCAGCACTCGATGCCGTGCAGTTCAGGCATCTGGTCGGCGGTGAACACCGGGTCCCGGCCCTGCCGGGCCTGCGCGGTGTAGTGCCTGAGCAGCCGGAACGCGACGCCGGAGAGCAGCGCGATGGCAATAAGATTGGTCAGCGCCATCAGGCCCATGATCCCGTCCGCGAAGTTCCAGATCACGCCGGCGGAGGCAATCGACCCGAGGAAGACCGCCGCCGTCGCCAGCGTCCGGTACATCATCAGCACCGTCTCGCGCTGGCTAATGAATTCGATATTCGATTCACCGTAATAGTAGTTGCCGATGATCGAGCTGAAGGCGAGCAGGAAGATGATGACCGCCAGCAGGATGCTCGCCCAGGAACCCAGCTGGGAGGTAATGGCGGTCTGGGTCAGCGCGATGCCCTGCGAGGCTCCCACCGGGTTGTCGACCGAACAGAGGATGATGAAGGCGGTAATGGAGCAGACCAGGAAGGTGTCGAAGTAGACGCCCAGGGTCTGGACCAGACCCTGCTTGACCGGATGGGTCACCGAAGCGGTCGCGCCTGCGTTTGGAGCCGAGCCGAGGCCGGCTTCATTGGAGAACATGCCGCGCTTGACGCCCTGCATGATGACGGCTCCCAAGCCGCCGCCGATCGCTGACTGGAAGTTGAAAGCCTCGGTGAAGATGGAGCCAAAGACTTCCGGAAGACGGTCCAGGTTCATGCCGACGATGACCAGGCCGAGGATGACGTACAGCAGGGCCATGGACGGGACCAGGGATTCGGTCACATGCGCGATGCGCCGGATCCCGCCGAAGACCACCAGCGCCGTCAGCACGGAGAGCACCAGGCCCACGGTCCAGCCGAAGATCGGCGTCACCGCATCGGCCCCAAAGGCGCCGGCCACCGACTGGGAGATGGTGTTGGCCTGCAGGGAGCTGAACGCGAAGGGAAAACAGACGATCAGGATGATGGCGAAGGTAACGCCCATCCAGCGTTTCCTCAGGCCGCGCTCCATGTAGTACGCCGGTCCGCCGCGGTAACCGTCCTTGGACCGCACCTTGTACAGCTGGGCCAGCGTGGACTCCACAAAACTGGACGCGCCGCCAATGAAAGCCATGGCCCACATCCAGAACACCGCCCCGGGGCCGCCGACGGCGATCGCCGTCGCCACACCGGCCACGTTGCCCACCCCGACACGCGAGGCAGCCGAGACGGTGAAGGCCTGGAACGAGGAGATGGATTTCTTGCTGCCGTCCTCGTTGACCAGCGCCTTGTCCGTGAGCGTCTTGAACATGGCAGGCAGCATCCGCAGCTGCACCGCGCCGGAGCGGGCGGTGAAATAAATGCCCAGCACGGCCAGCACCGGCAGCACCACCCACGTCCAGAGTTCATTGCCCCACGCGCCGAAAAGCTCTTCCAGTGTCTCCATGCGCTCAACCCTAGACTCAAGCCATGGCCTCCGAAACCCTCGTGGCTGCTCACAGCGCCGTCCCGGCACGGCCAGCCGACGTCGTCCAGATGACGGGTGATTGTGAGGATTGCCGTTACTGCCACGGCGGGTTCACCTCTGAAGTGTCAGTCCGGGTTCCTATCATGGGCCAGGGGGACCGTGATGAGCAGGACGAGCGGGAGGCAGACAATGTCCGATCCCTGTGGCCGGGAGGACCTGGCCGGCTTCAGATTCCATGTGGCCTGGTGTCCGGAGGACGAAACCTATGTCGCCACGGTGGCCGAATTGCCGTCCCTGTCGTGGGCGGACGGTGACCGCCGGGGAGCCTTGTGCGGGCTCGAACGCCTGGTGGAAAGGGAACTCGACAACATGCGGCAGAACGGCGAAGCGGTGCCCGGCCGGGCGGCTGACTGAGCGCAGCACAAAAGTTAGCGGCATTTTGGGCTACTTAAACGTCTAATTTGCCCGCGGGCCCGCAGGCTTTTGAGGTGCCGGGATTAGCCTGTGTGAATGAGGGAACTGGTCTATCTGGTTTCGGCAGCTGGCGTCCCCAATTTCGGTGACGAAGCGATCGCCGCCGGCTGGCTGCGGTTCCTGGCCGGTGCCCGTCCGGAAGCCGAGGTCCTGCTGGACTGCCCCAACCCCGGCCTTGCCCGGGACCTCTTCCGGAACCTGCACCCGCATCTGCTGGTTACCGACACCCTCTGGCAGGCCTGCAGGGACAGTCAGCGCAGGGATCCTGCCGGCGTCTGGGACCAGGTCGAAACGCTGGTCCTTGCCGGCGGCCGGCCGGGGAGCAGTGCCGCACCTGAGCGGCTGGCCGGTGCCACGTCCATCCACCTGCTCGGCGGCGGGTACGTCAACGCCGTCTGGCCACGGCGGGTCGGCCTGGTGGCCGGGATGGCAGCGGCGCGGCAAATTTCCGGGGCGCGGCTGTACGGCACCGGCCTGGGGCTGCTGCCGGCCTGCGACAACGTTCCACGGTTGGCGCAGGCTTTCCGGACCTTTGACCATGTGTCCTGCCGGGACCTGCCCAGCGCGCAGACCTTCGGCCTGCCGGAGGGACTGGACGACCTGTTCCTGGGTATCGGGACGGACCTGCCGCCGTTCCGCCCCGCCTCGGACAGGGCCTGGGACGTCATGGTCTGCTTCCAGAAGGACCTGACCGGTCCGGCAACCTTTTCGCGGGCAGTGCACCTGCTGGGAACGCGGCTCAGGGAATGCCTCGACGACGGAAAGTCGGTCGGGTACGTGGAAGCACTGCCGGGAGCGGACCGCCAGATGTTCGAGGCCCTCGACGGACTCATTCCCGAAGCCGGCTTGGTCCCTTTCCAGGACCTCTGGGCCGCCGGGCTGCCGGTCCGCGCCGGACAGGAATGGTACACCTCGCGCTTCCACCTGCACCTTGCCGCTGCTGCGGCGGGAGCGGCCGGCACCGCCATCGGGGTTGTGCCCGGATACTACGACATCAAACACCGGTCCCTGCAGGACCTGGGCACCGGCTGGCAGTACACGAAGCCGGAGGGCCTGGACTCGCTGCCTGAACCCGCTGCCAGCGGGTCATTTCCCGACCGGTGCCGGGAGTACGCTGCGGCAAAGCAGGCAGAAGCCGGATGCCTTTACCCGGCACCTCCCACGGGCCGGTATGCCGGTGACGCAGGAGGACAGACCGCCACGGATCCGGCCGCAGCACAGGGGGTCGTTCCGAAACCGGCGTGAGGGCCGCATCCGACAGGTGCGGGAACAGAAGCACTGTCATCGGCATCGCAGCAAGGTCTGGCACGGAATGTGGTGAACGGGCCATACCCCGTCCCCGGCGACGGTGCGTTCAGGCGATATTCACGTCCAGATTCAGGTAGATCCCCTCCCTGGAAACGAGCTGGTCCTCCAGGTAGGTCGCCAGGGCCTCGGGGCACTCCGGGCACTCTGCCAGCGGCATTTCGCCGCGCAGGGCCGCACTGACCGGGGTGACCTCGAGGATCGAGAACCGGACCCCGTCAACAGTCTCCCGGTCCGCCAGCTGACGAATGCACTTTTCGAAGACGTCCTCGGTGCCCGTCCGTGGAGTGGCAGCAGCGTAAAAAGTAGCCAAGGTTTCCATGACTATTCCTGTCTCCGAAAGCGGTGGAAGCTTTCTTCTAAAGGGTAGCCTCGGCGCCTGGCCGGTCAAGCCCGGAGGCCGCCTCAGCCCTTCGCGGGAGGGAATCTGCTGCCGGACGAATCCATCCCACTGCGGCATGGTGAAACGTTTATCATTGCATCTATAACTGCAGGTTCCTGTCCGCGCTGCGGCAGGCCTGGCTGAATAATACGAGCCGGAGACGGCAGAAATGTTGGGGGACATGAAAGAACATCCGGGCTGGCGAAAAGCCTGCCTGTCCGTAATCACTGCCTCGGTCCTGCTGGCGGGACTCGTCACCGCCCCGGCAGCCAGTGCCACAGTGCCGGTAGCCCCGGTCACCGTTACTGCACTTGAAGCCGCCGGCGATCCGGCGATCACGGGAACCATCGCGGCGGAGTCGACAGTAGCCATCGGCCTTGGACGCTTCGGCGGGGAATCCCGGATCACTGTCGACTGGCTCCTGGACGGTGTCCTGCAGGCAGACGGCATGCTCGTCGATGGCATGAGCCACGAGTACCAAATTCCGGCCAGCGCTGTGGGCAAGACACTCAGCGCCTACGTCGTGGTCGTCACGGCTGAGGATGAGGTCCTGGAATTCAACCTCTCCGGAGGCACCGTTGCACACGGAACGTTCACCGCAACGCCTGTGCCGACTATTTCCGGCACCGCCGTCGTGGACGGCAAACTGACCGCCAGGCCCGGCACCTGGTCCCCAGACGGCGCCACGTTCAGCTACCGGTGGCTGCGGGACGGCGTCAGCATTGCCGGGGCGACCAAGTCCACCTACTCGCCCGTTTCGGCCGACCGTGGCCAACCCATCTCGGTCACGGTGACGGCCTCCAGGACCGGGTATACCCCGGTCACCCAGACTTCGGCTGCCACGAAGATTGCTGCAGGCACCATCAGGCCGTCCCGGTCCATGAAGGTCACCGGGAGTGCCCGGTACGGCTCCACGCTCAAGGTCAGCACCGGATGGCCCTCCGGGGCCAAGGCCACCTACCAGTGGTACCGCGGCTCCAGCAGGATCAAGGGCGCGACCAAGTCCAGCTACAAGCTGGCCTCCCAGGACGTCGGCAACTACCTCACCGTCAAGGCCACGGTCACCAAGCCCGGCTATGCCGCCTACCGGGACAGCGCCAAGTCCGCGAAGGTGGGCAAGGCGGTCCTCTCCGTGAAATCGGCTCCGAGCATCTCCGGCACGAAGAAGGCCGGTTCCACCCTGACGGTGAGCAGGGGCAGCTACTCGGTGAGGCCCTCCTCCTACAGCTACAGCTGGTACCGCGGCACCAAGAGGATCGCCGGAGCCACCCGGTCCAGCTACCGGCTGACCTCCGCCGACGTCGGCAAGAAGATTACTGCCAAGGTGACCGTCAAGCGTGCCAACTACGGCACCAGGACTGTTGCCAGCGCCGCCGTCTCGATCCCGCGGCCCCCGCGCACCGTCATCAGCCGCGACGGCACCTACCGGGTCGGCTCCGACATCAAGCCCGGCCTCTACAAGTCCACCGGCGGAGACCTCTGCTACTGGGCCCGGCTGAGCGGCTTCTCCGGTTCGTTCGAGGATATCAACAGCAACCACCTGGCCTCCGGGAGTACCTACGTGCGCATCCTCCCCGGGGACAGGGGCTTCGAGACCAATCGGTGCGGCTCCTGGAAGACCGTTTCCAGTTCCGGCGCGAACGCGTCCCGGATCACCAGGGACGGCACCTACCGCGTCGGGGTCGACATCCAGCCCGGCACGTACATCGGCAGGGGCTCGGGCGATTCCTGCTACTGGGCGATCCTCAACGACTTCACCGGTGACCTAGGGGACCTCGAGGAGAACTACTTCGGGTCCGCCCGGACCGTGGTGGAAATTCCCCCAGGCGCCGCAGGGTTCGAAGTCAGCCGCTGCGGAACCTTGGTGCGCGACTAGCCGGACTGCCTGACGGCGTGAACCGAGGCGGCGGCCACCGGATCCTGCGTCCGGTGGCCGCCGCTTCGTCATCCAGCACCGGCCTGTCCAGGGGGCGGACATCGAGCGCGAAGCCGCGCCCTAAGCCCCGCCGTCCGCGCCCCGGGAGGCGAGCAGCTTCTCCATGGTGTCGAAAAAGCCCTGGTAGCTGGCCCGCATCTCCTCCATTTCCTCGTCGCTGAAGTCTCCGCGGGGCTGGGTCAGCCTCATTTCGGTGCCGCCGTCCATCTCCCTGAACTCGACGACGACGGGCTCGGGGTACGGCGGCGCTGCGGGGTCGTCGTTCATGGTGAAGGCCAGCCGGTGCGGCGGGTCGACCTCGGTGTACTCGCCGAACCAGTGGACGGTATCGCCGTCCGGCAGGTGCATCTCCGCGCTCCACGCACCGCCGGTCCGCACATCCAGCGAGACCGTGGCCGGCGGCACCTCGACCGCCTCGGTCCCAAACCAGGCAGCGAAGTCCTCCGGCCGGGTCCAGGCCGCCCAGACACGTTCACGGGGTGCCTTGAACCTCCGGGTGACGATCAACGGATCGGCCACGGTCCTTCTCCTCCCTGCAGCTGCCAGCTCTTGGGCGCACCCTACTCCGGGACCGCCCGGACCGTAAGGGGGAACAGGCGCGGCGGCCAGCCCAGCATGCGGGCGCGGCCGCCGGCCGGGCGCTAAGCGACGTCGATCAGTGCCAGCTGCCCGCGCCCGGTGACGGTTTCGACGCCCGGGCCGCCGATGACGGTGTCGAACTGCGCCAGCTGGTGGCCGGCCGCGGCGGCGCCGCCGTCGAGAAGCACGGCCAGCTGGAATCCGCGCAGCCCAACGGGCCGGGATTCCGTGAGCGGGATGATGGCCACCGAGCCTTGGGCCGAGGCCGGCCTGAGCATCAGGTTGAGGTTCCTGACCGGGCCGGCGGGAAGGCCCGGCACGGTCCGGGCTCCGCCGTCGAACGCGAACGGCCGGTGCCGTTCAACGCGGTGCCGCACGCCGCCAACGGTGAGGTCCAGCGGACCGCCGTCGACGACGGTCAGGATGCGGCGGATGCCGGGAAGGTGGGAGAACGGCGCTGGCCGGTCGACGTCGGCCAGGCTGAGCCGCCAGTCCCAGCCGCCGTCCCCGGGCGCCTGGCCGGCTGCGGCTCCACTGGCGCCGGAAGCGAGTTCGACCGTCCGTCCCCCGCCGTTGAGCCAGGGGGAGGGGCTGAGGTCGGCGAAGCGGATGATCGGGCCGGCGGGTAGGGCTGTCATGGGCCTCAAGAATAGTGAATGCGCAGGGGGGCGGGCCCGCCGGCGGCAGGCTCGCCCCCTGGTCCGGGCGTGGTCTAGGTGCGCGACGGCGAGCCCAGCTGCACCGGTGCTTCATCAGTCAGATAGGCCTCCTCGGCATGGGCCGCGATGTCGATGCCGCGCAGCTCGTCTTCGGGGTTGATGCGCAGGCCGACCGTGAGCTGGACGATCTTCGCGGTGATCCAGGTGACGGCGAAGGAGTACACCAGGACGGCCGCGGTGGCCAGGGCCTGGGTGCCGAGCAGCGCCGGGCCGCCGCCGTAGAAGAGCCCGTTGGCCGCGTTCGGTGCCGCATCCGTGGCGAAGAGTCCGATCAGCACGGTGCCGATGATGCCCCCGACGAGGTGGACGCCGACGACGTCGAGCGAGTCGTCGAAGCCGAGCCGGTACTTCCACTCGATGGCCAGCGAGCAGACCGCGCCGGCGATGGCGCCGATGGCGATGGCGCCCAGCGGGCTGACTGCGCCGCACGCCGGGGTGATGGCGACCAGGCCGGCGACGAGGCCGGAGGCGGCGCCGATGCTGCTGGCACGGCCGAGGCGGAGGCGTTCGACGGCGATCCAGCCCAGCAGGGCTGCGGCGCCGGCGACGGCGGTGTTGAGGAAGACGACGGCGGCGGAGTTGCCGGCGGCCAGCGCCGAGCCGGCGTTGAAGCCGAACCAGCCGGTCCACAGCAGGCCCGCCCCGACGAGGACCAGGGGGCGGGAATGGGGGCGGACGTGCTCGCTCTTCGGCCAGCCGGCACTGCGGCCCAGGACCAGGGAGAGGGCGAGGGCCGCGACTCCGGCGTTGATGTGGACGGCGGTGCCGCCGGCGAAATCGATGGCCTTGAGGCCATTGAGGATCCAGCCCCCGGTCACGCTGCCGTCCGCGGAGGACAGGGCGAAGACCCAGTGCGCCACCGGGAGGTACACGAGCGTCGACCAGAGGCCGGCGAAGAGCATCCACGCGCCGAACTTCATCCGGCCCGCGGCGGCGCCGGCGATGATCGCCGTGGTGATGCCGGCGAAGAAGAGTTGGAAGGCGGCGAAGAGGGCCGGCGGCAGTGCGGCGTCCGGGTCTTCGGCCAGCAGTTCGCCCAGGCCGAGGTACTGCGTCACGTCACCGACCAGGCCGAGTCCGCCGACGGAGTTGCCGAAGACCGCGGAGTAGCCAAACACAGCCCAGAGGACCGCGACGACGCTGACGCCGCCAAAACACATCATCATCATGTTCAGGATCCGGCGCGAGCCGACCATGCCTCCGTAGAAGAGGGCCAGGGCCGGGATCATGATGCAGACCAAGGCGGCAGCAGTCAGGATCCACGCGGTATGTCCAGTGTCCATGGAAGCTCCAATCGCAGGTGGCGGTAGGTAAGTCTCAAGAAACAAGAATCACTGCTAGTCAACAAAAACGGGTTTCGGCCCGGTTAAATGCAGGTTGCTCGTGCCGGGTGGCGGCGAAACATGGCTTTTACGTGGACGGCGCGGTCCGGAAACACATCATCGGTAACTTCGATTCAACATAGTTTCCTGACAGGGAACTCAGCTGGAAAGATTGGACGAACGATGACAGCACTCGTTTCAGAGCCTTCGGCAGGCCTCACCGGCTTCCCGGACGCGTCCCCGTCCCCGTTGGCGGAGCTGGCTGCCGCCCACGGCACCAAGTTCATCCTGGCCACCTTCGTGGACATGAACGGCAAGCCCTGCGCGAAGCTGGTGCCGGTCTCCGCACTGGCGGAACTCGAGGCAGGGAAGCTGGGCTTTGCCGGCTACGCGGCAGGCCTGATGGGGCAGAAGCCGCAGGACGGGGACCTGTGCGCCGTCCCCGATGCGGCCAGCTTCACCCCGCTCGATGCCGTCCGCCCGGGCCTTGCCCTGGTCCACTGCGACCCCTACGTGGACGGCAAGCCCTGGCCCTTTGCCCCGCGGGTGATCCTGAAGAACGCTCTGGCCCGGCTGGCCGGGAAGGGCATGACGGCGAAGGCCGGCGCCGAGGTGGAGTACTACCTCGTCACCATGGGCGAGGACGGGTCCCTCAGCACCGCGGATGCGAAGGACGACGGCCCGCACCCCTGCTACGACGCACGGGGCGTGACCCGCATGTACGAGCACCTGACCGAGGTCTCCGAGGCGATGAACGCCCTGGGCTGGGGCAACTATGCGAACGACCACGAGGACGGGGCGGGCCAGTTCGAGCAGAACTTCGACTACGACGACGCCCTGGTGACCGCGGACCGCGTGGTCACGCTCCGCTACCTGCTCAACGTCCTGGCCGGGCAGCGCGGCATGGTCGCCACGTTCATGCCCAAGCCGTTCACCAACCGCACCGGCAACGGCCTGCACTTCCATCTCTCGCTCTGGAACGACGGCGGGCAGGAGCTGTTCCCCGAAGCCGGGGACGACCGGCACGGACTCGGCTTCTCCGGCACGGCCTACGGCTTCGTGGCCGGGTTGCTCGCGCACGCCCCGGCCCTGCAGGCCTTCCTGGCTCCGACGGTGAACTCGTACAAGCGCACCGGGGCCACCACCACCGAGTCCGGCGCCACCTGGTCCACGAACAAGGCCTCCTACGGCGGGAACGACCGGACCCACATGATCCGCGTGCCGGACACCCACCGCATCGAGCTGCGCTCCGGCGACGGCTCGGCCAACCCGTACCTTGCCCTTGCCGCAGCGATCGCCGCCGGACTCGACGGGATCGAGCGGAAGCTGGACCCGGGGGCCCCGTGCGGGCCCGGCGAGCGCCGGCCCGAGGCCCACACGCTGCCGGCCACCCTGCTGCATGCCGTGCAGGCCCTCCGCGAGGACCCGGTCATGCTCTCCGCGCTGAGCGGCTCCGAGGAGGTGGGCCGCTACTACGCGGCCGCCAAGGAGGAGGAATTCCTTCAATGGCACAACCAGGTCAGCGACTGGGAAGTGCACCGCTACCTCACCGCCGTCTGACCCGCCGGCAAAAACCGTCCCGCCAGAACCACAGAACCACAGAAGAGGAACCACGCCATGTGCGGAATCGCCGCCCTGCAGCTGCGCAATCCGGAACTGCGCCCGAAGATGGGCTCCCTGCTCTCCACCATGCTCTGCGAGATCGTCGACCGCGGGCCGGACTCCGCCGGCCTGGCCGTCTACGACAACCCGGCCCTGGTCACCGAGGGCCAATCCACCCTCAGCCTGCTCGGCGGGGACCTGGGCCTCCGTCCGGCGGACATCGACGCGTTCCTGGCCGGACTGCTGCCGGAGGGGGTGGAGTCCCAGGTCAAGGTCGTCGGCGACACCACGCTGGTCTCCGCCGAGGTGCCCGCGGGGGAGTTGGCCGGCGCCGTGGCCCGGGCCTGCCCGGGCGCCGTCATCGCCGGCCGGGGCGGGCGCGTCACCGTAATGAAGAGCGTGGGCCATCCGATGGAGGTCGCCGAGCGGCACGGCCTGGGCGGGATGTACGGCACGCAGGCGGTGAGCCACACCCGCATGGCCACCGAATCGGCCGTGACCGCCGGCGGCTCCCACCCCTTCTCCGTGGCCGACGACCTCTGCCTGGTGCACAACGGCTCCTTCTCCAACCACGCCTCGGTCCGCCGCGAGCTGAAGCGGCTGGGCGTCGAGTTCGACTCCGAGAACGACACCGAGGTAGGGGCCCGGTACATCGCCCACCGGCTGGAACAGGGCGACGACCTCGAGACCGCCCTGGTGAACCTGGGCCAGGTCCTGGACGGCTTCTACACGCTCGTGGTCACCACCGCGGACAGCATGGCGGTGGTGCGCGACCCGATCGCCTGCAAGCCGGCCATCATCGCCGAGACGGAGGACTGGGTGGCCATGGCTTCCGAGTTCCGTGCCCTGGCCGAACTGCCCGGGATTGGGAACGCCCGCATTTTCGAGCCCGAGCCGGGCAGGGTCTATAGCTGGTCACTTTGACCATTGCTTGCTGGCGCTACTCCCTACTTTCCGAAGGATTTGAGATGACTACGACTGTTGACAGCATTCCCGTTTCTGCCGGGGCGGAGACAGAGGTCTTCGACCTCAAGATCGACGACGTCCGCACCCTGAACAGGGCAATCCACCAGGCCTCCGACGGCCAGTCCTTTACGGTCGACAACCCCGGAGGCAAGCACAGCCTCGCCGTTGGCATCAACGCCGGGATCGACGTCGAAATCAACGGGCATGCCGGTTACTACGCCGCCGGCATGAACCAGGGCGGCCGCGTCACCATCCTCGGCAACGCCGGCGTCGGCGTCGCCGAGAACATGATGTCCGGCACCGTGCACGTGACCGGGGACGCCTCCCAGTCGGCCGGTGCCACCGCGCACGGAGGGCTGCTGGTTATCGACGGCAATGCCTCCGCCCGCTGCGGCATCTCCATGAAGGGGGTGGACATTGTGGTCGGCGGCAGCATCGGCCACATGTCCGCGTTCATGGCCCAGGCCGGGCGGCTGGTGGTCTGCGGTGACGCCGGTGAGGCTCTGGGCGACTCGATCTATGAGGCCCGCATCTATGTCAAGGGCACGGTGGCCTCGCTCGGCGCGGACTGCATCGCCAAGGAGATGCGGCCCGAGCACCTGCTCGAGCTCCGCGGGCTCCTCCACGCCGCCGGCCGCGACGACGACCCGGCCGGCTTCACCCGCTACGGCTCCGCCCGCACCCTCTACAACTTCCACGTCGACAACTCCAGCGCCTACTAGGAGGCCGCCATGACCCTGACCGTCCCCGACCAGTCCCCGGCAGCCTCCGCGTGCTCCCTCGCAGCCCCTTCCCTCGCTGCGCTTGGACTGCGCGAATCCGCCACCTTCGACCGGGCCACCATCGCCGACATCCAGCGCGCCGCCGAAACCGGCATTTACGACATCCGCGGCTGGGGTGCCAAGCGGCACGTCCCGCACTTCGACGACCTGCTCTTCCTCGGGGCCTCGATGTCGCGCTACCCGCTGGAGGGCTACCGCGAGAAGTGCGGCACCGACGTCGTGCTCGGGGACCGCTACGCCTCCAGGCCGCTGCACCTGGATACGGTCGTGACCATCGCCGGCATGAGCTTCGGCGCGCTGTCCGCCAACGCCAAGGAGGCCCTGGGCCGCGGCGCCAGCGAGGTGGGCACCTCCACCACCACCGGCGACGGCGGCATGACGCCGGAGGAGCGCGGCCAGTCCAGGCACCTGGTCTACCAGTACCTGCCCTCGCGCTACGGGATGAACCCGGACGACCTGCGCAAGGCCGACGCCATCGAGGTGGTGCTCGGCCAGGGCGCCAAGCCCGGCGGCGGCGGGATGCTGCTGGGCCAGAAGATCACCGAGCGGGTGGCCGGCATGCGCACCCTGCCGGTGGGCATTGACCAGCGTTCGGCCTGCCGCCACCCGGACTGGACCGGCCCGGACGACCTGGAAATCAAGATTGCCGAACTGCGCGAGATCACCGACTGGGAAAAGCCGATTTACGTCAAGATCGGTGCCTCCCGCCCGTACTACGACACCGCGCTGGCGGTGAAGGCCGGCGCCGACGTCGTGGTGGTCGACGGCATGCAGGGCGGCACCGCCGCCACCCAGCAGGTGTTCATCGAAAACGTCGGCATCCCCACGCTGGCCGCCATCCCGCAGGCCGTGCAGGCCCTGCAGGAGCTGGGCATGCACCGCAAGGTGCAGCTGATCGTCTCCGGCGGCATCCGTACCGGTGCCGACGTCGCCAAGGCCATGGCCCTGGGGGCCGACGCCGTGGCCATCGGCACCGCGGCGCTGATCGCCCTGGGCGACAACAGCCCGCGCTATGCGGACGAGTATGCCCGGCTCGGTTCCGCCGCCGGCTTCTACGACGACTTCCAGGACGGCCGGGACCCGGCCGGCATCTCCACCCAGGACCCGGAACTGGCCAAGCGGCTGGACCCGGTGGCGGGCGGACGCCGGATCGCCAACTACCTGCGCGTGCTCACGATGGAGGCCCAGACCATCGCCCGGGCCTGCGGCAAGGCCCACCTGCGCAACCTGGAGCCGGAGGACCTGGTGGCGCTGACCGTCGAGTCCGCGGCCATGGCCCGCGTGCCGCTGGCCGGCACCTCCTGGATCCCCGGCACCGGCGGGGCCGGCTGCTGATGCCTGCGGACGCCTTCGACTATGTGGTGGTCGGCGCCGGCCTGGCCGGCGCCGCCACCGCCTGGCAGCTGGCCACGCGCGGCCATCAGGTCGCCGTCGTCGAGCGGTCCGTGCCGGCCAACGACGCCGGCAGCTCCCATGGCTCGGCCCGCATCTTCCGCTACGCCTACGCGGAGGCCGGGTACTCGGCACTGGTCAAGGAGTCGCTGGCCGGGTGGGAGGAGCTGGCCCGGCTCGCCGGGCAGCCCCTCATCACCCCCACCGGCTGCGTGGACTACGGCCAGGACCGCAGGCCGCGCGAGCTCGCCGGCGGACTGGAACGCCTTGGCATCGGGCACCAGCTGCTGTCCGCGGAGGAAGCCCGCGGCCGCTGGCCCCAGTTCGCGTTCGACACGGAGGTGCTCTGGCACCAGGGCGCAGGGGTCCTCGACGCCCGCGAAACGGTGCACACTATGCTGCGGGCCGCCGCCGGACACGGGGCACGCCTCTACGAGGACTGGGAGCTCGCCGGTGCCCGGCGCACCGGCACCGGCTACCTGCTCACCAACCGGCGCGGGGAGCAGCTCGAAGCCGGGCGCCTCGTGGTGGCCGCCGGCGGCTGGCTGCCCCGGCTCCTGGGCGGCCTCGACCTGCCCCCGGCGTTCCTGGCCGCGCTGCCGGCCTTCACGGTAATGCAGGAGACGGCCTTCCATTTCCCCTACCGCGAGCAGCCCGGGCCCGGAAAGTTCTGGCCCACGTTCATCCACAAACGGCCGGGCATCCAGACCTACGGGCTGCCGGGCGGCCGGGACGCGGACTTCAGGGGGCAGAAACTGGCCGAATTCAACGGCGGCAAGGCCATTCCCGACGCTTCCGCCCAGGACGGACTCATCGATCCCGCTCACCGCGCCCGGATTGTCGAGTACGTCAAACGGTACATTCCCGGCCTCGTCCCGGAACCCTACGCGGAAACCACCTGCCTGTTCACCAACACTCCCAACGAGGATTTTGTCATCGATACCGCCGACGGCGTCACCGTCCTCTCACCCTGCAGCGGCCACGGCGCCAAGTTCGCACCGCTGCTCGGCAGCCTCGCCGCCGACCTCGCCACGGGATCCGCGGGCGTGCCGGACCGGTTCCGCCCCTCGCTGGTGGCAGCGGGCGGGAAGCCGGCATGACCACTGACGCGCAAACACGGACGACGGCGGCGTCCGGTACCGTTGCCGGACTGATGGCCCAAATAGCGGACACCGGCCGGGACGCTGCCCGCGGCGGTTACAGCCGCCCGGTGTATTCGACGGCCGAGCAGGAGCTGCGTGAGTGGTTCCTTGACCAGGCCCGGCAACGCAGCCTGGACACGGAAACCGACCGCAACGGCGTGCTGTGGGCCTGGTGGGACGCAGGCCACGGAGCCCGGCAGGATGCCGTCGTCACCGGCAGCCACCTGGATTCGGTGCCAGGAGGCGGGGCCTTCGACGGGCCGCTCGGGGTTGCTTCGGCGCTCGCTGCCGTCGACCACCTCCGGCACCGCGGCCGTACCCCGCGCCGGCCGATCGCCCTGGCGGTCTTTCCCGAGGAGGAAGGGTCCCGCTTCGGCGTCGCGTGCCTGGGCTCGCGCCTGCTTACCGGTGCCATCGACCCGGACAGGGCCAGGAGCCTGCGCGACCCGGACGGCAACACCTTCGCCGATGTCGCCGCCGCCGCGGGTCTGGACCCGCGCTTCGTGGGCCCGGACCCGGAGGCCCTGGCCCGCATCGGTGCGTTCGTCGAGCTCCATGTGGAACAGGGCCGGGGGTTGATTGACCTGGACCGGCCCGTCGCCGCCGGTTCGTCCATCCTCGGCCACGGCCGCTGGCGGCTGACGGTGACCGGCCAGGGGAACCACGCCGGCACCACGCTCATGGAGGACCGGCGGGACCCGGTTCTCGCCGCGGCGTCCATTGTCCATGTGGTCCGGGACGCAGCCCTCCGGCATCCCGGGGCCCGGGCAACGGTGGGACGGATGGTGCCGGTACCGGGCGGAACCAACGTGATCGCGTCCTCGGTCAACCTGTGGCTCGACGTCCGCCACCCCGACGACGCGGTGACCGCCGCCGTCGTCGAACGCATCCATGCGGAGGCCATCCGCGCCGCCGCAGCCGAAGGCTGCACGGTGCGGCTGTGCGAGGAATCGCTGAGCCCCACCGTCCACTTCGATCCGGCGCTGCGGTCCCGGATCGGGGAGCTGCTGCCGGCGGCCCCGGTGCTCGACACCGGTGCGGGCCACGACGCCGGCGTGCTGGCGGCGGGCCTGCCGACGGCGATGCTGTTCGTGCGCAATCCCACCGGGGTGTCCCACTCGCCCGAAGAGCACGTGGAGGACGACGACGCCGAGGCCGGCGCGCTCGCCCTGGCTGACGTGCTGGAGGGGCTCGCCGGGTGGGAATGAGGCCGGGGATACTCCAGGGCGGCCCTTTGGTCCCTGCCTATACTCGAACCATGACAAGCGAGGAAGCCGGGGGTCTGCCGCGCGCCGAGGAGGGCCCGGCGGAAGCCCCCGGCTCGCTCGAAGCGGTCATCGCCGCGCAGGTGAAGCGCTACCGGGGCGAGGCCGGAATCCCGGCCGCCGAACTCGCCTCCCGCACGGGGCTGTCCAAGGCCATGATCTCCAAGATCGAATCGGCCAGCACGTCCTGCTCGCTCACTACGCTGCAGCGCCTTGCCCAGGGACTCAACGTGCCCGTCACCTCCCTCTTCCAGGGCGCCGACACCGAGCGCGAGGCCACGCTCACCAAAGCAGGTGAGGGCAGCGTCACCGTCCGGACCGGAACCCGCCACGGCCACGAGTACCGGTCGCTCGGCTCGCTCAAACGGCGGGAAAACGCCATCGAGCCCAGCCTGGTCACCCTGACCAGCGCCTCCGACGTTTTTCCGCTGTTCCAGCACCCCGGCACCGAATTCATCTACATGCTCGAGGGCCGCATGGTGTACGGGCACGGCTCCTACGAGTACGAACTCTCACCAGGCGACTCCCTGGTCTTCGAAGCGGAGGGCCCGCACGGCCCGCTGCGGCTGATCAAGCTGCCGATCCGCTTCCTGGCGGTCGCCGCGCGCTAGTTTCCTACGGGAGCGGGCAGCGGCCGTCGTGCAACCCGTGCTTTTCCGGGTTGGGCACGGCAGAATCGCTATGTCAGGAACCAGGAGGAATGCCATGGCCGAGCCCGTCTACCTGCGCAGCAACCAGCCGCCGGACCGTTTCTACCAAGGCGGCGCCAAGATCCGCGAGTTGCGGGGCGAGGCTGCGCCCGGAGACCGGGTGCCGGAGGACTGGATCGCCTCCACGACGACGCTGTTCGGCGAAGCGGAAACGGGCTTGAGCCGCCTGCCGGACGGCCGGCGGTTCGTTGACGTGGTCAACGCGGACCCGGAGGCATGGCTGGGCCCGGACCACGTCGCCGCCTACGGGCCGGACACCAAGCTGCTGGTCAAGCTGCTGGACGCCGGCCAGCGGCTGCCGGTCCACCTCCATCCCGGCCAGCCGTTCGCGCACGCGCATCTGGACCGCCGCCACGGCAAGGCCGAGGCCTGGTACATCCTGGACGGGGGACCGGTCCACCTCGGCTTCAACCGGGACGTGGACCGCGCCGAACTGGACGCATGGGTGGCCGGCCAGGACGTCGACGCCATGCTCGAGGCGATGCACACGGTCGACGTCGTCCCGGGGGACAGCGTCTATGTGCCGCCCGGGCTGCCGCATGCCATCGGGGCCGGGGTGTTCATCGTCGAGGTGCAGGAGCCGGAGGACCTCTCGATCCTCCTCGAATGGAAGGGCTTCGCCATCGACGGCGCGGCACAGGGCCACCTAGGACTGGGGTTCGCCACCGCGCTGGAGGCCACCGACCTGCGCGGCTGGCCGGCGGACGAAATCGGGCAGCTGGTGATCAGGCAGGGTCTCGGTGCCGGAACGCTGGCGGACCTGAGCAAAGAGTACTTCCGGGCCGAACGCCTGGACATTTCCGCAGCCGCTGAGCTGGACGCCGGATTCAGCATCCTTGTGGTCATTGACGGTGCCGGAACGCTCACACCGGCAAACTCTGCGGCCTCACCCCTGGCCAAGGGCGACACGGTAGCGGTGCCGTTTGCGGCCGGGAATCTAAAGGTGGGCGGCAGCCTGTCGCTGGTCCGCTGCCGGCCGCCGCAGCCCTGACGGTCCCCTCGTTCGGTTTGACGGCGGTTTGAGGCAGCCCGGACCCTGCCGAAGACGGCGCGGGGCCGGGTGCCGGCGCGGGCAGCGCGGAACGCGGGCTTCGGCACAAACGCGCAGGTTCGTGGGCAAGGCCGCCGCCTACCGTGCCTTTACCCCGGGGGAGGGGGCGTGGCAGGCGTTGGAGATGTCCGGGCCGGCACCATTGTCCGGAGCGCCCATACGCGGATTGGGTCCTTGGATAGGGGGAGCTCTTCGATCATCCCGGCGCACCCGTCGTGACGCAGGACGTCGGCCGGCACGGCTGGCAGCAGGCCTGGCCCGGGGGAGGAGGCCGTATGGTCGATGCCTGTCTGGGGCAGCCCAGTCAGCCTGGAATCCGACGCCTAAGCCTGGCCGCCGTCGTCGGCTAACGGCCGGGGTTGGGTTCGTCCAACTGCTTGTTGGCGATCCGGGTTATTCATTCCGACGCGATTGCAGCCTACCGAGCGGTGGGTGTTCCGGCGGTGGTGAGGAATTTGCCGGTGATGGGGTTGATGATGAACAGGGTTGCCCATACGAGCCGGCCGGGGACCGCGCCGGCGAGGAGCGTGACGGGAATGGAAGCCAGGAAGACGGCGGGCACAGGCAGGAAGAGGAGGAGCTGGCCGAGGCCGCGTTTTCCCTTATCCACTTCGGCCCGGGTGAGGCCGTGTTTCCTGGCGCTCAGGTAGATCGCGGTTTGTGACAGAGACGCCAGGGCGATGTTCAGTGCGTAGAGGGCGGTCGGGAGCCGGAGGTCGGCGGTGCTGGGGTCGCTGGTTCCCTGGGTGGTGAACGGGATCAGGATGATGAAGAAAGCTGCGACGAGGTTCCAGGTGATGAGCCGCTGGCTCATCAGCGCCATCGATCCGATAAGTCGGAAGTTCACGCGCCAGAAGATTGCGATGACCACGAAGCTGAGCAGGAATCCAAAAAGCTGGCCAGGGAAGTGGGAGTTCCACAACGCGGCGAGGCTTGTCCACGAACCCGCGGGCGGGAGGTCGATGTTGGTCACGAGCAGGGTGATGGCGAACCCGTAGATGACGTCGAAGAACGATATGCTTCGCCCGAACTCGATCGTGCTGCGATCAAAAGGCAGATTGCTCATCGGCTACCGAGGTCCCCAGTTTGTGCGGCACGGACCATTCCACGACTCGCCGGGCTTCCGTGCGCCTTGATCGACGAGACTTCTCCCGGAATACCGTGGCGAACCGTCCCAACCCACCTTTTGGGCCATACGGTTCCCGGCATAACCGGAAATTCCTTCAAGGCCAGCACGGTGGGTGTGGATCCGTCAAACTTCAGCCATCAGGAGATGGCCCGGCCCACAACGCATACCTGCCCGGGCCGGCTGCCGGTCAAGTAGCGGGCTTCGGCCCCGGCGGGGCGCCGGTAAAGGGGTGGCCAAAACATGCCTAGGTGCCCGCCGGTGTGCTGCAGCCGGCAGGCCCGGACCCGGTGAACGGCATAATATTGGCGGTAGGCGTACTGGTTTTCCTGACGCCACAGCCTGATCGCACATGAATGACGGTGAGCACCGGTGACATTCCTGCTGGATCGCGGGGAAGATCCATGGGTCATTTACTGGCAGGGGAACTTTTACTACTGCCACGAGCACAACGATTCAATAATCCTGGTCAACAGGTCCAGGACGCTGCACGGGATCAAAGACAACCCGGTCATCGTCTGGATGAACGGCGATGCCGCGCGTGAACTATGGGCACCGGAGCTGCACCGGATAGACGGGTGCTGGTACATCTACTACGCCGAAGGCCCGGGAGAGGACCACCGGATCCACGTCCTGCAGGGTCAAGGGCCGGACCCGCAAGACGCCTACCTCTATCGGGGCCGGATGAACACGGGGGACAGTTTTGCCATTGACGGCACCCCGTTTGAATGGCGGGGCCGGTGGTATTTTGTCTGGTCCGGCAGCGACAAGGGACATGCCACCCAGAAGCTGTTCATCGACCGCATGGAGAGCCCCTGGCTGCTTGCGGGCAGCCCGGTATGCATCTCCGCGCCGACGTTTGACTGGGAAAAGCAGGGCATGCCGGCATGGCCGGACATCAACGAAGCCCCGCAGGCGCTGCGGCACCCCACGGAGGAGAGGATGTTCATCGTCTACTCCGCCAGCCACAGCGCCACCGATGACTACTGCCTGGGCAGGCTGGACCTGACGGGGCCGGACCCGATGGATCCCGGCGCCTGGCGGAAGCACCCGTACCCGGTCTTCAGCAAGTACGTTGACGACCGCATCTACGGGCCCGGCCATGCCTCGTTCATCGACACCCCGGACGGCGTCAGCTGGATTATCTACCACTGTTCCCCGGTCAGCGGCGGCGGCTGGGACAGCAGGCAGCTGCGCGCGCAGCCGTTCTGCTGGCGCAGCGACGGCACCCCGGACTTCGGACATCCCGGACAGGGCAGGACGCAGATAACCCCTGATGCTGCCCCCACCGCCCCGGCGCCCTGACGGCTGCAGATCCTGCCGGTGGAGGAAGCGGGAGCGAACCCCTCGATGTGTATTGAGGGCGGGAATGCCGAACCCGTGCGGGCGTCGCAACGGCCCAAGGTGACTTAAGCTCCTGGCTTGGTTGCCCGTCACCCGTCCGCGGTCACGGGACGGGCTCGAGCTCCCCGGCGGGCTCCTCCGGGGCGGCCTCGTCCTCCGGCTCGGGCTGCGGCTCGCCCGCGTCCTCGCCGGTCCAGACCTTGATGATGGCCCAGGCGACGGCGGCCAGCGGCACGGCCAGGACGGCGCCGACGATGCCGGCCAGGATGGTGCCGGCGGTCAGGGCCAGCAGGATGACCAGGCCGTGGACCTTCAGGGCATTGCCCATCAGCACCGGCTGCAGGAAGTTGCCTTCGAGCTGGTTCACGCCGACGACGACGGCGAGGACGATCAGGGCCGCGGCCGGCCCGTTGGAGACCAGGGCGACCAGCACGGCCAGGGCGCCGGCGGCCGTGGCGCCGACCATGGGGATGAACCCGCCGATGAAGGTCACGACCGCCAGCGGCAGGGCCAGCGGCACCTGCATCACCAGCAGTGCCCCGCCGATGACCACAGCGTCGATGCCGGCGACGGCGGCGGTGCCGCGGACGTACCCGCCAAGCACCTGCAGGCTCCGGATGCCGGCCAGGTCCGCCTGGGCCCGGCGTCCGCGGGGAAAGACGCGCAGGAGGAACGCCCAGATCCTGCCGCCGTCCTTGAGGAAATAGAACAGCACCACGGCCATGAGCACGAAGCCGGTGGCGAATTCGGTGGCCGCGCCGAGGCCGGTGAGCGCTCCGGAGGTGAACGCACTGCTGCCGAGGAACTCCAGGGCCTTGTCGCGCGCGTCCTGGATGGCCGCATCGTTGACCGGGAACGGGCCGTTCTTCACGAAGGCGTACAGCTGGTCGAAGCCGGCGCCGGCCTTCTCCACCAGCGTGGGCCATTCGCTGCGCACGGCGAAGACGATCCCGGTGATGACCCCGCCGAACACGGCCAGCATGCCGAAGAAGGACACTCCGGTGGCAGCGGCTGCCGGCCAGCCGCGGCGCTTGAGCCGGGTTACCAGCGGGGCGATGGCGGCGGCCAGGATGAGCGCGATGAGCACCGGGATCACAATGAGTGTGACCCGGGTCAGGGCGTACACCAGTACATAGGCCAGGGCCAGGACCAGCAGCGTCTGGGCCGAGCGGACCGAGGCGAGGCCGAGGCCGTCGGACCAGGGGCTGCGCGGGGCAGGATCGGGCATTCGGGTTCCTTCGGGTCGACAGGTCAGTGCGTTCACCTCGACCGTAGCCGACTCCTTGCGGGCGCGTAGGATCGCGGTGACCGGTCGGGACGGTTTTGGACGAGATTTTCGATGAAAGGAAAGCACCGGATGGACCTGCAGCTGCGCGGCAAAAAGGCCCTGGTGACCGGGGCCTCGCAGGGGATCGGGCGGGAGACCGCCGTCGTCCTCGCCGAGGAAGGCTGCAGCCTGCTGCTGGCCAGCCGCAATGCCGAACGGCTGGAGGAAGCGGCCCACGCCATCCGCGCCGCGCACGGCGTGCCGGTGGAGACCGTGGCGGCGGATCTGTCCGTGGAGGCCGGACGGCAGCGGGTGGTCGCGGCGGCCGGGCAGCTCGACCTGCTGGTCAACAACGCCGGCGCCATTCCGTCCGGCAGCCTGCAGGAGATCGACAACGAAACGTGGCAGCGGGCCTGGGAGCTGAAGGTGTTCGGCTACATTAGCCTGTCCCGTTCGCTGTATGCGGGGCTGAAGGCGCGCTCCGGGGTGATCGTGAACGTGATCGGCTCGGCCGGGGAGGCCTTCCCGCCGGACTACATTGCCGGCACCACCGGCAACGCGGCCCTGATGGCCTTCACCCGGGCCCTGGGCAAGGAGGCGGCCCGCGACGGAATGCGCGTCGTCGGGATCAACCCGGGACCGGTGTCCACGCCGCGGCGCGAGCACAAGTCCCGCGCCCGGGCCGAGCGTGAGTTCGGCGACGCCGGACGGTGGCGGGAGTACGACGCCGCCCTGCCCTACGGCAGGGCGGCGTTGGCGCGGGAGATTGCCGGCGCGGTGGCGTTCCTGGCCTCGCCGCGCTCGGGCTACACCAACGGCACCATCCTGACCATCAACGGCGGTGCCTAGGTGTACAGGGTGATCGGCTGGACTTCGCCGAGCAGGTAGCTGGCGCCGACCTCGATCTTCTTGTAGTCCACCGGATCGTGCAGCGAGTGCGTCCGGATATTGCGCCAGAACAGGTCCAGGCCCACCTGGTTGCTGGTGGAGCTGGAACCGGTGACCTCGAAGATCCGGTTGGCGACCTCCACGCCGACTTCGGTGGAGACCACCTTCAGTTCGGCGATGCGCACGGCCAGTTCGGCACGGTCTTCGAGGGTGAAGTCCGCGCCCTTGGCGATGGCCTCGTCGTACCGGCGGTTGAGCACATCCGCCAGGGCCTCGACGGCGGCAATCCGGGAGGCGAACTCGCCGACGGTCCGCTGGAAGACCGGGTCCTGGGCGTAGGTCTCGGCGCTGCTGAGGATCCAGGCGTTGCGGCGGCCGAGCAGGATCTCGCGGCCCTTGGCCAGGGCGCCCTGGGCGACGCCGAGGTAGAAGTTGCCGAAGGCCAGCTGGATGCCCGGGGTGACCAGCGTGGAGAAGGGCTCCTCGCCGACCTCGCCCAGGATGTCCGTGGGATCGACCCGGACGTTGGTGTACCTGACCGAGCCGGACGCGGACAGGCGCTGGCCCAGGTGGTCCCAGTCGCCGAGCAGTTCCAGCCCCTCGCGGCCGCGGTCGAGCACGAAGGCCAGGATCTTGCCCTCGTCCGGCCCGCCGGTGATGGCGGCGTTGATGATGATGACGTCGCCCACGGAGGACCCGGTGGAGAAGCGCTTGAGGCCGTTCAGCCGGTACCCGTCCCCGTCCGGGGTCAGTTCCAGGGTCGGGTCCACGGGGTTGACCGAGTCGCCCCAGAGCCACTGGCCCTCGGCGGTGCGGCGGAACCAGTCCGCCTGCTGCTCCGGCGCCGCGTAGAACGCGATGGTGCCCTGGTTGATGTAGTGGTAGGCCGCCAGCTGGGCGATGGAGCCGTCCGCGGCGGCGAGGATGCGCACCACGTGCAGGGCGGACGCCCAGTGGGCGCCTTCGCCGCCGAACTCCCGGGGCACCAGCAGGTTGACCAGGCCGTGGCGGCGCAGCAGGTCCACCTCGCGGAACGGGTCCTGGTTGGCCCGGTCGCGCTCCAGGGCATCGGCGGCCAGTTCGTCCGCCGCCGCCTGCGCGGCGGCCTTCCAGCGGGCGAGTTCGTCGGGGCCGGCGCTGCCGGTCCAGGGGGAGCGGGGCGCCCGGGTGGTGGTGCCGGTGGTTGTCAGGCTCATGGCGTTTCCTTGATCGTTTCGGTGGTGGAGGTTCAGAGTGCGGCAGCGGCAGCCGCGGGGGTGTCCGCAGCGCTGGGCAGGCCGGCGTAGGCGCCGCGGTACCGGGCCGCCGGATGGGCGTCGTCGACCCGGCGGTTGCCCGGCCCGTCGAGGTATTCGCGCAGGGTGGAGCCTTCGTAGTCCTGCCAGACGCGGCCGCGCCGCTGCAGTTCGGGCACCACCAGTTCGACGAAGTCCTCGAAGGAGCCCGGGGTCACCGCATAGGCGAGGTTGATCCCGTCCAGGCCGGCCTCGTCCACCCAGCGCTCGATTTCGTCCGCCACGGTGGCCGGGCTGCCCACCAGCACCGGGCCGATGCCGCCGATGCCCAGGTAGTGTGCGATGTCGGCCGGCGTCCACTCCCGGGTGGGGTCCGCCGTCGTGAAGATCGACAGGGCCGAGCGCACGGCGTTCGTGTCGATGTACTTCAGCGGCGCGTCCGGGGCGTAGCCGGACAGGTCCAGCCCGGACCAGCCGCCGTAGAAGGTGAAGGCGCCCTCGGCGCTGGCGTAGGAGAGGTAGTCGCGGTGCTTGCGCTCGGCGGCGGCATCCGAATCCGCGACGACGACGGTCATCAGCGAGTAGATCTTCACGGCGTCCCGGGACCGGCCCGCCCGCTCGGCGCGGTCGCGGATATCGTCGGTCACCTTCCGGGTCAGGTCCGGGCGGATGCCGTTGATGAACACGCCCTCGCCGTGCCGGGCCGAGAACTCGCGGCCCCGGGGCGACGCACCGGCCTGGAAGATCACCGGCGTGCGCTGCGGGGACGGCTCGGACAGGTGGATCCCGGGGACCTGGAAGTGCTGTCCGTAATGGTTGATCGGGTGCACCTTGGCCGGGTCCGTGTAGATGCCGCGCTCGCGGTCCTTGATGACCGCGCCGTCTTCCCACGAGCCTTCCCACAGCTTGTAGGTGACGTCGAGGAACTCGTCCGCGATGTCGTAGCGCGTATCGTGGCTGATCTGTTCCTTCAGGCCCAGGTTCCGGGCGGCGCTGTCCAGGTAGGAGGTCACCACGTTCCAGCCGATGCGGCCGCGGGTCAGGTGGTCCAGCGTGGAGAACTTCCGGGCCAGGGCATAGGGCTGTTCGTAGGTCAGGGCGGCGGTGACCGCGAAGCCCAGGTGCTTGGTGACGGCGGCCATGGCCGGTATCTGGAAGAACGGGTCGTTCAGCGGCACCTGGTCCCCGTCCACCAGCGCCGGTGCCGAGGAGTTCCGGTAGACGTCGTAGATGCCCAGGACATCGGCCAGGAACAGCGCGTCGAACTTGCCGCGCTCCAGGGTCTGCGCCAGGTCCGTCCAGTACTCCAGCGTGTTGTAGGTATCCGCCCGGTTCTCCGGGTGCCGCCACAGGCCGGGGCTCTGGTGCGTGGGGCAGGTCATGTCGAAGGCGTTCAGGCTGATCCGTTTGGACATGGGCTTATCCTTTCCGTGCCGGGACGGCGGTGGTGGCGGTGGCGGGCGGGCGGACCCGGGAGGTGCGCTGGCGGGCCAGCACGACGCCGAGCAGGAGCACCAGCAGCAGGGCCAGGCCGCGGGCCAGTCCCTGCCAGAAGAAGGACAGGCCGGCCAGGTTCATGCCGTTGGCCAGCAGGGCGAAGATCAGCACGCCGACCATGGTGCCGGGCACCGAAACCCGCCCGTACTTGCTCAGCGTGGCGCCGATGAAGACCGCCCCGATCGCGTCCATGACGTACAGCTGCCCGCTGGCGGGAATGAACGCGTAGGTCCGGGAGGCCAGGACCACGCCGGCCAGGGCGGCCACCCCGGCGGCCAGCACGTAGGCGGAGGCGCCCAGGGCGCCCACGCGCTTGCCGGAGATCCGGCTGGCGCCGGGCTGCTCGCCGGTCACCGTGAGCTCGCGGCCCCAGCGGGTGCCGTCCAGCGCCAGGTACACCACGCCGGCCACCAGCACGGCGGCCACCACCGGGAAGGGCACGCCGAGCAGGTAGCCGTTGCCCCAGAGGGCGAAGCCCTCCGGAACCTGGGAACGCACCAGGTAGATGGGCGCCCCGCCGCCGGTGAGCAGTTGCTGGACGCTGGTGCCGATGAACCACACGCTCAGCGTGGCCAGGAACGGCGGGATGCGCAGCACCACAATCAGGAAGGCGTTGACCAGCCCGACGGCCAGGCCGAAGGCCAGGCCCACCACGACGGCCACCCAGGGCACGTAGCGCTCGGCGATCGCGGCGGCGGCGGCCAGGGCGGCCAGGTCCAAGGCGACCCCGACGGAGAGGTCGATGCCGCCGCTGCGGACGACCACTGTCATGCCCGCGGCCACCAGGGCCAGGATGGCCGTCTGGTTCAGGACCGCCAGCAGGTTATCGCCCGTCAGGAACGTGGGCGTGAGCACGGAGAAGGCCAGCATGATCGCGGCGAGCACCAGCGGGGCGATCAGCCGCGGCAGGATATCGGCCGCGCGCGGCGCCGGCCGGAGGCCCGGGCGGTTCCGGGTAGCTGTTGCGGTCATTTGGCATCACTCCGTCCTCGGATGGCCACTACGGCCAGCACCACCAGAATCAGCACGCCCTTGGCGGCTCCCACCCACTGGCTGGCCACACCCAGGAGGGTGAAGCCGTTGGTCAGGGCCGCAATGAAGAGCGCCGCCACCAGGGTGCCGGTGATGGTCACCACCAGGCGGCGGGAGAAGACCACCGACATGAAGGCCACCAGGATGATGTCCAGCAGGATCTGGTTGCCGACGCCGGGAACGGCCGCGGAGAGCCTGGCCGAGAGCAGCAGGCCGGCGATGCCGGCCAGCAGCGCCGAGATCAGGTAGCTGTTGAAGATGTACTTGCGCGGGTTGATCCCGGCGACCTTGGCCGCCGTCGGGTTCTGCCCGACGGCGTAGCTGCGCACGCCCCAGCTGGTGCTGCCCAGGCCCAGGCCGACGACGGCGAACAGCACGAGCATCACCACCACGGCCACGGGCAGCCCGGCGAGGGAGCCGTCGCGCAGCCATTCGAAGGCCGCGCCGGTGAAGGGGACCTTGACGTTGTTGCTGATCACCAGGGTCAGGCTGCCGGCGATGCCCATGGTGGCCAGCGTGGTCAGCAGCGGGCGCAGGCCCAGCACCACGGCCGCGCCGTTGACGGTACCGGCGGCGGCGGCCACGGCCAGCGCCCCGGCGATCGAGGCCACCGGCGGCAGGCCGGCCTGGGAGGCGACGGCGGCGACGGTGCCGGCCAGGCCGGCCACGGCACCCACGGACAGGTCGATGCCGCCGTCGACGACGTCATCCCCGCCGGTCACGATGACCACGGCCAGGCCGAAGCCGGCGATGGCGTAGACGGCTGCCTGGTTGAGCACCGCCGCCAGGTTCGCCGGCACCAGGAAGTTCGGCGACGACGCGGCCAGGGCCAGGACCACCGCCAGCACGGTGGCGTAGCCGGCCCAGGACAGCCAGGCGGGCGCGCCGCGGCGCGGCGCGCGCTGCGCGGCTCCGGTCTGCGGCGTTGCTGCTGCGGTACTCATGCGAACTCCAGTTCGGTGTCGGCGCCGGCGCTGCCGGACGCGTCGGCATAACCTGCCTGGCCCGCGCCCGAGGCGAGGGCCAGGATCCGGTCAGTGGTCGCTTCGCCCCGGCGCAGTTCGGCCACGATTTCGCCGCGGAAGAAGACCAGGATCCGGTCCGCCAGCCCCACCAGCTCCTCCAGGTCCACGGTGACCAGCAGGGCCGCGGCGCCGGCGTCCACCAGGTCGTTGATCCGGGCGTAGATCTGGGCGCGGCTGCCCACGTCCACGCCGGAGGTCGGCTGGTCCAGCACCAGGAATTTCGACTCCGCGGCCAGCCAGCGGGCCAGGACGGTCTTCTGCTGGTTGCCGCCGGAGAGCTGGCCGACCACGGCCTGGGGCCGGGCCGGGCGGATGTCCAGCCGGGAAATCTGGGCCTGGGCCAGGGCCTTCTCGGCCCGGCGGCGGATCAGCCCGCCCCAGGCCGTGACCTTGTCCAGGGCCACCAGGCTGATGTTTTCCTGGATGGTGTTGCGCACCAGCGCCCCGTCCCTGCGGCGGTCCGCGGGCACGTACGCGCCCGAGGCCTTCACGAAGGCCCGGGGGGAGCGGACCGGCCGGCCGCCGAGGCTGACCCGGCCGCCGTGCCGGCGGTTGCCGGTGACCGCGTCGGCCAGTTCGTCGACGCCGGACCCGACCAGGCCGGTCACCCCGACCACTTCGCCCGGCCGCACCGTGAAGCTGACATCCCGCAGTGCCCCGGGCACGGTCAGGGACATGACGGACAGGGCCTCGCCGGCAGGATCCGGGGTGCGGGCGGCCGTGCGGGTGCGGTCGAATTCCTCGACCTCGCGGCCGACCATCAGCTCCACCACCTGCTCGAGGGCGTCGTCCCGGCCGGCCAGGTCCACCTCGCCGGCGTTGGCCCCGTTGCGCAGCACCGTCACCGTGCCGCTGATCTGCCGCAGCTCCTGCAGGTAGTGCGAGATGTACACCACGGGCACGCCCGCTGCCTGCAGGGTCCTGATGGTGGCGAAGAGCTGGGCCACCTCGGCCGAGGCCAGCGGTGCCGTGGGTTCGTCCAGCACGAGCAGCTTCGGCCCGGCCAGCACCGCACGGGCGATCTGCACCAGCTGCTGCTCGGCCACGGTCAGCTCGTCCACCAGCAGGTCCGGCGCGACGCGCAGCCCCACCGTGCGCTCCAGGTCCGCGGCGGCCCGGCGGTTCAGCTGCCGGCGCGAGACCCAGCCGTAGCGGCCCTCGCTGCGGCCCAGGTACAGCTGCTCCGCCACCGTCAGCCGGCCGGCCAGGTGCCGGTCCTGGTGGATCACGTGGATGCCCAGCCGCTCGGCGTCGGCCGGCGAGGTAATGGACACCTTGGCGCCGCCGAACTCGATGGTTCCGGAGTCCGCCTGGTAGAGGCCGGTCAGGATCTTGATCAGCGTGGATTTGCCGGCGCCGTTTTCCCCGACCAAGCCGCGCACTTCCCCGGCATGGACTTCGAAGTGGACGTCGGTGAGCACCTGCGCGGCGCCGAAGGCCTTGTTGATGCCGCGCATGGACAGCAGCGGGGCGGATGCGGCCCCCGGGGTATCAGAGGCCGAGCTCACTGCGCACCTCGGTGACGTTCTCCTTGTTGATGAACACCGGATCCAGGTAGCTGGTGGTGGGCACCTTGTCCTGCTGGCCGCCGAGGAACAGGGCCACGTTGTCGGCCGACTGCGCGCCCATCGCCTTGGTCTGCTGGGCCACGGTGCCGGTGTAGGAGGATTCCGGATCCGCGATCAAATCCAGCGCGCCGGGCTCGGCGTCCACGCCGTAGACCTTGATTTCGTCCCGTCCGGCGGCGTCGATGGCCTGGGCGGCGCCGATCTGGGGGATGTCCCAGCAGGACCAGACCGCGTCGATCTGCCCCTTGGGCAGGCGGCGGAGCGCGTCGTTGACCTGCTGCTTGGCATCCTCGACGGTGCCCTCGTACTTGTCCTGCAGCTCGGGCTGGATCAGCTTGATGCTGGGGTAGTCCTCCAGCACCAGCTTGAGCTCGTTGTAGCGGATGCGGCAGGGAGCCACGCCCGGGAAGCCGTTGAACACCAGGACCTGGCCCTTGCCGCCGATGTCCTCGGCCAGCGTGCGGGCGACGGTGGAACCGATGGCCCAGTTGTCGCTGGTGACGTTGTTGGCGGAGAACTCGGACTGGAAGTCGATGGTGAACAGCGGGATGCCGGCGGCGTCCACCTTCTTCAGGGCCGGCGTCAGCGTGGTCTTGTCCCCGAGGATCACCACGATGGCGTCCGGCTTCTGCGAAATCAGGTTCTCGACATCGGAGACATGCTTATCGTCCTTGGCCTCGGCCTGGGTGGCGATGACCTTGCCGCCGAGCTCCTTCACGCGCGCCTGGACGGCGTCGTACACCACCCGGCTGAAGTCGTGGACGATGTCCTTGGCGGCAATGCCCACGGTCTTGCCCTCGAGCGAGGGGATGTCCTGGGCCGCGGCCGGGGCCGCCGCGGCACCGGAGGCCGGGGCGGCGTTGGAGGCGGCCTGCGGTTCCTTGAGCGAGCAGCCGGTCAGCACCAGGGCTGCTGCGGCCGACAGCGCCAGGGACTTGGCGGCGAGGGATCCGGCGGGGCGGACAAGGGGGGACTTCTTCACGTGCTGCTCCTTGGTCGTCGGCCCGAGGGAGCCGCGCGGCAGCTGCGGGTCGCCCCGCGGGCATGCACGCGGGCATGCCAAGGGCGGACCACGGTCAGCACATGCTTCTCCATCGGTCCTGGCAGTAGCACCGTTCCAGACGGAAGGCTCCGTCCGGAGGGTTGCTGCGGCGTCGTCGATCCAGGTCTCTCGGCCGCTCGGGATGGTTACGTGACCATACAAGCGGCTGGCGCCGTCGCATTCCAAGAGACGCAGTCACAAACGTCAACAGCGTTCATATTTGGACTCGAAATTGGCGGACCGATCCGGAAGCCCTATGGTTTCCCGTCCATGGGGGGCGCGGTGCTTAGTTTCCGAACTCGACGCGGATGGAGTTGTCATCGGGCAGGACCACCACGGTTCCCTCCTCGGTGGTCCAGCCGTCATGGAGGAAGAAGAACCGTCCGCCGCTGAGCACCAGCAGGCGCAGGCCGCCGTACCGGTACAGGGGCTGCTCGCTGGTGCCGACGTTCGTGACGCTGACAGCCTCCACCCCGATGCCCAGCGGTTTCTCGCTGTAGACCTCGGCACGGGGCAGGGACTCCACGCGCCGTTCGAAGCTGGCGGCGAGCCCGCGTCCGACCGCCTGGGCATAGTCGGCGGTTCCCCAGAACAGCAGCAGCGTCACAATACTCAACACCAAGGTGGCTTCCACCGCGCGCTCTTCCACGCTCAGGACCGGGGCGTGTCCGGCGCGGGCGTGGCGCCGCAGCCGCAGGCCCCACGCCGCCAGGAGCACCCCGACCGCCATCACATACGGGGCGAAGATGGCCGCCCGGGTCGGCTGGCCGATGGCGAGCAGCAGGCCGGTTCCGGCCACGGCGACGGCGGCCAGGGCGGCAATGCCGGCAACCCGGGCGATCAGTTCCTGGTGGCGGCCCTCGTCGATCCGGCGGCGCAGCCACCGGTCCAGGGCCAGCCAGACGACGCCGGCGACCAGGATGCAGACCAGCGGCAGGTAGAGGGCGTTGATGCTGATGAGGATGTAGTCCTGCGTGGCGTAGCCGAACAGGCTCTCATCCAGGCCCATGTCTTCGGCCTGGGCATTCGCCCGGGCCCAGCCGAAATAGACCAGCAGGGCGGTGGCCACCGTGATCGGCGGGCCGATGGCCGAGATGACGCCGAGGGAGCGGGACCAGAGCGAGCGCGCGTCCCCGCCGGCCTCCGTCACGGCGCGCTGCCTGCGGCAGGCGACGACGGCGGCAGGCTGGGGCCGGGGTCCGGTTCACCCGGATCTGGCTCGCCGGGGTCCGGTTCACCCGGATCCGGCTCGCCGGGGTCCGGTTCGCCGGGATCCACGGACGGGCTCGGGTCCGGTGACTCGAATCCCGGGCAGGTGCTCGGGTCGCCAAGGTACTGCAGGTCCACCGATTCGGTCACCAGCCAGTCGCCGTCGGCCACGCTGACCGACACCACCCCTTCCTCCGCCGTTGGCGGAGCCAGGAAGACGAAGTCGGGCCCGACCTGCTCGACCGGCACCGTGGCGGGCTCCGGCTTGGTGTCGACGGTGACGCTGCGGATGCTGCCGGCGGGCAGGCCGCCCAAGGTTCCGACCATGTGCATGGTCGTGCCGCCGCACACGGACGCGGCCGCATTGCGGCCGTTGTTGTCGCTGCCGTCATCGTCCAGGTCGTAGAACGTCGGCTCGCAGGCCAGTCCGCTGCCCTCGGCCAGCTGGAACGGCGTCCCCGGGTTCTGCTGGTGGAAATCCACCACCGACTGCAGCACCGGGTAGGCGGCCCGGGACCAGCAGTCCGAATCCTCCGTCACGGAGAGCCCGGCCAGCTGCTCGGCCGCGGGCGCCCAGGCGGACTCGTCCCCCGTCACGGCCGCGCAGAACAGCTTCGCCACGTCCTCCACGGTGTCGGGCGGCTCGTTCGGCTCCGGGACCTGCTCGCAGTTCCCGCTCTTCAGGTACAGGTACCAGGTCGGATCGTCCCGGCCCACCGGCCCGACCGGCAGCCATCCCAGCACGGGGGCGCCTTCCGGCGCCGGCGGACCCGCGGGCGCCGGCGGCCCCGGGGGCACGTAGGTGCCGTCGTCCGGGCCGCCGACCGTTTCCACCGGGGCGGATTCCCCGGAGCCCCGGTTGTTGCTGGAGTCCTGGTTGCTGTCCGAGCCGGCATTCTCTTCGGAACCCTGGCCGCCGCCGTCCTCCGCTACCAGCCCGCAGGCCGCGGCCAGCGACAGCAGCCCCGCCGCAATGGCGGCGGATGCAGGCAGGCGGCTATTCAAGCGCATCTCGCACCTGGGCTATCTGCGGCCGCGGCCGCTGGGCACGTGAGGGTCGGCTTCGTTCCAGCGTACGCCCGGCCTTGGAAGGCTGTACAGGAAAACGGGGGCCGGTCCCTACCCGGCGGCCCTGTCCGCAGGTTCCAGATCAGCGTCGATGTTGAAGCCGGGCCCGCCCGGCACGGAGTCCAGCAGGCGCCGGGTGTAGGGGTGTTCCGGGGCCGCATACACCCGATCCACGTTCCCGGATTCGACCACGTCGCCGCGGTAGAGCACCACCACCTCGTCGCTGACATGGCGCACCACGGCCAGGTTGTGCGAGATGAACAGCATGGTCAGGCCCAGCTCCCGGCGCAGGTCGGCCAGCAGGTTCAGGATCTCCGCCTGGGTGGTCAGGTCAAGGGCGGAGGTGATCTCGTCGGCGATGACCAGCTCGGGCTCCACGGCCAGGGCCCGGGCGATCGCGATCCGCTGCCGCTGGCCGCCGGAGAACTCGTGCGGGTACCTGCCGGCCGCCTCCGGGTCCAGCGAAACCTTGGCCAGCCAGTGCGAGATCCGGAACCTTTCGCGTACCGGGTCGGCACGGAGTGGGTCGATGGCTTCGGCCAGGGCTTGGCCGATGGTCCGGCGCGGATTCAGGGACGAGTACGGGTCCTGGGGGATGAGCTGGACCTGGCGGCGCAGCTTCCTGGTGTGCGCGCGGGTCATGCGGCCGACCTCGGCACCGTTGAACACAATGCGCCCGGAGCTTGGTGGCAGGGCGCCAACCAAGGTCCTGGCCAGAGTGGATTTGCCCGAGCCGGACTCGCCGACCAGGCCCACGGTACGGCCACGCCGGACGTCGAGGCTGACCTTCTTGAGGATGGTGGCTGAGCGGGCCCCGGAGCCGAGGACGACCGTAAGGTCCTGCACGGAGAGCATTGGGCAGTCGGTGGAGCCGGCCGGGGCCTGCGGTGCTGCCGGGGTGGCTGTCTGATGGGTCATCGGGTGGTTTCCAGTTCGTCCTCGGGCTGCCATTTGGCGGTGGCCAGCCGGTCAGTGGTTTCGGTCATGCTGGGGGTGGCGGCCAGCAGGGCCTGGGTGTAGGGGTGGCGCACGTTGCCGGCCTTCAGGTCCGCGGCGCTGAGCCGTTCCAGGATCTGCCCGCGGTACATGACCAGCACCTGGTCGCACAGCTCCTGCACCACGCCGATGTCGTGGGAGATGAACAGGATGGCGGTGCCGTGTTCCTTGTTGATCTTGCGGAACTTGCGCAGCACCTCGGCCTGCACCGTCACGTCCAGGGCGGTGGTGGGCTCGTCCGCGATCAGCAGCTTGGGCTGGGACACCGTGGAGGCGGCGATCATGGAGCGCTGCAGCATGCCGCCGGAGAGCTCGTGCGGATGCTGGCCCATGCGCAGCCGGGGGTTCTGGATGCTCATGTCGTCCAGCGCCTCCACCATGTCCGTATCCGCCCGGCGCCGCGGCTTCTTCAGATGGACGCGGGAGACCTCGGTCAGCTGCGGGCCCATGCGCAGGGCCGGGTTGAAGGTGGTGCCCGGGTCCTGGTAGACGAGGCCGATGCCGGTGGCCAGGGCCTTGGCGTCCCTGGTGGTGAGCAGGTCCAGGCCGTCCAGGCGCAGGGTCCGTGCCCGGACGGAGAGTTCGTCCGCCAGCAGTCCGGCCACGGACATGGCGGTCATGGACTTGCCGGAGCCGGATTCGCCCACCAGGCCCAGGACCTCGCCGGGCCGGATGCTGAAGGAGATGCCCTTGACGATCTGGTTGCCTGCGGGTGAGGTGACGGTGAGGTTGTCCACCTCCAGCAGGGCCTGCGGGGCCGGGTCCAGCGAGGCGGGGCGGGAGAGGGCCTTCCGGCCGGCGAAGTGTCTGCGGCCCCCGCGGGGGTCCGCCGCTGCCGCCAGACCGTCGCCGATCAGCATGGCGCCCAGGCCGGTGACGACCAGCATCAGCGAGGGGGCCACCACCTGCAGCGGCTGGGCGTAGATGGAGTTCAGGCCCTCGTTGAGCAGCCGGCCGAAATCGTACTCGGGGCTTTGTACGCCCAGGCCCACGAAGGAGAGGCTGGAGATCTCCAGCAGGGACAGGGCAAAGCTGGAGGTGGCCATGACGAACAGCGGCTCGGCCATGTTCGGCAGCAGGTGCCGGGTGATGATCTTGTGCCCGGGCACGCCCAGCAGCCGGGCCGTGGAGACGTAGTTCCGGTGCGAGACCGAGGCGGCCAGGTTGGCCGTCAGCCGGGCGAAGCCCGGGATGCCGGCGACGCCAATGGCGACCACCGCCGTCGTGCTGCCCGGGCCGAGGATGGCGGCAATCAGCAGGGCGAAAATCAGCGACGGGTAGGCCACCGCGGCCTCGATCAGCCGCAGGGCCGGCTCGCGGATCCATCGCGGGGCCAGCCAGACGGCGGAACCGATGACGACGCCGCAGAGCACCGAGATGGCGGTGGCGCCCAGGGACATCAGCAGGGTCAGCCGCGCCGCCACCAGCGACCGGGCCAGGATGTCCCGGCCGAAGTCGTCGGTGCCCATCCAGTGTGCGGCGCTGGTGCCCTGGCGGGCGTCCGGGGTCAGGGTTTCGGCCGGCCCGGCGAGGGCCAGGGGTGCGACGACGGCGGTGAGCGCGACCAGGGACATCAGGACGATGCCCAGGATCAGTCCGGGGCTCCAGCGGAAGGAGCGCTTCAGGCCGGGTGCGGAAACGGTGGCGGTATCAGCCATGGGACTTGGCCCCCAGGGTTCGCGGGTCGATGATGCCGAGGACCAGGTCCACCAGCAGGTTCAGGACGGTCGCGATCAGCCCGACCACCAGGATGATGCCCTGGATGAGCGGGTAGTCGCGGTAGATGATGGCCTGGACGATCTCGTTGCCCAGCCCGGGGTAGTTGAACACGGTCTCGATGATGATGGCGCCGCCGAGCAGGCTGGCCAGGATCAGCCCGGTCAGGGTCAGTGTGCTGGTGAGCAGGTTGGGCAGGGCATGCCGCAGGTACAGCCGCAGCGGCGGCAGCCGGCGGCCGCGGGCGGTGCGCATGAAGTCCTGCTCCAGCACGGTGGCCGTTTCCTGCCGCACCACGCGGGCGACGGCGCAGGCCGGCCCGATGCCCAGGGCCACCGTGGGCAGGATCAGCGCCTGCAGGCTGTCTGCGCCGCCGGCCGGCAGCACCCGCCAGAGGATGGAGAACAGCACGATCAGCAGGGTGCCCGTGACATAGCCCGGCAGCGAGGCCAGGAAACCTGCGACGTTCCCGAAGGCCAGGTCCAGCCAGCGGCGCCGTCCGCCGCGGGTGAGGATGCCCACGGCCATGCCGACCGGGACGGCGATGGCCAGCACCAGGATGATGGCCATCGCCGCCAGCTGGGCGGTATAGGGCAGCTTGGTGGCGATGATCCCGCCCACCGCGTCATTGAACCGGAACGAGTTGCCCAGGTCCAGCTGCGCCAGCCCGGCCACGTAGTCGGCGAAGCGGACCGGGAGCGGGTCGTCGAGCCCCATCTGCCCGCGCAGCTGCGCCACGGTCTCCGGCGAGGCGTCGGTGCCGGCGATGGCCTGGGCCGGATCGCCCGGGATCAGCGGGACGATCATGAAGGTCAGCACGATGAGCATGACCAGCGAGAGCAGCAGGCCGCCGGCGCGCCGGAGGGCAAAGCCGGCCCAGTGGGAACCGGGCCTGCGGGACACGCCCGCCTGCGGTGCCTGCGGTCCGGGTCCGGCAGCGGTGTTTGCAGTGACAGTCATTTTGGTGTCTTTCCCTATGCCGCCGCGCCGGTTACGCGTACTGCGGGGCGATGGTCCGGGTCCAGTCCATGACGGCTTCGACGGCGCTGGCCAGCCGGACCAGGGTGGCTTCCTGGTAGGGACCGGCCACCAGCTGGGCGCCGACCGGCAGGCCGGTGGCGGAGGTGTGCACGGGCAGGCTGATCGCCGGCAGGCCGCTGATGTTGCAGAACGAGGTGAAGGAGATCATCCGCATCTCGGTCAGCCGCGGCCCGGACGGGTCGGTGTTGGCCTCGTGGTAGACGGTGCCGGTCCGCGGGGTTTCGCAGGCCATCGTGGGGGTGAGCAGGACGTCGAAGTCCCGGCCCCACTGGGCAACCAGCGGGCGGGATTCGAGCTGCAGCCGCGCGGCTGCCTGGGCGTACTGGCCGGCGTGGAACTGCCGGGCCTGGTCCAGCCGGTGCCTGATGAACGGGTCCACCAGGTCCACGTTTTCGTACTCGATGGCATGCAGCGATGCGCCGATGATCATCTGGAAGGCCTCGCCGGCTTCGCGGGAGTACAGCACCGGGCTGGCCGGGCAGACCTCGTGGCCCAGGCCCTCGAGCACCCCGGCCAGCTTCTCCGCGGCCGCGGCGCATTCGGCGTCCACCGGCAGGCCGGTGGGCGCCTCGAGCAGCAGCCCGATGCGCAGCCTGCCGGCGTCCCGGCCCACTTCCTCGGCGAACGGGCGCTCCGGGGCGGGTGCCGAGTACCAGCTGTGCAGGTCCGGTCCGGACAGCGCGTCCAGTACGGCCGCGGCGTCCTCGACGTGGCGGGCCACCGCGCCTTCGGTGGTGGAATGCTCCCAGCCGAACACTTCCTGCGGGATCCGGCCGCGGCTGGGCTTGAGGCCCACAATGCCGCAGGCGGAGGAGGGGACGCGGATGGAGCCGCCGCCGTCGGACGCATGGGCCACCGGCGCCAGGCCAGCGGCCACCGCCGCGGCGGCGCCGCCGCTGGAACCGCCGGGGGTGTAGTCATGGTTCCACGGGTTGGCCGTGGTGCCGTGGCGGGCGTTCTCGGAGACGGTCAGCGGGCCGAGTTCGGGGCTGTTGGTCCGGCCCATGAAGATGAACCCGGCCTGCTCGAGCTTCTGCGCACACAGGTCGCTCGTCTCCTGCGGGGCATCGGACATGGCCAGCGACGAGCAGGTGTTCGGCTGGCCCTTGACGCTGGTCAGGTCCTTGATGGGGATCGGCACGCCGTGGAACGGGGCCAGGTCCGCCCCGTCCATGACCTCCTGCTCGGCGCGCCGGGCGGCGGCGCGCACTTCCTGGTCATTGCGCCAGACGACGGCGTTCAGCTCGGGGTTGTATTTGTCGATCCGGGCCAGGTAGGCCTCGGCGGCTTCGACCGGGCTGATCTCGCGCGTCCTGATCATCCGGGCAAGGGATACTGCGGAACCAAAGGGGTCCATGGTCGTCCAATCGTGAAGAGGGGCAGGTGCTACTTCGTGATGCGCATGATCTGGTCGTCCAGCGCGCCGCCGAGGGAGGTGACGGTGAAGCCGTCGGCCGCGACCATCAGGCGCGGATCGTTGGACAGCGGAATGGCGTCCGCGTTCTCGATCAGGGCGTTCATGCTCTCCTCCAGCGCGGCGCACTGCGCTTCCTGGTCCTTGGCGGTCAGGAACTTGCCGAACGCGGCCTGGGCCGCCTCGTTCCTAGCGCCGCCGATGTTGCCGCCGCCTTCCTGGATGGTCGGGCCCATGAAGGAGGCCAGCGGATTGGCCATGGTGCCCATGAAGTTCAGGTCCGCGTAGACGGTCATGTCCCAGTCGCCGGGCTTGCCGAACACCGTGCTGATCCAGCCTCCGACGTCGAGGTTGTCCAGCTTCACGGTGGCGCCGGCGGCCCGCAGCTGCTCCTGCACGTAGACATTGCCGGAGCCCTGGGGGCCGAGGATCTGGGCGCCGACCATGCGGATGGCGACGCCGTCGAGCACCTTCTTCGCAGCCGCGGTATCGACCGGAATGACCGGGGACTGGGCCGGATCGGAGCACACGGTGCCTTCGGCCACCAGCTGCGTGGTCACCTGGCCGAAACCGCTGGACGTGATGTTCTCGAACATCTTGCGGTCCAGGACCTGGGCCACGGCCCGGCGGACGGCCGGGTCGGTGAACGGGCTACCCTCGCGCTGGTTGAACATGACAAAGAAGTCGGAGAAGGGCTCGTTGGTGACGGTGAATTTGTCATTGCCGTCGAACCGGCTGAGGCTGGTGGCGTTGACGAAGCCCATGTCCAGCTGCCCGCTGATCAGCTGGTTGGCGGTGGCGTTCTTGTCCGTGATCACGTTGTAGACGATCTTCTTCGCCGGCTGCCCGTCGATCTGCTGGGAGTATTCCGGCCAGGCGTTGTAGTCCCCGCGCAGTTCGTAGGTGTAGCGCACGCCGTGTTCCTTCGAGGCCAGGGTGTACGGCCCGGATTCGGAGCCGGCAGCCTCGCCGGCGGCCAGCGCCTTAGTGTCCTTCAGGCCGGCCGGGCAGATCACCCCGGTGGGGGACATGGACAGGCCGGTGAGCATGTCCGGCCAGGGCTGGGCCAGGGTGATGCTGAGGGTGTTCGCCTCGTCGTCGGCGGTGAAGACCGGCTTGCCGGCCGGGCCGAAGACCTGCGGCGCGGCAGCGGCGGCGGTCTTCGGGTTGGTTAAGTACTCGAAGGATTCCTTCACCACCGTGGGGGTGATCGGGGTGCCGTCGGAGCACGTCGCCCCCTTGCGCAGGGTGAAGACGGCCCCGTCGGCGGTCCTCTCCCAGCTCGCGGCCAGGCCCGGTGCCAGCTTGTTGTCCGCGTCCTTGCGGACCAGGGTGTCGTAGCTCATGCGGGCGGCCAGGAAGTCCGGCAGCGACAGGCCCTTGGTCGGGTCGAAGCTGGCGGGAAGGTCGATGGTGGTGCGGATGATGTCAGGGGACGGCGCGCCGTCGCCCGCCTGCGCGTTGCTGCTGGCGGAGCCGCCGGTGGTGCAGCCGGCAAGCAGCAAGCCGGTGACGGAAACCAAGGCGAGCGGCAGAGTGGCCCTGCGGTGCATGGTGGTCCTTTCGAAAGGAAGGGGAAATGAGGGTCCGGGAATGTGCCTAGGCGGCCAGGACTTCGTAGATGTCGATGGTGGTTGCGGTCAGCTGCGTGCGGGCCTTGCCCACAAAGACCGAGCGGGTCAGCCACTGCAGGGCGGGCGCGGCGGTGCGGAAGACCGGCGTCGTCAGGAAGTAGCCCATGTCTTCCGGGCCGCCGGTCTCGCCGTCGACATGCCGCAGCACTCCGGTGTTGACGATGTCCACGAACTCGCCGGCGGCAGTTCGGATGGCATAGCGCGCCTGCACCTCGAAGCCGCCGTCGGCCCGGGTCATGCACCAGTCACCACCGCCGGGAAACACCTCACCCTCGATTTCGCCGTGGACGCTGCCGCCGGTGATCGGAATGAAGTCGAGCCGCTCGGTGCCGCGCTCGTTGAGCGGAATATGGGGATCCACCTCGGCCACGATGGTGAAGGCGTAGCGCAGGGCAGGGGCGGTTTCGGCGGCGCGGGCGGGTGCTTCGGTGCGGGTTTCCGTCATTGCTGAGGTCCTTTGGCTGAAGTAATTGGGCACCGGGCATCCCGGTGCAGGACAGTTCAGGATTCGCCGCCCTCGGCGGCATGGAAGCAGGGGACGGGGAGGCTGTGGTTCGGTCCCCGGAAGCGGATTCCCGGGTTATGTGATCCGCCTCATAGGGATATAGTGAACAATAGTGAATGACTTAGTCAATAGCGTTCACTAACTTGTGACGAGTTGTTCTCAGGCGGGGATGGTCCGCAAAAGCTGGCGCACTGCATAGCCTTGAAGAACAACACCAGCCGGATGAGGACCTGCCATGACCATGACCAACGAAGCCGAGCCGGCCCCGTCGAAGGGGCGGCGGCTGCAGCGCGGCGCTTTGAGCCGGGACGCCATTGTGTCCGCGGCCGTGCAGATCCTCGATGAGCACGGGCTGAACGGCTTGACGTTCGCACGCCTGGGCAAGCAGCTTGGTGCCTCGCCCACGGCGATGTACCGGCATTTTTCCAGCCGGGAGGAGATCCTCATTGCCGTAGCGGACGAGCTGGTCCGGCAGTCGATCGACGGATATGTGCCGGCTGTGTCCTGGCTGGATTCGCTGCGCGACCTGGCCTACCGGGCGTGGCGCACCTTCGAGCGGCATCCGGCCGCAGCGGCCCAGACCTACCATTTGCTCACCGGCGGCCCCAACGAACTGCGGGTGGTGGACGCGATCCTGGCGGCCCTCCACCAGGCCGGCTGGCGGGGCGAAGCGGCGGTGAAGCAGTACCACATGTACAGCCAGTTCGTCCTGGCGGTCAGCGGCAGCCACGCTGCGCAGGTAGCCCAGGACGACACCGGGTCCTCGGTGGCCTCCACCTGGGTCCAGGAGTACCGGCCGGCCCGGCCCGAGGACTATCCGTACGTCTCGGCGGTGCGCGAAGAGCTGCGGTCCATCGATTTCTTCGAGGTCTACGTGGGCCTGGTGGACGCGCTGCTGTCGGCCATGGCGGCGCAGGCCCCGGCTGCGAAGGAATAGCTGGCCGCATCAACCACATGGAGTCCGAACTGCCGGTATGGCAGCCCGGACGGCAGCAAAAGGCCTTGGCTTCCCGTCTGAGGGGGCCAAGGCCTTTTGCTGCCGGAGGCAGCCGCGCTGGATTACGCGAGCACGTTGGAGAGGAACTGCCGGGTCCGCTCGTGCTGCGGCGTCGCGAAGACCTGGGCGGGCGGGCCGCTTTCGATGATGCGCCCTGCATCCATGACGACGACCCGGTCAGCCACTTCGCGCGTGAAGCCCATCTCGTGGCTGACGATGATCATGGTCATGCCGGCGTTCGCGAGGTCCCGCATGACGGCAAGGACCTCGCCGACCATCTCGGGGTCCAGGGCGCTGGTCGGTTCGTCGAACAGCATGAGGGCCGGCCGCATGGCGAGTGCCCTGGCGATGGCCACGCGCTGCTGCTGGCCGCCGGAGAGGGAGCGTGTCCTGGCATCCGCCTTGTCGGCGAGCCCGACGCGCCCGAGCAGTTCCCGGGCGTAGGCCACGGCCTCGGACTTGCTCTCGTGCTTCACCTCGACGACGGCGTGCCAGATGTTCTCGAGCACGCTCATGTGCGGGAACAGGTTGAAGTGCTGGAACACGAAGCCGATGTTGGCCCGCTGCCGGGCCAGGTCCCGTGCCGACCGCTCGACGAGCTTGCCCTGCTTGTTCACGCGCTGGCCGAGGAGCTCGCCGTTCACCCGGATCTCGCCGGAGTCGATGGCTTCGAGGCCGTTGAGCGTGCGGAGCATGGTGGTCTTGCCGGCTCCCGAGGGCCCGACCATGACCACCACCTCTCCGCGTGCGACCTCCAGGTTCACGTCGGTGAGGATTCGTTTGTCCCCGAACGACTTGCAGACGTTAACCGCCTGCACGATGGGGCCGCGCTCCGTGGGAGCCGGTTCGGTGTACATCGTCATTTCCACTCCCTCAGGCGATGTCGGCGGGCTGCAGGGCGGGGGTGCTCGTCGTCTGCTGCTTGCGGCTTCTGACCCCGAAGAGGCGCTTGAAGACAGACTCGGCGGGCGGCAGGCCGGCACGGACGTTCAGTGTGTTCTCGATGGCGGTTTGGATAAAGGTCCACACCGTGGTGAGGAGCAGGTAGTAGAGGGCGACCACGATGTAGATCTCGAACACCTTGAACGTCGAAGCGCTCATCGTGCTGCCGACCTGGAACATCTCGCTGACGCCGATGATCGACAGGATCGACGTGCTCTTCATTAGGCCGTTGAACGAGTTGCCCAGCGGCGGGACCATGGTCCGGATGGCCTGCGGAACGATGATCTTGCGCATCGCATGCATCGGGGTCATGCCCAGGGACAGGGCTGCTTCGTTCTGGCCCCGGTCCACGGACTCGAGGCCGGAACGGACGATTTCCGAAATGTATGCGCTTTCGTTGAGCATGAGGCCGACGATCGCCGCCTGGACCGCTCCCTTGATGATCGCGCCGAAGAGGTCAACGTCCTCGAAGCGGAACAGGCCTGCCGCGGCGAAGCCGGTATAGATGATCACCAGTTGGACCAGCAGCGGCGTCCCGCGGATCACCCAGATGTACAGGCTCGCGAAGAGCTTGAACGGGAGGAACCGGCTCCGGCCCATGAGCGCGATGACCAGGCCGAGCAGGAAGGCCAGCGCCATGGCAACCACCGAGATGATGATGGTCAGCGCGAGGCCGTTGAGGAACTGCGGGCTCGGGGCGAGCAGGCTTTGCCAGAAGTAGGACCAGTCGAATTTCATGTCGTTCCTCCAGCTGCTTAGGAGGCGTTCGCGATGTTCTGCGCCTCAAGTCCCCATTCCTTGAGGATCTCGGCGTAGCGGCCGCTGTCGACAACCTTGTTGAAGGCTTCCTGCAGGGCTTCGTGCAGTTCGGCGTTCTCCTTCAGCGTCGCCGCCCCGATCTTGATCTGGCCGACAGGCTCGCCCACCACCACGAACTCGCCGTTGGACTGCTTCTCGTAGTAGCCCATCAGCTCGGCCGTGTCCAGGAACGCATCGGACTGTCCGGCCATCACCTGCTGGAGGGCATCCGCGCTCCGGTCCAGGAGCGTGACCTGGACCGGCTCGAGACCCTTGCTCTTGCACTCCGCGGCCTTCTCCTCGAGCAGGCTCGCGCCGGTGGCTCCGGTGATGCCAACGGCGCGGACCCCGCAGAGCGAGTCGTCGTAGCCGGTGACATTCTTCGGGTTCTCCTTCGAAACCGCGACGCCGGACCCGGACAGCAGGTACGGCACGAAGTCGGCGATCTCCTCGCGTTCAGGCTTGATGTACAGCGAGGAAATGATCACGTCGCACTGCTTGGCCTGCAGGGCCGGAATCAGCCCGGAAAACGCGTATTCGGGGAAGGCCGTTTCAAGCCCCATCTCCTCGGCCATGCTCTTCGCAATATCCACTTCCGCGCCGACCGGAGTGCCGTCCTCCTTGGCGAAAATGTTGGGCGGAGTGCCGAAATTCGCGCAGGACGTCAGCACGCCGTCCTTGACGAGCGGCAGATCTGCGGCGGCACCCTGCGCCGCCGGCTGGGTGTCCTGGGCGGCCGACTGGCCGGACTGGCCGCCGCAGCCGGCGAGAGCGAGCGCGATCACTGCGGCCCCTGCATAGGCCGCCCGGCGAAGCGAAATGGTAGTGCTCATGGTGCCCTCCATCTGGATTCTGGGTGTTGGCGAAACTTTGACAGTTGGTAGGACAAACTGTCAAGCTATTTATCAGAGTTGACCCAACGGCCGCGGCCGGGGCCACTGGGAAACCGGGTCAAGGAGGAGTCGGAAATGGAATGGTCATCGTTGCGTCGGTCGCCGGCATTGTCGGTTCCGGACCGCCTGGCCGTCGATCTCGAACGGCTGATTCTTGAAGGCGAGCTCAAGCCGGGGGACCGTCTGCCCACCGAGCAGGAGCTGGGCGAGCTCTTCGGGGTCTCACGCGTTTCGATCCGCCAGGCCCTGCGCGAACTGGAGGCGCGCGGCCTGATCGACCGGAAGCCGGGACGCGGCACGACGGTGCGTTCAACCGCCGCACGCAGCGGCCAGGCCGGCAGTGCGATTTCCGCACTGCTCCACCCGGCCAACGGTACGGTCGAGCTGGCCCGGATCATGGAGCTCCGGGCCATCATCGAACCTCCGATCGCCGCCCTCGCGGCGCAGCGCCTGACGCTCCGGGACACCGAGCAGCTTCGCGCGCTCGTTGAGGAAATGGAGCAGGAGACGGATCTCGAAAGATATGCCGAACTCGACAGGGTGTTCCATCAGGCGATCTCCCAGTACACGCACAATCCGCTGCTGGCACAGCTGACCGAACTGATCGCCACTGAGATCGCGCCAAGCAGGCGGCACAGCGTGCAAAGCCCGGAACGGCGGCTGGCCTCAAGCCAGGCCCACCGCAAAATCTTCGAAGCCCTGGCCCGGAACGATGCCGAGCAGGCCGAGGCCGAAGCCCGCGCCCATGTCGAAACAGTGCTGCGCGAGGCGCTCAAGGCCGCCTCGTCCGCGGAGACCCCCCAGATTAAGGAGCAGGCATGAGCCCTACGTCCGCATCGCCGTCCGGAGCAACCGGCGGGGCTGTGTCCACCTCCCACTATCTGGCCACCGAGGCGGGTGCCCAAGCGCTCCGCATGGGCGGCAACGCCATCGACGCGGCCGTCGCCGCGGCCGCGGTCCTCTGCGTGGTGTACCCGAACAATGTCGCCCTGGGCGGTGACCTCGTGGCCATCGTGCGCGATCCTTCGGGCGAGGTCAGGTTCGTGAACGCCACCGGACGGGCCGCAGGAGGCGAGCGTCTGGAGGCCCTCCGGCTCCGGCACGGCGATGCGCTTCCCGACCGCGGGATCGACACCGTCACCGTGCCCGGCGGTGTCCGCGGATGGGCCGCCCTTGCCGGTCTGGGCGCGCGGCTCGGCTGGCAGGAGCTGCTGTCGCCGGCCCTGCGGTTCGCCCGCGACGGCGCCCCGCTGGCCAGGTCGATGGCACGGGCGATCCACCTTGAGCGTGCGGCACTGTCCGCCGATCCTGGCTGCCGTGATGTCTTCTTGCCCGGCGGCACCCCCCTGGCCGAGGGGGAGCTGCTGCGCCAGCCCGCGCTTGCCGGCACCTTCGAACGCCTCATCGCCCACGGCCCGGACGAGTTCTACACGGGCGAGGTCGCCGGCCGGTGGATCGCCGGCCTCCAGGCGCTCGGAAGCCGCATTTCCGCCGAGGACGTTGCCGGGTATGCCCCGACCGTCGAAAGGCCGATCGCCGGGAAGGCGTTTGGCCTGGAGGTCCTGACGAGCCCGCCCAACACGCAAGGCTTCTCGCTGCTGCGCACCCTCCGGGCCCTCGAAACCGAGCACCTCGCCGACCCGCTCGGTGCGGACGCAGGCAGGCTCGCCGGGATCTTCGCGGAAAACAACCGCGTCCGTGCCCGGTGGCTCGCCGACCCCGACACCGCTCCGATCGATGTCGAAGGCCTGGTCTCACTGTCTGCGGCAGCGGAGGCCGAGAACGATGCCCGGGTTGCCAGCGGCGACACGGTCGGGCTGGTCGCCGCCAGCGAGGACGGCTGGTCGGTCTCGCTGGTGCAGTCGGTCTACTGGGCCTTCGGTGCTGCCGTACTCGAGCCCTCAACGGGCATCCTCTTCCAGAACCGCGGCACCTCGTTCTCCCTGGACCCTGCGCACCCGGCGGCCTTTGCCCCCGGGCGGCGGCCGCCGCACACGCTCATGCCGGTGCTCGTCCTTCGCGACGGGCAGCTCGCCTATGCGCTTGCAACGATGGGCGGCCAGGCGCAGCCACAGATCCACGCGCACCTGCTGCTGAGACTGCTCGGCGGCGCTTCGGCGATCGAAGCGACAAGTGCGGCACGCTGGGCGGTCGGCGCCCAGGACGACGGTGACACCCCCGCCACGCTGACCGTCGAAGCGGACGTCTCCGCCGCGGCGCTCCGGTCGCTCGAAAACCACTCCCGCGAGCTCAAGGTCGTACCGCCGCGCGATGAACGCCTCGGCCACTCCAATGTCATTCGGGTGCTGGAGTCAGGTTTCGATGCCGCAAGCGACCCGCGATCCGACGGCTCGGCGATCGTCGTCGAAGCTGAACAGAACGAAGTGCGAACCTCATGACGAGACAGACCGAAACATCCTCGGCCACCTTTGCCCGCCCTGCGGTCCCTGCGCTGGTCCTCATCCTTCTCGGGCTCGCCACCGGCTACCTCTCGGGACTCTTCGGCGTGGGGGGCGGGGTGGTCATCGTGCCGGCGCTGCTCCTGCTCGGCGTCGACCAGCGCCTCGCCTCGGGCAGTTCCGTGGCAGCAGTCCTGCCTGCGTCGGTGGTCGGAGCGGCCGGCTACGCCCTTACCGGCAGCGTCGACTGGCTGGCCGGCCTTTTGCTCGCCGCCGGGATTGTCGTGGGGGCCCAGCTTGGCACCTACCTGCTGGCCAGGCTGCCAAGGAACGTGCTGTTCTGGCTGTTCCTGGGGTTCCTCGCCGCCGTGATCGTCAGCCTCTGGATCGTGATCCCGCAGCGCGACGACGTCATCCCGCTCACGCCGCTGGTCGGGGTGGCGCTCGTGCTCGCCGGGGCAGTCACCGGCATCCTCTCGGGACTGCTCGGCGTCGGCGGCGGCATCATCATTGTGCCTGTCCTGATGTTCTTCTTCGGTGCCAGCGACCTCATCGCCAAGGGAACGTCCCTGCTGATGATGGTGCCGGGGTCGATCTCGGCCACTATCGGCAACGCCCGCCGCCGCAACCTGGACCTGCGCATCGCCGCGTATGTCGGCATCAGCGCCTGCGTCGCGTCCCCGCTCGGGCTGCTGACCGCGCACGCCATCTCGCCGTTCTGGTCCAACGCCGCCTTCTCCGTGCTGATGTCCGCGATCGCGATCCAGCTCGTCATCAAGCATCTGCGCGCACGGCGCCGGAAGGGGTAGCCGGAGGGATCATCATGTCGGCAATAAGCCGGCCAGGGGCGGTCCCGAGGGACCGGGCAGTGACACCGATCACCGTGCCGCAGGTATCCTTGATGAATGAGTGCCGCAGCCGAATCCACGGTCATCTTTGACGGCCGCTTCGCCCGGGAGTTTGCGGAGCTGGCCCTTCCCTGGCAGGCGGAGGAGGCCCCCGACCCGCGGCTGCTCGTGCTCAACGAGCCGCTGGCCGCCGGGCTGGGCCTTGATCCCGCCTGGCTGCGCAGCCCCGAGGGGCTGCTGCTGCTGACCGGCAACCTGGTCCCCAACGGTGCCACCCCGGTGGCCCAGGCCTACGCCGGCCACCAGTTCGGCTGGTACGCTCCCCGCCTTGGCGACGGGCGGGCCCTCCTGCTGGGGGAGCTCACCGACGCCGAAGGCCGGCTTCGCGACGTCCACCTCAAGGGCTCCGGGGCCACGCCGTTCGCGCGCGGGGGTGACGGCCAGGCCGCGGTGGGCCCGATGCTGCGCGAGTACATCGTCAGCGAGGCGATGCACGCCCTGGGCATCCCCACCACCCGTTCCCTGGCCGTGGTGGCGACGGGGCGTCCGGTCTTCCGCGAGACCCAGGTGCCGGGAGCCGTCCTCGCCCGAGTGGCGAGCAGCCATCTGCGCGTGGGCAGCTTCCAGTATGCCCGGGCCACGGGCGATGTCGACCTCCTGCGCCGCCTCGCCGACCATGCGGTCAGCCGCCACCACCCCGGCGCCGCGGAGGCCGGGCAGCCTTACTTGGCATTGTTCCAGGCCGTGGCAGCCGCCCAGGCGTCGCTGGTGGCACGGTGGATGCTCGTCGGTTTCATCCACGGCGTGATGAATACCGACAACATGACGATCTCGGGCGAGACCATCGACTACGGGCCGTGTGCGTTCATGGAGGCCTTCGACCCGGCCACCGTCTACAGCTCGATCGACCAGGGCGGACGCTACGCCTACGGCAACCAGCCGGTGGTGGCCGAGTGGAACCTCGCCCGGCTCGCCGAGGCCCTCCTGCCCCTCCTCCACGAGGACCAGGAGCAGGCAGTGGCTCTCGCGGTGGAATCGCTCGGCGCGTTCCGCCACCAGTACAGCACCGCCTGGCTGGCCGGAATGACGGCCAAGATCGGCCTGCACGACGGCGTCGGCGACGACGTGGCCTCGCCGCTGGTGGACGAACTGCTCGGCCTGCTTCAGCAGGGCCGGGTGGACTACACCTCGTTCTTCCGCAGTCTCGGTGCGGCTGCCCGCGGCAATGCCGGACCCGCGCGGGCCCTGTTCCCCGATCCGGCGGCGTTCGATGCCTGGGTGGAGCGGTGGCGGGCCCTGGGGCCGGACGCCGAGGCGATGGACCGGACCAATCCCGCCTACATCCCCCGCAACCACCTGGTCGAGGAGGCCCTCGCCTCCGCCACCGGAGGCGACCTGGAGCCGCTCCACCGGCTCCTGGAGGCGGTGACTTCGCCCTACGACGAGCGCCCTGGTCTGGAGCGCTACGCCGCGGGCGCCCCGGAGGACTTCGGCCCGTACCGGACCTTCTGCGGAACCTGAGCCTCCGGAAGCACGCAGGTGCGGGCTAGGCTCAGGACGTGAACAGATGGCAGCAGCTGGGCCCGCTGCAGCAGGACGTGCTGATCGGAGCGGGCCTGGGAGCTGCCCTATCCCTGGCTACCTGGTCGTGGCTCTGGCTGGCCATCGGGGCCTGGCTCGGACTGTGCGCCGGCTGGACCCATGACCTGGCCCGGAAGCGCCGGGTCAGGCGGGAGCATGCCCGAAAGACCGGCGCCCCGGTGACGTGGCAGGAACGCCGGGCCGCGGAGGCCGGGCAGCGGGAGTTCAGGTTGCGCAGTGCCTCCCACTACCACGTCCGGGACCATGCCGTGCAGCGGCGGGCCCGGAACATCGCCGAGGCCCAGGGGATGGACGTGCTGAACGCGGTGTTCTTCCTGCACTACGCCAACCGCCGCTTCGCCCGCCCCCACCGCGACGACGGGCTGGGCCCGGTCAACCTCCACGAGGTGCTCGGCGACCTGTGGTCCGCAGAGCAGATCGGCGAGGCCATCTGCCGCTCCAACGTCCTGATCGAGGACGGGTGGAGCTACGCCTGGGAACCGGACAAGGCGGACCGCCACCTCGACGAGCTTGCCGCCGCCCACCCCGGCTTCAGCCGCCGGCACCTGGGGAGGGCCCTGGACTGGGGGTACGAGCTCAACCGCTGAGCCGGCCCGGCGCGTACGCACCCGCCGGCCTGCACGGGCCGGCCGGACCGTTGACAGGGCCGGATGACAGCAGCACACTATTTTTTGAGGAGCCCCTGGCGGGATTCCGGAGGTCAAGCGTGATGCGCTTTCGCACCTGCCGCCCATTCGTGGCGGACTGTGTTCCTCCCGCATCCCTGCCGGGGGCTCCTCCTGCCATAAGTCCACGTGCTGCTGCCGGCACAGGCAGACCGGATTCAGCCAGCCAGGGTCCGCCCGGCGTCAGGGCTGCCTGCGGCCTCTTCGGGACGCGGTTCCAGGCCCGCGGCGGCGTAGATCTCCGGTTCGTCCAGCGTTTCCTTCTCCAGCAGCTGCCCGGCCAGTGATTCCAGCCGCCAGCGGTTCTCGCTCAGCAGCATCCGGGCCCGCTCATAGCACTGGTCCACCAGGGCCCGGACTTCCTCGGCGACCGCATCCAGCATGCCTTCGGAAACCCCGAACGCCCGCGGATCCCCTTCCTCGGGCAGCACCTGCACCGGGCCGATACGTTCGGACATGCCCCAGCGGCCGACCATCATGCGTGCCAGATGGGTGCTGGTCTGCAGGTCGCTCTCCGCGCCGGTGGTGACCACGCCGAAGACGAGCTCTTCGGCGGCCATCCCGCCCAGGGCGCCGACAATGCGGCCGCGCAGGTAGTTTTCGTCGTAGCCGTAGCGGTCGGTGTCCGGCGTCGAGAGCGTCACGCCGAGGGCACGGCCGCGCGGAATGATGGAAATCTTGCGGACCGGGTCCGCGCCCGGCTCCAGCATGCCCAGGAGGGCGTGGCCGGATTCGTGGTAGGCGGTCCGCTTCCGCTCCTCGGCCGGCATGACCACGTTGCGCACGGTGCCCAGCTGTACCTTCTCCAGCGCATCCAGCAGATCGCGCTGGGTGACCTCGGCCCGGGACCGTTTGACCGCCAGCAGGGCGGCCTCGTTGACCAGGTTCGCCAGCTCGGCCCCGGTCATGCCGGGGGTAACCCTGCTCACCGCATCCAGATCGACGTCGGGCCCGAGTTTGACGCCGCGCGTGTGGACGCGGAGGATCTGGGCCCGGCCGGCACGGTCGGGGGCATGGACCGTGATGGTGCGGTCGAAGCGGCCCGGGCGCAGCAGCGCCGGATCCAGCACGTCGGGCCGGTTCGTGGCGGCCAGGACGACCACGCCTTCGGATGAGGAAAACCCGTCCATCTCCGTCAGGATCTGGTTCAGCGTCTGTTCGCGCTCGTCGTGGCCGCCCACTGCCACTGAACCGCCGCGTTTGCGGCCAATGGCGTCGATTTCGTCAATGAAGATGATCGACGGTGCCGCGTTTCGGGCAGCCTGGAAGAGCTCGCGGACCCGGCTGGCCCCCACACCGACAATCATTTCGATGAATTCGGAGGCGCTTGCATGGAAGAACGCCACCCCGGCCTCCCCGGCCGTGGCCCGGGCCAGCAGGGTCTTGCCGGTCCCCGGCGGGCCGCTGAGCAGCACGCCCTTGGGCGGCTTCGCCCCGATCAGCTGGTATTTCTGCGGGTCCCTGAGGAAATCCACCACTTCGGAGATTTCGGCTTCGACCTCGTCGATCCCGGCAACGTCCTTGAAGGTGACGCGGATTTTTCCTGGATCCACCGGCTCGAATTTTTTGTTGGCTCCCAGTCCGCCCATCCCGAACATGCCTGCCTGCCGCTTGAACAGCCACAGATAGAACAGCACCAGCAGCGCTATCGGTGCTACCGAAATCAGCAGGTTGGCCAGGATGCCCCGTTCCTGCACCACGGGTGTGGCCCGGACGGTGACGTTGTTTTCCTCCAGCGCAGCCAGCAGATCGTCATTGGCAAAGGCGGGGCGCTCGGTCACGAACTGCCGGTAGGTCACTCCCGGAACACCAGGCAGCGGCTTTTCCTGCCGCAGCGTGCCCTCGATGGTTTCGCCGCGGGAAAACACCTCCGCGACGTTGTTCTGCTGGACCTGCGTCTTGAATTCCGTATAGGAAACCATCTGGGGACCGCTCAGCCGGTCCTGGACGGACAGCAGCGCGAAGATCCCCAGATACAGCATGAGCGTCCACAGCACCGGCCTCAGCCATCTGCGCGGGCCCTCGGGACCGGGCGCGCCGCCGGCCTGCTGCTCCGGGACGCCCTCGGTGCGCCACGGAACCCCGCCCCTGCCATTTCCCGCCGCTGCGGAGCCGCGGTCCCCATTGTCGGAACCGTACGGCGAACGATCAACCATTGTGCCACCCCCGGATTACCATGTCCGGAACGTCAACTTCCACTGCCGCAACTCCCTGCCGCCAGCCATGGGCGGACCATCCGGTTCCGGGCTCCGGCACACGGCGGATGCCTTCCGGGCGGGAAGGCCGCTGGCCGCTGCCTCCCCACCCGGATCCAGGCCCGGCCCGGATGCTGGCCGCCCGGCTAGCGCACGTACCTGTTCTCTTCTTCGGGTCCGCCGGGTGCGGCAGGCCCCGATGCTGCAGAGCCGCGGGAGACCGGGATCTTCCGGGAAGCGGTCGCCGTCTCCTCGGGTACCGGCACGCGGACTTCGAGCACGCCGTCGTCGTAGCTGGCCCGCACCTCGTTCTGGTCCACCGGGACCGGCAGGGTCACGGTGCGGGAGAAGCTGCCGTAGCGGAATTCGGAGCGGTACCCTTCCTTGTCCTTGTGCTCGGACTTCTCCTCGCGCCGTACCGCGATCCGCAGCTGGTCCCCGACCAAGGTGATGTCCACGTCCTTCTCCGGGTCCACGCCCGGCACCTCGGCCTTGACCACCAGGTTTCCGCCTTCACGGTATTCCTCGATCCGCAGCCAGGACTCCAGATCACCTTCGAGGAACCGGCGGAAAGGTTCCGGAACGTCAATGCCGGTGCGGCGGAGAATACTGCCTGCCACTGCTGCCACCTCCACTCGGTTGCCCGGCCCGCCGTGCAGCCGATGCGGCAGGGCCGGTGATCGGTTATTTGACACCACCAAAATACGCCCGCGAAACGCCGTTGTTAAGCTCGATTCCGCACCTGTCCGGCAAGCGGCAGGCGCGCCGGAAATCCATAATCCACGGCGCGCTGCCCGGCCCGCGGCGCCTATGGTCCTGACACCGGGCAGCAACCGGTATGATCGGCGAACCAGACCCGCCGGAGCCGCCGGTTCTCCACGCCGCGGCCCCGGCTCTCCCGACAATCCGACAGGACAACACCCTGATGGCCTTCCTGGCTGAAGTCTCCGGCTGGCTTGGCGCCGTGGCCGTGCTGGCCGGTTACCTGCTTTTCTCCATGGGCCGGATCCAGAACGGCAGGCTCTTCCAGACGGCGAATCTGGCCGGTTCCGTTGCCATGATTGTCAACGGCGCCTACCACGGGGCCTGGCCTTCGGTGGCCACCAACGTCGCCTGGTGCGCCATCGCGGCCACTGCCTTGGTGCGCCTGCGGCAGCTGCGGCGTACGGACCCGGCACGCGGAGAAGCGCCTGGACTTGACGGGGACGAACTGCTGCCGGTGCCCGGGCCTGCCCAGCTGGAGCCGGCCGTCATTGCGGACGATGACCAGGCCCAGGAGCCACGGCGCCGCGACGCCTAACAGCAGCCGGCAGGGACGGGCCGGAAATGCGGTGGTAAAGTCAGACGTCAGCATGCCGTCCTGTGATGCCGCGGGACAGGCCGCCGGTTCGTCGCAGGACCTCCCGGCATCAGGACAAAACACCGCCGGTAATCCGGCTCCGGGCATTGCCGCCCGCCGTACGCCGTAGAGAATGGATTGCATGACCAGGACCGGACACCACCACGCCAAGACCGCCTCCACGAAGGCCGGGCCGCCCGCGCTCGCCAAGGGGGCGATGCGCATTGTGCCGCTGGGCGGCCTCGGCGAGATCGGCCGGAACATGACGGTGTTCGAATACGGCGGCAAGCTGCTGATCGTCGACTGCGGCGTGCTCTTCCCCGAGGAGCACCACCCGGGCGTGGATGTGATCCTGCCGGACTTCTCCTACCTGCGCGAGAGGCTCGACGACGTCGTCGGCCTGGTCCTCACCCACGGCCACGAGGACCACATCGGCGCAGTCCCGTACCTGCTCAAGGAACGCCGGGACATCCCGCTGATCTCCGCCAAGCTGACGCTGGCCTTCGTCAAGACCAAGCTGCAGGAACACCGGATCACCGCCAAGATGATCCAGGTCAAGGAGGGCGACCGGAAGAAGTTCGGGCCCTTCGACCTGGAGTTCCTGGCCGTCAACCATTCGATTCCGGACAGCCTGGCGGTGGCCATCCGCACCGGCGCCGGGCTGGTGCTGGCCACCGGCGACTTCAAGATGGACCAGTTCCCGCTGGACGGCCGGATCACCGACCTGGCCGGGTTCGCCCGGCTGGGCGAGGAAGGCGTGGACCTGTTCCTGCCGGACTCCACCAACGCGGAGGTCCCCGGCTTCATGGCATCCGAGCAGGAGCTGCTGCCGGCGATCGACACGGTGATGCGCACGGCGCCGCGCCGGGTGATCGTCTCCAGCTTTGCCAGCCATGTGCACCGCATTCAGCAGGTGATCGACGCCGCGCACAAGTACGGGCGCAAGGTGGCCTTTGTCGGCCGCTCGATGGTGCGCAATATGACGACGGCGCGCGAGCTGGGCTACCTGAAGGTGCCGCGCGGCATCCTGATCGACTTCAAGGAGCTCGAGAAGATGCCGCCGACCAAGGCCGTGATCATCTGCACCGGCTCCCAGGGCGAACCGATGGCTGCGCTGGCACGCATGGCCGGTGGCGACCACGTGATCGACCTGACCGAGGGCGACACCGTGCTGCTGGCCAGCTCCCTGGTGCCCGGCAACGAGTCGGCCATCTACCGCCTGATCAACGACCTGACCAAGCGCGGTGCCAACGTGGTGCACAAGGGCAACGCCAAGGTCCACGTCTCCGGGCACGCCAGCGCCGGCGAGCTGGTCTACTGCTACAACTTGGTCCGGCCGCGCAACGTGATGCCCGTGCACGGCGAGCACCGGCACCTGAAGGCCAACGCCGAACTGGCGGTCCGCACCGGCGTCGACCCCGAACGCGCGCTGATCGTCGAGGACGGCACCGTCGTTGACCTCAAGGACGGCGTGGCCCAGGTCAGCGGCAGCGTTCCGGCCAACTACGTGTACGTCGAGGACATGGTTCCCGGCGCCGCCACGGAGGAATCCCTGCAGGACCGGCTGCGCCTGGCCGAGGACGGGGCCGTCACCGTGCTGGCGATCGTCAACCCGGACAGCGGGAAGCTGGAGGAGGATCCGGAGTTCTTCCCCGTCGGGTTCACTCTCGCGGACAAGGACCTGGACAAGGCCGGAGAGATCGTGGAGAAGACCCTGGCCGGGCTCAGGCGGGACAAGACCGGCCCGGAGGCCGAACGCGCCATTGCCGACGCCCTGGTGCGCTGGTCCGACCGGTCGCTGCGCCGCAAGCCGGTGGTCACGACCATCATCGTCGAGGCCTGACTGCCGCACGCACGGTAAAACGGATAAGCTCGGGACGCACGCTACTGCTCGCACCGCAAGGAGTGACCGCTTTGTTGAGAGCCATCAGCTACAACCTCCGCAAGCACAGTGCGAGCGCAGAGCTTGTCGACCTGACCGAACGTTACGGGGTCGACGTGCTGTGCCTCCAGGAGGCCGACACCGGGAAGCTGCCGCATACCCTCGGCCACCTGGAGCTGGCCGATTCGACCAAGGGCAACAGGCTCGGGCTGGCCATCTACTACCATGATGAGCGCTTCGCCGCGAAGGAGACCAAGGCCTTCGAACTGAAGAAGTCCATGCATGATTATGTGCTGGCCCCGGCCCATGAGCGGCTGATCGGGGTGCGGCTGGTCGACCACGAAAGCAAGCACGAGATCGCCGTCGGCTCCTTCCACGCCGCGCCGCTGACGGCGTCGAATTCGCTGCGCCGCAACCAGATCCGGGCCGGCCACGAGGCCCTGCTCAGCCTGGGCGGGGAGAACATGACGCTGATGATGGGGGATTTCAACTACCCGTTCTTCACCAGGAGCCTGATGCGGCACCTGAAGGAAACCGGCTACGAACTCACCCTCAGCAACCGCCGGACGTACAGCCGCTACAAGCTGTTCAAGGGGCACTTCGATTTCGCCACGTCCCTGGGACTGGACATCCAGAGCGTGGAGACGCTGCCCCAGGGCGAGTCCGACCACCTGCCCATCCTCGTGACCGCCGAATACATGTATTAGGGCTGCCCTGTCCGGGCCCGCGTGCCGCCCGGGGCCGGTCAGGCGGGAACGGGCGCCTGGCGCTTCCTGCCGTGCACGGCGTAGTACAGGCCGATGCAGGCCAGCATCAGCACGCCCAGCCAGACGTACATGCCTTCGAACCCGGTGAACGGCACCAGCAGGCCCAGCAGCACCGGGCCGAAGCCGGTGCCGACGTCGAGCATCAGGTAGAAGGTGGCGACGGCGGTGCCCAGCCGCCGTTCGGGCACCTGGTTCACCGCGATGGCCTGGGTGCACGGCATCAGGGTGCCGAAGCCGAGGCCGGTCAGCACGCCTGAGCCAACCACATTCCACATCGACACCCCGGGAGCCAGCAGCGCGAGCCCGGCAGCGAAGACTACCAGCGCCGGATACATCACGATGTTGGCACCCCGGCGGTCCTGGATCCGCCCGGCGAAAAGGCGCGACGTGAGCACGGCCGCGGCGAAGACCAGGAAGAACAGCGCGGCGGCCGGGGCGGCGCCGCGCTGCTCGGCATACGAGGTCAGGAACGAGAGCACCCCGGAATAGGCCAGGCAGCCGACCAGCATCACGCTGGCGATCGGCAGGACCGCCGGCTCGACAATCCTGTCCAGCACCGTCCGCGGTGTCCACGCCCGCTGCTTGCCGCCCGGGCCGCCGGCGACTGCGGTGGCGGCCGGCTGGCCGGCCGGCTGCCGTGCGGGCAGGCGCAGGAAGAGCGAGACGGCGAACGCGGCCGCCGAGCAGGCTGCGCAGAAGAGGAACACGCCGTCGTAATCGCCGCCGGCCGAAAGCAGCACCGCCAGCAGCGGCCCCAGGGCCGTGGCCACCGAGGTGGAAATCGTGAAGTAGCCGGTGCCTTCACCGCGCCGGGCCGCCGGGATCAACGCCTGCGCGCCGGCGGTGACAGCGGTGTGGCCTATCCCGAAGGCGACCCCGTGGACCAGGCGCAGCACCAGCAGCAGGGCCAGCGAGCTGGCCGGAATGTAGAGCAGGGACACTGCCGTGAACACGGCCAGGCTCACCACCAGGACCCGGCGCCGGCCGGCGGTGTCCAGCAGCGGCCCGGCGAAGAAGCGCGAGAGAAGGGCCCCGATGATGAAGGCGCTGGAGGCGAAGCCGGCGACGCTGTCGGCGGCCTGGAACCGCTGCGCCGCATAGAGCGCCATGGAGGTCATCAGCAGGTAGAACACCATGTAGATGAACAGGTTCGCGCCGATCGCCAGCACGAAGTTCCTGCTCCACAGCTTCTCCTGCACCGGCTGCCTCCTGCATGGCTTGGTCTGCGCGCACCGTTTGGGCCGCAGTTTCGATTATGCCGTTCCGGGTGGGCGCAGATGCAGGCCGGCGGTAAAGCTGCTCGCTTCCGGTGCCGCGATACTTGAACCGGAAGCATGGACGGAGGAACGCTGCGTGGTCGAGGAGCCGGAGGATATCGCGCGCGGATTCGCGCAGGCGTGGAACCAGGGCGACGCGGACGGGATTGCCGCTTTGTTCGCCGACGATGCGGACTTCGTCAACGTCGTCGGACTGTGGTGGCGAAGCCGCGAACGCATCCGCCGCGCGCACGCCGAGGGTTTCCGCCGGATCTTCGCCGGCGCGAGGATGACGCTTGGCCGGGTCCGGGTACGCCGCTTGGGCGACCGGGCCGCCGTCGTCCACGCCACGTGGACGCTCACCGGACAAACCGCCCACCGCGGCCGCGAGGCCGGAGCCCGCAGCGGGGTGCTCATCTTCGTGGCCGAAAAGCGCGACGGCGGCTGGGTCGCCGTCGCGGCGCAGAATACAGACCGGGTACCCGGTGCGGAGACGCACATCGCCGTCGGCGGCCGGCTGGAGGCTGCCGATTACCGGGACGGGAGGTAGCACCCGCCGCCGGCCGGCGCTGACTGTCGGTACCGGTCCCTAAGCTTGCCCGGTGAAGCGTCCGCGAAAGATCACCGCCGGCCTCGCCGTCGGGGCGGGCGTGGGCGTCGCCGCCTCCGTCGCCAACGCGGCGGCGGCTCCCTCCGGGCTGCTCGCCGGGATGGTGGCGGAGGCGGGACGGCCGCTGCTCCAGGTCGCGTCGGCTGCCGCCGTGGTGGCTGACGCCGGCTGGGTCTGGGCCGGTGCGGCGGTGGCGGCAGGCTGGCTGGTCGGCACACGGGCGGCAGGGGCTGCGGCCGGGGTGCTGGCGCTGGTGGCGGCCACGGCGGCCTACTACGGGATGGATTCGCTGCTGTACCGGGTGCCGCTTGGTGCGTTGTGGCGCGAGCTGCGCCTTGGCTGGGCCCCCATGGTCTTCTTCGGGGTGGTCCTTGGCACCGTGGGCAGCCGGATCGGCCGCCCGGGACTGGCGGGCCTGCTGGCCGGGCTCATGGTTCCGGTCGGCGCGGCCGTGGAGGCGGCCCTGCTGCCCCGGTACCCGGACGGCTCCGACGCCGGCGCCGCCCTGGAGTGGGTACGGCTGCTCATCTGGGCCGCCGCCGGGCTTGCATCCTATGTTGTCCTGGTGGCGGCCGCCGTCTTTCGGTGGCGGCGCAAACCGGGGCGGCCCAAGCTGCCTCCCGACAGCTGCATCTGAGACGGCAGCGCTCCAGCCGCGCCGGCCTCTAGCGTCGTCGGCGTCTCCCAACACTCGCTCCGCTCGTGTCGGGGCCCTCGGCGCCTAGACTGGCCCCATGTCATCCTTCACGGTCACCCGCAATGCCCTGATCCCGGCCCCGCCGGCCGAGGTCTATCCGTTTGTTGCCGACTTCCGCAAGTGGACCGCATGGTCGCCATGGGAGGCCATCGACCCGGGCATGTCCCGCAGCTATTCCGGCAGCGAATCCGGCGTCGGCGCCCGGTACGGCTGGGCCGGCAGGAAAGCCGGCTCGGGCACCATGGAGATCCAGGAAGCCGACGAGCCAAGCTCCATCAGCATCCGGCTCGAGTTCACCAAGCCCATGAAGGCAGTTAATCCCGCCGTCTTCACCTTCACTCCCGAAGGCGGGGGAACTCGCGTCACCTGGACCATGACCGGGGAAAGCAAGGGCATTGGCAGACTCTTCGCGCTCTTCATGAACATGGACAAGATGGTTGGCAAGGACTTCGAAAAGGGCCTGTCCAGCCTGGCCTCGGCCGTCACTGCCAAGGGCCGTGTGTAGCGGCGCGGACGATGAGGATACTGATCGCAGGGGCAGGAGCGACGGGCGGCTACTTCGGCGCCCGGCTCGTACAGGCCGGCCGGGACGTGACCTTCCTGGTCCGGCCTCGCCGGGCCAAGGAACTGCGCGGAGGCTTGAGGATCATCGGCCCCGGGACCGAGGACGAAACGATCCCGGTCAAAACCGTCACGGCCCAGGAACTGGACACCCCCTACGACCTGGTGATTGTGGCCGTCAAGGCCGGAGCGCTGGAGAACGTGGTGGAGCAGATCGCCCCCGCCGTCGGGCCGGGCACGATGATCCTGCCGTTCCTGAACGGCATGGCGCACCTTGACCTGCTCACCGAGCGGTACGGGGCGGAGCACGTGCTCGGCGGGCTGGTAAAGGTCGTGACCACGGTGACCGAAGAGGGCCACATCCGGCAGCTGAAGCCGATGGCCATGATGGCCATCGGGGAGCAGTCGGGGGAGCGCACCCGGCGCATCGAGGAACTGTACCGGGAGCTGTCCGTGCCCGGCTTCGAGCTTTCCCTGGCACCGGACATCATCGCGTCGATGTGGCATAAATGGGCGTTCATCACCGCCGCGGGCGTGGTCACCTGCCTGATGCGCGGCCCGGTCGGGGACATCGTTGCCTGTCCCGGCGGCGAGGAGTTCGCGCTGGCCGTGATCGCCGAGGCGGAGGCTGTGGCTGCCGCGGCCGGCTACCCCGTGCCCGGCGGCGAACATGCGATGAGCGTGCGCCTGCTGACCGAGCCCGGCTCGGTGTTTACCTCGTCGCTGTACCGCGACGTCGCCGCCGGCCTGCCGCACGAGGGCGAGCACATCCTGGGCCGGTTCGCAGCACGGGCGGAGGCGCTGCGGGTTGACGCGCCGCTGACCGGGCTGGCCCTGCTGCAGCTGCGCGTCCACGACCGGCAGGGCCGGTAGCGGGCGTCCCGGGCGGCTGCGACGGGCGAGGGCAAGGAGGACCTGGAGGACGAGCCCGCCGCGGATCCTGCGTCAACACTGCAGTCCGTGCACGGCGGCCCCCACCACTCCGGCCGCATTACGCAGTTCCGCGGGAATGATCCTGGTGCGCAGGTCCAGGTGCGGCAGGAAGTCCCGGCACCGGGCCGAGATTCCGCCGCCGACGATAATCAAATCGGGGGAGAACAGGAACTCCACATGGGACAGATACTGCTGGAGGCGTCCGGCGTAGTCCTTCCAGTCGAGCCCTTCCAGTTCGCGGGCCACGGCCGAGGCCCGGGTTTCGGCCGGGAAACCGCCAATTTCCAAATGGCCGAGTTCCGTATTGGGCAGCAGCCGGCCCTCCACGAACAATGCCGAACCGATACCGGTGCCGAGGGTGATGACCAGTACGACGCCGGTGCTGCCACGGCCGGCGCCGTACCGGACTTCTGCCAGGCCTGCGGCATCGGCGTCGTTGATGACCTGCGTCCGGCGGCGCAACCTGCGGGCGAAGAGGGCGTTGGCGTCGAGGCCTATCCAGCCGCGGTCGATATTGGCGGCGGAACGGGCGACGCCGTGCCGGATGATGGCCGGCAGTGCCACCCCGACCGGTAGAGCCGGTTGCGGATCGGCGGCCTCGGCCGTCAATTCCACCACCAGCTGCGCGAGGAGGTCCGCGACGGCGCCGGGGGTGGCAGGTTGCGGCGTGGGAATCTGGCGGAGCGGACCGGCAAGGGTGCCGTCGGTAGTATCCACCACCGCGTACTTGATCCCGGTGCCTCCGACGTCGATGCCGATGCGGTGTCCGTGCGGTGCCTGGGCGCCGGGCAGCCCCTGGCTGAGCGGTGCGAGCGTGGTCATCCGATCTCCCTGTCAGGCCGAAGGGCGGGTGGCCGGCCAGGGGCCGACCTTTTCGCGCGGGGGCCGGTGTCCGGCGTCGGCCAGGTCACCGACGCGGTGGACCTTGACCATGTTGGTGGACCCGGTGGT
>NZ_JAAZSQ010000023.1:0-159 GCF_012395835.1 Arthrobacter mobilis
GCGCCACCCACGGGGTCAACTCCCGCGAGACCGACCCGGTCGAGGCCATCCGGAACCTCACGAACGGCTTCGGCGCCGACGTGGTCATCGACGCCGTCGGCCGGCCCGAAACCTACAGGCAGGCCTTCTACGCCCGCGACCTGGCCGGCCGCGTGGTCC
>NZ_JAAZSQ010000023.1:276-63200 GCF_012395835.1 Arthrobacter mobilis
TATCGAAAAGATCGTCACCTCCGGCACGTTCTCCCTCGACGGGGGCACCTGGGATGTGGACAACAACGTCTGGATCGTCGGCGACGAGTCCGAGGTCTTCGTCATCGATCCGGCCCATGATCCGGCCGCGATCGCCGACAAGGTGGGCGGGCGCAAGGTCAAGGCCATCCTGCTCACCCACGGGCACGATGACCACATCCGCTACGCGGGCCAGTTCCGCGAGCTGACCGGCGCGCCGGTGTACCTGAACCCGGCCGACAGGATGCTCTGGGACGCGGTCTTCCCGGACCAGGCACCGGACGCCGAGATCGCCGACGGGGACACCTTCGAAGTCGGCGGCACCGTGCTGCAGGCGCTGCACACCCCGGGCCACTCCCCCGGCTCCACGGTGTTCTACGCCCCGGCGCTGAGCACCGTGTTTTCCGGAGACACGCTGTTCAACGGCGGCCCCGGCGCGACCGGACGCTCCTACAGCGACTTCGGCACCATCATCGAATCCATTAAGACCCGCCTGCTGACCCTGCCGGAGGACACCACGGTGAACACCGGCCACGGCGACTCAACCACCATTGGCGCCGAGGCTCCGCACCTGGACGAATGGATCGCCCGCGGCCACTGACCGCAGCCGGCCGGCTCTCCCGAAAACGCCCTTCCCCGCCCGGGGAAGGGCGTTTTCCGTCCGGCCGCCGGTTGGCCTGCCTATGGCTCCGGCCCCGGCGGGGCGCCGTACAACGGCTGGGCCCGCGCGTCCGAGACCTGCTGCTCCCACGGCAGCAGGCCGTCGTCGTCCACCCAGACGGCCTGCAGCGCCCGCAGCCGATGCCGGTAGATACGCGCCGCCAATGCCAGCACGGGGGCGGGATCCGCCAGCGGCGCCAGGTAGACCTCCCGGGTGTGCAGCGGCAGCTCCATGCCGGCCGTGAGCACATGCCCGCGGCCAAGCACTATGCCAACCAGTTCGTGCAGGATCCCGGCCGTTTGCTGCGTGTCCCGGCCGGTCACCAGCAGTTCCGGATGCCGGCGTTCGGTCAGCCCGGCGGTGTAGCCGAAGCCGGGGCCGAACAAGCCGCCCTCGACCATGGTCAGCTGCCAGCCGTACCTAGCGATGGTCAGCTTGGTCTTTTCGACCATCTGCCTCCGGGACAGTCCGCCACACATATCGCACGATGCCTCCTGCAGAGCACTGGGGAAGATGTGCGTTCAGCGTGGCCGTTGCTGCCAACGGAGGATACCGCGGGTGAGCCGAGTGTGGATTATGTGGGGCCTGCTGCAGCGAATGCGGGAAAGTCTGTACCGGAAACGTTTAATGCGCAGCTCATAGTTGCATCACTAGCGTTAGGAGTAGGTCGGATGAAAACCACCAAGAAAGCTGTCGCAGGAGCTGTACTCGCCGGACCCCTCATGTTCGCTGCCGGTGCCGCACCGGCCAATGCACAAGTCGTCCAGGACGGTCTCGTCAATGTGAATGTCGGGGACGTGACGATCCTCCAAGACGTCAGGATTGCCGTGGCAGCCAATGTCGTCGCGCAGATTTGTGGCCTCAATGTCGGCCCGGTCATCCTTCTCGCTCAGGAGGTTGACGCTACCGGAACACAGGACACCGTCTGCAAAGTGGATAACCACGTTCCTATCATCATTAGGCAGAACGAGGAGTAGCAAACAAAGAGCAAGACGCCGAGAAGATGCCCCGGGGTGATGGTGCCCCGGGGCATCTTCTACGCTGCGGTAGGGCGGAGAGGACGTCCTAACTTCACCGCCACGGCTGCCGGGTCACGGAGCGGTGCAGCGCCCAGGCCGCGAGCGCGAGGAACACCAGGGCCTGGACACCGAGTAGCCCGAGGTCCACGAGCCACTGCTCGGCGGTCGGCTCGAAGAGCGGGTCGACTTCCGGCGCGGGAGGTTCCTGAAGTCCCACGGTGACCGCTGTTGCGGCATAGCCGAAGCGCGCGGGAAGCAGCCATGACGCCTGCTCGAGACCGGTGCGTCCCGCGATCTCGAAAAGCCCGCCGCACAGGATGAGCTGGGCCATTACCAAGGCGACGAGCGCGGGCATGGTCTGCTCCGTCGACGTCGCCGCGGCCGAAATCACGAGCGCGGCGACAGTCATCGTGACTCCGACCGCCGCCACCGCCACCGCGACCTCCACGCGTCCGTTGCCCAGTACCCGGGCCTCGTCCGGCCCCGGAAGGCCAAGGAGCGCGAGCATGGTGAACAGTACGCACTGGCAGGCAACCAGCACGCCGAGCACCACGACCTTACTCAGCAGGTACGCCCCCGGGGAAAGGCCGACGGCCCGTTCCCGCCGGTAGATCGGCCGTTCCACGACCAGTTCACGCACGGAGAGGGCCGTGCCCATGAGCGCGGCGCCGACCACGAGGACGACCAGCCGCTGCTGGACCTGGTGGAGATCGCCTTGGGCTTCCCGCAGTGACAACCCCGCCCTTCCGGGAAAGGCATGTGCCATCAGCGCGAGCAACATGGGCATGCCGACGAGGAGAACAACGAAAAGCCGGTCCGCGGCGACGACGGCGACGTTACGCTGGATCAACGTCCACAGCTGGCGTACCGGGGCCGCACGCGGCGGCGGGGGTGCATCGGCCGCCGGGACCGGCACCTCGGCGGATGCTGTCCGTCCCACGTAGGCGTCCCGGGCGGGCGAACGAGCATACCGGCCCACCCATGTCTGGTCCTCGAGCGCGGCAAACGCTGCCGGGTAATTGTCCACCCCAAAGAAGGGGAGCACGTCCGCGGGCGGTCCGAAGAACGCCACCCGTCCGCCGCGGGCCAGGACGAGCACGCGGTCGCACTCGTCCAGGGCAAGGACACTATGGGTGACTACCAACACGACGCGGCCGGCGTCTGCGAGCGAGCGCAGGCTGCCCATGACCTGCTTGTCCAGTCCGGGGTCGAGCCCGGAGGTCGGCTCGTCCAGGAACAGCAACTGGGGTGCGGTGAGCAGTTCCAACGCGATCGAGGTCCGCTTGCGCTGCCCGCCGGAGAGCGAGTCGATCCGCTGGTCGATCTGCTTCGTCAGGTCGACCTCGGCGAGGACCTGGTTCACTCGCTCGTCCCGCTCGGCGGCGCTTGTGTCCGGTGGCAGGCGCAGCCGGGCGGCAAATTGGAGCGCTCGCCGGACGGTGAGCTGGCGGTGGAGGATGTCTTCCTGCGGCACGAGTCCCACCAAGAACCGAAGCTGGGCGTACTCGGCGTAGAGGTCCCGCCCGTTCCAGGTGACGTGCCCGCGGGTGGCTGGGCGCAGGCCGGTGAGGGCCCCCAGGAGCGTCGACTTCCCCGCGCCGGACGGCCCAATGACTCCTACCAGCGTGCCGGCCGGAACGGTAATCGACACGTCATCCATCAGGTGTGCGCCGGTTTTGGTGGTGACCTCCAGGTGCCGGGCACTGAACACGGGACGCTGAGGCGCTCGCATGGCCAGGTGGGCGCCGTCCCAGGTCAGGGTAGTCGACCCAATCCCGATGAGGTCACCAGGGCGGAGAGGCGCGTCGCCGTGGACGCGATCGCCATTGAGAAAGGTGCCGTTGAAGCTGCCGGCATCGCGCAGGACGGCGTGTTGTTCGCCGATCTCGGCGGTGGCATGGTGACGGGAGGCGAGCGGGTCGTTCACGACGACGTCGCACGACCGCGAGCGCCCAATGGTGAGTACACGCTGTGTCGCGGGCTGCCGGGGTGGTTCGGTGCTGAGGAGCAGCTCGGGTCCGTCCAGGCCGCCAAGACGGAGGCGGAGGCTGCCGGAGAGTAGTGGCACTGGCACAGGCCCGTCGATCGCCTGGTCCGTCCCTACGACCCAGGTGCCGTTGCGGCTGGCCTGGTCGGCGACCCACCACGCGCCGTCGCGGTGCCAGAGGCGGACATGCTCGCGGCTGACACGCTCGTCGTCGAGGCGAATGTCCGCGCGCGGATCCCGACCCACCCAGATCGTCCGTGCAGGCGGAAAGGTCCAGCCGCGCCCGTCCACGTGCACGTACAGCATCGTTTCGTCCGGGGACGGCAGGTGTTCGGGCATGGGAGTACCTCTCACTCCGTCCGGCGCAGGGATCCGGCGACCTCGCTGAAGACCTCGGTGCGCTCCTCGAACAGTGACGAGGGGGCGAAGAACACCAGGAGCTGAACCGGCTCGGTCTCCACGACGAGGGCACGGACCTGCAGCGTGACAGCGGACGAGAGAGGCATCGTGCCTTCCATGGCCTGGCCCTCGACCTCCCCGACGGTGGTCGCACCGCGATCCACCAGGTGCGCGTCCCGGCCGGGCAAAAGGGCCTCGGCGGTGCCGACCCGGGCGGCCGGAGACTGACCGCTCAGCCCGGCAGGACGGTGGTAGATGGTGAGCCCGACGACGCGGTCCGGGTCGTCGGTGGCGGTCCGGGCCGCGGCTGCCGGAGCATCCGGCTCGTCGGCGAAGAGCGCGGTGAGGTCAGCGCCGGACAGCACACTGACGGTGCTGTCACCGGCCTCGCGGGTGCGGGGGGTCCAACTCTCCGGGACTTCGAGCGTGTACGGGACGCCGTCGGCGCGGAAGGTCACACGCTCGTCCCCGGAGAGCACCCGCGGGAGCAGCAGGCCAGCGGCGAGGAGCAGGACGAGCGCGGCGCCCAATGCCGCCAGCAACCCGACGCGTGCTGGCCCCTGGGTGCCCCGCATGCGCAGGGACCCGCCGCTCCGGCCATTCTTGGGGGCGGGCCCGGGTGGTCCTGCTTTGGTGAGGGCGTCGTCATCGCCCTCCTGGCCCGATACGGCCCCGGTAGGCCGGGTGCCGGCAGTCGCATCCTCTGGAGGCCAGGCCAGCCCATCACCAGTGGGCGCGCCGCCGGACATCATGGCGACCAGCGCGCCGCAGGAGGCAGGCCGGTCCTCCCGTTGCTTCGCCATGCCAGCCAGGATGGCGAGCCCGACAGTAGCAGGGACCTCCGGCCGTTCCTCGGCGAGGCGTGGCGGCTCCTCGGTCATGTGGGCCCAGAGCTGGGCGGAGTCGTCGTCGTAGTCGAACGGCGGGTGACCGGCGAGCAACGTGTACGCGACGCACGCCAGCGCGTACACGTCGGCCCGACCGTCGACGTCCTCGCCGCGGATCTGCTCGGGCGCGACATAGTCCAGAGTGCCGAGGAAGTGACCCGCTGTCGTGACGCCGGTCGCAGATGTGGCTCGCTTGGTGAGGCCGAAATCGGTGAGGTAGACGTGCCGGTGGCCATCCGCCCGGTCGTCGGAAAGCAGAATATTGCCTGGTTTGACGTCGCGATGGACAAGCCCGGCCGCGTGCGCGGCGTCGAGCGCGGCGGCAGTGTCCGAGAGGATGCGAAGCACTTCGGCCAGCGGGAGCCGGCCGCGTGAGTCGAGCTCGGCCTTGAGGTCAGTACCGCGCACGTAGCGCATGACGATGTACAGCTGCCCGGACCACTCACCGGCGCCGTAGACGGGCAGAATGTTGGGGTGGTCCACGGAGGCTGCGAGCCGGGACTCCCGGACGAACCGTAGTCGGAACTTCTCGTTGGCCGAGAGTTCAGGGGCGAGGAGCTTGAGGGCGACGGGGCGGCCGAGCTGGACGTCGAGCGCCCGGTAGACGACGCCCATGCCGCCGCGGGCGATCAGTGACTGGATCCGGTAGCCTGCGATCTCGGTCCCGGGATTGAGGTAGCTCCCCAGTTGCGCCACGGCTCAGCCGACCCGATGACCGCAGCCAACACAGAACCGTGCTCCCGGCAGAACCTGCCGGCCGCACTGTGAGCAAAACGCCACGGCTTGTCTGTTGGAGTCGTGGGGTGCCAGTGGAACCGCTGTGCGGGTGTCGTCCTCGGCCGCCGGGCCTGGATTCGGGTTCAGGTTCGTGTCCGGAACCGGCGGGGCCGGTTCGGCAGCTGGCCTGCCGGGTGCGGGGGGACGCTGCGGGGCGGGGCTTTGGTACTCGGAGGCTTCGGTCCGGCTGGAACCAGTCCGCCCGCGGCCTGCCTGCTCCCGGTCAACCCATGCCGCCGTCGTCGTCGACGCGGCCCGCGTGGACAGCTCGTCGGCCTTGGAACGGTTCGCCGGGGCCGTCGACGCGCGAGCTGGAGACGGGCGGCTCGCGCCCGTGGTAGTAGCGCCGCCACCCGCTTGAGCGGTCACGGACCGGTTACGCCGGCGCAGAGCGATGGCCCCGATGACGCCCGCCAGGAGCAGGAGCCCAATGAGGATCGGCAGGAGCGCGGGCGGCAACGAGCCCCCCGTGTCCGTTTCCGCCTCGTCCGCCGGCCCGCCGTCGGATTGTCCGTCCCTCATCGTGCGAGCCTCCTCGAGGTGGCTCGCCGCCAAGGCGGAGTCGTAGTACGTCAAGGACTCCTCGAGCGCGCTTTCCGCCGAACCGCCCCGGTTTCCGGACGCGAGGTGGTCGACGCCCCGGCGGAACACGGCGTCGAACTTCGACGGCGTCGCCGCCACGCCCGCCTCCGCCATGGCCGCCTGGATGGCCGCGGAGGGCACAAGCGTGGCCTGGCCTTCCCGTTGGCGCGGCCCGGCAAGGCCGAGGACCTGGCCTGTCGCCCGGTCGAGCACAGGTCCGCCGGAGACACCGGCATCCAGCGGCGCTGCAAGATTCTTTGGGGAACTGATCCGGCCGGCCGCCGCGTCCACTTTCACCGGAATCTCGACCGGGCCAACCTCGGGCGTCGGCCGCTTCGTGAAGCCGAGCAGGACGCTGTCCGCGCCGGGCGCTGTGTCCGTCGCGGACAGCGATGCTGTAGGTGTGGCACCGCCGCCACTAATACGTAGTAGCGCGACGTCGTGGGGCTTGGACGGGGTGTTGAGCAACTCGGCCATGACGCCGCCGGGCTCGGAGGTGTAGGTGCGCACATGGTACTGCGGGACGCGGAAATGGACGCAGTGCGTCACCTGGTCGTAGCAGTGGTTCAAGTGCGGGGCCCAATAGCGGTCGGGGGTAGACCCCCGCCGGGCAGGGTTGCCGCCGTTGCGGACCGGCACACGAATCACCTTGGCGAACAGCTCGTTCGCCGCATAAACGGCCACCGCGTCCTTGTCGACGGCGAGGTTTTCCCAGGTGGTGGCCACGATCCCGTCCGCGGAGACCAGAACGCCGGTGGCGGACCCGAGGGGCACGGTGGACCGGCCGCGATCGATCTCCACCTCTCCGGAGGTGTGGTCAATGTGCGCAATCTCGGCGACTGCCCGAAGCTCGATCCGCACCAGCGCAGCTTTGGCACCCTCCATGCCGCTGTGCAGCCTGCCCGACGGGGACGGAACGGGGGTACTTGCCGCCGTCAGCGCTACCGCGGCGACGATGCCGAGGAGGATTAGGAGGAAGGAAGCACACGTGGGCGCGTCGCCTAAGCGTCCACCCGACGATTTCAAGGATTCTCTATTGACAAGCACAGTCCGCACTGCTGCCCCGTCGTAAGTGGTCCCCTGATCCCTTATGGCGAGGCTAGCAGGTCGCATCCGCGGCGGGAAGACATCGACTCGATCTCAGGGTCCGAAGAGACAAATCATGGCGGTTCCTGAAGCTCCCGCGGTCGTTTACGCCGCCTCCATTTCCTGGCCGCTGCGGCGGAACGCGGCGAAGAGTACACCTACATTTACCTGCTGATGGGTTCCTGGCGGGGCCCATGGTCGAACCATTGCCGGACGAGTTCTGCGAGAATGGGGACCTTGTGCGGGAGGTTGCCGACCGCTCCCGGTTTTGCTGCATCAGCTGGCTGCACCAGAATGGCCGATCGAGTTCGGCCCGGCCGAAACGGGAGATCTGTGCCTGGGAGTGCGTTAAGCCAGATGCGCGGCCAGTCGGTGCGCCAGTGTGAGTCCGGTGAGCACGGGATTAACGGAACCGACAGCGGGAAAATCGCCTGGTCGCAGACATAGGCGTTGCTGATGCGGGGAAACCGGCCGAAGCTGTCCGTTACGGACGTGGACGCAGGGCATCAACTCCACCTTGGCGGAGGCCTGTTACGCCGACGTTAGTGCCCGAGGTGGCCACAGCCACGGCAGACAAGTGTCGCTGGTGCCAGGCACCAAGGTCCAGGATTGCACCATCGTTCACGGGTACAGCACTTGGGGGTCCAGGTCAGGGACACGAACAGAAGGCGTGTACCGGATCGACACGGGCCACTACCTGAAGAACGGCGCCATCCTCATCAACGTGTCCTGGCCCTACCTGCGCGAGGACACCGTGCTGACCGGTGCACCCCAGTTTCGGGCCTTGGTAATAATCCCAGCATCTCCTACTCAATTCATGCGCGGCAGCAAGTGGGCCTCCCGGTGATGTAGTGATGGCAATATTGTCGAGTCCTGGTATTGCACGTAGGCGCTGCTGGGTTCCTACTGGTGGGAGGAGCCCGAACCACCCGGCAGAGCTTGCCGCGAGGCCGTCACGTATTCCATCCCGGTAGTAGCTCCTGTAATAAGGCAGCGGCAGGCAGGTTCCAGCTAGCAGACCATTGGAGGCAAGATGTTCGCTCGAGTCAGCACTTACCGAGGCAGCCAGGACACTGCCGGCGGGCCCACCCAGGATCTCGTCCGGCGGGTACTGGAGATCCCGGGGTGCCGGGGATTCTACTTTATGAACGGGAAAGGGAACGGCAAATCCCTGTCCATTGCGCTGTACGACACAGAGGAAAACCTGACCGCAAGCAGGGAGACGGCGAACAGACTCCGCTCCGAGGCCAGCAACTCTCTGGCGCTGGAGATCCTCGAAGTCGAAGAGTACGAAGTCGTCGCCGGAGAGCTCAACGATTGAGCGTATGCATTTAGCCGGGCGGGCGCGGCATGGCATGGCCTGCATGCGGCCCCGGACATGGAAAAGCGGCGGGGAGGATTTCCTCTCCGCCGCTTCCGTTATGTTGAAGGACGCAGCCATCGGGACTCGAACCCGCCCGGTCGAAACCGGTGATGACCCTGCACACCGTCAGCTAAGCACTTCCCACCCGTCGGCTGGTTCCGGGAAGTCGCTCTCTCCGGGCTTCTTTGTCCACTGCCGGGAATCGAACCCCGGCCCCGAAGGGTCCCATTCGGGGACCATGCGGACGGGTGCCAGCCCGTCTCCCTGTCCGTCCTCCGGGGCGCGCTTTCCCGGCCACCAAGCCCTCTTCAGCAATCAGGCCAAGCTGGCCGCCCGCGGCCCCGGACACTGCCCAGGTTCGGTTGCCGGTCTCCAGCCCGGGCCAAGACCACCCCGGCCGTCACCGCGCCAATCCTCAGAAATGCCATCGTCGCCTCGCCGGACATGCCGGGCCAGCCCCATCAGGTCCAGGGGCCGAAAGGGAAGCGACCTGAAGACCGTAAACGCGACCCTGCCGGCCGCACCCCGGGGTCGCCGTGAAGTCGGACTGGACCATGGCTCGCCGGCACCAGTCCCCGCGTTACACCACCGAATGGGACGAACTGCTGGTGGTCAGGGCTGGCTAGATAGTCTTGGGGTCCGGTTCCGGGAACAGGCCAAGCTGCTCCAGGAATTCCATCTGGTCCCAGTAGAAGTGGTGGGACGTGATCACACCGCCTTCGACGCGGGCCACGTCGCAGGTCCTGAGCCGGATCTGCCGGCCCGTCGGCGGCACGATCTCACCGGTGGGCAACTGCAGCTCGCCTGTATTAGTCCCGGTGAAGTAACCCTCGTCGATCGCGACATTGCCGGCCTCATGCATGTCCATTGGCTCGTAGGCCGCGTCCGGGAATGCCTGCCCCATCTGCGACAGGTAACTGCTGATCGCCTCGCGCCCCTTGATCTCGCTCTGGTCCGGTGCACTTGCTACGGCGTCCTCGGCATAGCACGCCGCCAGCGCGGCTGTGTCGTTCGACGTCATGGCCGCAGTCATACGGTCCATTACCTCGCGTGCCTCTCCCATGGTGGCCTCCCTTCGTCAGGCGGCCTTTGCTGAAGTGCGGTCGGGCCGCTCCCTGGCACGGCCCCTGCTTGGGCCGGCGCCGCTTCAAGTAGACGCCCAGGCCCTGTGCCTGTCAACGAAACTTCCAGCCGGCCTCCTCTCACCGGCCGTTCCGGACGGGAGGCATCGTTGGCCTTCGGCACCGGCGCGGACAGCCGCCCGCTGCCGGCCTCCGCCGGCAGCGACGGTAAAGTGCGGCTCTGGGACCCGGACATTGGCACTGCTCTCATAACCTTGCAGCGACGGAGGCCGGTGAACATCATCGCCCTGCACGGAACCATCCGGGCAGTAGGTCATCATGAAGGGATTGCCGTTATCGAGGTCCCCTATGCCACGTACGCGCCCCAGCGCTACCGCGCACACGGCTGCCCCTGCCAACGTCCGCGCCACGGCGACCGGCGTGCTGAACCCTTCGTCCCCGGCCCTGGGCACAGGCGCAGCCTACAGGGCTGGTTCATTTCCTGGATCACAGTTGCCGCAGTAATTGCTCGAACTCATCCATCACCTGGGCCGTCTTTTCGCGGCTCTCCGTAGGCCCGGTCATGCGGAAGACAAGACCGCCCCAAGACGTACGGGTGGACTGCAAACCAGGCGGTCCCTCCTGATTAAGGAGGGGCTTCACTGGTGCCTTGAACACGCAGACGATCAGGGGTACTTTCTGCGCCTTCAAGGCCGCAAGAACCGCTTCCCGTCCATAGCTCTGCTCCCGGGGGCGCACGGCATCGCCCCTGCACGCGGGGCGTTTCACAAGGTCTGTAAAGCCGACCCCGGACGCCAGTGCTGGTTCCTCGAAGAATCGGTTCCCCGAAGGCGTATCGAATAGCCCCGCCTTTGCCAGGCGGTTTAGCTGCATCCGCCCGTAGCCGCCTTGGTAATAGTGGCCAAGCTCAACGCTTAACGGAGCAGGGTTTAGCCCGACGATCATCGCCCGAGGGCTCTCAGGCCACAGGTCCCTGAGCGTCAGCGTGGGGGTGCCCATCCAGTCAGCCCACGCCTGGTAGCCGATCAGGCCGGAAGCATCATCCATCGTCAGAACTCCTTGAACCCAGAGGTCGCGATAGCAACAGCGGGAGGACGACCTGCAATTCGTGCGCGAAATCTATCACGCCGCCAGGCCGCGCATCACCATGTAACTGATGCCGCCGGCCTCAGTTGGAGACATCAAGCTGCAGTCATTACCGCCAGCCCGGAGTTGAGCACTATACGCAATCGAGGCTGGCGGCCCGAACGTTAGCAGAAGTCCGCCGAAGGCAGCCCCGGCGTCGTCATCCCGGACGCTCGCGGCCAGAGCCGCTTAGGCCGCAGGCACCTGCCCCAGCAGGTCGTCCATGGGCACCTCCTGCAGCTGCGCGTAGCCCGCGTAAGCCTCGCGGACGGCCGCCTCCACAGCGTCGACGTCCAGCGCCGGCAGCAAGTCGTCCGCCGCACCGGCCGTGGCCGGATTCCAGTCCAGCCCCAGCGCGGCATAACTGTCGGTCAGGACCTGGCGCAGCGGCGCCGAGTCCTGCACCACGATGACGGAGGAGAACAGCCAGGCTCCGGAGACCACCCGCTGGGCCGTGCCGACGAGCTTGATCCTGTGCTCCGGGTCGGCCGGGTGGATGCCGTGGACGCTGAATTCCCCCGGGCAGTACTCCCCCGGGATCTCCCCCACCTGGGCCAGCAGCCCGGTGTGCCGCAGCGCCCCGGCCAGCAGCTCCCCGAACAGGGCGAACCGGGACTTGGCCCCCATGACCGCGTCGGCGTGCGGCTCCACATGGTCCAGCACCAGACAGCCTTCATGGTAGGCAGCCGCCCGGCCGCCGGCCTTGCGTACCAGCGGCTCGAACCCCAGTTCGCGGCAGCGCTGCGCAGCTTGGGCAAACCCGGGCAGCTTCGCGTCCCGCTGGCCGAACGCCACCGTGGGCGCGGGCCGGTACAGCCGCATGACCGGCTGCAGCCGGCCCTGCCTGGCCGCCGCGAGCATATCCAGCCCGTAGCCCAGGTCCGCGGCCGGTCCGAAGGAGACCGGCTGCCGGATCCAGGTCAGCTGCCCGTTTGTGCCGCTGGAGTCCTGCAGGTCCTGTGCCTTAGAGCTCAACGGTCACCCCGTGCCAGAACGCCATCCGGCCGCGGATGTTTTCGGCGGCAGGCGAGGGCTCCGTGTAGTACCAGACGGCATCCGGGTTGCGTGCGCCGCCGACCTCCAGAGTGTAGTAGGACCAGAGTGTAGTAGGACGCGATGCCCTTCCAGCCGCACACGGTCCGGTGGTTGCTGGGCACCAGGTATTGCTCCTGCACGGCGCTGCGCGGGAAGTAATGGTTGCCCTCCACCACCACCGTGTCGTCGGATTCTGCGATGACGGCGCCGTTCCAGACCGCCCTGACCATGCTGCTCCCTCCGGAAAATGCCTGTTTCCCCCTTGTATCTTAGGCGTCCGCAGGTGCCCGTCCGACGGCGGCCCGTTGCCTTGACGGGCTGCGGCACCGGGAGGAGCCTTGTGGGCACGGCATCCTCCGGCGGACCGGGGGCATGCCGCAGGAACCAGCGGGAAAGGGCAATGGCATGGAAAGCATCACGTGGTTCGCGCCGATACTTCCGGGCAAAGTCGAGGCCTGGAAGGAGTTCGTCGAAGAACTCAAGGGTCCCCGCAAAGAGGAGTATGAGGCGTCGTTCCAGCGCAACGGCATGAACCGCGAGGTCGCCAGCCTGATGCAGACTCCGCAGGGAGACTTCACCTGCTTCTTCCAGGAGGCCGAGAGCATAGCCAAGGTGGCCGAAAACTTCGCAACGTCCCAGGAGCCCTACGACGTCTGGTTCCGGGAGAAGGTCAACGAACTGCACGGCATCACCCCCGAGATGCTCCAGGGATCACTGCCGGCGACCGTGTATCTGGACCACCGGCGGGCCTGAGCCGGCCGTCAGGTGGCGGCGAGGTTTTGGATGAATTCGTCGGCGCGCTTGAGGTTCAGCGCGAGTTTGTCCCGCTTTTCCCGGGCGCGGCGGAGGTAGTCCTTGAGCAGCTCCCGTGCCTGCGGGTGGTCGCCGGCTGCGGCCAGGGTGTCGACGACGTCGAGCAGTTCGGCCATTTCCTCGAGGGTGAAGCCCAGCGGCTTCATGGACCGGATCACCAGCAGACGTTCGAGGTCCGCGGCCGTGTAGATGCGGAAGCCGCCTTCGGTGCGCGCAGCGGCCGGCAGCAGGCCCACCTCGTCGTAGTGCCTGATGGTCCGCAGCGAGAGCCCGGTTAATTCGGCCAGTTCACCAATATGCATGGTCCGGGCCTGAACAGCAGTTCCTTCGGGTTCACTCATGGTTGAATCTCTCTTCCTACACCGGATTGCAACTCTACCCTTACGTTAGGTTAGAGTGGTAATCGTTCGGCATGCCCCGGTTGATCGTTCCTGGGGCATTCTGCCTTGCCTGCGCGATGTAGCGCCCCCGGATTTTATGCAACCGAAGGCCGGTGTGCCTTCATGACCTGTGAACGGAGCCCCGTTTGGCTACCAAGACTGCCGGCGTGACGTTGGAAATAACCCCGGAAGAGCGGCAGTCGGTGCTGCGCACCCTGAAGTCCCCGCGGCTGCTCAAGACCGAGGTCCTGGCCGGGCTGGTCGTGGCCCTGGCCCTGATCCCCGAGGCCATCGCCTTCTCCATCATCGCCGGCGTGGACCCCCGGCTCGGGCTGTTCGCCTCCTTCACCATGGCCGTCTCGATCGCCTTCCTGGGCGGGCGGCCCGCCATGATCTCCGCGGCCACGGGAGCCGTTGCCCTGGTCATCGCCCCGCTGGTCAGAAGCCATGGGGTGGACTACCTCATTGCCGCCGTCATCCTGGCCGGCGTCTTCCAGGTCCTCCTGGCCCTGCTCGGCGTGGCGAAGCTGATGCGGTTCATCCCCCGCCAGGTGATGGTGGGCTTCGTCAATGCTTTGGCGATCCTGATCTTCATGGCCCAGGTCCCCGAACTGCTCGGCGTACCCTGGCTGGTCTATCCCCTGACCGCCCTAGCCCTGGCCATCGTCTTCGGCCTGCCCAAGGTGACCAACGCCGTCCCGGCACCATTGGTGGCCATCGTGGTACTGACCCTGATCACCGTCCTGGCTTCCATCGCCGTTCCCACGGTCGGGGACAAGGGCGAATTGCCGAACAACCTGCCCTCGCTGTTCTTCCCTGCCGTGCCGCTCACCCTCGACACCCTCGGGGTGATCTTCCCCTACGCGCTGGCGATGGCCTTCGTCGGCCTGCTGGAGTCGTTGATGACCGCCAAGCTCGTCGACGACGTCACCGACACCCGGTCCAACAAGACCCGGGAGTCGTGGGGCCAGGGTGCGGCGAACATCATCACCGGCTTCTTTGGCGGCATGGGTGGCTGCGCCATGATCGGCCAGACCATGATCAATGTGAAGGCCTCCGGGGCACGCACCCGGATCTCCACCTTCCTGGCCGGCGTCTTCCTGCTCATCCTCGTCGTGGTCCTGGGCGATCTCGTGGCGGTCATCCCCATGGCAGCCCTGGTGGCCGTGATGATCTTCGTCTCCGTGGCCACCTTCGACTGGCACAGCATCAAGCCCTCCACCCTGGCCATGATGCCCAAGAGCGAAACCACGGTCATGCTCGCCACCGTGATTGTCACCGTGGCCACCCACAACCTGGCCATCGGCGTCGGGGTGGGAGTGCTGACCGCCATGGTGCTCTTCGCCCGCCGGGTGGCGCACTTCGTGACCGTGGACCGCACCGTCAGGGAACTGAACGGCGAACAGGTGGCCACCTATGTGGTGGACGGCGAGCTGTTCTTCGCCTCCTCGAACGACCTCTACACCCAGTTCGAGTACGCGCACGATCCGGACAAGGTCATCATCGACATGCACGCCTCCCACCTCTGGGACGCCTCCACCATCGCGGCGCTGGATGCGATCACCGAAAAGTACCACGCCCACGGCAAGCAGGTGCAGATCATCGGCCTGAACTCCGCCAGCATCAAGATGCGCGAACGCATGGCCGGAAAACTTGGCGCCGGCCACTGAGACGCCGCATCCGGCTGGCCATGAACATCATCGGCGAACAGCAGTAAAATTGGCGATAAGGCAGACGGGAAAGTTGTCCCGGTTGAAACCATTGTCGCCAATTAATGCGAGGCTCGACCGCATGGTTATCACACGTCAACGTCAGGAAATCACTGCCGCCAGCAATGAGGAAGCGGACCAGCTGCTCAACGCGGTGGTCGAAGATCTGCAGCAGCTGGCCAGGCGGGAAGGGCGCTACGGCATCCTGGTCACCAAAACCGGCCCCGGCCGGTTCACGGTCGAACTCAGCGAGGACGTCCCGTTCGGCGTCACCGAAGAAACCACCGGCTGATCAGCTGCCTATGCTCCCGGCTGGTGGTCGGCAATCAGCCAGGCGGCCATCCGGCGGGCGCGGCGGGCCGCCTGCAGGTCCCCCTCGGCAGCTGAGATGATGCAGCCCTTCATCAGGATGTGCCACGAACGGGAGAAGGTTTCAGGGTCCCTCAGGCCGGCTTCGCCGGCAAGAATCCTCACCTGCTGGCGGATTTTGCCCAGGTACTCGATGCTGGCCTGTCCCAGCGGATGCGACGCGCCCATCTCGAGCAGGACCTTGACGAAGGAACAGGCCTCAAAGTCATCATGCTGGAACCACTCGTCATAGACGTCGAAAATGGCCAGCAACTGCTCTTCCGGCTGCTGCGCCCGGCTCCTGGCTTCCGGTACCACCGAGCCCATCATCCAGAGCTCGTCGCGGCGCTGCAGGAAGGCCAGCGCAAGATCGTCCTTGGACGCGAAATGCCGGTAGAACGTCGCCTTGGCCACGCCGGACTCCCGGATCAGTTCGTCAATGCCGACGTCACGGATTCCGCGGTGGGAAAACAGATCGTACGCAGTCACGAGGATCCGTGTGCGGGGGTCGGGCCGGTCCGGGCTTTCAGCAGGCGGGGTCACGGCAAACAATCCTAACCTCTTCGGCCCGATCCGGCACAACGACCTTGTGCACGGCGCAGCCTACGCCACCAGTACAGTGGCTGCTCCCTCCATGTGCGACATGATGACTTCGTTGGCCAACCCGGCATCGCCGGTGGCAATAGCGTCGACAATCTCGCTGTGCCGCTGCACATCCATGTTCCTTACCGCGCGCTCGACGCCGGCAAACATGATGGACATGCGGATGCTGCCTTCGAGGGACTGCCATGAATGCAGCAGTGTCGCGTTGCCCGTGAGCCGGCACAGGGTCCGGTGGAATTCCAGGTCCGCCTCGATACGCTCCTCCAGCCCTGAGTCCGCGGCCCGCTGCATCTCGTTCACCGCTTCCCGCAGCGCCGCCAAGACCTCGGACCGGTCGGCCAGGGCGCAGAGCTCCCTGGCCGCCAAGGATTCCAACGCCGCCCGCACGGCAAAGATGTTGCGGATTTCCTGGGAGTCCAGATGCCTGACCGAAAGCCTCCCCCGGGCTCCGGCGGAAATCAGGCCTTCCTGCTGCAGCTGCCGCATGGCCTCACGCAGGGTTCCGCGGCTGATCCGCAGGGTCTCGGAAAGCTCGGTTTCCACCAGATGCGTCCCCGGGGGCAGCTCTCCCGTGGTGATGGCCCGGCGCAGGGCGGCAAGCGCCTGCTGGCGGAGGCTGGTTTTTTCCAGTCCCAGCAGTGACATCGATTCTGCGGTCATGGTCATCCTCGGTCGGTGGGTGGAGCGGCTGTTAACAGTTGCTTTGTTAACAGTTGATCTTACGGCCACCCCGGGATGCCGGGAATCCAGGGACACGGACGGACGGCTCACAGTGCGTCGAGCACGGTGCGGATAATCCGCCCCACCGACAGCCCGTAGCGCTCATGCAGGGTGGGCAGGGCGCCGGCTTCCAGGAACTCATCGGGCAGTGCGACGGGAACGATGCGCTTGCCGATCCCGGCCCGTACGGCTGCGCCCGCGACGGTTTCGAACAGGCCGCCGACCACCGTGTGGTTCTCCAGGGTGACCACCAAACGGTCGGTGTCGACCTCGGCCAGGACGGTCCCGGCGTCGAAGGGCTTGATGGTCGGAGTGTGCACCACGGCCACATCCACATTGTGGGCAGCGAGTTCCTTCGCCGCCTGCAGCGCCCGCATGGTCATCAGGCCGCTGGAGACGAAGACCACGTCGTTGCCGCCGCGCAGGACCTTGGCCTTGCCCAGTTCGAAGGTGTAGTCGTACTCGTCCAGGACGGTGGGCACGTTCCCGCGCAGCAGGCGCAGGTAGGTCGGGCCCTCGCTGGCGGCCAGCTGGGGAACGGCCTGCTCGATGTCCACCGAGTCGCAGGGGTCCACGATGGTCAGGTTAGGCATGCCGCGGAAGATGGCCATGTCCTCGGTGGCCTGGTGCGAGGGTCCGTAGCCGGTGGTCAGGCCGGGCAGCCCGCCGACGATGTTCACGTTCAGGTTCGGCTCGGCGATGTCCAGGCAGAGGAAGTCGTAGGCGCGGCGGGCGGCGAACACCGAGTAGGTGGAGGCGAACGGGACCAGCCCGGTCTGGGCCATGCCGGCGGCGGCACCGAAGAGCAACTGTTCGGCCATGCCCATCTGGAAGAAGCGTTCCGGATAGGCCTGGGCGAAGATGTGCATGTCCGTGTACTTGCCCAGGTCCGCGGTCAGGCCCACGATCTTCTCGTTTTCCTGCGCCGCCTTCACCAGGGCGTGGCCGAACGGTGCCGGGGTGGTCTTCTGGCCGGGATCGGCGAAGGAGGCGATCATCGCCGAAGTCTTCAGCTTCGGCTTGGGTGCGGCGGTTGCTGCGGTGCTCACTTGGTGTCTCCTTCGTATCCGGCGGTCAGCTGCTCGCGGCAGATCTGCCATTCGTGTTCCTCGATGCGCATGAAGTGCGCCTTCTCCCGGTCCTCCAGCAGCGGCACCCCGCGGCCAATCCTGGTGTCGCAGAGGATGACCGAGGGCTGGCCCTCCGGCACGGCCTGCGCTGCCGCGGCGTCGAAGGCGGCCAGCAGGGCGGCGACGTCGTTGCCGTCGATGCGCTGGACGAACCAGCCGCAGGCGGCCCACTTGTCCGCGACCGGTTCGGTCCGCAGCACACTGTCGGTCTTGCCGTCGGCCTGCAGGGCGTTGATGTCCACGATCGCGGTCAGGTTGCCCAGCTGGTGATGATGCGCGCCCATCGCGGCTTCCCAAGTGGAGCCTTCGTCCAGCTCGCCGTCGGAAAGGAAGTTGAACACGCGGGCCGGGGATCCCTGGTGGCGCAGCCCAAGGGCGGTGCCGACGGCGATGGTCAGGCCGTGTCCGAGCGAGCCGCCGGAGATTTCCATGCCCGGGGTGTAGGTGGACATGCCCGACATCGGCAGGCGGGAATCGTCCGAGCCGTAGGTCTCCAGTTCGGCCACCGGCACGATGCCGGCCTCTGCGAGTGCGGCGTAGTGCCCGATCGCGTAGTGGCCGGTGGAGAGCAGGAACCGGTCCCGGCCTTCCCACTCCGGATCATCGGCCCGGTAGCGCAGCTGGTCCGCGTAGACCGCGGCGAGGATGTCGGCGGCGTCGAGCGCCTGGCCCACATAGCCCTGTCCCTGCGCCTGGCCCATGTTCAGCACGTGGTGGCGCATCCGGTAGGCCGCGGCTTCGACACGGCTCCGCCGCGACATCGCGGCCCCTGGATTCTGGACGGTATCGGTGAGTGTCAACGTGGTTTCCTTCCGGGAAAAGTACGACGGCGGCAGACCGGGGTGGGAGGCAGTCCCACCCCGGCCCGCTCAAGCTGGTGGATCAGACAGTGGCTTTGGACGGACTGGCAGTGGCCTCGGCCTCGTCGGCCAGCCGGCGCTCGCGCCGCCCCCAGGTTTCGCGGGTTGCCAGCGCGGCCCAGAGGCCGATGGCGCCGTAGGCGCTGAACAGCAGCGCCGGGCCCATCCAGCCCAGGGCGACGAACAGCAGCGTGGTGATGAAGGGCGTGAAGCCCGAGACCATGGCCGAGATCTGGTACGCCAGCGAGGCGCCGGAGGACCGGGTCTTGGCCTGGAAGAGCTCCGGGAACCAGGCACCCTGGGCGCCGGCCAGCGAGTTCTGGCAGACCGCGTAGGAGATGACGATGGTGGCGATGATGAAGAGGAACATGCCGGTGTTGACCAGCAGGAACATCGGGATGCCGAACAGCACCGCGAACGCCGTGGACCAGATGTAGACCGGGCGGCGGCCCACCTTGTCCGTCAGCCGGGCCCAGGCCATTGTGGCGAAGATGCCGATTGCGGAGGCGATGCAGAGGGCGATGAGGGTCTGGGTCTTGTCGGCCAGTTCCGAGCTGTGCAGGTAGGAAATCATGTAGGTCACGGACACGGCGTAGCCGGCGGTCTCCGCAATGCGCAGGCCGATGCCGCGCACGATGTTCCGCCAGTCCTCCCGGACCACCTGGACGATCGGGGACTTGACGATGTCGCCGTGCTCCTTGACGTCCTCGAAGACCGGGGACTCGGGAACCTTCGAACGGATGATCAGGCCGACGCCGACGAGGACGATGCTGGCCAGGAACGGTACGCGCCAGGCCCACTCGTCACCCAGCTGCACACTGAACAGGAAGACCAGGTTGGCCAGCAGCAGGCCTACCGGGAAGCCGGCCTGGACGATGCCGGTGTACTGGCCCTTCTTCTTCCACGGCGCGTGCTCATAGCTCATCAGGATGGCCCCGCCCCATTCGGCGCCGAAGGCCAGGCCCTGGATCACGCGGACGATCACGAGCAGTGCCGGCGCCAGGAGGCCGACCTGTGCGTAGGTCGGCAGCAGGCCGATGGCGAAGGTGGCAAGGCCCATCAGGATCAGCGAGGCCACCAGCACCGGCTTCCGGCCCACCTTGTCCCCCAGGTGCCCGCCGATAATGCCGCCCAGCGGGCGGGCGGCGAAGCCGACGCCGAGGGTGGCGAACGCCAGAAGGGTCCCGGCCAGCGGGTCGCCGCCGGGGAAGAAGGCGGTGCCGAAGTAGAGCGCGGCGGCGGTGCCGAAGCCGATGAAGTCGTAGGTCTCAATTACTGCGCCGACGCCGGATCCGACAGCAACGCGCCGGGCATCCTTGGTGCCGTGTACCGGTCCACGCATGGCGAGAGCTTCACTGCTCATGGATTTACCTTTCGGAACGATGCCGGAAGCGGAACGGGAAACCCCTCCGGCACTGTTGACAGTCAACAGGATATGGCAACCAGTGTGAGCCGCACCACTCGTCAGTGTCAACAGTTAACAGGATTGGGTTTTTTCGGTTGACTGTTAACAGTCGACTAACCTATGGTGGTGGGCATCACAATTAGCGTTCCCACACCTCCCAAGGACCCACGATGACGTTCCACCCCCGGCTCGGTTGCTCTTCGATCAGCTTCCGCCACCTGGACCTGGCGTCCGCCCTGGACACCATGGCAGGTCTTGGCTTCGGCGAAATGGACCTGGGCGCGCTGCCCGGCGTGTGCGACCACGTGCCGTACCAGCTGGACGAGGCGGCGGTGGCCGCCTCCGCCCGCACCGTGCAGGCATCCGGGCTCACCGTCCGCTCGATCAACGGGGATATCGGCGACCTGAACCGTCCCCTTGGCGCAACAGATCGCAGCGCACGCACCGGCCACCTGCAGCTGCTGCTCGCCCTGGCCGTGCAGACCGGCGCCCGGGCCCTGGTACTGCCGTGCGGAGCACTCAGCCACGAGCCGGTCCGCTCCTTGGCCGAGGATCTGGACCTGGTGGCCGCGGAACTGGCAGCCGCCGCCGCCCTGGCCGCGGACGCCGGCATTGAGCTGTGGACCGAATCCCTGCATTTCTTCCGGCTCTGCTGGAACACACAACTGGCACGGCAGCTGACCGAACGGCTGGCCGGCACCGGCGTGGGCGTCGTCATGGATTTCAGTCATATTGTCGCCTCCGGCGGCGACCCGGAGCAGTTCGTCGACCTCTTCCACCCGCAGATCCGCCACGTGCACCTGCGCGACGCCGTGCCGGGGAACATCAACCTCAGCATCGGCAACGGAGCCGCCAACTTCGAGGCCGGCCTGAAGGCGCTCGCCGGCATGGGCTACGCCGGGCACTTCTCGCTCGAACTGGAAACCCGCGACGTCACCAACGCCGAACGTCCCGCCGCCGCCGCCCGGGCCGCCGCCTACATCTCGGACCTGATCTAGGTCCCCAACATCTACCGGACCACTACCTCTGCACACCACTCAAAGGAGCATCATGACCACCATCCAGCGCACCGCCGTCATCACCGGGGCCACCTCCGAACGCGGCATCGGCCTGACCGTCGCCCGCCGCTACGCCCGGGAAGGCTGGGCCGTCGTCATTCTGGACCTCGACGGCGAGAAGTCGGCCAAGACCGCTGCCGAGATCGGCAATGAGTTCGCCGTGCCGGCCTTCGGGTACGAAATCGATGTCGCCAACGAAGCCTCCGTGGCAGCGGCCCGCGACGCCGTCGACGCCGAGGTCCGTTCCGGCAGCCTGCCGGCCGTCGGCGCCCTGGCGAACATTGCCGGCATCACCTCGCCCGTTCCGTTCCTGGAGACCACCCTGGAACTGTGGAACAAGGTCATGGCCGTCAACGCCACCGGCACCTACCTGGTCACCAAGGCCTTCCTGCCCGGCATGATCGAAAACGGCTGGGGACGCATCGTGAACATGTCCTCCGTCTCCGCCCAGCGCGGCGGCGGCGTCTTCGGCAAGGTCCCCTACTCCTCGGCCAAGGCCGCCGTCCTGGGCTTCACCAAGGCCCTGGCCCGCGAGCTGGGCGACACCGGAGTGACCGTCAACGCGGTGACCCCCGGCGCCGTCGATACCAATATCCGCGTCGGGACCACCCCGGAACTCGAAGCGGCGATCGCCCGGGACATTCCGCTGGGGCGCACCGCCAGCACCGAGGAAGTGGCAGCGGTCATCACTTTCCTCTCCAGCGAGGACGCCTCCTACCTGACCGGCACCACCGTCGACATCAACGGCGGCAGCCACATGCACTAACCGGCGGGGATCCCTGCTGCCTGGCCGCGGTCCAGTACCGGAGGGATTCTGCTGCGCCCTTCACGCGCGGCTGCCCCGTGCCGTCCCCGGAGCCGTCCGCCGGGGACGGCACGGACCTGTCCGGCCTCCGCCTTGCTGCTCTGCAGCACGCGCCGAGGCCTTGCATGAGGAGAACACCGCCGCCACAGCCCGGCGCGCCCGCGGTGTCTTGACCCGGCCCGGTGATGGTGGAAAGCTGGCGGGCACTTGAGGACTTCTTCCTAGGCGGCGCTGATGCGGGCAATGGTATATCGCGGGCCCTACAAGGTCCGGGTGGAGGAGAAGGACGTTCCGCCGATCGAACACCCCAATGATGCGATCGTGCGCGTGACCCTGGCGGCGATCTGCGGGTCGGACCTGCACCTGTACCACGGCATGATGCCGGACACCCGGGTGGGCATGACCTTTGGGCACGAGTTCATCGGCGTCGTCGAGCAGGTGGGCCCGTCGGTGCGGAACCTCCAGCCGGGCGACCGGGTGATGGTGCCCTTCAATATCTACTGCGGCTCGTGCTACTTCTGTGCGCGCGGGCTGTATTCCAACTGCCACAACGTCAATCCCAATGCCACGGCCGTCGGGGGCATCTACGGCTATTCGCACACCTGCGGCGGGTACGACGGCGGGCAGGCCGAGTACGTGCGCGTCCCCTTCGCCGACGTCGGGCCAAGCCTCATTCCGGACTGGATGGACGACGAGGATGCGCTGCTGCTCACCGATGCCCTGCCCACCGGCTACTTCGGCGCCCAGCTCGGCGACATCTCCGAAGGGGACACGGTGGTGGTCTTCGGTGCCGGCCCGGTGGGACTGTTCGCCGCCAAGTCTGCCTGGTTCATGGGTGCCGGGCGCGTCATCGTGATCGACCATCTGGAGTACCGGCTGGAAAAGGCCCGCACGTTCGCCCACGCCGAGACCTACAACTTCACCGAGTACGACGACATCGTCGTGCACCTGAAGAAGGCCACCGGCTACCTCGGGGCCGATGTGGCCATCGACGCGGTGGGTGCGGAGGCCGACGGCAACTTCCTCCAGCACGTCCTGGCCGCGAAGATCAAGCTGCAGGGCGGCTCCCCGGTGGCGCTGAACTGGGCGATCGACTCGGTCCGCAAGGGCGGGACCGTCTCCGTCATGGGTGCCTACGGGCCGATCTTCAGCGCCGTCAAGTTCGGCGACGCCCTGAACAAGGGGCTGACCCTGCGGATGAACCAGTGTCCGGTCAAGCGCCAGTGGCCGCGCCTGTTCGAGCACATCCGCAACGGCTACCTCAAGCCCAGCGACATTGTCACGCACCGCATTCCGCTCGAGCATATCGCCGAGGGGTACCACATGTTCTCGGCCAAGCTCGACAATTGCATCAAGCCGGTGATCGTTCCGGGCGCCGGCTGAGGGAAGGAGCACGGTCATGCCGTACACGGCCGACAAGCCGGAGCGACCGCCGACGGGCGAGGAACTGCGGGCGCGCATCCCCGGATGGGGCGCGGACCTGGACCCGAAGGACCGGCCGGCGGTGCCGCGGGAGAGGTTCGATCCGGGGGCGAGCGGGGCTCACTGGGACTTCCCGGAACGCCAGGAGGAAAAGTGGCCGCGCGAGAGGTCGATCGAGCACAAGATCCTGCCTCCCGTTTTCGGTACCTCCTGCCCGCCCAAGGGCATCTCCGGGCCCCTCCGGCAATTCGCCTACCGGCGGTACAGCGAGGGGCGGGCGGCGCACTGGCTGCTCCTGATAGTGGCCGACCGGGTCGATGCCTGGGAAAGCCACCTGCGCTCCTTCCTCACGCTGCGCCCGGATAATCCGGTCACCGAGTCCGGCGTGCTCAGCGAATTTTCCCGCCACGGCATCTCCTCGCGCTTCGGCCGCAGGCGCACTGACGTGAAGCACCAATGGATGGACCCGGTCATCGTCGGGGGTCCGTGGGTGCTGGCCGGCGGCGCTGCCGTCGCCGTGCTCAGGGCGGTGCGCAGGCGCCGCCGCGCCTAAAACCCGGCGCCTTCCCTGTCCGCCGCTGCGCAGCACGGCTTGTACTGTTGCCGGAGTGGATGGGGGCTTGTGAAAAAGTGAAGTATCCAACGCCAAGGTTTTGCCGCCGGCGAGGTGGATGTGTTCCCATCCCGGGGGCGAGAGGAACTGCAGGAGATCAGGATCCGTGGTGCCGCCGTCGCTGTTCAGGGTGGTGATGGTGCGGTCGAGGCAGACGGTGTTCCGGAAAACGATGGCGGCGGTGAGGAGGTTCAGCCCGCTGGCAGGGTAGCGCTGTTGTTCGAAGGAACGGTCGCGGATTTCGCCGAGCCGGTTGAAGAAGACGGCCTGGGCCCGGGGGTTCCATGCTTCCGGACCGGCAGCTTGGCCGGTGTGGTGCCAGCAGGCATTGTCGGCTCCTTGTGGTTTTGACCCGTCACCGAGGTTCCAGCGCCGCCCGCAGGGCATCAATGAAGGCGGCCGGCTGCTCGAAGGCGGGATCGTCACGGCAGTCATCGATCACGTGCAGCGCCCATCCGTAGCGGGCAGCGGCCGCCTCAACGGTTTTGAGCCGTACCTGCAGGTCGTGGCGTCCGTGAATCAGCGTGGTCGGAACATCGATCCTGGCCAAGTCGCCCGGCGGGATCGGCCGGACGCCCAAGCCCGCCAGCTGCCGGCGCACTGCCGACTGCACGCTCGCGGTACGTACCCGATCGAGCGCGTAGTCCATCAGCGGCTCCCAGCTGTCGCCAGTCTGCCGCCGGAGCTGCTCCCGATCCAGGAAACATTGGTCAAAGAGTCGATCCCGGCTCTTGGCCGTGGGCCGGGCCATGAAGCCCATCATGGGTACTGCAAAGCTCGGCGACGGCCGGTACCAGGCCAGACCCATCGTATCGACGAGCACCAGATGGGCGATGCGATGGCCGTGGGCAGCCGCATACCGGGCAGCGATGGCGCCGCCAAGCAAGTGCCCTGCCAACACAGGCGGGGAATCGCACGTCTGGTCGATGAGTTCGTCGAGCCATTCCAGCACACCCTCCGCATCGAGCCGGGTTCCGGCGTCGATTTTCGATGCGCCTTGCCCGGGCAGATCCGGTATGACCAGATGGTGTGCCCTCATCAGTTCGGGTATCACGCGGAGCCAGACAGCAGCGAATTCTCCGTGTCCGTGCAGCAGCACGAGGGGTGGGCCGTCGCCGCCCTCCAGCACGGCAGTGGAGACCCCATTGAGCTCGCGGATCTTTTCTGCCAGTGGGATCGCGGCGAGCATGCGCTCCCGCGTCTGGTTCCCGTCATTCCTGTTCATTCTCCTCACCTGTTCTGCTCAATTCGTTCCCTTTGCTTGAGCATCCCACCGGGGCGTCCGGCCCCGCATCGGGAATTCAGACCATCCGAACCGGCCGACGGCAATGGGCAATTGTGCGTATGGCCCAGGGCGGGAGCAGGTGGTAGCTGGTCAGGAAGTTGGCGTGGCGCCTCGGTTATGCGAGGTCGTTGTCGTAGGCGTACGCTGCGGCTGCGGTCCGTGATGACAGACCGAGCTTGGTAAGGATATTGCTAATGTGGCGGGAGACCGTCTTTTCGCTGATCACCAAGGAATTCGCGATCTCGCGGTTGGTCACACCGGTAGCTACGAGCCGGAGCACCTCAGCCTCGCGCGCACTCAAGCCGCCTGGAGTCCGTGCGGCCGAACGTCTTGAGACTTCCGCGATCTCCCTCAGGTCAGGTGCCGCCCCCAGCTGCTCAAAGACGTGAGCCGCCGCGTCGAGTTCCATTTCCGCGGTGTCATGGTCCCCGAGCGCATGGTAAGCGCGGGCCATGATCACACGGAGCCTTGCCCCTTCATAGGGAGCCTCCACCTCCTGCCACGCCAACCAGGCCGCTCGCAATGTGGCGCAGGCGGGCGTGTAGTCGCCTTCGTTGACGAGTATCATGCCGTGGACCGATCCAGCCATGGCCTGCAAGTACGGGGAGCCGAACTGTTCGGCAAGCTCAGACAAATCCTGTGCCGCCAACTTGGCCCCGTTCCTATCGCCTGCTGCCAGCGCGATCGGGACGTACGCTGCTAGGATTTTCGACCGCTCGACCGGACCCTCTGCGGCATCTGACAACACCCGGCGGATCGCCGCATATGCATCTTGTGTGTGGCCTTGGGCCAGTCGCAGCAGGGCCAGACCCGGGTGCATATTGTGCCCGTAGGCTGCGGCCTCGCGATAAGCGTCCTCAGCATCGGCGTACTTGCCCCGCAGGCGGAGGATCTCCGCCCGCTGGTATTGGGCCATTCCCATGACCGGGTTCCCAGGCTGTGCCGAAAGATGCTCACAGGCGCGATGTATTTCGACCATCGCGTCCTCCCATTGCCCGTGCAGCTGCATGATCTCCGATCGGTGCACAAGACACTGACCCCGGTATGGCTTAAGGCCTTGCTGCTTTGAGCACCATTGGCTCAAAGCAGCCGTCCATTCCTGGGCACGGCCCAGGTCGAAGATGTCCCGGCATGCCAGGATCACGGCGCAGTAGACGATCCCGGCGGCGATCGGAGAAACGTCCCCGGTCGTCACACAGAGCATTGCCTCATCCAGCATGGCAACGCCGCGCGCCGCCTCCCCCATCGCGACCAGCGCCTGACCAAGGCCGAGCCGGCTGAGCGCTGTGAGATCGGCGTCGTCGAATTCATTGGCGATTGCCACGACCTTGCCGAAGATCTCACGGGCGGTGGCGGGGTCTTCGTGCAGAGCCTGCAGGCCGGCGGGAACCATCAGATATCCCTGCTCGACTGATCCCGGCAGCCTTTCGTCGACCAGCCGCTGAGCCCGGCCAAGCCATCCCCCACCACGGGCATGCTGGCCGCGCAGAATCAACGTGATTCCGAGCCAGAACGCGCACCGCACGGACCTGCCGATTCCGCCCTGCCCCAGGAACGCCTGGTAGGCGCGCTCCAGATCCTCGACGGCGGCCTCGTCCCGGCCCGTGAGGTATGCGGCTACCCCGAGGCGTTCAAGATCGGCAGCCTCAAGAGGGCATGCACGGTCTGCGTCCGACAAGAATTGGTACGCGTCGTCCCAGGCATACTGTGCACAAGCTGCGCGGCCCCGCTCGATTGATTCTGTGATGGCCATGGTTGCCTCTCATCGAGGGCTCCATTTTACTTCCGGTGGACAGGCTGGAGGGGCTGCGCGTTGAAAACCTCCGCGTAGCTTTCATGGAGCCGACGATGGGCCAACGCAGGGCCGACGAAGAAGCAGGCCCGTGGATTACCGGTCAGCCGGCTCACCGCGCTGGCCGGAACCGAACGCGAGAACATCCACGAGGCCACCCTGAAAAGGCGAACGCCGGCATCTGGTCCCCCGTCTCCACCACCGCCACGCGCAACCTGGATCCGCGCCGGGCCGGCGCCGGATCCGGGGTCTGCAACCCCACCCGCCAGGTGGGGGCCGTGCTCGCAGTGCCTCCGGCGCACTGCCGGAGGCACTGCACAGTGGCTTCGCCGCGGCGATGGCGCAGTCGCTGCTGCTGCCGGCCGTGACGGCGAGGCGGCCCCGGAACGCACCATTCAGTAAAGCGTTCTGCCGGCCAGGTGTTCCCGCCGGTCCGCCCGGCAGCAGGACACCCGCCGGGCAGCTGCCGCCTTCCGCGCTTTCCCGGTTTCCTGCTTGACCTTGGAGCCTGCTCCAAGGTTTACGCTCGAACCATGGCAGAGGTGCGGCAACGCCTGGTCCTGAGGGTCGGCGAACTCGCCAAGGCGGTGGGAATCTCCCCCGACGCGGTCCGCTACTACGAACACCTGGGCCTGCTCCAGCCCGCGGAACGCACGGCGGGGGGCTACCGGATGTATCCGGCCGGTGCCGTCGACCGGGTGCGTTTCATCCAGGGCTGCCAGCGGCTGGGGCTGCGGTTGGGCGACATCGCCGACCTGCTCGCGGTGCGGGACACCGGACGCTGCCCGTGCGAGCCGGCTGCTTCCCTGCTGCACCGGCGGATCGCCGAACTGGACCGGGAACTGGCCCGGCTGGCCGCGCTGCGCGCCGACCTGGCGGCGATGGCCGACCGGCTCCCCGGAGGAAACTGCCCGGACCCCGCGCCGGGCACCTGATGTCCGCTTCCGGACGAGGCAGGAGGTGAATTGTGATGCGCACTGACCCGGAGTGTCCGTGCTGCGGCGACCCGCACTGCGACGGAAGCTGCTGCAACGGCAACTGCTGCGGCTGCTGCTGAGCCCGAAGCCCGGGACCGGCAGCGGACACCCATTGATCTCCGCTGCCGGGAGCGGAAGGATGCAGAGCATGAGCCAGGAAAAAATCATTATTGTCGGGTCCGGCCCCGCCGGCTACACCGCGGCCATCTACGCCGCCCGTGCCGGGCTGGCCCCGCGCGTCATCGCAGGCTCGGTCACCGCCGGCGGTGCGCTGATGAACACCACCGAGGTGGAAAACTTCCCCGGTTTCCCCGAGGGCATCCAGGGCCCGGACCTGATGGAGAACCTGCGGCAGCAGGCGGAGAAATTCGGCGCCGCCGTCGAGTACGACGACGCCTCCTCCGTCCAGCTCAAGGGCCACCTGAAGACGGTCACCACCATGGGCGGCAAAACCTACCAGGCCCCGGCCGTCATCCTCGCCACCGGCTCCGCCTACAAGGAACTCGGTCTGCCGGAGGAGAGGAAGTTCTCCGGGCACGGGGTGTCCTGGTGCGCCACCTGCGACGGCTTCTTCTTCCGCGACCAGGACATCGTGGTGGTCGGCGGCGGGGACTCGGCCATGGAAGAGGCGCTGTTCCTGACCCGGTTCGGCAAGTCCGTCACCGTCGTCGTCCGCCGCGATACCCTCCGGGCCTCCAAGATCATGGCCCAGCGTGCGCGGGACAACGAAAAGATCCGCTTCGAGTGGAACAGCGCCGTGACCGCCATCCACGGCGACGGCAAAGTCTCCGGGGTCACCCTGACCGACACTGTCGCCGGCACCACCCGCGAGCTGGCCGCCACCGGGATCTTCGTCGCCATCGGCCACCTGCCGCGCACCGAACTGGTCGCCGGCCAGGTCGAGCTCGACGGCGAGGGCTATATCAAGGTCGCCGCGCCCACCACGCTGACCAATATCGACGGCGTCTTCGCCTGCGGTGACGCCGTCGACCACCGCTACCGCCAGGCCATCACCGCCGCCGGCACCGGCTGCGCCGCGGCCCTGGACGCCGAGCGTTACCTGGCCGCGCTGGAGGATTCGGACAGCATCGCCACCGCGCTCGTCCAAGAGGACACCCATGGCTGAGCACACCGGCCTCCCGGTTGCCGTCACCGGCGCCGGACACCGGAGGATCGTCGCGGAGGCAGCTTAGCCGCTGCCCACCGGCCGTGCCGGCGGGCAGCCGCCACGCTCAGGCGTCTTCCCGGCCCGGATTCTCCAGCCGGAAGAAGTTCGACTGCTGCCCGTCGCTGCGCTGTTCCTGGTAGATGAAGTTCAGCCCCCGCTCATCGAAGGTCTTGAACCACTCCTCCCAGCTCACCTGGCGCAGGTCGCTGTTCTTGTCGCCGAAGTCGAACCGCAGCACGCCCAAGTGGCCGCCGTGCTCGGTGCCGCTGACCGTGGCCGGGACGGCATTGCGCTCTTCGGCCCACTGCTTGATGACCTCGTGGTGGGTAGTGACCAGGCTGCGTCCTTCCCGCTCCGGTTCCTGGTCCGGGGAGGTCACCTCCTGGGAATACTTGAGCGAATCCGACATTTCCGGGCCCTTGCGGAGCTTTCCGCCGTCGGGGCCGGCGCCGACGTCCTCGGACCCACCCCCGCCGTCGGCGCTGCGCCCGGCACCTCCGCCGGCCTTGGCAAGGGCCTCGACCAGCTCTTCCTTGCGCATCCCGGAGGAGCCGCTGATGCCGGCGTCCTTCGCCTGCTGCCTCAGTTCGTCAACACTCAGGTCACGAAGCTCCGACTCGCTCACTTCGGGCGTGTTCGGAGTCTGGTTACCCGGTTCGTCAGCCATGAAAACCCTCCTTCGCGCTAGGTGGTGACGACTCTACTGCAGGAGGTGCGCCCCGGCTAGATGACCAGCTCCTGCCCCAAGGGCAGGTGCCAAGCATGCTTATGATGAAGACCGGCGGGCCGCACCGGCTGCCCGGCAGGGAAACGGAAGGGACGGCGCCACCGGTACTGCAGGGCGAGGAACGGAACCATGAGCGAAGGTCAGCGGAACCAGTACGCGCGGCTTGGCCGCGCCGAGGCTCTGGCCGCCAGCCTGGACCGGCCCATGGGCGTGCTCGGCGTCCTGTTCCTGTTCATAGTGCTGGCGCAGCTGCTGGCCACCGACCCGGTGCTGCTGGCGGTGCTGGGCGTCATCGGGTGGTTCTTCTGGGCGGTTTTCGTCGCCGAGTTCCTGCTGCGGGCGTTCATCGCCGGTTTCCAGTGGAATTTCTGGAAACGGAACTGGTGGCAGGTGCTGTTCCTGCTGGTTCCGTTCCTGCGCTTCTTCCGCACGCTGCAGGCACTGCGCCTGTGGCGGGTGGTACGGCTGGCGCGTTTCGGCGGGGTGCTCTCTGCAGGAGTGCGTGGTTCACGGTCGGCCGGCCGGCTGCTCACCGGCCGCATCGGCTGGCTTGTGGCGGTCACCGCCGTGGTGGTCCTGGTCTCGAGCCAGCTGCTGTACATCAGCGGCTCCTACACCAACTATGCGCAGGCCCTGCATGACGCGGCCATGTCCACGATCACCGGGGCCGAACTGGGCGCTGACGATGTCTTTGCCCGCCTGCTGCAGGTCCTGCTGGCGATCTACTCCGTGGTGGTCTTCGCAACGCTGGCCGGATCGCTGGGGGCTTATTTCCTCCGCGGCGACCGCGACGCCGGATAGACTCCGTGGCACCGCACACCCGGAATCCAGGAGAACCAATGGCATCGCCGCGCTTGCCCGTCCGCCGCGAACAGATCACCGTCAACGGGACGGGCCTGTCCTACCTCACCTGCGGAGACCAGGGGGCCGGCCCGCACCTGCTCCTGCACGGCACCTTCTGGAGCCGGGTCTGGCAGCCGGTCATGCCCGGGTTGGCCGACCAGGCGCACTGCATCGCCCTGGACCTTCCGGGGTTCGGCCGAAGCGACGGCGAGCTCGGCGAGTCCGAAGCAACCGTCCCGGCACTGGCCGACACCGTCCTGCAGGCAGCCGATGCCCTCGGGCTGGACACCTTCGCGTTGGCCGGACACGACATCGGCGGCGGAATAGCCCAGCACCTGGCCGCCCGCAGCGGGAGGGTCAGCCGTATGGTCCTGATGAACTCGGTGATGTTCGACTCCTGGCCGGTTCCGGCAGTCGAACGGTTCCGCGACCCGGCGGTCCGCCGGGCCACCACCGCCGGAGAATTACGTGAGGGCCGCAGCCAGGCCACCCGGCGAGCGGTGGCCAGGGAACTGAGCAGCGAGGAACTGGCCGACTACCTCTCGCCCTGGGACAGCCCTGCCCGGGTCCGGTCCTGGATGGCTATGGCAGCAGCGGCCGACCAGCGCTACACCCTGGAACTGCTTCCGGCGCTGAAGGCAGCGGCCGTCCCCACCCGGCTGATCTGGGGCCGCGACGACGAGTTCCAGAAAATTGGCTTCGCCCGCCGCTACGTCGAGGAAATTCCCGGCTCGGACCTCATCGAAGTGGCCGGCAAGCATATTCCAACCGAGGACTCACCGGACGATGTCACGGCGGCGATCCTCGAGCACCTCCGGTCCTGACCTGCAGCAATAGCCCTGCGGCCGGCCAGCCGCTAGCGTGGAAACCGCCGGGTTCTTCGCCCAGCGCCGCGACGCAGGAAGGCAGTGCCATGACCGAGGTAAACGACGGCGACACCAGCGCCGAGGAAAGCTATCCGCCGCTGAACCCGGATCCGGTGGACCAGCGGGAGTCCCCGGAGTGGGGCCAGGCCGGGAACATCCGCGACAAACAGCAAACGCATGCCGGCGGCGCCGTGCCCCCGGCCTATATCGGCAGCGGGGACCCGGACGCCGGGACCAGGCCGGAAGACGCCGTCGACGATTCGGAACAGTGGGACCAGCACGGCCGCTGACCTGCCGGCCCGTCAGCCGCGTTGCCGATCCAGCCCGCAGGTCTGCCGGAAATCGGTGTTGAAGCGCCACCCCGGTGCCGCCGGCACGTATTCCGGGCACAGCCTGCCGCCCAGGTACACGGCCGCGTACTCGGGCTCCACGGAGTCGTCCTCGTACCGCATGACCGGCACGAGCTCCCCTTCGGCGGGGATCCGCTGCAGGTGCTCACGGCCGTCCTCGAGCACTGTCATGTCCAGCCGGGGCCTGCAGACCTGCCCCTGCACGCTGGGCCACAGCTCCACCAGCAGCTGCTCTTCCTCACCGCGGGCAAGAGTGATCGTCCGCTGGGGAAAGAACGGATGCTGTTCGCCCCGGGCATCCGTGGTCCAGGCGCCGCTGCCGGTCTCCCCCACGCTGATGCCCAGCTCGATCGAGGGTACGACGCCGCCGGCTTCGGGAATGAGCCTCAGGAGCGTGCCCCGCCGGGGCTCGCTGCACTCGGACGCATCCCGGATGCCGGTGATGCGCACCGGGTCCTGGCGGTTTCCCTTCAGGGTCAGCAGGAAGCGCCTGTTGCCGGCGATGATGCCGCCGCGGTCCTGGAGCCAGGCGGCCTGGTCCGGCACGTTCATCCGACCGAGCCGTTCCAGCTCGGCGGGGGAAAGCTTCACTTCCGGCGGCAACGTAACATCGCCCCAGGTATGTTCCGGAGAGGAGATGATCACGGTGACGGGCTCCCCGGTCTCCGAGGCGGTGCCGATCAGCCGGGTGAACAGCGGCTCCAGCCATCCGGTCAGGGCCGCTGCGGCCGCAGCCAGGACCACGGCGCCGACCCAGAGCAGGGGTTTTTGCCACAAGGGCACCTTCGGTTTGCCGTTCTCCGTCTTGCCGCCGGGGCCGCCGCCCCGCCCGGCATCTGTGGCCGGCACGGTGTCCCCTACTGCCTGCCCCACAAGCGCCGCCACCAGGGGCGCCTGGCCTCCGGTTCCGGTTCCGGAGCTGCGGCCGTGCGGGCCGCCCGGCGCTCTTGCCAGCGGGCCACTTCGCCCTCGACGTCGCGGGTCTTGGTGATCACGGGCGGGCCGCCCTGCAGCTGGCGGCGCGCGTCGATCACCCGTGCATTGAAGTCCTCGATGATCTCCCGGACCTGCTTTTCCGAGTACAGGGTGTCAAGGTAGTCATCCAGCTCAGCGTCCTCTTTGCGCAGCAGGATGGCTTTCGGGCCGATGCCGGTCAGGTTCTCCCGCTGGATCAGCCCTTTGATCCACCAGTCGGGGTCGTACCGTTCCCCCAGCCCGGGAATCGGCTTGCCGGCGTACTTCAGGTTGTCGAACTCCCCGCGCGCGATGGCATCCCGGATCAGGTAGTCGGCCCTGGAGGCGCTGTCGACCTTCCGGCGCCGTTCACGCAGATCCTCGTCCTCCTGACCGGCGCCCTTGGCGGTCCCGAAGGCGCGCAGTTCCGCGGCGCGCTCCAGCCGGCGCTCGTACTCGTCCGATGCCCTGCCCATCACCCGCCACCGCCTCCAGCATGACCGGGAACCTGATCCATCAATTTTCCCAGTGCGGCCCGCCGGCGGCAACGGGGCATGGTTGCCTGTCCTCCGGAAGCGGCAACGCCGGTTGCCGGGCGGGTGGCAGTTGAATAGGTTGATGACATGAGTGCCGGCCATGTGGTCCTGCTGGGTGATTCGATCTTCGATAACAAGGCCTACGTCGGCGGCGACCCCGACGTCGTGGCGCAGCTGCGCGGCGAGCTTCCGTCCGGATGGCGCGCTACGCTGCTGGCGGTCGACGGCGACGTCACCTCCGGCGTCGCCCGGCAGCTGGCTGCGCTTCCGGAAGATGCAACGCACCTTGCCGTCAGCGTCGGTGGCAACGACGCCCTGGGGTATGCCTACCTGCTCCAGGAGCAGGCCGGTTCCGTTGCCGGAGCGCTCGCCCTCCTCGGCCAGGCCCAGGACCGGTTCGCCGCCGCTTACGCCGCGATGATCGAGGCGGTGTCGGCGACGGGCCTGCCCGCCGCGGTCTGCACCATCTACGACACCCCGCCCTCCGAGCCCAACCACAAGGTGATCAAGACCGCTGCCGCGCTGTTCAACGACCACATCACGCGGGCTGCCTTCGCCCGCGGCACCTGGCTGATCGATCTCCGGCTGATCTGCGACGAGGACGCCGACTACGCGAACCCGATCGAGCCCTCCGCCCATGGCGGCAGGAAAATCGCGCAGGCCATCGCCGCCTTCGTGTCCGGGGACGACGGCGCCCGGTATTCACGCGTGATCGGGGCAACCCGCCGCCCGACCGGCTGATACCGGCTCCGCCGGCGGCCGGGCAGGCGGAGGCGCCTTCCCGCCGGAGCAGCGCGGGAGGATGATAGGGCCATGACGACGGACGCCACCGTGGTCACCGCCTCCAGCCGGACCGACACCGCCCTGCTCCTGACCGGCATCCTGCAGATGACGGAGGAGTATGCCGCCGAGGACAAGCAATACCTGGCCTATGCGCTGGATACCGCCGTCCGGGTGCACCACGGACAGATCCTGGACGAGCCGCCCGGCCCGTACAGCAACCTGCGGCTGGACCGCGTGCTGCGCAACACCCTCTGCCTGCTGCGCTGGGGCGTCACCGACATGCAGATCCTGCTCTGCTCCGTGCTGCACGACACCTTGGACGAGGCGCTGAACGAATCCATCAGGGTCTGGCGCAGCAGGCAGGACGGCTCCCGGCCGCGCGATGCTGCCCGCCGGGACCGGGCCGGCGCAGCGGGGACGGCCGGCATGATCCAGGACTGGCTGGAATTCGACTTCGGTTCCAGCATTTACGAGCTGCTGGAGAAGGCATCGTACAGCCTGGAGAACTCGCGCAGGGGCAGCCAGGCGGACCGGGCGCTGAAGTACGCCCGGCACGCTGTGAAGCAGGTCGGGCAGCCCGGGCACGACCGGCGCTACCTGCTGCTGGAAACGCCCAACCTCGTCGACCGGGTCACCTGCCTGTTCGGCCGGTACGGCATCATCGCCCATCCCGGAGCCGCAGCACTCGGCGCCGCCTACCTTCCGGCCGTCGAGGCATTCCGCAGTGCGGCCTGGGATACCCCAGAAATCGCCGACCTCTCCCACGTCTGGAGCCAGGGGCCGGTGATCCTCCTTCCCGCCGGCCGGATGCCCCGGCTCAGGTGCGCGCTGGACGAGGCCCGCGACGCCCTGAAGCGCCTGCTGGGCTGACCTCACTGCGGCACGTGGACAGCGTTGAACTCCTCCTCGACCGCGAAGGGGAACAGCGCGTGCTGGCGGACTGGCACCTGCTCCAGCGGGCCGGGCTGCCCAGCCTGGCCGACCACCGCTCGCCGTCGAACGCTCCGCACGTCACGCTGGTGACCGCTCCCGTGATCGGCGCCGGCATGGACGCCGCCCTGGCCGAGGCAGCAACCCAAGCCCTGCCGTTGCCCCTGCTCTTCGAGGGCCTGCTGGTTTTCAACGGCAGGCGCGGCCTGGTGCTCTCCCGGCACGTGCTGTGCGGTCCGCGGCTGGTGGCCTTCCAGAGCAGCGTCCACGGATTGCTCGCCGGCGCCGCCGATCCCCTGCCGCTGTCCGAGCCGGGATGCTGGATTCCGCACATCACACTCGCGCGGGGACTGTCCCGGCCGCAGCTGGCCGCCGCGGTGCAGCTGCTCGAGGCCGGCCGCACCACCGGCGAGGCCACCGTGCTCCGGCGCTGGGACGGCGCCCGAAAGATCCAGCGGCTGCTGCCTCCCCCGTGACGCTCCCTTCAGGCGGGGCGACGCGCGCCGCGGGAGGCCACCATGGCCGGACATCGCCGGTGGATGGCACACTCGGTGGCATGCGTGAGTTGGTCATCCTCGGCACCGCCTCCCAGGTTCCGACACGGACCCGCAACCACAACGGGTACCTGCTGCTCTGGGACGGGGAGGGCCTGCTCTTCGACCCGGGAGAGGGAACTCAGCGGCAGATGATCCATGCGGGCGTGGCAGCCACCCAGATCACGCGCATCTGCCTCACCCATGTCCACGGCGACCACTGCTACGGGCTGCCCGGGGTGCTCTCCCGGATGGCCTTGGACGGCGTCGCGCACCCGGTCCACCTGCACTATCCCGCCTCCGGCGAAGAGATTGTCCGGGCGCTCGTGTCCGTCGCCTCCCCGGTCATCGACCTGCGGCTGCATCCGCACGCCGGTGCCGGGCCGGTCGCACCGAGCCTGGAGGTGCGCCCGCTGGAGCACCGGATCGAGGCCTACGGCTACCGGCTCATTGAGCCCGACGGCCGCACCCTGCTGCCGGAGCGGCTGGCGGCGGCCGGGATCGCCGGGCCCGACGTCGGCCGCCTGCAGTACGAGGGCAGCCTGCGCGGGGTGGGGCTGGAGGAGGTAAGTGTGCCGCGGCCCGGCCAGCGCTTCGCCTTCGTCATGGACACGGCGCCGTGCGCCGGCGCCGAAGAGCTCGCCGACGGGGCGGACCTGCTGGTGGCCGAGTCCACCTTCAGCAACGAGGACGCCGCGCTCGCGGCACAGTACCGCCACCTCACCGCCGGGCAGGCGGGTGCGCTGGCGGCAGCCGGCGGCGCCGGCTTGCTGATCCTCACGCACTTCTCCTCCCGCTACGGCGACCTGGCCCCGCTCGCCAGCCAGGCCCTGGCCCGGGCCGGCGGGGCCGCCGTCGTGGCGGCGAAGGACCTGGACCGGATCCCGTTCCCCAAGCGGCGGCGGACCGTGTAGGCCCGGGCTACGCGGCGTCGATGGGGAGAGGCGGTTCCTGCCCTGCTTTTGCCATTTCGCGGCGCACCACCGAAAGGGCGTCGCGGACGGCTTCCACGTCGTCGCCGGCAGCCTGGAGAACGTTCCGGGCGCGCCGGACAAACCTGTCCCTGTCCCCGCCGCCTGCCCGGAGTTCACGGAGCGGTGACAACAGCGCGGCACGGCGCAGCCAGAGGTCGCCGTCTAGGGCCCACCGGTCAAGGATGATCTCCGCCCGTGCCCGCTCGCGGGGCTCCAGCGCCTCCATCAGCGGGCCGACGACGTCCATCGCCAGCGGATCCACCAGGGCAGGCAGCCGTGCCCCGCGCACAAAACCTTCGATGCGCGTCAGGTCGGTGTTGGTCAGCAGGCGGACGTTCGATTGCAGCAGGACGATGGCCGCGAGCCGGCGTTCGAACACGGGCACCGCCCACAACTCGGAGCTCAGGGCAGTGATGTCGTCATGGGTCAGCCCGCGGTAGCGGCGGGCGGCGTCGCGGACCGTCCCGCGCACCGCGCCGACCGAGGCGCCGTAGAAACGCAGCCCGCGGCCCAGCATGGCCTGCTGCTCTGCGGCCCGCTCCGGGGATCCTTCGCGCTGCAGGGCGGCGTCGATGAAATCACCAGCGTCACTCACCCGGCCATTCTCCCGGAGCGGCGGCGGAAAGTCAGCGCTCCGGCTCCAGCGTCCTGGTCCACAGGACGTTCCCGGCAGCGTCCCGGAGGCTGACCGTGAACGCGTCCCCGCCGTCGAGCTCGACGTGGCCGAAGAACTGTCCCTCGCCGCTGCGCGGAGACTGATTGGTGTACCCGGCCTTGGAGAACACCACCTCGGGCCCGAACGTCTGGTCGAGCGCATTGGGGCCGAAGCTGCCGGCATGGATCGGCCCGGCGACGAATTCCCAGAACGAATCGAAGTCCTTGAAGGCGGCGCGCTCCGGCGCGTAGTGGTGGGCGGCGCAGTAATGCACGTCCGCGGTCAGCCAGACGACGTTCCTGACCTTGTGGTCCTTGAAGGCCTTCAGCAGCCGGGCCAGCTCCAGCTCCCGGCCCAGCGGCGCGCCGTCATGGCGGTTGGCGATGCTCTCCTGCGCCGCACCGTCCGGAACAACGACGCCCAGCGGCAGGTCCGCGGAAATCACCTTCCAAGTGGCCCGGGACTTGCTGACCTCGCGGATCAGCCACTGGAGCTGTTCCTCCCCGAGGACGGGGGTGGCCTTCGGCTCCAGACCCGGGGTGTTCTCTCCCTTGTAGGTGCGCATGTCCAGGGCAAAGATGTCCAGCTGCGGGCCCCGCCCGATCCTGCGGTAGATGCGGGCCGGCTCGAAGCCGGTGGTTCCCCGGCGCACCGCGCGGGCATCGGCGATGGGCATGTACTCCTGCCAGGCCTGCCGGCCGCGGGCGGCGAGGATGTCGATGTCGCGCACCGTGTACCGGGGGTCCTCGATCCGTTCGCCGGGCCACCAGTTGTTGTGGGTTTCGTGGTCGTCCCACTGGGCGATCACCGGAACCTCGGCATACATTGCGCGGACGTTGGCGTCCATCATGGTGTAGCGGTGCCTGCCGCGGAACTCGTCCAGGGTTTCGGCCACCTTGGATACCTCGTCGGTGACCAGGTTTTTCCAGATCTGCCCGTCAGGCTCGGTGACCTTGGCGGCGATGGGGCCGTCGGCATAAACGGTATCCCCCGCATGGATGAAGAAGTCCGGCTGCGTCCGGTGCATGGCCCGGTAGCCGACCATCCCGCCGATCTCCTCGTTGATGCCCCAGCCCTGGCCGGCCGTGTCTCCGGTCCAGACGAAGCTTTGCCCGCGCCCGTTGCGGCTCCCGGACGGACCGCCGGCGGTGGTGAACGAGCCGTGGGCCGCCTCGCCCAGCACTCCGTTGTCGTCCTCGAAGCGAAGCGTCAGCTGGAAGCGGCTGCCGGCGGGCAGGCCCTGCGCCTGGATTTTGGCCGTGAAGTCCGTGTGGCTGCCGGCCCAGGTGCTGCGCAGCACCCGTTCGAAGGCGTCTTTGCCTTTCAGTACCTGGCCGTCGGGATCCGTGCGGCGGATGGTGGCGACCAACCGCCCCGGCCCGGAGGCCCGGGACCACAGGACGGCCGAGTTGCTGGTGACATCGCCGGTGGCGATGCCGCTGGGCAGGCTGAGCCGCCGGCGCAACAGCGGCACGGCGCCGGGACGGGTTGCTGCGGAGGCAGGGGCGGCAACAGCCATGGCTCCGGCGGCGGCGACAGTGCTGAGGACGAGGGAGCGGCGGGAAATTATGGTCATGCTGCCACCCTGACCCGGCCGCCTGACCCGGTCGTGACGGTTGGATGAACCACGAGGGAACGTTCTGCCGCAGCTTGTGTACCGGCAGGATGGCCTAGGGTAGCGGCGATCGACATCATCCTGGTACCCGGATTCTGGCTGGGCTGCGTGAGCATATGGATGCCGTCGAACGGACCAATCAGCCAGCGGGCCCTAGTTGATCGATACCCGCGTGGTCTAGAGTCGCTTGTACTCAGCATGCTGTCCACGGCCGGGCGGCCAGGGACAGCGGCCGGGTGCAGGGCCTTCGTACTTTCGTCCAGGGAACAACGATCCGAAGGAGGGGCGTCTCATGACCGAGACCCATGCCAACCAGCCAGGTACGGACGTCATCGACATCCTCACCAGCGACCACCGGGAAATGCTCGAACTGCTCGGCCAGATCGAGGGCACCCCGGATCACGACCGGCGCAGGGAACTGGCTGATACCGTGATCGCGGAAGTGATGCGTCATGCCGTCGCCGAGGAGATGTATGTCTATCCGGCGATCAAGGACCACGTGCCGAACGGTGCCGAGGAGGTCGAGCACGACAAAAAGGAGCACCAGGAGATCGTCGAAGTGATGAAGCGGATGGAAGACGTCGACGCCGGGGAGCCGACGTTCCTGGAGCTGGTCCGGCAGCTGGAGGGACAGCTGCGCCACCACGTGAACGACGAGGAGACCGAGCAGTTCCCCAAACTGCGGGCCCACATCCCCGGCGATAAGCTCGTGGACCTGGGCAAGAAGGTGGAGACCGCCAAGAAACTGGCACCGACCCGGCCGCACCCGCATGCTCCGCACTCCGAGCTGTTCCACAAGACCGTCGGCCCGGGTGTCGGCATGGTCGACAGGCTGCTGGACAAGCTCACCGGACGGCACACCGGCTGATCCATCCCCGCTGCCGGATCAGGGCCTAAGGCTCCGGCTCGAGGCACCAGCCCCGAGCCGGAGCGTGGCAGCACCGGAAAATAGGAGGCTAAAGGGCTCCGGGATCAGGTTCCGGGAGCAGGCCCAGCTGTCCCAGAAATTCCATCTGGTCGAAGTAGAAGTGGTGGGACGTGATCAGGCCGCCTTCAACGCGGGCGACATCGCAGCTTCTGAGCCGGATCTGCCGTTCCGTCGGCGGCATACTCTCACCGGAGGGCATCTGTAGTGGACCTGTGTTCGTGCCGGTGAAGTACCCCTCGTCGATCGCGACGTTGCCGGCCTCATGCTTATCCAGAGGCTCGTAGGCCGCGTCCGGGAACGCCTCCGCCATCTGCGACAGGTAGCTGCTGATCTCTTCGCGTCCCGTGAGCTCGCCCTGGTCCGGCGTGATGGCGACCGCGTCCTCGGCATAGCAGGCCGCCAGCGCCGCCGCATCATTCGACATCATGGCCGCGGTCATACGGTCCATTACCTCGCGTGCCTCTCCCATGTGGCCTCCCTTCATCAGGCGGCCCTGGCCGAAGTGCGGTCGGGCCGCTCCCTGGCACGGCGCCCGTCCGGACTGGCGCCGCTTCAAGTACACGCCCGGGCCCGGAGTCTGTCAACGAATCTTCCGGAGCCGGACTCTCCCACTCCGGGACTGGCGATTTGCGCGCACCCGCCCCCGCATAGTTTGATGGCACTGACCATCCCGAGCGGCCGAGAGACCTGGATCGATGACGCCGCAGCAACCCCTCCGTTCGGAGCAAGGTGCTACTGCCAGGACCGATGGAAAGGTAGCTCCGCCATGTCCTTTAACACCGACCACATCCGCGTCACCCATGCCGGCTCCCTGCCGCGCACTCCGGAGCTGCTGGCCGCCAACCAGGCCAGGGAGGCCGGCGGCATCACGGACGAGTTCCTCCAGCTGCTCGAAGCCAGCGTTGCCGACGTCGTCGCCCGCCAGAAGGACCTGGGCATCGACATTCCCAATGACGGCGAGTACGGCCACACCATGTCCAGTTCCGTCGACTACGGGGCCTGGTGGAACTACTCCTTCGCCCGCCTCGGCGGGCTGGAACCGACCGGGACCGACCGCTGGGCCGATACCGAGGTGCGCCGTTCCTCCCCCGGCAACATCGTGCTGACCACGTTCACGGACCGCCGCGACCGGGTGAAGTTCAACGACGCCTACACGGACCCTTCCTCCGGGATCCTGGCCCACCGCAAATCGGTCACCCAGCCCAAGGTCGCCGGCCCGCTGACCTACACCGGCCAGGACCTGGTGGCCTCGGATGTAACCAACCTGAAGAAGGGCCTGGCCGCCGCCGGACTCGCCGAAGGTTTCGTGGCATCGCTGTCCCCGGGCTCCTGCGCCCGGATAGCCAACGACTACTACCAGTCCGACGAGGAACTGCTCTACGCCTGCGCCGACGCCATGCGGGAAGAGTACAAGGCAATCACCGATGCCGGCCTGACGGTCCAGCTCGACGACCCGTCACTGGCCGAAAGCTGGGACCAGATCAACCCCGAACCGGCGCTGGAGGACTACCTGAAGTTCATCCAGCTCCGGGTCGAGGCCACGAACTGGGCGCTGCGGGACCTGCCCCGGGAACAGATCCGCCTGCACGTGTGCTGGGGCTCCTGGCACGGGCCGCACACTACCGACATTCCGTTCGCGGACATCATCGGCTCGGTGCTGCAGGTCAACGCCGGCGCCTACTCGTTCGAGGCCGCCAACGTCCGCCACGAGCACGAATGGCGCCTCTGGGAGGAGACCGAACTGCCCGAGGGCAAGGTGATCATCCCCGGCGTCGTCTCCCATGCCACCAATGTGGTGGAGCACCCGGAGCTGGTGGCGGACCGGATCGAGCGCTTCGCGAAGCTGGTGGGCCGGGAACGGGTGATTGCCTCCACCGACTGCGGGCTGGGCGGGCGCGTGCACCCGCAGATCGCCTGGGCGAAACTGGAGGCGCTGGGCCGGGGCGCACAGATCGCCACCGCGCGGCTCTGGACGTAAGCCGGCCCGCCACCGGGCCCGCCCTGCGGGGCTGATCCTACGGCTGGCTGTACTGCCAGTCGTCTCCTCCCAGCCATTGGTGGTGGAGCCAGCGCCAGATCGGGCCGTCGGCCGGGTCTTCCTTTTCCGGGCCTTCCTCAGCTGCATCTCCGGGATCCGGCGACGCCCCGGGAGTGGGCACTTCCGCGGCGTCGCCTACCTCGCTGCCCGGCGCCGGTTCGGCCTGCGCCGTCGACGTGGCCGAGGCAGTCTGTCCAGCCGGTTCAGTCGGCACCGCTTCCTGAGCTACCGGCCTCTCGGCGGGCGCAGCGGATTCGCTAGGGGCGGCGGCCGCCTGGTCCACTGCCTGCTTCGCGGCGGAAGCTACCGGTGCAGCTGCCTCGGTGACGGCCGCCGGCGCCTTTTGGGCGGCATCAGCCGCGTCCGTCGCGCCGGCAGCTGCGGGCGCGGACTCCTCCCCGGCCTCCGCCGCCGGCGCAGTCCGTTCCTTCACGCTGGCAGTACCGGTGGGCGGCTGGGGTTCGGCAGCCGTCCGGGATTCCTTGGCCTCCTGCGCAGTCGCTTCCCTGGCGACTATGGAACGGCTGAACCCCAGCGTCCCCTGGTCGGCGGCCACATCAGTGGACGAGGATGTCGCGCTCGCCTGGAAGTCTGAGTGGTCCCCAGCACCGTCCTGGGCTCCCGCCTGCACGAGGGGAAAGACCGCGGCGGCAGCCACGCTGGTGGCGGCTGCCGCCAGGCCGGTGACCGCGCCGATGCGGCGCAGGGAGCCAGTGGTTGGGGCGGCGGCGCGCCGGCGGCCGCGGCCTGTGTCCCTGCCCGGAGATGGAACAGTGGAACCGGCGCGGCGGCGGCCGTGGGCCGGGTGCTTCTTCATGGGAGTCCTCTCTACACGCCTGCGAAGTTAGCTGTCGGGTTCGGGAGAGAGTCATCCCGGTGCGGCCGGTTGGCAGCTGGACTGCCAGGCAACGGGCCGCACTACACCCCAAGGCGCCGATGGCGCCAACGATGGTTCCTCCACCCCTGTCTGTGAAATTGAACGGACAGGTACGCTGACAGGGCTCGGCGTTCGGACCCGGCCTATACCCTGATGGGCGGGTAAGGCGTCGTTAAACGTATCGATTGTTGATGGATCGTTACAATTTCGTGACGGGTGTTTCTCATCACACCGGCGTCAGCCTGACTCGGTCAGGGCGACGGTGTGACGACCATGGCCGAACCGCCGCCGCGCCTCCTGGGCTCCGCCGCAGCGACCATGGTCCCATCCCGCCTGAACTCGATTGCGGTCACCGCCCCGATCTCTGCCGCGGAGCTGAACGCGTCCCCGGCCGGCGTGAGCTCGTGGCCGTACGGTGCCAGCCCGCTTCCGTACGCGGTGATGAACTCCGGCTCGGCCGTGACGCTGGCGGTATTCCGCTGCGCCGCACGCGGCGCCGCGATCGCCTCCGGGATGTCCATCCCCAGATCCACGCGGTTCAGGATCGTCTGCAGGACGGTCGTGATGATCGTCGAGCCGCCCGGCGAACCGAGCGCGAGGAAGGGCTTGCCGTCCTCGAGGATGATGGTCGGCGACATCGAGGAGCGAGGCCGCTTCCCCGGCTCGATCCGGTTCGGGTCGGCCGGGTCATACACGGTCGAGAAATCGGTCAGCTCGTTGTTGAGCAGGAACCCTCGGCCGGGCACCACGATGCCGGAACCGCCGGTCTGCTCGATCGTCAGCGTGTACTCGACCACGTTGCCCCACTTGTCCGCGACCGTCAGGTTGGTCGTCGAGATGTTCTCGGTGTCCTTCTCATCGGCCAGCGGCGCGGCGGCAGCCGGGCACACGCCGTCGTACGAGGACACCTCCCCCGGTGCGACGGGCTTCGAGGCCGCCCGCAGCGGGTCGATCCGGCACGCGCGCTCCTTGCCGAACAACGGGTCCGTGAGGGCACCGGTGGGGACGTCGACAAAAGCCGGATCGCCCACGTACTTGCCGCGGTCGGCGAAGGCAAGCGCGCTCGCCTCGAGGTAGTGGTGCAGGGCGTCGGGCGTGGACATCTCGGTCAGGTTGAATGAGTCCAGGATATTCAGCGCCTCACCGACGGTGGTTCCGCCGCTGCTCGACGGCGCCATGCCGTAGACATCCAGGCCGCGGTACTCCACATGTGCAGGCGCCTGGTCCAGGGCACGGTATGCGGCGAGATCCGCCGTCGTCATGTGACCGGCCGGGACAGGCAGCGTCGTGGTGGCCGTCTTCGGCGGATCCTGGACGGTGGCCGCAATCTCGGCCGCGAGCGGCCCGCGGTAGAAGGCGCGCGTGCCCTGCTTGGCGAGGAGCCGGTATGTCTTGGCGAGGTCTTGGTTCCGGAAGATACTGCCGACGGCGGGGGCGTCGCCGCCCGGGAGGAAGAGGCTGCTCGTCGAGGTGAACGCTGCGAAGCGGAGCTCGTTGTCGAGGGTCTGCTGGCGGAACGTTTCGTCGACCACGAAGCCGCGGGTCGCGACCTTGATGGCAGGCTTGAGGGCCTCGCCGAGGCTCAAAGTTCCCCAGTGGTCGAGTGCGCGCTCCCACGTGGCCGGCGTGCCGGGTACGCCTACGGAGACGCCACTGGTGACAAGCTCCGGCGTGAAGGGGTAGGGCTGGCCGGTCTCCGGGTCGATGAACGCATCGCGCGGCATCGCTGCCGGTGCGGTCTCGCGGCCGTCGATGGTGCCGACCCGGCCGGTCTTCGCGTCGTAGAACACGAAGTAGCCGCCGCCGCCGATCCCGGCGCTGTACGGCTCGGTCACGCCCAGGGTGGCGGCTGCGGCGACGGCGGCGTCCGCCGCGTTGCCGCCGTCGCGGAGAACTTCAATCGCCGCTGCGGATGCCTCCGGGTCCACCGTACTTACCGCGCCCCCGTACCCCGTGGCGGTCGAGGTCTTGTCGGCCTCCCGCTGGCCGGCGAACGCCGGGCTGGTAACAGCACCGCTGGTCACACTCATCGCCAGAGCCGCCGTGAGGGCAGCGAGCCGGCGTCCCACATGTGGCATGGTCGCTCCGAAGGGTAATACGGGTTGCCGATGGGGGCCACGCTACTCCCCGCAGTACGGCCACTCAACACTGCCGTACAGAGTTGAGCGGAGCAGGATGGTAATCGAAGGATGAGTCGCTGGAACGACCGGTGGCGCCCCGCACCGTCAAGTGCGGGGCGCGACCGGGTGGACAACCCGAGGACCAGCTAAGGCCGGAGCCGCCTGTCCAGTTCTACTTACCTGCCGGGACCAGCTGCGCCTGGTCTTCCTGCTCATCCTGGGGACGGTTGTTCCGGCGGTACCGCCAGACGCCAATAGCGACGACGACGGCGGCCAGCAGCACCGAAAGCAGCAGCGACTCGCGGGTGCTCTCCAGGATGACCATGCCAACCAGCAGTGCCACGATGCTGCCGATGGCCAGCCAGGTCAGGTAGGGGAAGAACCACATCTTTAGGGTGAGCTGCTTCGCCTGTGCGCCCAGGCGTCGGCGCAGGATCAGCTGCGAGAGCGCGATGACGAGCCAGACGAACAGCGCGATGGCACCGGAGGTGTTCACCAGGAAGAGGAAGACCGTGTCCGGGGCGATGTAGTTCAGGCCCACAGTGATGAAGCCGACCACGGTCGAGGCGAGCACGGCCGAGACCGGGACACCGCGCTTGGAGATCCGGCCCCAGGAGCGCGGGGCGTCGCCGCGGGTGGACAGCGAGAAGAGCATGCGGCTGGCGGTGTAGAGGCCCGAGTTCAGGCAGGAAAGCACCGAGGTCAGCACGATCACGTCCATGATGACGCCGGCGCCGGGGATCCCGTAGAGCTCCATGACGGCCACGTACGGGCTCTTGGCCACGGAGGTGCTGTTCCACGGCAGCAGCGTCACCACGATGGCGATGGAGCCAATGTAGAACACGAGGATGCGCCAGACGGTGGAGCGCACCGCCTTCTTGACAGCGTTGACCGGGTTGGTGGACTCACCGGCCGCGATGGTGGCGATTTCGGCACCGAAGAAGGAGAAGACCACCACGAGAATGCCGGCCAGCACGGCGGCGCCGCCGTTGGGGAAGAAGCCGCCCTGGCCGGTCAGGTTGGTCAGGCCTGGGGCGTCAACACCGGGGATCAGGCCGGCAATGGCGGCCACGCCGAACAGCAGGAAGCCGACGATGGCGGCCACCTTGATCGAGGCGAACCAGAATTCGAATTCGCCGAAGGACTTCACCGACGCCACGTTGGTCAGCGTCAGCAGGACCATCAGGACCAGCGCCCAGACCCACTGGTCGATGCCCGGGACCCAGCGGTGCATGATGGCCGCACCGGCGGTGGCCTCGATGCCCAGCACAATGATCCAGAACCAGGCGTAGAGCCAGCCGATGCTGAAACCGGCCCAGCGGCCCAGGGCCTTGTCGGCGTAGGCGGAGAAGGAGCCCGTCTCGGGGTTGGCCGCGGCCATTTCGCCGAGCATGCGCATCACCAGGATGACCACCAGGCCGGCCGCCGCGTACGCGACGAGGATGCCGGGCCCGGCCTGCTGGATGGCGGCACCGGAACCGACGAACAGGCCGGCGCCGATAACTCCGGCGATGGCGATCATGGACAGGTGCCGTGGCTTGAGCACCTTGGACAGACCTGGCTGGTCCGTCTGCGCTGGTTCTGCGGGCGCGTGAGAGCGCATGCTAAATCTCCAAGGTTAGGTATCGAGGATCCAAAGTCGCGGTCCGGTGTACTGGAGAACCCCATGGTTCGACGGGACCGCGGTTTCTACACTCGGTTCAGTATGGGGCTGGGCGGAGTTAAGGAAAAGCGATGTTTTCCGAACAATAATGTTTGGATGGGGCGAACGAATGTACCGATTCACCAGTATCCGGCCGCTGCTGGCCGGAAAGACCAGCCTTGGGTATCAGCCCCTGTTAGCCTCGCTACCTCCAGCCACGGCGAAACCAGCTACCGCTTCGACCAGTGGCGGGATGCCGTTGTTCAGTGATCCGGGCGGCATCTGGGCTTGGAGCGTCTGCTGCCCCACCTCGCGGGAGGGAAGTCCCAGAACGGCAGGACGTGAAACGATCAAACCCAAGTTGTAGCGCCCGCTGCGGACCCGCCGACGATGGCTTCATTGTCGATCGCCGGATAGACCCTGACGCCGACATCCGGATGCGCTTTGCGGAAGGTCTTCCGAATGCGCCGGTGTGTCGGCCATAGGTCAGCTACCTGCCGTCGCCCCCGGTGTCCTGGCCGGATTCTTCCTCGGGTACCGGCTGGCGCTGGGCGAGTTTTTGCTCTGCGTCGCGGCGGCGCCGGCCTCTGGCGCGCAGGTCCTGGTTGGATCGGCCGGCCGGATCGCCGGCACTTCCCGGTGTCCCGGGCCCGCGGTCCTCGGCTGGGGCCGTCCCGGAATCGGGCTCCCGTGCCTTTTCCATACAGCCATGCTCCCACCCGCCCGCAGGGCAATAAACAGCGGCAGCACCTGCTGCCACCAGGATTTCGCTCCATCGCCTGCAGATTCACGTTAGGAACCGGCAGTAATGACACGACGTCGGGCCGTTGGCGCCGGATTGTAGCGGGGTCGTTTGGTGATGTTAGCGAACCGGTCACCGGCCCTGCCACGCCGGATGCACAACTTGGACCGGGCAGCCGGCCGCGGATCACGGCAAGTTCACCCCCTTGCACGAAGCTTCGTGCAAGGGGGGCAGAGTGTCGAGCCGGCCGGACACGCCGAGGCCGCCAGGGCCGGCGCATCGTTTAGGTGAAAGCTCAGAGTCACGACAACCGGGTTTCCCCCGTGTCCTGAATCCCGGACAGGCGGCTTTGGATGACACGCAAACGACGAAGCGCCCGCACTACCCTTATGGCCATAACCAGGATCAGGAGCATAGCTGCAGCTCATGCCGATTTCGGGGCCACGGTAAATGATGCCGCGGCGGCACAGCTTGGCGACATGCCGGAACCGCCCTTATCCGCCATGCCCACCCCCTGGTCGAGAATTTCCTTGGCACCTAATTCTTCGAAGATGTCACGGAAGCTCCAGTTCCATCCAACCCCGAGAGCGCTTCTTTTACGAGCCCTGGTGGGATGGGTTCCGGCTGGTCGTGGCTCAGGCCGACGGTGCCCGGAAGGGCTGGCCACGTAGGCCAAGACCATGGGAGCCTTCCGGGAGCCGCTCATCTGACGAACTCGGTCTTTCGGCCGATAGTACCCGGTGCGGCGGCAGCATCGGTCGCTGCAGGCGAGTGAAAGCACGGTGGATCATTGAAGAACGGCAGCGAGGCCGCACCCGCGGCGTATACGCTGACGGCCGCCCAAGGGGGCGGCTTCAGCCAGGGGGCATCCCAGCGAATTCTTGCCATCCTGGGTGATGGGTCGTTGAACGCGAGCCGTCGGGAGGCCGAGGTGGCGAAGCACTTGGAGAGCCTGGACGGAGCAACCTTCCGGCACCACTACTACGGCTTCCTTACGACAGCTGCCGCGCACCGCAATCAGGCCGAACCGCTCCAGGAAGCTGTCCAGCAGGCGGTGGCGCTGAATACAGAAGCCCGGGCCGGCAAAAGGCGGGCAGATCTGGAAACCCCACGGCAGGAAGCCAGGAAGCGTCCGCTGCTGCAGCGGATCCTCGGCCGCTGACGGAGGGATGCAGGTGCGGCACCATGGCGGTGCCGCACCTGTGCGTCGCGAGGCGACGACCCGCCGGTCCGGGCAGGTGCACTCCCCGAATTTGGCCGCTTAGATCTCCGGCTCTGCCAGTGCGGCATAGCCGTAATCATCCTCGACGGGGCCGGCAAGCTGGTATCCCTTGGCCTCGAGGTTACTCAGCCAGGCAGCGTGGGATTCGAGGCACTCGGCCGCCCCGGAGAGAGTTCTGGCCCCGTCCATTACACCCTTAGCGCGGATGACCATGGTTGATGATGTGTTTTCAGGCCCGTCGGCGAATTCCTGAGGCAAGTCTCCTCCTGTCAGTCTGAAACGGGTTATGGCGGTTGCGGGCCGGTCCATCGTCCGCTCCTCCAAGTAGAGCTTCCGGCTTCAGCCCGGTCGATCACGTACAGGGGCCAGGGCGAGATCGGAATCTTGTTGGCGGTTTCCGCCAGGCCTGGGGCCTCGGGTTTGCAAGTTCGCGCTCGTTTTTCGTTGTGCGGCTGTTGTCAGGGGTGGGCCGGCTCCTGTGCTGACGGTGCTGCAGCCGCTTCAACCCAGCGTTGGAAGAACGCGATTCTGTTCCACGTTTCCGGCGCATTGGAGTACATCGGGAAGTGTCCGCTGTGCTGGATTTCCGCCAGTTCGACGCCGTTGGCGGCAAGGTGCGGCAGGCAGCTCAGGGGCCGGTTCCGCTCTCCGTGCATGAACATCCGGGGCAGTGGAAGGGCCAGGAACTTCTCCATGAAGCAGCCGTTGTCCGAAAGGTCGACCATGGACTCGGAGATGCCCCGGACTGCGCCGGCGCGTACCTTTGCCGGACGCTGATGGCATAGAGCGGGCTCGAATAATACGGTGCTGCCCGGTTGCCGGCGATGAAGTTCTCCAAAAACCGTTCCGGGTCTTCCTCGGGGTGGAGGAAGATCTGGCGGCTCAGGAAACAGGCTTCCGGCCCAAGGAGTGGCCGACCAGGTGAAAGCGTTTGGTTCCTTGCTCCGCAAGGGCCACACCCACGATTCGTTCTGGAGGACCAGGGCGGATCCGGGCAGGGGTCTGCCGTGCGACAGCTGTCTGGCGCGCATCGCGCCTTCGTGCCGGTGCATGCACGGGGCTTCCCCTCATGCCGGTGGCAGGACTTCCGGAGGCGGAGGTCAGGCATCCAGAATGACTCCATGGCCGCCACCGAAGTCTTCCCCGCATCGGCCGGGCATGCGGGCGCGGTGGGACGCCTGCTGTACGACTTCAACGCCGAGTTTGAGACGCCCGGCCCGACTGCCGGGGAGCTGGCCACCCGGTTCAGGGTCCTCCTGGCCCGGGATGACGTGCTGGTACTGCTGTCAGGGGCTCCCGGGACGCCGACAGGTTTCGCCTTCCTGACCCTGCGGCCCACACCGTACTACGACGGGCCCCTGGCCCAGCTCGAGGAACTCTACGTACGGCCCGGACTGCGCGGCCGGGGGATCGGCACCGCACTGCTGACGGCAGCGATCCTCCGGGTCCGTGAGCGGGGCGCGGCCGAGGTTCACATCAACGTCGATGAGGTCGACGCCGACGCCCGCCAGTTCTACGAACGCCACGGCTTCACCAACCTCCAGCCGGGCAAGGACTACCGCATGCTCTGCTACCTCCGCGAGCTCTGACCCCTGCAGCCGCGGACCTGGCACGGGTCCCGTGGAGACGGCAGCACCCGGGGCCGCCGGCACTGCCCGCGCCCCGGGGCGGCCAACGGACGGCGCCGGCCCACGGTAGGCACCCGCTTATGCGAAAACCGCCCCAAAAGCGGCAGTATCTTGCCGGAATTGAATGCCTGCCCTGCTTTGAGCAGCTTCCCAGCCGCCGGGCTTTGCGTTGAGCCATGCGGCCTGTCGCGTGAGGTGATCACGTTCAGGGAGGTTGGGCGCCTGCCACAACCCCGGAAAACCTCTCGGGTACAGTGTCTAAATGGTTCGTGGACTTGCCGACATCGGGGCGGAGGGCGTTTTGCTCGCCGGCGCGGGGCGCGCCGTGCTGCTGCAGATCGCCCATCCCGCCATCGGTCATGCCATCGCCGAGCACAGCAATTTCGCCCAGCGCCCGATGGACAGGCTCCGCAGCACGATGAGCTATGTCTACGCCGTGGTCTACGGCAGCTCGGGCCAGGTGGCCACCGTCAGGCGTGCGGTGAACCGGGCCCATGCCCGTGTCCGCCGCCGCCCGGACGCCGCCTCGAGGGGGTACAACGCCTTCGACGCCGAAACCCAGCTCTGGGTGGTGGCCACCCTGTACGACACCATGGTCACGGTCCACGAGAAAATCCACGGCCCGCTCGACGACGCCTCGGCCGATGTCATCTACCGCGAGTACGCCAGGATCGGCACTGCCCTGCAGCTGCCGGAGCAGATGTGGCCGGCCGACAGGACGGCCTTCGACGACTACTGGAACCGCACCCTGGCCGGGCTGGAAGCCGACGAAGTCGCGGTGCGCGTCGCACGCGACCTGCTCTATCCGCCGGCCGGACCGGTCGCGATGCGCCTGGTCATGCCCCTGGCACGCCTGCTCACGGCAGGGCTCCTACCGCGCCGGCTGCGGAAGGACTTCCGGCTGCCGTGGAACCGGCGGCACCGTTTGTGTTTCGAACACACGATCAATCTGCTGGCCAGGGTATATCCGCTGCTTCCGCAACGGCTCAGGCACTGGCCGAAGAACTACTACCTTGGCCGGCTCGCTCCAGCGTCGGGGCACCCATAACAAAACCGGCACCAGGGGAATTCAGGCCGTCAATGCTGGGCCCTCCCTGGGTGTCCTCTGCACGGGAAAACTGTAGTGCGGCACCCGGTCCGCCCCTTCCCGACGCGTAAAGCCCGCACATCAGCCCAGATTGCCGACCTGGTTGGAAGACACCGCCCCAATTGAAGGCCTTCATTGGCGGTGCGCACGCACCGAGGAGCTGGTAAAGCGTTCCGACAGTTGGAAGATCGTCGGGGTGGTCCGCTTTACGAGAAGTGCGGCTTCACCAAAGTCGGGACGAGGTCGTTCACCCTTGGCCGTGCTGGCCAAAGCGACTTCATTTTGGAGCACGTACTTTCGGCAAACCGCTGACGACGGCGTTCAACAGGACCACGCCGAAGTCATCAGCGAGCAGTTGAACAAAGTCGTCGTCGTTCCTCCGACCTAAATAGTGCCCTCCGAGCTCGGTGACCGTTCCAGTAGGGGTTGGCCATTGGCTGACGGTGGCGTTCGTGCTTCCGCAAACCGGGTCTTCGTTGTTGGTCATTGGGGTTATCGGTCCACGGGGTGGGCCGGCTCGCGGCCGTCGAGGACGTCGATGACGGCCCGGGCCGCTGCCAGGCCTGCCCGTATCCGTGCTTCGGCCGTTTGGCCCGCGAGGTGCGAGGTGACGATCAGGTTGTCCAGGTCCCGCAGCGGACTGTCTTGGGGCCACGGCTCGTTCTTGAGCACGTCCAGGGCGGCGCCGGCAATGCTTCCCGTGCGCAGGGCGTGGGCCAGGGCGTCCTCGTCCACAAGCGAGCCGCGGGCCGTGTTGATCAGAACGGCGCTCGGCTTCATGGTCTGCAGCCGGGGCGCGTCGATGAGCGGTCCGGCGGTCCTGTCGGCCCGTGCGTGCAGGGAGAGGTAGTCCGCGCTGGCGATGACGGTCTCGAGGTCGGCGAAGTGGACCGAGGGGTCTTCGGTGTCGGGGTGGGAAGTGCTGACCATGACGGTCATGCCGAGGGCGGTTCCGAGCCGGGCTGTTGCCCGGCCGCTGGGACCGTAGCCGACGATGCCCAATGTTGCGCCGCGCAGTTCGTGCCCGGCTTCGCGGGGCCACTGGCCCTGCCGCACGGCGGCGGTGACGTCGGCGAGGCGGCGGGCGGCCATGATGATCAGGCCGATGCTCAGCTCGGCGACGGAGTGGTGGTTTGTTCCCGGGGCACTGCAGACGCGAATGCCGCGGGCGGCGGCGGCAGGAACGTCGATGGAGTCGTACCCGACGCCGCTGCGGGCCAGGACCTTCATGCGGTGCGCCTTGACGAGCATGTCCGCAGTCACGGGCTCGCTGGCCAGGATGGCCCCGTCGAAGCCGCCGAACAGGACCTTCCGGTCCGCGGGCTCCCGGGCCCCGGTGTAGGGAGAGTAGACAGGTTCGTGGCCGTGCTGTCGCAGGAGCCTGTCGACCTTATCGCCAGGGGCAAGATAATCGGTGGTTATCAGGATGCGTTCCACGACCGGTGCGTCCTCTCTCTATCTAATCTGCTGTGCATGGTGCGGATGATGCTGTGTACCGCGGCTGCGCTCCGGCGGGTGTGTGTTTCCGGGGCGCAGCCGATGCCGGGAACGGTTCAAGCCCAGGCCTTGTCTTGGGCGAGCTCCCTGTTGTGGTCCGCCCACTCCGCCGGCTCCCGGGCCGGGATCCCCTTCCACAGGGTGGGTCGGGGCCGGCACGGCAGCAACCGCTGTCCGGGAGGGGCCGGCGCAGGGTGCCGGGAGGTAGCGCCGCCGCCGACCCGAGGGAACAACAATGCTGACGCAGCGCGGCTCCATCTTCAGGTTCCGGTTGCCGCAGGCGACAACAGAAGAAGCTGCCCAATAAATCCTCATCCGAAGGATATGTGGCCACCCACGTCCCGGCGGCCGACCCTGTGTCTCGTGACCTGCTCCCCTGGGCACGAATGTTGCCGCACTTCCCAAACCGCATGCAGTCCCCTCGCCTGGCCGGTCTACATGGGCGTGGACTTCAACGATAAGGCGCCAGAATAGCTTGGGCGGCCTCATGTGGGGACACGCGTTCCGTACCTTTACAGATACCGGGCTTGTGCAGCGGCAGTTCTCCCGCGGTCACTTGCATCTTCCGCAGCGAACGAGGCCCAGGAGCTTAGGCAGGGCTCGCGGTCTGAGCCGGGAAGATCCATCGCGCCGACGCAACCAATCGGGATCCGGAGGAGCTTTGTCTACGCCTGCTTAGGTGTCTTCCATTGCCCTGGTTATCCCTGACTTCTTGCCGAGGCTGGTGATTCTCCACCTGCCCGCACCGTGGTCGTAGCTCACGACGTGCGGTGCTTTCTCGGTATCCGCGATGCGTCGGGCATCGTTCAGGGCGACGACCAAGTCGGCACGGGCCGCCTTGGCTTCGGCCTCCTGCGCACGCTTCAGCGCGTCGGGGGCGAGCTTCTCCGAGTATCGGAGCCGGTTGGCGAAGTCGGCGACCTCTTCGCGCATGGGATTTGCGGTCAGGTTCACGAACAGCCGTCGCGTGTCGTTACGGGTTCCGACATGGATCTTCTGGATCTGTTCCGAGGCGATCAAATTTCCGGCGAGCGTCTCCAGCCACACGTCCCCCATCGGCCGCCTCCCTTTCCTTGGTAGCAAGGGCCCCTCCCCTGCTGGTGACATTATCGGCATTTTCCCCATTCCTACCTAGCCATGGCTGGTTTGAGGGAAGCGATAGTAGGAAACCGAGGGGCAGGAACTGTCTTGAATCGTGCAGGGGCACTTGCGCCCGCCCAGTTGGCGAAAGCGATGACGGACTGCTCCCCTGGCTAGCTCCAGAACTGGGCAACTTGGCGGATGGTCCGACCTGGTTGGCCCCAAGCCGTCAACGGCAATTGTCGTTGTAGGGCGGACGACAGCCGAGGGGTTCCCAGGGTTGGCCGGTCACAGGTCCCGGTGAGCACCCGGTAGTGCCGTCTGCTCATCCTTCCACGGGGTATTTGGGTATTCCGGCGAGGCGGCCGCCCCGCCGGCAGGCTTAGAGGTACTCGCCCGCACGTTCGCGGGCGATCTCCAGGAGGGTGGAGTGGAAGGCAACCTCCGCCGGAGCGTAGACCTTGTCCTGTCGCTGGGCCAGCAGCACCCGCCGCAGCGGGGCCTGGGGGCCGAGGCGGAGCACCCGCACGTCGGGGTGCTGCAGGGCCACGGCAGTCTTGGGCACCATGGCCACGCCCATCCCGACGCTGACCATGGCCTGGGCCTCCTGATAGTCGTTAGCCAGGAACCCGATGGTCGGCTCGAACCCGGCGTCGTGGGCCGAGCGCTGCAGCACCTCCACCACCGGATGGGCTTCGGCGCGCACGATCCACGACTCGTTGCGCAGCTCTTCCATGGTCACCTCGTCCCGGTCCGCGAGGGGATGACCGCGGGCCACGAGGATGACGGTGCTCTCCTGGAAGACCTCGGTCACCCGCACGGATTCGTCATGGAAGGGGTTCCAGGGGTAGTCCCACAGCAGGCACAGCCCGGTCACCCCGGACTCGAGATCGGCGACCAGTTCGTCGAAGCGGGCACTGCGCACGAACAGGTTGATGGCCGGATAGCGCTTCTTGAACACCCGGATCACGATCGGCAGGAAGGACCCGGCCAGGGTGGGAAAGGTGCCGACCGTCAGGGATCCGCGCTTGAGCCCGGTGATCTGGTCCAGGTCGGACTGGGCGGCCTGCATCTGCCGGACGATTTTGCGGGCGTGATCGGCAAGCACCTGGCCGGCTTCGGTGGGCACCACTCCGCGGGAGCGGCGGTTCAGCAACGGCTGTCCGACCTCTTGTTCGAGCTTGCGCAGCTGCTGGGATACGGCCGAGGGGGTGTACATCATCAGTTCGGCCGCAGCCGTAATGGAGCCCTGCTCGACAACCTCCACCAACAAGGCCAGGCGCCGCATATCGAACAGGTCCTGGGCACCTTGAGGAAGCAAAGGTTTCCTCCTCCTGTGGCTCGATCTATCTGACGGCCAGTAGGCCGAACGGATTAAGCATAACTACATTCTGGTTCACAGTTGTCACATTGCCTTAAGCTGTGATGTGCATCAAGCTCTTTTGTGGGCCTTTCACCAGGGGTCGAAGCGCAAGGAGACATGGCCAGGTCCATGGACACCCGTGCCGAACGGATGCGCGGGCCGCCCGCACCGTCGCCCTTTTAAAGGCCCGAGATACCGCCGTTGCGGCCTCCCCCGCAGGAGCCACTCTCCGAGGAGACCATCATGACTAAGACCATGCACGACACCGCTGCGCGCGCAGCCGACACCCGGGACGACCGTCCTAGCCCTGCTGCCCGCCGGCGCCGCACCCTGCGGATGGCGGTGGCCGGTGTCGGGGTCCTGGGCCTGGTCGCCATTGTGCTGGGCCGCATCATCCTCAACCCGGAGGGCCCCACCACGGAGCCTGCCATGACCGCGACCCAGATCGTCCCGCTCGTTATCCTCGTCGCCATGTTCGTCGTGGCCACGAAATGGCCGCTGAACATCGGCGTGATGGGTCTGGTCGCCTCCTTCGGCGTCGGCTACTTCCTGCTCGGTATGGACGATAAGGAGATCCTGGCGGAGTTCCCCGCCCACATCGTGCTGACGATTATCGGCGTCACCTACTTCTTCAGTATGGCCCAGCACAACGGCACGATCGACATCGTCGTCCAGACCTGCGTTCGCCTGGTCAGAGGCAGGACGATGTTGCTGCCCTGGGTGTTCTTCCTGATCGCTGCCGTGTTGACATCACTGGGCACCTTCTCCCCCGCCGCCGTCGCACTGCTGGCACCGGCGGCCATCGGCTTCGCCTACGAGTCGCGCATCCACCCCGTACTGATGGGTGCGTTCATCATCAATGGTGCCCACGCCGGCGGTTTCTCCCCGCTATCAGTGGCCGGCGTGCTGGTGCACGACATCGCCGCCGAGAACGGCTTCCCCATCTCCCAGGGCGCGCTCTTCGCCGCCAGCTTCGCGCTCAACCTCATCCTCTCCGTGCTCACCATCGTGCTGTTCGCCGCCTTGCGCCGGCTGCGTGACGGCCAGAGCGGCCAGCACGCCGACGTCGACACCGCCCGTTCCACCCGCCCGCACGGCCAGCAGATCCTCACCCTGCTCCTGATCGCCGTGATGCTCGTGTGCACTCTGGGGTTCCACATGCCGATCGGCTTCGTCGCCCTCTCCGCCGGCCTGCTGCTGGCCCTGGTCAACATCAAGGAGCACCAGAGGTTCATCGGCGGGATCTCCTGGTCCACGGTCCTGCTGGTCGCCGGCATGATCACCTATGTCTCCCTGCTCCAGCACGTGGGCGTGATCGACACCCTCGCCCATCTGGCCCTGGCCCTGGGCGCCCCCCTGCTGATCGCCCTCATCCTGTGCTTCGTCATCGGCATCGGTTCCGCCTTCGCCTCCTCCACTGCCCTGCTGACCGCGTTCATCCCCCTTGCCGGTCCGTTGCTGGCGACCAGTTCGCTCAGTGCCTCCGGAACGGTCGCGGCCCTGGCCATTGCCGCCACCGTCGTGGACGTCTCCCCGTTCTCCACCGACGGCGCGCTGGTGGTCGCGAACGCCCGCGAAAGTGACCGGCAGCGCGTCTACCGCCAGCTGATGATCTACGCCGGAGCGGTCGTGCTGGTCGCCCCGGCGCTGGCCTGGGCCCTGCTGGTACCCACCGGCATCATGTGACGGATCCTCCGCCGGCCGCGATCCGGCATACACGGGCACGGCCCGTCGGCAACAGCTGACGGGCCGTGCCCGTGTCGGCGAATTGAACGAGGCGCTCCGGCTGCCGCACAGATGGCCCCGTGGCACCGGCCAGGCCACAGTGTAAAACCAGCCGCGTCAAGGAGTTCCGCCCCTGAGTGTTGCACCCGGGGTTGCCGTCACGGACCTCCACCCCCGTCGGGCCGCCGGCCGCATCAGGAAACCACATCCCTGCGGCGGGGTCCAACCAATGACACACTGCAGCACCTCCCAGGAACGGGCGGCTTCGGCCGGCGTTCCTTTTGCGTCATGCGCGGCAGCGGCTGTTCGGCCTTCCGTGCCGCCCCAGCCGGTGGCAAATCCCGCTGCACGTTGCCCGGATGCCACAGGATCCGGATGCCCGATCCCAGCCTGTAAACCGAACCTGGCGGGCGGGCAGGTCGCTGCGGCCCGGTGCTGTTTTTCCCGTGACACCAGGCCCCGGGATGTTCCTTGACGGCGGCTGTCCTTAGCGCCCGTACAACACCGGGAGTGACGCCGGCCAAGGCCTGCGCCGCCTGATGACCATTTGCGTGGAAAGCCCCTGCGTACATGCTGCAGATTTGGCCGGACGGCAGCATTTGCCCGACTTCCCGCTCCGGCCGCCGCGACTGCTGCACCACCTCGAGGGATAAGCCAACGTGCCGGCTGCGCCGCGTTGGGTCCAGTTCGACCACTTCGAACGGCAGTGCCAGCCCTTTGACGTTGAATATCGCTCCGCCTGATTGAAGCAGATTTGAACGATAGTTAAGAAATCATCCATGCTCTTCAAACCGTGCGCGGTTCCCCTTAATTTTCGGGCCCCAGAGATGGCTTTCAGCGTGCCTCAAGCACGATCAAGCCCTGAAATGCCAGCCGGTTTAAGCAAAGCTTTAGCCCTATTCACAAATATTGGTTTGTGGTTAAAACGCGCGCTGGTGACAATTTCTGGTGAGGCCCATTGGATTGTGACCGGCGCAACAGCGTCCGGCACCGGTGATTAATCGAGGAAGCATGTCAGTTATTGCAGCTACGTGGATGCGCGGAGGCACCAGCAAGTGCTGGGTGTTCGAGGCAGAGAACCTGCAGGTTCCCGGCAAGTCTGTCGACGAGGTGCTGCTGCGGCTCTTCGGCAGCCCCGACTACCGCCAAATCGACGGAGTGGGCGGGGGAACCTCGACCACAAGCAAGGCGGTGATCCTCTCCCGTTCGGAGCACCCCGATGCCGACGTGAACTACACCTTCGCCCAGGTCGGCATCGACAATGCCACTGTCGACTGGGGGAGCAACTGCGGAAACTGCTCGGCAGTCGTCGCCCCCTACGCTATCGAACGGGGATGGGTCACCGCCGGCGCGGACACCACCTCCGTCAGGATCCTGAACACCAACACGGGCCAGCTGATTCTGCAGAAGGTCCCGACCCCCGGCGGCCGGGTCCCGGACATCGGCACACAAATGATCCCGGGTGTTCCCTTCCCGGGAATCCCGGTGGGCATGGGGTTCTATGATCCGGCAGGCAGGACCACCGGAAGCCTGTTCCCCACCGGAGAACCAGTGGACTATCTCGGCTTTGACGGGCGGCAGGTCCCGGCCACGCTGATCGACGCCGGGGCACCGGTGGCCATTCTCGATGCCCACAGCCTGGGCCTGACCGGCTTGGAGACTGCCGCCGAGATCGACGGGCAGGAACGGCTGCTGCAGCACCTGGATGCTGCCCGCCGGGAGGCCGCTGTCCTCATGGGCCTGGCGTCCACCCCGGAAACGGCCGCACGCGCCATCCCCAAGCTGGCATTTGTGGCTCCCGCCGAATCCGGTGACGCGGCCGATATGAATGTGCGGATGCTGTCCATGGGCAGGCTCCACCCCGCCCTGGCCATCACCGGCAGCGTCGCCCTGACCATGGCCGCCCACGAGGAAGGGACCGTGGTCCGCAAGCTGATGACCGCCCCGCTGTCCGGCACGCTCGCCATGCGCACCCCGGCGGGCCTGATTGAGACATGGCTCGACCACCACGACGGCGCCATGATCGTCGGATCCGTCCGCAGCGCACGGCGGCTGGCCGATGCCCAACTGTTCCTGCCTGACTCCTGGTAACGGAGCTTCCCCCAACCGGCCTGTGGAAATGCCGCAAGGGCATGGGCCAACGCCGGCCACCGCAGGCAACCAGAAAGAGACAATGGAATGACACGAGAAATTCCTTCTGTGAAACCACCAACCATGCAGCCCGAAACTGCCGCAACGGAACCAGCGGAAACGCCCGAGCCGCCGAAGCATTCCCGGCGGGCGGTCATTGCCGCTGTTGCCGGTTTCGGCGCCCTCGCCGTCGCCACCACCGTCTTCGGGGGCAGCCTGCTCAACCCCCCTGCCACCACCGAGGACGGCGATTACAGCGGCGAAACCCTGCAGTTCCTTATCCCGTTGGCCGAAGGCGGCGGAACCGACACCTGGGCACGGTTCATCGGAACCGAGCTGACCGGCGTCATCCCCGGGCATCCCGGATTCGCTCCGGTCAACGAGGCCGGCGGCGAAGGCATCACGGGCAGCAACCACTTTGCTTCCTCGGCGCGGCCCGACGGCACCGAGGTCCTGGTCAGCACCGCCTCCACAGTGGTGCCCTGGGTACTGGGACGCTCGGTTGTCAACTACTCCTTCGAAGACCTCCAGCCGTTCGTGGTCAACGGAACCGGCGGGGTCATCTACGCCCGCACGGGCGCAGGGGTGAGCGGACTTGAGGACCTCACCGACCGGGAACGGCCGCTGAAATTCGGGGGCATCAGCGCCACCGGCCTCGACATCACCACCCTGGTCGCCTTTGACCTGCTGGGTGCGGACATCGAATCCACGTTCGGTTTCGAAGGCCGCGGACCGGTCAACCTGGCCCTGCAGCGCGGGGAGATCGACATCGACTACCAGACCACCTCCGCTTACGAATCCGCCGTGGCAGGTCTGGAAAAGGACGACCAGGCCGTCGTGCTGATGTCCTTTGGGCAGCTGGACGAGAACGGCAACATCGTCCGCGACCCGAACTTCCCGGACGTCCCCACCGTTGCCGAGGCCTACGAAATCCTCCACGGCAGCAAACCTGCCGGGGAAAAGTTCGAGGCCTACAAGACACTTCTCGGACTGACCTACACCTACCAGAAGGGGCTGTGGGTGCCTGAGGAAACACCGGAGAAAGCGGTCGAACTGCTGCGCACCTCCAGTGAAAAGCTCGGCGCCGACCCCGGGTTCCAGGCCAAGGCGGGCAAGGTCCTGGGCGGCTACCCCCTGGTTGCCGACGAGGGTCTGGACGAACGCGTTGAAGAGGCCTACACCGTCAGCCCGGCCGTGCGGACCTACATCGTCGATCTGCTCAAGTCCAAGTACGACATCGAAGTCGAGTAAGGAAGACCATGCTTGATTCAGCAATGGCAGCACTGGCCTCCCTGGCCGACCCGTCGCTGCTCCTGATGCTCCTCATCGGCGTCGTCGCCGGCCTGGTGATGGGCCTGATTCCCGGGCTGGGCGGCACCGGCGCGGTGGCCATCCTCCTGCCCATCACCTTCGGCATGGAGCCGCCGCAGGCCCTGGCCCTGCTCATCGGCGCCCTGGCCGTCGTCCACACCTCCGACACCGTCTCCGCCGTCCTATTGGGAGCCCCCGGCTCCGCCTCCGCCAGCGTCACCATGCTGGACGGATACTCCATGGCTAAAAAAGGCCAGGCCGCACGCGCGCTCAGCCTGGCCTTTCTGTCCTCCATGGCCGGCGGAATCATCGGCGCCGTCGGACTGACCCTGGCCATTCCCCTGGCCCGTCCCTTGGTCCTGTCCTTCGCCAGCCCCGAACTGTTCATGCTGACCGTCCTCGGCGTCGCCCTCGCCGCCGTCCTCTCCCGCGGAAACATCATCAAAGGTGTGACCGCGGGCCTGCTGGGCCTGCTGCTGGGCATGGTCGGAACCTCGCCAACCACCGCCGAAGAACGCTTCACCTTCGGCAGCCTGTTCCTGGGCGACGGCCTGTCCCTGGTTGCGGTCGCCCTGGGCATCTTCGGCCTGGCTGAGATCGCCAGCCGCGCCAGCCAGCGCCGCGGACAGCAGGACAACGTCACCCTCGGCGGCGGCTGGTTCAGCGGCATCCGCGAATGGCTCGCCCACTGGACCCAGGTCATCCGCGGTGCCCTCATCGGCATCTGGGCAGGCGTGCTGCCCGGCGTCGGCGCAACCGCCGGAACCTGGCTCGCCTACGGGCAGGCCGTGGCCACTGCCAAGGACAAACGCAACTTCGGCAAGGGCGACCCGCGCGGCATCGTTGGGCCCGAAAGCGCCAACAACTCCGTCGAGGCCGGCGACCTGATTCCCACCCTGCTGTTCGGCATCCCCGGCGGCGTTCCGTCGGCGATGCTGCTGGGCATGCTGCTGACTTACGGCATCCAGCCGGGCCCGTCGATCATCTCCGACCACCTGGACCTGATGTACCTGATCGTCTGGTCCTTTGCGATCGCCAGCGTCCTGGGTGCCCTGTTCTGCTTCCTCAGCGTCCGCGGCCTGGCCAAGCTGACCAAGGTTCCCTTCGCCGTGCTGGCAGCAGGCCTGGTCGCCATCATGCTGCTGGGTGCGTTCCAGGAAGGCGGCCAGATCGGTGATCTGTGGGTCATGCTCATCCTCGGCGCCTTCGGCTGGCTGCTGAAGTCCACCGGGGTCCCCCGCGCCCCGTTCCTGATCGGCTTCGTCCTGGCCATCCCTCTGGAGCGCTACTACTTCCTCACAGACAGCCTCTACAACGGGATTGAATGGATGGCCCGCCCAGGCGTCCTCGTCTTCCTGGCCATCCTGGTCCTGCCCATCCTCTGGTCCCTGTACAAGTGGATCCGTGCACGCCGGAAAGTCAACGCCGACGACGGACACCGCGACGAACAGCCCGAAGACATCGAAAGCCCCCTGAAAAACTCGGCCTGGTCCCTCGGCCTTGCCGTCTTGATCGTCGTCGTTTTCGGCGCCGCCCTGGTCACCTCCGGGACCTTCTCCCCCGAAGCCCGGCTGGTTCCCCAACTGGTGAGCATCACCGGCCTGATCATCTCCGGAATCCTGCTCTCCCAGGAAATAGCGGACCGGCTGAAAACCCGCCACAGCAAGATCGGCTGGACCGCCGACACCGGCTTCGCCTTCAGGACCTTCACCTGGATGCTCGGCTTCCTGGCCATCACGGCCGTCTCCGGCTACATGATCGGCGTCCTGCTCTTCGTACCCGCCTTCCTGCTGATCGTCGCCAGGGCCAGGATGAAAACCACGCTCATCTACTCAGCAGTCCTCTATTTGTTCCTGCTGGCGCTGCCCTCGCTCCTGCCCATCGAATTGCCGCAGGGCCTGGTCAGCAACTTCATCTAGCACCCACGGCCACCCCTCCGGCAGCCACCGAAACGAGAAACAGACATGACAGTAGTCATCGGCTACACCTCCACCCCCGAAGGCAGGCAGGCCCTCGCCAGCGGGATGGAAGAAGCCCTCCTCAGGAAAACCTCCCTGCTGATCGTCAACATCGACCGCAGCCACCACGACCTCGACGATGAAGAACAGCAGTCAATGCGCGAACAGCTCAGCGCCGTCGGCATGGACCTGCACATCGAATCCTCGGTGCTGGCCGATCCCGGCGATAGGCTCATCCAGGTCGCCCAGCAACACGGCTCCCGGCTGATCGTGCTGGGCATCAGACACCGTTCCATGGTCGGCAAACTCCTCCTGGGCAGCACCGCCCAGCGGGTCATCCTCGAAGCGACCTGCCCCGTCATGGCCGTCAAGGCCCCCGCCTGCTAGAGAGCTTTAGCCGCAGGGACTGTAAGAAAAACGGCTCTGTCGCACTTTCGGTGGTGGTACGGCTCGTCGACGGTTGGTTCGTGCTTCCGGGCTTCTCATGATGGGGCATGGTTGATGCGAAGATGCTGGTCGGGATGGTGTTCTCGGGGTTGTCGGCGTTGGTGATCGAAGAGATCGAGGACACTGGCGGGGTGATCGTGGTTCGCGCGTCGACGCGTGGCGGGGCGGTGGAGTGCCCGTCATGCGGGACGCCGACTCGCAGGGTCCATGCCTTCCACGAGCGGGCACCGGCGGACGTGCCGGTCGATGGGCGT
>NZ_JAAZSQ010000075.1 GCF_012395835.1 Arthrobacter mobilis
TTGGTTGACCAGCGACCAAAGGGTTGTTTTTTTTCCGGTGCATCGATATTTATCAATCGGACTCGAATCGGAACTTCATACACAACAATTTTCGCGGGTAGTGTTTTAACTTCGATGGTATCTCCATCGAGAACGCGAATAACTTTCCCCTGAATCTGAGCAGCACACAATGTAGCTGGCAACAGGGCAACAGCAAAGGAAAGAACATTAAAAAAATGTCTCATTGCTTTCTTCCCTCCCATATTGCTGAGAGTCTTTTAAAAATGGATAAAACGACGACTAAAGCCACTGCGATAACAGCCAACGAAGGAAGTACATAGCTGTATAACTCAACCATGAAATTAATAAACTCAATGAGCGATTGCGGCTTTAAGGAAGCATCCCACAAAACGATAACAAAACGATAAAGCCCATAGACAATTGCCGGAAACCAGACCATAAACAACAAAATTTCAGTAAAAACAGAAGCGACCGATTTGACACTATCGATAATTTCAATTCCGGCAATTCTCACACTTCTTGCATCAGGTACGTTAATAATTTTCATCCTCCCACCCCTGTAAAAAATGTTCGCAAGTTCCAGTCTCAAACCTGAAACTTGCGTATTCACATCAGAATTAAATCAAACAGAATTAAAAGTTTTTCAATCGGCCAAAGCTTGAAATAATTTTACTTACTGTACCTGCATCAGCCGCAGGACATTCATTTAGTTTTTTCTTTCTGGCATCTGCCGTGTGATCGGGTAAAAAACCATGTTTATTCTTTTTCCTGATTGACATAAAACTTTTATACATCGGGTCACATTCTGCCGGACTACTTCCGTCAAGTTTTCCGGCAAGGCATAACACCATT
>NZ_JAAZSQ010000100.1:0-168 GCF_012395835.1 Arthrobacter mobilis
CATGGCATTACTCAGAAAAGCCCTGGAAAAGAAAGAAACAAAAGCACTGATAGAAAAACAGGAGGTGCTATGAAAAAACAGGAGTTTTTAGATTTTATCAGTGCAGAACAGAGGCGGGGAGCTGTCCGGTTTTCGCTGGGATTTAACAGCAAAGGGGAAATTGTATTG
>NZ_JAAZSQ010000100.1:305-582 GCF_012395835.1 Arthrobacter mobilis
AAAAGTCCCAGCCGGGCAAACCGGGAAAGAATGAGTAACCTCCGCCGCTGGCTCCATGATGCCCGGCAGGGCATGGAAGGCGACACACCAGAGGCAGAATAAAATTCCCGTTCCTGAATCGCCGAAGCCCTCCCGTTTACGGGAGGTGCTTTTTTTGTATATTCCGTAAAACAGCGCTCGCGCCCCCTGCCAGGCCATTCGCGTAGCGAATTTATTTCCGCCCAAGTTAGCCGCGAATCCGTTGTCTCCGGTCGCAGACGCACCAGATCACAGCCAC
>NZ_JAAZSQ010000056.1 GCF_012395835.1 Arthrobacter mobilis
GCTGAACGCGCTGCAGCTGCACGGTTCGGAATCGCCCGAACGCGTGGCCCAGTTGCGCGCGCGGTTTGGCAAGCCGGTGTGGAAGGCGCTGCCCGTCGCCAGCGCCAGCGATGTCGCACGCGCCGCAGCCTATGCCGGGGCGGCGGACTTGATCTTGTTCGACGCCAAGACCCCCAAAGGCGCGCTGCCCGGCGGCATGGGGTTGGCGTTCGACTGCTCGCTGCTGGCCGGATATCGCGGTGCCTTGCCGTGGGGGCTGGCAGGCGGGCTAAATCCGACGAATGTTGCCGAGGCGATTGCGCGCACCGGAGCGCCGCTGGTCGATACCTCCAGCGGCGTCGAAAGCGCGCCGGGCGTCAAGGATACCGACAAGATTACCAATTTCGCCTTTGCGGTGCGCTTGGCCTAAATCGCGTCGATCAATAGGCGTCGTTCAGCGCAAAGATCGGCTTGCGGGTGCGCCACTGCCCTCGGGTGAAGTCGGGAAAATCTAACGTGCGATTGCCCTCAGCAATCGATTGTTCCGACAGAGGCGTGATCGCGCTCCAGGCCAGCGCGTCGTAAATGTCGATTGGCATCGGGGCCTTGGCCTTCAGCGCCTCGACAAAAGCGTGGATCACGAACCAGTCCATCCCGCCATGCCCGGCCCCTGCCGCCAGCTCGGCGTAGCGTTTCCATAGCGGGTGATCGTATTTCGCAAACCAGCCCTCGGCAGGCTCCCAGCGGTGCGGCTGTGGGCTCTTGCCCTCCAGATAGATCGACTTGTTGACGTCCATCCACAGCCCCTCGGTGCCTTGCACCCGAAAGCCGAGAGAATAGGGGCGCGGCAGCGAGGTGTCGTGGCACAGCATGATCGTTTCACCATTAGTGCAGCCGATCATGGTGTTGACCACATCACCCAGTGCGAATTTCACCTCGGCGTTGGGATGATCGGCAGAGCCGTTCTTGACGACATAATCATGCAGCCCGCGCGCCTTACAGCCGAAGCCGCCAGCGCCCGCTTCGCCCGGCAACGCGACCTTCAGGGTGCGGGTCTGCGGCGGGTAGCACACGCCGGCATCGGCGCAGCCCTGGTACTTCACGGTCAGGGTGGTCGCGCTCGCGCCGGCCGCGGGCGTGCCGGTGAGGGTGCCGAGCAATTCCTTGCGGTAGGTTTCGACGTCGCCGAAGAATTCGTCGCGGTAGGCCTTGCCCTTCGGCAGCGCCATGGTCGCGCCGGTGAAGGCGGCATCGGCCTTGACCGAGGTGCGGTGCCGGTACAGGTAATAGCCGTCGGCGATCCGCCAGCGCACCTCGATGCGGTCCGGCGCGGTGGCCTGCGCGGACAGGACGAAGACCTCGTCGACCGGCGGCAGTTCGAAGTCCTGGGCGACGGCCGAGGTCGCGGGCAGCGCAAGCAGCAGGGCGAGCCCGGCCAGCCAGCGGCGCAGGCGGATCGTGGATGCGGTCATTGGCTCAGTTTACCGGTCGGCTCTCGGC
>NZ_JAAZSQ010000033.1:0-178 GCF_012395835.1 Arthrobacter mobilis
ACGAACAGATCTGGAACCTCAAGCGCGGCGGCCACGACTACCACAAGGTCTACGCCGCCTATAAGGCGGCAGTGGAACACCGCGGCCAGCCGACGGTGATCCTGGCCCAGACGGTCAAGGGCTACGGCCTGGGCAGCCACTTCGAGGGCCGCAACGCGACCCACCAGATGAAGAAGCT
>NZ_JAAZSQ010000033.1:261-21521 GCF_012395835.1 Arthrobacter mobilis
GGAGCGCAGGAGCCGGTCGAGGAAGCTGAGCCTGCCGGGGGAGAAAGCCTGGGAGGTGGCTCGGCGCGGCTCGGGCAAGCAGCAGGCGGCGACCACCATGGCGTTCGTGCGCCTGCTCAAGGACCTGATGCGGGACAAGGAGTTCGGTGCCCGCGTGGTGCCGATTGTGCCCGATGAGTCGCGCACCTTCGGCATGGATGCCTTCTTCCCCACGGCGAAGATCTACAACCCCAAGGGGCAGGACTACCTGTCGGTGGACCGGGACCTGGTCCTGGCCTACAAGGAATCCCCGGCCGGGCAGCTGATCCATCCGGGCATCAATGAGGCAGGGGCGGTGGCGGCCTTTACCGCGGCCGGCACCGCGTACGCGACGCATGGCGAGCCGCTGGTGCCGATCTACGTGTTCTACTCGATGTTCGGCTTCCAGCGCACCGGTGATTCGTTCTGGGCGGCGGCGGACCAGATGGCCCGCGGTTTCGTGATCGGTGCGACCGCCGGCCGGACCACGCTGACCGGCGAGGGCCTGCAGCACGCCGACGGGCACTCCCCGATCCTGGCGGCCACCAACCCGGCAGTGGTTACCTACGATCCCGCCTACGGTTACGAGATCGGCCACATCATGCGTGCGGGCCTGGAGCGCATGTACGGCGGGAGCCACCCGGATCCGAATGTCATGTACTACCTGACGGTGTACAACGAGCCGATCGTCCAGCCGGCAGAGCCCGACGGCCTCGATGTCGAAGGTCTGCTCAAGGGCATGTACCGGCTCAAGGCCTCCGAAGCGCCGGGGCCCAAGGCCCAGCTGCTCGCCTCCGGCGTCGCGGTGCCTTGGGCGCTTCAGGCCCAGCAGATCCTGGCAGGGGAATGGGGCGTCTCCGCCGACGTCTGGTCCGTGACCAGCTGGACCGAACTGCGCCGCGACGGCCTGGAGGCCGAGCGGACGGCCTTCCTTGATCCAGCGTCCGGACCCCGGGTGTCTTTCGTCGCCCGGCAGCTGGCCGGAGCCGAAGGACCCGTGGTCGCCGTGAGCGACTACATGAGCCAGGTCCCGGACCAGATCCGCCAGTTCGTGCCCAACGAGTTCGCCAGCCTGGGCGCGGACGGCTTCGGCTTCTCCGACACCCGGGCCGCGGCCCGCCGGTACTTCGGCATCGACGCGCACTCGGTGGTCCTGCGCACCCTGCAGCTGCTGGCCGGACGCGGGGAGATCGATCCCGAGGCGCCGCGGCAGGCCTACGCGCGCTACGACATGGCCAATGTCAACGCCGGCACCTCCGGCAACGCCGGGGGCGATGCCTGAGCCCTCCCTTGAAAAAGATTGGTCGACAGCAAGGGACACCCTTGCTGTCGACCAGTTTTCCCGGGGAGGGGTTGAAAAGAGCTGAAGGCTGTTAAAAGCTGATGGCGGGTCCTGGTGGACCCGCCATCGCCGTTCGAGGGACGCTCTGGTGCCGCATCAGCCGCGCAGGGAGCGGACGAGCCGGCCTGGGACACTGCGGATGAAACGCAGGAAGCCGCCGCTGCGGGCCGGGCGCTGCGGAAAATAGAAGTCGGGATCGGTTCCGCCGGCGTCGAAGACGCGGCCGGTGGAGCTGGGAGCAGTCGGGGTCTGGCGGGGAGCGGACATGGTTCCTCCTGGGGGATGGGAATAAGTTTCCGTATTCCGGAAAAGAAATATTGTTGTACGGAAAACGCTACGGCCCCGGGCTCGGCGCGTCAAGGGTTCCCAGGGTTTCATGTTCACCGGAGTCAATTCGGCGGCTACCCTTGACACGGAACCTGTGATGGCAGTTACACTGATTTCGAAATAAAGATTCCACGATGCAATAACCACGATGCAATAACATCGAATCAAGTCGGAACCCGGTGTCACCGGGAAGCGATGGTCAAGGGTGTTCAGCGTTGCTCGTGGGCAAACCTGAAAGAGCTGACACCCGATGGATTTAAACCTTTTCAATGCCGCGTCCGCCGAAGAGGCAGCAGCCGTGCTGCGCCCGTGCGTGGATATCCAGCGCTGGATCGATCAGATCGTGCAGGAGCGGCCCTTTTCCAGCGTCGATGAGCTGGCCGCCTTCGCCGGTCGGGCGGCGCACCCCTGGAGCGTCGAGGAGATCGACGGTGCCCTGGCCCACCACCCGCGCATCGGCGAGCGCGCCGCCGGCACCAGCACCGAAGCCGGCATGTCCCGCCGCGAGCAGGCCGGCGTCGACCAATCCGGGGAGACTGCCCGCCGGATCCGGGCCGGCAACGAAGCCTACGAAGACAAGTTCGGCCGGGTCTTCCTGATCCGTGCGGCCGGACGCAGCGCCGGGGAAATCCTCGCCGAGCTGGAGCGCCGGCTCGGCCATTCACCCGAGGACGAGCTGCCGGTCATCGCCGGGCAGTTGCGCGAAATCGCCGTCCTCCGACTCAGAGGAGTACTGGAAGCATGAGTGTCAGCCATGTGACTACCCACATTCTCGACACCGGGACCGGGAGGCCTGCCTCCGGTGTCAAGGCCACTCTGGAAGCCAAATCGGCAACCGGCTGGCAGGAAATCGGCTCGGGGGTGACGGACCAGGACGGCCGTATCAAGAACCTTGGCCCCGAGCGGATCGAAGCAGGAACATACCGGATCAGCTTTGAGACGGGTTCCTACTTCCGGGAGCAGGGAACGGAAACCTTCTTCCCGTCCGTGGAGCTGACCTTCGCCCTGAAGGATCCGGCAGAGCACTACCACGTACCACTTCTCATCAGCCCGTTTGCATATTCCACCTACCGAGGGAGCTAGCCATGACCGCTTTGCAGACCGAAGAGACCGCCGCCGCTGCCGGCCGCATCGTCCTGGGCCGGAACCAGTACGGCAAGGCCGAAGTCCGCCTGGTCAAGATCACCCGCGACACCGCACGCCACGAGATCGAGGACCTGAACGTCACTTCCCAGCTGCACGGGGACTTCGAGACCGCGCACACCAAAGGCGACAACTCCAAGGTGGTGGCCACCGACACGCAGAAGAACACCGTCTACGCCTTTGCGCGCGACGGCGTCGGCTCGCCCGAAGCTTTCCTGCTGCGCCTGGGCAGGCACTTCACCGAGAGCTTCGACTGGGTCACCGGCGGACGCTGGGCGGCCGAGCAGTACAAGTGGGACCGGATCAACGACCATGACCACGCGTTCTCGCGCAACAAGTCCGAAACCCGCACTGCCGTGCTCCTGATCGAAGGCGGCCGGCGCCACCTTGTTGCCGGCATCCAGGACCTGACGGTCCTGAAGTCCACCGGCTCGGAGTTCCATGGTTTCCCGCGCGACCGCTACACCACCCTGCAGGAAACCACCGACCGGATCCTGGCCACCGATGTGACCGCCCGCTGGCGGTACAACCCTGGGGCCGGGGAGATCGACTTCAATGCCGTGTACGAGAGCGTGCGCGCCATCCTGCTGGACGCGTTTGCGCAGACCCACTCGCTGGCGCTGCAGCAGACCCTGTTCCAGATGGGCAAGCACGTTCTTGAAGCGCACCCGGAGATCGCGGAAATCAAGCTCTCCCTGCCGAACAAGCACCACTTCCTGGTGGACCTCACGCCGTTCCAGCTGGACAACCCCAACGAGGTCTTCTATGCCGCGGACCGCCCGTACGGGCTGATCGAGGCCACCGTCGAACGTGAAGGCGCCGGGCAGGAAGACGCTGTCTGGGCCAATATCCCCGGCTTCTGCTAGCGGGCGGGGCAGGTCCGCCAAGGCCCAGGCCCCTCCCTCGTCACGATGGCCTAGGACACCTGCCCGTGTCCTAGGCCATCCCGCCAACTACTCATGTGAGACAAGGAAGTCATGCTCATGAAAGCAGCCAGCACTACAAAACACCATGCTAAGCCACAGCGGCCCGAAGACGAGAGGCTGCCTGTCGGCCGCTCCTTCGCCTACGGGTTCCAGCATGTGCTGACCATGTACGGAGGCATCATCGCGGTACCGCTCATCGTGGGCACCGCCGCAGGCGTGGCCCAGGACGAAATCGCCCTCCTCATCGCCTCCTGCCTCTTCGTCGGCGGCGCGGCGACCGTCCTGCAAAGCTACGGGGTGAAGTTCTTCGGCTCCCAGCTCCCGTTGGTCCAGGGCGTGTCCTTCGCCGGGGTGGCCACCATGACGGCGATCCTCAACGGCGGCGGCGGCATCCAGACGGTGTTCGGCTCCGTGCTGGTCGCCTCGTTCATCGGGCTCGTCATTGCTCCCTTCTTCGCGAAGGTCGTCAAGTTCTTCCCGCCCGTGGTCACGGGCGTCATCATCACCACCATCGGCCTGACCCTGATGCCGGTCGCGGCCAACTGGGCCATGGGCGGCAATGCCCAGGCGGAGAACTACGGGAGCCTGGCGAACATCGGCCTGGCCGCCGCCACGCTGGTGCTCGTCCTGCTGCTGAGCAAGCTCGGTAACGCGGCAATCTCCCGGCTCTCCATCCTGCTGGCCATCGTCGCAGGCACCGTCATCGCGACCCTGCTGGGCATGACCGACTTCTCCAAGGTCGGCAACGGCCCCATCTTCGCCATCCCGCAGCCGTTCGCGTTCGGCCTGCCGGTCTTCGATATCGCCGCGATCATCTCCATGACCATTGTGGTGCTGGTGTGCATGACGGAGACGACGGCGGACATCCTGGCCGTGGGCGAGATCGCCAAGACCAAGGTCGACTCCCGCCGGATTGCCGACGGCCTGCGCGCCGACATGCTCTCCAGCGCCCTGGCGCCCGTGTTCAACTCGTTCACCCAGACTGCCTTCGCGCAGAACGTCGGGCTGGTGGCCATCACCGGTGTCCGCAGCCGCTACGTGGTCACGGCCGGCGGCGTGATCATGCTGGTGCTCGGCCTCCTGCCGGTCCTGGGCCGCGTGGTTGCGGCGGTGCCCACGCCCGTCCTGGGCGGTGCCGGCATCGTGCTCTTCGGGACCGTGGCGGCCAGCGGCATCCGCACGCTGTCCAAGGTGGACTACAAGGACAACATGAACATGATCATCGTGGCGGTGTCGCTGGCGTTCGGCATGATCCCGGTCGTCTCCAAGACCTTCTACGATCAGTTCCCCACCTGGTTCGGCATCATCTTCCACTCGGGCATCAGCTCCGCGGCGATCATGGCCGTGCTGCTGAACCTGCTGTTCAACCACCTGAAGGCCGGCAACTCCGAGAACCAGTCGGTGTTCGTGGCCAGCCCGCCGCGGATGGTCCGGGCGGAGGAAGTGACGGCCCTGCAGGAGGGCGACTACTTCCAGGGCGGCAAGCTGATCGCGGCCGACGGCTCGGAAGTGCCGGTCGTGACGGCCCAGCAGTACCAGGTGGTGAAGGAGAAGCTGGACAAGGGCGAGGTCACCTGCACGGACGACATCCGCAGGATCTGCGACTCGATCCCCGCCAGCGAAAAGTAGGAACCGGCTTCACGCCCGCCCGCGCCGCCAGGCGCGGGCGGGCTGATCCGTTCCTTGCAGCTGCACGTCAAGCGGCCGGCCGGCAGCAAGGCTGCCGGCCGGCCTTTGCCGCTGCCTGGATCAGGCGGCGGCGTTCAGTTCCTTGGAGATCCGCTCCGCTGCCTCACGCAGCAGCGGGACGGCCCGTTCGGCGAAGGCGCTGTCGACGCGCGTGGTCGGGCCCGAGACCGAGACGGCCATCGGCGTCGGGGCGTCGGGGACCGCCATCGCGAAGCAGCGCACGCCCAGTTCCTGCTCTTCCTCGTCGATGGAGTAGCCGCGTTCGCGGATCCGTGCCAGCTCGGCCTCGAGATCCTTCAGACTGCTGATGCTCTTCGGCGTCGGCGTCGGCATGCCCGCGCTGGTGACGATGCTGCGCACGGTTTCCGGTTCCAGCTGGGCCAGGATGGCCTTGCCGACGCCGGTGTCGTGGGTATGGGCCCTGCGGCCCACCTCGGTGAACATCCGCATTGAGTGCGGCGAGGGCACCTGGGCGACGTAGACCACCATGTCCGAATCCAGCAGCGCCATGTTGGCGGATTCGCCCAAGGTGTCCACCAGTTCCTTCAGATAGGGCCGGGCCAGCGTGCCCAGCTGCTTGTTGGCCACCTCGCCGAGCCGGATCAGGCTCGGCCCGAGCGAGTAGCGGCGGTTGGGCAGCTGCCGGACGTAGCCGAGGGAGACCAGCGTGCGCAGCAGCCGGTGGATGGTCGGCAGCGGCAGCGTGGTGAAGGAGGACAGCTCGCTCAGGGTGACCTGGCCGCCCGCCTTGGTGATCAGTTCAAGGAGCTCGAATGCCCGCTCAACGGACTGGACGCCCCCGGAGGCTTTCTCTGCCATGGAATCTCCCTCTTGATGGGTTGGGCCTTGTATCCACGGTACCGCACCGCGGGGCAAAATTTCATCATCCGAAAAACTTTTCCCGGAGCGGTTGTATTTCCGCATATTAGATAATAATATCCATCATACGGAAAATGAATCCCCTGGTCCGGCAACCGCACGGCCCGGACCGGGGCCAAGTCCAGGAGGAACTATGGCGGTCCCCAGTCCCGGGTATTCGATCACCTTGCGCGTGCAAACCCCCGTGAATTTCACTGTCACCAGCGAACTGGCTGCCGCCGCAGGTGCGGCCGGCGCCGCGGTGACGGCACTGGATGTCACCGAATCCACGCACGAGCACCTCGTCGTCGACATCAGCTGCAACACCACGGACGTGGAGCACTCGGAGAAGGTCCGCCAGGCACTGGAAGCCCTCGAGGGCGTCACCGTCCGCAAGGTCAGCGACCGTACCTTCCTGATGCACCTGGGTGGCAAGCTCGAGGTCGTTCCCAAGGTCCCGCTGCGCAACCGCGACGATCTCTCCCGGGCCTACACTCCCGGCGTCGCCCGCGTCTGCCAGGCGATCGCCGCCAATCCGGAGGACGCCCGCCGGCTGACCGTCAAGCGGAACACGATCGCCGTGGTGACCGACGGCTCGGCGGTCCTGGGCCTGGGCAACATCGGCCCGGCCGCCGCCCTGCCGGTGATGGAGGGCAAGGCCGCGCTGTTCAAGCAGTTCGCCGGCGTGGATGCCTGGCCGGTCTGCCTGGACACCCAGGACACCGAGGAGATCATCAGCATCGTCAAGGCACTGGCGCCGGTCTACGGCGGCGTGAACCTGGAGGACATAGCCGCGCCGCGCTGCTTCGAAATCGAAAGCCGTCTGCGCGAGGAGCTGGACATCCCGGTCTTCCACGATGACCAGCACGGCACCGCGATCGTGACCCTGGCTGCCCTGCAGAACGCGCTGAAGGTAGTCAACAAGAAGATCGAGGACGTCAAGATCGTGGTCGCCGGGGTCGGGGCTGCCGGCAACGCCATCATCCAGCTGCTCAAGGCCCAGGGCGCCCTGAACATTGTCGCCTGCGGACGCAGCGGGGCAATCAACCGCAACGAAACCTACACCGACGCCCACCGCGTCTGGCTCGCCGCGAACACCAACCCGGAGAACTTCGCCGGCACGCTGCACGAGGCCGTCGCCGGTGCCGACGTCTTCATCGGCGTCAGCGGCCCGAACGTACTGGGCGAGGCCCAGGTGGCCAGCATGGCCGAGGACGCCATCGTCTTCGCCATGGCCAACCCGGATCCGGAGGTGGACCCGGTGATCGCCGCCAAGTACGCTGCAGTTGTGGCCACCGGCCGGAGCGACTTCCCCAACCAGATCAACAACGTGCTGGCCTTCCCTGGATTCTTCCGCGGCCTGCTCGATGCCGGCGCCGCCGATATCACCGACGCGATGCTGGTGGCGGCCGCCGAGGCCATCGCCCGGCGCGTCTCGGAGGAGGAGCTGAACGCCAGCTTCATCATCCCCAGCGTTTTCGATCCGCACGTTGCCTCCGAGGTGGCAGCGGCAGTCGCCGCAGCCGCTCCCCGGAACCACTGACCCCGAAGCGAGGAATACCATGGCACTCACCGTTACCGACCGGCTGCCCGTGGCCGGCGCGGACCGGATCCTGACCGAGGAAGCGCTGGACTTCGTCGAGCAGCTGCACGTGAAGTTCGCCGCCACCCGGGACGGGCTGCTGGCCGACCGCGTCACCGCCCGGCGGCAGGCCGCAGCCGCCGGCAAGCTCGACTTCCTGCCCGAAACCAGCCACATCCGCAGCGGCGACTGGCAGGTCGCCCCGGCCCCCGGGAAGCTCACGGACCGCCGGGTGGAGATGACCGGCCCGGCCTCGCCGGTGAAGATGGCGATCAATGCCCTGAACTCCGGGGCCAAGGTCTGGCTGGCGGACCTGGAGGACGCCAGCGCCCCGACCTGGCACAACGTCATCGACGCCCAGCTGAACCTCTACGGCGCCGCCCGCGGAGACCTGGCCTACACCTCGGAGGAAGGCAAGGAGTACACGCTGCGCACCGACATCCCGCTGGCCACCGTGGTGGTGCGCCCGCGCGGCTGGCACCTGCCCGAGAACCACATCCTCATCGACGGCGCCCCGACGGTCGGTGCGCTGGTGGACTTCGGCCTGCACTTCTTCCACAATGCCCGGCACCTGGCGTCCACCGGGGACGGCCCGTTCTACTACCTGCCGAAGATGGAAAGCCACCTTGAGGCACGGCTGTGGAACGAGATTTTCGTCTTTGCCCAGGACGAGCTGGGCATTCCCCAGGGCACCATCCGGGCCACGGTGCTGATCGAAACCATCCCGGCGGCCTTCCAGATGGAGGAGATCCTCTACGAGCTGAAGGACCATGCCTCCGGCCTGAACGCCGGGCGCTGGGACTACCTGTTCAGCATCATCAAGTACTTCCGCGAGTCCGGCAGCGCCTTCGTGATGCCGGACCGGGCCAGCGTCTCCATGACGGCGCCGTTCATGCGGGCCTACACCGAGCTGCTGGTGAAGACCTGCCACCGCCGCGGGGCCTTCGCCATGGGCGGCATGGCCGCCTTCATCCCCAACCGGCGGGAGCCGGAGATCACCGCGCAGGCGGTGGAGAAGGTCCGGGCCGACAAGATGCGCGAGGCCAACGACGGCTTCGACGGCTCCTGGGTGGCCCACCCGGACCTGGTGGACACCTGCCGGGAGGTCTTCGACTCCGTCCTGGGGGACAAGCCCAACCAGGTGGACCGGCTGCGCAAGGAAGTCCAGGTCAGCGCCGCGGATCTGCTCGATGTCGCCTCCGCCGAAGGCGAGGTGACCGAGGCCGGGCTGCGGCTGAACCTCTACGTCGCCGTGGCCTACACCGCTGTCTGGCTCTCCGGCAATGGCGCAGTGGCCATCCACAACCTGATGGAGGATGCCGCCACGGCCGAGATCTCCCGGACCCAGGTCTGGCAGCAGATCCACAACCAGGTCACGCTCGCGGATACCGGCAACACGGTGACCCGCGAACTCGCCGGGAAGATCCTGGCCGAGGAGGTCGAACGGCTACGCGCCGAGGTCAACGACGAGGAAGCCTTCGCCAGGTACTACGAACCGGCCGCCAAGCTGATTGCCGAGCTGACCACGGGCGAGGGCGGGTTCGTGGAATTCCTCACGCTGCCGGCCTACGAGCTGGTGTCCTGATGGCGGCCAGGCTCGCGCTCGGTTCCGAGGTGACGGCCAAAATCAACGCGGACCTCGCGGCGACCGACGCCCTGCTGGCGAACTCCTATCCCGGCGACAGCCCCGCCCGCCAGCCGGTGCACACGGTGTATGTGCCGGCCGACAGGTTCACCCCGGACCTGGCCGCACGCTGGGGCGCCGAGGCGCTTTCGGTGGCCAAGGACCACGGCGGGCTGGAGCAAATCGCCGCCGGCCTGGGCCTGCCCGATGCCTCCCGGATCGCCGAACTCGTCCGCCGCAAGCTCGAGGCCGAACCGATCGAAGACCTCCGCCTGGACTTCGAGGATGGCTACGGTTCGCGTAGCGATGCAGAAGAAGACGCCGATGCCCTCAAGGCCGGAGGCTTGGTGGCGCAGGCCGCCGCGGCCGGCACCGCCCCACCTTTCATCGGCATCCGGTTCAAGTGCTTCGAGGAACCTACCCGGGAGCGCGGACTGCGCACCCTGGACCGGTTCGTCGGCAGCCTGCTGGAGCACGCGGGGGAGCAGGGCCTGCCCGAGGGCCTGGTCCTGACCCTGCCCAAGGTCACCACGGTGGCCCAGGTGGAGGCGATGGTCTACGCCTGCGAGCAGCTCGAGCAGACTCACGGTCTGGCGGCCGGGCGGCTGCGCTTCGAGGTGCAGATGGAGACCCCGCAGCTGATCCTGGCCGCGGACGGCACGGTGCCGGTGGCGCAGCTGATCCACGCCGGCGGCGGCCGGGTCAGCTCCCTGCACTACGGCACCTACGACTACAGCGCCTCGCTGGGCATCGCCGCGGCGTACCAGTCCATGGAGCACCCGGCGGCGGACTACGCGAAGTCAGTCATGCAGGTGGCGGTCGCCGGCACCGGCGTGCACCTCTCGGACGGCTCCACCAACATCCTGCCGCTCGGCGATGCCGAAAACGTCGCCAACGCCTGGGCCCTGCACGCGCGCCTGGTCCGGCGGCACTTGGAGCGCGGGATCTACCAGGGCTGGGACCTGCACTCCACGCAGCTGCCCACCCGCTTCCTGGCCACCTACGCGTTCTACCGGGACGGTTTGACTGCGGCGGCCGGGCGGCTGAAGAACTACGTCCACAAGATCGAAAGCACAATCATGGACGAGCCGGCCACGGCCCGGGCGCTGGCCCGCTTTATCCACCGCGGCCTGGCCTGCGGCGCCGTTGAAGGGGACGAAGTCACCGCCCTCGCGCAGGTGCCGGTGGCCACCCTCGAGGCGCTCGCCCACCCCCGCACCACAGACTCCCGGAAGGACTGATCGATGAGCAAGTACTACTCCAACCCTGCAGGCCTGCCCCCGCAGACGGACCTGCTGACCGACCGGGCCATTGTCACCGAGGCCTACACGGTCATCCCGCGCGGGGTCCTGCGCGACATCGTCACCAGTGTGCTGCCGGACTGGGACAAGACGGCCGTATGGGTCTTGAACCGGCCGGTGGCCGGCGGCGCCACGACCTTCGCCCAGTACCTGATGGAAGTGGCCCCGCAGGGCGGCTCCCGGAAGCCGGAGGCCCAGGACACTGTCGAAGGCTTCGTGTTCGTCGTTGACGGCGAACTGACCGTCACCATCGAGGGCGAAACCCGGATCCTGGCCCCGGGCGGCTTTGCCTATGCGCCGGCCGGAGCGGACTGGAGCGTGCGCAACGACGGCGAAGCGCCGGCCAAGTTCCACTGGATCCGCAAGGCCTACGAGGCACTGGAGGGCTACACGGCCAAGCCCGTGTTCGGCAACGAGCAGGAGCTTGAGCCGCACCCGATGCCGGATACGGACAACAAGTGGCGTACCACCCGGATGCTGCCGGTGGACGACCTCGCCTACGACATGCACATCAACATCGTCACGTTCGAACCGGGCGCCTCGATCCCGTTCGCCGAGACGCACGTGATGGAGCACGGCCTCTACGTGCTCGAAGGCAAGGCCGTCTACCGCCTCAACGGCGACTGGGTCGAAGTCCAGGAGGGCGACTACATGTCCCTGCGCGCCTTCTGTCCCCAGGCCTGCTACGCCGGGGGACCGGGAAACTTCCGGTACCTGCTCTACAAGGACGTCAACCGCCAGATCCGGCTCTGACCGCTCCTCCCCACGCCGCTCCGCCCCCGGGCCTGCACAAGGTCCGGGGGCGGAGCCATGCCACATCCGGCGGCGAACCGCGCGGATCTACAGGGGATCGTCCTCACCGGATGGAAGGTTGCCGTCCGTGGACCGTCAGGGATTTCGGTTGGCGGGCGGCGGGCTGAGCCGCACGCGGACCGCCAGGCCTGCGCAGAGGACGACGGCGAGGCCGCGGTACCAGGCGAAGAAGTGACGAGGCCGGGATATCCGAAGCGGCCCGCTGGACCGGTGTGCCTGACGGTGGCTGCCGGGATGGCTGTCGCGGCGACAGCGCAGAGCAGCAGAAGATCCGCATGGTACGGCCGAAACCTCCGGCACCGGCTCCAGTCACGCCGCGGCCTTCTCCTGGCGGGCCTGCGCGGGCATGCCCCGCAAAGCCCACATCACGCACATCCCCGAAGGGGCGCGTATCCCCGGCCGGGCAATCGAACGCAGCAGCCCCCTGAATCCAGGCACAGATGCGGAAGTCCCTCGTCCGGATCCATCCGGACGAGGGACTTCCGAGGTTAGGCTCGAAGGTTCCGGCCTGCGCTCAGGATCCGGGGGCCGCCGCCACCCGGGTTCCCTCCGGCCCCGCAGCTGCAGCATCCGCGTTCAGCGGCCAGCCGAGCACCTTCTTCGGCCGCGGCGGGGCGTAGGTGCGCACCTTCGACGTCGTCAGTCCCAGCCGGACCAGGGATTCGGCGATGGCGACGGCGGCGCGCACGCCGTCGACGATCGGCACGCCGGTGCGCGCCTTGACCTGTTCCTCGAGCTCGGCCATGCCGCCGCAGCCGAGGACGATCACCTCGGCCTTATCATCCTTGACGGCGAGTTCGGACTGCTCGACGATCGCCTGCACGGCCCGTGCCGGGTCCTCCTCCAGCTCCAGCACGCCGAGGCCGCTGGCGCGCACCGACGCGCACCGGTCGTCGAGGCCGGCCAGTTTCAGGCGGTCTTCGATCAGCGGTACCGCCCTGTCCAGCGTGGTCACCACCGAGTACTTGTGGCCCAGGAACATCGCCGTGCTTGCCGCGGCCTCGGTAATGTCCACCACTGGCACGTCCAGCAGTTCCTGGAGCCCCTCGCGGCCGTGCTCGCCGTAGCCGGCCTGGATGACGGCGTCGAACGGCTCCGGGTAGGAGAGCACCTTGTCCATCACGGCGATCGCGGCGAGGTAGCTTTCGAAGTTTCCCTCACAGGAGTCGGCGCCGAACCGCGGGGTCAGGGCGACGATCTCGGTTCCTGCGGAGGCAGCAGACCGGGCTGATTCCCCGATGGCCTCCGTCATGGACTGGGTGGTGTTGACATTGACGACAAGGATGCGCATGGTTCCCGCTTTCGGTTGGCGTGCTTCAGGGTTGGTCAGTGGATGCTCGGCACCGCGATGGGCTCGCCGGAGACATCCTCGAACCGCTGGCTCCGGTCCGCGATGAAGAAGTAGAGCAGGGCGGCGATGCCGGCACCGAAGAACCAGGAGAAGGATGATACCGCCGCGAAGGCCGGGACGAAAGCGATCAGGATGGCGATGACGGCCGCGGGAACCAGGGCAGCGATAGCGCGCTGGTTAAAGCCGGACTGGTAGTAGTACGAGGCCGACGGGACATCGCGGTACAGATCCGGGACATTGACCTTGGTGCGGCGGATCAGCCAGTAGTCGGCCATGATGACGCCGAACAGCGGGCCGAGCAGGGCGCCGAGGCCGCCGAGGAAGTACACGATGACCACCGGGTTGTTGTAGAGGTTCCACGGCAGGATGACCAGGCCGATCACGGCGCTGACGATGCCGGCCCGGCGGAAGTTCAACCGGCGCGGGAACAGGTTGGTCAAGGCGTAGATGGGAGCCACGAAGTTGGCCATCAGGTTCACGGCCACGGTCAGCACCAGCAGGGCCAGGCAGGCCAGCACGAGCAGCAGCGTGTTCGGGATGGTCTGGACGATGTCCGAGGGGCTTTCGATGATGGTTCCGTTGATCTTGAACTGCGCCCCGGCGAGCACGACGACGATGGCTCCGAAGACCAGCATGTTGAGCGGGATGCCCCAGAAGTTGCCGCGGGTGATGGACTTCTTGGTCGTGGAGGAGCGCGTGAAGTCGCAGAAGTTCAGGACGAAGGTGCCGTAGATCGCGACCCACAGGGCGCCGCCGCCCAGGATGGCCAGCCACATGTCGGCGCCGGCGAGGCTGTTGTCGGTGGACCAGGCGATGGAGCCGCCCGCCTCGACGAACATCCAGACGGCGATGGCGGCCATGGTCACCAGGATGACCGGGCCGGCGAAGGCCTCATACTTGCGGATCATTTCCATCCCGTAGCTGACGATGACCACTTGGACGATCCAGAGGAACACGAAGGAGGCCCAGCCCAGGGTGGAGAGGCCGAGGATGCTGTTGGTGTCCAGGTCCGCCAGCCCGGGAACCAGGGCGACGAGCATGACCCGGAAGACGACGGAGGCCAGGTAGGTCTGGATGCCGAACCACGCGATGGCGACGCCGCCGCGGACGATGGCGGCGATCTGGGCTCCGTGGATGCCCAGGCTGATCCGGCTCATGACCGGGAACGGAACGCCCGTCTTGTAGCCCATGTAGCCGGAGAGGTTGAGCAGCAGGAACAGCAGCACCGCGCCGACGCCGAGGGCGAGCAGGATCTGCCAGCCGCCGAGGCCCAGGGCGAAGAGGCCGATCGCGAAGGCGTAGTTGCCCAGGCTGTGCACGTCGTTGGCCCAGAGGGTGAAGATGCTGTAGGCCGACCAGCGGCGTCCTTGCCGCTGGGTCGGGGCGAGGTCCTGGTTGTAGAGCCGCGGGCTGACCGAGGCCAGCGCTTCGCTGCGGCCGGCCTGGTCGAGGCTGACGGATCCGGTCAATGGGGCGGAGCCGGCAACGTCGTTGGCGGCGGCCACTTCGGGGATAGCGTTCATGGGTAGTACTTTCTGCTCAATCGAACGGGCGTCCCGCTGGGCGGGTGTGCCGGAGACATAGGGTCCCGGGCCTGCCCTGGGGGCCGGCAGTCGTGCCAGTGGCGGCGGAGGATTCCGCCCGGCTGCCGGCCGTTCCGCCGCGGTCCGTGCCAGGTAACCGTCATGGATGGAGGCGGTTGCGGTCCGGCGGCGGCAATGGAGTTTGCACCTACTGTAATGTGGATCACAGGGTTCCACAAGAAGGAATTGACATTTCACATTGTGGAAGATTGTCCCGCCGGCAGTATTGACAGCCACGCGTGTGGCGTCCTAGGATTTTCATAAAGCAGAATAAAACTTCCGCCATTCGAAAGTTTGGTCCGGAAGTTTTACCGGACCTCAAGATTAGGAAGGCTCCCATGTCCTACACCGTGAACTGCTCCATCCTCCTGACCGAGCTGCCGCTGCTCGAGCGCCCCGCAGCAGTCAAGGCGGCCGGCTTCGACAACGTGGAGTTCTGGTGGCCGTTCGCCGAGTCGGTCCCGGCCGATAAGGACGTCACCGCTTTTGAACGGGCCATCACCGACGCCGGCGTGCAGCTGACCGGACTGAACTTCAATGCCGGGAACATGCCCGGCGGGGACCGCGGCCTGGTCTCCTGGCCGGCCCGTTCGGCCGAATTCCGCGACAACATCGACGTCGTCGCCGGCATCGGCGAACGCCTGGGCTGCAAGGCCTTCAATGCCCTCTACGGCAACCGCATCGACGGCGAATCCGCCGAAAAGCAGGACGCCACCGGCGCCGAAAACCTCGCGGCCGCGGCAGCCGGCGTCGCCCGGATCGGCGGCACGGTCCTGCTCGAGCCGGTCAGCGGCGCCCCGCGGTACCCGCTGCTGAGCGCGGCGGACGCGCTCGCCGTGATCGCGCGGGTCAAGGCCGCATCGGGCGCGGAGAACATCAAGCTTCTGGCGGACTTTTACCATCTGGCCGTCAACGGGGACGACGTCGAGGCCGTGATCGGGAACCACGCCAAGGACTTCGGCCACATCCAGATCGCCGACAACCCCGGCCGCGGCGCCCCCGGCACCGGCCAGCTGCCGCTGGGCGAGTGGATCACCCGCTCCCGCGAGCTCGGCTACACGGGCTACATCGGCCTCGAATACAAGGAGCCGGCCGAAACCGCCTTCGCCTGGGCCATCCGCGAACGCACCGCGGCGCACTGACGCCCGGCCACCTCCTCACCAGCACCCGGACAGACTTCAGAACAGGACGCATCATGAGCAACATTGCAGTTATCGGACTCGGCATCATGGGCCTGCCCATGGCCATCAACCTCGTCAAGGCCGGCCACACGGTCACCGGGTACAACCGCAGCGAGGACAAGATCAACAAGCTGGCCGCCGAGGGCGGCCGGGGCGCCGCGAGCATCGCGGACGCGGTCAAGGACGCCGACGTCGTCATCACCATGGTGCCGGACTCCCCGGACGTCGAGGGCGTGGTCAGCGGCCCCGAGGGCGTCTTTGCCAACGCCAGGCAGGGCACGCTGTGGATCGACGCCAGCAGCATCCGTCCGGATGTGGCCAAGCGCCTGGCCGGCGACGCCCGTGCCGCCGGCCTCCGCCCGCTCGACGCCCCGGTCTCCGGCGGCGAGCAGGGCGCCATCGACGCCGTCCTGTCCATCATGGTCGGCGGCGAGGCCGAGGACTTCGAAGCCGCCCGGCCGGTCCTCGAGGCGGTCGGCAGGACCATCGTGCACGTGGGCCCCTCCGGCTCCGGGCAGACGGTCAAGGCCGCCAACCAGCTGATTGTCGCCGTCAACATCCAGGCGCTCTCCGAAGCCGTCGTGTTCCTCGAGGCCTACGGCGTCGACACCGATGCGGCCCTGAAGGTCCTCGGCGGCGGCCTGGCCGGTTCCAAGGTCCTGGACCAGAAGGGGCAGAAGATGCTGGACCGCAACTTCGACCCCGGCTTCCGCCTGGCCCTGCACAACAAGGACCTGGGCATCGTCACCTCCGCCGCCCGCGAGGCCGGCGTCGTCGTCCCGCTCGGTGCTGCAGTCGCCCAGCTCGTCTCCGCCCTCGTCGCCCGCGGCGACGGCGGCCTCGACCATTCGGGCCTCTTCAAGCTCACCAACGAGCTCTCGGGCAAGCAGTAACCGGAACCGACTTTAAGGAGCAATCGACATGGCAAAGATGCGCACTGTCGACGCGATCGTGGCCATCCTGGAGAAGGAGGGCGCCACCGAGGCCTTCGGCCTGCCCGGCGCCGCGATCAACCCGCTGTACTCGGCGATGAAGGCCCACGGGGGCATCCGCCACACCCTCGCCCGCCACGTGGAGGGCGCCTCGCACATGGCCGACGGCTACTCGCGCGCCAAGGCCGGCAATATCGGCATCTGCCTGGGCACCTCCGGCCCCGCCGGCACGGACATGATCACCGGCCTCTACGCCGCGCAGGCCGACTCCATCCCGATCCTGTGCTTCACCGGCCAGGCCCCGGTCGCGAAGCTGCACAAGGAGGACTTCCAGGCCGTGGACATCGAGTCCATCGCCAAGCCCCTGACCAAGATGGCCATGACCATCCTCGAACCCGGCCAGGTCCCCGGTGCGGTGCAGAAGGCCTTCCAGCTCATGCGCTCCAGCCGCCCCGGCCCGGTGCTGCTGGACCTGCCGTTCGATGTGCAGATGGCCCAGATCGACTTCGACATCGACGCCTACGAACCGCTGCCGGTCGAAAAGCCGCGGGCCACCCGCAGGCAGGCCGAGAAGGCCCTGGACATGCTGACGGCCGCGCAGAAGCCGCTGATCGTCGCCGGCGGCGGCATCATCAACGCCGATGCCTCGGACAAGCTGGTGGAACTGGCCGAGATCCTCAACGTGCCCGTGGTCCCGACGCTGATGGGCTGGGGTGCGATCCCGGACGACCACCGCCTGACCGCCGGCATGGTGGGCCTGCAGACCAGCCACAAGTATGCCAATGCGACCTTCCTCGAGTCCGATTTCGTGATCGGCATCGGCAACCGCTGGGCCAACCGCCACACCGGCTCGATCGAAAAGTACACCGCCGGCCGCACCTTCGTGCACGTGGACATCGAGCCGACCCAGATCGGCCGCGTGTTCTCCCCGGACTTCGGGATCGTCTCCGACGCCGGCTACGCCCTCGAGGCCCTGATCGAGGTGGCCCGGGAGCGCCAGGCCGCGGGCACGCTGCCGGACTACTCCGCCTGGGTCCGGTCGGCGCAGGAAAAGCGCGGCCGCATGCAGCGCCGGACGCACTTCGACAACGTGCCGATCAAGCCGCAGCGTGTGTACGAGGAAATGAACAAGGCCTTCGGCCCGGAGACCACCTACGTCTCCACCATCGGCCTGTCGCAGATCGCCGGCGCCCAGCTGCTGCACGTGTTCGGTCCGCGCAAGTGGATCAACGCCGGCCAGGCAGGCCCGCTGGGCTGGACCGGCCCGGCCGCCCTGGGCGTGGTCCGCGGCAAACCGGACGAGACCGTCGTGGCGCTCTCGGGCGACTACGACTTCCAGTTCATGATCGAGGAGCTGGCGGTCGGCGCGCAGTTCCAGCTGCCCTACATCCACGTGGTGGTGAACAACTCCTACCTGGGCCTGATCCGCCAGTCCCAGCGCGGCTTCGAGATGGACTACCACGTCTCGCTGGCCTTCGAGAACGTGAACTCCACTGGCCTTTCCGCAACCGCGGCCGGCTACGGCGTGGACCACGTCAAGGTGGCCGAAGGCCTCGGCTGCAAGGCCATCCGGGTGGAGAACCCCGAGGATCTGGCCGCCGCTTTCGACAAGGCCCGGGCGCTGATGGCCGAGTTCAAGGTCCCGGTGGTGGTGGAGGTCATCCTCGAGCGTGTGACCAACATTTCCATGGGCACCGAGCTGGACAACGTGACCGAGTTCGAGGACCTGGCCGGGCGCCACGAGGACGCGCCGACCGCCATCGTCGCCCTGCTGGACTGAGCCGGCCATGCGCGTCGTGATCGCCCCGGACAAGTTCAAGGGTTCGCTGTCCGCGCCCGAAGCCGCCGCCGCGCTGGAACGGGGGCTGCTGGCCGCAGCCCCCGGCCTGGCGGTAGCCAAGGTGCCGGTGGCCGACGGCGGGGAGGGCACCCTCGAAGCCGCCTTCGGCGCCGGCTACGCCCGGCACGAGGCCACGGTTACCGGGCCCACCGGTGAGCCGCTGGTGGCAGCCTTTGCCGTCCGCGGCCGGCAGGCAGTGATCGAGATGGCCGCCGCCTCCGGGCTGGCGGTGCTGCCCGGCGGCCAGCTGCAGGCGCGCACCGCCACCAGCCGGGGCACGGGGGAGCTGGTGCGCGCCGCGCTGGACGCCGGCTGCACGCAAATTGTGCTCGGGATCGGCGGCAGCGCCAGCACCGACGGCGGCGCCGGCCTGCTGGCCGGCCTGGGCGCCCGGCTGCTCGACGCCGGCGGTTCGGACCTGCCGGAAGGTGGGGCGGCGCTGGCCAGCCTGGCCGCGGTGGACCTGTCCGGACTGGACCGGCGCCTGGAGCGCACCGAGATCGTGCTGGCCTCCGACGTCGACAATCCGCTGCTGGGTGCCAACGGCGCCGCAGCGGTCTTCGGTCCGCAGAAGGGCGCCTCGGCAGCCGACGTCGCCGAGCTCGACGCCGCGCTGGCCCGCTTCGTGGAGGTGCTGGCCGCCGGGACCGGCGGCCAGGTGCGCCAAGTGGCGGATTCCCCGGGCGCGGGCGCGGCCGGCGGCGTCGGCTTCGCCGCCATGGCGGTACTGGGCGCCCGGCGCAGCCGGGGCATCGACGTCGTCATGGAAATGACGCAGCTGAAACCTAAAATCGAAGGTGCCGCGCTGGTGGTCACCGGTGAGGGCAGCCTGGACCTGCAGTCGCTGGAGGGCAAGGCGCCGGTGGGCGTGGCCGCCCTGGCCGCAGCCGCCGGGGTGCCGGTGGCGGCAGTGTGCGGACGCACCCTGCTGACCGGCAGCCAGCTGGAGGCAGCCGGGTTCGTGCGGACCTACGCCCTGACCGATTTGGAGGCCGATCCGGCCGAGTGCATGGCCAACGCGGCGGCGCTGCTGGAAGAAACCGGCCGGAAGATTGCGCATCACCTGCTTGGTGCCGGCAGTCCCGCCGGCACCCTATCCGTAAGTTCTCAACGAGGAGACAACCAATGAGCGAAACATCGACGGGTCCCGAATTCGACCTGGTGATCCGCGGCGAGCGGATCCTGACCACTGCCGGCATCACCGCCCGCGAGGTGGGCGTGCGCAACGGCAAAATCGCGGCCATTGAACCGCTGGGCAACGGCCTGCGCGGCCGGCAAACCCTCGACCTGGCTGCCGACGAGACGCTGATCCCGGGCCTGGTGGACACCCACGTCCACGTGAACGAACCCGGACGTACCGAGTGGGAAGGGTTCGCCTCCGCCACCCGGGCCGCCGCCGCGGGCGGGGTGACCACCATCCTGGACATGCCGCTGAACAGCATTCCGCCCACGGTCAACGTCCCGGCCCTGGAGGAAAAGCGCGCGGCCGCCAGCGGCCAGGCGTTCGTGGACGTGGGCTTCTGGGGCGGGGCGGTGCCGGGCAATATCGGCGACCTGCGCCCGCTGCACGACGAGGGCGTCTTCGGCTTCAAGTGCTTCCTGCTGCACTCGGGGGTGGACGAGTTCCCGCCGTTGGATGCGGACGAGATGGAAAAGGACATGGCGGAGCTGAAGGGCTTCGATTCGCTCATGATCGTCCACGCCGAGGACTCGCGCGCCATCGACCGTGCCCCGCACGCCGAGGGCGACCAGTACTCCCGCTTCCTTGCGTCCCGGCCGCGCGGGGCGGAGAACGTGGCGATCGCCGAGGTCATCGAGCGTGCCCGCTGGACGGGAGCTCGCGCCCACATCCTGCACCTGTCCTCCTCGGACGCCCTGCCGATGATTGCCAGCGCCAAGCGCGACGGCGTCCGGCTCACGGTGGAAACCTGCCCGCACTACCTGACGCTGCTGGCGGAGGAGATCCCGAACGGTGCCACCGCGTTCAAGTGCTGCCCGCCGATCCGCGAGGCGTCCAACCGCGAGCTGCTCTGGAAGGGCCTGGAGGACGGCATTATCGACTGCATCGTCTCCGACCACTCCCCGAGCACGCTGGATCTGAAGGACCTGGAGAACGGCGACTTCGGCGTGGCCTGGGGCGGGGTTGCCTCGCTGCAGCTGGGCCTGCCGCTGATCTGGACCGAGGCACGCCGGCGCGGCATCCCGCTGGAGACGGTCGTGTCCTGGATGGCCCGGAAGCCGGCGGAGCTGGCCCGGCTCACCCATAAGGGGCAGCTGGCCCTGGGCTTCGATGCGGACTTCTCCATCTTTGCCGCCGACGAGAGCTTCGTGGTGGACGTGAAGAAACTGCACCACAGGAATCCGATCACCCCGTACGACGGCAAGCCGCTGGCCGGCGTCGTCCGCCGCACCTTCCTGCGGGGGACGGAAATCGACGGAGAGCACCCGGGCGGCAAGCTCATCCGCCGGGGCGAGGCCTGAGGCCCCCCCAAGGCAGAAAGTGGCCAGCAGATGTCCTGTCCGGGCATCTGCTGGCCACTTGTTTGTGCGCCTGTGCGGTGACGCCGGCGGCACCGGTACCAAAGCGACCGGTCAATGCCCGGAAGCATTGACCGGCCGCTTTGGGGCAGAGGTCAGGGACGGTTGTCCTCGTGGGGCCAGGGGCCGACCTTTTCGCGCGGGGGCCGGTGTCCGGCGTCGGCCAGGTCCCCGACGCGGTGGACCTTGACCATGTTGGTGGACCCGGTGGT
>NZ_JAAZSQ010000033.1:21665-21838 GCF_012395835.1 Arthrobacter mobilis
GTCGGCGATCTCCACCGCGGCCCGGGTGACCGCCCCGCCGCGGGTGCGCGGCCGGCTGCCCAGGGCCGGGATGCGCTCGAGGCCGTGTTCCTCGGTGGATTCGATGATCCGGGCCATGGTCTGCACCGCCTGCACCGGGTACCTGCCCACGGAGGTCTCCCCGGAGAGCATCA
>NZ_JAAZSQ010000011.1:0-178 GCF_012395835.1 Arthrobacter mobilis
ACGAACAGATCTGGAACCTCAAGCGCGGCGGCCACGACTACAACAAGGTCTACGCCGCTTACAAGGCAGCCACCGAGTTCGAGGGCAAGCCGACGGTGATCCTGGCCCAGACGGTCAAGGGCTACGGCCTGGGCACGCACTTCGAGGGCCGCAACGCGACCCACCAGATGAAGAAGCT
>NZ_JAAZSQ010000011.1:262-62605 GCF_012395835.1 Arthrobacter mobilis
CGAACGGCGCACCAAGCACACCGCGCTGCACCTGCCCGACGAAAAGGCCTACGAGGTGGCCCGGCGCGGCTCGGGCAAGCAGCAGGCGGCGACCACCATGGCGTTCGTGCGCCTGCTCAAGGACCTGATGCGGGACAAGGAGTTCGGTGCCCGCGTGGTGCCGATCATCCCGGACGAAGCCAGGACCTTCGGCATGGACTCGTTCTTCCCCACGGCGAAGATCTACAACCCCAAGGGGCAGAACTACCTGTCGGTGGACCGGGACCTGGTCCTGGCCTACAAGGAATCCCCGCAGGGCCAGATCCTGCACACCGGGATCAACGAGGCCGGTTCGACCTCCGCACTGACGGCCGCCGGCACCTCCTATGCCACCCATGGCGAGCCGCTGGTGCCGATCTACATCTTCTACTCGATGTTCGGCTTCCAGCGCACCGGCGACTTCTTCTGGGCGGCGGCGGACCAGATGGCCCGCGGCTTCGTGATCGGTGCGACCGCCGGCCGGACCACGCTGACCGGCGAGGGCCTGCAGCACGCCGACGGGCACTCCCCGATCCTCGCCTCGACCAACCCTGCGGTCATCACCTATGACCCGGCCTACGGTTACGAGATCGGCCACATCATGCGCACCGGCCTGGAGCGCATGTACGGCGGGAACCACCCGGATCCGAATGTCATGTACTACCTGACGGTGTACAACGAGCCGATCGTCCAGCCGGCCGAACCGGAGGAGCTGGACGTCGAGGGCCTGGTCAAGGGCATCTACCTGCTGGCCCCGGCCACGGTGGACGGGCCGCGCACCCAGCTGCTCGCCTCCGGCGTCGCGGTGCCGTGGGCACTGGATGCCCAGCAGATCCTGGCCGAGGAATGGGGCGTCTCCGCCGACGTCTGGTCCGTGACCAGCTGGACCGAACTGCGCCGCGACGGCCTGGCCGCCGAGGAGGAAGCGTTCCTGAACCCGGGCGCCGAGGCGCGCAAGCCCTTCGTCACCCGCCAGCTCGAGGGGGCCGCCGGCCCGGTCATCGCGGTCAGCGACTACATGAAGGCCGTCCCGGACCAGATCCGCCAGTTCGTGCCCAACGAGTTCGCCAGCCTGGGCGCGGACGGCTTCGGCTTCTCCGACACCCGGGCCGCGGCCCGCCGGTACTTCAAGATCGACAGCCACTCGATCGTGGTCCGGGCGCTGCAGATGCTCGCCCGCCGCGGCGAAGTCGACCAGAATGCCCCGAAGGAGGCGTTCGAGCGCTACAAGCTCAACGACGTCAACGCCGGCACCTCCGGCAATGCCGGGGGCGATGCCTGACCCGGACGGCTCCCGGGACCGGCCTGCGCCGGCCCATTGAGTCACAGTCCAGCAGGACGGCAAGTGAAGGACGGCGGCGGGTTCCCGGCAACGGGAGCCCGCCGCCGCTGCATTCCCCTCCCGGGGAATGGCCGGCGCCACTTTCTTCACCGCCACCAGGGGACAACTGCGGACCGCGTTTTACGCGGGGGGTGGGGCGGGATTTAGTAGGAACCGCACAAATCGGAAATGGAGCGGCGCGCCGCCGCGCGCGTATGCTCAATGCATGTCCCAGCCCCGTTCCGCACCTCCCGCAGCCCCGCATGCCCGCAACACCGGGGCGGGGCAGCAGCGCAATCCCGAACTGCTGGAACGGCTGCGTTCGAAGATCGGTGCGCTCTCCACTGCCACCTTGAAGCGGCTGGAGAGTGACCTGCCCTGGTACCGGACCCTGCGTCCGGACGAGCGGGCGGCGCTGGGCCTGGTGGCCCAGAAGGGCATCGCATCCTTTGTCACCTGGTACGAACGGCCCGCCTCCCCGGCCTGGGTGATGAACGACGTGTTCGGCACCGCCCCGACCGAGCTGACCCGCTCGATCAGCCTCCAGCGTGCCCTGCAGCTGATCCGCGTGGTGGTCGAGGCCGTGGAGGACCAGGTGCCGGACCTGGCCGGTGATACCGGGGAGGCGCCGCTGCGCGAGGCCGTGCTGCGCTATTCCCGCGAGGTTGCCTTCGCGGCCGCCGACGTCTACGCGCGGGCGGCCGAGACCCGCGGCGCCTGGGACACCAGGCTGGAGGCCCTGGTGGTGGACGCCATCCTGCGCGGGGAGAGCTCCGATGCGCTGCGCTCCCGGATCGCCGCGGTGGGCTGGAAGTCCCAGGGCCGGATTACCGTGATGGTGGGCAGCTCCCCCGCCGAACCGAGCCCGTCCTTCGTCAACGAACTGCGCCGCGCCAGCTCCCGCTTCGCCGACGACACCCTGGTGGGCATCCAGGGCGACCGCCTCATCCTGGTGCTGGGCGGGCTGGGCTACCACGACGGCGACCTCGACTCGGCCTTCGCCCGGCTCAGCGAGCTCTTCGGCCCGGGCCCGGTGGTCTACGGCCCGGAGGCGGCCTCGCTGATCGAGGCCAGCGCTTCGGCGCAGGCCGCCTTCGCCGGGCTCAATGCCGCTCCGGCGTGGCCCGGCGCCCCGCGGCCGGTGGCGGCCAACGACCTCTGGCCCGAGCGGGTGATGTCCGGCGATGACGCGGCGCGGCGCGAGCTCTACAAGTACATCTACGTGCCGCTGCTCAACGCCGGCAACGGCCTGGTGGAGACCCTCTCCAGCTACCTGTCGCTGGGCCATTCGCTGGAGGCGACCGCCCGGGAACTCTTCGTCCACGCCAACACGGTACGCTACCGGCTGCGCCGGGTCTGCGACGTCACCGGCTGGGATCCGCTGCTGCCCCGCGAGGCCTTCGTGCTCCAGACGGCCTTGGCTGTGGGCCGCCTGCTGGCTGCGGCACGCCCCGCCCAGGACCGCGGGCCTACTCGGCAGTAGGGTACGGTCATTGTAGACTTCCTACAAAGCGTTCCGGCGAGCTTAGTTCGCCCAAACACCGTAAGAACCGCAACCTCTTTGGAAAGCTGGATACGTGCTTGCAATCGTCTGCCCCGGCCAGGGCTCCCAAACGCCAGGTTTTCTCCGCCCGTGGCTGGACGTGCCCGGCGCCGCCGACCATCTTGAGCAGCTGAGCAGCATTGCCGGCCTTGACCTGGCCGCCCACGGCACCACCTCGGACGAGGAAACGATCAAGGACACCGCCGTGGCCCAGCCGCTGATCGTCGCCGCCGGCCTGGTCGCGGCGCGTGCCCTAACGGCCGGGGCGCCGCTGGACTTGTCCACCGTCGTCGCCGGTCACTCGGTAGGCGAGATTACCGCCTCGGCGATCGCCGGGGCCCTCGACGAAGCCGACGCCATGACCTTTGTCCGTACGCGGGCCAACGCCATGGCCCGGGCCGCCGCCGAGGCCGAAACCGGGATGAGCGCCGTGCTCGGCGGGGACCCGGAGGAGGTGCTCGCCGCCATCCATGCAGCCGGCCTCACTCCGGCCAATGCCAACGGCGCCGGCCAGATCGTCGCCGCAGGCACCCTGGCCCAGCTGCAGTCGCTGGCCGACAACCCGCCGGCCAAGGCCCGGATCATCCCGCTCAAGGTGGCCGGCGCCTTCCACACCCACCACATGGAACCGGCGATGCAGGCGCTTGAGGCCCTGCGGCCGCAGCTTTCCCCGGCGTCGCCGGTGCTGACGCTGCTGTCGAACTACGACGGGGAACCGGTCGCCGGCGGCGAAGAAAACCTCGACAGCCTCATCGCCCAGGTCTCGCGGCCGGTACGCTGGGATCTGTGCATGGAGGAAATGCTCTCCGTCGGCATTACCGGGATCCTGGAACTGCCGCCGGCCGGAACCCTGACCGGGCTGGCCAAACGGGGCATGAAGGGCGTAGCCACCATGGCGCTGAAGACCCCTGACGAACTGGATGCCGCCCGTGCGTTCATCGCCGAGCACACCAGCCTCGTCCCGGCCGTCTCCGATGCAAGCTCTGTCACCGAATCTGGAGAAACCAACTAGTGAGTACCCCCGCCATGCTGCAGGCTCCGACGCGTGCGCACTCCCGCGTCCTGGGCCTGGGCGCCTACCGTCCGGACGTCATCGTGACCAACGACGACGTCTGCCAGTGGATCGAGTCCTCGGACGAATGGATCCGCCAGCGCACCGGCATCGTCACCCGCCACCGCGCCAAGGCCGATGTCTCCGTCATCGATATGGCCGAAGGGGCAGCGCGCGAAGCGCTGCAGAAAGCCGGCATCGAAGCTTCCCAGCTGGGCGCCGTCATCGTCTCCACCATCTCCCACCCCTACGCCACGCCGTCGGCGGCCGCCGCGCTGGCGGACCGGCTCGGCGCGACCCCGGCCCCGGCCTTCGACATTTCCGCCGCCTGCGCCGGATACTGCTACGGGATCGCCCAGGCCGACGCCCTGGTCCGCTCCGGGACGGCCGACTACGTGCTGGTGGTCGGGGCGGAGAAGCTCTCCGACGTCATCGACAACACGGAGCGCACGATTTCCTTCCTGCTCGGCGACGGCGCCGGCGCCGCCGTCGTGGGCCCCTCGGACGTCCCGGGCATCAGCCCCTCGGTCTGGGGCTCCGACGGCAGCAAGTGGGACGTGATCAGCATGACCCACTCGCTGAACGAGGTCCGCGAAATCTCGCTCGCCGCCGAGGCCGCCGGTTCGCTGGCCGCCGCCGCGGCCGACCTCGGGGAGGACGGCCACAAGCTCTGGCCCACGCTGCGCCAGGACGGCCCGTCCGTCTTCCGCTGGGCCGTCTGGGAGATGGCCAAGACCGCCAAGCGCGCCCTGGATGCCGCCGGCGTGCAGCCGGAGGACCTCGCCGCGTTCGTGCCGCACCAGGCGAACATGCGGATCATCGACGAGATGGTCAAGCAGCTCAAGCTGCCCGAAAGCGTCGCCGTGGCCCGTGACATTGCCGACGCCGGCAACACCTCCGCCGCGTCCATCCCGCTGGCCACGCACCGGCTGCTGCAGGAGAACCCGCAGCTCTCCGGCGGGCTGGCCCTGCAGATCGGTTTCGGCGCCGGACTGGTGTTCGGCGCGCAGGTGATCGTCCTGCCGTAGTATCCACAGAGTTCCCGTACCAAGCCGTCAACAGCGGTTTGACACCCCTGCCGGACACCGTGCCGGCGCCACGAGAAAAGGAGCCATTCATGGCGAGCAACGAAGAAATCCTGGCAGGCCTTGCCGAGATCGTAAACGAAGAGACCGGCCTGGCCCCGGAGGCCGTGGAGCTGGACAAGTCCTTCACCGACGACCTGGACATCGACTCCATCTCCATGATGACCATCGTCGTCAACGCCGAGGAGAAGTTCGGCGTGCGCATCCCGGACGAAGAGGTCAAGAACCTCAAGACCGTCGGCGACGCCGTCGATTACATCGCCAAGGCCCAGGCATAGCCATCCGCGAGGGGACGGCGGCCGGACCGCGCCGACAGGCCCGGTCCGGCCGCCCCCTTTGTGCATTTACCGCTGAGATTTCCCCGAACACTTTGAGAGATTGAGCCAATGCCACGCAAAGTAGTCATCACCGGTCTCGGTGCCACCACGCCCATCGGCGGCGACGTGCCCACCATGTGGAGGAACGCGCTCAAGGGCGTCTCCGGTGCCCGCACCCTCGAGGATGACTGGGTAGCCGAATTCGACCTGCCGGTCACGTTCGCCTGCCGTGCCTCGAACCCGGCCGGCGAGGTCCTCAGCCGCGTTGAGGCCAAGCGCATGGACCCCTCCACCCAGTTCGCCGTCGTAGCCGCGCGCGAGGCGTGGAGGGATTCGGGCATTGAGGAGATCGACCACGACCGCCTGGCCGTGGCCTTCGCCACCGGCATCGGCGGCGTGTGGACGCTGCTGGACGCCTGGGACACCCTGCGCGAAAAGGGACCCCGCCGCGTGCTGCCCATGACCGTGCCGATGCTGATGCCAAATGGTCCTGCGGCAGCGGTGAGCATGGACCTCGGCGCCCGCGCCGGGGCCCACACGCCCGTCTCCGCCTGCGCCTCGGGCACCGAGGCTCTCGCCATGGGCATTGACCTGATCCGCACCGGCAAGGCGGACGTGGTGATGACCGGCGGTGCCGAGGCAGCCATCCACCCGATGCCGATCGCGGCCTTCGGTGCCATGCAGGCCCTGTCCAGGCGCAACGACGACCCGGAGCACGCGTCACGTCCCTACGACGTCGACCGTGACGGCTTCGTCATGGGCGAAGGTGCCGGTGCCCTGCTGCTCGAGGCCGAGGAACACGCCCTCGCCCGCGGCGCCCGGATCTATGCCGAACTGGCCGGTGCCGGCGTCACCGCCGACGCCTACCACATCACCGCACCCGACCCCGAGGGCCTGGGCGCCACCCGTGCCCTGAAGGCCGCTCTGTTCGACGCGCGCGTGCAGCCTGAGGACGTCGTGCACATCAATGCGCACGCCACCTCCACCCCGGTGGGCGACAAGCCGGAGTACACGGCCCTGAAGGCAACCTTCGGCGCGCACGTGGACAACCTGGCCGTGTCGGCCACCAAGTCGCAGACCGGGCACCTGCTCGGTGCCTCGGGTGCCGTCGAGTCCGTGATGGCCGCCCTGGCCGTCTACGAGCGCCAGGCCCCGGTGACCATCAACCTGGAGCGCCAGGATCCGGAGATTCCGCTGGACGTCGTCACGTCCCCCCGGAACCTGCCCGCCGGCGACATTGTGGCGCTGAACAATTCCTTCGGCTTCGGCGGGCACAACGCCGTCGTCGTCTTCCGCAGCATTTAGCGCGCGGGGCACCGCTGCCCCGCGCAGCGGGATCCGGGATGCACGAAGGGCGGCCAAGCTTCGGCTTGGCCGCCCTTCGACGTTCTCAGCAGGAGGCGGGACGTGCAGGTCCCGGCGGGCTAGCCCACCTGGTGCAGCCAGCGGACCGGTGCGCCCTCGGCGGCGTGGCGGAACGGCTCGAGCTCCTCGTCCCAGGCCTCGCCCAAGGCCAGCGACAGCTCATGGTAGACAGCTGCCGGATCACCGGCGCCGGCCTCGTAGGCATAGCGGATCCGGTCCTCGGAAACCATGATGTTCCCATGGACGTCCGTGATGGCGTGGAAAATGCCCAGCTCGGGAGTATGGGACCAACGTCCGCCGTCCACGCCGCTGCTGGGCTCCTCGGTGACTTCATAGCGCAGATGGGCCCAGCCGCGCAGGGCAGAGGCCAGCAGGGCCCCGGTCCCCTGCGGACCGACCCACGACAGCTCGGCCCGGAACATACCCGGCGCAGCCGGCTGAGGGGTCCATTCAAGATCCGTGCGTTTATCCACGACGGACCCGATGGCCCACTCAATATGCGGGCACAGTGCAGTCGGTGCCGAATGCACGAAAAGCACCCCGCGCGTCATCACAACAGACATCCCATCCTCCTATTTGCTGTAGATACGTCTTCCCCTACGATCTGCAGCAGCAGGACAGCCGTCCAGCACGGCGCCATGGTAATTACAGTCTTGCTATTCAGGTCCCTCCCTAGAGTACGGCACTCATTCTGCCGTACGCGCCCGGTTTCTGCCAGTGTAACTACATTTGTCGCACACCTGCCCTGCCCTGACTGTGGAGTCAGGCCCTCGGGTGGGCCTGCTCGTAACTTCGGCGGAGCCTGTCCACCGAAATGTAAAAAACAGGATTTCCTGGACCGACCTCAGGTCCGCACCGCCGTCGANGGGTGGTGGCCAGGCTGCTGTGCCCCAGGATTTCCTGGACCGACCTCAGGTCCGCACCGCCGTCGAGCAGGTGCGTCGCCGCGCTGTGCCGCAGGGCATGGGGGCTCGTCGCCGCAGTGTCCCCCAGCTGGCCGAACAGCCTGGCCGCCAGGGAGCGCACCTGGCGCGGGTCCACGCGCCGGCCACGCCGACCCAGGAACAGGGCAGGCCCGCTGGCCTCGGTGGCCAGGCGGCCGCGTCCACGCCGCAGCCAGTCATCGAGGGCCTTGGACGCAGGTATCCCGAACGGGACGGTGCGTTCCTTATTGCCTTTGCCCAGCACGCGCAGAGTCCTGCGTTCGTGGTCCACGTCCTCCAGGTCCAGGCCGGCCAGCTCGCTGACCCGAATGCCCGCGGCATAGAGCAGCTCCACCATTGCCCGGTCCCGCAGGGCCACCGGATCCCCTTCCGCAGCCCCGGCCGCCAGGTTCCCGAACAGTGCCTGCATCTGGGTCTGCTGCAGGACCGCGGGCAGGGTTTTCTCCCGCTTTGGTGCCCGCAGCCGCAAGGCGGGGTCCGTCCGGATGAGCTCCTCGCGCAGCGCCCAGGCCGTGAACGCCCTGGCCGAGGCCGCCCGGCGGGCGATGCTGGACCGCGCCTGCCCTGCCGAACTCATGGCTGCGAGCCAGGAACGCAGGGTGGCCAGCGTGAGGTCTTCCAAGGTGGCGGCCCCGCCGGCCAGCGCGTAGGACAGCAGGTCCGCAATGTCGGCAGAGTACGCCCGGGCCGTATGTTCGCTCCGCGCCCGCTCGGCCCTGAGGTAGCGCATAAATCCGTCCATAGCGGCGGCAAACTCCGCAGGCCACCGCGGCAGGCCGTCCGGTCCGGGTCCATCGCTTCGCGTCATCCCTCAACTGTGGTTCCCCGCCGGGGGTAACTCAAGGAGGCGCACGGAGCAGCCCGGATCCTCCCGCTGATCCGGGCTGCTCCAACTGGTTCCGGGAGGTAGCAGGGCGGCCCAGCTACTGGCGGCGGGCCCGGCGCCAGCCGGTCCCGTCCTGGACGGCCAGCGAGTTCAGCTCCAGCCGTCCCAGGCCCGCGAGCACCCGCTGGACCGGCAGCCCGGCCACCACTGCAAGCTTCCTGGCCGGCACGCCCTGCCGGACGGGCAGGGCGTCCAGCAGCAGCAGCTCCTCCACGCCCAGGCCGTCATGGTCGGCCAACGGCGCCTGCCATTCCCCGTTCCCTGGCATGGCGCCGGCATCGAACGGGCCCAGCAGTTCCACCACCTCGGCTCAGGCTAGGCGACGGCGCTGCCGGCTGTGAAGCCTGCGTCCGGCAGGCAGGACCGGTGTGGACAATATGCCCGCCGCTACCAGCCAGGCCCCGGTTCCGGGCAGACTGGGGAGTTGCCCAGCCGGGCCGGGCGGCGCAGCGGGCCGGCCCGGCCCCGCTGTGAGTCAGGGGCGCTTGGTTTCCGCGGAGTATTTCGCTGTGGTGGTGTAGCCGGGCTTGGCGCCGGTGACCCTGACCTTGAGACGGTCGCCGCGGTCAGCGGCCTGCACCTTGTAGGTCTTGGCGGTGGCGCCCTTGACGGCCTTGCCCGAGCGGTACCACTGGTATCTGATGGTGGTCCCGTACGTCCAGGTGCCGGTCCTGGCGGTCAGGGTGCTGCCGACCTTCGCGGTGCCGGTGATCTTCGGCTGCACCGCTGTCAGGGTGCCTTTGGCGACCGTGGCGGTGGCCGCCGATGTCTTCGCCAAGGTCGTGTATCCGTCCAGGGAGCCGGTGACCTTGACGGTAAGTTTCCGGCCGGCATCGGCGGCTGTCGCCTTGTAGGTGGCCTTCGTGCCACCCTTGATGGCCTGGCCGTCGCGCAGCCACCGGTAGGTGAACGAGCTGCCCGGGCTCCAGGTGCCCTTCCAGGCGGTGAGGGTCCTGCCGACCCTGGCCGTGCCCGTGATCTTCGGGGTGACAGCCGTCAGTGTGCCTTTGGCGACCTTCGCGGTGGCGGCCGAGACCCGGGTGTCCCCGTTGTAGCCGGTCAGGGTCCCGGTGATCCGCACCCTGATGGTCTTGCCGGCGTCCTGCCCGGTGAGCCTGTAGGTGTTTCCGGTGGCGCTCTCAATGACCTTGCCGTCGCGCAGCCACTGGTAGCTGAACGAGGTGCCGGCGGTCCAGGTGCCCTTGTAGGCGGTGAGGGTGTTCCCGACTTTTAGGGTCCCGCCGATTTTCGGCGAGCCGTAGGACAGGATGCCTTTGTCCACCGGGAAGGTGGGGTCCGATTCGCTGCTCAGGCTGGTGTACCCGGCCTGCCTGGCGGTGATGCGGACCGTGAGGGTGTGGCCTTCCTCGGCCGCGGTCGGCCTGAAAGCCTTGCCGGTCGCCCCGGCAATGACCGTGCCGGAACGGTACCACTGGTACGACAGGGTGGCCCCCGGGGAGTAGCTGCCGATAGTCACGGTGAGCTCGGAGCCGACCATCACCGGCCCGGTGATGTACGGCAGGGCCAGCCACAGGGTGCCCGGGCCGACCTTGCCGGTGGCGGCCGAGGTGGCCGAGGCCGGCCGGTAGCCGTCCCGGGTGCCGGTGGCGGTCACGGTCAGGGCGCTTCCAAGATCGGCGGCCACGGGGGTGTAGGCCTCTCCGGTGGCCCCGGGAATGGCGGTCCCGTTCCGGTTCCACTGCCAGGCCAGGGTGAGCGGTGCCGGGGACCAGGTGCCGGCGGAGGCGGTGAGTTCGGCGCCGACGACAGGGGCTCCGATAATGGACGGGGTTGCGGCGACGACGGCCGGCAGTGCCCCCAGGGCGGCGGCAGCGTCGACCAGTCCCGCGCCGCAGCCGGGGCTGCAGTACCAGGCCTGGGCGGTGGCCTTGAGCCGTTCCTCGATCCGGGCCGGGGTCAGGCCGGGGTTGGCCGAGACCATCAGGGCGGCCAGCCCGGCCACGTGCGGGGCGGCCATGGAAGTGCCCTGGGAGTAGCCGTAGTCCTCGCTGGCGGGCGTGGTGGCACCGGCGTTGACCGTGGAGGCGATGCCGCCTTCGTCCCCCGCGGACATGTCCCCGCCGGGGGCGGTCACATCCACCGCATCGCCGAAGTTCGAGTAGGGGGCCAGGGTGCCTCCCGGCCCGGAGGCGGCCACGGTGATGACGTCGGCGCAGTTGGCCGGCATGACGTTGGCGGCGGGCTCGTCCTCGTTGCCGGCGGCCACGACCACGGCGGCGCCGCGGCCCACGGCGAAGTCGACGGCGGTCTGCATGCTCGCCGTGCAGGAGGACCGTACGCCGACGCTGAGGTTGATCACATCGGCAGGGTTCGGGTTGGCCGGAACATCCGGCACGCTGCCCCCGGTGGCCCAGATGACGGCGTCGGAGATGTCGGACAGGTAACCCCCGCAGGCGCCCAGGGCACGCACCGGCACCACCTTGGCGTGGTGGGCGATGCCGGTGACGCCCTTGCCGTTATTGGCTACCGCCGCAATGGTGCCGGCCACGTGGGTGCCGTGCCAGGAGGAGGTGCTGCTGTCGGAGGTGCCGCACTCGCCCCAGCCGTACCAGTCGCCCTCATCCTGTGGGTTCGCATCGCGGCCGTCCCCGTCCCGGCTCATCCCCGGATGGGACATCATATCGTAGCCGGGCAGGACGTTCTCGTCCAGGTCGGAGTGGGCGGTCATGCCGGTATCGACCACTGCCACGACCGTGCCTTCCCCGGTGGACAGGTCCCAGGCTTCGGGCATGCGCATCCCGCCCAGGTCCTCGTACAGGTCCCACTGCAGGTTGTAGTGGGTGTCGTTGGGCACCATGACCGGCGTCAGCAGCAGGTCCGGTTCGGCGTATTCAACATCGTCGCGGGATTCCAGGGCCTCGGTGAGCTCCCTGGTCTCGGCTGCATCGAGCGGGCGGCCTGTTTCGATGACCTTCGCCCCGCCGGCGGTGGTGCGCTTCTCCTCCGCCCCGGTTCCCACGGCACCGGCGGCCCGGTCATAGGCACGGTCCCGCAGCATGGAGTTGCCGGCGGCCTTGTCCCGGAACTTGACGATGAACCGGTCGGAGCCTCCGTCCGCAGCTGCCTCGCGCACCGGTCCGGCCGCCTTGTCGGGCAGCTCGGCGGCCGCCGCGGTAACGGGGATGATCGAACCGAACAACAGCGACAGGCAGGTGGCGGCTGTCGCCCCGGCGGTCAGCCGGAAGGCAGGTTGTGGCATGCGGTGTCCTCAGGTGCGTGAAGATGTGGTCCGGCCGCTGGCGGGGCGTCCGGGTGTGGCTGGTACTGCTGCGAGCCTACCGGGGTGGACAAGACGATTCCCTGAATATCCTCAAATAAGACAGGACACTGGCCGGAACGGCGCCGTGCCGGCTGCCACGGCCGCAAGCCACACCGTGGGATGTGCAGGACGTGGCAGGTCTTCTCGGCGAGACCGGCAGTCCGGGCATCTTCCTCAGGGAAACCTGCTGCGTGTTGCCGGGACGGGACCGGGCGCCCATCCTACCGTTTTGCACGTGACATGGGTCACAGCGTGTGAATTGGGGGCGCGCACCGCCGGCCCGGCAGGAACTGAACATCCCGGCAACCCACGAAATGCGCCAGACCAACGACCCGAAGGACAGGTTCTTCTGACGGACCATCCTGTACACCATACTCCCCCTGAACCGCTGATCCACCGGCGGCCACGAACAGAGCAAAGGCGCCGCGCCCGGGACGGGCGGGGCGCCTTCTGGTTTCAGCGGCTTACCCGGCGACCAGGCCGACCACAGGTGCGACGCCGCGGGCGATTTCCGGTTCCAGCAGGATGGTGAGGGAGCCGTGGGAGGTCACTGTTCGGGGCCGGCGTCCTGGTCTGTGAACGGCCTGGGCACCCAGACCTGCGGGTCCGTTCCTTTTTCCTTCAACAGCAGGCGCGGGCCAGGCCGCCCCCGGCGGTCAAGACTCACAGCCGAGCCCGTCGCCGTCGCGGTCGAACTTGGGCTCCCAGCCGGGGTCGCCGGCCCGGATCGGGGCCTTGCCGGCGGCCTTGACCGCCGAGCAGTTCTGGTAAAAGATGTCCCCGCCGGGGGCCGGTTCCTGCAACGCGGGGGTCTCCGGCTCCGGTGCGGCCTTGGGCTCGGCCTTGGGCTTGGCGGCCAACGGGACGGTGACCCCGCCGTCATCGTCCGGGACCGGCTGGTCCGGGCAGGAGGAGAGCACCCGGGCGATGGCGGCCTTCTCCGCGGATGTCATCCACAGCTTGTACTTGGCCTTGACCGCGGTCTGCAGGGCCACGTATTCGCAGCGGAAGGCCCGGTTCGGCGGCAGCCAGGTCGCAGCGTCCGAGTCGGACTTGGACCCGTTGGTGGGCCCGTCCACGGCCAGCAGGTTCAGCGGGTCGTTGGCGAAGGCCTCCCGCTGGTTCGGGGCCAGCTGCTGCGCGCCGGTCTGCCAAGCCAGGGACAGCGGGATGACGTGGTCGATCTGCACGGCGGTGCTGGTGGCGTTGCCGCGGACAAAACGGATGGTCGTGGCAGTGAACGGATCGGCCAGGGTGCCGGAGGTGACGATGCAGTTGTTCGTGCCGGGCCTGAAGGTCTCATTCACCAGGTCCCGGGCGAGGATGTCGTTGCGGGCATCGCAGCCGTTGCGGTCCGGGTCCTGCCAGCCGCTGCCGAACTCATCGCGGTCGTACCCGGTCTTGGGGGCCCGGCCCTTGACCGGGGTGGTCTCCAGCAGGGCCAGGGCGGTGCCCTTGGCGGCCGGCTTCTCCTTCTTCGGGGCCGGAGCCGGTTTCTTCGACTCCGCGGTCTTGGAAGGGGTGGTCGCGGCCGCCGGGGTGTTCGTCTCCTGCGCCCGGGGCGCCTCGATGGCCGTGGCTGCCGGCGGTGCGCTCTCGACAGTAGTGGGCCCGCACCCGGCCAGGGCGAAGGCGGACAGGGTCACGGCGGCCAGCGACGACAGTGTCCTGGCCCGGAAGGTACGGCGGTGATCGGTCATGGTTCCCCCCAGGGAGTGCGATGGCTTCCTGCCCAGCCTATGCAGGCACACCCGCCGATCGCGCTCCATGCCCACCGGCCCGGCGCGCCGCCACATCAGGGCAGGACCAAGACGAAGGGACGACCGCGGGATTCACCCGCAGCCGGGTCTGCCGATATTCTGGAAACGGCCCCGGAAGACAGCAAACGGGAGGCGGGGAACGATGAACCACGGCAATGACATGAAGCGCTTTACCTCCGTTTCGGCGACCGCCCTCGCCGCCGCCCTTGTCCTGGCCGGCTGCGGCGCCGACACCGCTTCCAACACCGCCGCGACCCCGGCCCCCACAACGGCGGCCACCGCCAGTGCACCGGCCGACCACAACAGCGCGGACACCAGGTTCGTGCAGTCGATGATTCCCCACCACGAGCAGGCCGTGCAGATGAGCGAGATCATGCTCGCCAAGCAGGACCTCGACCCGCAGATCAAACAGCTTGCCGACGACATCAAGGCCGCCCAGGGCCCCGAAATCAAAACAATGGAGGGCTGGCTCCAGGGCTGGGCCGAAGCCGGCACCTCCGGCGGGCACCACCAGATGGACGCCGGCAGAGCCACGGAAGGCATGATGGGCGCAGAGGACCTGGATAGGCTCAAGGCCGCCCGGGGCGACGACGCCGCCCGCCTGTTCCTGACCCAGATGACCGCGCACCACGAAGGCGCCATCCAGATGGCCAAGGAGGAGGTCGCCAACGGCTCCAACCCGGAGGTGATCGCCCTGGCGGAAAAGGTCATCAAGGACCAGCAGGCCGAAATCGACAAGATGAAGGATCTGCTCACCGGCCGCTGACCACCGCAGCCGGCTGCGACGGCCGAAGCTACAGTGGCGGAGCCATCTACGTCGCCGGCGCCTACGGGCCCCTCGGCGCGGAACAGCACCCCTACAGCCGCCTGCCCTACACCGACTCCCAGGGCCGCCGGGTCAGCGAGCGGGACCTGGCCGGGATCGCGTGGAAGAAGGCCGAGCGGCGGATGCTCAACGCCCAGCCCAAGGCGGCACGGACCGCGGCCAGGCAACCGCGCGGGCACAACGGGCACCCCGGCCAGTTCACCCCACCGGACCTACCAGGAACCCGGCATCTGGCTCTAACCCGGCGGGCCTTGGAGGCTGCACAATTAAGGTCCGTTGCAACTGTGTGGAGGCCGGGGTGAACGAGGCGACCGAGGCGTTCTGGCTGTACGTGGACCGTGAGTGGGGCCTGCCGGGCCGCGCCGAGGTGGCCATACTGCTCGGAACAGACCCGGACCTCCTGCCCGGCAACGGCAGCCTCCTCGGCGTGCGGCTGTGGCAGGAGACCGTGTACCCGGGGTTTCAGTTCGACCGGCGCACCGGCCGTGTACTGGAAGCCATCCCTAGGCTGGTCTCCGCCGCCCGGGAACTGGGCCTGGGCAACGAGGACTTGGTCTTCTGGCTGTGCTCCCCCTCCAGGCACTACGGCGGTGACTGTCCGGTGGAGCATCTCGATGATTCCGACGACGTCGTGGAGAAGCTGAGGCTGTCCGAGTCGGTGGAGTGGTAACGCGCGGTAGTTGGTTTCCTCTGGAAGGCAGGCGCACACCTAGCGGACTGTTCACAGGCACAGGCCGCTGCCGTCGCGTTCCACCAGGCGAAGGTCATCCGCGCACAGATGGGCGCCCCATCCCTCCCGTCCGATGTACTCCTCGCGCGGCTCGTTACCGATGCTGTATTGCGACAGAACTCGACAGGGTCAGGGCCGCTCGGCGAGGACGGCAACAGCTGCGACGGCCTGTCGGAGCGCATCCTCGGTCAGTGCCGACAAGGGTATGTTCGGTTTTCTGGAAGCGAACCGGCTTGAGCGCAGATTGGCGGCGACTTCGGCCAGCCCGGGGATGTTTCCAAGGTCATGCAGGAACCTTTCGAGCAGCTCCTGGTCGGGCAGCTCCTCCTCGGGCATCCTGGACATCCTGATGAAGCTGAACTCAATCGAGGTTCCCTGCACGCTGAAGTGGAACAGCGACACCGTACCCAGCTGCCTTCCCCGGGCATCGCGGACCGGCAGGCCCCCGGACGGGCTGGTGGCCCGCGGCGATCCGACAAAGACCCGGTCCCGGGCAGCGGCCTCCGCTATGAAGGCGTCGAACTTGCCGACCAGCGCCGGTTCGTTCGTCTCCAGCCAGGCACGGTAGGTCGGCGCGTCCCATACCTTCCGGTCATCCTCGGCGACGGACTTGGCTTCGGCCAGTTCCTGCCCGTAGACCTCGGGCAAAAGGACCTCGACCGGGCCCAGGGCGCGGCGGGCGTACTCGACGGCGATGACCGAGGTGCCGGGCCCGGACATGGCGTTCAGGTACTCAACCATCCGTTTCAACGGCTCGTTGATAGCGTCCACGGCCAGCACAATGCGGAACCTCGCCTCGGCCAGGTTCCGCGCGACGGTGTCCCGGAAAAGAGGGTTCCCGCTGTGGTCGGTAAAGAGGGAGTCGCCGGTGCGGGCGCGCCACCGGGCATCGAATTCCTCCACGTCCATCCTCCACAGCCGGGCGGCATAATCAAACATCTGCCCCACGATCTCGCGGCGCACCTGCGGGTTGGCCGCCAGCTTGCATTCGACCAGCGTCACCTCGCCGTCTGCATCAACAATCACGATGTCGGCAGGACCGGCCGCGGACTGAAACTCCCGGCACACCGCCGCCTGCGGGCCGACCCCCGGAATCAGGTCCGGGTGTGCCGCCAGGAGTTCCTGCAGGTCGGCCTCCAGCGCATAGCCGGCGTCCGCGGGCTCCCTCCACGTCCCGTCAGCCTGGCGAATCAGAATCTGTCTCATGCCCGCCCCTTCCCCGGCGATGGCCCATGAGCTTGGGGCCAGTGTGGCCGTGACCGTGGGCGCTGTAAAGACTGTGGGCGTTGTAAAAGCCCGCGCGAAGCGGCGTAGCGAAGCCGGGCCAGAGCAGGGCGTCTCAGGCGGCTAGAACTTCGCGGCCGGGCTCCCAGGCCGGGCAGGTCCGGATTTCAGAAGGTCGTCTGAACGCCCACGAAGCCGACAACCCCGCCGCGTGAGGGCGCTTCCTCGACGATGTGGCGGGCTGCCCACCAGGCGCTGACCGTGTGCAGCTGGACCCGCAGCGCCGGCACGCTGAGCACCTGGCCGCCCGGCGTGGTCATGGAGGCACCGAGCAGGTTCAACACCTCGCCGTCGTCCCCGCCAGGCCCTAAGGCGGCCATCATCGGATTGATCTTGTCCAAGATCATCGACTGCAGCTGCTCCTGCGGACCCCGGAATTCCCTGGCCTTCGGTGTCCGGGCCAGCTGGCGCTGCGGGTCCTGCCCCGTCGCTTCCCGGAACCGGGCCGCTGCTGGCCGGGAAGCCGGCGACCAGTCAGCCGCCCGTGAGCAGGTAGATGTACGGGCATTCGTCGCCGCGCTCCGCGGACGCCGCCAGGGCGCGCAGGCTCGGATCCACGGGTGCCGGGGTCTCTGGAGTCATGGCTAAACGATACGGAGCGCATCACCGCCCCACCCATGCGCGCCGCGCCGCCCGATGCTCGGTATTTATCCAGCCCGACCGGTCCAAACTTACGAGTGCAGACGGAGGCTCCCGCCGGACCGTTGTTCCGCATATGTTGGGACCATCAGGACAGCGCTGGTTGGCACCGGCAAGGAGGAGCCGCGCGATGGACGCACGCGAAGATTTCGACGCCCTGCTGTACCTCCTGTCGGTGACGCGCAACGAGGCCATCCGGCCTCCGCTGGCCGCAGACGTCGAGGTGAGTGATCCCGACGGAAAGCGAACCGACGCCGTGGCGAGGGTCGATGGGCACACAGGGTCCTGGCGGCTCGAAGAGGACGGCTGTGTCACCTCCTACAGTCCCGGCGAAGGCCTGGTCTTCCGGGACGCCGACGGCTCGGCGGAGTCCCTGGGACACGAGCGCAATGACTGGATGCCGCAACCCGTCCAGCTGTTCTACCCGCTGAGAATGCGGATCTGGGGCGGCTTTTCCGACGACCTGCGCATCACCGGGGCAAAGCGCCGGGGCGATGACGTACTGCTGTCACTGGTCTACCTGGAGGACGCGGAATACCACGCCTCCGCCCTCTTCAGCAGCAAATACGGGGTCGTGACGGAGTTCCGGACACCCTCGGGATCCTGGCTGCTGCGCCGCCTCAGGACCGATATCCCCGGCCCCGACGCCACCTGACGTCAGGCCGCGGCGCGGTACCCGCGTCAAGAGGCTTCGGCCAGCAGGGCAGCGGCCACCTGCGGGGCGACGACGTTGGCCGCCTGCAGGAACTGCCGGGAGCGGCTGCCGGACCACGGGAAGGAGGCCGGGAAGCCGTTGAGTTGGAGGTCAGGCCCGGCAGTGTGAATGTCAGGAGAACCTCTGCGCTGGCCTCCAACAGCGATAGCAACGATCTGCTGCTGTCCATCCAGCTGGTCTCATCCGCGCGAATTTCGCAGCACGGCCGAGACGACATCATGACCCCCGGGACCCCGCAGAAGAAGCTGGCTGCCGAAGAACTGGATGCCGCCACGGCCACCAGGGTGGAGGCCCTGCTGGTGTACCCGAACATCCGCCAGCACCGGGAGCCTGCCGGCCGGCGCCACCAGGCAGGCCTGGCCGCAGCATCCGGACCGCCGGCCGCTGCGCTTATCCACAGCGTGGCGGCCCGGTCTTCCCAACTCCGGCGCCCGGGTGGAGGATTCAGTCATGGGCACCACCAAGCGCCGGACCACCGCCTGGCCGGTCTTCGGCTTCATCGACCCGGAGCTGCCCCAGGAGATCGTCACCCTGACCTCGGTCTGCACCCGGGACGGCTTCGAGGCGACGGCGGTGCGCTCCTGGGTTTCCGACATTGACGGCACCGGCCTGGAAGCGGACCAGACCGACCCGGTGCCGATCCTGTCCCTGCCTCGCCGGCCCGGTATGGGCTTGGCGCGGTTCCACATGCTCGCGGTCGCCGAGCTGAACCGCCGGCGCGGCGTCGACTACGAGGTCGCCGACCTGTTCCTCCAGGACTTCCCGGAGCAGAACCTGCCGGGAGCGCCGTAACCCCGGCAGGCACCGTATCGATTACCGGATTGCCAACCCGTTTAGGCCGGCCCGGTGAGGAGCCCGCCGCCCACCGCACACATGGGGACCCATGCGCACCAAGACCACGCCTGACCGGAACGCTCCGAACCCCGAGACTTCCGAGTCCCCCATTGACGGGCACCCCAATATGGTCCTGGTCCGGCTTACCTCCCTGGACGGGCGCGGCCGGCAGGCGGCCGTCGACTATGTGGGCCTGGCCGGCACCGACCTCGCCGTCAAAGTCAGCCCGATCGAGAGCATCGAGGACGCCTGTGCCCGGCTGCGTGCCGGTCTGGATAAGCTGGCCATCGACGTCTTGCTCTGATTGTGTGACGCGCCGGTAACGCCGGCTGCCCACAATATGATCCACGGGCATCTCCAGGCTGACCGGGATGAGCCCCGGCGCCGAAAGGGGCATGCCCCATCGAAAGATCACCAAGCCGGTGCAGGACAGGAACCGTCTGGTCCTCCAGGCAAAGGTTGTGGGAGCAGGCGCCGTCCTGCCGGCACTTCCGGTCATCTTTCTGGTGATAAACGTCCTCGTTTCACTGCAGGCAAGGTGAGGAACATGCCCAAGGAAAACCAGCCTTCCCACGGTAGCCCGGATCAGGCTCCACCTCCCGACGGCTACCCGGTCAAGGAATGGAAGGGCATTAAGATGATGGCCGGCGGGCACGTTGTCGCCATCCCCACGGACGATTTCGTGAACGGGTTCAATGCCGTGATCGAGACGACCGAAGCTCCTGCCGCCATTGCGCCGATTGACACCGGGACGGCGGAAGAGGTCCTCCACGACTACGCCCGGGCACACGATGTCCGGGACGTGATCGGCACCGATGTCTCCGCACTGATCGTCACAGGCCCCGAAGAGATCTGGCTGGCAGGTCCGCAGTTCACCCGGCAGATCGCCGCAGGGCTGGCCCAGGATCCGGAATTCCTAGACGGCATCCGGCAGATCCGCGGCGACAACCTCGGGCAGTAGCCGGACCCCCGGCGGCCCGGTGAGGGCCGCCGGCCCTGCCGTACACATGGCGGTCATGACCACCGCCATCGCCGCCCCCGCCAAGGAATGGGCCGCCCTGTTCTCCTCCTACTCCCCCGTCACCGGGGAACCCGTACCGCACGCGACCCTCGCCGACGCCTACGCGCATGCCGCCGAGGTGACCGCAGCCCAGCCCGGCATCGAGTTCGAACTCGTCTCGCGTGAAGGTACCGGCCCCTGGCCGCACCGGCCGGACGGGAGCTTACTTGAGCTTGAATGGCCGGACAACGCGTCCGAACCCTTGACCCACCGGCACTCCACCCTGCCTGAGGCCATTCCGCAGAGCTGGTGCACCTTGCGAAGAGGAGCAAAGGCTTGAGACACCGTTGTGCAAAGACCCACCTTCCATGCGCCCCGGACTAGGCAAGGCTGCCTGCAGCTGGCAGACTGTCCGTGGTCCGACGTGCCCGGCATCCCCCAAGTGCCAGGCCGGCGGGGCAACGAATGGAAGGGTCCCGACCGATCCCCCAATACGGCCGGGGCCCTTCCACAGCCTGTGGAAAGCCGTTGTAAACCGGCACACACAAGAAAGCGGCCTGGACCCCCACCGCTCCAGGCCGCTCTGGCCGGCCCTACTCGACGCTAAGGTGGCCCGCCGCCAGCAGCTGCGGGATCATGCCGGCCAGCTCCTTGACCAGCTCCGCAGTCCTTCGGCGGTCATATCACCATAGGTGCCGGATCGAAGGAAATACAGGGTGCGCCTGTCCAGCCGGAGCAAAGGGCCCCCGGTGCCGCTGAGGGCAGCAACCGGGGTCCGCACCGCTGGAGAGCCCCCCGGGCACATGGGGCAGGACGGCATGAACAGGAAGTCCGCCCGACGGATGCGGCCACGGTAGCTTCTACTTCACGCCGGACGAAAGGACCCGCCGGACGCGGAAGCGTTGCAGGTTGGCCGACACCGGAGCCGTCCACCCCTCAATCCAGTCACAGGCGGCCCCGGTGGACTCTCAGGCTATTCCGCGCCCTCCAACTTCGCCAGCACCGCCGTAAGGTCGACCAGCAGCTGCCGTGCCTCGTCCACGGTCACATAGTCCTCCACGTTAACGTGCACCATCGTGAGGCCCTCGTCCCAGCTGGTGCTGACCAGCCCGGCCGAGGGTCCCAGCCAGTCGTCGGCCCCGAGACCGTCCGGCTGTGCGGGACGCGGAACGAATCCGGCCGGTGCTGTGTACTTGGTGGTCATGGCGGTTCCTTCCCTTCATCAAATAACGTCCTTATTGACGTTCCGACAGGTCGGAGCCGGAGCCCTTCTTCGGCAGCGATGCCGGCACCAGGTTGACAGTGATCTTGCGCCGGCTCAGCGGGATGCCGGCATTCTTCGCCGCCGACTTGATCCGGTCCTTGGCCTCGTTCAGTGCCGCGTCCGGCAGTCCCAGCAGGATGAATGCCGGAAGGGACTGGGAGATGTCCGCTTCGACCTCGACCAGGTAGCCGTCCAGCCCCACCAGCGCCACGGCGAAGGTCCTGCCCAGTGCCATCAGCCGATCGCCTTCAGCTGCTCGATGACCGGATCCCCGGTGCCGTCATCGAGGACCGCCACCGCGTCGATCCGCAGGCCGGCAGCGTCCATCCCGTGGGCACGCAGCCATTGCCGGGCAATAATCTGCAGCCGGTGGACCTTGGCCGGGGTGATCGCCTCGAAGGGATGCCCGTAGTCCGGGGTCCGCCGGGTCTTGACCTCGGAGACCACCACGGTGGCGCCCTCCAGCGCAACGATGTCCAGCTCCCCCGCCGGTCCGCGCCAGTTGCGGTCCACCACATGCTGGCCGGAGCGTTCGAGAAAACCGGCGGCGAGCTCCTCGCCGTGCCTGCCGAGTATGTCCTTGGGTCTCATGCCCTCCAGCGTGTCCGGCCGCGGGCCGCAGGCACAGAGGCCGCAGCGCGGAGGTGGACACCCGGCCAGTGGCCGGCCCTGTGGAGGACAAGTCCCCAGGGACAAGTCCCCAGGGACGGGTCCCCCAGGGACGGGTCCCCCAGGGACGGGTCCCCCAGAGTGGGGTGCTCCCGCCGTGGCCGCTTCGCTGCCACTGCGGGAGCACCCCACTCGCTAGCGCGTCGGGCCTGCCCGCCGCTCGCTTCGCCCGCGGTGGGTCCCTCGGCCCTAGCTGCCCAGAGCACCGCCCTTGGGCAGGGCCAGGTCATCGTTTTTGGTCAGTTCCTCGATGTTGACGTCCTTGAAGGTGATCACCCGGACGCTCTTGACGAAGCGGGCGGAGCGGTAGACATCCCAGACCCAGGCATCCTGCAGCGTCAGGTCGAAGTAGATTTCGCCGTCGGCCGAGCGTGCCTGCAGGTCCACGTGGTTGGCCAGATAGAAGCGCCGCTCCGTCTCCACCACATAGCTGAAAAGCCCGGCAACGTCCCGGTACTCGCGGTAGAGCTGCAGCTCCATGTCCGTCTCATAGTTCTCAAGATCTTCGGCGCTCATACCTCTATCTTCCCCCACGCCGGCGGCAGTTCAGACCCCGGGCGGCTGCGCCGGGGCCAGCCGCCAGCTGCGGCGGTGGAACTCGGAGGCACCCCGGGCCAGGATCGCGGCCCGGTGCGCCTCGGTGGCATAGCCCTTGTTGACCTCCCAGCCGTAGCCCGGATGCTCCAGCGCCAGCCGTGCCATCTGCGCATCCCGCTCGACCTTGGCCAGGACGCTGGCGGCCGCCACGCTCAGGCACTGCAGGTCGGCCTTGATCCGCGTGTGCACCGGGGCATCGCAGCCGGGCTCACCGGCGTCGAACAGGGTGGCCTGGGCGGGCGAGAGCCAGTTGTAGTTGCCGTCCAGGATGACGATGTCCGGCCGCACGACGGCGGCGACCTGCAGCCAGGCACGGGTCCCGGCCAGGCGCAGTGCGGCGGTCAGGCCGAGTTCATCGATTTCGGCGGCGGTGGAATGCCCGACGGCCCAGGCAGCCGCCCACGCCCGGATGCGCGGCACCAGCAGTTCCCGTTCGGCAGGGGCCAGCAGCTTGCTGTCGCGGACGCCCTTGAGGTGCTTCAGCCCGGCGGTGTCCACCACCACCATGCCGACGCTGACCGGCCCCGCAAGCGCACCGCGGCCGACCTCGTCCGCCCCGGCGACGAAGCGGTGGCCGCCGGCGGCGAAGGATCGCTCGAAGCGGAGGGTAGCGTCCTTGCTCATGGGGATCGGGGTCCTGCTGCTACTGGGCGCCGTGCTGGACCGGCCTGGCCGCCGGGTCGGCGGGCACGGACTCGAACACCTCGGGGTAGCTGCCCAGGAAGCCCGCCCGCTCCAGCGGCCAGGCGATCACTGCGGCCTTGCCCTCCACCGACTGTGCATCGACGAAGCCGCCGGACGGCTCCTGCCGGTGTTCGCGCGAGTCGGCAGAGTGGTTGCGGTTGTCCCCCATCATCCAGAGCTTGCCCTCGGGCACGGTGACCTCGAAGGGAATCCGTTCATTGTCCGACCCCGGCGCCAGGTACGGCTCCTCCAGCGGCTGGCCATTGACCGAAATCCGCCCGTCCGCGTCGCAGCAGACCACCTTGTCGCCGCCGACACCGATGACGCGCTTGACCAGGTGCTGCTGGGAACTGTCCGGCAGCAGCCCCACGAAGGTCAGTGCCTGCTGGAACCAGTTCTGGCCCGCGCCGCCGCCGTTCGGCGGCAGCCAGCCCAGATCGTCCCGGAAGACGACAACGTCGCCCCGGCCGAGCGCGAACGGCTCCGGCACCAGCAGGTTGACGAAGATCCGGTCGTCGACTTCCAGGGTGTCCTCCATCGAGGTGGAGGGAATGTAGAAGGCGCGGAACAGGAAGGTCTTGATCAGGAACGACAGCACCAGCGCGACGCCGATGATGATGCCGATTTCGCGCAGCCAGGACAGCAGCGGGGACTTGGCGGCGGATCCGCGGCGTTTGCCCGACCGCCGGCTGCGCCGGCCCGGCCCTTCAACGTCCGCCCGGGTTTCCGGGTTGTCCGCGGGATCCTGCTCCATCTTCACAGTCCTTCGTTCACCGTCCTTCGTCCGTTCCTGCAGTCCCGCCCAGCGCCGTCCGGGCCAGCGGCGTGCTGCGCTCCAGCGGCCAGATGATGCCCACCGGCCGGCCGATTACCCGGTCTATTGGAACCATACCGCCACCCGGTGCCCCCAGCAGGGACCGTGAGTCCGCGGATTTGGAACGGTGGTCACCCATCAGCCACAGCCGTCCGGCCGGCACCTCGGCAATGAACTTCATCCCGCTGGGAGCGTCGCCGGGAAACACATAGTCCTCCGTCACGGGCGCGCCGTTGACCGTCAGGCGCCCGTCCGGTGCGCAGCAGGCCACGGTATCCCCCGGCAGCCCGATGGCCCGTTTGACATAGACGGTCCCGCTGCCGGCCACGCCGAGCCACTGCCCCAGCCCCAGGACGGCGTCGACAAAGGGCGGATTCCCGCTGCGGAACGGGGCGAAGCTGCCCCGGCCGTCGAACACCACCAGGTCCCCGCGGCGGATCGGTTCCGACCGGTAGTCGGTGCGGGAGACCAGGACCCGGTCCCCGGTCCGCAGCAGCGGCTCCATCGAGCCCGAGGGAATGTAGTAGACATCCACCAGCGTGGCCCGGACGACGGCGCTGGCCAGGACGGCGCACACCAGGGCCAGGCACGCAAAACGCCAGCCCGGAAATCCGGACCGGCGTTTTGCCTGCCGACCCGTGGAGCTTTGGTCGGCTGGAGGCTGCTGCACTGCCAGTTCAGGTGGTTCAGCTAATTCGGCGTTGCGCAGGCAGGCCGGATTACTTGGCGGCGGTGTAGTCGCGCTTTTCCTTGATCTTGGCGGCCTTGCCCCGGCGGTCACGCATGTAGTAGAGCTTGGCGCGGCGCACGTCGCCCTTGGTGACAACCTCGATCTTCTCGAGGATCGGGGAATGGACCGGGAAGGTCCGCTCCACGCCGACGCCGAAGGACACCTTGCGGACGGTGAAGGTCTCGCGGACGCCATCGCCCTGGCGGCCCATTACGAAGCCCTGGAACACCTGGACTCGGGTGTTCTTGCCTTCGATGATGTTCACGTGCACCTTGACGGTGTCACCGGGGCGGAACTCGGGGATGTCGCTGCGCAGGGATGCGACGTCGACTGCGTCGAGGATATGCATTCTCTCACTCCTGGTGAACGCCACAGGTCATTCACTTTGGTCACGGCCCCGCTGCCCGCACAGTGCGCGGAGCGGAGGCCGAAAGTTCACATTCCGGCGCGTCCGGGAATCGGCCGCCGGCGTATTTGGCTGTCAGGCTGCGCGGCCCCCTGTGGCAGGCGCGAACCCAGCAAACACAGTCATTCATTCTGCCACATCACACGGTGCGGCAACAATTCAGGCGGACGGCTCCACGGCCGGCACCGGCCGGACCCCGGCGGGCGTGACGGCGTAGCCGAGCGCTTCGAGCGCAGCTTTGTCCGCCTTGTCCAGGGCGGCCGGGTCCAGGGCCTCGATCAGGTCCGGGCGGCGGGCTGCGGTGCGCCGGAGCTGTTCGTCCCGGCGGTACCGGGCGATCCGGGCATGATTGCCGCTGAGCAGGACGTTGGGGACGTCGCGGCCGCGCCACTCGGAGGGCTTGGTGTACACGGGGTACTCGAGCAGCCCGTCCGCGTGCGATTCCTCCACCAGCGACTCGGGATTGCCGACGACGCCCGGAAGCAGCCGGCCGATGGCCTCCACCATGGCCAGCACGGCCACTTCCCCGCCGTTGAGCACGTAGTCACCGAGGCTGACCGGGCGGACGGTGAAAGACCCTGCGGCCCATTCCAGCACGCGCTCGTCGATGCCTTCGTAGCGGCCGCAGGCGAAGACCAGGTGGTCCTGTTCGGCCAGTTCCCAGGCCAGCGCCTGGTTGAAGACCTCGCCGGCCGGAGAGGGCACGATCAGGACCGGACGGCCGGCTTCGGGTACCGGATCGGCCGCTTCGCGCCCTGCCGAACCGGCGGTATCCAGGATGGATTCAAGCGCCAGGGCCCAGGGTTCCGGCTTCATCACCATGCCGGCCCCGCCACCGTAGGGGGTGTCATCCACGGTGCGGTGCCGGTCCGCGGTAAAGTCCCGCAGGTCGTGCACGTTCAGCTGCAGCAACCCGTCCCGCCGGGCCTTGCCGATCAAGGACAGGTCCAGGGCCGCGAGGTACTCCGGGAAGATGCTGACGACGTCGATCCGCACCTAGCGCTCCCCGCCGCCGTCGTCCGGTTCGCCGGCGGCTTCCGGGGAGTTGAGCTCGAACAGCCCGGCCGGCGGCGTCAGCACGACGAACCCTCCCTGGACATCCACCTCGGGCACGATCGCGGCCACGAACGGCACCAGCACTTCCTGCCCGTCCAGCGCCTCGACCACCAGCAGGTCCTGGGCGGGCATGGTGTTCAGCCCGGAGACCTTGCCGACCTCGCGGCCGTCGACCAGCACGGACAGGCCCACGAGCTCGTGCTCGTACCAGGCGTCCTCGTCATCCTCGACATCCTCGGTGTTGACGAACAGCCTGGCTCCGCGCAGTTCCTCGGCCCGGTTGCGGTCCGGCACTTCATGGAAGCCCAGCAGCAGGATCTCCTTGTTCCAGCGGGCGCTGCGCAGCGTCAGCGGCCCGAGCCGGGCCGGCTCCACCACGAACTCGGCGTCCACCACGAAACGCTCTTCCGGGGCGTCGGTGAGCACCTGCACGGTGACTTCCCCGCGGATGCCGTGGGGCTTGCCGATCCGGGCAACCTGTAGCTGCATGATTCTCCTCATCCGAAAAATGCCTCCGGCTCCTGGACCAGGATCTGGTGCAGGAGCCGGAGGTTATGCAATTTTTGCCTGTCCTGCGCCGGGCGCCGGGCGGGCGGGTTCCGTCAGCGGCGGCGGTCCGTGTCCACCACGTCCACGCGCACCTGCTCGCCGCCCGGGAGGGCATTGATCACGGTGCGCAGCGCGCGGGCGGTCCGGCCCTGCCGGCCGATGACGCGGCCCAAGTCATCCTGATGAACGCGCACCTCGATGATGTCACCGCGGCGGTTGTTCTTCATCGCGACCTTGACGTCTTCAGGACTGTCAACGATGCCGCGGACCAGGTGCTCGAGCGCCTCTGCCAGCATTTACTCGGCCTTTGCGGTCTCGTCGGCAGACTCGGCCTCTTCGGCCGGAGCTTCGGCCTTGCCCTTCTTGGTGATGGCCTCGGGGAGGATGACGGAGTCCTTCTCGGGAGCCACGAAGGCTTCCTTGGCGCCCTTGGTCTTCAGGGTGCCTTCCTGGCCCGGCAGGCCCTTGAACTTCTGCCAGTCGCCGGTGATCTTCAGGATCGCGGCAACCTGCTCGGTCGGCTGCGCGCCAACGCCCAGCCAGTACTGCGCGCGCTCGGAGTTGACCTCGATGAACGAAGGCTCCTCGGTCGGGTGGTACTTGCCGATCTCCTCGATGGCGCGGCCATCGCGGCGGGCGCGGGAGTCCATGACGACGATGCGGTAGTGCGGCGCACGGATCTTACCGAAGCGCTTGAGACGAATCTTAACGGCCACTGTTGTGGTCTCTCCTGGTTCTGAAAGTGGGCGAGCCCGTATGTCTGCTCCCGTGGGGCGGGCCATGGTTGGGGCTCTGAGGACAAGATGCACGCGCGGAGAGAGGGGTCCGCCCGGATCGAGTACCCGTCCATTGTGCCAGAATATGTGCGCCTTGCGCGACTTGACGGCACCGGGCCCCGGCGGTCAGGAGGAAATACTCCAGACGTACAGCTGGTGGCGGTCATCCTCGGGCACCGACGCGGCCAGTTCGGCGACCCGGCGGACCATCTCCTCGGCCTCCGCGGCGCCGAACGGCATGTCCTCCTCCGCGGCCCAGACGTCGGCGACGCGGGGGATCAGGGAGTCGCCTTCGTCGTCGGTCCGGGTGAGCAGTTCCGCCAGCGAGCGGACCATGGAATCCGGCGCCACCATCAGCGAATCGCTGGCGACGTCGGCCAGGTCCAGGGCGGCATCCTCATCGGCATGCACCGCCTTGCCGGCCAGGGAGCCGAGGATCTCGACCTCCAGGTCGCTGATGCCGTTGATCCGCACGTGCGGGGCATCCGGCACGTTGGCGGCCGGGCTGCCCGCCGCGGCGGCGTCCAGGGCCGAAGCCCGGCGGACCGCCGCATCATGGGTGGCTACGAAAATTTCCGTGATACTGGACATGCCTGCTCCCGCACTGGACTACCTGGTCCTGACCAGACTAGCCATCTGCCGCGGCGTGCGGAAACCGGCAGGTCAGCCGGCGGCCACGCGCAGCCGGTTGCGCCACGGATCCTCGAAGCGCAGCTCGGCCCCGGTGTGGTGGTGGGCCACGCCGGCGAACGTCAGGCGCTCGGCCAGGGCGCCCACCTCATCCTCGTGCGGAACATGGATGAGCACCTCGCCCAGGCCCAGGGTGTCCTTGCGCGGACCGGCGCCGCGGCTGTTCCAGACGTTCATCGCCATGTGGTGGTGGTAGCCGCCGGCGGAAACGAAGATGGCCTGGCCATGCCAGCCGGCGGTGCGCTCGAAGCCCAGGGTGTTCACATAGAACTCCTCCGCGGTCTGCGTGTCGCCGACCTGCAGGTGGACGTGCCCGATGGCGGCGCCCGCCTCGCGCTGGCCTGCGGCCGCTTCCTCGGTCAGATGGTTCTGCAGGTACAGGTGCGGCGGCAGGGCCACATTGTCCATGTGGACTTCCCGGCGGCCGTCCGCGCCGAGGATCCATTCCCAGGTATCGCGGGGCTTGTCGAAGTACAGCTCGATGCCGTTGCCTTCGGGATCGGTGAAATAGAAGGCCTCGCTGACCAGATGGTCCGCACTTCCGGCGTACAGGCGCGGCTCATAGCGCGCGGCGGAGGCGATGGTGGCCGCGAGCGCGGACCGGTCCGCAAAGAGGAAGGCGGTGTGGAACAGGCCGGCCTCGCCCCGGGAGGGCAGCCGCAGCCCGGAGGCCGGGGCCAGGTGCACCAGCGGCCGGTTGCCGCGGCCGAGGTAGACGCCGCCGAGCCCCTCGGCCAGCGGCTCCAGGCCCAGGGCCTCCTGGTAATAGGCGGTCATCCTCTGCATGTCCCCCACCTTGAGCATGACGGTGCCCATGGTCAGGTCGGCGGGGAGCAGGTCCTGGTTCTTTGCTTGAAGGTTCACGTAAATATAATACTTGAAGCTTCATGTTTGTTCCAGCCCTGCACCTCTCCTCAGCGCAGGACTTCACCGCGCAGCACCAGATGGCGCGGGCGGGCCGTCTCGGTGATGTCCGCGCGCGGATCGGCTGCGAACACCACGACGTCGGCACTGGCGCCTTCACTGATCCCCTCGGCCCCCAGCCACCGCCGGGCGTCCCAGCACGCCGCATCCAGGGCCGCAGCCGGCGGCAGCCCTGCCTTGGTCAACTCGAGCAACTCCTCGGCAATGAGCCCGTGGCCGACGACGGAACCGGCGTCGGTGCCGGCAATGATCCTGATGCCTGCCTCATGGGCCTTGCCGACGGTCTCGTAGCGGCGGTGGTGCAGGTCCCGCATGTGCCGGGCATAGGCGGGGAACTTCGGCTCACCCTGGGCCGCGTACTCGGTAAACCTGGCGATGTTGACCAGCGTGGGGACGATTGCCACCCCCTGCTCCGCGAACCGCGGCAGGTGCCGGTCCAGCAGCCCGGTCGCGTGCTCGATGCAGTCGATGCCCGCATCCAGCATCAGATCCAGCGTCTGCTCGGCGAAGCAATGCGCGGTCACCCGCGCGCCCTCGGCGTGCGCGGCAGCCACGGCGTCGGCCAGTTCGCCGCCGTCGAACGCCGGGGCCAGGTCCCCTGCCGCCCGGTCGATCCAGTCCCCGATCAGCTTCACCCAGCCGTCCCCGCGCCGGGCCTGCAGGCGCACCTGCTCCACCAGCCCTCCCGGTCCGACCTCGACGGCGAAGTTCCGGTAGTAGCGCCTGCTGGCAGCGATCGTGCGTCCGCAGCGGATCAGCCGGGGCAGGTCCGCCCGCGCCTGGACCCAGCGGTTGTCCCCCGGCACGCCGGCGTCGCGGATCAGCAGCACGCCCGAATCCCGCGACGCCGCGGCCTGGCGCTCGGCCGTCTCCGCGGAGGCCTCGCCGTGCTGGTCCAGGCCCACGTGGCAGTGGGCGTCCACGAAGCCGGGCAGCACCCAGCCGCTGAGCGTGCGGTCCGGAACACGGCCGGGATCATGGAAGGTGATCCGGCCGTCCACCACCCACATTTCGGCGCGTTCCTCGGCCGGGGAGGTGAGGATGTGGCCGGTGAGGTGCAGGACGGAACGCATGGGCCCAAGCCTAGCCGCAGGCTGCCCCCGACGCTTCGCGGACGGACAGGCTCAGCGCCGGCGGCTCCGGTACTTCAGGTAGCCGTAGAAGGCCAGGTCCCCCGCAGCCTGGGCCGCCAGCGTCAGTGCCCCGGCCCGGAGCAGTCCCGCGGCGCCGGAGGGGCGCCGTGCAGCCGAGCGGTACAGGGCGGCGGCGGCGGCACCGGCCACTGCCGCGCTGCCGGCCAGCAGCCCCGGCCGCTGCAGGACTGCCCGGTGCCAGACGGCAGCCGGCGACCCACCGGATCCCGGAGTGGACATGACCTCAAGGACGGCCTTGCCCAGCGGCAGCGCCGGGAGGCAGGACATGTTCTCCACTACGAACGGATCCACCGTTCCCTCGGCCAGCTGGCCGGCCAGTTCGGGCAACCCCAGCAGCCGGGCGGCAGCAACCAGCACCTGGGGCCCGTCCTGTTCGCAGAGCAGCTCCCGCAGCCGGGCCACTGTGTCCGGGCCCAGCCCCAGCGAGGAAGCAAGCAGCGCGGTGTCCGGGCTGCCCGGCCGGACCAGCCGCCCGAGCAGGCGCAGGGCGGAGCCGGAGGCCCGGGAGGTGGACGGAAACGGCTTGGCCGGCGGCTCCCACGCGTGCCAGAAATTGGTTGCGGGATCCTTGCGCTTGCCGGGCAGCCACGCCTCGACGGCCCGGAAGCCGTCCAGGTTCATCAGCGCGACCACCGGCTTGGATTCGACCGGCCAGTTGAACAGCCCCGGCGCCACCTCGCCCCGGACCAGCACCAGGGAACGGTCCCCCGGCGCTACGTCCTCCAGAACATACAGGTCCACGTGGTTCAGCGCCCCGAACAGCACCAGGTCCGCCCGGCGGAACCTGCCGACCAGCACGGTACGCAGGGATTCGACGTCGGCGGCTTCGTCCGGCGGATCCGGCAGCTCCGGCGTGGATTCCAGCTCAAGGGCGGCATCCGCCGGCGGGGCCTCGAAGTCGAAGTCATCCAACTCCACGGCAGCACCCAGCGCCAGGGCCAGCGTCTGGGCAGCCATCCGGTAGTCCGGACCGGGCACTGCCTCCCCCGCCGCGTCCAGCACGGCCACCCGGCCCTCGGAATCGCGGGCCAGGACCACTCCGACCACTGTCTGTCCGGCACGCGGCCTGCCGCCGGTGAACGCCCCGAGCAGGGAACGGTCCGACAGTTCCCGGACGAGCGCGGCGACCCCGGCCTCGTCCAGCGGCCACGGCCACCACAATTGACCGTCGATCGGCTCCCAGGCGGATTGGCTCATAGGTCAACGCTATCGTCCGCCGCCCTTCCCCGCACGCCGTAAACGCGCAGACCCCTGCTGCCGTCCTGGCCCGCGGGGACCCTACGGGCGGCCCACCCGCCCGGTCACGGAACGGAGGAATGCCGTCAACAGCGCCCTGCCCTCGGTGGTGTCCTGCGGCCGGTGGTTCCCGCCCGCGTGGCGGTGGACGGCGCCGGTGCTGGCCAGGTACTCCGCCACCTCCTCGTACAGCGGCTCCCAGCCGCCGGTGACCACCAGGGTGGGCAGTCCGGGCACGATGTGCAGGGGCGCCTCCCACGGCGGGGCCTGCAGCCGGAGCCGGCGCGCGGCCACACGGTCCGGCCCGGTCTGCAACGGCCCGGCTTCCAGCCCGAAGAGCACTCGGGAGAACTCGCGGCTGTACTGTTCGTCGTCGAGCCGGTCCCGGGCGGCAAAGAGCGGTCCGCGGCGTTCACGGTAGGTCGTGGTTACCGGCAGGTCCGCGGTCAGGGACAGGCAGGCGGGCTCGAACAGCGCCAGGGACCGGACCAGGTCCGGGCGCTCCACGGCGGCCATCATCGCCGCCACCGCACCTTCGGCGTGGGCCACGACATGCCCGCCCGTGCCCAGGTTCTCCAGCACGATCCGCATGTCGGCGTCGAAATCGGTGGGCAGCGGTTCGGCCTGCGGGTCGAAACCGTGCCGGCGGAGGAACAGGCAGTCGTACTCCAGCGCCATCCCGTGCAGGTTGGTCCACGCGGCGGCACCGTACAGTCCGGCACCGTGGACGAAGACCATCCGTTCGGGCAAGCTGTGCAGGCGCATACGTGGAATCCCTGGAGCTGGAGCCGCTCCGCCGTCCGTCCTCCCTGGTCCTTACTTGCCGAGGAACTTCTCGAACCCCTTGGGCAGGTTCAGTGCCGAGGGGTCGAACTCCTGCTCCTGCGCACCGAAGGCCGCCCCGGTGGGCAGCGCCTTGGCGGCATTGGCCCTGCGGGCCTCCGCCGCTGCCAGCTCCTGGGCTGCCTTGGCCGGGTTGCCCGAACGGGCCTTCTTCTTGCCCTTGGACGCCTGCTTGCCCTTCCGGGCTCCTCCGCTGAAGCCGCCGGGGCCGGCGAGCCCGGGCATGCCGGGGATGCCGCCGCCCTGGGCGAGCTTCTTCATCATCTTCTGGGCCTGGCCGAAACGCTCCAGCAGGGCGTTGACCTCGGAGACCTGCACGCCGGACCCGCGGGCGATGCGCGCACGGCGCGAGCCGTTGATGATCTTCGGCGCCAGGCGCTCGTGCGGGGTCATGGAGCGCACAATCGCCTCCACCCGGTCGATCTCGCGCTCGTCGAAGTTCTCCAGCTGCTCGCGCATGCCGGCGGCGCCGGGCATCATCATCAGCAGCTTCTTCATCGAGCCCATGTTGCGGATCTGCTGCATCTGGGCGAGGAAGTCTTCGAGGGTGAAGTCCTCCTGGTCGACGAACTTCTTCGCCATCCGGGCAGCTTCGTCTTTGTCCCAGGCCTTCTCCGCCTGCTCGATCAGGGTGAGGATGTCGCCCATGTCCAGGATGCGGTTGGCCATCCGGTCCGGGTGGAAGATCTCGAAGTCATCCAGGCCTTCGCCGGTGGAGGCGAACATGACCGGCTTGCCGGTCACGGAGGCGACGGAGAGCGCGGCACCGCCGCGCGCGTCGCCGTCGAGCTTGGACAGCACGACGCCGGTAAAGTCCACGCCCTCATGGAACGCCTGGGCGGTATTGACCGCGTCCTGGCCGATCATCGCGTCGATGACGAACAGCACCTCGTCCGGGTTGACCGCGGCGCGGATGTCCGCTGCCTGCTGCATCATCTCGGCGTCGATGCCCAGCCGGCCGGCGGTATCGACGATGACGACATCGTGCAGCTTCTGCCGCGCCTCGGCGACGCCGTCGCGGGCCACGGCCACCGGATCGCCGGTGGCGGCCTCGAACTCGGACTGCACGCCCGGATGCGGCGCAAAGACCGGCACGCCGGCGCGCTGGCCGTTGACCTGCAGCTGGGTGACGGCGTTGGGGCGCTGCAGGTCGGCGGCCACCAGCAGCGGGCTGTGGCCCTGGCCCTTGAGCCACTTGGCCAGCTTGCCGGCCAAGGTGGTCTTGCCGGCACCTTGCAGGCCGGCGAGCATGATGACGGTCGGCGGGGTCTTGGCCAGGCGGATGCGCCGGGTCTCGCCGCCGAGGATGCGGACCAGCTCGTCGTTGACGATCTTCACGACCTGCTGGGCAGGATTCAGCGCCGCCGAGACTTCCTCGCCGAGAGCGCGCTCCTTGACGTGGGCGGCGAACTCGCGCACCACGGGCACGGCGACGTCGGCATCGAGCAGGGCACGGCGGATCTCGCGGACGGTGGCGTCGACGTCGGCCTCGGACAGGCGTCCCTTGCCGCGCAGGTTCTTGAAGGTGGAGGTCAACCGGTCGGAGAGTGAATTGAACACGCGCCGTGCTTCTTTCGTCTATCGAGGACATCTTCCCCGGGCTGGGCCGGAGTTCAACTACCTAGGTTACCAATCAACGGTAGCCAATTTGTCTACTGCCGGTTGTGCCCGCCGGACATTCCCTGAACCGGCGGCCCGTGGCAAGGTGGGACCTGTGAGCACAGAAACGACGGGCGCACCGGCCCAGGCCGTGGCAGGCCGGCCCGTGAGGATCCGCACCCTGCTCATCCTGGGCGCCTCCGGGGACCTGACCGGCCGGCTGCTGCTGCCCGGACTGGGCAGGCTGCTGGCCCTGGGACGCACCGCCGGGCTGACGCTGGTGGGCGCGGGTTCGGATGACTGGAGCCGGCAGCAGTGGCGCGACCGGGTGGCCGGGGCCTTCCGGGACTGCGAGCGCCCGGACAATGACAACGGCGTTCGGCAGCTTCGCCTGGTCGCCGGCCAGACCGACTACCACCGGCTGGACGTGACCGCGAAGGGGGCGCTGGCCGGCCTGCTCGCCGCCCTGGAGGGCCCGGTAGCGGTGTTCTTCGCGCTGCCGCCGGCAGTGAGCCAGAAGGCCTGCGAGGTGCTCGGGCCCGCCGACATTCCCGAGGGCACCCGGCTGGTGCTGGAAAAGCCGTTCGGTTCCAGCCTCGAATCGGCCCGGTCGCTGAACCGGACGCTGCTGCGGCTGGTGCCGGAGGAAAACATCCACCGCGTGGACCACTTCCTGGGCAAGGCCACGGTGTTCAACATCCTGGGCCTGCGCTTTGCCAACCGGCTGCTCGAGCCGCTCTTCAGCAACCAGCACGTGGCCAAGGTGGAGATCTACTACGACGAGTCCCTGGCCCTGGAAGGCCGGGCCCGCTACTACGACCACGCCGGCGCCCTGCGGGACATGATCCAGAGCCACCTGCTGCAGGTGATGGCACTGATGGCCCTGAACGCCCCGGCGAGTCTGAAGGAACGGGATTTGCGCGACCATATCGGCAGCGTGCTCCGGGCCAGTTCCGTGAACCCGGACTTCGCCCGCAGCACCCGCCGCGCGCGCTATACGGCCGGCGACATCGAGGGCCGGCGGATCCCGGACTACACCGCCGAGGCCGGGATCGACCCGTCCCGCGGTACCGAGACCTTGGCCGAGATCGAAGTCTCGATCAACAACGAGCGCTGGGCCGGGGTGCCGTTCATCCTGCGCTCGGGCAAGGCGCTCGGCCGGCCGCAGAAGGAGGCCATCGTCACCTTCAAACCGGTGAACCACCTGCCCACCGGCTTCAAAGGCGTGGACGAGCCCACCCGGCTGCGCATCGGCTTCGGGCCGGAGACCCTGCGGCTGGAGATCGATGTCAACGGCCCCGGTGACATTTTCACGCTGGACCGGGCGGTCATGGAAGCGCAGCTGCACTCGGCGGACCTGCTTCCCTACGGCGAAGTCCTGGAAGGAGTGCTCGCCGGGGATCCGCTGCTGTCGGTCCGCGGCGACATCGCCGAGGACTGCTGGCGGATTGTCGAGCCCGTGCTGCAGGCGTGGGCGGAGAACCAGGTGCCGCTGGAGGAATATCCGGCAGGTTCGCATGGCCCCGCAGGGTGGGGAACCTCCCGCCAGGACCGCCCGCTGGAATGACCTTGGCCGCCGCCCCGGCCCACCCGCAGTGCGGGGGTTCGGGGGCGGCGGGCCAAGGTCTGTACCGCGGGAACATCTGCCGGCCAATTACTGCCCTGCAACTACCGGCCGGTTTTGAGAGGGAGGGGCGGTGCTTTCGCGGTCTGCTGGCGCGAGGGTCAGATGGCGGCTTCGCCGCGCTCGCCGGTGCGTACGCGCAGGGCCTCTTCGACGTTGACGACCCAGACCTTGCCGTCCCCGGCCCGACCGGTGTTGGCGGTGGAGACGAGCACGTCGACAATGTCGCCGGCCCATTCGTCCGCCACCAGCACCTCGATCCGCACCTTCGGCAGCAGGTCCACGGTGTACTCGGCGCCGCGGTAGACCTCGGTGTGTCCGCGCTGGCGGCCGTAGCCGCTGGCCTGGCTGACGGTCAGACCCTGGACGCCGTAGCTTTCCAGGCTGCCGCGGACGTCGTCGAGCTTTTCCGGACGGATGATCGCGGTGACCAGTTTCATGCCTTGACCTCTTCCTTGGCGGCGGTGGCTGCGGCTGCCCCGGAGGCTGCCAGCGGCTGGAAGGCGCCGCCGGTGCCCAGGCCGCCGAACTCGTAGGCGGTTTCGGCATGCTGGGTCAGGTCCACGCCGGCCGTCTCTTCCTCTTCGCTGACGCGGAAGCCGATGGTCTTGTGGATGGCCAGGCCGATGAGGGCGGTCAGGACCGCGCAGTAGAGGACGGCGAACAGCGCCGCTACCGCCTGCGCGCCGAGCTGGGCCAGGCCGCCGCCGTAGAACAGGCCGCCGGCTGCGCCCTCGGCCGGCAGGGCGATGAAACCCAGGGCCAGGGTGCCGACCAGACCGGCCACGAGGTGGACGCCGACGACGTCGAGGGAGTCGTCGTAGCCGAGCCGGTACTTCAGCCCGACCGCCAGTGCCGCCAGGACACCGGCCACGATGCCGAGGCCGATCGCCCCCAGCGGGGAGACGTTGGCACAGGCAGGGGTGATCGCCACGAGGCCGGCGACGACGCCGGAAGCCGCACCGAGGGACGTCGGGCGTCCGTCGCGGATCCGTTCGGTGACCAGCCAGCCGAGCATCGCGGCGGCCGGGGCGGCCATGGTGTTGACCCAGATCAGGCCGGCTTCCTCGGCAGTACCGGCGGCGCCGCCGTTGAACCCGAACCAGCCGAACCACAGCAGGGCGGCCCCGATCATGATCAGCGGAATGTTGTGCGGGCGCTGGGCCGGGTCCTTGCCGAAGCCCTTGCGCTTGCCAATGATCAGCGCCAGGACCAGGCCTGCCACACCGGCGTTGATGTGCACCACGGTGCCGCCGGCGAAGTCGATCGCCTCACCGGCCCAGGCACCGATGGCCCCATCGGCGCTGAGCAGGCCGCCGCCCCAGACCATGAAGGCCATCGGGCAGTAGACCAGGGTAGCCCAGACGGGCACGAAGATGGCCCAGGCACCAAACTTGGAACGGTCGGCGATCGCCCCGGAGATCAGCGCCACGGTGATGATGGCGAAAGTGGCTCCGTAGCCGGCACCGATCAGATCCTCGGTGCTGATCAGGCCTTCCATGCCGAAGGACGCGAACGGGTTGCCGAACAGCTGGGCGATGCCCTCGCCGCCGCTCATCGAGTAGCCCCAGAGCACCCAGACCACGGCGACCAGGCCGATGGAGATAAAGCTCATCATCATCATGTTCAAAGCTGCCTTGGCCCGGGTCATTCCGCCATAGAAGAATGCCAGCCCCGGTGTCATCAGCAGCACCAGGGCAGCGGAAACCATCACCCAGACGTGACCTGCCGTCAGATCCATTTTCACGTCCTCTCGTCGCCGGCGGGCCATTCCCGCCAACACCAGAGTGCCGCCGCAGTGTTTCCGCCGATCCAGCGGAAGATTTCTGCTTGGTTACAAGAAAGGCGGGTGCGTAAAAAGGCGATAAAGCCGGTGTTTCGGCCATGTTTCCGGAACCTGACCGGCCGGTCCCTCATCGCCGGCTCCCCCTCCCCCGTTTTGGGAATCCGCTGCATGTTTAAATCGTGGGCAGATTCCCACAACGGGGGAAACCGGCGGACCGGATCCCGCGCGCCCGAGGCCGGGCCCTCGGCGGATAGCGCTCCGTGCCCTCCCGAACCTCGCAAGCCCGGTTGGGGTCCCTCGGGCACTACGCTGGGAAGCATGCCCCTTCTCCGCCGCCTGCCCGGCATCGCCGGCCGTCCCGAGCCCGCCCCGCGGGTGCGGCTGCCGCGGGACATCAAGGTCCTGCTCGCCGCCGCGTTCGTGATCGCCCTCGGCTACGGACTGGTCGCCCCCGTGCTTCCCCAGTTCGCCGCAAGTTTCGACGTCGGCGTCGCGGCGGCGTCGGTCATCGTGAGCGTGTTCGCGTTCACCCGGCTGGTCTTCGCCCCGGCCAGCGGCAGCCTGACCGCCCGGCTCGGCGAGCGGAAGGTCTATGTGTCCGGAGTGTTGATCGTCGCCCTGTCCACCGGTGCCTGCGCCTTCGCGCAGGACTACTGGCAGCTGCTGCTGTACCGCGGCCTGGGCGGCATCGGCTCCACCATGTTCACCGTCTCCGCCATGGCGCTGCTGATCAGGCTCTCCCCGCCGGATGGCCGCGGGCGCGTATCCGGCGCCTACGCCGGCACCTTCCTGATGGGCGGCATCCTCGGCCCGGTGGTCGGCGGGCTGCTGGCCGGCTGGGGGCTGCGCGTACCCTTCCTGGTGTATGCGGCAGCCCTGGTGGTCGCGGCCGCCGTCGTCGCCGTCATGCTCCGTGAGCCGCGGGGCGCCGCCGGCAGCGCCGGCGGCCCGGTCCAGCCGCCGCTGACCGTCCGGGAGGCGCTCAGCGACGGGACCTACCGGGCCTCGCTGGTGGCCGCCGTCGCCAACGGCTGGGCGAACTTCGGCGTCCGGATGTCCCTGATCCCGCTCTTTGCCGGGGCGGTGCTGCTGGCCGGTCCCTCCACCGCCGGCCTGGCTCTGGCCGTGTTCGCAGTCGGCAACGCGCTGGCGCTGACCTTCTCCGGCCGGCTGGCCGACACCATCGGGCGCAAGCCCATGGTCATCACCGGACTGGTAGTTACCGGACTGGCCTTGGGTGCGGTGGGATTCTCCGACAACGTGCCGCTGTTCGTGGTGCTCTCGGTGGTGGCAGGCTTCGGCTCGGGCCTGCTGAACCCCTCGCAGCAGGCAGCGGTGGCCGACATTGTCGGCAACCAACGCAACGGCGGGAAGGTCCTGGCGGCCTTCCAGATGGCCACCGACGCCGGGGCGATCCTCGGGCCGGTCCTGGCCGGTGCGCTCGCGGACCAGCTCTCCTACGGCTGGGCCTTCGCGGTCACCGGCGCCATCGCCCTGGCCGCGGCGCTGGTGTGGCTGGTATCCGGCCGCGAGACACTCATCCGGGAACCGCAGCAAGGCCCGGACCGTCCCGCCTAGCTACTCCACTTCGCGCCAGAACGCCGCGACACGGGCGTTCCACTCGTCCGGAACCTCTTGGAAGGGCTGGTGGGCCTCGCCCTCCAGCAGCTCGAAGCGTGCGCCGGGAATCAGCTGCGCCACACTCCGGCACAGGTCCGGGCGGACGGTTGAGTCGCGGCCGCCGGCCAGTACCAGCGTGGGTGCGGCAATCTGCGGCAGGCGCTCCGTGGTGTCGTGCGCCCGGAAGGCGTCCAGGAAACGCACCAGCTCCTCGGTCTGCTGTTTGTGCGGGAAGGCCAGCACGTCCTCGATGAACCGGTCCACCGTCCCGTCGTCGTGCGCCCGGTTGGTGTAGATGTCGAGGAAGAACATCTGCAGGAAGTCGCGCTCGGTCGGGGCGTTTTCCGCCAGCCAGCGGACCAGGTCCGCCCAGCGGCGCAGGTAGGTGTCCATCACCGGCCAGGTGCTCTGCAGGACGAGGCTGTGGACCAGCCCCGGATGGCGGAGCGCCAGCTCCTGGGCGATGATGCTGCCCCCGGAGAAGCCCGCCACGTGGGCCGAGGAAATGCCCAGCGCCCGCAGCACGCCGGCGCCGTCGTCGGCCATCTGCTCCACCGTGACCGGACCCGGCGGCATGGCGGTCCGGCCCGCGCCGCGGTTGTCGAACGTGGTCAGCCGGAAACTGCCGGCGAGCCCGTCCAGCTGGAACTGCCAGGACTCGACGGTGTCCCCCAGGCCGCCGATCAGCAGGACGTCCGGCCCGTCGCCGGCCTGCTCGGCCCAGATGTCCAGGTCGCCGGCCCGTACATGCTTGCCCATGCCTCAGCCCTCTTCCGCTCAGGGGCCGATCCTACGCCGCTCCGGCAGCCGGTGGGAATACTGCCGGGGCAAACCGAAGGGCGGGCGCGTTATCCGACGCGTCCGCCCTTCGGCAGATCAGCTGTCTCCCGGCTAGTTCAGCAAGGCGTCGACAAAACTTTCGGCTTCGAACGGGGCCAGATCGTCCGGGCCCTCGCCCAGGCCCACCAGCTTCACCGGCACGCCCAGGCTGCGCTGGATGGCTACCACGATGCCGCCCTTGGCGGTCCCGTCCAGCTTGGTCAGCACGATGCCGGTGATGTTGACGACCTCGGAGAACACCTTGGCCTGGTTCAGCCCGTTCTGCCCGGTGGTCGCGTCCAGCACCAGCAGCACCTCGTCCACCGTGGCCAGCTTCTCGATCACGCGCTTGACCTTGCCGAGCTCGTCCATCAGGCCGACCTTGTTCTGCAGGCGGCCGGCGGTATCCACCATGACGACGTCCACTTCTTGGTCGATGCCGGCCTTCACCGCCTCGAAGGCAACCGAGGCAGGATCGGCGCCGTCGATGTCGGACTTCACGGTCGGCACGCCCACGCGCTGTCCCCAGGTCGCCAGCTGCTCGGCCGCCGCGGCGCGGAAGGTGTCGGCCGCCCCCAGCAGCACGTCCTTGTCCTCGGCCACCAGCACGCGGGCCAGCTTGCCCACGGTGGTGGTCTTGCCGACGCCGTTGACGCCGACCACCAGGACGACGGCGGGCCGGTCGGCGTGGCGCTGGACGGCGAGGCTGCGGTCCATCCCCGGGTCCACGAGCTTGATCAGTTCCTCGCGCAGCATCTGCTTGACCTCGTCCGGGTCCTGGCTGCCGGCGATCTTGACCCGGTCGCGCAGCGCGTCCACCAGCTCTGTGGTCGGTTCGGTCCCGAGGTCCGCCAGCAGCAGCGTCTCCTCGATCTCGTCCCAGACGTCCTCATCGATCTTGTCGCGCGAGAGCAGCGCCAGCAGGCCCTTGCCCAGGGCGTTGTTGGACTTGACCAGCCGGGCGCGCAGCCGGGCCAGCCGGCCCTGGACCGGCGCCGGGGTCTCGACCGGCACAGCCTCGATGCCGGTCAGGTCCTCGGCCACCTCGACATCGGCCGGCGGAAGCTCGGGTTCGGGTGCCGGCGGTGCAGGGGCTTCCGGCCGTGCCGGCGGGGCCTCGAGCGTGTCCGTTCCGGCGCCGGCCAGCGGTGCCTGGTCGTTGGCGTCGCGCGTGGTGGTGTAGGTGCCCGGCGGAGTCCTGCGGCCCTTCAGCAGCAGGATCGCAACGGAACCGACGACGGCGATAGCTATGACAGCGTAGAGAATGATCAGGGTTACGTCGTTCACGTCCCTAGCTTCTCACAGCGCCCGGACCGTCAGTCAGCTGCCGGCGTCCCCGTTGCGGCGGGCTTCGGCCTGTTCCCGGACGAACTGCCGGTCCGCTTCGGAGACTTCGAACTGCCCGGGACCGTCTCCGTCCCCCACGGCGGCATTGATGGCGTTGACCACCGTCCGCGGCAGGACGACGGTTCCGGGGTTGTCCATGAACCATTCCCGGATTCCCGGTTCCAGCCGGTCCCACCACTGCGCAATCGGTGCCGATTCCATGGCTGTCCTTTCCTCGGTGTCCTCGATCCGCTCCGGCAAATCTACGGCGCGGGTGTGAACTGCGTATTAACGCTGCCTCACATTGCGGACCATGGCCGAAATCCTGGAGGCTGTCGGTTCCGCGGGCGCGGACATAAGATTTGGCTATGGCCTCCTCCGGTTTCGTGGAGCTGGAACGCAAATACGACGTCGACGACCATTCCCCGCTGCCGCCGCTTCACGAGCTGCCGGGCGTGAGCCGGGTCGAGCAGCCGGTCGAGCACCAGCTGGAAGCGGTGTACTTCGACACCGAGGACCTGCTGCTGGCCTCCCGGGGTATCTCGCTGCGGCGCCGGACCGGCGGCGAGGACGCCGGTTGGCACCTGAAGATGCCGGCAGCCGGCGGCCGCCGTGAATTCCACGAACCGCTCGGCGACCATGCCGGCAATGTGCCCGCTCCGCTGCTGCAGCTGGTTCGCGTGCATGTAAGGGACAGGATTTTGGTTCCGGTGGCACGGCTGCAGACCCGGCGGGTCGTGCACCGGCTGCGCGGGCCCGGCGATGTGCACCTGGCCGATATGAGCGACGACCATGTGCAGGCCCGTTCTCCCGTGACCGGTGCCGTGGGCGCACGGTGGCGGGAGTGGGAACTCGAGCTGGCCGACGGCCGGCCGGAGCTGCTCGATGCCGGGGAGGACCTGTTCGCCGGCGCCGGCATCCGGCCCGCCGCCCACGAATCGAAGCTCAGGCGCGCGCTGGGCAGCCGTCCGGTCCCTGCGGTGGCCGCGGCGCCGCAGCCAAGGCGCAAAGGTCCCGCCGCCGCCGTCGTGCTCGCCTACCTGGACCAGCAGGTCCGCGCGCTCAAGGAGCAGGATCCGCTGGTGCGGCAGGACGCCGAGGATTCGGTGCACCAGATGCGCCTGGCCACCCGGCGCCTGCGTTCGGCATTGGCCACGTACCGGAAACTGCTGGAGCCGGACACCGCCGGCCGGCTGCGCAGCGAGCTGAGGTGGCTGGCCCATGTCCTCGGCGATGCCCGGGATGCCGCCGTGATGCAGGAGCGGGTGGCTGGCATGCTCGAGAGCGAAGATGCCGACCTGGTGATGGGCCCGGTCAGCCGCCGGCTCGAGATCGACCTCGGACAGTCCTCCCGGGACGCCCGCGCCGCGGTGCTGCGGGCGCTGGACGAAGAGCGGTACTTCCGGCTGCTGGATGCCCTGGACGCGCTGCTGGCAGACCCGCCGCTGACGAAGCTGGGCTCGCAGCCTGCCCGCAAGGTGGTCCCGAAGCTGGTCCAGCGGGACCTGAAACGGCTCAAGCGCGCCGTCAAGGCGGCCAGGCGTGCACCCGCCGGGGAGAACCCGGATCTGCTGCTGCACGAAGCGCGCAAATGTGCCAAACGGCTGCGCTATGCCGCCGAGGCCGCCGCCTCGGTCGCTCCCAAGCAGGCGCGGCGGCTGGCCGACGCCGCCCACGAGGTCCAGGACATCCTGGGCGGGCACCAGGACAGCGTCGTCGCCCGGCAGCTGCTGCGCCGGCTCGGTGCCGAGTCCTTTGGCCTGGGTGAGAACGGTTTCACCTACGGCCGGCTGCACGCCCTGGAAGAGGCCGGGGCGGCAGACTCGGCGGCCCGGTTCCGGCAGGCGTGGAAGAATTTCCCGGCGGCCGCACTCGTGAAGTAGGGGATCCGGCCGCCGGCAGCATCGTGTCATGAAACCCTTCCTGTTCCTGTCGACAAGGCCGGAGGACCCGGCTGCGGACGAAGAATACGCGGCGGTGCTGCGCATCGGAGGCCTGCAGCCGGCGGAACTGCACCGCGTCCGGCTGGAGGCGGCACCGATGCCGGAGACCGACCTGGGGTACTACAGCGGCATCATCCTCGGAGGCAGCCCGTTCACGTCGAGCGACCCGCCGGAGCTGAAGTCCCCGGCCCAACTGCGGGTGGAAGCCGAACTGGCCAGGCTGCTGGATGTAGTGGTGGAGGCCGATTTCCCGTTCTTTGGCGCGTGCTATGGCGTGTCGACGCTGGGCGTCCACCAGGGCGGCAGCGTGGACCGGCGGTTCGGCGAGCCCGTCGGCGACGTCGAAATAGTCCTCGCCGACGGCGCCGCCCGCGATCCGCTGCTGGCCGGGGTGCCCGAACGCTTCCGTGCGTTCGTAGGCCACAAGGAAGGCTGTTCCCGGCTTCCGGACGGTGCCGAACTGCTGGCCGCATCAGCCAGCTGCCCGGTGCAGATGTTCCGCATCAAACGCAACCTCTACGCCACGCAGTTCCATCCTGAGCTGGACGTCGAGGGCCTGGTGACCCGGATCCGGATCTACCGCCACGCCGGCTACTTCCCGCCCGAGCAGGCGGAGGAGATCATCACCGTGGTCCGCCGCAGCAAGGTCACCGTCCCGCAGCAGATCCTGCGCAATTTCGTGGACCGCTACGCCTGGCACTGACCTGGCCGGGCGGGGTGGGGCAGGCGAGGTGGGCGGAAGCCGCGGGCCGGGCTCAGGCGCTGGCGGCGGTGATCCGCTGGGAGATCACGGTGGAGACGCCATCTCCGCGCATGGTGACCCCGTAAAGCGCGTCCGCAACCTCCATGGTGCGCTTCTGGTGGGTGATCACGATCAGCTGGCTGGACTCGCGCAGCTCTTCGAAGATGGTGATCAGCCGCCCGAGGTTGGTGTCGTCCAAGGCCGCCTCGACCTCGTCCATCACGTAGAACGGGGACGGGCGCGCCTTGAAGATCGACACCAGCAGTGCTACCGCCGTCAGCGAGCGCTCGCCGCCGGAGAGCAGCGACAGGCGCTTGATCTTCTTGCCGGCAGGCCGGGCTTCGACTTCGATCCCGGTAGCCAGCATGTCGTCCGGGTCGGTGAGCACCAGCCGGCCCTCGCCGCCGGGAAACAGCCGGCCGAAAACGCGGACGAACTGCTCGGCGGTGTCCTTGAAGGCTTCGGCGAAGACCTGCTCCACGCGTTCGTCCACTTCGCGGATGATGTCCAGCAGGTCCTTGCGGCTGGCCTTCAGATCCTCCAGCTGGCTGCTCAGGAACTGGTGGCGTTCCTCCAGCGCGGCGAATTCCTCCAGGGCCAGCGGATTGACCTTGCCCAGGGCAGCCAGGTCCCGTTCGGCCTTCTTCAGACGCTTTTCCTGCTCGGCCCGCACAAACGGCACCGTCTCCAGGACCGGGTTGCCGTCCTCGTCCACCTCGGCGCGCAGCGCGGCCCACTTGTCCGGCTTGCCCTTTCCGCCCGCCGGGGCCTGGGTGACCGGGACCGGCTGGTCCGGCCCGTAGTGCGCCACCAGATGGTCTGCGGTCATGCCCAGCTCCTCGATGGCGCGGGTCTGCACCGCCTCGATCCGCAGCCGCTGCTGGGCCCGGGCCAGTTCGTCACGGTGTACCGCGTCCGTCAGCTTGCGCAGTTCCTCGGCCAGTGCCGCGGTGGCCGTGCGGACCTCGGCCAGTTCGGACTCCCAGGCCGCGCGCACCTCCTCGGCCGCGTCCCGCTCCCGGGCCGCGGTGTCCACGGAAACCTCCAGCCAGGCGAGCACCTCTTCGGCCCCCCGGGCCACGGCTGCCGCCTTGGCTGCCTGCAGCTGCCGCCGGCGCGCGCGTTCGGCCGCGGCGGCGCGGGCCTGCCGCTCGGTGGCCGCGGCGCGCTCCAGCGCCGCGGCCCGGTTGCTGAGCGCGGTGAGCTGCTCCTCGGCCGAGCGCAGCGCCAGCCGGGCGTCCATCTCGGCCTGCCGGGCGCCGGCGGCTTCGGCCGCGAGCGCATCCCGGCGCTGGGTGGACGGTTCCCCGGCCTCCGGCTCGTCGCCGGCATCCCGGGCGGCGCCCAAGCGGGCGGTGATCTCTGCCAGCGCCTGCTGCTCGGCCTGCAGGTTCTCCTCCGCGGCCGCCACCAGTTTCGCAAGCCGCGCACCCTCGGCCTCCGTGGAACGCAGCATCGAGCCGAGGGTGCCCAGGCGCTCGGCGACGGCGGCAATCCGTGCGTCCGAAGAGTTAAGTTCCTCCAGGGCGGCCTCGGCGCGCTGCTTGGCCTCGTTTCGGCGGGCGGAAGCGCCGGCGATGGCGAACTTGGCCCGTTCCAGGCGGGCCGTGGCGTCCTCCAGGTGGGCGGCGGTGTCCTCCACGGCAGCCTGCAGTTCGATCAGGCTGGGACCGCCGGCGGCACCTCCGCGGACGAGCCAGGAGGTGAACACGTCCCCCTCGCGGGTGACGGCGGTCAGGTCCGGACGGACGGCGATGATGTCACCGGCCGTCTGCAGGTCCTCGACAACGACGACGGCGCGGAGCAGGCCGGCGACCGCGCCGTCCAGTCCGCGGGCGGCCTGGACCAGGGAGGTGGCCGGCGTGGCTCCGGCCGGCAGGATGGCGGCCCCGGCATCGGTACGTTCGACGGCGCCCGCTCCCCGGCCGGCGGAGGCCGGAGCGTCCGCGATGACCAGGTGCACCCGGCCGGCGTCGCCGGCCTTCATCAGCTCCAGCGCCCGGACCGCTGCGTGCGCATCGCGGACGGCCACGGCTTCGGCCGCGGAACCCAGGGCTGCCGCGATGGCCGCCTCGTAACCGGGTTTTACGGTAATCAGGTCCGCCAGCGGGGCCAGCACGCCGTCGATCCCGGAGGCCAGCAGGACGGCGCTGCCGTCCCGGCGGTGCAGCCCCACCTCGAGAGCCTCCTTGCGCGCGGCGAGCGCGGCCCGCTCCCGTTCGGCCTCGCGCCGCGCTGCCGCGGCGTCCTCCAGTTCGGCCTCGATGGCCTCGAGGGCTTCCACCGCTTCCTCGTACGCGGCGTCCAGCCGCTCCTCGCCCGCCTCGGCACCTGCCGCCTGCGACTCCAGCGCGGCGAACTCGGCTTCGGCCTGCCGGCGCCGGTCCTCGCCTCCGGCGATCAGACCGCGCAGACGTCCGAGTTCGGCTTCGGCAGCTTCCACCCGCGACCGGGCGGTGCCCACCTTCCCGGCAAGCCTGGCCAGACCCTCCCGCCGGTCCGCGGCGGCGCGCAGCACAGTGGTCAGCCGCCGGTCTTCCTCGGCTGCTGCCTGCTCGGCCGCGGCCCGCCGGCCGACGGCTTCCTCCAGCGCCGCCTGACGCTCTTCCAGCTCGAATTCCAGGTCCACCTGTTCCTCGCGCACCTGGGCGGCCTGCTGCTCGAGCACCTCCGGGTCCCGGCCGGCATCGGCGGGGGCCTCGGCGCTGCCCAGCAGCCGCCGGCGCTCCCCCGCCAGGTTCGCCAGGGCACGGAAGCGCTCCCGCGCCGCGCAAAGCCGGTACCAGGCATCCCGGGCCGTGTTCACGCGCGGCGTCGCTTCCGCGGCCAGCAGTTCCAGTTCGGCCAACCGCCGGCGGCCGGCGTCCAGGTTCTTCTCCGCCTCGGCCTGCCGGGTCCTGGCCGCTGCCTCGTCCGCGGCTTCCTGCTCCAGGACCGACGTGAGCCGGACCAGCTCGTCGGCCAGCAGCCTGGCCCGGGCGTCCCGGACCTCGAACTGGACCTGCTGTGCCCGGCGCGCCACCTCGGCCTGCCTGCCGAGCGGCGTCAGCTGCCGCCGCAGCTCGGCAGTCAGGTCCGTGAGCCGGGTGAGGTTGGCCTGCATCGCCTCCAGCTTGCGGACGGTCTTTTCCTTGCGCCGGCGGTGCTTGAGGATGCCGGAGGCCTCCTCAATGAACCCGCGCCGGTCCTCCGGGGTGGCGTGCAGCACGCGGTCCAGCTGGCCCTGCCCGACGATCACGTGCATCTCGCGCCCCAAGCCGGAATCGCTGAGCAGCTCCTGGATATCCAGGAGCCGGCAGTTGTTGCCGTTGATGGCGTATTCCGAACCGCCGGCGCGGAAGAGGGTCCGGGAGATGGTGACCTCGGAGTATTCGATCGGCAGGGCGCCGTCGGTATTGTCGATGGTCAGGGACACCTGGGCCCGGCCCAGGGCCGGCCGGCCGGCGGTGCCGGCGAAGATGACGTCTTCCATCTTGCCGCCGCGGAGGGTCTTGGCGCCCTGTTCCCCCATGACCCAGGCGAGAGCATCCACCACGTTCGACTTTCCGGAGCCGTTGGGTCCCACTACAGCCGTGACGCCGGGCTCAAAGTCGAACGTGGTGGCGGAGGCGAATGACTTAAAGCCCCGCACCGTCAGACTTTTCAAATGCAAAGTATGTCTCCCGCAGCGCTGTCTTCCTGCCAACAATTTATCCTGTCAAGGACCAGGATCCCGGCAATGACGCGGTTTCCAGGGCGTTTCGCGCCGCCGGAACCCGGTTGTGGAGGATCAGTGAGGGTGCTGAAGGACCCTCCGGGGAGCGGAATCTATGCAAGTTCGGGCATGTGCGGGATCGGTGTCTCCGGGTGCATAGTTAAGATTTCGGCGCCCTCTTCGGGAAACCGGCGGCAGCGGCGCAGACAGGACATTAGATAAAGGCTGGATATTGAGCGGTAACGCGACGTTTCGACATGACAATGCGGCACTGCTGGCCGTGAGCAGCGTTGAGGCCCCGGTGGTGGTCAGCTCCGCGGACTTCGACGAACGCCTGGCTCCCAGCCTGAAGCGCCTGCACCTGTCGAGGCGTCTGCTGGAACGGGTGGCCGGCGTCTCCGAACGTCGCTGGTGGTCCCCCGGGACCGGATTCGACGATGCCGCAATCGAGGCCGGCGCCAAGGCCCTGGCCGAGTCCGGCGTCGATCCCTCGCAGATCGGCCTGCTGATCAACACTTCGGTGACCCGGCGCAACCTGGAACCCTCCGTGGCCGTGAAGATCCACCACGGGCTGAACCTGCCCTCCTCGGCGGTGAACTTCGACCTGGCCAATGCCTGCCTGGGTTTCGTCAACGGCGTGACCCTGGCGGCGAACATGATCGATTCGGGCCAGATCCGGTACGCCCTGATCGTGGCCGGCGAGGACGCGCAGCCCACCCAGGAAAACACCTTCCGGCGGCTGAACCACCCCGGGTCCACGCGGGAAGACTACCTGCGTGAGTTCGCCACCCTGACCCTGGGTTGCGGGGCCGCGGCGGCCGTCATCGGCCCGGCGGACGCGCATCCGGGATCGCACCGGATCCTCGGCGGCGTCTCCCGCGCGGGCACTGAGCACCACCAGCTGTGCGTGGGCGGCCCGGACGGGATGTTCACCGACACCAAGGGTCTGCTGGACGGCGGCCTGGACCTGGTGGTGACCGCCTGGCACGAGGCGCATGCGGACGGCTGGGACTGGCGGTCCATGGACCGGTACGTCACCCACCAGGTGTCCAACTCGTACACCAACGCCATCATCAAGGCGGTGAACCTGGCGCGCGACCGGGTGCCCATCACCTTCCCGAAATGGGGCAACGTGGGTCCGGCCTCGCTGCCGATGACCCTGGCCCAGGAATCGCTGTCGCTGAGCGCCGGGGACCGGGTGCTCTGCATGGGCGTGGGGTCCGGGCTGAACACCACGATGATGGAGCTTGCGTGGTAGCAGAGCTCTGGCCCGGCGTGCCGGCAGCCTGGTCCCGGCGGATCCGCGTTCCATCCACCGCTGCCGCGGACCCGGCAGGCAGCCGGCACAACTGGCATCTGCTGGACAACGGCGAGGAACTGGCCGCCCGCGGCCTGGACCCGGTGGGGACGCTGCTGTGCGTGCACGGCAATCCGACCTGGTCCTACCTCTGGCGCAGCCTGCTCGCCGCCGGCAGCAGCGGCCAGTCCGCACCGTGGCGGGTTATCGCCGTCGACCAGCTGGACATGGGTTTTTCGGCACGCACGCGGGTCATCCGCCGGCTCGAGGACCGGATTACGGACCTGGGCGACCTGACCGGTGCGCTCGGCCTGTCCGGGCCGGTGGTCACGGTCGGGCATGACTGGGGCGGAATCATTTCCCTGGGCTGGGCAACCCGGCACCGCGAACAACTGGCCGGCGTGGTACTGACCAACACCGCCGTGCACCCGGCAGGCCACCCGCTGCCGGCACCGCTGCAGCTGGCCCTGCACCCGGCGGTGCACCGGTGGGGCACAACGACCTCGGACGCCTTCGTGCGCGTGACCCATGCGCTGGCCCGGCCGGCCCTGGCCCGGGAAGTGCGTGCGGCCTTCAGGGCACCGTACCGCGGCGCGGCGCGCCGGGCCGGCGTGGGCAACTTCGTGGCGGACATCCCGGCCGGCGAATCCCACCCCAGCTGGCCGGCGCTGGCCCGGGTGGCCGAAGACATCCGGGACCTGGAGGTGCCGGCGCTGCTGCTTTGGGGCCCGGAGGACCCGGTGTTCTCGGACCGCTACCTGCGCGACCTGATGGACCGGCTGCCGCACGCGGATGTGCACCGCTTCGAGGGCGCCGGGCACCTGCTGCCCGAGGACGTGGATGTTGCCGGGCCGGTGTTCAGCTGGCTGGGGTCCCGGGGCGGCGCCAATCCCGATGCGGCCGCCGACGGCCTTCCTCGACCGGCGGCGGTGGAGGCGGAGGCCTTCGTGCCGATGCTGGCGGAGCTGGACGGGCGGCGCCAGGACAGCTCCCCCGCCGTCGTCGACATGGCACCGCGGGTACCGGACGGAGCCGTGCCCGGGCCGGTGACACTGACCTGGGCCGAGCTGGCACAGCGGGTGGACCGGCTCGCCGCAGGACTGTCCGGCATCGGGGTCAAGGCCGGGGACCGGGTCAGCCTGCTGGTGCCGCCGGGTATCGACCTGACCTGCCTGGCCTACGCATGCCTGCGGATCGGTGCCGTGATCGTGGTCGCCGACACCGGCCTGGGGACCAAGGGCCTGAGCCGGGCCATCCGCGGGGCCGGACCGGACTGGCTGGTCGGCGTCGAACGCGCCCTTGCCGCAGCCAGGCTGTTCGGCTGGCCAGGCGTGCGGATCAGCGCGACGGAGCTGGGCAGCACCGTGCGCCGGCTGTACGGGGTGGCGCACACCGTGCCGGAGCTGGAGGCGGACAGGCCACCTGGTCCCGATGCAGGCGCGGAGCGCCTTAGCCGGCCAACGGCGGATCCCGACGCGGACGCGGCGGTGCTCTTCACCTCGGGTTCGACCGGCCCGGCCAAGGGCGTCGTCTACACCCACCGGCAGCTGGCCGCCATGCGGGACACCCTGAAACAGACCTACGGACTGAAGGCCGGCACCGCGCTGGTGGCCGGCTTCGCCCCGTTCGCGCTGCTCGGGCCGGCCCTCGGCGCCACGTCGGCCACCCCGGACATGGACGTCACCGCCCCGCGCACGCTCAGTGCCGCCGCCCTGGCGGACGCGGCCGCCGCCGTCGGCGCCACCGCCGTCTTCGCCTCCCCGGCGGCCCTGGCCAATGTGCTGGCCACCGCCGGGACCCTGCAGGCGGGACAGCGCGACGCCTTCGCAGGGGTGGAGCTGCTGCTGTCCGCAGGTGCGCCCATCCCGGAGCCGCTGCTGGCGCAGGTCCAGGACCTGCTGCCCGCGGCCTCGCTGCACACCCCGTACGGGATGACCGAGGCCCTGCCGGTGACCGACATCAGCCTGGAGCAGATCCGTGCCGCCGGCACGGGCAACGGTGTCTGCGTCGGCACTGCAGTGGCCGGGGCGCGCGTGGCCGTGGCCGCGCTGCGTCCGGACGGCAGCGTGGCGGATGAGGCGTCCGCCGAGCCCGGTGTCACGGGGGAGATCCTGGTCAGCGCCCCGCATGTCAAGGACCGGTACGACCGGCTCTGGATCACGCAGGAGCACAGTGCTTCGCTGCCGGGCTGGCACCGCACCGGCGACGTCGGGCATCTCGACGCCGAGGGCCGGCTGTGGGTCGAAGGCCGGCTGGGACACATCCTGACTACTGCGGACGGCGTGCGCACGCCGGTGGCGGCCGAGCAGCTGGCGGCAACTGCCGACGGCGCGGGCCGGGCTGCCGTCGTCGGCATCGGCCCGGCCGGCGCGCAGGTGGCGGTGGCCGTCCTGGAGACGGTACCGCCGGCCAAGTCGGCGGGCCCGGCCCCGCAGGAACTGGCCCAGGCGGTCCGCAGCGCCGTGCTGAACGGGGCGGATCTGGAGCTGGCGGCAGTGCTGACAGTGAAGGACCTGCCGACGGATATCCGGCACAACTCCAAGATCGACCGGACGGAGCTGGCCGTTTGGGCCGCCGAGGTGCTGGCCGGCGGAAAGGCGAAAAGGCCGTGAGCCTCCAGGTGCTGGTCACCGGGGCCAGCGGGCTGCTGGGCGGCGCCGTCGCGCGGCTGCTCGCGGACAAGGGACACCGGGTGCGTACGTTCCAGCGCCGGCACACTGCCGGCGGGCCAGGCCTGGAGGTGCTCTCCGGCACGGTCACGGATCCGGCCGCCGTCCGGGCCGCCGTCGAGGGGGCCGATGCCGTGATCCACCTGGCCGCCAAGGTGTCCTTCACCGGGGGCTGGGACGAGTTCGCAGCCGTCAACATCGGCGGCACCCGCAACCTGCTCGATGCCGCCCGCGCCGCCGGCGCGCGGGACTTTGTTTTCGTTTCCTCTCCCTCCGTGGCCCATTTTGGCCACGCCCTCGCCGGCGAAGGTGCCGGACGGGCGGACCCGCAGCGGGCCCGGGGCAACTATGCCCGGTCCAAGGCCGCGGCCGAACTGATCGCCCTGGCCGCGGACGCGCCGTCGTTCCGGGTCGCCGCCGTCCGCCCGCACGTGGTCTGGGGCCCGGGTGATACGCAGCTGGTGGAACGGGTGGTGAAACGGGCCGCGGCCGGCCGGCTGCCGCTGCTGGACCACGGTGCCGCGCTGATCGACACAACCTACATCGACAACGCCGCCGCCGCGATCGTCCGGGCGCTGGAACGGATGGACCAGGCCCGGGGGCAGGCCCTGGTGGTCACCAACGGCCAGCCGCGCCCGGTCGGCGAGCTGCTGGCCGGCATCTGCACGGCGGCAGGCGTACGGCCCCCGTCCTGGAGCGTGCCCGGCTGGCTGGCCCGCGGTGCCGGTTCGGTGGTTGAAAAGGCCTGGCTGGTGGCCGGTGCCCGGGGCTGGGTCCGCGACGAGCCGCCGATGACGAGGTTTTTGGCCGAGCAGCTCTCCACCGCCCACTGGTTCGACCAGCGGCAGACCCGCCAGGTGCTGGACTGGGTGCCCGAGGTCGGGCTCGACGAAGGATTGAAGCGGCTGGCGGCCTACTACGGCGGCGGCCCCGCCAGATAAGGAGCAGCAAGACAGCATGGAGAGCGTGAAGGCAATCGGCGGCTGGCCCGTGCAGAACGCGGCAGCCGCCGTCGTCGGAGCCGACGGCAAGGTCCTGGGCAGCCACGGGGACCAGCGGCGCCGCTACAAGCTGGCCTCGGTGACCAAGCTGCTCACCGCCGGCGCGGTGCTGGTGGCACTGGAGGAGGGTGCGCTGGAGCTGGACCAGCCCGCAGGCCCGGAAGGATCCACCGTCCGGCACCTGCTGGCCCACAGCGGCGGCTATGACTTTGCCGACCGCACCGTGCGCTACCGGCCGGGCGAGCGGCGGCTCTATTCCAACGCCGGCTTCGAGGTGCTGGCCGAGACCCTCGAGCAGTCCGCCGGCATCCCCTTCGCCGACTACCTGCGCGAGGGACTGCTGGATCCCCTGGGCATGGCGGACACCTCGCTGGAGGGCTCCCCCGCCGCCGGAGCGGTGTCCACCGTGGCGGACCTGGTGCTCTTCGCCGCGGAGCTGCAGCGTCCGGCGCTCCTGGATCCGTCCACCGTCGCCGCGGCCACCACGGTGGTGTATCCGGGCCTGGCCGGGGTGCTGCCCGGGTTCGGCCGGCAGCAGGACAACGCCTGGGGCCTGGGCTTCGAGATCCGCAACGCCAAGTCCCCGCACTGGACCGGCACCGGCAGTTCACCGCGCGCCTTCGGGCATTTCGGACAGTCCGGCACCTTCCTCTGGGTGGATCCGGACGCCGGCGCGGCCTGCGTGGCGTTGACCGACCGCGACTTCGGCCCGTGGGCCGCCGAGGCATGGCCGGCGTTCACCGACGGCGTGCTGGCGGAACTGCGGCGCTGAGCCGCCGGCGCCGCCTGTCGGGGCTCAGTCCCAGCGCACTACCCGCACCAGGCCCCACTTGCGTGCGTCGGCGTCGTACTGGAACGTCAGCAGGCTGGTGGCGTCCGGTGCACTGGACAGCTCCGGCGCCACCGAGGATTTGCGGAATCCGGAGGCCAGGGCCAGCCGCCGGTTTCCGGCCTTGTCCTGCTTCACCCGCAGGGTCAGTTCCTGGCCGTCGTGCGGCAGCCCGGAGGGCAGCGCGAGCGTGCGGTTCCCGGACAGTGTCACCTTGAACATCTCCCCGTGCTCGCAGGACCAGCGGATGGTGCCGGCGTCCGCCGCGGCCCGGACCCGCGGACGCTGGGTCTTGGCGATATTCGGTCCCGGATAGCTGCCGCGGGCGATCTGCAGGTCCGTGATCTCGAACCAGCCGGCTTCCTTGTTCAGCCCGTACCGGAAGAACGGGAAGCGCCAGGAGCCCTGGTCCTCCGAGGTGACGGCGAACGGGACGGTAAAGCTTTGCCAGACGGTGCCGAGGCGCAGGCCCCTGTCGCCGGAGAACAGCGCGTCGTTGTCGGGCTGGCGCAGGCCGGCGCTGAGCCGGAACCCGTCGAAGGAGGCCCGGGCCTTGAAGGTCAGGACGTGCGGCTTGCCCCGCTCGAAATCGGTCTCGGCCGAGGGGACCTGCCGGTACACCGCGTAGTCGTTGTCGGATTTCCCGTCCGACTTCGGCTTGGCAACCCGCAGGCTGGTGGTGCCCTTGTCCATGCCGGACGGGGCATTGGCGGTGATCTCGAAGCTGGAGCCCTTCCCGGCCAGGGACCAGGTGTCGGTGGACGCCGGCACGGAGACCGCCGGCGGCAGCAGGTTCCGGCTGTAGTCCGCCGGCGGGTCGGCCCGGTTCACCCGCGCGGCAGCATTGATGGCCTGGCCCACCAGCCGTTTTTGTTCGGCGTTTTCCAGCCGCATGTCGGTGGAGGGCGCATCGATCAGGAACAGGATCGCTGCCTCGATCCGCGGCAGTTCCGGGGAGGCCACCAGCCGGATCAGGTCCGAGTACCACCGGCCCTTGTCTTCGCCCTGGTTGCTGGCGGCGCAGCCGGTCTCGCACAGCCAGATGCCGCGGGAAGACATGGCCTCGACCTGGCCGACGAACCGGCGTAGTTCCGCTCCCACCGGCAGCCAGGTCTCGCTGTAGCCCTCGGCGTTGGAACGGTTGTAGTAGGAGACCCCTACGAGGTCCACCCACTCGTCCCCCACGAACCCTTCGGCCAGGTTGGACGGGTCCCCGTCCCCGCCGTTGCTGGTCAGGTACCACTGGATGAACCGGGAGCCCAGACCCATGGAGCGGGCCAGCTCCACAATCCGCCGGTAGGCCTCCTTGTACAGGGCGGGGCTGTTGGCGTCGGTGTCCCGGTACATCTGCCAGGGGTAGCTGCCCGCCCCGTTGCCTTCGTGGAAGGGTGCCAGGTAGACCCTGTCCGTGTGCCCGCCGTCGACGATCGCCTGGAACAGGCGCGCCAGGTCCCGGTAGACGCCGTTTTTGGCGTCCATCTCGCGGATGAATTCCCGGTTTTCCTTCCAGATTTCCAGCGCGTACATGATGTTGCGTGACGGGCTGCGCTCCAGTTCGGGCACCACTTCGGCAGTGTAGGAACGGGCGGTTTCGGCACCGACGGCACGGTAGTAGGAGACGATGTCGAAGGTTGCCTTCAGCTCGGTCTCAAGGTCCCGGGTGGCGTCATAGTATTTGGCGCCCTGGTAGGCTTCGGCCGGCTCTCCGCGGACCCGCGCGCCGATCCAGGGCCGGCGTATAGTCCCGGCCTCGGCCAGCTCAATCCGGGCAGCCACGGCCGGACCCAGCAGGTCCCCTGACTGGCGGGAAGGTTCCCCGGGTACCTCCCCCGCCGAAAGGGTGACGATCCGCGGCAAGGCCAACCCGGCGGCGAAGCCCAGGGCGGTCCTGCGCCCCATGGTCAGCGGCTCTTCGCGCGGCTTCGTCAAGTCCCCTGCCTCCCCGTTCCGGTACTCCCGGCACCCTTTTCCTGCCATTCCACCCTACCGGGTTTGGCCACCGGCCCCGGTCAGGGCCGGTCCAGCAGTGAATCCGCATCCGGAACCACGCCCATGCGGTATTTGGATTCCGCCCGGAATGTCGATCCGCCGGCAAACGCCCGGCTCCTGCCCGGCGGCAGGGGGCAGACATAGAGTTTTTTCAGCCCGGCGGCACGGTCCTCGTAGTACACCTGCGGCTTGTCCGCTGTTCCCCACTTCCAGCCGGCCACTGCGTCCTCTGGATAATCGCAAACCCCCACGTGGCGCGAGCCCGGGTTCCAGGCCACGCAGGTCAGCGACTTCTGATATCCCAGCAGCGCGTCCGCGGACTTGCCCAGGCTCCGGTTCGCGTCCCAGGTCTGGTCGGCACCCACCCAGGTGACGCGTTCGAGGCTGGTGGGCCACATGACGAAATAGGGCCTGCGGTAGGTGCCGGCTACCGCCCAGGTGACCTTACGCCGGACCACCAGTCCATGACTGCCCAACGAGTAGCTCACCCAGGCATCAGCAGCCTTGCCGTTATTGGGGATGCCCGGATGGTCGAGCCTGGTCTTGCGCTGGATGCGGACGAACCTGCCCGTGGCCACCTGACCGGTCCTGAGGCTCCTCCGTTTGCCGTCAACGTACACCGCCAAGGACACCAGTGCCTCGTAGCCGTGCACGCCGCCGATGAACAAACTCCGGCCGCCGATGTCCACGTTCAGTGCGTACTCGTGGGCCGAGTGGGTCGCCTCCGCCGTGCCCATCCGCTCCAGCGTGATCCAGGTGGTCTTCCCATCGGGGCGCTGGGTCTCCACCGAGGCACCGTAGACGGCGGCATACCTGTTGATCCGGCCCTTAAGCGTCACGTTGACTGGCCATACTTTCAGCGTGTACCGACGGGCCGGGTCCAGGTCTTCGGCCAGGAGCTGCGCGTGCTCGCTGCCACTGGAGGAGCCGGCAACGTAGGTGTCCACGTAGCGGGCGGAGCCGGAGACGGCGCCGGCGGCTATCTGCGCGGCGGTGACGGTGCCGTCTTCGAGCAGCTGCCGGCCGGTCTTCGCTCCAGCCAGGGCCACCTGCCGGCCGTTCCCGTCCACCAGGCTCACCCGTACCAGCCCGTTGGCCACGTGCGAGGCCGTGTGCAGACAGATACTGCGGGAACCGGCCGGCAGCGAGTAGGCGGCGGAAGCGGCACCGGGCAGCGCTCTGAGAAAGCCGTGGGACTCCTGCACTGACCAGGTTCCGGGGTACTTCCAGCGGGTCCTGTCCGTGCAGCGGTGGCGGTTCCGGGCCAGCCGGATGTAGGCCGTGTGCAGCTGGGGCACCCGGTCATAGGACTGTCTGGGCCCGGGCACCGTGGGGGCCTTCAAGGTATAGACCGCCCAGCGGAGGCGGTCCACCTGGTACCCCAGCTGCCATCCATAGGTGGAGGTCCGCCGGATGAAACAGCGGCCTCCCCGCAGGCCCGCCGTGGCGTCCATGACCGTGGCGTATTCGGCCTTGGCGCGGGCGGACAGGGTGGCGGGAACGACGGCGGCCTGTCCGGTGGAGAAAGCTGCAGCTGGCGGCGGGTTCAGGCCGGCCAGCAGGCCGGCCAGTGCTGTTCCGCCGAACAGGCCCAGCACCTGGCGGCGTCCAATGGCTTGCGGCTTGTGAGATTGCATGGAAGGTCCCCCGGCCCCCGATGCACGCGGTACGTGCTGCCCGGGACACCACCGGCGGAATGCGGTCCTCATTGGCCACAGACGAGGTAGCGGCGGTTGCCGGCGGTAAGGATGAGCCGGCAACCGGCAGAGTCCGAAGGCAGCACGGCCCGGCCCGTGCGGCACCCCTGCCGCACGCCGGACGCCGTGCATCAATCCTGTGGAATCGCCCGGGCCGGCCCAGCGGCCCGGACCAGCAATCATGAACCCGCAGGGCGGGCTATGATCCCCAACCCATCACCCCGGTTGCGGGATGATTTCCCCAATCACGCGTCCCCTTGGGCACTGCCGGCGGCCCACCGCGCGCTCTTCAATACAGTGCTGCACGCAGGTTGGGAAAAGGCTGCGGCCTGCCCGGCTACCAGCGGCCGTTGCGCGGCCGCGGCTGGCACACCGGGCAGGTGTAGGCGGAGCGGTTCATGAAGGAGTCCCGCCGGATCGCAGTGGTCAATCCCAGCCCCGCACACCGGTAGCAATTCCCGCGCTCCCGTCCGTAGGCGTTCAGGGAACGGGCGAAGTAGCCGGAGGCACCGTTGACGTTGACGTAGAGCGAGTCAAAGCTGGTCCCGCCTGCAGCCAGCGCGCGCGTCATTACGTCGCGGCAGGCATCGATGAGCCGTTCGGCTTCCGTGCGGCGCATGGTGTCCGTGGCGCGTGCGTAGTGGAGCCTGGCGGCCCACAAGGCCTCGTCCGCGTAGATGTTCCCGACGCCGGACACCAGGCGCTGGTCGAGGATGGCCCGCTTGATCCCGGTGCGGCGGGCTCGCAACTGCCGGTAGAAACCGTCGAAGGAGAAGGCGGGGTCCAGCGGGTCCCGGGCAATGTGCGCGGCCTCCACCGGGACCAGGGGCAGTCCGGTTTCGGACCGGCCGCCCGGCTGGCCGTCAGCGGTGGGCGCGAGGTCGGCCAGGAAAACCCCGCCGAAAATGCGCTGGTCGACGAAGCGCAGTTCCTCCGGCATCACCGTACCGTCCGCATCGACGGCGGGGCTGAGGCGCAAGCGGACCTTCAGGTGCTTTTCGTCCGCCTGGGACGCGTCCTCGATCAGCAGCTGCCCGCTCATGCCCAGGTGGGCCATCAGGGCCAGCTTCGGCTCCGTGGTGCGGCTCGCGGAGGCCTCCGTGAGCGGCATCCAGAGGAACTTGCCGCGGCGGGCAACGTCCACCACCCGGGCGCCGATGAGGTTGCCGCGCAGGTCCTCGGGGCCGAGGGCATGGCGGCGCACGGAACGTTCATCCAGGATGTCGACGCCGGTGATGGTGCGGCCGCCGACCCAGCTGGCCAAGCCGCGGCGGACTACTTCGACCTCGGGCAGTTCTGGCATGGCCTACCCGTTGGCCGGAGTTCCGGCCCGCAGCTGCTGCCAGCTCACCGCGGCCGCTTCCTGCTCGGCTTCCTTCTTGGAATGTCCGGTGCCCTGGCCGTAGGGGATGCCCCCGATGAGCAGGGTGGCTTCGAAAACCCGGGCATGGTCCGGGCCGGAGCCGCGCACCGAGTACTCCACTGCACCCAGTTTGCGTGCCGCCGCCAGTTCCTGGATGCTCGTCTTCCAGTCGGTGCCGGCACCGAGGGCGTCGGCGTCGTCCAGCAGGGGGCCTACCAGGCGCATCACCAGGTCGCGGGCGGCCTCGATGCCGTGCACCAGGTACGTTGCCCCGAAGAGCGCTTCCATGGTGTCGGCCAGGATGGAGGCCTTGTCTGCGCCGTTGGTCAGCTTCTCCCCTTGGCCGAGCAGGATATGCTCGCCCACGCCGAGTTCGCGGGCAATGCCGGCCAGGGCACGCGTACTGACCACGGCCGAACGCCGCTTGGCCAGCTCACCCTCGGAGAGATCCGGGTTGTCCCGGTAGAGGGCATCGGTCACGGAAAAGCCCAGGATCGAATCGCCCAAGAATTCGAGGCGCTCGTTGGTGGGCAACCCGCCGTGCTCGTAGGCGTAGGACCGGTGGGTGAGGGCAAGACGAAGCGTCCCGGCGTCGAGATCGACGCCGAGACGCTCCAGAAGCTCTTCAGTTGAAGGCATGCCGGACGGTGTTACGCGTCGGCTACCTTGCGGCCCTTGTACTCAAGGAACAGCGCAGTGCCAGCTGAGTCGGTGACAACCTTGGCCTGATGCGGCAGGCTGTAGGTCACCCGGCCGTTCTCAACGGTCTTCACCAGGTTGGGGGCGGTAGCCTTCCACTGGGACCGGCGTGCGCGCGTATTCGAGCGGGACATCTTCCGCTTGGGAACAGCCACGACTAACTCTCTTCTCTCTCGTCTGACTCTGTACTTGTTGCCGCGTCGTCCGCGGCATTGCTGGCCAGGCCCGCCAGGGCTGCCCAGCGAGGATCCACGACCTCATGGTGGTGGCCCGGATCCTCTTCAAGGCGCATCCCGCATTCAGGGCACAGGCCTTTACAGTCCTCCCGGCACACCGGCTGGAACGGCAGCGAGGTTACCACTGCGTCCCTCAGCACCGGTTCGAGATCGATGGAATCGTGCTCGATCCGGCGCTGCTCTTCCTCTTCCTCTTCGGCTGCCTGACCCAGGTCGGCGTCCGCATAGTAGAAGAGTTCCTGCACGTCGACGTCGAGGTCGTACGCGATGGGGTCCAGGCAGCGCCCGCACTCGCCCGTTACTTCAACGGAAGCGGTGCCGGTGACCAGGATACCTTCGTGCACGGCCTCGAGCCTCAGGTCCAGCTCCATGTCGGAGCCTTCCCGAACGCCGATGAGTGCCGCACCAAGATCCCTTGGTGCAGGTACATGCTCCTCAAGAGTCCGCATCGTTCCCGGGCTGCGCCCGAGGTCCTTGACCCCCAGGATCAGGGGCGAACTTTGATCATGGTTCAGGACCACGGTGATGAAAACTCCTCATGAACATCTGACCGACATATCATCTTAGCCTGATCCGGACCGAAGCCTCAAACCGCCGCGGTCCGCCGCGCCGCAGGCGCCCGGGGCGGCTGTCCGGCCAGACAGTGCGCTACCGGATAGCCTACTAGGGTGAATGAGCCGACCCGGTTCCGCAGGACGCGCGCGGCCCTGCTCTGGCTGTGGGCAGCGGCAGCGGTCCTGCTGGCGCTGCTGATCATGTTCCTGACCGCCTCCTACTTCCTGTTCTACAATCCTCCGCTGGCCGCTGCCGGCACCGCGGACGCCGTCGTCGTGCTGGCCGGTGCCAGCAGCGAGCGGTTGCCGGTGGGCCTGGAGTTGATGGAGGACGGCGCAGCACCCGTACTGGTCCTTTCGCACACCAACGCGCCGGGCAATATCTACGCGGATGAGCTCTGCCAGGATCCGGACCAGGTGGACCATCCGGTCCTCTGCTTCTCACCCGGGGTGGAGACAACCCGGGGCGAGGCACGCAGCGTCGCACGGCTGGCCGCCGACAACGGCTGGGACGAAATCATCGTGGTGACCTCCCGCTACCACCTCACCCGGGCCGGCTACTACATTGGCCAATGTTCCGGCGTGCGGGTGCACAAGGTGGCCTCCGATCCGCAGCTGGGCCCCCGTGAATGGCTGGGACGGTTCGCGGAAGAGTCCGCCGCCCTGGCTTCGGCGTACGTCAGGCCCGTCTGCGCCGCCCCGCTCCAGCGGTGATCCGGCAGCGGCCGGCGTCCGGCAGGGTCCGGGGTCAGCTGCCGAGCATGAGGCTGCCCCAGCCGCCGCGGCCAATGTAGACCGCAGGGTGGATCCTGCTCCTGGTGACCTTGTAGTAGCGGATATTACCGGCGGTGTCCCGGGTCAGGAAACCGGTCCCCCCGTCCCCGAGGTGGTCCGGGAGCACCGACAGGTGCGTCATCGCGGACCAGCCGGAGGAGCCGATGATCCTGCGGTATTCGGCCTTGAACCGGCCCGCCCCATTGGAACGGTAGAGCTTGAACTGGCCGCTCCCCGTGCCAGTCCGAGCGATCATGTCCATCCGGCCGTCGTCGTCATAGTCCAGGAAGAAGGTTTCCAGGCCCTTGAAGCTGGCGGTGCTGATCTGCTGCCGGGCACCGGGCTTGCCGCCGGCTGGATTGGAATAGTAGTAAAGCCGGCCGCTGGAGAGGCTTTTCGCCACGATGCCAGGGCGCTTGTAGCCACGCTTCCAGTGGGCGACTTCGATGTCGTAACTGTCCCAGCCTCCCCAGCCGATGGTGCGCGGGGCCGCCAGGCCGCCACCCTTTTCGCCGTAGCTGACGGTAAGCTTGCCGTTCCGCCAAGTGGCCAGAATGTCCTGCACCCCGTCCGCGTTCCAGTCGGCGATGTCCACCTGGAGGGCATCCTCCCAGCCGGAGGAGACGTAGCTGCGCTGCCACAGGTCCCCGCCCTGCGCGGACGGATAGATGTAGAGGTGGCCGGAGCCGTCGACGGCGGCGATGTCGCCTTCATGGATAGAGGGCACCTCGGCCGGCGGCAGGCTTTCCCGGGTCTGCGCATAGCCGGCCAGGTTCTCCACCACGACATACATCCCGTAGTAGTCGGGGTTGGTGGTCTTCATCCAGCCGATGCCGATGTCCGTCGCCTTGGGGCTGAGCATGCCGGCCCGGTGTGCCGGGGAATTCATCCACCAGTCCACGATCTGCCGGGCGTTGTTGTTGATGCCGATATTCTCGGTGTACCAGTCCCAGCCGGCAGGGATCTGCCGGCTGCCGTAGCCCTCGCGGTGGATGGTCTCCAGCTTGAAGGTCTCGCGGGTGATCCGGTTGTTCTGCTCCTCGGCCCATTGCTGCGAGATATTGGCGACCGTCTGGTTCCAGACCACCGGCGGCAGGCCGGCCTCAGCCCGATACTGGTTGGTCAGCTTCAAAACCTCGGCCACAAACGGGTCCCGGTCAGTCCTGGTCAGCGCCGAGGCCGGCGCGATGCCGGCAACAAGCAGCAAGGTCAGCGCCGCCAGCAGTCCGACGATCTTCCGTGCAGATTCCATCAATCCCCCCACTTGTTGGCCTTCCCGGGAAGGCACTTCCGCAGTGCCCTATCGGCAGCGGCCACGGAACAGGTAAGTCCGCCCGCACGAAGAGGCCCGGCGGGCGCTGCAAAGGATGGATAGCGGAAAAGCCTTCCAACTTGCTTGATGATCAAGCAAGTTGATTGATCGTTTAATTTACACTATGCTGATAGAGGTTCCGACAAACGCTCCGGCTGCCCTGCTCGCCCCGTGTTGACCACGCTCCACCGCCCGGCGGAAGTATGGACCAGCCCAGTCAGCCTGCCCTCCACGTAACACCGGGCCGATTCCGCCGCTCTGCATTCATCTTGGAAAGGACCTTATGGACCGCCGTCAATTCCTCACCGTGCCGCTGGCCGCCCTGGCGGTGCCGGGAGCCCTTGCCGCCGCCGGCCCGCTCCCGGCCCAGGCCGTGACCCGGGCGCTGAAGGGCATCGGCTATTCGGACAAGGACTCGCTCTCGAGGACGCAGATCAAAAACCTCAACGTCGCCTGGCACTACAACTGGGGGGCGAACACCCACCTCACGGCCCCGCCCTTTATCCCGATGGTCAAGGACGCCGTCCGGCTGCTGGAACGGGATGCGATCGGCAAGGTAACGGCCCAGCTGCCCCAGACCCGGACCAAACACCTGCTCGGCTTCAACGAACCCGACCACCGCGCCCAGGCCAACATGAGCGTGGACGAGGCCATCCGGCTCTGGCCCCGGCTGCAGCAGACCGGCCTGCGCCTGGGCTCCCCGGCCACGGTCAGCGTCACCAGCCCCTGGCTGAAGGACTTCATGGCCAAGGCCAAGGCCCGCGGCCTGCGCGTGGACTT
>NZ_JAAZSQ010000011.1:62668-115670 GCF_012395835.1 Arthrobacter mobilis
TGTCGCCGGCATGCGCGCCATGCCCTACGTCGAACGCTTCGCCTGGAAGACGCGGCCCATCACCGACCCCATCATGGGCAACTCGGCCCTCTTTGACTCGCGCGGCTGGCGGACCTCCACCGGCAAGCTGTACGCATCCCTTTAGCAGGACCGGCAAAGAAGGGTTGGGACGGATGGATCCGACCCAACCCTTCTTTATGTCCGGCCGGATTTATCGACCGTGAGCCGCGGGATGGCGCAGCTACCGCTGTGAGCTAATCCACCTTCCCCGGAAAGCCGCGCCGACCCGGGCACCGATGGCCTAGACTGCGGCTGCCGCAGCGGTAAGTTCGGTGTCAGCCTGGATCCGAGCCGCCAGCTCCAGGATCCAGGGGCGAAGTTCCGGCCCAAGATCGGGACGTTCGACGGCCAGGGAGACCACGGCCTTGATGTAGCTGAGCTTGTCCCCGGTGTCGTAGCGTCGGCCCCTGAAGACCACAGCGTAAACTCCCCCGCCGGGTTCCCCGGACTGTGCCAGCGCCTGCAAGGCATCGGTCAGCTGGATTTCACCACCACGGCCGGGCTGCGTCTGTTCCAGAACGTCGAAGACCGACGGGTGGAGCACATAGCGGCCGATGACCGCCAGGTTCGAAGGCGCTTCGCCGGCGGCCGGCTTTTCCACAAGTCCGTTGACCTTGAAGTAATCCGTGCCGTCCACGGCACTCACATCCGCGCAGCCGTAGGAACTGATCCTCTCCGGATCCACTTCCATGAGGGCGACCACCGATCCGCCGGTCTGCTGCTGCACCTCGATCATCTGCCCCAGCAGCTCGTCACGCTTGTCGATCAGGTCGTCGCCGAGCAGGACGGCGAAGGGCTCGTCACCGACGTGCTGCCTGGCACAGAGCACGGCGTGGCCGAGCCCCTTCGGGTCGCCCTGGCGCAGGTAATGGATATCTGCCAACTCGGTCGACTCCTGGACAGCCGCCAGCTTTCCGAGGTCCCCCTTTTGCTCCAGCGTGTGCTCGATGAAAGGCTCGCGGTCAAAGTGGTCTTCCAAAGCCCGCTTGTTCCGTCCGGTAATCATGAGGACATCGCGCAGGCCTGCGCGGGCTGCTTCCTCCACCACGCACTGGATGGCTGGCTCATCGACTACGGGCAGCATTTCCTTGGGCATCGCTTTCGTGGCCGGCAGGAAACGGGTACCTAATCCTGCTGCCGGAATGACTGCTTTGCGTACACCTGGGCTCTGGGACATGGGGGAAGGCTACCGGAAACCGGGCTTCCTCCCGCAACTTATGTCGGCAACCGGGACTACGCCGTCGGCTGCGATGCCGTGCTGCCGGCCTGGAACCGCTTGAGCACCGCCTTGGGCACAAACTCGGAAATGTCCCCGCCCAGAGCCCCGACTTCCTTGATCAGGGTCGAGGAGAGGTAGGTGTAGCGGCTGTCGCCCGGCAGGAACACCGTCTCCACGCCGGTGAGCTTGCGGTTCATATGCGCCATGGGCAACTCGTAGTGGTAGTCCTGGGTGGTCCGCAGCCCCTTCACAATGGCCCCGGCCCCATGGTCGCGGCAGAACTCGGCCAGCAGCCCGTCCCCCATCGGCTCCACCGTGGTGCCGGCCAGGTAGGACAGGGTTTCCCTGGCCATCGCCAGGCGCTCCTCCAGGCTGAAGCGGTACTTCTTCGCATAGTTGGTGGAGACGGCCACGATGACTTCGTCGAACATGCTCGCGGCGCGGGCAATGATTTCCACGTGTCCATTGTGGAGCGGGTCATAGGATCCGGGGCATACGGCTCGGCGCATAGCTATCAACTTACCCGATCCTGAAGGGCCAGGTTTAAGGCCCTGACCCACCACTGGATGTGACGTTTTCAGGCCGCGTCGTTCACACCCCACTGCACGGCCCGCGGCGGATGAGGTTGCCTGGCCGCATCCGCCGCACTCCTGGGCACAGTATGCGGCCTGGACCGTTTCGAACGGGACACCGGCCTGGCGCCCTGTGCAGGCGAGGCAGCCGCGCAGCTGCGCGAACGCCAGGATCTGATCGCGGCCCGTGCACCACGGATGGTGATATTACTGGGAACCATGAGCACAGCAGAGCACAGCCTCGCCCTGTCCAATGCAGCGCCGGGACCGGCCCCCTGGCAGCGTGCGGCGGCGGGAGCTAACCTGCTGACTGCCGACGGCGGACTCGGGGTGACGATCTTCGAGGAAATCACCACGATGGCCGTGAAGGCCGGTGCCATCAACCTGGGACAAGGCTTTCCGGACGAGGACGGTCCCGGCGCCATCGCCGCGGCCGCCCGGCAGGCCATCGCGGCCGGGACCAACCAGTACGCCCCGGGCAAGGGAATGCCGGTGCTGCGGGAGGCGGTGGCCGCGCACCAGCAGCGCTTCTACGGGCTGGCCCCTGATCCGGACACCGAGGTCATCATCACCACCGGCGCCACCGAGGCACTGGCCGCCACCCTGCTGGCCCTGACCGGGCCCGGGGACGAGGTGCTCACCTTCGAGCCGTTCTACGATTCCTACGGAGCCATGATCGGGCTCAGCGGCGCCACGCACACGACCTCGCCGCTGCGCGCCCCGGACTTCCAGCCGGACCTGGAGCACCTGGAGCAGGCGTTCACGGACCGCACCCGGGTGGTGCTGGTGAACAACCCGCACAATCCCATGGGCACCGTCTTCAACCGCGAGGCGCTGGCGAAGGTCGTGGAACTGGCGGAACGCTACAACGCCGTCATCGTCATGGACGAGGTCTACGAGCATCTGACCTTTGGCGTCCCGCACATTCCGGTGGCCACGCTGCCGGGCGCAGCGGAACGGACCGTCACTATCTCCTCCGCCGGCAAGACCTTCTCCTTCACGGGCTGGAAGATCGGCTGGCTGCACGGTCCGGCCGATCTGGTCGCCGCCATCCGCACGGTCAAGCAGTTCCTGAGCTATTCCTCCGGCAGCCCCTTCCAGCCGGCCATCGCCGCCGCACTGGCCCTGGATGACTCCTTCTACCAGGGCGTGGCCGCCGGCCTGCAACGCAAGCGGGATGTGCTCAGCGAGGGCCTGCGCCGGGCGGGCCTGGAGGTCTTCACCCCGGACGGAACGTACTTCATCAACGTGGACGCCGCGCCGCTGGGCGTCACGGACGCTCCTGCCCTGGCCCGGCAGCTGCCGGAGCTGGTGGGGGTGGCAGCGATCCCGGTCTCGGTGTTCTGCCATGCCGACGGCGCCGAGCGGACCCGTTCCCTGCTGCGCTTTGCCTTCTGCAAAAAGATCGAGGTGCTGGAGGAAGCGGCGGCCCGCCTCGCCACGCTGCAGGAGCGGCTGGGATGACCGGGCGTTTCCTGCGTGCCAGCGGGCTGCACGCCGACATCGAACCGGACGGGCGGGTTCCGGGTGCCTACATCCTGAGCATCGGCGGGGCGGAACAATCCCACGTGGACCTGCGGGATCCGGCCCACGTGTTCTACGAATACCTGCGCCGGATCGCCAATGTAGTGGACCTGGCCGGGCCGGCGGGCCAGCCGCTGCGTTGCCTGCATCTAGGGGCGGGCGCGCTGACGCTGGCCCGGTACATCCAGGCCACCCGCCCAGGGTCGGAGCAGCACGCCGTGGAGCTCGAACGCGAGCTGCTGGACTTCGTCATCGACAAGCTCCCGCTGCCGGAGGGCACCGACCTGACCGTGTACTTCGGGGACGCCCGGCAGGAAGTGGCCTTCGGCGCCGTCGACGGCGAATTCGACGTCATTGTGCTGGATGTCTTCGCCGGTGAGGACGCCCCGGCCCACCTGACCACGCCGGACTTCTACGGGGAGCTGCTGGAAATCCTGGCCCCCGGGGGCGTGCTGCTGGTCAATGTCGGCGACGATCCGCCACTGCGCTTCGCCCGGCGCCAGGTGCAGGCACTGGCCGAGGCACTGGCGGCGGACCCGGCCGGCGGAACAATCCCCGGCAGCCTGGCTGCGATCGCCGAGGCCGGGATGTTCAGCGCCCGGTACCCGGGCAACATCGTGCTGGCCGCCGCGCACCGGCCGTGGCCGCAGGACTGGACCCAGGCGCTGCTGGCGGCGGGGCCGCACCCGGCAGCCGTGCTGACCGGGCCGGAACTGGAGGCCTTTGCCGGCAGCTGACCGGCAGGCATCCCGTGCTTTCGCCCACCGGTACCGGAATGTAGCCTGCAGGGCCGGGCGAGCCGGTAGGGTGGCGCCATGGGGAAACTTCTTGTCACCGGCGGTGCCGGATTCATCGGTTCGAATTTTGTCCACTATATGCTGGACAACACTGACTGCAGCGTCACAGTGCTGGACAAACTGACCTATGCCGCCAACCAGGCCTCGCTCGCAGGCCTGCCCGCCGACCGGTTCCGGCTGGTGCGAGGCGATATCGCCGACGCCGCCACCGTGGAGCCGCTGGTGGCCGAGGCCGATGCGGTGGTGCATTACGCTGCGGAGTCCCACAACGACAATTCACTGCATGATCCGCGCCCGTTCCTGGACACGAACATCATCGGCACCTACACCCTGCTCGAAGCCGTGCGCCGCCACGGGGTCCGCTTCCACCATATTTCCACTGACGAGGTCTATGGGGACCTGGAGCAGGACGATCCGGCCCGGTTCACCGAGTCCACCCCGTACAACCCCTCCAGCCCGTATTCCTCCACCAAGGCCGGGTCGGACCTGCTGGTGCGGGCCTGGGTGCGCTCCTTCGGGGTGCAGGCCACGATCAGCAACTGCTCCAACAACTACGGTCCCTACCAGCACGTGGAGAAGTTCATCCCCCGGCAGATTACCAACGTGATCGACGGGGTCAGGCCGAAACTCTACGGCCGGGGTGAGAACGTCCGGGACTGGATCCACGCCAACGACCATTCCTCCGCGGTACTGCCGTCCTGGAGAAGGGGCGGATCGGGGAAACCTACCTGATCGGCGCCGACGGCGAAAAGAACAACCGGGACGTGGTCGAACTCATCCTCGAGACCATGGGCCGGCCGCAGGACGCCTACGAGCTGGTGCCGGACCGCCCGGGGCACGACCTTCGCAATGCCATCGATTCGACCAAGCTGCGCACGGAGCTGGGCTGGACGCCGGCCTACGCCAACTTCGAAGAAGGCCTGGCCAACACCGTCAAGTGGTACCTCGACCACGAGCACTGGTGGCGCCCGCAGAAGGCTGCTGCCGAGGCCCGGTACAAGGAACAGGGGCAGTAAGGATGGGTTTTTCGACGATGGAATTTTCCAAGCCCCTGCAGGCCAGGCCGACCACCATCGACGGCCTGCTGCTGTTCGACCTGCCCGTCCACGGCGACAACCGCGGCTGGTTCAAGGAAAACTGGCAGCGGAAGAAGATGCTCGCTCTCGGGCTGCCGGACTTTTCCCCCGTCCAGAACAACATTTCCTTCAATGACAAGGCCGGAACTACACGCGGCATCCACGCCGAGCCGTGGGACAAGTTCATCTCGGTAGCCACCGGGCGGATCTTCGGCGCCTGGGTGGACCTGCGCGAGGGGCCGGGATTCGGCACCGTCTTTACCGCCAAACTGGATCCCTCCACCGCCATTTTCGTCCCGCGCGGCGTGGGCAATGCCTTCCAGACGCTGGCGGACGAGACGGCCGGCATCGAGTAGCCGATCCCGCTGGAGCAGGCCGAACTGTCCGGCAAGGACAAGGCGCATCCGCGGTTTGCCGACGTCGTCCCGATGGCCCCGAAGAAGATCCTGGTCCTGGGGGCGGACGGACAGCTGGGCCGGGCGCTGCGCGAGGCCTATGCCGGGGCGCGGCAGGTGGAATTCGCCACCCGCGCCGACGTAGACCTGGCCTCGCCCGACAGCTGGCCGGTACGGAACTGGCGCAACTACTCCGCCATCATCAATGCCGCCGCCTACACGGCCGTGGACACGGCGGAGACGGACCAGGGCCGGCGCGATGCGTGGGCGGTCAACGTCTCGGCCGTGACCGCGCTGGCCAAGGTCGCCGCGGCGCACGGCATCACGCTCGTGCATGTCTCCAGCGACTACGTCTTCGACGGCACCGAGCCGCTCCACCGCGAGGAGGAACCGTTCAGCCCGCTCGGCGTCTACGGGCAGACCAAGTCGGCCGGCGACGCCGTCGTCTCGGTGGTGCCGCAGCACTACATCGTCCGCACCAGCTGGGTGGTCGGCGACGGCGGCAACTTCGTGCGGACCATGGCCTCCCTGGCCGAACGAGGCATTAGCCCGTCAGTGGTGGAAGACCAGGTTGGCCGGCTGACGTTCACCGAGGACCTGGCCGCCGGCATCCGCCACCTGCTCGACGCCGGCGCCCCCTACGGAACGTACAACCTCTCCAACACCGGCGATCCCCAATCCTGGGCAGCCATCGCCCGGCGAATCTACCAGCTCGGCGGAAGGGACGCCGGAGAGGTCGCCGGTGTCAGCACGGCTGACTATTTCGCGGGCAAGGAAGCGGCCCCGCGACCGCTGCACAGCAGCTTCGATCTATCCAAGATCGAGGCGACGGGCTTCAGCCCGGCCCCGATCGAGGAACGCCTGAAGGCTTACCTGGGCAAGTAGGGCCTGTTGCCCAGGTCTTGGCAACCTTGGTCAGTGTTGCAGGACCGGCTGCTGCAGCAGTCCCAGCAGGTAGCTTCCGTAGCCGCTCTTGAGCAGGGGCTCCGCCCGTTCCCGCAGTTCTTCGTCGGAGAGGAAGCCTTGGCGCCAGGCGACCTCTTCCGGTGCACCGACCTTGAGCCCTTGGCGGTGTTCCAACGTACGGATGAAGCCGGAGGCCTCGTAGAGCGACTCGAAGGTGCCGGTGTCGAGCCAGGCCGTACCGCGCGGCAGAATCTCCACCGAGAGCTTTCCACGGTCCAGGTAGACCTGGTTCAGGTCGGTGATTTCCAGTTCGCCGCGCGCTGACGGCCGCAGGGACTTGGCGACCTGCACGACGTCGTTGTCATAGAAGTACAACCCGGGTACTGCATAATTGCTCCGCGGCTGCGCCGGCTTTTCCTCCAGGCTCAGCGCCTGGCCGAACTCATCGAATTCCACTACCCCGTAGGCGCTCGGGTCCGCCACCCAATAACCGAACACCACCGCGCCGTCGATGCCGGCGAACCGCTGCAGCTGAGTGCCCAGGCCCGGACCATGGAAAATGTTGTCCCCCAGCACCAGGGCGACCGGCTCGGAGCCGATATGCCGCTCCCCCAGCAGGAAAAGCCTGCGCCAGGCCGTCCGGGCTCGGCTGCACGGCGTAGGACAGCGAAATGCCGAAGCGGGAACCGTCCCCCAGGAGGTGCCGGAAATGCTCGGCATCGTGCGGGGTGGTGATCACCAGGATGTCCCGGATGCCGGCCAGGATCAGCGTGGACAGCGGATAGTAGACCATCGGCTTGTCGTAGACCGGCATCAGTTGCTTGCTTACGCCCTGCGTAATCGGATGCAGCCGGCTTCCCGTGCCACCGGCCAGAATAATGCCCCGCACGTCGTTCTCCCCCTGTTCGACGACCAGTAAGAGGAACGCTATGCAGCCAATGGGGAGGCGGCAACGATTCACCCGAAGGTCCAGTAAGAACAGACGGAAGCTCAGGTAGCCAGCCCGCACAGGCACGTAGCTATGCACAGTCCCCTGAGTAACCCCCAGGTAGTCTCCGGTTTACTGGCGGGCCGGCTCGGCGTACCAGAGCCGGGTTTCACCGTACTTCTTGTCCGCGAAGCGCTCCAGCCCGTCCGGCCACACCGGCTCCGGCGAGCGCGAGGAGCGTTCGACGACGACGACGGCGCCATCGGCCAGCCGCGGCGACAGCGAGGCCAGCACCTCGGCCAGTTCGGTCTCGGAGAGCGTATAGGGCGGGTCCATCAGGACCAGGTCCCATTGATCGTAGCTGTGCAGCCGGTCCAGGAAGGGCTGCACGCCGCTGCGCGACACCCGCACCACCGTCCGGCCCAGGGCCTTGTTCACCAGCTCGGCATTCCGGCGGCAGACCGCCGCCGCCTTCTCGGACAATTCCACCAGGTCCACCTCGGCGGCACCCCGGCTGGCGCTCTCCACGCCCAGGGCCCCGGACCCGGCAAACAGGTCCAGCACCCGTGCCCCGGCCAGTATGCCGTAGGAATCCAGCCGCGAGAACAACGCCTCCTTGACCCGGTCGGTGGTGGGCCGGGTCCTGTCTCCCGGTACGTTGGCCAGGCTGATTCCCCCGGCCACTCCGGCAATGATGCGGCTCATCGTTCAGCCCCGTTCAAGGAATGCCTCTTTCTCCGGATTCAGGTACAGCTCGATCGCCTGCGCCAGCTCCGGGTACTGGGCCAACTGCGCATCATGCGCGACGATGCCGGCGGCGTCGGCCCGGGCCGTGGCGATGACGTCCTCGTCGGTGATCACGCGCAGCAGCTTCAGCGTGGACTTGCCGCCGGACTGCGAGGATCCGAGGATGTCCCCTTCCCGGCGCAGCAGCAGATCCGCCTGGGAGAGTTCGAACCCGTCGGTCGTCCGGGCGACGGCGTCCAGCCGGGCGCGGCTGGGATGGCCCGGTTCCAGCCTGGTCACCAGCAGGCAGGTGCCGGGCAGGCCGCCGCGGCCGACGCGGCCGCGCAGCTGGTGCAGCTGGGAGATCCCGAAACGGTCCGCGTCCAGGACCACCATCAGGGTGGCGTTGGGTACGTCCACGCCCACCTCGATCACGGTGGTGGAGACCAGCAGGTCCAGCCGGCCGTCGTTGAAGGCGGCCATGGTGGCCGCCTTGGCCTCCGGGTCCTGCCGGCCGTGCAGCACGCCGGTCCGCACGCCGGCCAGGGCCGGTACCGTGGCCAGGTATTCGGCGGTGGACACCACCGCGGCCAGTTCCCGGGTCTCCTCCTCCGGCGGCGGGGCGTCGAAGGGGTCGGTATCCTCGCGGTCCTCGTCGCCGATCTTCGGGCACACCACATAGACCTGGCGGCCGGCGTCGACCTCCTCCCGGGCCCGTTCCCAGATCCGCGCCTCCCAGCCGGGGTGCTCCACCAGCCCGACCAGGTGGGTGGCGATCGGGGCTCGTCCGGCCGGCAATTCGGACAGCACGGAGGTCTCCAGGTCCCCGAAGACCGTCATCGCCACGGTGCGCGGAATGGGCGTGGCGGTCATGACCAGCAGGTGCGGCGGGCGGGCCGCACGCGAGCGCAGCCGGTCCCGCTGCTCCACGCCGAAGCGGTGCTGCTCGTCCACCACGATCAGGCCCAGGTCGGCGAACATGACCTCGTCCGACAGCAGGGCGTGGGTGCCGATGACAATCCCGGCTTCGCCGCTGGCCACCTCCAGCAATGCCCGGCGGCGGGCCGCGCCGGTGACCGAGCCGGTGATCAGCACCACCCGGGTGCCCGCCTCGTCCCCGCCCAGCAGGCCGGCCTCGGCGAGCGGGCCGAGGGTGCGGCGGATGGACTCGTAGTGCTGCGCGGCAAGCACCTCGGTCGGCGCCAGCAGCGCCGCCTGCCCGCCGGCGTCGATCACCTGCAGCATGGCGCGCAGGGCCACCAGGGTCTTGCCCGAGCCCACCTCGCCCTGCAGCAGCCGGTTCATCGGATGGTTCGCCGCCAGTTCGCCGGCTACCGTGGCGCCGACCTCGCGCTGGCCGTTGGTGAGGGTGAACGGCAGGGCGGCATCGAACCGGTCCAGCAGGCCGCCGGCCACGGCCGGACGGGCGGTGGCCTCCTCGGCGGTGGCCTGGGCCCGCCGGCGGGCCAGGGCGGCCTGCAGCACCAGCGCCTCCTGGTAGCGGAAGCGTTCCCGGGCCCGCCGGGCATCCTCGATCGTGGCCGGCCGGTGGATCTGCTGGTACGCATCCGGCAGCGACAGCAGGCCGTCGCGGATGGCAATGTCCGGCGGCACCGGGTCCCCGACGCGGGTGAAATCGACGCTGTCGAGCAGGATTTCGACGGCGGACTTGATCCGCCAGCTGCCCAGTTTGGCCGTGGCCGGGTACAGCGGCACCGGCCGCAGCGCCTCCTCGGCGTTGAAATCCGCGGCGTCCTCGAGCAGGGCATAGTCCGGGTTGGTCAGGGTCAGGCGGCCCTGGTAGCGGGTGACCTTGCCGGAGAACATGGCCAGCGTGCCCGGACGCAGGTCCCGTTCGGCCTGGTAGCCGTTGAAGAAGGTCAGGCTCAGGTTCCCGTAGGTGGAGTTGTCGGTGATCACCACCTCGGTCAGCGAGCCCCGGCGTGCCCGCATCCGCCGCGTGCTGCAGCTGAGGACCCGGGCCACCAGGGTGGCGTCCTCGTCCGGAGGCAGGTCCGCGATCAGCGTCAGTTCCCCACGCTTGAGGTAGCGGCGCGGGAAGTAGTTCAGCAGCTCGCCAGTGCGGGTCAGGCCCAGGTGCTTTTGCAGGGCGGCAGCGGTGCGTTTGCCCAGGCGGCGCTCCAGCGGCAGGTCCAGCTCCGCCGGCCTGCGGTCATCCATCGGCGCTGAGGGCCCCGCACGCTCCGTCCGCGGCGGTTTCCGGGGCCGGTTCCTGGTCCGGAGCGGCAGCGGACAGGGCGGTGACGGACAGGTGAGCCGGCTCGCCGAACTGCCGGATGGCGGCCAGCGCCGCCTCCGGATCCTGGACGTGCACGTGCACCCGCCAGCGGTAGCCGTCCGGGACCTCCGTGACGGCGCTGAGGATCACCGATTCCCCCAGCTCGTCCAACTGCAGGCGCAGCGTGGCCGCGTCCAGGGGGCTCAGGTTGATGGTGCACATCACCTCCATGCCCTCGGCCCGGTGGTCCAGGTGGATGTGCGGATCCTGCACGCCGTAGCCGTGCAGGCCTTCCAGCAGCTCCGGCTGGAGCTCCTCGCCCAGGGCGCTGGCGCGCAGGGTGTCCAGGACCAGCAGGAATCCCACCGCTCCGGCGTCGACGACGTGCGCCTCGGTGAGCAGGTCCAGCTGTGTCTCCGTGGCCACCACTGCCTCGAGCACTGCCTGCACCGCAGCATTGAGAGTCTGCGCCAGGCCGTGGTTGCTGTCGTCGCCGTTCTGCGCCGCGTCGGCAGTGTTGGCGGCACGAGTGGCGGCCTCGATGGCGGAGAGCATGGTGCCGGCCACCGGCTCGCTCAGCGCGGACCAGCAGCGGATTTCGGCCCGTTCCAGGGCTGCCGCCAGCAGCGGGCCGGTCAACCGCGCGGTGCCGTGCAGCGGTTCGGCCAGGGCGGCCAGGAAAACGGAAAAGAGCGTGCCGGAATTGCCCCTGGCTTCCTCCATGGCGGCCCGCCCGGCTTCGGCCAGCAGTTCGCCCACATCGGAGGTGGCCATCTCCGCCACGGCGCGGGAGGCCGACCGCACGGTGAGGTAGAGGTTGGTGCCGGTATCGCCGTCGGCCACGGGAAAGATGTTGATGGCGTTCAGCCGGTCGCTGTGGTTGCCCAATACTTCTTCCGCCTTGCCCAGCCAGCGCTTGAGCGCCTGGGCATTCGCGGCAATCTTCGTCTGCAATCCGTTCCCATCCACAGTTGCCGGCGGCTTAAGCGCCAACCCAGCTTTCAGTACTCCGGCATTAACCGAGCCTACCGCAGCCGGCACGCGCGTACCCGGAAGCGGGCGGAAATTTGCGGCCCGAAACCAACCAAAGGCCTGCCCGCAGTGTCCCTGCCAGGGGCGGCCTTTATAGTGGTGGGGGAAACGGTGCACGAAACATGAAGGACCGCAGCCATGACCTACTCACCCTCCGGGATGCCAGCGGCCCGGCACTTGAGAAGACAGCCCGGTTCCGAAAAGATCCCCGCCGCAGAGCTCGGACCGGCCGCCGCGGCTGCCGGCGAGCCGGAACGCGCCTACCGCAGGAAGCGGCGGATTGCCGCCGCGGCAGCGACCGCCGTGGTGGCGGCGATTCCACTTTTGCTCGCGGCCCTGCTTATGCTCTAGGGGCCGCCGTTTTCCGGCCAGTGGATCCGGCGGCTGCCTGACCGCCCGCCCCGCCTCCGCGGGGCACGACTGCCGCGCTTACTGCCCCGGGGGGAATTTCTTGCAGACCATCATGCCCGTCTACGGAACCCGGCCCGAGGCAATCAAAATGGCGCCCATTGTCAAGGCGCTGCAGGCCGACGGCAACTTCGAGTGCGTAGTGGCGGTGACCGGCCAGCACCGCGAAATGCTGGACCAGGTCAACGACCTCTTCGGCATCGTTCCGGACCACGACCTGAACATCATCCAGCCCGGACAGTCCCTCAATGCCATCTTCACCCGAACCGTTGCCGGACTGGATACGCTGTTCGCCGCGTCCGCCCCGGACGCCGTGCTGGTCCAGGGGGACACCACCACGTCCACCGCAGCGGCCATTGCCGCGTTCAACCGGGGCATCCCGGTGGTCCACGTGGAGGCCGGACTGCGCAGCGGCAACCTGCTCTCCCCCTTCCCCGAGGAAGCCAACCGGAAAATCACCTCGCAGATCGCCAGCCTGCACCTGGCCCCGACCCCTGTAAGCAAGGCCAACCTGCTGGCCGAGAATGTGCCGGAAGAAGACATCGTGGTCACGGGGAATACCGTGATCGATGCCCTGCTGGAAACGGTCGCCAAAGATATAACCTTTCGGAATCCGCGGCTGGAGGAACTGGCCATAGAAGACCGCCGCATCCTACTGGTGACCACACACCGCCGCGAGAACCAAGGTGAGGCAATGCGCGGCGTCGGACGGGCGCTGGCAAGGATCGCCTCCGCCTACCCCGACATCGTGCTGGTGCTGCCCATCCACAAGAACCCGGTCGTCAGAGAGGCGGTGCTGCCGGCACTGGATGGTGTGGAAAACATCCTCGTAACGGAGCCGCTGGACTACCCGGAATTCACCCGGCTGTTGTCCCTGGCCCACATAGTGCTGACCGACTCTGGCGGCGTCCAGGAAGAGGCACCGAGCCTAGGTAAGCCAGTGCTGGTGATGCGGGAGAATACCGAGCGCCCGGAGGCCGTAGATGCCGGCACCGTGCTGCTGATCGGCACCAATGAGGACAGGATTGTCGCCGAGGTGCGCAGCCTTATGGACGACGCCGACCATTACGAAGCCATGGCGGGAGCGGTCAACCCATACGGCGACGGCAAGGCAGCCGCGCGGACGGTGGCGGCCGTAGCCGCGATGCTCGGCGTAGGCACTCGGCTAACGGATTTTGCGGTGTAGTACTCGTGCTTGAAACCGTTTCCCACGTCCTGGAAGCGTTCAGAGTGGAGACAGAATCCCCGTCTCCGGGCGAACTCATGCCGCCCACGCGCCTCGGAGCCAAGAAACCTCTCCATCCGGCCACTCACTCCCGGGCGCCCACGCAGCCTTACGCATACGTCCGGCGGCCCTGCCAGGTACTGCCTAAGAGATTTGAAAATAATCACCCAAGAGATAATGGAATGACCACCCTATGTTTCTAGCGCCAATTATATATCGCACAAAGAGTCCTGACCATTCTCTTAAATCGTACGAATTCTACGAAAACACCTATGTCGTCGGCGGCGCTACTCCATCACTCGTTTCCCGGCGAACGACGATCGGTCTTCACGGGTGCGGGGTTTCCGGTGGACAGATTTTGTCCGACACCGCAGATGCTACCAAAGTGGTAGCGCCTAACAGAGTCGACACTTGGGAGACAATAGGGGAAAAACTCAGGGGATCGGTCACCCTATATGTCTGGGACCGTGTTTCAGAAGAACTCGCAATACTTGCTGATCCACTCGGCGCCGGAATTGTCTATTACTTTGACGACGGGATCGACTTCGCTGTATCGAGCGATCTTGCTAGCTTAGTCAGATTCCTTGAGTCACGTGGAAAGAAACTCACCCGATCGGCAAAATATTCGGCCTGCCTTATTGTTACCGGGTGCGGCGGGGTTTTTCCGTCTAGCTACGATGAAATTAGCGCATTAGATCATTTTCAGTACGTTGTCATAGACAGGGAATCTCCTAAGATCCGCACCTACGGACTAATGGAGCGAGTTTTCAATAACAAAAATTCATATGCAGATGATCTATTGGAAACATACCAAGAAATTATCGATAATACTCAGGCTGCGGTGGATTCCTCGCATGAATACAAAATTGCACACCTCACCGGTGGCTTCGACTCACGCGTGGTTCTGGCAGGCATTCTGAAGCTAAGGAAGAAAGACGATTTTCGATATTTCTGCCTCCCTAGCCCAAAAATCGACCGTGAGGTTGCTGAAGGACTGGCCAGTGCGTTCGATTTAACCATGACGAACTACTCGGGCGCCGACTGGGACGTACTCCCAGGATCCGTGGACGAACAGTTTTTGGGGCCGATGGTCAGGAGCTCCGGCATTCTTCCGACCGCACCAGACATCGGAATGAAGAATGCAGGCTCCCTTATTCTCCAAGGTGGATATGGTGAGTTTTATAGAACTTACTATTCGGTAAATATGTCCGATGCCGTTAATTCGAGCCCATACGAGCTTGCTGCCAGAATGTGGGGAGGCCGCGGATTCCCGACAGGAGACAACGAAACCGTCTTTACGGCTGATTATGCTGATGCTATCGCTCAACGCATTAAGACACTCGTGACCGAAGGTTTGGAACTTGGAGTCAGAAGCGACGCTATTCCTGACTATTTGTTCATGCGCGTAAGAAACAGATATTTTGTTGGAAACCAGAGCCGGGAGTGGTCATCCATCGGGTCGCAGTTCGACCCACTGTATGGAATGGGCGGACTGAGTGCAACTTACAAACTTGACTTCGATACCAGGCGATCCAATGTTTTTGGCTTCGACCTTCTCAACATGCTGGACGAAAACCTCATTCGGTACCCCTATGCCAAGAATGCATTCGACTGGAAGTACAAACGGCTACGAGAGCTTCCGGACATCATCGAATTCGAGCCCGAACCGAAGCCAAAGTTTGATTCAAGAAGATCTGCGGCTACTGGCAGGCGAAACGGCGGAAGACTTGCCACTCCGACCGAGGAGCAAACAGAACGTGCTAATCGGATGAAAATTCCTTCTACCCGAGTAGCACAGCTGGACATGGCTCTACCCCGGCTCATGCCGATGCTAGAGGAGGTGCAAGCAACCGTCGCAGACTTTGCCCAGGTGTTCAATATAGATTCACTGATGCAGAAGATAGGCAGGCCAGTTGAAAACCCTGCTGACATTAATTTAGTTTTGACGATGTATTCGTCGTGTTTATGGCTAACCGGCCAGGATAGGCTGACTTGGCCATGAGCTCTGAGATAGCGGCCTAAAAGACTGAGAGAATTCCCTTGCAGAGGGGAATGGTTAGCCAGACCGTTTCCGGAGTGAATGCCCATAGTGAACGAGCCTCTCACGGCAGGTGATGTGGGCTCAAACCTTACCCGCGTGGACCACCGCGGAAGCCTTGGGCGTGCCACCTGTTCTACATCGATGCAGGAGCGGCGGGCTACCGGGACGGGCCGTTTCTTGGTTCGTCCCGGTTTGCCGGCTCTTTGAAGTTCGTAGGGGAATAACGTTGTGGCGTAGACGCTGAGGCGGCCGACCGACCGGTTGGATGAGTGTCGTTTTGGCATTCTTCCGAACAGATCCACGAACCTCGGTTCACCCTGCTTCGACGGCACCTGATGCTGCCACCATGATCTTCAACCTGCCCGATTTACGCGTCGTCACGACCCGGATCCCTTCAAGCCGGCCTGCGGTGCCGATTGCCAGCGCCCCGGCTGGTGGTTTTTATCTCATATGGGTTGGGTTCCCTTTCCGCTTTGGGCCTGGATGAGCCGGATTAATTTGCCGCTGGCCTGGGAGACGTGGGCGTGGTGCAGGGTCCGGTCCACGGTCGGGGTGGCAATGGCCTTGAGCATCAGTTTGTCGAAGCCGCCCGGGTGGGTGTTCGAACTGACGCCCAGGGACCGTTTCTCGTAGGCGGCGTCAACGACGCGATAGAACCCTTCAGCGACGTCCGCGATGACCGGCAGTAAGCCGATATCGTCAAAGCAGCCTAGGTCGGCGTTAATCGTCTGGTCGATGGCCTTGTTCACGCTGTCCCTGGATCGGTGCCTGCGGACCAAGGCGTCGAGGTCCTTGAGTGTGAACCAATAATGGTCATACCCTCGTCGACAGCCTGCAGGCCGAGGGCTTCGAGCAGCACGCACACGGCCCGACTTAGGTACCGGTGCTGGGCGCAGGCAGTGGCCAGCACGCGGCGGCGGTCAGGCGGGCATGGGCATCATAGTTGGTGCGCATCAGGGCAATGACGGAATAGATGGTCGGTGCGGCCGGGGTTGCGATGCTATCGGGCATTGATGTCTTCCCCCAGCTCCTTGGCGCACGTATCCGTGCCAGTGCCGGCCGTGTCGAAGCCGGCCCAGCCGCCGGTGCCCCGGGACAGCCGCCGGCCGGGATCGGTGACGGTGCGCAGGCACGCGGCCGATTCCGCGGCTGCGGTTCCTTCGATAATGGAGAGCAAGTCCTCGTGGCCGAAGCAGTGGTGCCGCTGCCGCGCCGAGATCCTTGTCGACTGGATCTGGGCCGTGGAACATGGCCCGATCCACGGCGTGTGCCAACTTGATCCGGATCTTGGTCGTGTCCGCAGAGACGACTTCCCTGAGCCAGAGCCCGGGCTCGCGGTCCGGTGCCCGTGTGCCCGGGTGTTTTGCGGCCGGTACTCCTCCTTGGTCGAGGCCACCACGGGACGGGTCGTACACTTCGATCTGGTATCGCCCGGCGGGCGAAGCTGCTCGTGCACGACATCGGCACGTCTCCTGCCTCGGACTGCTTCATTCGGGTCCGGATCTGGTCCTCGGAGGCATCTGTTTGTCTTCGGAGGCATCTGTTTTTGGCCCGAAATTCCGCGGGACAGGAGCCCTGCTGCCCTCGTCGCGGGCCTTGACATACGCCCGGACGGTGTTACGTGAGACAGAGCAGAGCGCCGGGGTGACACGATAGGACCGGGTCAAATCATAGATTCCTAGAATTTTTATGGGCCCCTCGCGACTTCGAGAGGAGCTCCTTCAGAACAGACATGAAAATGACGGTTGGCATCGCTATTTCATATGGAACGAAGTGGCTCCCCCGTGCCGACACCGCAAGCGAAAAGGAACATCACCGGCACAAAACGCAGGCCCACTGGACCAGACGGTCAAAAGGGTCTGCCGTCCATGGTCAAAAACCACCGCCGACGGCGGCCAGGAAAGGCCACTACCGACGGTCAGCCGAATTTGCCGCATGCGGTCACCTTAGAACTGCCACTCACACCTCAAGGGGCACGTCACGCTGGCAGGATCAACTTTGTTCGCCCGACTATTTTGGCACCCTAGGTCAGGGGCTTATTAGTTTCCCTGCGAGTCCGTGACTTCTCCTGCTCGTCCTGAACACAAGGCTGCTTCCGACGGTGTGGCAGGTTCAGTTGGGGCGATAGTTCAGAAGTTGATGTTGATTTTCTGTTCAGCCTCCACGGCGCATAGAACTTCGCCCTGTGCAAGCTTGCAGGCAACCACTTTGCGCCGTAGGTCCGCGGAGTAGAGAGTCTTTCCTAGAATGGCCCACGACACGCACCATTGCTGGCTGATTCGTTTAACTAAGCGCGGTTAGTATATGGGATATGTCTACAAAGCCCCGTGTTCTGGCCATTGGCAGTTGCCGTGTTACCCGCCCGCTTCGACGCATGTACGAGCAGGGCAGGATTGATCTGGTCAACTACAACACGCACCTTTGGCTTACGCACACGGCAGCTGCGGGTCGTCAGTATGTTGACATCATCCAAGGCCGGACCAATATTCCTGCCGAATTGCGGCCAGCAGCGCTCGAATCCCATCTGGAGTTCCCCGACGACATGAGCGTAGATTTCGGGCCCATCGACGCCGTCGTAGTGGAGGTGAGCTCCTATAAGCAGCACCGAATCAACGGAATCGAACTCAACGCGCACAAGGTGTACGGAATCGCGAAACAAGCAGGCGTGGACCACCGCCCCATTATTGAGGGACGCACCGAAGCTCTGCCCGACGATCATGTATTGAAGTCGTTGGAGGTTTCGTTCGCGACCCAGGACGAGTTGGCAGCGGATTTACTCACCATCAGGGACCGGCTCGGGGCTCCTACAATGACTGTTGATCACTTGTACACGGAAATGCCTGACGGTTCGCCCGTCCCCGTGCGGGAGAGGCTCACCACCATGCTTAGTCGTGTGCAACAGGATCATGGGATCCCGTTGCACACGACTAAGGAAACGATCCTTGAGCACGGGTTTGTAGCGGCTTTAGAAGACCAGAACCACTACCGTTATGCGTTTGAGCCGGTGGTCGGTAATCGCTTGCTGACAGGAATTGGCCAGATGGTCGGCGCATCGGTTTAGATCAGGTCGTTGGCAACTGCTTGTTCACTGCGTCGGTGCTGATCTTAGTAGCATTCAGCCCGTCAACATTGGTGCGGCTGTAGTTAGCCAGTTTGAACCGGAAGCTCCTGAACTTGAAGATGTTCCCACCGTTGACGGGGACCCTGTGGGCAAAGCTCTTGTCGCCGACGAACGTCTGTTGGTCCGCGACCAGGAGGCGGTCATGTTCGAACAGTGCGGCCGTGGCCTCGCGTTCATCGACGGTCGGACTTGACAGGGCGCTGAGCGCCGGCCTGCCCCTCGGACGTGGCGGCCAGATGCTGTCAACGGCCCTGAGTTTCCGTCCACCGGTGACCGGTGGATCTGCGTACGGAGTGTTTTGGCGGGGGTTGGCCATCGTGTGGTCTTGTTAGGGTGGCTCCTTCCCGACGAGGTCTAGGTGAGGCGGATGGAGTCCCCGCTGGTCTGGCAGGCATGGGCGTGGTGCAGGAGCCTGTCCACGGTGGCCGTGGCCACAGGCAACAAGCCGACGTTATCCATGACGACAAGTTCAGATCGCAGGATTCTGGTGACGGCTCGGGGGACGCTGTCGTCGGTGCCAAGGGTCCGGATCAGGTCGCAGAGGTGCGCGAGCCGGAACGAGGTTTTCCCTGCAGCTGATCCATTCCAAGGTGCACATGGGCCTGCTGGGTCGGGGCGGGGGACGGACGAGGCCGCGGGGTCCCAGGCGTCGAGGGGTTTGAGGAAGTCTGCTTCCTTGCGGCGGGTGACGAGCATGGACCGGACCCGGCCGACGGCTTCCTCGACGAACAGGTCAGTGATGACCTTGACGGGTTCCCCGCGCTCGGCGTGGGCACTCGCGATCAGTTCCGGGATCAGCGCCCGAGCTTGGGGCACTTTCAGTTGCCGCTTCAGGGCTTCCAACTCGCCTGACAGGGCCGGGACCGTGGTGTTGGCGGAGTTGATCGGGCCCATCAATTCTGCTCGTTCACAGCTGCGGGTCCAGCACACATGCATGCCCAGGTGCCGGTCTCTTAGGTTAGAGACCGAGTCTTGTCCTCGGCGTGGACCGTGGTACGCCGGTCGTTCGCGATCGAGGGTAGGTCGCCGTGGAGCGCGGCTTCGCCCACGGCCCGGTCCACCGCCTTGGTGCCGGCGATCTTCGCCAGGTCACATTCTCGGCCATTTTCATGTTCATCCGGGCCGCGGCGGCCGCGGCGGCCTCCACAACCCAAGTCGCCGCGCCGTTGCCGATGGCCAGGAAGGCAGCCTCAGCAGCGCTGCGGGTCCTGGACATGTAATCGGCTCGTCAACCGATGGACATCGATGAATAGGGAGTTACCGCGAGAATTGAAGATGCTGACTGAGCGAACTGCAGCAGTAGTTCCAGCCCATTCGTCTGATTGCTTAAGCCAGCGCCAATCGGCAAGACTGCAGTAACGCGTTGATTGAATCCGTGAGCCCATCCGGGCGGGTCATCAGTGCTGGAAATTCAATTGCGTCGACTTGCAGGCTCTCCGCGAACAGGACAGCCACTGCCAGCGCAGCACACAATGACCGTTTTGAATCCGGTTCCCCGAACATCCATGCATTGCTCACTACCACATGATGATCCAAAGACATTAGCTGGCCGGCGTACCGGTCGGACCGTCGAAGGTCGAAATGAATGGTCCGCTGCTTGTCAAAGGTGTTGCCGATTGGTTGGGCAGCGGCTCCATCGACCGTCAAATGGAGGCGGTTGATTCCGATGGGCAACGCTTTGGGGACGTACTCAATCGGTGTGAGGTTGACCCAGGTCGGATGCAGGAATTGCTGGATCGCTTGGGCAGTAGCTGGTGCTAGTGGAAAGGGAAGGTCCATGCTGCCACTGGTTTCCTGCCCAAACGCCAGGGCAGCGGCGACTGCAAAGCGATCTCCGCTGACCACACGCGGACGCCCGTCGATGAGCAGCTCGTTTACAAAGGGCACTGCGTCGTAGCGCTCAGGCTGGGCTACGATCGCCGATCCGCCAGTATCCGTGTTGCCTTGCCAATCGAACTTCACTTGACTACTTCCTTTTCCGGCGTCGACGACAGGAGGGCGGCGAGATCATCTGTGTCGCCTGAGAAATCGATCCAGGAGCGCAGTGTCAGATCACGTGTGCTGGCCGAGATGGACAAATTTTCCAGGCTCTCGAGCGGTAGGCCTCCCACACAGAGGACAAACATCAAGGCATCCTCGTCACTCAACAGGCGCTGGTGAACTTCCGCGCCGGGGAAGGATTTATCCACCACATGCTTGACCCAATCCAAGTTCTTGCTGGAAGCAAAAACCAACACAGGTTCGTCAACCGCCCCCCAAGATCGCCGTCCGGCTGTGACCATGGCGTCGATGGCCATCAGCGTAACTTTATCCCTAGAGGTTGCGGCAGAAGGATCATCGACCTCCACGGCCATGCCCGCATCCTGAAGGGCGGAAACCCGGTCCAGCCCGACTTCTTCGAAGACTCCGATTTGGGAAATGAGCTGCCCGTCCCAGTCATGCTCAAGGATGTGGCGGTCCGCAAGCATGAGTTCGTCCGGAAGACTGACAGTCTCGGCGGTTTCACAACGGACGACGGCTGCCCGCCGGACCAGGTGTCCCGGCAGGTAGTCGGCCACCGAAGCCAGGACCTCCTGCCGCTCGCCCAACGCCTTGGGTGGAGTTTTCGAATGGGCTTTGTGCAGGGCACGGAATTCGACAGTGGACATCGGCACCCTGGCCATCGTCTGGGTGAGTACGGCGGACGTGTGCTGGACCACCGAATCGGTTTCGGTGATCTGTCCGCTGTGAAGGCGGCGCAGTGTATGCACATAGCCGGTGTGGTTCAGCCGGATGCCGGACCGCATCATCCGAATACCAAGGTTGTAGTCGGAACCGCTGCGCAACGACTCGTCATAGCCAAGCCGGCGGACCACCTCCGTCGCGATCATCATAGTCGGGTGCAGATAGACCCTGCCGGAGGTCAGCAGGGAACCCAGCGAGAGATCCTTCCCCGGCAACAGGTTCATTTCACCTGTCTCGTCATCGAAGTCGACCCAGGCGCCGTAGGAGCCGTGGTGCCCGGGGCGCAGGGCCGCCAGGTGCTTCTCCAAGCGCCACGGCAGCATGATGTCGTCGTCGTCATGAACGGCGGTATAACGGCCGCGGCTGACGGAGGCCGCGAAGTTCCGGGCGGCAGCAATGCCCGCATTCTCCCGGTAGAAGTAACGGATCCGCTCGTCCCTGAAGGACTCCACTACCTCCCGGGTCGCGTCGGTTGAGCCGTCATCGACGATGATGAGCTCGAAGTCCGGCATGCTCTGGGCCAGGACCGACCTGATGCTGTCCGCGATGTAAGATGCTCGGTTGTAGGTCGACACGACGACGCTTACGGGCAGTTCGGCATCCGCGGGCCTGTGCTGCCAGTTAACCGTATTGCGGATGACCGACTTGTCCTCAACGTGGATCTTGCTGTTGAGCTCGATCGCCTTCCGGCCCTGGGCCGTCTCCGAGGCGATCTTCCGCGAGGGTGCGTGCCACATGTGGTACATTCGCACGTCGTCATCGACCACCCACTCGAGCCGCGCCCCTGCACGACGTAGCCGATTGGCGAAGTCGATGTCTTCGCCGCCGTAGATTTCCATGCGCTCGTCCAGACCGCGGATCTCCAGGTATCTGGCCCGGCTGGCCGCCATCATTCCGCCCATCCCCCATCGCGGGCGCATGCGGGAGACACGTTCGAGCAGCCGCCAGTCAATCGTCCGGCCCGCCAGCTCCACGTCCGAGTAGCCTTCGGGCAGGTCGCGGCACTGGAGTACCAGCGCCAGATCCGGATTGGCCAGGATCGCTTTCCCGACAATTTCCATGGACTTCGGGGAGAAGATCATATCGGCATCGGTGGATACCAGGACTCGGCCCGAGGAAACGGCAAAACCGGCATTAAGCGCCCGGGAGCGGGACCATACACCGTCCGTCTCGGTGTAGACGTAGACGGCGCCGGCCTCCTCCATGGCACGTTTCGTTTCCGCGTGTTCTGCCGAGCCGTAGTCGGAGACAATGACTTCCCCGGCCAGACTGCCAAATGACCTTTGAATGGTTTGCACAGCCATCCGAAGGCGGTTGATGCCCCAATCCTTGAAACCAATAACAACAGATACATCCATTTGCGTGGTCATTTCGACGAACCGTTCGGCCTTCCTGGGATAATGTGCATTCTGCCCGGGCCGTCGGTCCGCGCCTCAAGGCCAGGTCGCCGGATCCCGAGGAAGGTCCTCGGGAAACACTTTTTGCCGAGCGGCTCAAGGGATGGCCAAGCTAGTGCTGTCATTTTTACCGTCACCACATGCCGCGTTGTCGTGATGACCCCGACCGGGTGAAGGCCCGGATCGGACCGTGGAGGAACGAACAGGTAGGAGCTGGGTACGGCATCGGAACGTAGGAGGCTCCGGCTCATGACTTCGTGTCCTGCGGTGTCGAAAAGACGAATGAGCAGTACGGCAGATTCCTCAGCCACCGGACGGTCATAGTGAAGGGCCAGATGAAGTGCGTTCGATTGGTGCGCCACCTTGAACACATACTGGCATTCGGATTTCATAGTTCTCCCCTGAAGGTGCGGTACAGATGTCTCAATCTGCCGGAAGGATGTAGGACTCGGAGTGGTCCCGCACGCCGGAGTGGCAGCTCGCCGGGTCAACCGCCGAGCGGCTCCCCAAAGAATTCCTCGTGGGCGGCCCGGATGTGGCCGAGGAACCGTCCCCGCGATGGCGGCTGGTGTCCCTGCTGCATCGCTTCGAGGACCAACCGGATCCTACCGGAGGCATCCACACCGCCGGTGGAAGCGTCGACGAACCGGGACGCGGCGAACGGCGCGTAGTGATCGGTGACGTGCCCGGTGTCGTTGGAGTTCTGCACGTAGCGGACATAGTTCGGCACCTCCGGCTCCGCATACAGCCGGCGCAGATTAACCCGCTCCGCGTACTGGGCTTCGACGTCGTCAATCGTCTCGTGCCCCGGGAAAGCCGCCTTCACAAAAGCCTTATGGACCCAGGGAATGTAGTCGCCGACGCGGGTCTGGGGCGAGAAGCTGACGGCTACTGAGCCGGGAATCCGGCGCGCGACCGCCATGGCGGCAAAGCCGCCCCCGCTGGAACCGGCCAGCAGGACCCGGCTGTAGTTCCCATCCGCTGCAACCTGCCGGATCACGGCAGCGACATCGTCGGCCAGATCCTGTGCGGCGGTGCCGATGTACCAGCCAAGCGGCATGCCACCGTCCAATTCAAGCGTGGTGTCGGCAAAGAAGAGCCGTCCTGCGTCCAGTTCGCCCAGCGTTTTGCGCCATTCGAAGCGCGGCAGCTGGTACTTGGTCCGCTGCAGGGAACCGTGGAAGGCCACAACCAAGGTCTGCGAATCGCCCGGAGTGTAGAGGCACCGGACGGGCAGCCCGCCGTCCTTCCGGAACGGGATCACATATGAGAGATCCTCCCCGGCGGAATGCTCAATCGCCCCCGCATCGTCGATGTGGCGGACCTCAACGCCGTTGCGTTCGTCCCACTCAGTCTTAGTGACCTGCACTGATGTCCTCCAGCAGTCTTTCCTCTAGTCCCGCAAACCTGACAATTCTAGCGATCGACGGCGCGGGGCGGCCGCCGTCCGAAGTAGCCTCGTGCGGGAGTTCCGCGGCCAGCTGCTGCCAGCTGGGCGCCGCCAGCATGGTGGCCGGCAGCAGCGGGGCGAGCAGTGCGAAGACATCCGCGTCCAGCGGCAGCCACACCGGATAGCTGCCAAACATGGCGTGCACGTTTCCGGTGACGGTCGTGACATCGTAGTGGTGCCCGGCGTCGGATTCCGGCCCGTGAGCAGCCAGGACGGCGACCTGCGCAGCCTGGATCCTGGAGGTCAGGGCGCTTTGGAACTCAAAACCGCTCGGATCGTAGGCCAGGACCAGCTGGGCCGCCACAGCATCGGTGATTTCGACCCGCTGCAGCGCCCCGGTCCGGAATGCCTCCAGGTAATCGTCATTGAACGCCGGCCCGAAGGAAGCGTCCCGCCCCAGGCTGTACTGGTGCTGCACGCCCACCCTCAGCCCCAGTGACCGAGCCTGCTCCACGTGGTGCAGCAGCAGGGCCGACTCGGTACCGCCGGAGCTGAAGTCCCCGACCAGGACGATGTCGAGTTCGCGGCTGGATACCGCCTCCGGCAGGTACCGTCCCGGCGCGGCGAAGGGACGCTCCGGCAGGGGAAACGGCAGATGGCCGTTGTGTTCGCCGGCCTCGATTTGCCGGTGCCAGCGCTGGTAGTACTCCCGGTAAGCATTGCGGTCCGGGGCCCGGAATCCCAGGCGGAAGTCCTCCACGGACAGGTTCGAGTCCGTCACCAGGGACAGGGTCAGCGGCGCCTGGCTGACCTCCAGCGGCTCCTCGGGATTCACCAGCAGCTGGTACCGGACAATGAATTCCCCATCGGCAGCCTTGCGCACAGTGTCCCAATAGCCCAGCTTGTCGCGCACCACCGCCACGGGGAACAGGGTTGAGACGTGTGCGGGTGTGATGAAGGCCCCGCGCCAGCCGCGGTAGTGGAAGTACAGGTCAGGGCCCACCCTGGTCCAGGGAGCCGAGACCAGCCGGTGGTCCGGCTGAGCAACGGCGGCCGCCACCAGCCGTTCGATTTTCTGCGGGTGCTGCCAGTCGTCGCCGTCGAAAACGGTGACGAACTCGCCCCGGGCCCGCTCGAAGGCCATGTTCCGGGACGTGTACGCTCCGGAGTTGACCGGGTTGGCGACCACGGTAATGCGGGGATCGGCGCCAGCCCAGCGCTGCAGCAGCGGCCAGTATTCCTCACCGGAGCCGTCATCGACGATGATGACTTCGATGTTCCGGTACGTCTGGTTCAGGGCGGAGCGGACCGCCAGGTCGGTGTACTCATCCGGCCGGTAGACCGGCATGAGAATGCTCACCAGCGGACCGCCGTCGACGGGCAGGGCTTCGGCGGCGGCCAGGCGCTGGAAGGGCTCCTCCTCGCCCGGCGTGAGCCGAAGCTCGGCCAGGCCCTCGGCACGGTAGACGCTGTTGATGGTGTCCAGCCAGTCCTCGACGCCCTTGTTGGAGAGACGGAACGGGTTGCGGAAGTTGGCGCGGAAGAGCTGCACGTCATGCCGGCGGTCCTCGGCCGGCTTGAACAGTGGCAGCAGGGACTCGGCTTCCTCGTACCGGCCGGTGGAGGCCAGGGACTCGAGCAGGAAGGCGGCGCGGCCCTTACCGGCGAACAACTCGGTCCCCCGCGAGCGCAGCACCAGCTGGTACATGGTGGCGGCATTGAGCTGGTCCAGGGGGCTGGCGCTCTGCCGGAAGCATAGGTCCGCCAGCTGGGCCAGCGGCAGGCCGGCAGCAGCCAGCAGATGCCGTTCCACCTCCAGCCGCGCGTTGCCGCCCAGCCGGTAGTTTTCCAGGGCCCGTTCCAGGGCGGACCAGCTCCAGCGGCCACGGGTGGCTTTCAGGCTCAGCAGGTCCCGGCCTTGGATCGAGCGCATCTTGGTCAGCCGCTGCATGATCTGGGTCATCGACAGCGAGTTGTGCTGCTGGAACCACGCGAGGGCGCCGAACTGGGTGAACCTGGAGAGCAGGTCCGGTTCCAACCCGGAGGCCCTCAGCAGGTGGAAGGACTGCCGGGACGTGTCCCGGGTAGCCACCATCACCCGGGACAGCCGCCGGTACGTGACGGCGATGCCCACGCCGACCAGCAGCACCAGCAGCATGACGGCCAGCAGGAGCAGGTTGGTCGAGCCCAAGGCGAGGCCGACCAGGGCCAGCACCAACACCGCGCCCGCCATGACGCCCGCCAGGGGGACAACGAGCCGGGCCAACTGCCGGCGGCTGCTGCGCAGCTTGGAAACCGGTGTGCTCATGAGTGTTCTCCCCTTGCTGGAAAGCTGGTTTGCAGCTCCGGTTCCGCCGCACTGAAAATGCTGCGTAGCCTGCGGGAGCGGCCGGGCGGGCGGTAGCTGATGTCCGCGGCATCGATCTGCGGGGGCAGCACGAAGCCGTCCCACTGCTCGCTGGAGTTCTGCAGGAAAGTTTCCATTTCCGGAGCCCAGGTGTGTCCGCCATGCCCGGGGGCGTCACCGTAGCGGTGCATGACGTAGTTCTGGCCGTGGCCGCGGTAGATGCTCCCGCCGGCTGCCTCCACTGCCTGCAGCAGGCAGCGGTCCACCGCCCGGTGCACCGGGCGCCAGCCGCCGAGGTCGGCCAGGTCCTGCCGGGAGATCAGCATGGTACCGCCAGCCACATGGTGGCAGTAGCGTTCCCCCTCCGCGGGCCTGCGGGTGAGGATGTCCAGATCCTCGAGGTAGACGAATTCGACCTGGCTGCCGACCAGGTCCGCCCCTGAGTACCGGCGGGCCTGGACCAGATCGCGGAGGTGGTTGCGCCCGTACCAGTCGTCGTCGTCCATCTTGGCCAGCAGCTCCCCGCTGGCAGCCGCAACTCCGATGTTGAGCACCTGGCCCAGGACCTGCTCCGCGCCTGCCGTACGGACCACCAGGTCACGCGAGCACTCCGCGCGCAGCCGGTCCAGTTCCCCGTCCGGCAGTTCGATCCCGTGCAGCACCAGCACGATTTCCACCGCAGGCCAGCTCTGCCTGTCGATTTGGCGTACGGCCTCGCGGACGCGGTCCGCGCGGCGGGTGGCCAGCAGCACGCTCACCGTCGCAGGTTCCGGCTGTGCCAGGTTGGGAACCCAGCGGGCCCAGCGCGCGGCCGGCTCGAACAGATCGAGCGCCAGCCTGCGCATGTCAATGGACTTGGATTCGCGCCGCAGCGGCGTGTCCTGCGCGTCGAAGTCCGTCACGGCAGCGGCCAGGTCCGGCCCAAGCAGCTGCAGAGCCCGGCTGCCGGGACCGGCGAGCATCGGGATACCGGCGACGGCGAGGTTGGAGATGACGACAGAGGCGGAGCGCTGGTCGGAGGCGGAGAGCAGCCCGGCAATATCCACGTAGCTGTGCGGGCGCAGGGCCGCGACAGTGTGCGCCCCCACCGGCTCGCCGGGTGCCAGAACGGCGGTCCCGTGCACGCCGTCGAAGGCCACGCCGCCGTCCGGCGCGGGCACCGCCTGCACGATGCCTGACCCGGGGTAGGGCTCAAAGCCGCGCGGCGACACCGACCGGACGTCCACCGGCGGCAGGGCGGTGGACCAGCCGTCGACGTCGGCCAGGCCGGACTCCGGCAGGATGATCCGGGCCGGCCGGCGCACCGAAGTGATCTCCGGCGCAGTAGCGGCCACCAGTACATCCACCGGAAAGATGTCATGTTCTTCCGGCTCAAGCATGTCCGGGGTGAGGGAACGGGCCAGCGGGTCTCCGGCGGCCCACGCGGCGTGGACGGGATCAGTGAGGCCGATCCGCAGGCCGCGGACCACCGATCCCGGCCGGCCGACCTGGAAGTGCGTGAGCGCGGCGGCGACCGCGCGGTGCACATCCACCCAGTTCCCGGCAGACACCGTGACCGCTACATAACCGGCGGGGGCAGCCGACCCGGCGACCATCAGGCCGCTGCGCAGCTGGGCAACAGTAGGCGGGCCGGACTCCGGACCGGCGGCGGGATGGTCCCGCAGCACCAGATGGACCCGGTGCGCCTTGCCGGACAGGGACAGCAGCGGCAGCCACCGGCGGGCCTGCGCCAGGGACTGTGCGGCCAGCACAAAGTTGTCGTGCCAGAGCTGCTGCGTTCCGGAACCGCGGTCAATGCGTGCCGGGTCCGCCAGATCCTCCAGCGCCCACTCGTAGGCTTTCGGGCCGAGCTTCAGTGCCGTGGCCAGCTGCGGGAGGGAAAAATCGTAGCTGCCGGCCAGCGTGTTCGTCAGATCCACCGCTATCTCACCCGGTGGTCCAGCGGCGCAGGCGGAGGGCAGTCCGCGCGGCCAGGTACCGCGGCCCCTTCCGCACCGCGCGCAGCGGAACACTCCCGAACGGCCGCCGGGCAGTGCCGCCGGCCGGAGCAGCCGAGGAGGCTTCCTGCCACCAGTGGCGCTTGGCGCGGGCCAGTTCGCTTTCGAGCTGCCGGATCTGCTGCTCATAGTCCCGGCGGGCTGCAGGATCCTTCAGGTCCTTGACCACGACGTGGACGTCGAACCTGCCGGCGGCACCCTTGCGAAGGAACATCTTCGGCGCGGGCCGGCCGGCGGCGTAGGCGCCCAGGCTGGCACCGGACACCCAGCGTTCGCCGCCGTCGTCCCGGATCCCCTGCTCGGCGGCGCTTAGGTCTGCCGCGGAACCCAACCCGGCCGTGTCCCACAGTTCCAAAGAACCGGAAACACCGTCAACCACTGCGCGCAGCAGCCGGGCACCGGATTCCTGGGCGGCCTCCACGGCTGCCTGCACTGAGTGGCTGCCGAAGACGACTCCGGCAGGACAGACCAGCAAATACTGCGCGCCCAGGACAGCCTCGTCCACGGTTCGGACAAATCTAACGTCCGGCTCGAACGCCAGCCACTGCTCCAGTAGCACGGAATCCTCCGAGTCCGGTATCAGAACCTGCAGCGGGTTGCGCTGCGTGCTGCCGGTCAAGATCGAACTGATGGACAGGGCGGCAGTCCGGGCATCGGCGCTGCGGGCGTCCAGCAGGATGGTCAGCATGGCTGCCCAGCTGCGGCGGGGCTGCTGGAGGTCGACCACCGGCAGTCCGGCTTCCTGCTGCCACTGCCTGATCTGCTTATGGACGTCCAGGGTTACTGCGAGGTCTGTCACGGGATGGTCCTAGAGCGCGAGCGAGGGAACTGCTGCGGCGGCCAGGGAGCCGTCCGCGCCGTCGGCCGGCCGCCAGACACCGCGGGTGTCAATGATCCGCCTGCCCAGCAGCCGGTCCTGGTCCAGGGCCTTGAACTCGTCATGGTCCACCAGCAGGACCACCAGGTCTGCGGCCTCCAAAGCCGTGTCCAGCTCTGCCAGGCCAATGTTCCCCGCGCCGGCAAGGGCCTGCGGCAGTGCGGGCACATGCGGGTCCACGGCCAGCAGGGTGGCCCCCGGCGCGGCGTCGGCGAGCAGGCGGACCACGTCCATCGCCGGAGATTCGCGGGTATCGTCCACATTGGCCTTGAAGGCCAGGCCAAGCAGGGCAATGGTGGGTGCGGGAACGTCCGCCACCGCTGCCAGGGCCCGGTCCACGACATGCCCGGGCATGGAATCGTTCAGTTCACGTGCTGCCCGTGCGAGGCCGGAGTGGTTGGGGAAAGCGCTGACCAGGAACCAGGGATCCACGGCGATGCAGTGCCCGCCTACGCCCGGACCGGGCTTGAGGATGTCCACCCGGGGGTGCCGGTTGGCCAACTCGATCAGGCGCCAGACGTCCACGCCGAGCTGGCCGCACATCAGGGCCAGCTGGTTGGCGAAGGCGATGTTCAGATCCCGGAAGGAGTTCTCCGCGAGCTTGGTCATCTCCGCGGTCTTGGCGTCGGTGACATGGATTTCGCCCTGGCAGATCACCTCGTAGAGTTCCTTGGCCATGCGCGAAGCCTCGGGCGTCAGGCCGCCGACGACACGGTCATTGGTGACGATTTCGATCATGATCCGGCCCGGCAGCACGCGCTCGGGCGAATGGGCCAGATGGATCTGCCGCTTGCCCGGCTCCGGCAGCAGGCACAGGTCCGGACGGGCCGCCACCAGGAACTCGCCGATGCGTTCGGTGGTGCCGGGCGGGGAAGTCGATTCCAGGATGACGAGTTCGCCGCCGCGCAGCACAGGTGCGATCATTTCCGCGGCACTACGCAAGTAGGAGAGATCGACGTCCTTGTCCTCGGCTACAGGCGTGGGGACGGCGATGATGAACGCATCCGCCTGCGGCACTTCAGTGAAAGCTTTAAGACTTCCCAAACTCACGGTGCCGGAGACCACCACGCCCAGATCCGGTTCGACGAAAGGCACTTCCCCGCGGTTTACGGCGTCCACGGTGGACTGCTTCACGTCGACGCCGGCAACCTTTTTGCCGTGGCTGGCGAACGTCGCCGCCGTCGGCAGGCCGATATAACCCAGGCCGATAACGGCCAGATCGAACGTGGTTTTCCCCATAATGGACCCCCTACAAAAAGACCTGTTCCACGGGATTCCCGAAAAACTTGATGGAAGACGAGGCGAGCAGTTCGCCTGCGCTCACTTGCCAGGTGTGCTGCGTATGGTCAGCGCTGCGGACCTGACAGTAGTTGAACCGGTCCGCGGCGTAAATCTTCCGACCCGATTCTAGGACAGTTCTCAGGAAGGTCGTGTCCTCGCCCCGGTTAACGGCCGGAAACGGGTGTTCTCGGAAGGTTTCCAAACGGGCGAAAAGCGTTGGGCCTGCAACGAAGTGCGAGTACCGGTGCTCCAAATGTGAGTTTCGCAACACCGTGACGGCCGGCGCTTGGAAATGCATGTAGTGCGCCATCTTTCCGACCACGGCGGCCCCGGAGTAGTCCAGTGCCTGCAGCTGGTCGAACAGGTACCACGGACCGTACAGATCGTCGTCGTCCCATTTGGCGGCAAATTCCCCCGAAGCCTTCTCCGCCAAGGCGTTCAAACACTCCCCGAGGGTCATCTCGGCGGGGAATTCCAGTGCGGACGCGTCCGCGATGCCGGCCTCCCGGCACTTGCGGTGGAACTGGTCCAGGTCCACCGCAAACCCGTGGGCGCCGTAGACGAGCTGGACGTCGACCCCGCGCTGGCTGGCCACGCCCTCGATCACGTGGTCGAGCTGGTCCGGACGGATGCTTGAGGCCAGAACGGAGACCAACGGCCTGTCCTCCGTGGCTGCCAGCTGCGGCCTGACCGCGCGCAGGATCTGCTCCGCGCGGTGCCGGTAGGTATGCCCGGCCCAGATCCGACGCTGGGCGAGATGGACCAGACGCTGGGCATAGTCGGGATTGTTCAGCAGGGTGCGGATGACGTTGGCCGCCTCCTGCCGGCTGTCCACCAGCGGCAGTTCGCCTTCGGGAAAGAAGTGCAGCATGGCAGGGCTGGGGGTCGAGACCACGGTGGCGCCGGCCGCAGTCATCTCAAAAACCCGGCGCGAGCACATGGTGGACGAATCCACTACCGAGTTGACGTTGAGGAAGACCTTGTACGCCTTGTAGGCGGTGAGCATTTGGGCGTAGTCCAGCGAGCCGGCCACGTATTTGTCCAGTGGGGCCGGGAACTGGTACTCGTCCTGGCGGCCCAGCTGGCGGGAGAAGATCTCGAAACTGTAGTCCTGCCCGCTGCAGGCGTCGGCGGCCGCTGGCAGAATGATGTCCATCTGCTCGCGCCGTTCCGGATATTTGTGGGCGAAGTACATCCCGGCGAAGGCAACGTCCCGCTCCTGCCAGCCGTGCCGGGGCCGGACCGGGTTGTGGATCTTCGGCTGGGCCGCGAAGGGCAGGCAGCCCACCTGGTCATGGCCCAGGTCCGAACGGTAACGCGGCAGCATGTTCTGGTCGCTGGTGAAAACGTAGTCGCACAGCCTGGCCAACGGCAGAAAGTCCTCGTAGTGCGGCGGATCCTCCTTGTTCCAGAACACCACCGGGATGCCCAAGGACCTCACGGCATCGATCAGTTCACGGATCTGCGGGGCCGGCCCGCTGCTGCCCAGCAGCTTGTAGCGCCAGGCGCCGCCGTTGGCGGCCCAGGCGGACTCGATCAGCACCAGGTCCAGACCCAGCGCTTCCATGTCCCCGGCGGTTGTTCCAGGCGCCAGCGGCGTGCACCGCCACTCCCACTCAAAGCCGGCCAGCGAGAATTCATCCATGATGACGCCGGCGTGCACGGTGAGATTGGCGGGAACCGCTGCTGCCAGCTGGGCAGGCTCGAACCGGGGCCGGCGCCGGCGGACCGGCGCGGCCAGGGACAGCAAGGTGCTGCGCAGCGGACCGGGACCCGTGCCGGCCGGGTCCTGGCGGCGCACGTGTTCGCGCAGCGCGCCGAGGCCGCCGTTGCGCAGGTGCCAGAAGCCCCGGCGCAGCGGGGTCAGTATCGCATTGTTCATTACTTGCTCACTTAAGGTTTGCCGGCGGCGCGCTTACGGGCTGCCTTGGCACTGCGCCAGCCGCTCTCCAGCAGATCGGTCCGGATCTGCGGGCGGCTGGCCATGATTTCATTGCGGATCTGCATGCCGTAGTCCTTGTTGCCCTGGGTCATGCGCCAGACGAAGTTGTGGTACTCCTTGGTCACCACCTCGGGGTCCCCGTCCATGATGAAGTCCCCCTTGTCCAGCCAGATGCAGCGGTTGCAGTTTTCCTTGATGGTGCCCAGGCTGTGGCTGACGATGAAGACAGTGCCGGCCTGTTCGCGGATGAAGTCCATACGCTGCTTGGACCGCTGCTTGAACTGCGCGTCGCCGGTATTCAACGCCTCGTCCACGAGCAGGATCTCCGGATCCACCGCGCAGGCGATGGCAAAGCGCAGCCGGGCGCCCATGCCGGCGGAGTAGGTCTTCATCGGGTGGTTGATCTCGTCCTCCAGCCCGGACATCTCCACCACGCTGTCGTATTTGCTCTCGACCTCGTCCTCGCTCATACCCATGGCCAGGCAGCCAAGGCGGATGTTCTGGGCACCGGAGAGCGAGGGAATCAAGGCCGCGTTCACGCCCAGCAGGACCGGCTCGCTCTGGGCGTAGATGGACCCGCCGGTGGGCAGGGTCAGGCCCGCCAGGACGCGCATCAGGGTGCTCTTGCCGGAGCCGTTGCGGCCCACGATGCCGATCGAATCCCCCTTGTAGCCCACAAAGCTGATCTGGTGCAGCGCGTGCTTGACTGTACTCGAAGAGCCGCCAAACCGTCGCCGCGCTGCCGCCAAGATGCCCCCGGTGCCGTCCCCGACGTCCCCGTGGTGCTGGGTCCGGTAGTGGACGTCCACGTTGTCCACGACAATGGACGGCTCGGCGTCCCACCGGACGCCGCTCTCCGACAAGGCAAACTTAGCTGACCCGGCCATACGACTCCTCCTGCCGCCAGAAAACAAAGAAACCTGCGGCCAGCAGACCCAAGGACCAGACCGCCAGTGTTGCCCAGCTCTGCCAAGCCGGGGTGGCGGCATAGAGCACCGAGTCCCGGACGATATCGATCACGCAGAACAGCGGGTTCGCTTCCAGGATCTTCACCAGGGGCGGATATTCGTTGAAGCGGTCGAAGCTGTAGAACACCGCCGAGCCGTACATCCACAAACGCAACACAAAGGACAGCAGGTTGCCGATGTCATGGACCTTGTACAGGAATGGCGCCAGGAGCATGCTGAGGCCGAGGTTGAACAGGTGCTGCAGCAGCATTACCGGGATAATCAGCAGCCACCGCCAGGTGATTTCCTCCACCGGCGCCGCCACGATGACCAGCAGCAGCATCACGATGGTGGACGGAACGGACGAGAGCAGCTCCCGCAGGTTGGCGGCAATCGGCAGCGCCGCGCGCGGAAAGGTGAACGCCTTGATCACGGATTCATTGGCCACAAGACTCCGGGCGCCAGCTAGGATCGCCGAGGCGCTGAACTGGAAGGTGAAGATGCCGATCACGAGATAGCCGACGAAATTGTCGATGCCCCGGCCGGTGCCCAGCAGCATGCCGAAAATGAAGTAGTAGGTCAGCCCGTTGAACAGCGGCGTGAGGATCAGCCACAAGCTGCCGAGCTTGTCCTTGTCGTTGGCAGTCTGGACCCGGGCCTGGGCGTCGAAGGCGATGAACTGCCGGCGGTCCCAGAGCTGGACTAGGTAGTCAGTGAAGCCCGGCCGCGCACCGATCCTGCGCAGTTTTTTCAGGCTGACGGGAACGGTGATGGTTTCCGGGGCGGAGGCCGGCTCTGCTGCCGGGGGTCTGGTCTCGGTCACGGTCACCGGACACCCGCGATGTCTGCCTTAAGGCCTGTATAGAGACCGGCCAGCGCGGTGGCATTGGCCGCCCAGGTCCGCCCGCGCAGGATGCCGGCCCGGGCCTGGGTGCCCAACTCTTCACGCAGCCGGGCGTCCGCCACCAGTTTGCCCAGCGCGGCCGCCTGGTCCCCCGGATCGCCCGCGCGGAACAGCACACCGGTGCGGCCCGTGGACACCAGCTCGCGCAGGGCCGGCAGGTCACTGGCAGCGACCGGGCGGGCGGAAGCCATGGCCTCCACCGGCTTGAGCGGGGTGACGGCACGAGTCACATCAAGATCCTTCCGTGGCACAACAAAAACATCCAACGCCTGGTGGTACAGGTGGGCCTGGTCCCGGGGGACGCGTCCGGGCAGCAGCACGCGGCCCGCGATGCCGAGCTCCGCGGACAGCGCCCTGAGGCCGGGAGCGGCCACGCCGTCGCCGACGATCAGGCAGCGCAGTTCCGGATACCCACCGGCCAGCCGGGCGAAGGCCCGGAGCAAATCGTCCAAACCTTCATAGTCAACCAGACTGCTGACGGTGCCAATAAAGGTACCCTCTTCGGGCAGGCCCAACTGCCGCCGCGCCTGGGGCGGCGCTGCCGGTTCAGCCAGGAAACTGTCGCCAACGGCGTTGGGCAGCAGCAGCACCTTGTCCGCGGGGATTCCCTGGCCCACGATGTCCGCCTTCATCGCCTCGCCGAGCGTGGCCACGGCGTCGGCCTTGGCCATTACGTCCCGCTCGCGGGCCCGGAACAGGTGGTACCGCTGGCTCTGGCGAGCCCCGGGTCCGCGCGCGGCGGCCCAGGTGTCGGCGAGCTGGCCGCGCACCTCGTATACCCACGGAATGCCCAAGGCCCGGGCCACGGCACCTACTACCAGGCCGTTGACGAAGTGCGTGGTGGTATGCAGCACTCCGGGCCTGAGCTCCAGGGCCAGCTGCAGCAGCCCCTCCGCCTGCTGCTGCAGGCGCTGGTCGAAGCCGGGCGGCAGGCTGGCCGGCAGGTCCCGGTGGTAGACCACGCCGTCGAGCACATCCACCTGCCGGGCCAGCAGCCGCCCCACCTGCACCGGGTAGCCGGTGCGGGTTACGGCGTGCACCGTGGCGCCAAGCTCGCATTGGGCCTTGAGCAGCGAATGCGAACGTTGCGCGTAGCCGCTGCCGGTGTGCGGCAGCGAATTGGTCAGCAGATGCAGCACCGTGTCCGGTTCCGGCCGGTAGCCGGGCACCGGCGGCAGCTGCGGGGCCCAGCCGGTGAAAACCCTCAGTTCACTGGCCAGGCGCTGCCGCTGGCGCTCGTCGCGGCGCCCGCCGCCGGCCAGGGCCGCGACGGCGCCGGCCATGTCGCCGTCATACCAGCGACGCCTGGCGGCGGTGCCGCGGCGGCCGGAGGTGCCGGGATCGACATTCGCCAGCAGCCGGTCCGCCTCATCCGCCAGGCCGGCGGCGATGGCGACATCCGCCAGGCGCAGCGCCCGGCGGCCGGAGGCTCCTGCCTCGGCCGCTGCCTGGAGCTGCCTGCGCGCGAGATCTTGCTGGCCGCTGGCGAAGGCGCCCAGCGGCGCGGTAAAGGCGGTGCCCCCCCGCCGGGCGGCCCGGCGGGCCAGCGGCTGGACCAGTCGGGCCGGCAGCCGGCGCGAAACCTGCAGTGCGAGTACTGCCGGATCCTCGCCCAGATGCTGCCGGACGGTCCCTGCGGCGAGCCGGGCATTGTCCGCCAGGCGTCGCGCCGTCACGGCCTCTTCCCTGCCGCTGCCGTCCGGCCCGCTGCCGCCACGCTTTCCAGCAGTTCCATGTAGGAAGCGGCCAGCGCCGGCACATTCGCGTTGTTGCGTACCCACTCGCGGCCCCTGCCCCCGGTGGCCAGGCGGGAACGGTCATCCAGCAGGTCGCGCCAGAGCTGTGCCACGGCCTCCGGGTAGGCTCCGACCACGTCGCCTGCGCCCGAATCGTCCAGGATCTTGCGGGCCTCGCCCCGGACAATGCCGGTGACGTGGCGGCCCAGGGCCAGGACCTCGTAGGTCTTGGACGGGATGGTGGACTCGAAGGACTTCCAGTCATCCCGCAGGGAGACCACGCAGGTGTCCGCGCGGCGGTAATACTCCATCACCGCAGTGCGGTTGGCCGGGGGATGGAACTCCACCGGCGCGTCCAGTTCGGCCGCCAGCTCGATCAGGTGGTTGCGCTCCACGCCGTGGCCCACCATGGTCAGCTGCATCTTGTCGCCCACGAGCGCGGCGGCCTTGACCACCACATCCAGCCGCTGGCTCTCGCCGTGGTTGCCCAGGTAGACCACTTCGAGCCGTCCCGGCGCAGCGGAGGGTTCCGGCAGCTCTTCGATGAAGTCCAGGTCCACTCCGTTGCTGACCGTGGCCACATTCTTCAGTCCGCGCTGGCGCAGGATCTCGGCGAAGCCGTAGGTGACCGTGACCACCAGGTCCGCACGGTCCTGGATGGCGATGATGATGCGCTCCACGACGCTCTTGGCGCTGCCCTGGACGAGCCGGGCATCGCGGGCGATGTCCGGCCAGGCGTCCCGCATGTCCACCGCCAGGGGTGCGCGCAGCAGCCTGGCCGCCAGATAGCCTGCCCCCAGGATAGGCAGGCTGGGCACGGTGACAACCACCACGTCCGGCCGGGGGCCCATCAGTGCGGCAGGGATGCTGCAGGCCGCGGAGAACAGGTGGTTGGCCAGCCGGCCCAGCCGCGTGGTCCGGTGCGGCAGGAACGGCACCCTGCGGATCCGCTCGCCGTGGTCGCCAGCGTGCCGGCGGAAGGCCCGGCCGGCCTGGTCCTTTGGCAGCGTCCGCCGGCCCTCGGGCAGGTGCGCGATCGGTGCCACCACGTCCACCTCCCAGCCGCGCTGGCGGAAATGGGTGATGAACTGGGACCAGCGCCGCTGCGGCGGGCTGACTTCGGGCGTGTATGAGTGTGTCAGCAGCAAGATCCGCACGGGCTGCTCCCCCTATAGCTTGAGACTGTGGTGCAGGTGACTGGCGGCAGCATCAGGCGCCCATTGCCGCGTTCCGGCCCCGGCGCGGCTTGTAGCCCCGCCGGATGCGGGCGTAGTACAGCACGCCGATGCCCACCAGGAGCGCAGCTACCGTGCCGCGGACCACGGGGGACTTGCCTACCGCCGTCGTGCGTTCGGTATCCGCTGCGGCCAGCTCTGGCATCGGCGTGGGCGTGGGCTCCGGTTCGGCGCTGGCCGACGGCGCGGCACTGGCCTCTGCTTCGCGCTTCCTGGTCTTGGTCGGCTCCGGCTTGGGTGAGGGTTCTTCCTCGGGCTTGGCCTCCACCGGCAGCAACGTGTCGCGGTTGTAGAGTTCCCCGGTCACCGGGTCCATGAAGTAGTTGGTGTTCGGCACGTAGAGCAGGCCCGTGGCGGTATTGACCAGGTAGCCGGTGGCCGGGTGGACCGGCAGGCCGTACGTCGGATCCAGCGGATAGCCGGTGACGGGGTCGTACTCGACGGCAGGTTCAGGTTCAGGCTCAGGTTCCGGTACGGATTCCGGTTCCGGTGCGGGCTCGTCGGCAGGCTCCTGGGTAGGCTCGGGTGCCGGTTCCTGGCTCGGTTCCGGCTCCGGGTCCGAAGGTTCAGGCTCGGGCTCGGGCTCAGTGGTCTTCCCGGGGTTGGTGACAGGCACCGGCTCGGTAACCGGCAGGGCGGCAGCCGGTGCGGACACCGCGCCGAGCAGGGCCACCGCCAGGGCGGCCGCGGAGAGGCGGCTTCTGGTTCCCATAGTCCGTTCCTAGCTTCCGGCTTCGGTGGTGGCCCAGTAATCGTCGAACGCGCCGTTCCGCAGCGCGTCCGTGATCTGGTCGATCGCTTCCTGGTCCTTGATCACGATGGACTGCCCGTCCGCCGACGTGCCGGTGCCCAGGGTGGGCAGCGTGAACATGTGGATGTCGCCGGAGCGGACATCGCGCAGGCCGACGCCCAGTTTACCTACGGTCGCCGCATCGAATTCGGCGTCCACGCTGATGTAGGGCGAGAACTCCGAAACGACGTCGGCGATCCGGCCGGGATTGGCCAGCGTCCCGGCATTCAGGAAGCGGGACATGACGGCCTTGACGAACAGCTGCTGGTTGCGCACGCGCTGGTAGTCGCCGTCGCTGAAGGCCTTGCGCTCGCGCACGAATTTCAGGGCCGAGTCGCCGTCCAAGGTCTGCACGCCCTGGGGGAAGAACTCGCCCAGGGAGCCGCTGGACTGGAAGGCGGCGGGGTTGTTGATCTGGACGCCGCCCAGGGAGTCCGTGAGGGCCTGGAAACCGGCGAAATCGATAATGGCGACGTGGTCGATCCGGGTGTCGAAGAGCCCTTCGAGGGTTCCCACCACCAGCGGCACGCCGCCGAAGGCCATCGCGGCGTTGATCTTGTGTTCTCCGTAGCCGGGGATGTCCGTCCACAGGTCGCGCATGATCGACATGACGTAGACATTTTCGCGGTCGGCGGGGATGTGCATGAGCATCATGGTGTCCGAACGGCCGCCGTTGGGCACACCTGCCAGGTTCTCGGTCTGGCCGCTGCCGCCGCGCTCGTCCGAGCCCATCAGCAGGATGTTGACCGACTTGTCCGAAGATGCCTTCACCGGTCGGGCCGCTTCCTCTGGGAAGGCGGTTTCGATGGTCTGGGATTTGCTGTTGAAGGTATTGGCGAGGTTCATCACGTAGCCGCCGGCCACGATGGCCGCAACCACCACGAGTCCGAGCATCGTGAGGATGGCGGCACGCACGGGGTGGCGCTTCCTGCCCCGGCCCCGGCGGCCGCGGGGACGGTATTCACCCTCGTCAGGCTCGAGATTGTATGGATGTTCGGACAATTTCTGACTCCCAAAGGACCTAGGCAACTTCTCGATCTTAGCGTGGTTGCCTCGGTGAACCGGCTAAAATTGACGTATGCCACAGCCGTTTCGTGCCGTCCGCCTGCCCGCTGCCCTGTTCCTGGCCGGCGTGGTCGTGGCCGGGACCGCCGCGTGTTCCCCGGCGGTCCACGTCGAGGCGGCGCCGGATGCGGCCAACCCCGGGTGCGCCCCGATGATGGTGCTGCTGCCGCAGTTCGTGGCCGATGCACCCAGGCGCGAGACCACCAGCCAAGGCTCGGCGGCCTGGGGCAATCCGTCCCAGGTGATCCTGCGCTGCGGGGTACCCGTGCCCGGGCCGACCACCGACCAGTGCGTGAGCGTCAATGGAGTGGACTGGGTCCTGCGCGGGCCCGAGGGAACCCAGGAAGGAAGCTGGACGGCGACCACCTACGGGCGCACGCCGGCGACCGAGCTGGTCTTCGACCCGGACCAGGTGGCCGAAAGCAGCGTCCTGACGGACCTGGCCGCCGCTGTGTCGAAGATCCCGCAGACCAACAGGTGCCTCAGCATTTCGGACACGCTGGAGACCGGGCAGTAGCCCGCCCCGTTCCCCTCGACCCGCCTCCATCCACTTTGCACATCACGCCCGTTCCCGGGACAGGAACGGGCGTGATGTGCAAAGTGGACCGGGAGAGGGGGTTAGCGCAGGCCGGTCCGGCGGCTCAGGGCCAGGTAGATCAGCTCGTCGATCAGCTCAGTGTAGGGGATGCCGGACTTGGCCCACATCTGCGGGTACATGCTGATCGGCGTGAAGCCGGGCATGGTGTTGATCTCGTTGATCACCAGCTCCCCGTCCGGGGTGTAGAAGAAGTCCACGCGGGACAACCCCTCGGCCCCGACGGCGTCGAAGGCAGCCGCGGCCAGCGCGCGCACCCGCTCGGTGACCTCGGCCGGCAGGTCTGCCGGGCAGCTGAGCGCCGCCGCGGCCCCGTCCACGTACTTGGCCTCGAAATCATAGAAGTCGTGGTCCCCGGGCTGCACGGCGATTTCCCCTGGCAGGCTGGTGCGCGGCTCCTCGATGCCGCGTCCCTGCAGCACCGCCACCTCGATTTCCCGGCCGGCGATCCCGGCCTCCGCGACCACCTTCGGGTCATGCTCCCGGGCGGCCTCGATGGCGGCCCGCAGCCCAGAGCGGTCGGTTACCTTGGTGATCCCCATCGAGGAGCCTGCGCGGGCCGGCTTGATGAACACCGGGAAGCCCAGCGAGGCCACCCGGTCAAGGGCCGCGCCGGCATCCTGCTGCCACTGGCGGTCCGTGATGACCTGGTAGGGCCCGACCTTCAGCCCGACGGACTCGAACACCACTTTCATATAGTGCTTGTCCATGCCCACCGCGGAGGCGAGCACGCCCGGGCCCACATAGGGCACGTCCGCCAGCTCCAGCAGCCCCTGCAGCGTCCCGTCCTCGCCGAACGGCCCATGCAGCAGCGGCAGCACGACGTCGATCCGGCCCAGGCTGCGCGGGGCCTGGCCGCCGGAGGTGACCAGCAGTTCGGTGCCGCGGCCGTGGTTGGCCAGCATGACCTGTTCCGTCCCGGCGGCAACTTCGGGCAGCGAACCGGAGGCCAGCGACCACTGCGCCGGATCCTCGTCCACCAGCGTCCAGCTGCCGTCCCGCGCAATACCCACGGGCACGACGTCGTACTTGCCCTTGTCAATGGCCCCCAGCACGCCGGCAGCAGTCACGCAGCTGACGGAATGCTCGCTGGACCGGCCGCCGAAGAGGACAACCACCCGCGGACGGGAATTCCCCGGGTTCCAGGACTGCTGGCCGGGGGACGGAGGGAATGTCACTGCTGTTGCTCGCCTTCGGATTTGAGTTCACGGGTCAGCAGGCGCGGGGCCAGCTCTTCCACGGACAGGTGGCCTTCGAGGACCGCGACCACGGCCTCGGTGATCGGCATTTCCACACCCATCTGCGCGGCCAGGTCCAGCACGGCCCGGCCGGACTTGATGCCCTCGGCGGTCTGCGTCATACGCTGGTTGACCTCGTCCAGGCTCAGCCCTTCGCCGAGCAGGCGCCCGGCAGTATGGTTGCGCGAGAGCGGGGAGGAGCAGGTCGCGACCAGGTCACCGAGGCCTGCCAGCCCGGCCATCGTCTCCAGCTCGCCGCCGAGCGCGAGCGCCAGCCGGGTGGTCTCGGCCAGGCCGCGGGTGATCACGGAGGCCTTGGTGTTGTCCCCCATGTGCTTGCCGTCGCAGATGCCCACGCTCAGGGCAATCACGTTCTTGACGATGCCGCCGATCTCCACGCCCACGACGTCGGTATTGGTATAGGGGCGGAAATACGGTGCCGTGCAGACGGCGGCGATCCACTGCGCCACTTCCAGGTCCGTGCAGGCCACCACGGAGGCAGTCGGTTCCCGGCGGGCGATCTCCATGGCCAGATTCGGGCCCGAAATCACCGCCACCCGGTCCTGCGGCAGCCCCAGTTCCTCGCGGATGACCTGGCTCATGCGCGCATCGGTGCCGCGTTCCAGCCCCTTCATCAGCGAGACGACGACGGCGCCGGGCGCCAGCAGCGGCTTCACGGTTTTCAGCTGGGCACGCACCGACTGGGCCGGCACCGCCAGCACGACCAGCGGGGCGCCGCCGAGCACCTGGGCCAGGTCGGCGGAGGCTGCCAGGTTCTCCGGCAACCTGATGTCCTTGAGGTACTGGGAGTTCAGGTGGAACTCGTTAATTTCCTTGGCGACCTCCGCCCGGCGGGCCCAGAGGCTGACCTGGATGTCAGGGTGGGCATCCGCGACCACCTTGGCGAAGGTGGTGCCCCAGCTTCCGGCGCCGAGGACCGCCACCTTGGCCGGCAGCGGCCGCCGGGCGCTCACTCTGCGTCCTTCGCCAGCCGGGCAGCCGCCTCGTCCCCGGCGGCGAAGTCCCGGCCGGTCGCCTTCTGGCGGTGCGCCGCCGGATCCCAGCGTCCGGCCGGGGCCGCCTCGCCGCGCAGTCCGGCCAACAGTTCGGTCACGGCGGCCATGATCTTGTCCGTGGCGGCCTCGAGCACGCTCTTGGTAATCGGCCGGCCGCGGAACTCTGACAGGTCCACCGGCGGCCCCGCCAGCACCTTGGAGGTCTTGCGCGGGAAGAGGTGGAAACGCTTGGCGTACCGGGGAAACAGCTCGTTGGCACCCCACTGTGCCACCGGCACTACCGGGGCGCCGGTCTGCAGGGCCAGCCGGGCCGCGCCGGTGCGCCCGCGCATCGGCCACAGGTCCGGATCGCGCGTGAGCGTGCCCTCCGGGTAGACGATCACCGCGCCGCCGGCGTCCATGACCTCGCGGGCCGCCGTCAGGGAGCGGTTGGCCCCGGCGCTGGAGCGTTCCACCGGGATCTGCCGGGCCCAGTGCAGGATAGGCCCGACCACCGGGATGCTGAACAGGGACGCCTTGGCCAGAAAGTGCGGCAGGTGCCCGCTGTTGTACAGGTAGTGGCCGACCACGAGCGGGTCGATCTCGGTGTTGTGGTTGGGGCAGACGATAAAGCCTCGGTCCTTGGGCAGGTGCTCCTGGCCGGCCCATTGCCGCCGGAGGACGGCGTTGAGCACCGGCCGGGCCACCATGGCCACCACTCCCAGGGTGATGCGTTCCTTCTGTGCTTTTTCCATAATCGTCGGCGGCACGTCAGTGGACGTCGAAATCCGCGCCGAGGGCTTCGAGCTTGGACTGGAAGTGCTCGTAGCCGCGGTTGATGATCTCGATTCCCGTCACCCGGGAGCTGCCGGTGGCGGCCAGCGCCGCGATCAGGTGGCTGAAGCCGCCGCGCAGGTCCGGAATGTGGATCTCGGCGCCCTTGAGCTGGGTGGCACCGGAGATCACCGCCGAATGCAGGAAGTTGCGCTGGCCGAAGCGGCAGGGGACGCTGCCGAGGCATTCGCGGTGCAGCTGGATGTTCGCACCCATGCGCACCAGGGCCTCGGTGAAGCCGAAACGGTTCTCGTACACCGTCTCGTGGACGATCGACACGCCCTGGGCCTGGGTCAGGCCGACCACCAGCGGCTGCTGCCAGTCCGTCATGAAGCCGGGGTGGACGTCGGTCTCCAGCACCAGCGGGGACAGCTTGCGGCCCGTGTGGTAGAAGCGGATGCCGTTGTCGTCGATGTCGAAGGAGCCGCCCACCTTGCGGTAGGTGTTCAGGAAGGCCGTCAGGTCCCCCTGCCGCGCGCCCGCGACGTAGATGTCGCCCTGGGTGACCAGTGCTGCCGACGCCCAGGAGGCTGCCTCGTTGCGGTCCGGCAGCGCCCGGTGCTTGAAGCCGGTGAGGTCGCGGACGCCCTCGATCCGGATGACCCTGTCGGTCTGGACGGTGATGATGGCGCCCATCTTCTGCAGCACGGCGATCAGGTCCATGATTTCCGGCTCGATCGCAGCGCCGCTCAGCTCCGTGATGCCCTCTGCCCTGGTCGCCGTGAGCAGCACCTGCTCGGTGGCACCCACGCTGGGGTACGGCAGGGACAGCTTGGCGCCCTTGAGGCCCTTGGGCGCGGAGATGGAAATACCGCCTTCACGCTTCTCCACCACAGCACCGAACTGCCGCAGCACCTCGAGGTGGTAGTCGATGGGCCGGTCACCGATCTTGCAGCCGCCCAGGTCCGGGATGAAGGCCTCGCCAATTGCATGGATGAGCGGGCCGCAGAACAGGATCGGGATGCGGGAATCACCGGCGTGGGCGTCGATGTCCTTCATCTGCGCTGTCTTGACCTTGGTCGGATCCAGCCGCAGATCCCCGGTCTGCGGCTCCTTGACCACCTCGACGCCGTGCAGCCGCAGCAGGCTGGTCACGACGTCGACATCCTTGATCTCCGGGACGTTGCGCAGCACCGAGGCATCGCTGCCCAACAGTGCTGCGACCATCGCCTTGGGGACCAGGTTCTTGGCGCCGCGGACGGACACCTGTCCCGTCAGCGGGACACCGCCACGGATGGTCAGCACAGTTGCCATGGATACCTGTTTCCCTCGATGTGGACACCGTCATTACGCCTTCAAGCCGGATGCGCGGATTCCGCTCACGGATTCCACACGAGCTTCGCGAAGGCCCCCTTCTAAGCATAGAAGCTCGACGGGGCCGGACCTAAACAGGCTGGCCGGAAATGCGCCGGACGGCGAAGGATCAGGACTTGGCCGGCAGTGTCCTGGGCTTCCAGGAGGGGCGGGCGGACTCGTATTCTGTGATTTCGGCCTCGTGCTGCAGGGTCAGCCCGATGTCGTCGAGGCCTTCGAGCAGGCGCCAGCGGGTGTAGTCGTCAATCCCGAAGGGTGCGGTGATGGTGCCGCAGCGCACGGTCCTGGCGGCCAGGTCGACGGTGACCTCGGTGCCCGGGTGGTTCTCGAGCTCCTTCCAGATGAGCTCGATGTCGTCCTGGGCCACCTCGGCGGCCAGCAGGCCCTGCTTGCCGGAGTTGCCGCGGAAGATGTCCGCGAACCGGGAGGAAAGCACGGCCTTGAAGCCGTAGTCCTTCAGCGCCCAGACCGCATGCTCGCGGGAGGACCCGGTGCCGAAGTCCGGGCCGGCAACCAGGACCGAGCCGCGGCTGAAGGGCTCGCGGTTGAGGATGAAGCTCTCGTCCTTGCGCCAGCCGGCAAAGAGCGCGTCCTCGAAGCCGGTGCGGGTGATCCGCTTCAGGTAGACGGCCGGAATGATCTGGTCGGTGTCCACGTTGGACTGGCGCAGCGGGACGCCGATGCCGGTATGGGTGGTGAACTTTTCCATGGGTGGAAGCTCCTTAGGCTGCGCGGCCGGCGGCGTCGGGCGCGGCCGGCTCCAGGTCGGACGGTGAGCTGAGCGTGCCGCGCACGGCGGTGGCCGCCGCGACCACCGGGGAGACCAGGTGGGTGCGCCCGCCCTTGCCCTGGCGGCCCTCGAAGTTGCGGTTGGAGGTCGAGGCGCAGCGCTCCCCCGGGGCCAGCTGGTCCGGGTTCATGCCCAGGCACATGGAGCAGCCGGCGAAGCGCCATTCGGCGCCGAAGTCCTTGAACACCTGGTCCAGGCCCTCGGCCTCGGCCTCGAGCCGGACGCGGGCCGAACCGGGCACCACCAGCATGCGCACGTGGGGGTCCTTGGCCCGGCCGCGGATGATCTCCGCCGCGGCGCGCAGGTCCTCGATGCGGCTGTTGGTGCACGAGCCCAGGAAGACGGTGTCCACCCGGATCTCCTTCATCGGCGTGCCGGCCTCAAGCCCCATGTACTGCAGGGCGCGTTCGGCCGCGGCCTTGGCGTTCTCGTCCCCGAAGTCCTCCGGATCCGGCACGCGCTCGGACAGGGACACACCCTGGCCGGGGTTGGTGCCCCAGGTGACGAACGGTTCGAGTTCGTCGGCGTCCAGGAACACCTCGGCGTCGAAGACGGCATCCTCGTCGGTGTGCAGCGTGCGCCAGTAGTCGACGGCGGCGTCCCAGTCGGCGCCCTCGGGGGCGTGCGGGCGGCCCTTGAGGTAGTCGAAGGTGGTCTCGTCCGGGGCCACCATCCCGGCCCGGGCACCGGCCTCAATGGACATGTTGCAGATGGTCATCCTCCCCTCCATGCTCAGGGCGCGGATGGCCGAGCCGCGGTATTCGAGGACGTAGCCCTGGCCGCCGCCGGTGCCGATCTTGGCGATCACGGCCAGGATGATGTCCTTGGCGCTCACGCCCGGGCGCAGCGTGCCCTCGACATTGATGGCCATGGTCTTGAACGGCTTCAGCGACAGCGTCTGGGTGGCCATGACGTGCTCGACCTCGGACGTGCCGATGCCGAAGGCCAGGGCGCCGAAGGCGCCGTGGGTGGAGGTGTGCGAGTCGCCGCAGACCACCGTCAGGCCCGGCTGGGTCAGGCCCAGCTGCGGGCCCACGACGTGCACGATGCCCTGCTCGGCGTCGCCGAGCGGGTGCAGCCGGACGCCGAACTCCCTGCAGTTGTTGCGCAGCGTCTCGATCTGCGTGCGGCTGGTCAGGTCCGCGATCGGCTTGTCGATATCGATCGTGGGCGTGTTGTGGTCCTCGGTGGCGATCGTCAGATCCGGCCGGCGCAGCTTCCGGCCGGCCAGCCGCAGGCCCTCGAACGCCTGCGGGCTCGTCACCTCATGGACCAGGTGGAGGTCGATGAAGATCAGATCCGGCTGGCGGGCAGCGCCCTCGCCTTCCCCGCGGCGCACCACATGTGCGTCCCAAACCTTCTCGGCGAGCGTCCTGCCCGCAGTATGACCGGCCATGGCCAGCTCCCTCCATCATCGACAGCGCGGCCGGCCACCCGGAGCCGGGGCCGCAGAAGCTTGTGTTTCCACTTTTCCAGCAGCGCGCCGCATAGCGCCACTTTTGGGACTTGCATCTCAAATAGTGAGACGGCAATATCATTTTATGGACAATTCAAGCGGCGTCGGCGTGATTGATAAAGCGGTTATGGTGCTGGACACCCTGGAGGCCGGTCCCACCACGCTGGCCCAACTGGTGGCGGCCACCGGACTGGCCCGGCCCACCGTGCACCGGCTGGCACTGGCCCTGGTCCACCACCGGCTGGTGGCCCGCGACGTCCAGGGGCGGTTCATTCTGGGCGGCCGCCTGGTCGAACTCGCTTCCGCGGCCGGCGAGGACCGCCTGATCGCCGCGGCCGGGCCGGTCCTGCTCCAGCTGCGCGATGCCACCGGGGAGAGTTCGCAGGTCTTCCGCCGGCAGGGCGAATGGCGCGTCTGCGTGGCCTCGGCCGAGCGCCCCGTGGGCCTGCGCGACACCATCCCGGTCGGGACCCAGCTGTCCATGAAGGCCGGCTCGGCAGCGCAGGTGCTGCTGGCCTGGGAAGACCACGAGCGGCTGCTCGAAGGGCTGCAGGGCGCCCGCTTCACCCCCACCGTCCTGGCCGGGGTGCGGCGCCGCGGCTGGGGCCAAAGCCTCGGCGAACGCGAGCCGGGCGTGGCCTCGGTTTCCGCCCCGGTGCGCGGGCCGTCCGGGCGGGTGATCGCGGCAGTGTCCATCTCCGGCCCGATCGAGCGCCTGACCCGACAGCCCGGGCGCCTGCACGCCGACGTGGTGTGCCAGGCCGCCGCGCAGTTGACCGAGGCGCTGCGCAAATCCGGCGACTGACCCCTCCGGAAAATCCGCCAGCAGATGCGGCGCATCCATTGCCGGATTTTTGCAGAATTTTGCGCCAGCTTGGCGGGGTCAGCCGGCGAAGTGGTCCCAGCCGGCCGCCCCGGGGCTGGCGCCGTCCACGGTCACCTGCCCGTCGCCGTCGTACACCCGGCCGACGGCGGTGAACCCGTCCGGCAGCGCCGAGTCCGGTCCGAAGGCGGCGAGCAGCCCGTGGTCCTCTCCCCCGCCCAGCACCCAGGCCAGCGGATCCGCCCCGGCCAGCTCCGCGGCGGCGCGCAAGGAACGGGCAAAGGGCAGCAGCGCGGCGGAGTCCAGTTCGATGGTCACCCCGCTGGCGGCGGCCAGCCGCCCGGCGTCGCGCACCAGCCCGTCCGAAACATCCATCATCGCGTGTGCACCGACCCGGGCAGCCAGCGGTCCCAATGCCAGCGGCGGCACCGGCCTGGACTGGGCGTCCGCCAAGTCCTTCAGCGGCGCGGGCAGGCCGTCATAGGCGTGGTTGCTCTCCAGCAGTGCCAGTCCCGCCGCGGCCTGTCCCGGGGAGCCGGTCACCGCCAGCACGTCCCCGTCCCGTGCCCCGGAGCGCAGCACCGGTGCCCGGCCGCCGAGATCCCCGGTCACCGCCGCCGTCACCACCAGCGCCGGCCCCTTGCCCAGGTCCCCGCCAACAACGGCGCAGCGCGGCGCCCCGAGTTCGTCCAGCGCCGCGCGCAGCCCGTCCGCCAGGTCCTCCACCCACGCCACTTCCGTGCCGCCGGGCAAGGTCAGGCTGACTACCAGGGAGGTCGCCTCGGCCCCCATTGCGTTAACATCGGAGAGGTTCTGCGCCGCGCACTTCCAGCCCACGTCGAAACCTGTGGTCCGGTACCCGCCGGGCCAGCGCAGCCGGAAATCGTGGTCCTCGACCAGCGTGTCGATGCTGACCACGGTCCGGCCGTCCGGGGCGGCGACGACGGCGGCGTCGTCCCCCGGGCCCACCGGCACCGCCGCCGCCCGGGCAGTGCCCAGCCGCGGAAAGATCCGCTGCAGCAGCCCCCGCTCGTCCAGCTCCGCCACCGTCAATCGGTCCGCCACCTGCTCCACCACGCTCCTGCGCCTTGCGCGCCCATCGTCGACCGCCGGCCGCCGGGACTGCGGCCGTCTCTCCCTTGGCATCATTCACCACCGGCCCGCCCGGACGGTAATCTGCCCTGCATGACTGGGTATGCGGTTTTCCTGCGGGGCATCAATGTGGGCGGGATCAACATCAAGATGGCGGACCTGCAGCGCGAGCTCGCCGGGCTGCCGCTCCAGGACGTGAAGACGCTGCTGGCCAGCGGCAACGTGGTGTGTTCCGCCGAGGTCCCGGCCGCCGAGGTCAAGTCGCTCATCGAGCAGCGGCTGCGCGAGGCCTTCGGCTACGACGCCTGGGTGATTGTCCTGCCCGCCGAGCGGGTGCGCGAGCTGGTGGCGGCCTGCCCGTATCCGCCGGATGAGGCCGACACCCACACCTACATCACGCTGTCCTCCGACCCGGTCCTGCTGCAGGAGCTGTTCGAGGCCGGGGCGGCCGCGGGCGCCGAGCAGGTGAGCCTGGGGCCCGAGGCCGTGGCCTGGCAGTGTCCCAAGGGCGCCACCTTGGACAGCCCGCTGGGCAAGCTCGGGGCCAAGGCGCGCTACAAGAGTGTGACGACGACGCGGAACCTGCGCACGATGCTCAAGGTCCTGGAGGCTGCCAGGTCCACGGCCACCGTCACCGGCCACTGATACTCCCCGCCAGGCATCGGCTCCTGCCGCCGGGTGGCCATCGGCAGGCCCGGCAGGATGGCGCCGGGGCGCGCGTGGGGCGGACGGGACGGCCGCCGCTAACCGGAGGCGGCGGCGAGGGCCTGGCGGAAGTCGTTGTAGTGCGAGATCTCCGCTTCCACCGGGGCCACCACCTTCTCCTCGGCGACGGCGGCCACCGCTGCCTGCAGCCTGCGCCGGGCCTTGGCCGCCCGCTGCCGGGCAGCCAGCCTGGCGACCAGCCCCGACGCGATGCCGACCAGGATGCCCAGCAGCACTCCCGCGGCCAGCAGCAGCGTGGGCACCGGGAAGCCTTCGACCTGCGGCGCCGGCGGAACCTGCAGCTGCAGATAGCCCAGCACGAAGAGCCCAAGCAGCCACAGCGCCCCGGCCAGCGCTGCCGCCAGCGCAATCCACTGCAGGATCCCGGCGACCGGCCACCACCAGGCCTTCCGGTTCGACCCGAGGTCCGTCCGCGCCAGCGCCTGGTCGAGGGCATCCGGCAAGGTTTCGGCAGTGGACCGGGCCGCGCGCCGGATGGACCCGCGCCAGGGATCGGGTGCGCCGGCGCTGGCCGCGTCGGCGAAAGCCCGGATCGCCGTATCCGCGCGCGCACGCTGGGCCGGGCCGGGCGCCGGCATCGAGGAGCGGTTAACCGCGGGATCCACGTCGCGCCGGTCCAGGTTCAGCCGTTGCAGCGGGTCGCGCCGCAGCCGGCCCAGCCAGCGCGTCACGGGCCAGCCGGTGCTGGCATGGGAGCGCCGCCGGAAGGACTTCTCCACCGCTTCCACCACGACCTCGACGCCGGCCGCCTGGGCCAGCTGTCCGGCGAGCTCGCGCTTGGCCTGCTGGCCGGGGCCGGGCAACGCCGTGCCGGAGCCGCTGTCCTGGAGCACGGAGACGGCCCTGCGCACGTCCGCGCCCAGCCGCTCGCTGGCCGCCTGGCGGTCATCGACGACCTTGCGGATGGCCTGGCGCAGCTCGGCGATGCCGGACCCGGTGCGCGCGGAGACCGGGAAGACCGGGACCTGCTCCAATCCGTCCACGGCCAGCAGGTCCCGGAGGGAGTCGGTCACCGGCTGCAGCTCGCCCTCGCGCAGCCGGTCCACCTGGTTCAGCACCACCAGGGTCACGGCCCCGTAGGAGGCCAGCGGGCGCAGGAAGCCGTAGTGCACGGCGGCGTCGGCGTACTTCTGCGGGTCCAGCACCCAGACCAGCACATCCACCTGGCCGGCCAGACGCTCGACGATCCTGCGGTGCTCCACGGCGGTGGAATCAAAATCCGGCAGGTCCAGCAGGATCAGGCCGCCTGTGGCTGGGTCGGCGAGCGTGTCCGCGTCCATCTCGTGGCGCCGGTTGACCTGGAGCCAGTTCAGCAGCGGCTCGCTGCCTGCGGTTCCCCAGATGCCCGCCAGCGGTTCCGCCGTCGTCGGCCGCCGGGCCGCCGCCCTGGCGACCTCCTCACCGACCAGGGCATTAAACAGGGAGGATTTCCCGCTGCCGGTGGCTCCGAACAGACCCACCACGGTGTGTTCGGAGGACAGCGACCGGCGCATGCTGGCGCGCTCAAGCACGTCGAATGCCGGCGTCAGCACGGCCTCCGGCAGCCTGCCGACGGCCAGCTCACGGGCGGTGTTCAGCGCCTCCAGCCGCTGCTGCAGCGGCGAGGACTCGGTGGTCCCGCGGTGCCGGCTCATGGGCGCGTCTCCGTTCCGCCGTCCTGCCCGGCCCGGGCCGTCTGCTCTGCCAGGTCGGCGAGCCTGCGCGCCTGCCCGCGCAGCACGGCTGCAGCCTCCGGGCTGTCCAGCACGTCGAGCCGAGACAGGAAGCGGGCGGCCTCGGCCTGCATCAGGGAATCCGTGCGCCGGGCCAGGTCCTCGCGCGCGGTCTTGGTCAGCCGCCGGACGGCGTCCTCGCCGAACACCGCCTCGAGCACCTTCTGGCCGACGACGGCGGTGCCGCCGGCGACGCCGATCTCCAGGCCGGTCAGCCCCCCGGTGGTGGCGAAAACCCCCACCATCAGCATGACGCCGAGACCGTTGACGCCGAAGGACAGCACGCGGGCCCGCAGGCGTCTGTCCTGGCCTTCGACGCGGATCAGCTCGAGCAGGTCCGCCTGCCAGGCGCGGATCTCGGCGGCCACGGTGTCCGCCAGCGAGACGCTCGGGGCCGCCAGGTCGTCGCCGCCGAGCAGCTGGCGGCCGGCCGGGTCGTCCCGCCAGCGGGCGTCCGCCTCCTCCGCAGCCTTGGCCGCCTCGTCCACAATCACTGCCTGCAGACCCGATTCGATAGCTGCTTCCACCTTCACCGACGGTGCCGGCTTGCCGCTGAAGAACGCGCCGATCCGGTCCCGCAACTGTCCGATCCCGGACTCCAGGGAGCGGAAGAATTCGCCCGTGCCCACGAAGTCCTGCCAGCGGGCCAGCACCTCGCCGCGCAGCAGGGTTCCGTCCTGGGTCGCCAGCAGGGCCCGCCTGGCGGCGTCCGAGTAGGCGCCGGCCGCGTCCTGGCGCAGCCGGTCCCCTGCCGCCAACTGGGCCTGCACGGCATCGGCTGCTGCCTCCACCTTGTCCGCCATGGCACCGATGGCTCCGCTGAGCGTGCGCCTGGCAATGGCGGAACGCCGGGCGCTGTCGGCGGCGATATCGCCCAGCCAGGTCCGGATTGGGGCCACTGACTCCGGCGGCAGCATGCCCCGGGCATCCAGGGCGGCCTCGGGCACCACGAACAGCGGGGCGCCGCCGAGCCCCTCGCGCTCGAGCATGCCGGCCAGGTCGGGACGGATTTCCTCTTCCACCCCCTCGGGCACCCGGTCCAGGACAACAGCCACCGTGATGTTCCGCCGGGCGGCCTCCAGCAGCAGCTCCCACGGCGCGGCATCGGCGTAGCGGTTCGCCGTGGTGACAAAGAGCCACAGGTCCGCCGCGGCCAGCAGCTGGCCGGCCAGTTTCCGGTTGGCATCCGAGATGGAATCGATATCGGGGGCGTCCAGCAGCGCCACGCCCTGCGGAACGATGTCGTCGGCCAGCAGGACCAGCGAGGAAACCTGTTCCTCGCCGCCTGGGCCGGCTGCCCCCGGAAGGCCGGTACTGCCCGCAGCCGGGAAGTCCTTCCTGACCGTTCCCACCGTCCGGGCCAGGCCCGGCAGGATCCGCTGGTCCGCGAACCAGTGCCTGTCCCCGGGATGGTGCAGCAGGATCGGCTGCCGGGTGGTCGGGCGGATCGCCCCGGCCCGGGTGACCGGGTGCCCGGCCAGGGCGTTGACCAAGGTGGATTTACCGGCGCCGGTCGATCCGCCCACCACGGCCAGCAGCGGTGCCTGAAGGCTGTGGTAGCGCGGCAGCACGTAATCCCGCAGCTGCCCCTGGGCACCGGCAACATTGCGGCGCATCTGCTCCGCCCCGGGCAGCTGCAGCGGCAGGGCCAGTGCTTGCAGCGCTGCCAGGACCTCCTCGAGCAGGACGACGGCGCCTGCCGGGCCGCCGGCCGCCTCGCCTTCAGCTGTCTGTCTCACGCTGACCATCATGCCAGCCGGGAGGGAAAATCAGCAGGATTCGCCCACGATGAGCCGGCGCCAGGTGCCGGCGGCCGGTTGGCCCGGGAAAAACAAAGCCGGTCCCGGACATACTGTCCGGGACCGGCTGACCGTGACCCCAGCGGGATTCGAACCCGCGTTACCGCCGTGAGAGGGCGGCGTACTAGGCCGCTATACGATGGGGCCAAGCACTTTCCTTCCGGCTTCCGCCGGCCGGCCGAGGGCGCACCAGGCGCCTTCCTGCCGGTTCCAACCGGGTGGAATTCCCGATTAAACGCAACCGCCCGGACGCAAAGCCCGGGCCGCTGACCGTGACCCCAGCGGGATTCGAACCCGCGTTACCGCCGTGAGAGGGCGGCGTACTAGGCCGCTATACGATGGGGCCGTGTACTTTCCTTACCGGATTGTTCCCGCCCTGTGGGCCGGAAAACCAGCGCTGGGATACCAGGACTCGAACCTAGAATGACGGTACCAGAAACCGTAGTGTTGCCAATTACACCATATCCCAATGGCTTGGATTGCCGGTCGGCGGGGCTTTCCCCGCGTTCCTAGCGCCTCAGCACGAGTAATTACTTTACCCGATGTCCCGCGGATGTTCAAAATCGGAACGGCCCTGCTACGTGAGGTGTCCGTCACACCGTTTCCGCTGGTCCGGGCGCATTGGGACCTGGCGACTTTCCTGCCGGACGGCGCCAGGTCCCAATGCAGTGGCGCAGCGACTTGCCCTAGTAGGGATTCGTTAGGTCTGTTGTTGGCGTGCCGGCAG
>NZ_JAAZSQ010000109.1 GCF_012395835.1 Arthrobacter mobilis
TATTCCTCGTCGGTCAGGTCCCAGAGTTCGACGCCGCGGCTTTCGGCCTGCTTGACGGCGGCACCGGAGAGCTCGTGCGCCTCACGGAACGGCACGCCCTGCCGGACCAGCCATTCGGCGATGTCCGTGGCCAGTGCGAAGCCCTGGGGCGCCAGGGACTCCATCCGCTCGGTGTTGAACGTCAGGGTCGCGATCATGCCGGAGACGGCCGGGAGCAGCAGCTCGAGGGTGTCGGCGGCGTCGAAGACCGGTTCCTTGTCCTCCTGCAGGTCCCGGTTGTACGCCAGCGGCAGGCCCTTCAGGGTGGCCAGCAGCCCGGTCAGGTCACCGATCAGGCGGCCGGCCTTGCCGCGGGCCAGCTCGGCCACGTCCGGGTTCTTCTTCTGCGGCATGATCGAGGAGCCGGTGGAGTAGGAATCATCCAGGGTCACGAAGGAGAACTCCTTGGTGGCCCAGAGGATTACTTCCTCCGAGACCCGGGACAGGTCCACGCCGATCATGG
>NZ_JAAZSQ010000070.1 GCF_012395835.1 Arthrobacter mobilis
AAATCTGATATCAACAGGTGCTCAGGCCGGGGTTGCAGGTGCATTTATGGCCTGGATTATCTGGCAAGCCAAAACCTATGCTTCCCAGCTCGCAGGGGTAGGTGTTGAAGGCGCGATGCAAGGGGCAGCCGCAATGGGGATTGGTGCTGGCGTGTTCGGCGCTTCCCGTATGGGGCGTAATCTGCTTGGTATGGGTAAAAATGCAGGGATTGGCGCATGGAAAGGCGTTCGCCGTCAGGATGGAGGGTTCAACCAGTCTCCTGGTGTATCCGGTAAGTTGGGGAATCTGACCGGGCAGGGCGTTAATATTGGCGCTAAGAGGCTTCGCCAGGCTGCGATAGATGCGGCGAAAAAGAAATATGGAGGTTAACCGATTTATTATTTAAATCTGTCAACTCTGAGTATTCCGCAGTAAATATTCACTCCTCTATTTAGGTTCTCACATTATGAAACTACTTATCACGGCTATCGTGACGCTTTGCCTTGTCGGATGCCAGGCGTCACATAAACAACCTCCGGTATCCGGAAAAAGCGAACCTGTTAATTCAGCAGAGGTAATGCGCAATGGGGTTTAAACTCTCAGGATTAAAACTTCCCGGTTTTAACAAGAAAAAAGAAGTAACAGACTCTTCAACTACTTTTGAAGAGAAAAATGTATTGATGCAGGAGAAAATGAACCGCATTTATAAATTCGGTGGTATTGCAGGAATTGCCGTAGGTGTGTTGTCTCTGCTGGCACTGAATGGAGCGCTACCGTTAAAGAGTACGGTTGTCGAAGCTTATCTTATTAATGGTGTCACTGGCGTTGCTGAAAGACTGACTTCTGTTAAAAAAGAAAACCTCTCTGAAAATGAAGCGCTGGCGAAATACTTCATTACTCAGTATGTGAAGCGTCGTGAAGGGTATAACTATTTCAGTCTCCAGCATGATTATGATTATGTTCTGTTATACAGCGCTGAGAATGTGGCGACGGATTACAA
>NZ_JAAZSQ010000003.1:0-496 GCF_012395835.1 Arthrobacter mobilis
ACGTTCTGCCGGGTCAGCACGATCCCGGCCGGCCGGTCGTGCTGCTCCAGGACCGTCTTCCAGGCCTGGGCCGTTTCGTTCGCGTCCGCGGGCCGGACCACGTCCAGGCCCGGGATGGCCCGCAGGGACGCCAGCTGCTCGACCGGCTGGTGGGTGGGCCCGTCCTCGCCGAGGCCGACCGAGTCGTGGGTCCAGACATAGATGCTCGGCACGCCCATCAGGGCCGAGAGCCGGATGGCCGGGCGCTGGTAGTCGGAGAAGATCAGAAAGGTCCCCGAGAAGGCCCGGGTGTGCGAGGAGAGCACGATGCCGTTGACGATGGCCGCGGCGGCGTGTTCGCGGATGCCAAAGTGCAGCACCCGCCCGTACGGGTTCCCGGACCAGGCCTTGGTCTGCCGCGAGGCCGGGATAAAGGAGGGCTCGCCCTCCAGGGTGGTGTTGTTGGACTCGGCCAGATCCGCCGAGCCGCCCCAGAGCTCGGGCAGCACCGGCCCGA
>NZ_JAAZSQ010000003.1:504-931 GCF_012395835.1 Arthrobacter mobilis
GGCCTCCCACCCGGCCGGCAGCTCGAAGGCCTGCACCCGGTCCAGCAGCGCGGCCTGCTCCGGATTGGCCTCCCGCCAGGCCCGGTAGGACTGCTCCCACCCGGCGCGGGCGGCGGCCCCGCGGCCGGCCACCTGCCGGGCGTGCGCCAGCACCTCGTCCTCGACCTGGAAGCTTTGGTGCGGGTCAAAGCCCAGGCGTTCCTTCAGCGCCGCGACCTCGTCCTTGCCCAGGGCCGAGCCGTGGATCTTGCCGGTGTTCTGCTTGCCCGGGGCCGGCCAGCCGATGACGGTCCGCAGCGAAATGATCGAGGGCCGCCCGGTCTCGGCCTTCGCCGCGGCCAGGGCGTTGTAGAGCTCCTGGACGTCCTCGGCGTACTCGCCGGTTTTGGTCCAGTCCACCCGCTGGGTGTGCCAGCCGTAGGCCGCG
>NZ_JAAZSQ010000003.1:1016-1296 GCF_012395835.1 Arthrobacter mobilis
GCGCGTCCGGGTCGAACATCCCCCGCATCCGCCGCTGGGCGTAGGCGAAGCCGACCGCGCTGGCCAGGCCCTGGCCCAGCGGCCCGGTGGTGATCTCCACCCCCGGGGTATGCCCGTACTCCGGATGCCCCGGGGTCAGCGACCCCCAGGTCCGCAACGCCTTCAGATCCTTCAGCTCCAGCCCGTACCCGGAGAAAAACAGCTGCAGGTACAGCGTCAGCGAGGTATGCCCGGGCGAAAGGATGAACCGGTCCCGCCCGATCCACCCCGGATCGGCCGG
>NZ_JAAZSQ010000003.1:1395-153961 GCF_012395835.1 Arthrobacter mobilis
CGCTTTTTCCTCTTGTGGCACTTTCCAAGGCCCCTCTCTGATCGTTCGGCCGGCAGGACTACAGTGGGTCCGGGGCAGCGCCCGGGCGGCTGCGGCGGAACCCGGGGCGGTGCACAAGCCCGCCCGCGTGCTGCACGGCCGTGTCCGTATGCGCGGCGCTCAAGACCACCATAGCGCCTAGGGCCGCCTCTGAGACTGAACCGGGGCCGAACGCGGGCTGTATTACCTCGCTCTGTGTCCCGCGGCATCGCCCGGTCTCCTGCCCGGGCGATGGCATCCGGATGCCCCGCAGCCTTCCGGAAGGGATTTCTACAGCCCATAGAGCGGTATGATGGTGGTGCGCCATGCCCTTCCCAGGCTGCGCCGCCAGACAGCTGGTCAAGTACTCGTCACCCGCAGAACTGAGTGGTATTCCTTTGAACATCCAGAGCGCCCCGGCACCATTGGCCGAAGCCCCGGCTAGTCCCGGTTTCACCCGCAAGTTCAAGGCCTACGTGGCGCTCACCAAACCGCGGGTCATCGAACTGCTGCTGGTGACCACGCTGCCCACCATGATCTTCGCCCAGCGGGGCTTCCCGGATTTGGGCCTCATACTGGCCACCATGATCGGTGGCGCCTTGGCCGCCGGCTCCGCCGGGGCATTCAACTGCTATATCGACCGGGACATGGACCGGCTGATGCAGCGGACGGAGAACCGGCCGCTGGTCACAGGCGAAGTCAGCCCCCGCGAGGCGCTGGTCTTCGCCTCGTTGCTCGGCGCCCTGTCGATTGCCATTCTCTGGTTCGGGGCCAACCCGCTGGCCGGCTGGCTGGGCATCGGCGCCATCTTCTTCTACGTGGTCATCTACACGCTGATCCTCAAGCGCCGCACCGCCCAGAACATCATCTGGGGCGGGGCCGCCGGCTGCTTCCCCGTGCTGATCGCCTGGGCGGCGGTAACGAACAAGGTCGAGTGGCCCGCCTTCATCCTGTTCATGGTGATCTTCCTCTGGACCCCGCCGCATTACTGGCCGCTGTCGATGAAGTACAGCGACGACTACAACGCCGCGCAGGTGCCGATGCTCGGCGCCATCGCCGGGGCACGGCTGGTCTCGACCCAGGTGGTGCTGTACGGCTGGGCCACCGTTGTGTGTTCGCTGCTGCTGGTCCCGGTGGCCGGCGCCGGTTGGGTCTACACGGTGGCCGCGGCGCTCAGCGGCGGCTGGTTCCTGTACGAGTCCCACCTGCTGTACAACCGCGCGAAGGCCGGCGAGGTCTCGAACAAGGTGGCCATGCGGGTCTTCCACGGCTCGATCAGCTACCTGACCGTGCTCTTCCTGGCCCTCGCCTTCGATCCGTTCATCGGCGGCCCGGTGTTTGCCTAGCTGTCGCTTGGCCTGGAGGCAGTGTCTCCGGCAGGTATCGGTTGTTTGGCCGGCCCGGTCCCCGGGCCGGAGCGGCCCTGGCTTCGGCGACGAAGACCAGGGCCGCTCCCGTTAAAGAAGAGGGAAAGCGCGAAGAGTGCAGACCGCGCCCGGAACCGCGGGATTCCGGCCGGGTCGGAGCCAGAGACAGTTGCACAAAGGATGCCTTGGAGGCTTGCTTCGCCGGCCGCGGGCAGGCCGGCAGCGCCTGAGCACCGTGCCGCAGCCCATGCTGGAAGCCTGCAGGTCCGCGCAGCCTCGCCGCCCCGTGCTCCCGGCTTGTCCTGGGAGGTTTCGGGGCGCCGGCTACCGGCGCTCTGCAGCCAGCGGCCGGCGGGTGGTGCCGACGTAGACGGCGTGGGTGGCTGCCGCTGCCAGCAGCGAGGCGCCGAGCATGTGCAGGCCCACCAGCACGATGGGCAGGCCGGTGAAGTGCTGGAGGTAGCCGATGGCACCCTGCACGGCGACGGCCGCGGCGAAGAGCAGCGTGGGGCGGCGCAGTGGGGCCAGCTCCCGGGTCCGCAAAACCATCACCAGCAGCACGACCGCGCAGGCCACCAGCAGGTAGACAGGTGCAGCATGCGCGCGGGTGGCCAGGTCAGGATCAAGGCCGTTGCGCGGGGCGTTCAGGTCGCCGGCGTGCGGGCCGGAGCCGGTGACGATCACGCCCAGGACAATGGCGACGGCGGTCAGCACGCCGCCGGCCCAGAGCAGCTGGCGCACCGCAGGCGTGCCGCGGGCGGGCACCAGGGTCGCCGCCGCGCGATTGTCCAGCCAGGCCCGGTGGACCAGGACGGTGGCCGCGGCGATCATCGTCATGGACACGATGAAGTGGCAGCCGACGACCCACGGGTTGAGGTGGGTCCAGACGGTGATGCCGCCGATCACGGCCTGGGCGGGGATGCCCAGCAGCAGGGCCAGGGACAGCGAAAACAGGTCGCGGCGGGTGCGGCGCATGTTCCACACCGAGACCAGCATGGCAACCGCAATGACGCCGAGCACGAAGGTCAGCATCCGGTTGCCGAATTCGATGGCGCCGTGGATGCCCATCTCCTGCGTGGCCACCAGGGATTCCTCTGTGCACTTGGGCCAGGTCGGGCAGCCCAAACCTGAGGCGGTCAGCCGCACGGCGCCGCCGGTGACCACGATGAGGATTTCGGAAACCAGCGAGGCCACGGCCAGGGCCCGGACTGCCACGGTGGGTTCGGCTGGGAGCCGGCCGGCCTTCCCGGCGGGTCCGCCCAGCCGGGCGGCGGAGGTTGCAGGCATGGTGTTCAGCTCCATTTGAACCAGCGGATGGCGGCGAGGCTGGCCAGTACTGTCCAGGCCAGCAGGATGACGGATGCGAGGACATTGAACTGCGCCTCGATGAGGGCACTGCGCAGGGCGTCGCCGAGCGCGGTCGAGGGCAGCAGATGGGCGACCGGCTCGTACACATCCGGCCAGCTGGCCACCGGGAAGAGGATGCCGCCGGCGGCGGCCAGCAGCACCCAGAGCAGGTTGGTGATGGCCAGGGTGGCCTCGGGCCGGACCGTGCCGGCGATCAGCAGTCCCAGCGAAGTGAAGGCCGCAGCGCCGAGCACGAGCTGGACCAGCGCCGCCAGCAGGCCGCCGGCAGCCGGTTGCCAGCCCAGCAGCAGGGCGGCGCCGCCGACGACGGCGACCTGGATGGTCATCACGGACAGTACCGCGATGATCTTGCCCAGGATGAGCCCGCTCTGGCCGAGCGGAGTGGTGGACAAAAAGCGCAGCACGCCGTAGCGCCGGTCGAAGCCGGTGGCGATGCCTTGGCCGGTGAGGGCCGTGGAGACCGTGCACAGGGCCAGGACGCCGGGGGCGGCCAGGTCGATGCGGCTGGCGGTAAAGGTATCCAGCAGGGGGGTGACCACCAGGCCGACGAGCGCCATCAGCGGAAGGATGATGGCGATCAGCAACTGCTCGCCATTGCGCAGCATGGCCAGCGTCTCGTAGCGGCCCTGCAGCAGGACGCGGCGGGCCAGCGGGGCCGGTGCGCTCATCGAAGTTCCTTTCCGGAGATGTCCAGGAAGACATCCTCCAGCGACCGCGGGGCCATGTGGATCGCGGACGGCATGACAGAATGTGCCGCCCAGGCCGCCGCCAGCGCCTGTAGGTGGGCCGGGGTCAAGGGGCCGGCCAGGCTGTAGCGGCCGGGAACGGTTTCGGTGACCTCCAGGCCGGCCACGGTCCCGAAAGGTACACCGGGGCGGGCCTCGAAGGTCAGCAGCCGGTCCGTGCCGGTGCCCGGGCCGGTGGCGGCGGTCAGTTCGGGGACGGTGCCGTGCAGGACGGTCCGGCCGGCGTCGATGATGAAGACGTAATCGGCCAGCCGTTGCGCGTCGTCCATCAGGTGCGTGGTGAGGATGATGCCCAGGCCCTCACTGCGCAGTTCCTGGATCAGTTCGAAAACCACCGAGCGGGACTGCGGATCCAGGCCTGCGCTCGGCTCGTCCAGGAAGAGCACTTCGGGGTTGCCCACCAGGGCCGCGGCCAGGGCGACGCGCTGCTTCTGCCCGCCGGAGAGCCTGCGGATGGGAGTATTGGCGAACGCATTGATGCCCAGCCGTGCCACCAGCTCGTCCACATTGCGCGGCTGCGCGTACATGCCGGCCACATGCCGCAGCAGCGGCACCGGGCGGACGGCCTGGGGCAGTCCGCCTTCCTGGAGCATGACGCCGACGCGGCTGCGCAGGCCGGCTCCGGCCTGGTGCGGATCCTGGCCCAGCAGGCGCACGGTGCCGCCGTTGGGCTTGAGCAGCCCCTGGGCACAGGCCAAGGTGGTGGTCTTGCCCGCCCCGTTCGGTCCGAGCAGGGCGGTGACTTCGCCGGGGTGGGCGCGCAGATGGACGCCGTCAAGCACCCGGACCATCTTGTTGTCCAGGGCCTCCACCGGGCCCAGGTCTTTCACAAGTCCCCGGATGTCGAGGCAGGGTTCCGATGTAGGCACCGGACCATTCTACGCCAATCCGTTCTACGCCCCGTAGAACCGTCCCGCGCGCGGGGCCAGGCTAAGGACTGCCTTACTGGAGGGCAGGAACAGAATAAGTCATGATTGTGTTGTGTATTCCGTGACTGATCCTGTGCCCCTGCGCGCCTCGACGAGCGCCCGCAGGGATGAGCGTCATCAGCCGGGAACGGAATCCGTGCCCGGGCCGAGGCCCGAGGCAGGGTCCGACCCCAAATCGGACTCCGACGAGCGGACCAGGGACCGCGTGCTCAGCGCCGTGCTGGAACGCGGCCCGGTGAGCGCGGCCGAGCTGGGCGAACAGCTGGGTTTCACGCCCGCGGCGGTGCGCCGGCATCTGGATGCGCTCTCGCGCAAGGGCCTGATCGAGGTCAAGCTGGTATCGAACTCCGCGGGCGGAGCCGGTCGTCCTGCCCGCAAGTATGTGCTCAGCCGGCAGGGCCAGTCGAAGCTGGGCGACGACTACCTGGATATCGCCCGCACCGCACTGGGAGCGCTGGCCCAGGCTGCCGGCAACGACGCCGTCACCGAATTTGCCCGCACCCGGTACCGTGAGATGGAGGAGCGGTACCGTCCCGTCGTCGAAGCCGCGGGGCCGGACATCCAGGCGCGGGCCGAGGCCCTGGCCCGGCTCCTCGCCCAGGACGGCTTCGTCGGGTCCACCCGGCTTGTCGGCGCGGGCGCGAAAGGCAAGGCCAGGACGGTAATGCTGAGCATGCAGCTGTGCCAGGGGCACTGCCCGGTGCAGCAGCTGGCAGCGGATTTCCCCGTCTTCTGCGAGAGCGAAACCGAAGTTTTTGCCCGGCTCCTGGGAGTGGACGTGCGCCGGCTATCCACCCTGGCGAGCGGCGGGCATGTGTGTACGACCCACATCCCCGTGGGCCGAACAAGGTCTGCGGCTCAGTCCGATGAGCCGGCGACAGGCACCCGAAGAGTATCCATCAAGCTGCAAGAGAGGCCGTCATGACGGACCAAGTGGATCACAGCATCCAGGACGCAGTCGGTACGACCGACGTTCCGGACACCACCATTTCCGAAATTCTGGAGAAGAACCCCGAACTGCACGGCATCGGGAATTATGAATACGGCTGGGCGGACAAGAACGACGCAGGCGCGAACGCACGCCGCGGCCTGGACGAGGACGTCGTCCGCGACATTTCGGCGAAGAAGAACGAGCCCGAGTGGATGCTCGACATGCGCCTGAAGGGCCTGAAGTACTTCGACCGGAAGCCGATGCCCACCTGGGGCGCCGACCTGTCGGGCATCGACTTCGACAACATCAAGTACTTTGTCCGCTCCACGGAGAAGCAGGCCGGCAGCTGGGAGGAACTCCCGGAGGACATCCGCAACACCTACGAGAAGCTGGGCATCCCGGAGGCCGAACGCAACCGGCTGGTCGCCGGCGTCGCCGCCCAGTACGAGTCCGAGGTGGTTTACCACCAGATCCGCGAAGACCTGGAGGCCCAGGGCGTCATCTTCCTGGACACCGACACCGGCCTGCGCGAGCACCCGGAGATCTTCCAGGAATACTTCGGTTCGGTCATCCCGGTGGGCGACAACAAGTTCGCCTCGCTGAACACCGCCGTCTGGTCCGGCGGCTCCTTCGTCTACGTGCCGCCGGGCGTGCACGTGGAGATCCCGCTGCAGGCCTACTTCCGGATCAACACCGAGAACATGGGCCAGTTCGAGCGCACTCTGATCATTGCCGACGAGGGCTCCTACGTCCACTACATCGAAGGCTGCACCGCGCCGATCTACACCTCGGACTCGCTGCACTCGGCCGTCGTCGAAATTATCGTCAAGAAGAACGCCCGGGTGCGCTACACGACCATCCAGAACTGGTCGAACAACGTCTACAACCTGGTCACCAAGCGCGCCATCGCCCACGAGGGCGCCACCATGGAGTGGATCGACGGCAACATCGGGTCCAAGGTGACCATGAAGTACCCGGCGGTCTACCTGGTGGGCGAGCACGCCAAGGGCGAGACCCTCTCCATTGCCTTCGCCGGCGAGGGCCAGCACCAGGACACCGGCTCGAAGATGGTCCACATCGCGCCGAACACCAAGAGCTCGATCATCTCCAAGTCGGTGGCCCGCGGCGGCGGCCGCGCCGCCTACCGCGGCCTGGTCCAGGTCCGCGAGGGCGCCGAGCACTCGGCCAACACTGTGCGCTGCGACGCGCTGCTGGTGGACACCATTTCCCGCTCGGACACCTACCCCTATGTGGACATCCGCGAGGACGACGTGACCATGGGTCACGAAGCCACCGTCTCCCGCGTCAGCGAGGAGCAGTTGTTCTACCTGATGTCCCGCGGCCTGCCCGAGGACGAGGCCATGGCCATGATCGTGCGCGGCTTCATCGAGCCGATCGCCCGCGAGCTGCCGATGGAATACGCCCTCGAGCTGAACCGCCTGATTGAACTGCAGATGGAAGGATCCGTAGGTTAATGACTGAAATGACTGAGAAGGCACGCATCGGTGCCCCGTCAGCCGCGCCCGTAATCGACGGATTCACCGAAGAAGGCGAAAACCTTTCCCCGCTGAACGCCGGGCCGGTCAAGGCCCACAGCCATGGCGGCGGCGTGGGCGTGCCGGACAGTTCCCGCGCCGGCCGGCTGACCTCGTACAAGCTGGCCGACTTCGCCCCGCTGACCGGGCGCGAGGAGGACTGGCGCTTCACCCCGCTGAAGCGGCTGCGCGGCCTGCACACCGACGCACTGACCGGTGCCGCTCCCAAGATTGCCGTCAGCGGCCCGAACGGGTCCGAGGCCCCGGCCGGCATCACCGTGGAGACGGTCGGCCGCGACGATGCCAGGATCGGCACTGCCGGCATTCCGGAGGACCGGGTGGCAGCTGCCGCCTGGGAGGCCTTCGCCGAGGCCACCGTGATCACTATTCCTGCGGAACTGCAGGCCGAAACCGGCGTCATCGTCTCCGTGAACGGCCACAGCAAGGATCCGGCGGCCCAGCACATCGTGATCGTCGCGGAGAAGTTCTCCAAGGCCGTCGTCGTGCTGGACCACAAGGGTTCGGCGACGCTGTCGCAGAACGTGGAGGTGGACGTCCGGGACGGCGCGGATCTGACCGTGGTGTCCGTTCAGGAATGGGACGACGACGCCGTCCACGCCTCGGCCCAAGCAGCCAGGATCGGCCGCGACGCGAAGTTCAAGCACGTTGCCGTCAACCTGGGCGGCGACCTGGTCCGGGTCACGCCGGCGTCGAAGTTCACCCAGCCCGGCGGCGAGGTGGAAATGTACGGACTGTACTTCGCCGACGCCGGCCAGCACCTGGAGCAGCGGCTGTTCGTGGACCACGCGGTGCCCAACTGCAAGTCCCGGGTGCTCTACAAGGGTGCACTGCAGGGCAAGGGTGCCCACACCGTCTGGGTGGGCGACGTGCTGATCCGCAAGGAGGCCGAGGGCACCGACACCTACGAGGTCAACCGCAACCTGGTGCTGACCGACGGCGCCCGCGCGGACTCGGTGCCGAACCTGGAGATCGAGACCGGCCTGATCGAAGGTGCTGGCCATGCCAGCGCCACCGGCCGGTTCGACGACGAGCAGCTGTTCTACCTGATGGCCCGTGGCATCCCCGAGGATGACGCCCGGCGCCTGGTGGTCCGCGGCTTCCTGTTCGAGATCATCCAGCAGATCAAGGTGCCCGCTCTCGAGGAACGGCTCGCTGCCGCCGTCGAGCGCGAATTGGCGGCAGGCAACATCTGATGTCCGGCATCCCGCAGGGCAGGCTGGTGTGCGCAGCCGCGGACGTGAAGGTCAAGCAGGCGCTGCGCGTGCTGATTGACGGCTACCCGGTGGCCGTCGTGCGCGATTCCGACGGCGAACTGCACGCGCTCGGCGATACCTGCTCGCACGAGGACTACTCCCTCTCCGAGGGCGATGTCGAGGACTGCACGATCGAGTGCTGGGGGCACGGCTCCCAGTTCGATCTGCTCAGCGGCGAGCCGCTGAGCCTGCCGGCCTTCGACCCGGTCCCGGTCTTCGCCCTGGCCGTCCATGACGGGAATGTCTACGTGGACATCGCCACGGTGCTCAACGGGGCTCCTGCGCCCGGCACGAACTAAGCACTTCACCAACTTCAAGGCGCGCACCCCGGTGCGCAAAGGAGAAAGCAGACAGTATGTCGACCCTGGAAATCAAGGACCTGCACGTCAGCATCGAGACGGAGCAGGGCACCAAGCAGATCCTCAAGGGCGTGTCCCTGACCATCCAGACCGGCGAAATCCACGCCATCATGGGGCCGAACGGTTCGGGCAAGTCCACCCTGGCCGCCACCATCGCCGGCCACCCCCGGTACACCGTGGACTCCGGCTCCATCACGCTGGACGGCGAGGACGTCCTGGAGATGAGCGTGGACGAGCGCGCCCGGGCCGGCCTCTTCCTGGCCATGCAGTACCCGGTGGAGGTCCCCGGGGTGACCATGACCAACTTCCTGCGCACCGCCAAGACGGCGCTGGATGGCGAGGCCCCCAGCCTGCGCACGTGGACCAAGGAAGTCAAGGAAGCCATGGCGCACCTGCGCATCGACGCGGACTTCGCCCAGCGCAACGTGAACGAGGGCTTCTCCGGCGGCGAGAAGAAGCGCGTGGAGATCCTGCAGCTGGAGCTGTTCAAGCCCAAGTTCGCGATCATGGACGAGACCGACTCCGGCCTGGACGTCGACGCGCTCAAGGTGGTGTCCGAGGGCCACAACCGCGAGTTCGCCCGCGGCGCCATGGGCACCCTGCTGATCACCCACTACACCCGTATCCTGCGCTACATCAAGCCGGACTTCGTGCACGTGTTCGTGGACGGCAAGATCGCCGAGGAGGGCGGCCCCGAGCTGGCCGACCGGCTGGAAGAAGAAGGTTATGACCGCTTCCTGGCCGCTGCGGCGACCGGCACTGTAAAGGCATAGCCATGACCGAGGCAAACATCTCACGCACCTCGCTGGAGGACGTCGAGGAAGCCCTCAAGGATGTCATCGACCCGGAACTGGGCGTCAACGTGGTGGACCTCGGCCTGCTCTACGGGCTGAAGTACGCCGACGACGGCGCGCTGCTGATCGACATGACGCTGACCACCGCCGCCTGCCCGCTCACCGACGTGATCGAGGAGCAGACCGCCAAGGCGCTGGAGGGCGTGGTGGACGAGTGGCGCCTGAACTGGGTGTGGATGCCGCCGTGGGGGCCGGAGAAGATCACCGACGACGGCCGCGACCAGATGCGGGCTCTGGGGTTCAACATCTGACGTCACCTGACGGCGAAAGGCCGGCTGCCTCCTTCGGCAGCCGGCCTTTCGCATGGGAGCCGGCGGCACACGGGGCTAGGATCGTCTGTATGAGCGAACTACCGGTTCAGGCCTCCAGCGCGCGTCCGGCTGCAGGACGCTACAACGAGGTCTTTGTCGCGCAACTGTTCCATGGGGTGACGGCACTGGCTGCGGTGCTCGGGCTGGTGCTGCAGATCATGGCCATGCTGGAGTCGCCGGCCTACGGCGGCAATCCCGCCCACGCCTGGTGGAACCTGACCAGCTACTTCAGCGTACAGGCCGGGGTGCTGGTCTTCATCATCTCGCTGACCCTCTTCATGGAGTCTGCCAAGGCCGGAGGGACCGCGTGGCGCGCCGTGCGCGTCATGACCCTGGTGTCCGCTGCCCTGGTGCTCCTGCTGCAGTTCACCCCGTACCGGGGCCTGGCCGAATTCACCGGGCTGAACGCTTCCAGCGTCTGGGGCGACCGGATGCTGCACTACGTGGCGCCCATCCTGGTGGTGGCCTGCTGGCTGATCTTCGGCCCGCGGCCCCGGATCGCGGCCCGCACGGTGCTTTGGAGCCTGGTCTTTCCTGTCTTCTGGCTGCTCTGGACCCTCATCCGCGGCGCGGCGACGGGCTGGTACCCCTATGCCCCCGTGGACGCCGGCACGGCCGGCACGGTGCCGGTGCTGGCTGCCGGCGTCTTCCTTCTGCTCGGCTGGCTGGGCACCGCGTTCCTGTACCTGCTCCTGGACCGGCGGATGGGACGCGAGCCGGACGGCTTCCTGCCTGGCTTCGGCTCCCGGGCCCGCTAGGGGTTGTCCAGGTCCCGGGCATTGAACGTGTCGCACTGGGCAGGGTCCCCGGTGTTGTAGCCGTGGACGAACCACGCCTGACGCTGTTCGCTGCTGCCGTGGGTGAAGGTGTGCGGGTTGACGTAGCCCCTGCTGGCCTGCTGGATCCGGTCATCGCCCACCGCCGCGGCGGCCGACAGTGCCACCTGCAGGTCCCGCTCGGTGAAGGGCTTCATAAAGGGCTCGCCGGTGGCCGGGTCCACCTGTTCGGTGGCGTTGGCGGCCCAGACGCCTGCATAGCAGTCCGCCTGGAGTTCCACCCGGACCGCACCGGAGGCTGCGCCCTGCGGATCCTGCTGCGAGTACTCAAGGGCGCCGGTCAGGTTCTGGATGTGGTGGCCGAACTCGTGGGCCACCACATATTCCTCCGCCAGTGGGCCTTCGGCGGCACCCAGCTGGCCGGTGAGCTGGTCGAAGAAGCCGGTGTCGAAGTAGGCCGTCCGGTCCACCGGGCAGTAGAACGGCCCCACGGCGCTGGAGGCCTGGCCGCAGCCGGTGCTGACCCCGCCCTCGAACAGCACCGTCCTGGGCAGCGGATACTGCATGTTGTACTTGGGCAGTTCGGCGGCCCAAAAACGGTTGAGGCTGTTCACCGTGGCGACAATGCGGCAGTCGCGCCGTTCATTGGCGTCCGCGCCGGTCCGGCATTCCTCGGTGATGCTGCCGGCGCCGCCGGCCTGCTGCTGGGTTGACTGCTCGGTTCCCAGACCGAGGCCCTGCAGCAGCTGCGGGGGAATGCCGAGCAGGCTGGCGATGAGCAGGACCAGGCTGCCGCCGCCCACGGCGATCTTCGTGCCCATCCCGCCCCGCAGATCGGACACCTGCGAGGTGTCCAGCCCGGACCCTTCGTTGAAGCTCATGGTGCCAGAATAGCCCTCCGGGCCGGCCACGCTACCGTGCGGGCGCTCCGGCGTCCCGACCGGCACGGGGCTTTGGGCAGTACCGGGACCGGTGCCACCGCCGCCGAACGTAGAATGGACACCGGTCCGGTGTGTCCGCGCCGGCCCCGGTACGGACGATCCCGGTCCGGAGAATGTCGGAGGAAGCCGCAGATGCCCTTTGTGGACCGGATGGTGGACTGGGCCGCCCGTGACCCGGATCGTGACGCCGTCGTCATCGACGGGCAGCGGCTCAGCTATGCCGAACTCTGCCGGCGGGCGGCACGGCTGCCTCTGCCGGAGCCGGCCGGTGGACCGCGGCAGCTGGTCGCGCTGGACCTGGGCAGCACCATCGACTTCGTCGTGGCGTTCACCGCCGTCGTGGGCCGCGGTCTGGTTGCCGCCGTGCTGGATCCTGCCTGGCCGCCGGCAGTGCGCTCGGCCGCACTGGAGCAACTGCGGCCCGGCACCGTGATCACGACTGCCGGGCCGGCCGGAGCGGAAATGACTCCCGGCACGCCGGCAGCGCTGGCCGACGGCGACCCCGGGCGGGAGTTCTACTGCGGATTCACCTCCGGCACGACCAGGACACCCAAAGCCTTTGTGCGGACGGTGGGCTCCTGGCAGCGATCGCTGGAACGCAGCACCGCCTGGTTCGGGACGGCAGCGGGGGACCGTGTGCTGGTTCCCGGCCCGCTCTCCGCCAGCCTGAGCCTGTACGCGCTGGCCGAATGCCTTTATGCAGGGGCCACGTTCCACGGCCAGACAACGCCGGATACCGCCGCGGCCCTTGACCTGCTGTCCGGCGAGGCACTGACCCAGCTGGTTGCCGTGCCGAGCCAGCTGCGCATGCTGGGGCGCCGGGCCAGGTCCCCCTGGCGGTCCCTGCGGAGCATTGTTTCCGGCGGGGCGAAGCTGGGCGGGGAGGAAGCGGCGGCCTTGCGGCGGCTGGCCCCGCGCGCGGCGGTGCACGAGTACTACGGGGCCTCCGAACTCGGGTTCGTGGCGGCCAGGCTTGCCGGCCCCGGGGCCGGACCGCATTTGGTGGGCCGGCCGTTCCCCGGTGTCGAGCTGCGGATCGGCCCTCCGGACGACGGCGCTGCCGCCCCGGGCGCCGAACCCGGGACCGGCGATCCCGGGCCGGGCACCATCTGGGTGCGCAGCGACATGGTCTGCCTGGGTTACCTTGCCGGGGACGACGGACTGTCCTTCCGGCGGCAGGGGCAGTGGGCCACGGTAGGGGACTACGGCTGGCTGGACGCCTCCGGGCAGCTGCACGTGGCCGGGCGGTCTGCGGACATGATCGTCACCGGCGGCTTCAATGTCTATCCGCATGAAGTCGAGGAAGTGCTGCGTTCGGCTGGCTGCGACGCCGTTGTCGTCGGCCTGCCGGACGGGCTGCGGGGCCGGTGCGTGGCGGCAGTGATCCGCAGCGACGGGCCGCCGGCGTTCACGGCCGGAACGCTGCGCCGGCTCTGCGGCGCCGGGCTGGCCCCGTTCAAGGTGCCGCGGCGCTTCTACTGGGTCCGGGAGTGGGCTCGGGGTCCGGGCGGCAAGACGTCGCGGCCGGCCCTGGTCCGCGCGATCGAGGCAGGGGATGCCGATGTCCACGTTCTTGGCTAGCCCGGATCCGCACCGGGACCCGGTGATCGTGCTGGGCCGGCGCAGCGCCTTCGGCCGGCTGAACGGCATGTGGCGGGGCACGGCCGCGGCGGGGCTGCTCGCTCCGGTGCTCTCCGCGGTGGTGCGGGACGCCGGGCTGCCGGCGGGGCAGATCGACGACGTCGTGATCGGCAATGCCGTGGGTGGCGGCGGCAACCTCGCGCGGCTGGCGCTGCTGGAGGCAGGCCTGCCGGACTCGGTGCCGGGGGTGACCGTCGACCGGCAGTGCGGTTCCGGACTTGATGCCATCGTGCTGGCCTGCCGGCTGGTGGCTTCGGGCGCGGGGCAGCTGTACCTGGCTGGCGGGGTCGAAAGCTGCAGCACCGCGCCGCTGCGCGCCCACCGCCTGAGTTCGGCACCCGGTGCCCCGGACTTCTACGCCAGGTCACGGTTCTCGCCGGAGGCCATCGGGGATCCGGACATGGGGGTGGCGGCCGAAGCCGTGGCAGCACGGTGGGACGTCAGCCGGGCTGACCAGGACACGTTCGCCCTGGCCAGCCACCGGCGGGCCGCGGCGGCCGCCGCGGCGGGAGTGTTCGCGGAGGAGATTGTTCCCGCCGCCGGTATTGCCGGCAGCGCCGCGGACGAGGGCCCGCGCGGGAACCTCGGGCCGGAGCTGCTGCGCAGGTTTCCGGCGGCCTTCGTGCCGTCGGGGACGGTGACTGCCGGCAATTCCTGCGCGGATGCGGACGGAGCGGCGGTGGTGCTGGTGGCCAGCCGGGCCGCCGCCGCACGGCTCGGCTTCGGCGCCGGCCTGGGCTTCCTGGCCGCCGGCACCGCCGGGACGGATCCGAATTTTCCCGGTATCGGAGGCGGGCGTGCGGGGGCCCGGCTGCTGGCCGGGCACGGACTCCGCGGGGCCGATCTGGACCGGGTGGAATTCAACGAAGCCTTCGCCGCCCAGGCCCTTGCCTCGCTGCGGATGCTTGGTGTCGATCCGGAGCGGGCCAACCTCCAGGGCGGGGCGCTGGCGTTCGGGCATCCGTACGGAGCTTCCGGGGCTTTCCTGGTGCTGCGCCTGCTTCAGCAGTGCCGCGGCCGGGACGGCGGCATCTCGCTGGCGGCGGCCAGCATCGCCGGCGGGATGGGGACCGCGGCGCTGTTCGGCTGGACGGACTGCGCCTAGCCCTTCTCCGCCTGCTGGCCGCCGTCGTCCTTGTCGCCCAGCCCGCGGGCGGCCAGCGCATCGCCGGTCTGCCGCGCATAGGCCACCGTGCCAATCAGCGCCGGCATGACCAGGGCGCGCGGATTCCGCTCCAGGCCCCGGGCCTTGGCCGCTTCCCGGACGTCGGCAAACGAGCCGACCAGGAACGGAATGCTGCGCAGCATCAGTCCGATGGCCAGGGCAAAGCGCTCCGGATCGGCGCCAAAGCGCTGCAGCGGCCGGACGGCGGCCACCAGCGCGTCCAGCAGGCATTGCACCGGTGTGGTGGCCAGCAGGATATTGGCCGCGTAGACGCAGGCCAGCAGCCCGGCGAGGATCTGCCAGGCGGATCCGGGGCCGTGCTGCCACCAATGGTAGGCGGCCAGGACCAGCAGGAACAGCCACATTGGCTTCAGCGGGGAGAGCAGTCGCCGCCAGCCCGCGCCCGCAGCGAAGTGCAGGATCAACACCGCCAGCAGCAGCAGCGTGCGCGGCAGCATGCCCTGGACGGCCAGGGATACCGTGCCCAGGCCCAGCAGCAGGGGCAGCTTGGTCCGCAGGGGCATGCGGTGCAGCGGGGAGGATCCCGGGCGGTAGCTGCCCACCAGATGCGCGTGGCCCCTCACGGCACGCCGTTCCCGGAGGGTGAACGGTGCCCCGGGCCCTGCTGCAGGGTCCGCGGCCAGGCTGCGTCATCGGCACACAGCCGGCGGTAGAAGGAGACTGCCCCGGCCGCGTCGCCGTCGAAGACGGCCTGCCCGCCGTGGATGACCAGGGCCCGGTCGAACCCGGCAGCAAAGTCCAGGTCGTGGGTGGCCATGATCAGCTGCTGGTCCAGGGTCTCGAAGACCCGGTGCAGCAGCTTCGTGTTGCGCAGGTCCAGCAGGGTGGAGGGCTCGTCCAGGACCAGGACGGCGGGGTTGACGGCCAGGACGGTGGCCAGCGCGGCCAGTTGGCGTTCCCCGCCCGAAAGTTCGTAGATGCTGTTGTCCGCCAGATGCGCCAGGCCATAGGCGGCCAGGATCTGCTCCGCCGCCCGGCGCCGGTCGGCGCCGCGGCGGTGGATCCGGCGCAGCGAGAGCTCGAGGTCTTCCCGCGGGGTCGGCATGACCAGCTGCGAGAGCGGATCCGTGAAGACGAACCCGACCTGCCGCCTCACCCGGCCGCCGTCCACCGAAGGGTCCAGGCCGTTGACCCGGACCTGACCGGCACTCGGCCGGACCAGACCGTTGACCAGGCGCAGCAAGGTGGATTTTCCGGAACCGTTGCCGCCGATCACGGCCACGCGCCGTTCGGTCAGCTCGACACTGATGCCCCGCAGAATGGCCCGTGTCCCTGCCGGCGCACCGCTGTCCCGCCCCGGGGCAGCGTCGGCGGCCGGCACGCTGACGCTGACATTGCTGAAGCTGACCCGGCCGGCCGCAGAGGAGCTCACCGGACGCGGCGCACCAGCACATCCGGGAAGGCCCGGTGGATGCTGGCCGCCACCAGCACCGCCAGCAGGTTCTTCAGGATGTCGCCGGGGATGAACGGCAGGTCGGCGGCCAGCGCCGCCGGAAGCGCCAGCTGGCCGTTGACCATCATGCCGCAGATGCCCAGGGCATGGGTGGTGAGCAGGCCGGCGAACGTCGCGGCGAAGAGCCAGAGTCCGCGGTGCCTCAGGCCCCGGCGCAGGATCAGGTGCGCCAGGAACCCGATGACGGCGGCCGCCAGCGGGAAGGACAGGATGTAGCCGGCCGAGCCGCCGGCCAGCACGCCCAGGCCGCCGCGGAAGGCGCTGAAGATCGGCAGTCCCGCCAGTCCGACCAGAACGTAGAGGCCGACGGCGGCGCCGGCACGGCGCGCTCCGAGCACGAGTCCGGTCAGCGTGACCACGGTGGTCTGGATGGTGACCGGCACGCCCAGGATGTTGCCCGCGGGGATTGGCGGGACCACGGCCGAAGCGGCCATCAGGGCGGCGAAGACGGCGACCAGGGAGAGGTCGCGGCTGGTCCAGCCGGCACGCGGGCGGCGGGGGGCGGGCTGTACAGCCGGCGCAGAAACAGATTTCTCGGGCGAATCCATGCTACCGAGGATAGTGGCGACAGGCAGCCGAGAGCGCATCGCCGTCGTGCTCCGGTAATATAGAGAGGCTGCGCTTAACTGCAGCCTTCCACTGAATCCCCGCATCTGCCCTGTGAAAGGCGCCCCTTAAGTGATTTCCGTAGCTGACCTTGAACTGCGCGCCGGCGCACGGCTGCTCATGGAAGCGGTGAACTTCCGTGTGGACAAGGGGGACAAAATCGGGCTGGTGGGCCGCAACGGTGCCGGCAAGACCACGCTGACCAAGGTCTTGGCCGGCGACGCACTGCCCGCGGCGGGAGAGGTGCTCCGCAGCGGCCGGATCGGCTACCTGCCGCAGGACCCGCGCACCCCCGACATGGACCAGCTGGCCCGGGACCGGATCCTCTCGGCCCGCGGTCTCGACGTCGTCGCCGGCAAGCTGCGCAAGGCGCAGCTCGAGATGGCCAGCGACGATCCGGAGGTCCACGCCAAGGCGATGCGCCGCTACGACCGGCTGGAGGCCGAGTTCCTCGCCGGCGGCGGTTATGCCGCAGAGGCGGAAGCCGCTGCCATTTCCTCCAACCTGGCCCTGCCCGACCGGATCCTGAACCAGCCGCTGAAGACCCTCTCCGGCGGCCAGCGCCGGCGTGTGGAACTGGCCCGCATCCTGTACTCCGGCGCGGACACGATGCTGCTGGACGAGCCCACCAACCACCTGGACGCGGACTCGATCAGCTGGCTGCGGGACTTCCTGCAGAACCACAGCGGCGGACTGATCGTGATTAGCCACGACACCGGCCTGCTGGAAGCCACGGTCAACAAGGTCTTCCATCTGGATGCCAACCGCGCGGTGGTGGATATCTACAACATGAACTGGAAGCGTTACCTGCTCCAGCGCGAGACGGACGAGCGCGCCCGCCGGCGCGAGCGGGCCAACGCGGAAAAGAAGGCCCAGGTACTGCTGGACCAGGCGAACAAGATGCGTGCCAAGGCCACCAAGGCCGTGGCCGCGCAGAACATGGCCAAGCGTGCCGAGCGCCTGCTCAGCGGACTGGAGTCGGTGCGGGCGCAGGACAAGGTGGCCGCGCTGCGCTTCCCGGAACCGGCCCCGTGCGGCAGGACCCCGATGACAGCCTCCGGACTGAGCAAGTCCTACGGGTCGCTGGAGATTTTCACGGACGTGGACCTGGCCATCGACAGGGGGTCGCGCGTGGTGGTCCTGGGGCTCAACGGCGCGGGCAAGACCACGCTGCTGCGGATGCTGGCCGGCGTGGACCAGCCGGACACCGGGGAAGTGGTGGCCGGCCACGGGCTGAAGGTCGGCTACTACGCCCAGGAGCACGAGACGCTGGACACCGGGCGCACGGTGCTGGAAAACATGCGCACCGCCGCCCCGGACCTGGCCGATACCGAGGTGCGCAACATCCTCGGGTCCTTCCTCTTCTCCGGCGACGACGTGGACAAGCCCGCCGGTGTGCTCTCCGGCGGGGAGAAGACCCGTCTGGCGCTGGCCACCATCGTCGCCTCCTCGGCCAATGTGCTGCTGCTGGACGAGCCGACGAACAACCTGGACCCGGCCAGCCGCGCCGAAATCCTGGGTGCGCTGAGCAAGTACAGCGGCGCGGTGGTGATGGTCAGCCACGATGAGGGCGCCGTGCAGGCGCTGAATCCGGAGCGGGTGGTGCTGCTGCCGGACGGCGTCGAGGACCTGTGGAACGAGGATTACCTGGACCTGGTCACCCTCGCCTGACCGTTAGCTTCTTCGCAGCCTCCTTCCCCCGCCCCCTCATCGACGTGGCACATCGCGCCCGTTGATCCTGACGGAACGGGCGTTATCCGGAGAGCCGATGGGGCGGGGGACGGGGCGCAGCGGGCCTTAGCGGCCCAAGCCGGACAGGGCCTGCTGGAGCTGCTCCAGCAGCAAGTCCGCGTGCTCCCGGGTGAACACCAGCGGCGGACGCATCTTCAGTACGTTGTCGTCGCGGCCGATTCGGCTGATCAGCACGCCTCGTTCGCGCATGTCCTCGATCAGGGTCTTGGTCAGCCCCGGTGCGGGCCGGCCGCTGCCGTCCGGCTCGACGATGTCGAGGCCGAAGAACAGCCCGCGGCCCCGGGCTGCGCCGACAAGGAAGCTGCCGGCGGCGATGGCGCGCAGGCGGCCCGCGATGTAGCCGCCGAGGCTCTGCGCCTGTGCCATCAGGTCCTCCTGCTCCATCACCTGCAGTACGGCCAGCCCGGCCGCGGAGGAGACCGGGCTGCCGGCGAAGGTATTGAAGTACATGTTGTGCCGGCCGAATTCGTCCAGCAGGTCAGCGGTCGTGACCACCCCGCCCACCGGATGCCCGTTACCCATGGGCTTGCCCAGGGTGACCAGGTCAGGGGACGTGCCGTACATCTGGTGGCCCCACATGCTGGTGCCGATCCGGCCGAAGCCGGACTGCACCTCGTCGGCGATGACCAGGCCCCCGGCGGCACGCACGCGTGCGGCGACGCCTTCGATGTAGCCGGCCGGCGGCTGCAGCAGTCCCTCGGTGGAGAACAGGGGGTCGTAGAGGAAGGCCGAGACGCCGTGGCCGGCTTCCTGCAGCGAGGCGATGGCGGCGTCGACTTCGGCCAGCGCCTGCTCCAGCAGGCGTCCTTCGGCCTCGGTGCCGGCCGTTCCAGTGGCGTCGGGAATGCGCAGGGGGCGCACGTGGGCGCCGAGGGGTTCGCGCACCGTCAGGCCGGTGGTCAGTTCGGCCAAGCTGGTGGTGTTGCCGTGGTAGCTGAAGTCGGAGACCAGGACGCCGGTGTGGCCGGTGTGCTGGCGGGCAATGCGCAGGGCCAGCTCGTTGGCTTCGGAACCGCTGTTGGTCAGGAACAGCCGCTGCAGGTCCCCGCCGAAGGTGGCCAGCAGCGCCTCGGCGTATTCGACCACCCTGCTGTTCAGGTACCGGGTGTGCAGGTTGATCGTGCGCAGCTGGGCGTTGATCGCATCGGCGACCACCGGGTTGGCGTGGCCGACGTGCGGGACGTTGTTGTAGCCGTCCAGGTAGGTCCTGCCCTGTGCGTCCGTCAGCCAGACGCCTGACCCGGAGACCAGCTCCAGCGGCTTTTCATAGAACAGCGGGGAGTGGCTGCCCAAGGTGGCAAAACGGCGCGCGAGCAGGTCCGGGCCGGCCTGCTCTCCGGCGGGAGCGGTGGTGGACGTTTCAGAGGTCATGGGTTTTCCTTCCGGTGGGTTGGACGGCGGGATTGGACAGGGGAAACGGGCGGGGCAGCCCTTCAGACGGCCGCGGAGGCGAGCAGCCCCTGTGCGATCAGCCTGATGGCGGCAATCTGCTCCTGCGCGCAGCCGGGCTCGGCCGCAACCCGGGCACCGGAGGCCCGGAAAGCTCCCGAGAAGGCGGTGGTCAAGGCCTCGACGGCGATGTCATCCCGCAGTTGCCCGGAAGCTTGGGCGGCTGCCAGGTCAAGCCGGATGAGTTCCTCGAAGGACCGGGAGGTGCCGCCCATGACCGAAGCGAGGACTGGTACCACGTCCGGCCCGGTCCGCCAATAGAAGCGGCCGGCCGCCGTGCCGGCAGATTCCACCACCGCACGGGCCAGGGCTGCGATCCTGCCGGGCAGGTCCGCCGCCTCCCCGCGCAGGGCTAGCCCTCTGACGTAGACCGCGTCCGCAATACGCAGGTATGCCTCCCGCACGATCTCTTCCCGGCCGCCCGGGAAGTGGGCGTACAGGGTGCCGCGGGCGAGGCCGGCGCGCTGGCTGAGTTCCTCGATGGTGGTGGCGCTGTACCCCTTTTCGCTCAAGGTTTCGGCCGCAGCATCGAGGATGTCCGTCCTGGTGCGCAGCCGGTTGCGTTCACGCAGCGGCAGCTGCTTGTCCTGGCTCATGGTGGCCGCCTTTCGTGGGATGTCTGTTCCAAGGGTCGCACATGCGGTCAAAAAACTGAACTGACAGTTCATTTGCCAAACTGCCCGTGCAGCCTTTAGCTTGGCTATGACACCGGTCACAGGCACTTCATGGCAGGAAGAAGAAAGACGCAGGCATGGACACAGAAGCAGCAATCCGGGCCGTTCGAGGCGCACTGAAGCTGTACGGCTTCGAGGAAACATCCGGAATCGACCTGGTCAAGTACCGGGAGAACTACGTTTTCCGGCTGACCAGGGCAACGGGGGACAGCTACGCCGTCCGGCTGCACCGGGCGGGCTACCGGACCGACGCCCAGATCAGGACCGAACTGGCCTACCTGCAGGCCCTGGGCGAGCAGGGGGTGAGCGTTCCGGAGATGGTGCCTACCCTGGACGGCAACCTGATGTGCCTTGTGCGCGCCGACGACGGCACCAACCTGCAACTGGACGTCCAGCGCTGGATCGACGCCGCGCACCCGCTGGGGGATGTGGCCGAGGCGCTAACAGGGGAGAGCGCCCTGGAACCGGAGACGTTCCGCCTGCTTGGAGCGCTCACCGCGGAACTGCACGACCGCACCTCGGCGATCGGCCGGCTGCCGGGCTTCGACAGGGGCGCTTGGGACGCGGGCGGCCTGGTGGGCGATGCCGCCTTGTGGGGCAATCCGCTCGCGGTGGAGGGGCTGGCTTCGGAGGACGCCGTCCTGCTGGAAACGGCGATGGCGCGGCTGAAGCGCGATCTCGAAGCGCTGGATGCCTCGGCTGACCGGTATGGCGTCATCCATGCGGACCTGACCCCGGAGAATGTCCTGGTCCAGGACGGGCGGATGATCGTGATCGACTTCGACGACTTCGGCGAAGGCTGGCACCTTTTCGACCTTGCGACCATCCTGTTCTTCTACCAGCCGCATCCGCGGTACGAAGCCTACCGCCAGGCACTGATCGACGGCTACGGCTCGGTGCGTGCGCTTCCCGAACGCTTCCTGGACCCCTGGGACGCGATGTTGCTCGCCCGCGGCCTGACCTACCTGGGCTGGGCCGGCGAGCGCAAGGGCGATGCGGAGGCCGCGTTCATTGCCGGGCAGGTTGTCCCGGTGGTGCTCGGACTTGCCGCGCAGTACACCTCCGCCGGGGCTTCCCGGGCCGGCACCGGGTCCTGACCCCCTTCCCGGCGCATTCACTACAGCACTTGATACAGCAACCAGCAGGAGGAGGAAGCGTGCCCGAACAGCCCGAAGCCGATCTGATCGTGACCGGCGGCAGGATCTACACCAGCGACCCCGCCAACGAGTGGGCCGAGGCACTGGCCGTGACCGGCGGAAAGATCGTGGCTGTCGGCACCGCCGGCGAAGTGCGCGCCCTGGCCGGCAGTGCGACGGAGATCCTGGACCTGGCCGGCGAACTCGTCCTGCCCGGTTTTAGCGACGGGCATTCGCACCTCGGCCTCGGCGGCGGACAGGCGGCCTGGGAGCTGCCGATCCTGCCGACGGATCCGAAGCAGGCCATATTCGACAAGGTCCGGGCCTGGGGCGACAAGCTGGGGCCCGGCGAGTGGATCATCGGCGGCATTGTCGGTGCCACGGTCATGGACGAGATCATGAACACCGAGGACCTGGCCGCGCTGGATGCGGCCAGCGGCGGCCGCCCGGTCCTGCTGCGCGACGATTCGATGCACAACCGCTGGGTCAATTCCCGTGCCCTCGAACTGATGCAGGTCGGGCCGGAGACCCCCGATCCCGAGGGCGGCACCTATGTGCGCGACGCCTCCGGAGCCCTCACCGGCGTCCTGCACGAACTCGCCTCGGCAGTAGCCGAGGCGGCAGCCGACGCCTCCGTCGCCGATCCGGATGCGCGCAACAAGGTCTCGCTCAGGACCGCGCTGCAGACGCTCAATTCCTTCGGCATCACCTCGGTTCAGGACGCCGCGACGATGGAGTACGCGTGGAAGGCCCTCGGCTCGCTGGAGGCCGAGGGCGAAGTCACCATGTGGGTGGTCGGTTCGATGCCCGCCCGCAACTTCATCGAGGCCGGCACGGTGGGTGAGGAACTGTTCGGGATCGCCGCCGGATACCGCAGCGCCCACGTGCGCCCGGATTTCGTCAAGTTCGTCCTCGACGGCATCCCGATGACCCGCACCTCGGCCATGCTCCGCCCCTATATCTGCCATGACCACCGGCACGAAGACCCTGACTTCACCGGCACGCCGCTGTGGACGCAGGAGGACCTGGTTGAGGCACTTGAGCTGTGCTACGAACGCGGCTTGAACGGCAAGCTGCATACCACCGGCGATGCGGCGGTCCGGCTGGTGCTCGACGCCGTCGAGATTGTGCGCCGGAAGCGCGGCTTCGGCCCGATCTTCCAGATCGCCCACGTGGAGTTCATCGATCCGGCCGACATTCCCCGCTTCGCCGAGCTGCAAGTGGTCCCGGATGCCTCCCCGTACATCTGGTATCCCTCGGTCATCCAGGACAGCATAGCCAAGCAGATTCCGGACGAGACGATCCGGAGCAGCTGGCCCACCAAGGATCTGGTGGGCAGCGGCGCCCTGCTGGCCGCCGGTTCGGACTGGCCCTGCGCGCTGCCGTCGCCGGATCCCTGGACCGGGCTGGAGACACTGGTGACCCGCCGCAACCCGGATCCCGCCGTCGAAGGCGCCTTGAACGAAGCCCAGCGGCTGACCGTGGCCGAGGCCATCGCCGCTTTCACCCGCAACCCGGCCGCCGCCATGGGCCTGGGCGAGGTCACGGGCATGCTGCGCACGGGCCTTTCGGCAGATTTCATCGTGGTCGACCGCAACCTGTTCGAGATCGATCCGTCCGAGATCCACAACACCAAGGTCAGGCAGACCTGGTTCGAAGGCCGGAAGGTCTACGAACTTCCCGCGGCGGGACCGGAATCCGCGGAACCGGCGGCAGGACAGCCGCTCGGCGCCCGCTGATCCAGTACGGGAAACCCGTGGGGCGGCCAGTCGGTGCCGGCCGCCCCCGCGCCTTGGTCAGCGGTCCGTCAGAAGCCCTGCGCGTCCAGCAGCGCGTCCTCTTCCTCTTCGGACGTCGGCCGCTTGCCCGCGCGCCTGGGCTTGGCAGGCCGCGGGGCCGGGTTGGCCTGGTGGAAACCGTCGTCCTCGTCGTCGTCCCGGACCGCGCCGAGCGCGTGCTGGCGGGCGGCGTAGCCGTAGCCGACGAAGAGCAGGAGGCCGAACGCGAACCACTGCATGGCATAGGACAGGTGCGGGCCCTCATCCACGGCCGGCTTGGGCAGCGCCACCGGGGCAGTGGCCGGGGCCGGGGCCTCGGCAGCCATCAGGCCATAACTGCCGGTCAGCAGCGGATAGTCCAGCTCGGCCGCGTAGTCCTCCAGCTGGATCGAAGCCAGCTGGCCTTCCGGAGCGCTGCGGTCGACGGACTCCTCGCCGCCCTTGATCCGGGCAATGACCGCGACCTCGCCCTCGGGCAGGGGAGGGATCTCGTCCGGATGCCCGGTTTCCCGGTTGCCGATCGGCAACCAGCCGCGGTCGATGATCACTGCCTCGCCGCTGTCCAGGCGGAGCGGGACCAGCACCTCGTAGCCGGGCCGGCCGTTCAGCGGGCGGTTGCGCACGATGCGCTGCCCGGCTTCGTCGTAGGTGCCGCGCAGCACCACCGGTGTCCATTCGGTGGATGGATCGTGGCTGGCAAAGGCGCCGCGCATGGTCTCGAACGGTACCGGGTCGCGGTCGTAATTGGTTGCGACGGCGGAGACCACATCCCGTGCCTGGTCCCGGCGGTCCAGCTGCCAGTTAGCCAGGAAGACGCAGACCGCGGCGCCGAGGACGGCCAGCAGGAACCAGCCGGTCCACTTGCTGGTCAGAAGGAACCTGTACATGCTAATCGCCCCCTTCCCCGCCCGCCGCTCCCGGCAGGGGCAGAGTCTGGCGCCAGAGGCCGCGCAGTGTCAGGTATTCTTCCAGCCACTCGCGATGGGCGGTGCAGGCCAGCCAGATCTTCCGCCGCTCAGGGGTGTGGATCCGCGGGTTGTTCCAGAGCAGCTGCCAGGCGGCGCCGTCGCGGCAGCCTTTGCGGGAGCAGATCTTTCCGCCAGAGTGCTGTTCCTCCGCACGGGAAGGCCCGCCGGAGAGTTGGTCAAAAATACTCATGCGGCGTCCCGGCCGTCCGCCTCGCTGCGGTCCGGCGGGCCGCCGGGCGGCCCGGCCTCCGGGGAGTCCTGGTCCTCGACCACTTCGCCGCGAAGGATGTCCACGTGGTCGCGGCCGGCCAGGGATTCGCCGGAGGGCAGCTCCGGCAGCGGTGCCTGGTCCAGCAGGGCGTCGCTGGGCTTGATCCGGCTCTGGTCGGCGCCGCCGTTGGCAATGATCACGGCGATCCAGGGCAGGAACACCGCGCCGGCCACAAACAGCCAGCGCTGCCAGCCGGGGATGAAGAAGAACAGCAGCAGGCACGCCAAGCGGATCGACATGGCCACCGTGTACTTGACCATGCGGCGGTGCATTTCATCCGTATGGCTTTCCTGGGCGTCCGTAATGTTCAGGACTTCCCCGTTGTTATCCGACCGTGCGTTCATCACTCTCCATAGGCCCTCTTCAATTCTCCCACGCGCCGGAACAGGTGCCAAAGCCGGCGGGAGGGCCCGGCTAGGATTCTTAGGGAGCACCGACAGGAACCACGGAGGTATGAGTGCAGAACGAACAGCAGGGACGCAGTGTCCTGGTCACCGGCGGCAACCGGGGGATCGGCCTGGCCATTGCCCGGGCCTTCCAGGCCAATGGCGACAAGGTGGCCATCACCTACCGCAGCGGCGAGGTGCCCGAGGGCTTCCTCGGGGTCAAGGCGGACGTGACGGATGCCGCGTCCGTGGATGCCGCCTTCAGCGAGGCCGAGGCGGCGCACGGCCCGGTGGAAGTGGTGGTCGCCAATGCCGGCATCACCCGGGACACCCTGCTGCTGCGCATGAGCGAGGAAGACTTCACGGAGGTCATCGACACCAACCTCACCGGCGCTTTCCGCGTGATCAAGCGCGCCTCCAAGGGCATGATCCGGCTGAAGCGGGGGCGGGTTGTCCTGATTTCCTCGGTGGTGGGCCTGTACGGCTCGCCGGGACAGATCAACTACGCCGCCTCCAAGGCGGGCCTGGTGGGCATTGCCCGTTCGCTCACCCGCGAACTGGGTTCGCGCGGCATTACCGCCAACGTGGTGGCCCCGGGATTCATCAACACCGACATGACAGCCGCGCTGCCGGAGGAGACCCAGAAGAACTACCTGGGCAGCATCCCGGCCGGCCGCTTCGCCGAGCCGGAGGAGGTGGCCAATGTGGTGCGCTGGGTGGCCAGTGACGAGGCAGCCTACATCTCCGGCGCGGTGATCCCGGTAGACGGCGGGCTCGGCATGGGCCACTAGGATTGGGGCGCCCCGGAGTGTCGGCTTCGCCGCCACTCCGGGCCCCTCGCGCCCCACTCCGTTCAGCAGCTGCCCTTTGTGGGCAGCCTACAAACGAAACTGCTCCGGGGACTGGCAAGATGGTTCCCGGAGCCGTTTTCGTTAAGCATTCCCTACAAGGGGGTGCCTTCACCTTTTCCAACTCGAAGGAGCAGCCATGGGCGCATTGGAAGGCAAGACAGCAATTGTCACGGGATCATCCCGCGGGATCGGGGCCGAGGTAGCCAAACTGCTGGCCGCCGACGGCGCCGCCGTCGTCGTCAACTACCGCCAGAAGGCCCCCCGGGCCAACAAGGTGGTGGCCGGGATCGAGGAGGCCGGTGGCCGGGCAGTCGCCGTGGGTGCCGACCTGACGTCGCCGGAAGGGGCGAAGGCACTGGTCGATGCGGCCCGGGAGAACTTCGGCGGACTGGACATCCTGGTGCTCAACGCCTCCGGCGGAATGGAAACCGGGCTGGGCGAGGACTACGCCATGCGCCTGAACCGGGACGCGCAGCTGAACATGCTCGAGGCCGCAGTGGAGGCCATGCCGGCAGGTTCGCGGGTGGTGTTCGTCACCAGCCACCAGGCGCACTTCATCCATTCCGTGCCCACCATGCCCGAATACGAGCCGGTGGCGCTGAGCAAGCGTGCCGGCGAGGACGCCCTGCGCGCGAAGCTGCCGCAGCTGGAGGCCAAGGGCATTTCCCTGGTGGTGGTCTCCGGGGACATGATCGAGGGCACCGTGACGGCCACGCTGCTGGACCGCGCCCGTCCCGGCGCCATCGAGGCGCGCCGGGCAGAGGCGGGCAAGCTGTACTCAGTGGAGGAATTCGCGGCCGAGGTGGCCCGGATGGTGACCGCCGACGTGCCCTCCGGCCACACCGAGTACGCCGGCGGTGCGGAGAGCTTCCTGAAGCAGTCCCGGCCGTAAGGGCCCGCGGGCCCCGCCCCCTTCGCTCGGGCGGGGCCCGCGGCAAGAGAGCCGCCCGGGGTCCCCGTGCGCGGAGCGCGGGGCAGGCGGTGAACTCAGCGTCTGCCGGCCTCCCGTCCCTCGCTTCGCTCCGGACGGGGCCCGTGGCCGTCAGACTCCTGCGAAGTAGCGGGCGACGTCCAGGTACGGGATGGTGATGGCGGCATCGGCTGCCATCCGGACGGCCGGCTTGGCATTGAAGGCGACGCCGAGGCCCGCCGCCGCGAGTATGTCCAGGTCGTTCGCCCCGTCGCCGATCGCGATGGTCTGGGCCAGGTCGATGCCTTCGGCCGCCGCCCATTCGCGCAGCGAGGCCTCCTTGACGGCGCGGTCCACCACGGTCCCGACCACCTTGCCGGTAAGCCTACCGTCCTCGACGCCGAGCAGGTTCGCGCGCCAGTAGCTCAGCTTCAGCCCTTGGGCCAGCGGATCCAGGACCTGGCTGAAGCCGCCGGAGACCACCGCCACTGCATGTCCCCTGTCCAGGAATGCCTCCACCAGTTCGGCCGCTCCGTCGCTCAGCTCCACGTCGCCGCGGACCTTCTCGATCACCTCCGAGGGCAGCTGGGCCAGTGTGGCTACGCGCGCATGCAGACTCTGGGCAAAGTCCAGCTCGCCACGCATCGCCGCCTCGGTGACGGCCGCCACCTCCTCGCGATTGCCGGCATGTTCGGCCAGCAGCTCGATGACTTCCTGCTTGATCAGCGTCGAGTCCACGTCCATGATCAGCAGCTTCCGTTGCGGGCCGGCCAGCGCCGCGGGGACGACGGCGGTGCCTACCTCATCGCCGTAGCCTGCTCCCGGCCCGGCCACCGCGGCCCGGAGGACTCCCAGCCCGTCGCCGGGGAGGCCGTCGTATGCCACCTGCAGGACCGCCACTTCGAACCGGTCGTTGGCCGAGCGTTCCCACGTCTCCGTCTTGCCGCCGGCGCCGGCAACGGCCTGCTGCACCTGGGCCAGATAGTCGTCGGGGAGGACATATCCATAGGACACGACGCGGAACTGGGAAAGCATGTATGGATCCTTTGCACAATGGGGGCGGGACTGCCGGTCAGTCATCCGGCATCCAGTTTAGCGTTTGGCGAACGCTACGCGTTTTAGCCTACTGTCTACTGATATGAGTGATGTTCTTGAATTTGCCGGGGTCAGCGTGGTCCGCGGGCGAAAAGTCCTGCTCGATGACGTGGACTGGCAGGTCAGGGACGGGGAGCGCTGGGTTGTCCTCGGCCCCAACGGTGCCGGCAAGACCACCTTGCTGCAGATTGCCGGCGCGCGGCTGCATCCCACCCGTGGGGTGGCCGGCATCCTCGACGAAGTCATGGGCCGGGTGGATGTCTTCGAACTGCGCCCGCGCATCGGGCTGGCCTCGGCCGCGCTGGCCAGCCAGATTCCCGAGCACGAGACGGTGCTCAACGTGGTGGTCACGGCCTCGTACGGGGTCACCGGCCGCTGGCGCGAGCAGTACGAGCGGATGGACGAGCGGCGGGCCTTCCGGCTGCTGGATGCCTGGGGCATGTCCACCTTCATGAACCGCACCTTCGCCTCGCTCAGCGAGGGGGAGCGCAAGCGCGTGCAGATCGCCCGGGCACTGATGTCCGATCCCGAACTGCTGCTGCTTGACGAGCCCGGTGCCGGACTGGACCTGGCCGGCCGGGAGGAACTGGTGCACAGCCTGAGCCAGCTGGCGGCGGACGAGGAAGCGCCGGCGCTGGTGCTGGTCACCCACCATCTGGAGGAAGTGCCCCCGGGGTTCACCCACGCCATGCTGCTGCGCGAGGGCGCCGTGGTGGCCCAGGGTCCGATTGCCGATGTGCTGACCGAGGAGCATCTGAGCGAAACCTTCGGCCTGCCGCTGGAAGTCAGGTCCGAGGGCGGCCGCTACACCGCCGTCGCCCGCCGCGCCTAGGCGCCCCGGCCGGATGGAGCCGCTCCATGCTGCCCTCATCGCGCTCGGCGGGCTCTGGGCCGGGACCATCAACAGCGTTGTCGGATCCGGCACGCTGGTCACCTTTCCCATCCTGGTGGCGCTGGGCTACCTGCCGGTGACGGCCACCATCTCCAACGCCATGGGCCTGATTGCGGGCGGGGCCGGCGGCGTCTACGGCTACCGCCGGGAGCTGGCGGGACTGCGGCGCACCCTGGCCACGCTGCTGCCGGCGTCCCTGCTGGGCGGCATCACCGGAGCCGCCCTGCTGCTGAACCTGCCGGACAGCGTCTTCGGCGTCGCTGCCCCGTTCCTGATTGTGGTGGCGCTGTGCTTTGTCATCTTCCAGCCGCGGCTGCAGGCCTGGGTGCGCGAACGCCAGGCAGCGCAGGCGCGGCGGAAGACCCGCCCCTGGCTGCTGCTGGTGCTGGTCTTTGCCGCCGGTGTCTATGGCGGCTACTTCGTGGCAGCCCAGGGGGTGCTGCTGCTGGGCATCCTTGGCGTCTTCCTGCACGGCAGCATGCAGCAGGCCAATGCCGTCAAGAACGTGCTGGTGCTGGGCGTGAACCTGATTGCCGCGGTGTCCTACATGCTGTTCGCCTTTGCCCGGATCGACTGGTGGGTGGTGCTGGCCATCGCCGTCAGCTCCCTGGCCGGGGCGCTGTTCGGTTCCGCCGTCGGGCGCCGGCTGAAACCGGTGGTGCTGCGCGGCATCATCGTCGCCCTGGGCCTGGTGGCGTTGTGGACGATGGTGGCCCAGCTGGTCCAGGCGGCCGGCCGGTGAACCTGCAGTACCTGACCGACCCGGCGGATCCGCGGGTGGCCGACTACACGCAGCTGACGGACACCGCGCTGCGCCGCCGGCGGGAGCCCGCCGAGGGCATGTACATTGCCGAAAGCTCCAAGGTGCTCCGGCGTGCCATCCGGGCAGGCCACCGGCCGCGTTCCTTTTTCCTGGCCGAGAAGTGGCTGCCGGACCTGGCCGACGTGCTCGAACAGTTCCCCGAGGTGCCGGTGTTCGTCGGCGCTCCGGAGGTGCTCGAAGCCGTCACCGGCTTCCACCTGCACCGGGGTGCGCTGGCCGCCATGCACCGGCCCGAACCGCTGTCCGTGGCCCAGGTGCTCGAGGGGGCACGGCGGGTGGCTGTCCTGGAGGACATCGTGGACCACACCAATGTGGGGGCCATATTCCGGTCCGCGGCGGCCATGGGCCTGGATGCGGTGCTCATCAGTCCGCGCTGCGCGGATCCGCTTTACCGGCGCAGCATCCGGGTGAGCATGGGCACGGTGTTCCAGATCCCGTGGGCACGGCTGGCCGACTGGCCGGGGGACCTGGCCGCCCTGCACGACGCCGGTTTTACGACGGCGGCGCTGGAGCTGACCGAGGATGCCATCGGCCTGGATGAGCTGGAACGGCGCAGCTTCGACCGGCTCGCCCTGGTGCTGGGCACCGAAGGCGCAGGCATGCTGCCGCAGACCCTGGCCCTTGTGGACCTGAAGGTGATGATCCCAATGCGGGAAGGCGTCGATTCGCTGAATGTGGCCGCCGCCAGCGCCGTGGCTTTCTGGGCCTGCCGGCGCTCCTGAGCGGGCCGTGCAGGGGCCCTGCCGAATTTCCTGGCGGACCCCGCGATGCGGTAAGGTGGAGTGCTGGCCGGCCGACGGCCGGAACTGCGTTAGTGCTGTTCAACATCCTGCATGCCGCTGGCAAAATCCAGGGGCGAGAACCAAAGGTGCAACTATGAAGTCTGACATCCACCCGGGATACAGCCCGGTTGTTTTCCGCGACCTGGCCTCCGGTGTTTCCTTCCTGACCCGGTCCACCGTTTCCTCCGACAAGACTGTCGAGTGGGAAGACGGCAACACCTACCCGCTGATCGAGGTCGAAATCTCCTCCGAGTCGCACCCGTTCTACACGGGCAAGCAGCGCATCATGGACAGCGCCGGCCGTGTGGAGCGCTTCAACGCCCGCTTCAAGAACTTCGGCAAGAAGTAACCAGGCGGCCCGGCCGCTTGGAAGGATGCCCGCACCGCCCGGTGCGGGCATCGGCATTTAACCCTTTGGCCGGTGTGCCGGCGTCCGGGCACAAGAAAAGGCCGGCAACTTCGGGATAAGTTGGGGGGAGTTCTCCCGAAGTTGCCGGCCATCGCCGGTAGCCAGCCGGCTGTTCTTCACTCGCACCTTTATGAGGTGTCTTAGACATTATCCATCGGTGCTGGGTGCAACCTCCGGGTAACCTGAGAAAATGCTGTGACTTGCGCACCGGGGCTTGGGCGGGCGCACCCGGCCGGCACGGCCGGCGCCGGGAGCAGGACCGGCCCGCCCGGCCTGCATCCGTCCTGCAGCCACGCCAGTAAGGAGCACGAATGTCCGCGCATCACCACGGTGAGTACAAGGTCCACGGCGGCAAGCTCGTGGTGGCGGACCTGGAAGTCGCCGGCGGACGGCTGGTGCAGGTGTCGATCAGCGGCGACTTCTTCCTCGAACCGGACGAGGCGCTGCAGCACATCAACGACGCCCTCGGAGGAATGCCGGCGGAGAGCAGCCACGCGGAGTTCTCCGCGGCGATCACGGCGGCGCTGCCGCCGGACGCGGTCCTCTTCGGCTTCTCCGCGGACGCCGTGGCCGTTGCGGTACGCCGGGCCCTGGCCAAGGCCTCCGGGTGGCTGGACCACAACTGGCAGATCATTCCGCCCACTCCGCTGCCCACGCACATGCACGTGGCCATGGACGAAGTCCTCGCGCATGAGGTCGGTGCCGGACGGCGAGCACCGACGCTGCGCTTCTGGGAGTGGGAGGCGCCGTCGGTGGTCATTGGCAGTTTCCAGTCGCTGAAGAACGAAGTGGATCCGGACGGGGTGCGCCGCCATGGAATCACCGTGGTGCGCCGGATCAGCGGCGGGGGAGCGATGTTCATGGAGCAGGGCAATGCCATCACCTACTCGCTGTACCTGCCGCAGACGCTCGTGGACGGACTGAGCTTCGAGGCCTCCTACCCCTTCCTGGACGCCTGGGTCATGGCTGCGCTGGACAAGCTGGGCATTCAGGCCTTCTACAAGCCGCTGAACGACATTGCCACCCCCGAGGGAAAGATCGGCGGCGCGGCGCAGAAGCGCCTGGCCAACGGTGGCATGCTCCACCATGTGACCATGTCCTACGACATCGACGCGGACAAGATGCTCGAAGTGCTGCGGATCGGCCGGGAAAAGATCTCCGACAAGGGCATCGCGAGCGCGAACAAGCGGGTGGATCCGCTGCGCCGGCAGACCGGGCGGAGCCGCGAGGAGATCATCGAGGTCATGATGCAGACCTTCATGGACCGCTATGCCGCCGTTGAGGCCGGCTTCAGCGAGGAGGAACTGGCCGCGGCCCGGGAGCTGGTGGCCACGAAGTTCGCCACCGGACAGTGGCAGCACCGGGTGCCCTGACTGCCTTCGCCGGCTGCTGTGACACAAATAACGGAACAGTAACGGAAGCCGTTATACTGGTGGACCTTAGCAACACCAGGGAGGTTGACCGTGTCCCCCAAGAATCCACTCGTGCCGTCCGCCGGACGCCCGCTGGCCTCGCTGGCGCTGGCGGCAACTTTCAGCCTTGCCGGCGCCGGCGGTGCCGCAGCCGTAACCGTTCCCGAGCCGGCCCCGGTCGAAAACCTGGAGCAGGACATCAAGACCGCCCAGACCGCCACCGATGCCTACTGGGCCACGCATTGGAACGAATTCTTCACCGGGACGTACACGTCTCCGACCGTCGTCGGACTCTATGACGGGACGAATCCGGCCACCGCCCCGGTCTGCGGCGGCCAGCCACTGGGTCCGGGCAATGCCTACTACTGCCCGGAAGGCGACTATGTTGCCTGGGACATCGGCCTGATGGAAACCGGCTACCTGAACGGGGACGCATGGCCGTACCTGGTGGTCGCACACGAGTGGGGGCACGCGGTGCAGTACCGGCTGGCCGAGGAACTGCGGTCGCAGGCAGCCGAACTCCAGGCCGACTGTTTTGCCGGCGCGTCGCTGTTCGGGGCGGCCGCCGACGGAACGCTGGTCTTCGAGGACGGCGACCAGCAGGAACTCGAGGCTGCGCTGACGGCGCTGGCCGACCAGACGCCATGGACCAAGGCCGGCGACCACGGCAATGCCGCCGAACGGGTGGAGGCCTTCAGCACCGGCCGCGAGGGCGGGCCCGCCGCCTGCCTGCCGGAGGCGCCGTAGTCACCGGCCGCCGCCCGCTCACCGGCGGGCGGCGGCCTGCGCGGTAAGCGCGCGGACCAGATGGTCCCGCTGCTCGATCACGATCCGGCGCAGGGCTGCCGGCGCCTGGGCGTGCGCCCGGAGCCATTCGTCGGTACGTACGACGACGGGGTGCCCGGCGGGATCCTGGCCGTCCGCCAGGTCCTGGGCCAGCGGGTAGAGTCCGCGGGCGATCCGGCCGGCCAATTCGATGCTCCGGCCGGCCCAGACCTGCTCCAGGCTGTCGAAGTAGGGTTCGGTCCAAGGGTCGAGCAGGTCGTGGCTGCCCTGGTTGAAGCCGTCGATGGTCGCATCGAGCAGCTCGTTGGACAGGGCCGTTCCTTCGACCGCATCCCGCCACGCCTGCGCCTTGACTCCCGGGTCCGGCCGCGCGGCCATGGCCGTCAGATGCCAGGCCCGTCCGGAGGCGGTCCGGTCCCTGGACAGCTCGGCATCCAGGGCTGCCTGGCCGGCGTGGCCGGTGGCGGCCAGCGCCTGCCAGCACCGCCAGCGCAGGTCCGGGTCCAGGGTCAGGCCCGGCACCGTCGCGGAGCCGTCCAGCAGCCCGGCGAGGAAGTCCGCGCAGCTGCCGGTGCGGCGGGCCAGGGCCGCGAGGGCCCGGGCCTGGAGCAGCTGGGCGTCGCTGCCGGGTGCTGCGCGTTCCAGCTCCCGGCGCGCCGAGGCCAGCAGCCGTTCGCGCAGCGCCGGCCGCGAGCCGGCGGGACAGTAATGTTCCACCGCGTACCGGGCGTTCTCCAGCAGCACCTGCAGCACGCCCGGATCCGACTCCGCGGATGCGAAGCGTTCCACCGCAGCCACATAGTCGGCGGGAGGCAGCGCAGCGTCCCGGGTCATGTCCCACAGCAGGTACCAGCACAGCGCACGGGCCAGCGGATCAGCGATCCGGTCCAGGGCGGAGAGCACGGTGTCCAGCGAACGCTCATCCAGGCGTACCTTGGCATAGCTGTGGTCCCCGTCGTTGGGCAGCAGCAGTGCCGGAACGTCCAGGCCGGCCACGTCGGGAACGCCGCTGTCCGCCCCGGTGACGTCCAGCTCGCGGACGGCGGTGCGGGCCAGGGTGCCGCCGTCGAAATCATAGAACCCCAGCTGCAGCCGGTGCGGCCGCAGCACACCGCCGGCAGGACCCGGGGAGTCCTGCCGGATGCGTACCCCGGCCAGCCGTCCGCCATCCTGAGCGGTTTCGGCGGTGAGCGTGGAGACGCCGGCCGTCTGCAGCCAGAGCCGGGCCCAATCCTGCATCTGGCGGCCCGAGGCGGCGCCGAGCACGGCCAGGAAGTCCGTGAGCGAGGCGGTGCCGTAGGCGTTGTCCCGGAAATAGCGCCGGACCGCGTCCCGGAACGCTTCGAAGCCCACATACGCGACCAGCTGCTTGAGCACCGCGGCGCCCTTGGCGTAGGTGATGCCGTCGAAGTTCTGCTTGGCCGCTTCCAGGTCCGGAATGTCCGCGACGACCGGGTGGGTGGTGGGCAGCTGGTCCTGCACGTACGCCCATGCCTTGCGGCGGTTGGCGAAAGCGACCCAGGCACCGGTGAACTCGGTGGCCTCGGCCGAGGCCAGCGCGCCCATGTAGTCGGCGAAGGATTCCTTGAGCCACAGATCGTCCCACCAGGCCATGGTCACCAGGTTGCCGAACCACATATGCGCCAGCTCGTGCAGGATCGTGTTGGCCCGGGCCTGGTACTGGGCCCGGGAGGCCCGGGACCGGAAGACATAGTCCTCGGTGAAGGTGACCAGCCCGGGGTTCTCCATCGCGCCGAGGTTGTATTCGGGAACGAAGGCCTGGTCGTACTTGCCGAACGGGTAGGGGTAGTCGAAGAGTTCGTGGAAGAAGTCCAGCCCCTGTTTGGTGATCTCGAAGATGCGGCCGGCGTCGAAGGCCTCCGCCAGCGAGGCTCGGCAGTAGGCCCCGAGCGGGACCTGCAGCACGGACCCGTCCGGCAGCCGGCGCTCCCACTGGTCCTCTTCGGCGTGGTAGGGACCGGCGAGCACCGCAGTGATGTACGTGGAAATCCGCTGGGTGGGTGCGAAGCGCCAGATCGAACAGTCCGGCGAGCTGGTCATCGGTTCCCGCACGGCTTCCGGCCCATTGGACAGGACGCGCCAGTGCGACGGCGCCGCAACGTTGAAGGTGAAGCTCGCCTTGAGGTCCGGCTGCTCGAAATTGGCAAAGACCCGGCGGGCGTCGGCCGGCTCGTACTGGGTGTAGAGATACGTTTCGCCGTCGGCCGGGTCCACGAAGCGGTGCAGGCCCTCGCCGCTGCGGCTGTACAGCGCGGTACCGATGATGGTGGCCTCGTTCTCCGCTTCCAGGCCCGGCAGGTGGATCCGGGCCCCGTCCACGACCGCTGCCGGATCCAGCCGGTTCCCGTTCAGCGTGACGGAGTGGATGCTCTCGTGGATGAAGTCCACGAACGTCGAGGACCCGGGCTCGCTGCAGGTGAAGGTGATGATGCTCCGGGACAGGAAGCTGCCGGCTTCGGGATCCCGGGCGTTGCGCAGGTCCAGGGCGACGTCGTACTGCTCCACCCGGATGCTGCGGGAGCGTTCGGCGGCCTCGGCCCGGCCGAGGTTTTCGTTCTTCACCCGGTCCATTTAACCACCGCCTCAGCGACGGCCCCAGCCCGGTTCAGACCCCTGCGAGCCCGGCGGCGGCCAGGCCCAGGGCAGCGACCAGCAACCAGGCCAGCAGCGCCGCGGCCAGCGCCGGCAGCGACGAATGCGCCAGCTCGCGCAGCCGCACGGAGGCGCCGAGCGCGAACAGCGCCGCGGCCAGCAGCAGGTCCTGCAGTATCCCGAGCACGAAGAGCACCGGCAGCGGCAGCCAGCCGGTACTGCGCAGCAGCACCATGGCCAGGAACCCGGCCAGGAACAGCGGCACTACGGGCGGCCTGGGCCCGGCGTGGCCGCCGGCGGCATTGCCGGCCGTGCAGCGGCGGGCCCGCCGGCCGTGCAGCGTCACCGCGGCCACCACCGGGGCCAGCATCGCCACGCGGACCAGCTTGACGACGACGGCGACGGCCAGCGCCGCCGGGCCGGCGGTCTGCGCCGCGGCGACCACCTGGCCAACGTCGTGCACGGACGCCCCGACCCAGAAGCCGAAGGTCTGCGCGGTCAGGCCGGCCGGCTGCATCAGCGCCGGCAGCACCGCGATGGCGAGCGTGCCGCACAGGGTCACCAGCGCCACCGGGGCGGCCGCATCGCGGTAGCGGCTGCCGCGGGCCGCCGCGACGGCGGCGACAGCCGAGGCGCCGCAGATGGCGAAGCCGGCGGCCAGCAGCAGCGGCTGTTCACCGGGCAGCCGGAACAGCCGGGCGAGCAGGTAGGTGCCGGCGAAGGCGGCCAGCACCAGCAGGACGGTCAGGACCAGGGCCTGCCAGCCGAGCCCGGCCAGTTCGCCCAGCGACAGCCGGGCCCCGAGCAGCACGATGCCGGCGCGCATCAGTGTCTTGGCGGAAAACCTCAACCCCGGGGCCAGGCCGCCGGTCACCGCCGCGGACAGACCCGGCAGGTTCGCGGCGAGGATGCCCAGGCCGACGGCGAAGCTCATCGCCGGCACCGCAGGCCACACGGCGTGCGCGCCGAAGGCCAGCAGCACCGCTGCCGCGGCGGCCGCCAGACCAGGCAGCAGGGCCGGCAGCAGCGACGGCCGCAGACCGGGCAGCAGGGTGCGGGCGGGGGGATTGGGCACCTGCCCATCCTAGGGGAACACGCCGTCGGCAGCGCCGCTATGACAAAGGAGTGAAGACGTGAAAACCTTTAGCCATGTCTGACCTTTTCCAGGACTATGCTGCTGCGGCCGGACGCAGCGCCGCCTACGACGAAATGTTCGGCCCCGGGCAGATCCCGCGGCCGGAGTATTCGCACGTGGCCGCGGCGCTGGGTGCCCAGACGCTCGCCGACGTCACCGCCCGCGCCGACTCGATGGCACGCACCTTCCTGGACCGCGGGGTCACCTTCGACTTTGCCGGGGAGGAGCGTCCGTTCCCGCTCGACATCGTCCCGCGGGTGATTTCCGCCGCGGACTGGACCGTCCTGGAGCACGGGGTGGCCCAGCGGGTGCACGCGCTGGAAGCATTCCTGCAGGATGTCTACGGGAAGATGCAGGTGGTTTCCGACGGGGTGATTCCGCGGCGGCTGGTGACCTCGAGCGCGCATTTCCACCGCGAGGTCTCCGGCTTCGATCCGGCCGGCGGGGTGCGGGTGCTGATTTCCGGCATCGACCTGGTGCGCGACGATGCCGGCACCTTCCGGGTGCTCGAGGACAATGTGCGCGTGCCCAGCGGCGTGAGCTACGTGCTGGAGAACCGGCGGGCCATGGCCAAGGGGCTGCCCGAGGCCTTCGCCCAGCTGAGCGTGCGGCCGGTGGAGGAGTATCCGCGCCGGCTGCTCTCGGCGCTGCGCAAGACGGCGCCGCCGAGCGTCGAGGACCCGACCGTCGTCGTTCTCACCCCGGGGGTGTTCAACAGCGCCTATTTCGAGCACACCCTGCTGGCGGGGCTGATGGGCGTGGAGCTGGTGGAGGGGCGGGACCTGATCTGCCGCGGCAACCGCGTCTACATGCGCACCACCGCCGGCGAGCAGCGGGTGGATGTGATCTACAAGCGGATCGACGACGATTTCCTGGATCCGCTCCAGTTCCGCTCGGACTCCGTGCTGGGCTGCCCCGGCATCGTCAACGCCGCCCGGGCCGGCAACGTGACCATCGCCAACGCGGTAGGCAATGGCGTGGCGGACGACAAACTGGTGTATACGTATGTGCCGGACCTGATCCGCTACTACCTGGGCGAGGAGCCGGTCATTCCGAACGTGGACACCTTCAGGCTGGAGGAACCGGCGGCACGCGAGGAGGTCATGGACCGGCTGGACGAGCTCGTGGTCAAGCCCGTGGACGGCTCCGGCGGCAAGGGGCTGGTGATCGGCCCGAGCGCCTCCAAGGAGGAACTCGAGGGGCTGCGGGCCAAGGTGCTGGCCGATCCGCGCGGCTGGATCGCCCAGCCGGTGCTGCAGCTGTCCACCGTCCCGACCATGGCCGGCGGGCGGTTCGGCCCGCGGCATGTGGACCTGCGTCCGTTCGCCATCAACGACGGCGACGACATCTGGGTGCTGCCGGGCGGGCTGACCCGGGTGGCGCTGAAGGAAGGGTCACTGATCGTCAACTCAAGCCAGGGCGGCGGCTCCAAGGACACCTGGGTGCTGGCCGGCAGCGATGTCACGGCAGCCCCGGACGCTCCCGCTGCGCCGGCAGCAGTGCCTGCGGTGCACGAGCGCACGAGCGTCTGGCCGGTCGAGTCCGGCTGGCAGGAAGGGGCGCAGGAGCAATGAGCGGACCCGTGGAACCAAGCGAAGGAGCTGTACCCGGATGCTGAGCCGGATTGCCGAATCCCTGTTCTGGATCGGCCGCTATGTCGAGCGCGCGGACGGCACGGCCAGGATTTTGGACGTCAACCTGGAACGGCTGAACCAGCTGCCGGCCTCCGAGCAGCACCAGGTGGCCGGCCAACTGCTGGGCATCATGGGCTCCCGCCCGGAGACGGCCGACTTCGGGCTAAGCGAGCTGCTGAACAGGCTGGCCTACGACCGGACCAGCCCGTCGTCGATAGCCGGCGCGCTGGGCGCCGCCCGCGAAAACGCACGGCGTGCCCGGGAAACCGTCTCCTCGGCACTGTGGGAATGCCTGAACACCACCTGGTACGGCCTGAGCCAGCACCGCAAGGACGTGGTGGGCACCTACCGGTTCTGCCACTGGGTGCTGGAACGCACGGCGATGGTCAACGGCCTGGCCGACACCACGATGAGCCACGACGAGGGCTGGCAGTTCATGATCCTGGGCCGCAGCCTGGAACGGGCGGACATGACCGCGCGCATGCTGCAGGCCCCGGACCTGCTCTCCTCCGGCCTGTCCTGGGTGAACATGCTGCGCTGCGCCGGCGCGTACGAGTCCTTCCTGCGCACCCGGCGCGCCGCCTCCGGCGAGGAACACGCCGCCGAGTTCCTGCTGCTGGACCGGCTCTTCCCGCGCTCGGTCGTGTACGCGCTCGGCGATGCCGAACGGGCGCTGGAACAGCTGGACCCGTCCTACCAGCGCGTCGGCTTCATCGACGACGCCCGCCGGATCGTCGGCCAGGCCAGGACGTTCCTGGAGTTCCACCAGACCGCCAACCTGATGGCGGAACTGCCCGAACACATGGACCGGGTGCAGAAGGCCTGTGCCCAGGCTTCCGATGCCATTACCCGCAAATACTTTGCCCAGACGGTGGATCTGGCCTGGGTTGGAGAGGTTTCATGACGCGCCTGCGGATCGAGCACCGTACCTGCTATACCTACGACCGCCCGGTCTCGGTGTCCTACAACGAGGCGCGGATGACGCCGGTGACCGATGCCCAGCAGGTGGTGCTGGAATCGAGCGTGAAGGTCAGTCCCGCCGGCGCGGTGCTGAGCAGCTACCGGGATTACTGGGGCACCCGGGTGACGGCGTTCGACCTGCAGATCCCGCATGATTTCCTTGAGGTCGCGGCGGTGAGCACCGTCGAGGTGCACCGCAGCGGGCGCGTGCTGCCCGAGGAGGAAAACGTCGGCTGGGACGGACTCGGTACGGATGCCGTGCTGGACGAATTCTCCGACTGGTTGCCGCAGACGCCGCTGAGCGAGCCGGGCGCCGAGGTGCGCAAGCTGGTGGCCGGCCTGGTGGACGGGCGCGGCCCGCATGCGGCGGCGCACACGGTGATGGACTGGATGAAGGGCGAAATGCAGTACGTCAAGGGCGTCACCGGGGTGCAGTCGAACGCCGAGGAGGTCTGGAACCACCGCCAGGGTGTCTGCCAGGACCTGGCCCATCTCGGGATCGGCGCGCTGCGCAGCCTGGGCATTCCGGCCCGCTATGTTTCCGGCTACCTGCATCCCCGCCCCGAGGCGTCGGTGGGTGAGACCGTGGCCGGGCAGTCGCACGCCTGGCTGGAGTGGTGGGACGGGCAGTGGCAGGGCTGGGACCCGACGAATGCCGGACCGGTCGGCGACTTCCACGTCTCCGTGGCGCGCGGGCGCGACTACCGGGACGTACCGCCGCTGAAGGGCATCCTTTCCGGCGGCGGCGGCTCGCAGCTGCAGGTGTCGGTGGAAGTGACCCGCATCGCCTGACAAGCTCAACAGGTTGTGCGGCCCACTACCAGGCTGAGGGCTTGTAGTCCTTCAGGAAGCAGCCGTACAGATCCACCCCGGCTTCGCCCTGCACGATCGGGTCGTAGACGCGCGCGGCACCATCGACAAGGTCCAGCGGCGCCCGGAAACCCTCCTCGGCCAGCCGGACCTTGGTGTGGTGCGGACGTTCGTCGGTGATCCAGCCGGTGTCCACGGCAGTCATGAGGATCCTGTCCTTCGTGAACATCTCCCCGGCGCTGGTCCGGGTGAGCATGTTGAGCGCGGCCTTGGCCATGTTGGTGTGTGCATGGCCGGGCCCCTTGTAGCGGCGGCCGAACTGGCCCTCCATGGCCGAGACGTTGACCACGTACTTGCGCCGGGCTGTCGAGGACGCCAGTGCCGCGCGCAGCCGGCTAACCAGCAGGAACGGTGCGGTGACATTGCACAGCTGGACCTCGAGCATCTCGACCGGGTCCACCTGCTCGACCGTCCGGGTCCAGCTGTTGAGGTCGGTGATGTCCGGCACCAGCCCGCCGGCGTCCACCGCGGTGCCGGCGGCGATCCGCTCCGGGGCGGCGGATCCGGCAGCCAGTGCCAGGGCGGTCAGTTCCTCCGCGGCCAGTCCCCGCCCCGCGGCCGCAGCAGCCAGGGCCGGCGGGTGGGGGTGGTGGGCAGGGCCGAAACCGACCAGCTCCGGGGCCGTCCGGCCGCCGGGCAGCGCTGCCTGCTCGGCCTGCACCAGCGGGCGGTAGGCGTCCGCGGAGCGGCGGACTGTCTGGGCGGCGTTGTTGACCAGGATGTCCAGCGGCCCGGCGGCTGCGACCGAATCCGCCAAGGCCAGGACCTGGGCAGGATCACGCAGGTCGATGCCGGCAATCGTGAGCCGGTGGATCCAGTCCGCACTGTCGGGGACGGCCATGAAGCGCCGGGCTGCGTCCTTCGGAAAGCGCGTGGTGATGGTGGTGTGCGCGCCGTCGCGCAGCAGCCGCAGCGCAATGTACATGCCGATCTTGGCCCGGCCGCCGGTCAGCAGGGCTCGCCGGCCCGACAGGTCCGCAGAGGCGTTCCGCTTGCCGTGGCTGAAGGCCGCACAGCCGGGGCAGAGCTGATGGTAGAAAGCGTCCACCTGGGTATAGGGCTGCTTGCAGATGTAGCAGTTGCGCGGGCGGACCAAATGGCCGGCCACGGCGCCCGGGGCCGGGGAAACCAGCTCGATGCCCGCGGTCTCGTCGTCGATCCGGTCGTTGGCCGCCGTGGCGGTGCGGGCCATGACCGCGCGGTCCGCGGCGGCAATGGCGTCCCGCTTCTCGCGGCGACGGTGCCGCCGGGCCTCCTTGAACATCTTGCCGGTGGCTTGGCGGACAGCCACGAAATCGGGGTGGCTGTCCGCCAGCGTATGGATCCGTCCGAGCACCTTCAGGCAGATGGAGATCTCCTCCGGCGTCAGTTCTGCGGTTCCGGCAGGGCTGGTGTCGACAGCGGTCATGGGATGGTTCAAACTCCGGAGGGCAGGGGTGCGGGAACCTGGTTCCCGCCGGGCAGGTGCCCTCCGAGTCTACCGGGGCCGGCCGGGCCGCCGGCTCCTAGGCGCCGGCGACGGTGTCCGCGGCCAGCACCTCCTGGCCCTTGGTCAGCACGGTCAGGCCGGAGTCGGTCACGGTAAAGCCCCGGGCGCGGTCCTGCTCCGGGTCCACCCCGATGGTCGCCCCCGCCGGCACGTGGACGTTCTTGTCCAGGATGGCCCGGCGGAGCACGGCCCCCTCGCCGACGCGCACGTTGTCCATCAGCACGCAGCCGTCCACGTGCGCCCCCTCGGACACGTACACATTGTTCGCCAGCACCGAGTAGCGCACGTCGCCGCCCGAGACCACCGTGCCGGAGGCCAGGATCGAGTCGTGCGCCGCCCCGTCCCGGCCGCCGGCGCCGCGGACCAGCTTGACCGGCGCGAAAACGTTGTGCCGGGTGTAGATGGGCCACTCCTGGTTGTACAGGTTGAAGGCCGGCAGCGGGCGGATCAGGTCCATGTGCGCGTCATAGTAGGAATCCAGCGTGCCGACGTCGCGCCAGTACTGCCGGTCCGCCTCATTGGCCCCGGGCATGTCGTTGGTGGTGAAGTCGTAGACGGCCGCCTCACCGCGCCCGACGAAGTAGGGGATGATGTCCCCGCCCATGTCGTGGTTGGTATCCAGCCGCTCGGCGTCCGCCTCCAGCGCCTCGAGCAGGGCGTCCCGGCTGAACACGTAGTTGCCCATGGACGCCAGGAAGCTCTGCGGATCATCGGGAAGTCCGGGCGTGCTGGCCGGCTTTTCCACGAAGGCCGAGATCTTCCGGGGATCCGCCGGGTCGGTTTCGATGACACCGAACTGGTTGGCCAGGTACAGCGGCTGGCGTACCGCGGCCACGCTGGCCGCGGCACCGCTTTGCACGTGGGCGTCCACCATCTGCTGGAAGTCCATGCGGTAGACATGGTCCGCACCGATGACGACGACGATGTCCGGTTTTTCGTCGTGGATCAGGTTCTGCGACTGGTAGATGGCGTTCGCGCTGCCCAGGAACCAGCTCTTGCCGCGGCGCTGCTGCGCCGGTACCGTGGCCACGTAATTGCCCAGCTGGGAGGACAGCCGCCAGGTTTCGGAAATGTGCCGGTCCAGGCTGTGCGATTTGTACTGCGTCAGCACCACGATCTTCAGGTAGTGCGAGTTGACCAGGTTCGACAGTGCGAAATCGATCAGCCGGTAGCTGCCGGCGAAAGGCACCGCGGGCTTGGCCCTGTCCGCGGTCAGGGGCATCAGGCGTTTGCCTTCACCACCGGCCAGAACTACTGCCAGAACCTTCTTGTGCGGCATGAACGCGTCCCCATTTCTGTTCCCCATAGCCACTGTGGCCAACTGTGAAGCAATGCTTTTTTCAGACTAGGTGAGAAGTGCGGGCTGCACTACGTTAGATTTCGTGCGGATCGATATTGTGACAAAGGAATTCCCTCCGGAAATCTACGGGGGCGCCGGCGTCCACGTGGCCGAACTCAGCCGGGTGCTGGCGGACAAGGTGGACCTGAACATCCATGCCTTCGGCGGGCCCCGCCCCGAAGACTTCCACGGCGCCCGGGTACGCAGCTATGCCGTGCCGGAAGAACTCAAGGACGCCAATGCCGCGGTGCAGACCCTCGGCGTCGACCTGGCCATGCTCACGGCCATGCAGGGTGCCGACCTGGTGCATTCGCACACCTGGTACGCGAACATGGCCGGCCACCTCGGCTCGCTGCTGCACGGGATTCCGCATGTGCTCAGCGCACACTCCCTGGAACCGCTGCGCCCGTGGAAGGCAGAGCAGCTCGGCGGCGGCTACCGGCTGTCCTCCTGGGCGGAGAAGACCGCCTACGAGGCGGCCGCGGCGATCATCGCCGTCTCCGCCGGCATGCGGGCCGACATCCTGCGCAGCTACCCGGAGGTGGACCCCGCCAAGGTGAAGGTGGTCCACAACGGGATCGACGTGGAGCTGTGGCAGCGCGACGAAAACGACGACGCCGTGCGCGCCCTGGGGATCGATCCCGGGCGGCCCTCGGTGGTCTTCGTCGGCCGCAACACCCGGCAGAAGGGCGTGCCGTACCTGCTGCGGGCGGCGGACCAGCTGCCGCCGGAGGTCCAGCTGGTGCTCTGCCTGGGCGCGGCCGATACCCCTGAGCTGGCCGCCGAGACGACCGGCCTGATCGACGGGCTGAAGTCCCGGCGCGACGGCGTGGTGCTGATCGAGCGCATGCTGCCGCGCCACGAGCTGATCCAGGTGCTCAGCCACGCCACGGCGTTCGCCTGCCCGTCCATCTACGAGCCGCTGGGCATCGTCAACCTGGAAGCAATGGCCTGCGGGGCCGCCGTCGTTGCCAGCGCCACCGGCGGGATTCCCGAGGTCGTCCAGGACGGCGTCACCGGGACCTTGGTGCCGCTGGAGCAGGTCACGGACGGGACCGGCACGCCGCTGGATCCGGAGCAGTTCGTCCGGGACTTCGCGGCGGCGCTGACCGCCACGGTGGGCGATCCGGAACGGGCCCGCCGGCAGGGCGAGGCCGGCCGGAAGCGGGCGGAGGAGCACTTCTCCTGGCACTCGATCGCCGACAGCACCCTCGAGGTCTACCGCAGCGTGCTCGGAAGCTAGTCGTCCGCACAAGCTCCGGCGGTGGCCCGCCGGAGCTTGTGCGGCTTCCGCAGCGGGTTTTACCATCGGGCATGGAGAAGCTGCGGTACACGGTCCGGGTCAATGCCCCCGCGCATACCGTCTGGACCACCATGCTGGACCCGTCATCCTACCGGGAATGGACCAGGGCGTTCCTGGACGGTTCCTACTACGAGGGAAGCTGGGAACAGGGAAGCGAAATCCGGTTCCTCGGACCCAACGAAGACGGCTCCGAGGACGGGATGATCGCCACGGTGGTCGAGAACCGGCCGGACGAGTTCGTCTGCGTCGAGTACCGCGGGCAGATCGAAGGCGGTCTCGAGGATACCTCCAGCGAAGCGGCGCGGAAGCTCGCCGGGGCGCGGGAGGCCTATACGTTCCGCGAGTCCGGCGGGGTCACGACTGTCGAGGTGGAACTCGACAGCCAGGACGAGTACGCCGCCATGCTGGACGAGGCCTGGCCGAAGGCCCTCGCCAGGCTGAAGGAACTGGCCGAGGCCGCGGCGTAGCCGGGACTGCCCTCAGGAAACGTGCAGGACGGCTGCCCCGGTGATCCGGTCCGCAGCCAGATCGATCAGCGCCTGGTCGGCGGCGTCGAGCCGGTAGCTGACGGTGGCCGGACGCAGCGGTATGTCCGCGGCCAGCGCAAGGAACTCTTCGCCGTCGCGCCGGGTATTGGCGGTCACGCTGCGCAGCTGCCGCTCCTGGAACAGGTCCGTCGCATAGTGCAGCGGCGGGATGTCGCTCAGGTGGATGCCGGCGATGGCCAGGGTGCCGCCGCGGTCCAGGGCCCGCAGGGCGGGCGGGACCAGCCGGCCGGCGGGCGCGAACAGGATGGCCGCGTCCAGCGGCTTCGGCGGGGCCGCCTCGGCGTCTCCGGCGTACACCGCGCCCAGGTCCAGGGCGAGCCGGCGGGCGGATTCCGAGCGTGTCATGACGTAGACCTCGGCCGACCGGTACAGGGCCACCTGGGCGGCCAGGTGGGCCGAAGCGCCGAAGCCGTAGATGCCCAGCCGCCCGCCCGGGGGCAGTTCGGCGCGTTCGAGGGCGCGGTACCCGATGATCCCGGCGCACAGCAGCGGTGCCGCCTCCTCGTCGTCGAACACCTCCGGCACAAAGTAGGCGTAGCCTTCGGGAACGGTCAGCAGCTCGGCGTAGCCGCCGTCGTGGTGCCAGCCGGTGAATTCCGGCGCCAGGCAGAGATTCTCGCTGCCGCGCAGGCAGAACCGGCAGCGGCCGCAGGTCGACCGCAGCCAGGCAACGCCCGCCCGGTCCCCCAGGCGGAAGCGGCGGCAGCCGGGTCCCAGCCCGACCACCTCGCCGACCGCCTCGTGTCCGGGAACTACGCCGGGCCGCTTCGGCGGCAGGTCGCCCTCGGCCAGGTGAAGGTCGGTGCGGCAGACCCCGCAGACCCGTACGGCGACCAGCAGCTCGCCCGGCCCGGGCTCCGGATCGGGCCGCTGCTCCCAGCGCAGCGGCCGGCCTGCGGCCGGCCCGGGCGCCGCCACGGCCCACGCGTGCATGCGCTCAGCCCCGGTTGATCCGTACCTTGCCGGCGCCCGGCGGCGGTTCCTGCGGCACCGGGATGCGCACTTCCAGCACACCGTCCCGGTAGCTGGCGGTCACGTCTTCCTGCCGGCAACCGGGCGGAAGGCTGATGTCGCGGGAGAAGGAACCGTACTTGAACTCGGACCGGTAGCCGTCCCTGGTCTTTTCTTCGGAGTCTTCCCGGCGCTCGGCCTTCAGCTGCAGCATGCCTTCCCGGACGCTGAGTTCAATATCGTTGTCCGGATCGACCCCGGGCAGCTCGGCCCTGACCACCATGGTGGAACCGTCCCGGAACTCCTCGATCCGTGGCCAGGGGGTTTCCCATTCACCCTCGATGAACCGACGGAACGGCTCCGGCAGGTCGAACCGGTCCCTGCGTATCATGCCGCCCATGATTTACGTCTCCTCGGTCTTCCCTTTGCAGGGGTGTTCCCCGTCGCCAGGTGCTCCCTTTGCAGCGGTTCCCTTGGTGCCGTCCCGGGACGCAACACCACCAGAATAGCGCGCCCCGGGAGGACGGGTAGGTGCTCCGGGACCCGGCCGGCGGGGTTCAGCCTTCGGGCTGCAGGTATTTTTCCGGGACCGGGAAATCGCCGCTGGCCCGGCGGGCGCGGGCCCAGGCCAGGGCCTCCTGCTGCCGCGCGGCCTCGGCGCCGGTGGCGATGGCGGCGCGCAGCTGCTCCGGGCCGTAGCCGAAGGCGTCCACGAGATCCTGGGCGTGCGGGCGCAGGCGGTGCAGCAGCCGGTTCAGGTAGGGTCCCAAGGTCCGGGCACGCTGCGCCGAGAGCCGGCCGTTCAGCAGGTACCAGCCCAGGTGCTGCTCGATCAGACCCAGTCCGAACAGGTCCCTTAGCCAGGTCAGCACTTCGAGCGTTCCGGGATCCCGGATGCCTTCCAGCGCCCGGGTGAAGGCCTCCCACTGCAGCAGGTCGCCGTGCGCACGGGCGGCCTCGATCAGCCCGTGCTGGTGCCGGTTGAAGATTTTCGCGGATTCGGTCGGGGGCAGTTTGCCCGCACCACGCAGGGCACCGGCGAGTTCGGCCACCATGGCGCCGACCCGCCCGGTGAGCAGTTCGCGCTGGGTGCCGGGGTCCTTGAGGTAGTTGGCGGCCCTGCGGTCCGAGCCGGTGTCGGCGACGGTCTGGACCACCCGGCGCAGCCCGGTCCGGTGCAGCGTCACATCGGCGGCCTGCGCGGCGACCCAGCGGGCCAGGACACCGAAGTCCGCGTTGCGGAACTCCTTGGCGTAGTCGGCCAGCAGCCGCTTGGCCACCAGCTGGAGCAGGACGTTGTTGTCCCCTTCGAAGGTCGCGTAGATGTCCAGGTCGGCGCGCAGCAGGCTCAGCCGGTTTTCGGCCAGGAACCCCGCGCCGCCGCAGGCCTCGCGGCATTCCTGCAGCGTATCCAGGGCATGCCAGGTGCTCAGCGGCTTGAGCACGGCGGCCAGGGTTTCCAGGTCCTCGCGGTCCGCGTCGGTATCCCGGACGCCGGAGAACACGTCGTGGAACCGCTCCAGCAACTCCTCGTGCGCGAACGCGGCGGCATAGGTGCGGGCCAGCCGGGTCAGCAGCCGCCGCTGGTGCAGCTGGTAATCCAGCAGCCTCTGTTCTTCGGCGTTCGGACTGGCGGTGAACTGCCGGCGTTCGTTGGCGTAACGGACGGCGATGGCCAGCGCGGCCTTGCTCGCCGCGACGGCGGCGCCGTCGAGTGAGACCCGGCCCTGGACCAGCGTGCCGAGCATGGTGAAGAAGCGGCGGCCGGGGCTGGCAATGGGGGAGGAGTAGGTACCGTCCGGGGCGACGTCCCCGTAGCGGTTGAGCAGGTTGGCTCGGGGGATGCGCACATTGTCGAAGTGCAGGCGGCCGTTGTCGATGCCGTTGAGCCCGCCCTTGAGCCCGTCGTCCTCCCCGCCCACGCCCGGCAGGAACGCGCCGCCGTCGTCCCGGATGGGCACCATGAAGGCATGCACGCCGTGGTCCACCGGATGGTCCCGGCCGGGCGTGATGAGCTTGGCGAAGACGACGGCGGCCTTCCCGTCCCGGGCCGCATTGCCGAGGTAGTCCTTCCAGGCTGCCCTGAAGGGGGTATTGACCACGAATTCGCCGGAAGCCAGGTCGTACGTGGCGGTAGTGGCAATGGCGGAAACATCCGAACCGTGGCCCGTTTCGGTCATGGCGAAGGCCCCGGGCAGCCGCAGGCTCAGAATGTCCGGCAGCCACTTCTCATGGTGTCCAGTGGTGCCCAGATGCAGGATCGCCGCCCCGAACAGGCCCCACTGCACGCCGGCCTTGATCTGCAGTGACGGATCCGCCAGGACCAGCTCCTCGTAGCCGGCGATATTGCCGCCGGGATCGTCGGCACCGCCGAAGCGGGCAGGAAAGGCCCGGTGCACGCCGCCGTGGTCCACCAGGTACTGCAGCTGGTCCCGGACACGCCGGCGGTGCTCGGCCATGGACTGGCCGTCCAGGCGGTGCAGTTCCGGGTCGCCGGCCAGCCGGCGGGCTGCGCGGCGGATGTCCGGCCAGCGGCCCAGCAGGTAACCGCCCAGCAGCCCGACGTCGACTGCGTGGCCGGCATCGTCTGCGGCGGCAGGGCCGGGGGCCAGAGTGCGGGTCAGGGAAGCGGGCTGGGTCATCGTGGCTCCTTCGACGGCCGGCTGTCGGTCAGCCGGGAAGCTGGCAGGTTCGGTGTTCGCGCAGTGCGGCGGCGCTAGGAGAGCATCCGGACGCCGGGGAACTGTTCGGCAATGCCGCTGAACAGCCAGCCGGTGAGCTGCTCGGTCATTTCCTCCCGGCTGGGCTTGTCCGGCCCGTCAGGGCTGGCCAGCCACAGCTCGCCGGCGGCCCGTACCATGCCAATCGCCGCCGGCGGCCAGTAGTGCAGGGCGCGCAGCCGGGGACCGCCGCCGGCGGCCTGCAGCTGGGCATGGATGGCGTTCTCCATCATCCGGGTGATGGCGGAGACGAAATGGCTCAAGGCTTCCGGTTCCGTGCCGCCGGCGGTGACAGCAGAACCGGCCGGGGCCTCGGCGGGGGCGGCCCGGGTCACGAAGGCATAGACGTTGGGCGAGGTTTCGGCCATCTGCAGGTACGCCGACACCATGGCGCGCAGTCCCTCGTGCGGGCTGCGCGCCATGGCGGCGGCTTCCTGCAGGCGGGCCTGCATCTTGCCGATCACGACTTCGCCGACGGCCCGCTGCAGGCCGGCCTTGTCGCCGAAATACCTGTAGAAGACGGGTTTGGAAGTCCCTGCGGCCGCAGCAATCTCTTCCATGGAAGCGCCGGGGCCAAGGGCATGGACGGCCTGCCGGGCGGCCCGGATCAGTTCGCGGCGCCGGTCGGCCCGGTGCCGGTCCCAGCGGGCCGACCGGCCATCGCCCGCCGCAGGCGCAGCAGATGCCGAAGCGTTATTCACGTTACCGAGCGTATCAGTTACGCTTGGTAACGGTAACCACCCGTGCCGGTCCGCCGGAGCAGATGCAGGAGCGAACCTGATGACCGCAACACCCGAATCCCCGACCCCGAAGTCAGCACCGCAGCCGGCGCCGGCGGCGGAAACCCGGCCGGTACGCAGCGCCGTCGTCATCGGCGGAAACCGCATCCCGTTCGCGCGCGCCCATGGTGCCTACGCGGGAGCGAGCAACCAGGATATGCTCACCGCCGCCCTGGACGGGCTGGTGGCCCGCTTCGGACTGCAGGACGAACGCATCGGCGAGGTGGCCGCCGGCGCCGTGCTCAAGCACTCCCGGGACTTCAACCTCACCCGGGAAGCGGTGCTGGGCTCGGCCCTGTCGCCCGAAACGCCCGTCTACGACCTGCAGCAGGCCTGCGCCACCGGCCTGGAAACCGTCATCGGGCTGGCGAACAAGATCAAACTGGGGCAGATCGACTCCGCCATTGCCGGCGGCGTCGACTCGACCTCGGACGCGCCGATCGCGGTCAGCGAGGGGCTGCGTTCGGTGCTGCTGGAACTGGGCCGGGCCAGGAGCCCGAAGCAGAAGCTGGCGGCACTGGCCCGGCTGCGGCCCAAGGACCTGGCCCCGGAGGCCCCGAGCACCGCGGAGCCGCGCACCGGGCTGTCCATGGGCGAGCACCAGGCGCTGACCACCGCGGCCTGGAAGATCACCCGCGAGGCCCAGGACGAACTGGCACTGGCCAGCCACGCGAACCTGGCTGCCGCCTACGGGCGCGGCTTCTTCGATGACCTGATCACCCCCTACCGCGGCCTGGTCAAGGACGGCAACCTGCGCCCGGACACCTCGCTGGAGAAGCTGGCCAAACTGCAGCCGGTCTTCGGCAAGACCCTCGGGGAGGAAGCCACGATGACCGCCGGCAACTCCACCCCGCTCACGGATGGTGCCTCGGCGGTGCTGCTGGGCTCGGAAGACTTCGCCCGGCGCAACGACCTGCCGATGCTGGCGCGGGTGGTGGATGCCGAGGCGGCCGCCGTGGATTTCGTCCATGGCAAGGAAGGCCTGCTGATGGCTCCGGCGTACGCGGTGCCGCGCCTGCTGGAGCGCAACGGCCTGCGCCTGTCCGACTTCGACTTCGTGGAGATCCACGAGGCATTCGCCGGCACCGTGCTGTGCCACCTGGCCGCCTGGGAAAGCGAGGAATTCTGCCGCAACAAGCTCGGCCTGGACAGCCCGCTGGGCAGCGTGGACCGGGCCCGGCTCAACGTCACCGGGTCCTCGCTGGCCGCCGGCCATCCGTTCGCCGCCACCGGCGGACGGATCGTGGCCACGGTGGCCAAGCTGCTGCATGAGCAGGCTGCCGCCGAGGGACGCCGCGGCCGGGGCCTGGTCTCCGTCTGCGCCGCCGGCGGGCAGGGTGTGGCCGCCATCCTGGAGGCCTGCTGACCCATGGCCGCCGCACAGGACAGTTACCTGAAGCTGCTCTCGAATCCGCTGGCACGGGAGTTGGCCGGCCGGCTGAAGCTGCCGCGGCCGGCGGTCCTGCGGCGCTACCGTCCGGGGGATCCGCTGCTGCCCGGCCCGGTACTGGTGCTCGGCGCCGGGGACAGCGCCGGCACGCTGGCGTCGGCGCTGCTGGACTGGGGCCTGGATGTCCGGCGGCACGCCACGCCGGGGGAGCGGATCGGGGGGATCGTCGCCGTGCTCGACGACGTGGCCGAGCCCGGTGACCTGGCCGCCCCGGCGCTGGCCCTCGGAGCCTGCCTGCGCCAGCTCGCCCCGGGCGGGCGGATCGTCACGGTCTCCCGGCCCGCGGCCGCGTCCGCCGGGGCGGCCGCGGCACCCGCTGCCGCCGCGGCCAGGCAGGGGGTGGACGGCCTGCTGCGCTCGGTGGCGCGGGAACTGCGCGCCGGCGCCACCGGCAACGGGATCCTGCTCGACGACGGCGTCGACGCGACGGCGCCGGGCGTGCTGGGCGCGCTGCGCTTCCTGCTTTCCGGCCGCAGCGCCTATGTGGACGGCCAGTTCCTGCTGGTGGGGCCGGGAACCGGTACGGTCCCGGCGGATCCGGACCGGCCGGTGGCGGGCAGGGCCGCAGTGGTAACCGGCGCTGCGCGCGGCATCGGCGCCGCCATCGCGGAGGTGCTGCGGCGCGACGGTGCCTTGGTCACCGTCGTCGACGTTCCCGCGGCCGGCGAGCAGCTGGCCGCCGTCGCCAACCGGATCGGGGCCACAGCGCTGCAGCTGGACATCACCCGCCCGGAGGCCGGCGCCAGGATCCTCGAGCACGCGGCCGGCCGGCACGGGCGCCTGGACATTGTGGTCCACAATGCCGGTATTACCCGGGACAAACTGCTGGCCAACATGGACGCCGACCGGTGGAACGCGGTGCTGGAAGTCAACCTTGCCGCCCAGCTGCGGATGAACGAGGCGTTCCTGGCATCGGACCTGCTCGGGCCCGCCCCGCGGATCGTCTGCCTGGCCTCCACCAGCGGCATCGCCGGCAACCGCGGCCAGACCAACTACGCCGCGTCCAAGGCGGGGGTGATCGGCATGGTGCGCGCCTCGGCGCCGGTGCTGGCCGGCCGCGGCGGGGCGATCAACGCCGTCGCCCCTGGATTCATCGAAACCGACATGACGGCCCGGATGCCCCCGGCCGCGCGCGAAGCAGCCCGCCGCCTGCTGCCCTCGCTGCAGCAGGGCGGATTGCCGGTGGATGTGGCCGAGGCGGTGGCCTTCCTCGCCAGCGACGCCGCCGACGGGATCAACGGACAGACGCTGCGGGTCTGCGGCCAGAGCCTGGTGGGCGCATGAACGCGCATCCGGAGGCCGGCCCGGCGAGCCGGCGGGAAGAGGTCAGGCTGCCGGAGCTGCCGTCCGTGTCCCGGCTGCTGGTCCACGCCGCCACGACGGCGGCCCGGGAACGGCTCTCCGGGACCAGCCGGCCGGCCGCGCTGCCGGCCGTGCGGCACACCGTGGACTCTGTCCGGGTGGAGCTGGAACGCCTCACCCGGTTCCAGCACCTGGTGGGCGGGACGGTGCGGGATTCCCTGCCGTCGGCGTTCCTGCACACCGTCACCTTCCCGGTGGCCATGAGCGTGCTGACCCGTGCGGATTTCCCGCTGCCGCTGCCGGGGCTGGTGCAGCTGGCCAACCACGTCCGCCAGTACCGTGCCGTGCATTTCGCCGAGCCGCTGACGCTGTCGGCCTGGGTGGAGAACCTGCGCGGACACTACGCCGGCACCCGGCTGGATGTTCGCACCGAGGTGCTCGCCGACGGGGAGGCCGTCTGGCAGGGAACGTCCGAATACCTGGCCAAGGGCGTGTTCCGGCCGGGGCTGGACACCGGGGCACGGCCGGCCCGGGAGGACTTTACCCCGCCGGCGCCCACTGCCCGGTGGCGGCTGGGGGTGGACGCCGGCCGCGAGTATGCGATGGTTTCCGGGGACTTCAACCCGATCCATCTGAGCACCGTCTCGGCCCGGCTGCTGGGCATGAAGCGTTCCATCGCCCACGGCATGTACCTGGCCTCCCGGGTGCTGGCCGGGATCGAAGCGGTGGCGGGGGATGAGCACGAATGGAACATCCGGTTCGCCGCGCCCGTGTACCTGCCGGCCGCCCTCGCCCTGCGGATCGAGGACGAGAGCCGGAACGAGCACTGGGTCGCCTCCAGCTTCACCGCCTGGGGCGAGCACAGCCGGCGCCTGCACTTCTCCGGCAGCGTCCGGACGCTCTGAGCTGCCCTGGCCCGGCACGGCGCGCGGCCCTGGGTGCGGCAGCAGGCCAATGCATCGTCGCCGATTCCACCACGGTCCTGGTCTGCAAGCTGGCACGCGCGGCCGTGGCCGCCCGGCCCGGCCGGTGCCGGCGCCGGCCGGGCCGGTGAACCGGGACAACTTTCCCACTGACCGCTATGTGCTCGAGGGCACCGCCGCCGAAGGCGGCCTGGAACTGGACTGGCTGGACGTGCCATGCGACGGCGGCGCCGGTTCAGGGCTGGACATGGTCGCGCTCATCGCCGAGGCCGGCATCGGCGCCAGCCGGGACAAACCCATGCCGCTGACAGATTATGCGCTTGATGCCGCCGACGGCCTGCTGGCCGGGGCCGGCGTCGTTGCCGCTTCCCCGCGCGAGGCCGCCAGATTCGAGGAGGTCTACCGCGGTGTTGCCGCCATTGCCGCCGAGGTGGACCGGGACGGCGGCAGGCCGTGACAGTGCGCGCGTGCGCTGCTACCTTGATGGGACGGCGGCACCCGCCGGAAGCAGCCGCTTCCGGTGCCTGCCGCCCAGGCACGACAGGACAACGAGGACGCCGGCATGCTCCCGGGTTGCCGGTGCTGATGCCAGGAGGAAACCATGGCCACCTGTGATATGTGCGGCAACGACTACGACAAGACCTTCACCGTCACCCGCAGCGGGGAAACCCGTACCTTCGACAGCTTTGAATGCGCCATCCACATGATGGCACCGGCCTGCTCGCACTGCGGCTGCAGAATCCTCGGACACGGGGTGGAAACCGAGGAAGGGCTCTACTGCTGCGCCAACTGCGCGCGCGAATCCGGCCAGCAGCAGGTGGTGGACCGGGCTTAGGTCGGCTCGGACCCGGCTGCCGGAAGGTCCGGGTTCAGGTCCTCGACCCGCGGATCCTCGGCAGTCCAGACCTGCAGCACCGCCCAGACGACGGCGGCCAGCGGCACCGAGAGCACGGCGCCGATGATGCCGGCGAGGATGGTGCCTGCGGTCAGCGCGAAGAGGATGACCAGGGCGTGCAGCTGCAGTGACTTGCCCATCACGATCGGCTGCAGCAGGTCCCCTTCGAGCTGGTTCACGGCGATCACGATGACAGCGACGATCAGGGCCACAACCGGGCCGTTGGCCACGAGCGCCACCAGCGCCGCCAGAACGCCGGCGACGGTGGCGCCCACCAGCGGAATGAAAGCGCCCAGGAAGACGATGATGGCCAGCGGGATAGCCAGCGGCACCTGCAGCACCAGCAGGGCGATGCCGATGGCCGCAGCGTCCACCAGGGCAATGATGGCCGTGCCGCGGATATAGCTGCCCAGCACCTCCAGGGTGCGCTGGCCCGCCCGGCGCAGCTTGGCTTCGCGCCGGCCGCGGAACGGGCGCAGCAGGAAGTTCCAGATCTTCGCCCCGTCCTTGAGGAAGAAGAACAGCACCACGACCATCAGCGTGGTGCCGGCAATGAACTCCGTGGCCACGGAGAGGCCGGCCAGGGCGCCGGAGCGCACCTGGGCACTGGTAGCGAAGTCGATCAGGGCCAGGCGCGCCTGCTCGAGCTGCTCCCTCTCGATCGGCAGCGGGCCGGTCAGCAGGAAGGATTCCAGCTCCTCCAGGCCGGACGCGGCGGCGGCAACCAGCTCGTCCCATTCGTTCCGCACCGCCATCACGATGATGGATGTGACGGCGGTGAGTACCACCAGCAGGCTCAGGAAGGCGACGGCCGTGGCGAGCGCGCCGGGAACGCCCTTGCGGCGGAGCAGGTTCACGAACGGTCCGATCGCGGCGGCCAGGATCAGCGCGATCAGGACCGGGATCACCAGCAGCCGGATCTGCAGCAGGCCGTAGACCGCCACAACGACCAGGGTGAGGATGAGCAGGATCTGGGCGCACCGGCTGCCCACCCGTCCCAGCCCGTCCTGCCATGCACTGTGCCGGCGTCCGGCCACGGGCAGCGGGGATGATGCCAGGTTTTGCTCCTGCGGCGGAAGGGGCAGCCGCGGCGGCTTGGGGGCGGCGGCGACGTCGCCGCTCCGGGCCTGCGGCCTCCGGGCCCCGGAATTATCTGCACTCACGACCTGCTCCTTTGGCGAAAATGGCAAGCACGCTGATTACTGTTCCGGAAAACCCCCGGGGGAACAACCCCTCGGTCCGCCCGCTGGCCGGGCCGCGCACCGCGGGCGGGGGCGGCGCCTCAGGCGATCTGCCGGCCGGGACGGAAATGGTCGACGGCGTGCTGGTAGCTGTGCGCCGTCAGGGCGGCGGTCTGCTCCCAGCCGAAGGTTGCGGCGTGGAGGGCGGCCGTGGCACCGAGCCGGCGGCGGTACTGCGGATACTCGTACAGCTCGCCGAGCGCCGCAGCCCAGTCGTCCGGCCCGTGGCCGTCCACCAGCAGTCCGGTGGTGCCGTGGCTGACCGCCGAGGGCAGTCCGCCCACATTGGTGGCCACCACCGGCGTGCCGCAGGCCTGTGCCTCCAGCGCCACCAGGCCGAAGGATTCGCTGTAGGACGGCACGGCCACCACATCTGCGCTGCGGAACCAGGACGCGAGCTGGACCGCGGGTACCGGCGGGGAGAGCCGGACGGTGCCGGTGAGTCCGTGCTGGCGGATCAGCGGTGCCAGATCCAGGCGCGTGGCGCCGCTGGCGTCACCGACAACGGTGATCCGCAGCTTCATCCGGGGGTGTGCCTGACGCAGCAGCGCGGCCGCGGCCAGCAGGACCTGCGGACCCTTGAGGATCTGGATCCGGCCGGCAAAGAGGATGTGGAACTCGTCTGCGGCAATCCCGGCCGTCTGCCGGGCGCTGCTGCGTCCGCCCGGATGGAAGGTCTTCAGGTCCACGCCGGGCGGGACGACGTCGATATTGCCGGCCGCAGCCCCGTAGAGCCCGGTGAGCTCGGCAGCCTCGGTGGGCGTGTTGGCAATCAGCCGGGCGGCCCGGGCGGTCAGCTGCTGTTCGCCCTGGATCCTGATCCGCGGTTCGGCCGCTTCACCCGGCAGCAGGTGCAGGTTCTTGACCTTGGCCATGGTGTGCATCGAATGGACCAGCGGAATGCCCCAGTCCTGCTGCAGGGCCAGGCCCACCGTGCCCGAGAGCCAGTAGTGCGAGTGCAGCACATCGTAGCGGCCGCCCTCGGCCGACACGAAGCGGCGCAGCTCGCGGTCCAGCTCGGGCAGCCGGGCGGGCAGCTCCTCCTTGGGAACCTCGTCCGCCGGCGCGCCGGGCAGATGGATCAGGCGGGCGCCCGGCCGGGGGTATTCGACCTGGTCCTGGTCCCGGCTGGTCATCCGGGTGAACACGTCCACCTCGGCGCCCATCGCTACCAGCTCCCGGCACAGCGAGCGCACGTAGACATTCATGCCGCCGGCGTCCCCGCCGCCTGGAACAGCCAGCGGGGAGGTATGGAGCGACAGGACCGCGATGCGGCGCAATCGGCGCATGAACTCGTCCCTCCGGCTGCCTCGTGGCACAACTTTGCAGCAACCACTCTAGCCCCTGGAGAACTCCGCCGTGCCCTGATGGCAACCGGGTCCTGCCCTCGACACTGCCGGGAGCCGGTGCTAGACAGGAACGGATGGCGCTCATCGGGTTCCAGGCACCGCACGAACAGGCCGGTCCGGACACACTGAAGGAGCAGAAGGTGCGCATAGCCGACACATCGGACCAGTGGTGGAAGAACGCGGTGATCTACTGCGTGGATGTGGAGACCTACCTGGATTCGGACCACGACGGCATCGGCGACATTGCCGGCAGACTCAAGCTGGCCGGCTACGGCTACCGTTGGCTGCGGGTGCATCCGGCCCGGCCCCGGGACGGCATCCTGCCGAAGCTGTCCACCAGTGTTGCCGGTGCGGGAGGGAGCGGACGCGCATGAACGCCGGATTCGAGGGGCAGCCCTTCCGGAGCGATCCGGACTGGTGGCGCCAGGCGGTGGTGTACCAGATCTATCCGCGCAGCTTTGCCGACGGCAACGGGGACGGGCTGGGCGACATCCCGGGGATCAGATCCCGGGTCACCTACCTGGCCTCGCTGGGGATCGACGCCGTCTGGCTTAGTCCCTTCTATCCTTCGGCGCTGGCCGACGGCGGGTACGACGTCGACGATTATCGCGACGTCGACCCGCGGCTGGGCAGCCTGGACGACATGGACAATCTGATCCGGGCCCTGCATGCGGCCGGTATCAAGGTCATTGTGGATATCGTGCCCAACCACTCCTCGAACCGCCACCGCTGGTTCCAGGAGGCCCTGGCCGCCGGCCCGGGCAGCCCGGCGCGGGACCGGTACATTTTCCGTGATGGACTGGGCCCGGATGGCGGCAGGCCGCCGTCGGACTGGGTGTCGCATTTCGGCGGCAGCGCCTGGACCCGTGTGACCGAAGCCTCCGGGGAACCGGGCCAGTGGTACCTGCACCTCTTTGCCCGCGAGCAGCCGGACTGGAACTGGGAGAACCGCCAGGTGCGCCAGGACTTCCTGGCCACGCTGCGGTTCTGGGCGGACCGGGGCGTCGACGGCTTCCGGGTGGACGTGGCGCACGGCTTGGCCAAGGACATGTCCGAGCCGCTGCGCAGCAGGCCGACCGTGGCCGATGAACTGACCCCGCTGGATGGCAAGGATCCACTGTACGACCGGGATGAAGTCCACGAAATCTACGCTGAGTGGCGCAAGGTCTTCAACGAGTACGATCCGCCGCGCACGGCCGTGGCCGAGGCCTGGGTGCCGGCCGCCCGGCGGCAGGCCTACGCCAGCCCGGAAGGACTGGGGCAGGCGTTCAACTTCGACCTGCTGCGGGCGGAGTGGGATCCGGACCAGTTCCGTACCATCATCACGGCCAACCTGGCGCAGGCCGCGGCCTCGGGGACGTCGTCGACCTGGGTGTTCTCCAACCACGATGTTGTGCGGCATGCGAGCCGCTACGGGCTGCCGCCCGGCACGGATTATGCCCGCTGGCTGCTCGCCGACGGGCGGGAACCGGAAGAGGACCGGGCGCTGGGCCTGCGCCGGGCGTGCGCGGTGACCCTGCTCATGCTGGCCCTGCCCGGCTCGGCCTACCTGTACCAGGGCGAGGAGCTGGGACTGTTCGAGGTCGCGGACCTGCCGGCGGACGTGCTGCAGGACCCGATCTGGGAACGCACCGGGCGCCGGCGCAAGGGCCGCGACGGCTGCCGGGTCCCGCTGCCGTGGACAACGAGCGGCCCCTCCTTCGGGTTCGGGACGGACGGGGCGCACCTGCCGCAGCCGGAATGGTTCGGAGCCTGCAGTGTGCAGGCCCAGGACGGGGTCGAGGGCTCGACCCTGCAGTTCTACCGGCACGCCCTGGCACTGCGCCGGGAACTGCAGACCTACGAGGAGCTTTACTGGTGCGACGCCGGATCCGGCTCCGTGCTGCACTTCGCCCGCCCCGGCGGCTGGCATACGGTGTCCAATTTCGGCACCCGTCCGGCAGCGCTCCCGGACGGCGACGTCCTGATCAGCAGTACCCCGCTGCTCCGCGGCATGTTGCCCCCGGATGCGACGGCGTGGCTGCGGGCAGCCGATGTCCGCGGGGCACAGTAGGGCGCGGACGAAGCAGCGCGGCAGCCGTCGCTAGTTCATCGTGAAGCGCCGCGCCACCGCCTCGCCGGCGCCGGGCAGGCCCATGACGGCACGGATCAGGGCGGTGCGGACAGCGAGCACCCGCACCGGCAGCGGCCGGCCCAGGGCCATGTTCAGGTGCGCCTGGGCCGAGGCAACGACGGCGGCCCGGCGGCGGGACCGCTCGAAGTCCCGCAGCCGGGACGCCACCGGTTCCCCACGCAACCCGGCGGCGATGACCGGGGCGAGGGCGGCGGCGTCCAGCCAGCCCAGGTTCATGCCCTGGCCGCCGATCGGGCTTACCTCGTGGGCGGCGTCGCCGGCCAGCACGACACGGCCGCAGACCAGGCGCCGGGCCAAGGTGGAGCGGACGGTGAAAGCGCTGAGCATGGAGTTGTTGGCGGCGTCGACCGCGACACCGGTGCGCTGCCGGATAATGCCGGCCAGCTGCCCGGCGGTAGGCGCTTCAGGGAGCGCGGGCATGCGGGCGACCCAGCGCCGCAGCCGGGCCGGCAGCGGAAAGGATTCGACGATGCCGTCCGGTTCCAGGTAGAGCACGCCCAGGCTGCCGTCGGCGGTGTCGTCCGGGAAATCTCCCATCAGGTAGCTGTCCGGGTAGCGGCGCGAAACCGCCCGGATGCCCAAGGCAGCGCGGACCGGCGAGCGCGCGCCGTCGGCGGCCACGGCCAGCCGGCCGCGGTAGAGCGTGCCGTCCTCGGCCCGCAGCGCCACGCCGGCGCCGTCATCGTGCACGCCCAGCACCCGCACGCCGGTGCGCAGCGCGTCCGGGGCCAGAGCGTGCAGCTGGTCGGTGAGGATGCGTTCGGTGACCGCCTGGGGAACGGTGAGCACGAAGGGGAAGCGTTCCGAGACCCCGGTGAAGGACAGCGCCGCAACCGTGGCGCCGAGGCTGCGGGCGACACCGCGGCGGATCTGCAGCCCCGCTGCCACCAGCGGGGCCGCGGCACCGGCATCGTCGAGGACTTCCAGGGCCGGCGGGTGGATGCCGATGGCGCGCGAGTGCGTGCTGCGCACCTGCCGCCGTTCCAGGACGGCAACATCCAGCCCCGCGCGGGAGAGCAGGAGAGCCAGGAACATGCCGACCGGGCCGCCGCCGACGATCACCACATCATGCACCGACGGCACCCCGGCCGGGCTCGAAGACCAGGTGGAGGCGGAAGACCGAGTCCTGCCGCACCACCCAGTCCGGCGGGACGGCGCGGCGCAGTTCGGGCACGGTGTAGCTGCGCCGGATGGAGGTCAGTCCGTCCCGGCGGATGTAGGAGCGGTGGAAGAAGGGCAGCGTGCCCGCGGCGAAGAGCACATAGGCCAAGGCGCTGCGGGCGATGTCGCTGTGCAGGGCCAGGCTGCGGCAGAGGAGCTTCGAATCGGCCAACAGCCCGTCAAGCTCGGCCGGGGACAGATGGTGCAGGATGTGGTTGGAGACCACGATGTCGAAGCGTGCGCCTTCGGCGGCCAGGTCCGCGCTGTAGGCCCGGCGGACGCTCAGGCCGGGGACCGCGGGCCGGGAGGCGGCATAGGCGTAGGCACGCTCGTCCGGGTCGATGGCGGTAATATCCACCGGCAGTCCGTCGGCAGCTGCCCAGCGGGCCAGGCTGCGGGCCACGTCCCCGGCGCCGCAGCCGATATCCAGCAGCGTGGCCCGGCGCATTGCCGGACCGGAGCGGGCCGCGGCGGCCAGCCGGGGCCTGAGCTGGTGCAGGTAGGCGCGGCGCCAGCCGGAGACCGCACGGTTGACCAGGGCGAACTGGGCGTAGGTGCGCCGGAGCCTGGCCGGATCGCAGTCCGGTTTGTCCATTTCCTCCACGGCATCGGCGGCCCGGCCGGACAGGAAGGCCATGGCCGGTTCAGGCCGGAGTGCCGGTCTTGGTCAGCAGGCCGGTTTCCACCGTCAGCCCGGGACCGAAGGCCATGGCGCAGACCCGTTCCCGGCCGCCGGCGAACGGCTGGTCCAGGATGTGCTTGAGCACGAACATGACGGTGGCACTGCTCATGTTGCCGTAGTCGCGCAGCGTGCCGCGGGCCGGCAGCAGCTGCTTGTCGGTGAGCTGGAGTTTGGCCTCCACCTTGTCCAGGATGCTGCGCCCGCCCGGGTGGATGGCCCAGTGCTCGATCTCCCGGTACGGCCGGTCCCATCCCGCCTGCGCCAGCAGGGGCTCCAGGGCGCCGGTGATGTGCTCGTCGATGATGTGCGGCACGTAGGTACCCAGGACCATTTCGAAGCCCTCGTCGCCAATGTTCCAGGCCATGGAGTCCTCGCCGACGGGCGTCAGCACCGTCTCGAAATGGTCCAGCTCCAGGTACGGCCCCTGCCCGGGCAGGTCGCGGGCGGTGACCACCGCCGCGGCGGCTCCGTCGGCGAACAGGGAGGCACCCATGATCGTGTCCGGATCGTTGGAGGAACGCACATGCAGCGTGCATAACTCGGCAGCGACCACCAGCACCACCGCGTCCGGCTCGGCCTCGCAGAAGGACTTGGCCGCCCGCAGCGCGGGGAAGGCCGCGTAGCAGCCCATGAACCCCAGATGGTAGCGCTTCACCGCCGGGTCCAGCCCCAGGGCGCGGACAATCTTGTAGTCCGGTCCGGGATTGAAGAACCCGGTGCAGGAGACGGTGACCAGATGGGTGATGTCCGGGGCCGCAACGCCTTCGGCAGCGCCGAGGGCGTTGCGCGCGGCGTCGACGAACAGCACGGTGCCCTCCCGGGCGAAGATGTCGTTGCGCACCTTGGTGCTGGGGGAGAGGAGCTCCCGGGTACCGGCGTCGAAAAACACCGGGTTCTCGCTGCGCCGCTCCAAGGTCAGCTCCTCCACCACGGTGTACCGGCGCTCGATGCCCGAATAGTCGAAGGACGTGTTCACCAGCCGGCGGCCCAACCTGGTCAGTCCGGGCTGCCCCGCAAACACGTCGCGGACCTGGCTTTGCACCAGGACAGTGGCGGGAACTGCGGTTTCAAGGGACCTCACGGTGACCGTCATGGTCCATTCTTAGGTGCTCGCCTGCCGGAAGACAATGCCCGCCCGGTGAACCTTCCGCCCGCCGAACACGTCTTCAGGGGTGTGGACTATCAATTCAACGGGCTGCCGCTGCATGTGCTGCTCGTGCACGCGGTCGTGGTGATCGTCCCGCTGGCCGCGTTGTGCACGGTCCTCAGCGTGCTCTGGCCGGCAGCGCGCAGGCGCCTGGGGTTTGTGACACCGCTGCTGGCCCTGGTGGCCCTGGCCCTGGTCCCGCCAACCCAGGCGGCCGGGATCTGGTTGATGGCCCGTGTGGATACCACGCCGGCGGTTCAGACCCATGTTGGGCTGGGCCTGAACCTGCTGCCGTGGGTGGCGGCGCTGTTCGCCGCCGCACTGGCCCAGTGGCTGTGGTTCCGCTGGGGGACGGCGGCGGCGGACAGGCTGCGTGCTGCCCTGGGAACGGCCGGCACCAGGATCCTGGCCGCCGTCGCCGCAGTGTTGGTGGTTGCCCTCGCCGCCGGTACGACGGCGGCGGTGGTCCAGGTCGGCGAATCCGGCACCCGCGCGGTCTGGGAAGGCCGCTTCAGCCAGGAGCCCCCGCTGCCGTGAGCGGGGCGGATACCTGACCGGCTATTCACCTCCAGTATTTCCCCCGGGGTGTCCTAAGTACCCTTAGTATCGCCTTGTCGCGCGCATGCCTCTTGTGTAGCGTGAGAGCAAGTGGCCACTCCTACCCTGCGACGGCGGGTGCAGTTCTTCGATAACTGGAGGAGTACAAACGATGGCAACCGTGGAAGAATCCATCGACGTCGCGGTGCCGGTCAGCACCGCCTACAACCAGTGGACCCAGTTCGAGTCCTTTCCTGAATTCATGGGCGGCGTCGAGTCCGTCACGCAGCTGACCGACACGACCAACCGGTGGAAGGCCAAGGTCGCAGGCGTGGAGCGGGACTTCGAGACGGAAATCGTCGAACAGCAGCCGGACCGGAAGGTGGCCTGGCGCAGCGTGGACGGCACCACCCACGCAGGCGAGGTCACGTTCGAGCCGCTCGGGGACCAGGCCAGCCGGGTGCATGTCCGGCTGCAGTGGGACACCGAATCGCTGACCGAAAAGGTTGGTGCCGCCCTCGGGTTCGACAGCCGCCAGGTGAAGGCCGACCTGCGCCGGTTCAAGGAATTCATCGAAGCGCGCGGCGCCGAGACCGGCGCCTGGCGGGGCACCGTGGAGGACCGCCCGGCCGGCGACTCCTTCGAGGGAGCCGAGGCTGCGGCCCGGGCAGGAGCCGGCGGCGGCCGTGCCGCCGGTGACGAGGAGCTTGCCCGGACAGCAGAGGCGGCCGCGCTCGGGCCGGAACTGCCGGCAGCGTACGAGCGCTTCCTGGCCGGGCTGACACCCGAGGAAGCAAGCACCGTGCGGCCGGTGATGAAGCAGTCCGCGTCCGAGGGGCTGCAGGGAATCCATATCCGCGTCATGCCCAGCGAAATACAGGCCATGGTGTCCAATGAGGTTCCCTACGGCGAGGTCCGGATCGAAGACAACACGTAACTCCGCCCCTGGAGACACCGCCCCTGGAGCACTTTGGCAGTGGAAGTGAAAGTACAAGGAGAGGAACCGAGATGACAACGGCACGGGAAATCATGACCGGCGGAGCAGAGTGTGTCGGCGAGAATGAAACCCTGGCGACCGCAGCCAAGAAGATGCAGGAACTCGACGTCGGCTCGCTGCCCATCTGCGGGGAGGACCAGCGACTCAAGGGGATGCTGACGGACCGGGACATCGTGATCAAATGCATCGCTTCCGGCGGGGACCCGCGGACAGTCAAGGCGGGCGAACTGGCCCAGGGCAAGCCGGTGACCATCGGGGCCGATGACAGCATCGAGGAAGCCATCGAGACGATGAAGAGCCATAAGGTGCGCCGCCTGCCGGTCATCGACGGGCACAACCTTATCGGCATCATCAGCCAGGGGGACATTGCCCGCAACTACCCGGAGGACCGGGTCGGCGAGCTGGTGGAATTCATCTCCTCCTAGCGGGCGGCAGGACCGCAGCAGGCAGCAGGGTGCGGGTCCGCGGCCAACCGCCGGCCCGCACCCCCTGTGATGCCGGGGCGTGCCGGCCGGGCCGGAAGAGAAGGCCAGGCCGGCACGGATTCAACTTCAACCGAGGAAGTGCCCGCCGTCCTTGACGGGCAGGTCGTCGAACTGCAGGCTGCACAGGTCCATGATGCGCGAGGTCGCGGCGCATTCGCGTGCCGCCTCAATGGCTGCCAGCGCCGAGGCCTTGTCTTCATGCGGTTCGGAGACGGCGAGGATCGCGCCGACATCGTCGAGCATCCGGAACCTGAATTTCGCGTCTGAATCCCGGTACAGTTCAAACACGCCCATTGCCCGGTCCTTCTTTCGGCTACCCCCTGTTGGTTGTGTGCGAGTGAATTGGCGGTGTCGCCCGCTGCCCGGCCGGCGGCTTCGGCCGGGCAGGTCCCCGGTCAGGGGCTGGGCATGCCTCCGTTGACGTTCAGTGTCTCGCCGATCACGTAGCTGGATTCCGGCGAGGCCAGGAAAACGTACGCCGGGGCGAGTTCCGTGGGCTGGCCGGCCCTGCCGATGGGCGTATTCTTGCCGAATTCGGGCAGCTTGTCCTTGGGCTGTCCGTCGGAAACCTGCAGCGGCGTCCAGAACGGGCCCGGTGCCACGGCATTCACCCGGATCCCCTTGGGCGCCAGCTGCACCGCCATGCCCTTGGTGAAGTTGTTGATCGCCGCCTTGGTGGAGGCGTAGTCGATCAGGGTCGGGGACGGACTGTAGGCCTGGATGGAAGTGGTGTTGATGATGGCCGATCCCGGCGGAAGATGTTCCAGCGCAGCCTTGGTGATCAAGAAGATGGCCCGGATGTTCGTCTCATAGGTGCGCGTCCATTGTTCCTCGGTCAGGTCCTGCAGCGACTCGACAGCAATCTGGCGGCCGGCATTGTTGACCAGGATATCCAGGCCTCCCAGGCCCTCGGCAGCTGCGCCGACCAACTCCGAGCAGAAGCCGACGTCGGTCAGGTCGCCGGGAATCGGAACCGCCTTGCGTCCACACTCCTCGATGATCCGGCAGATCTCCTCGGCATCGGCCTGTTCGTCCGGCAGGTAGTTCAGGGCCACATCCGCACCTTCGCGGGCAAAGCCGATGGCCACCGCGGCACCGATGCCGGAGTCTGCACCGGTGATCAGTGCCTTTCGGCCCTCCAGACGCCCCGTACCGCGGTAGGAGTACTGACCTCGGTCCGTTGCGGGCTCAAGCTCCCGGTCCAGGCCTGGTTCGGGCTGGTCCTGTTTTGGCGGGCTGATCGAGGGGTACCGGGTCACCGGATTCTGGAACGTGAGCTGGTCCGTCCGGGTGTTGTCCGAGTCCTGATTGCTCATAGGGTCCTCTCCTTGTCCACTCCCGGCGATCTGCCGGCCGGCCTACAGGCCGTAGTAACGGTGCAGCTTCGCTTCATCCTCGGGCGACAATCCGGCTTCGGGGGCATTGTCGATATCCGGCGAGCCCTTGATGGTGTCATGGTCATAGGCCACGTAGACGTCCGTGCCTTCGATCCGTGCTCCGGTCAGCGGCACGAAACGTTCGCGCGTATCCGCCGGGCCTAGTGCCACGGTCAGCCATGCAAGCCGGCCGGTGTCCTTGTCCCGATGGACTTCGCCCACCAGTCCGAGGCGGTGCCCGGTACTGTCCCAGAGGGTGGCTTCCTGGAGTTCGTGCGCACTTTCATCCTGGATCATTGGTGCCTCCTGGGCTGACGGCCGGTCCGCAATGGCAAGCATGCTTAGTTTTGAACGTATCAGGCCCGGGGCTGTTGTCAAGAAGTCACAGGGGAGTGGCGGGCAGCCCCGGTCGCCGGACCGGCAGCAGGCTGCCGCCTAAGGCCTCTCGGCGCTGGCGCGTCGCACCTTCCCACCACTCGCTTCGCTCGCGGCGGGGCCCTCGGTGCTAGCTGGCTTCCTGTTCGGTGTCCGTGCCGATGGCCGGGCGGGCCATGTTCCGGACCTTGAGCCTGCCACCCTTCATGCCGCGCGGCGACGGAACGGCAACGAACAGGACCTGGTGGATCCCCTCCGAATCCTCGCACTTGATGGTCAGGGTGCGGATTCCTTCCGGCACCGACGGCTCGAAGTACTGCAGGTGCCGGGCCCCCAGGCTCACCGAACCCTTGCGCGTATAGACGGTACCGAGGTGGTCTTCCACCACGATGCCGGGACGTCGGAATTGCGGTCCGGCGGCTGAGCGGACCTGCATGTTGACGACCAGTCCGGTGGTCCAGATCTCCACGGAAAGGATGATGAACTCCGCGGTGCCGGTGTTGTGCCGGCCGAAAGTGCGCGGCACCAGGACGTGCTGCAGGGTTCCTGCCAGTGTTGGGTCGTCCATAACTCTTCCCCATGTGTAACGGCGATGGATTTTTCATTGTAATAAGGGGTCTTATGAAAAGCGCCGGAAGTGGTGGCAGATATTCCCGCATTTTCCGCCAGCTTGCCGCCAGGGGCGTTGGGACGGGGCCGGAGGTCTTGCGCAGCCGGTACGCGTGTGGCACAACTAATAAGGGAAGCATGCTTAGGAATTGGACCGGCAGCCCGGTGCAACCGTGACGACGGCAAGTGCCGGCCGGGTTTACGTGCTGGCCTGAGGCGCCGGAATGCCGTCCCGAAAGGAGTCGAGTGACACTCAAGCAGGTTCCATAGCCGCAGGCCGGCATCGGGAGTATGCGGGTCCGGCCGCGTGAAACCATTCAGCAGGCTTTCGCCTGATCTGTGTTGCCTTGAAAGGAGCAGTCATGGGAATCATCGCTTGGATTATTCTTGGCCTGATTGTTGGCGCGATCGTGAAGGCGATCATGCCGGGCCGCGTGGGAGGCGGCTGGGTTACCAGCCTGGTCCTCGGCGTCGTCGGAGCCATTGTCGGCGGATGGATCGGTAGCGCGCTGTTCGGCACCGGCGTCGAAGGGTTCTTCGACCTTGGCACCTGGATCCTCGCCATCATCGGCGGCCTGATCGTCGCAGGCATCTACGGCATGGTGACAGGCCGGTCCCACGGCCACACCCATGCCTGACTAGTCCTCCCGCCCGGCCGCCGGGCGGAAGGCAGGCCAGCAAGCGGTCCCGGCAGGTATTGCCGGGGCCGCTTTTCGTCCGCTGGCCCCCGGCGCCCACGGCCGGCGCGCGGCCCGCCAGCCGGCACCGGGGGCGGAATATGTCGCAACATGCCGCAGGCAGCGAAAAAATGTTGCCTACGTCACATAAGCGCAATTAGCATGGGTCGGGATAAGCAGCGGAACTCATGAAAGAAGTGCCATGGTCCAAAAGCTTCGTGTAGTTGTCCGTTTCGACCTGGGTTGCGAAACGGCCAGAATCAAGGTCTTGGGGAAAGTGGACCTGCACACGCTCACCGCTCTGTATTCGCTTATTCGACGCACGAACTCGATCCGTCCCAACTTGCGGCTGGAAGTGGACCTGAGCAAGGCCTCCGCCGAAGCGGAAGCCCTGGCGGACCTGCATCAGAGCTGCGATTCGGGCCGCCTGCCCGAGCAGGTCGACCCTGCCCGGGGCAAGTGCCACCTGCGGGTAGTGGACCCGGTACCGCAGTTGCCGACGGTCCGCGGCCTTGCCCGGCTGTCGGCGTAGCGGCATCCCGGGCACGACGACGGAGGCTGCCCGGGCTGCGCAACGGCGCGCAGCCGCACCCAAGGAGGACAAGGCGGCGTTGACTGTTTCCGGGCCGCAGGCCTGGCCGGCTCCTGCCGCACCGCCGGTGCGGCAGGACAAGCCGTGCTGCGCGGACTGCGGCAGCGGGGACTATTTGACCTTCGGGGAGTATGTGCCGGCACGGCTGACGCAAAACTGCCAGTGGAGTGCTGCCAGCGCCAGCTATACCTGCAGCCAATGCGGCGGAAACGGTGACCGCGAAGTGTCGTCGTCCTGGGCTCCACCGGGCTGGTTCTGGTACCAGTAGGGGGCTTCCGGTGCGTGGAAGAACAGCAGTGTGACGGAGCCTGCGGGGGCTGCAGACCGGACTATTGCCGCCGGAACCGGCCCGCCCGCAAGGAAACCGCGCATCCTGGCGGTCGATGCCGCACGGTGCCTGGCACTGATCGGCATGATGGGCGTGCATGTGCTGCCGGAAGTCAATTTCAAGGACGAGCCGACGCTGACCTGGATGCTGTTCGCCGGACGGGCCTCGGCGCTGTTCGCCCTGCTGGCCGGTGTGTCGCTGGCCTTCAGCTCCGGCGGCACGAGGCGCCTGACGGGGCGCCCCCTGGCTGCGGCCAGGACAGGGGTGGCTGTCCGCGCCGTCGTCATCATGGCCATCGGCCTGCTCCTGGGCTACGCGGACCCGGGGGTCGACATTATCCTGGCCTTCTACGGGGCCATGTTCCTGCTGGCAGTGCCGCTTTTGGGCCTGCGCCCACGGACGCTGGCGATACTGGCGGCGGTTTTTGCGCTGGCAGGTCCGGTTCTGCTGCTGGCCCTGCGCCCGCTGCTGCCGGTGCCGGATAACGACAATCCCACTTTCAGCACCTTGGCCGAAGATCCCTTCCTGTCCCTCGGCCAGCTGCTGTTCACCGGCGGCTATCCCGCCGTGCCCTGGATGGCATATATGTGCGCCGGGCTGGCCAGCGGCCGGATGGACCTGAGGTCCCGGCGGACGACGGTGCTGCTGCTGGGTTTCGGGTTCGTGCTCGCTGCGGGATGCTGGCTCGTCTCCGGCCTGTTGCTGTCAGTTGTCGAGGACCTCTCCGCTGGGGAGATCGTCCGGCTGCTGGTGGATGGCTACGACCCGGATATTTCCGAGGATTCATGGTGGTGGCTGATAGCCGCCAGCCCTTATTCCTCGATGCCGCTGGAACTGCTGCATACGATTGGCACGGCCATGATCGCACTGGGAACCCTGCTTGCCGCCGGCAGGCACCTTCACCAGGTCCTGGCCGTCCTGGCGCCCGCCGGCAGTATGACGCTGACCCTCTATTCTGCGCACCTGCTGTTCCTGGCCACCGGGATGCTCGGGGCCCGGCCGTTCGAGTCCTTCGGCCTGCAGGTCGGGGCCGCCTTGGTAGCGGGGGTATTGTGGCGGAACCTGGCCGGCGCCGGACCGCTGGAACGGCTGGTCTCGGCAGCTTCCAACCAAGCCCGGAACCGGGTGGCCGGCGGGGACAGTCCCTAGGCTCACGGCCGTCAGAGGGCGGCCAGCAGGTCCTCCATTTCCCGGATCTCCGCCTTTTGGTCTTCGACGATGGCCTTGGCCAGGGCGACCGCCTCAGGATTGGAGCCGTTCCGTGCCTGCTGCCCGGCCATCTGCACCGCGCCTTCGTGGTGGGCGATCATTTGGGTGAGGAACAGTTCCGCGGCGTCGGATCCCTCGGCGCCTTCGAGACGGTTAAGCTCGTCCTGGTTCAGCATGCCGGACATTCCGCCGCCCATGTCCTCTCCATGCGCGCCGCCCATGTCGTGGCCGCCCGGATCGGGTGCGGGACTGTCCCATGCCGCCAGCCAGCCCTGCATCGTCTTAATCTCGGGGGCCTGGGCCGCCTTGATCCGCTCGGCCAGTTCGGTGACCCGGGGGTCGATCCCTTCCTTGGCCAACATGATGTCGCTCATCTGGATGGCCTGCTGGTGGTGCGGAATCATCATCTGCGCGAACATGACGTCCGCGCTGTTGTGTCCGGCCGCTGCGGAGGAAGGCGTGGCGGCCGGGGATGCTGCCGGGGCGGTGGCAGCTGAATCGGTATCCGTTGCGCCGCAGCCGGACAGGGCGGCGGCGGCGACGGTTACGGCGGACAGCCAAAGGTAGCGCTTCATGACCGGTGTGTCCTTTAGAGGGTGTTCTGCTCTACGGAGGGATGGGAACCTCACCTTCCCTGCCATTATCTCCACCGTCTTCGGCCGGACCCAGACCAGCGTGGCCGCCCCATCCGCCGGCTACCGGATCCGTGCGGGGTCCAGATCGATCCGGCGCAGCAACTGGGCGTTCAGCGCCACCACGATGGTGGATACGGACATCAGCACGGCGGCCGCTGCCGGGGAGATGGCGACGCCGGCGAAGGCCAGCACACCGGCGGCCAGAGGCACAGCCACGACGTTGTACCCGGTGGCCCAGAGCAGGTTCTGGACCATCTTGCGGTAGCTGGCCCGCGACAATTCGACCATGGCCAGCACCGAGCGCGGGTCATTGCCGGCCAGCACGACGCCGGCCGATTCCACCGCAACATCCGTACCGGCGCCGATCGCGATTCCGACGTCGGCACGGGCCAGGGCAGGGGAGTCGTTCACTCCGTCGCCGACCATCGCCACCTTCAGGCCGCGCTGCTGCAGTTCGGAAACCTTCTTGTCCTTGTCCTGCGGCAGGACTTCGGCAAAGACCTCGTCGATGCCCAGGTCCCGGCCCACGGCGGCGGCCACCTGGTGTGCGTCTCCGGTGACCATGGCGACCCTCAGGCCCCGTGCCTGCAAGGCCTTCACTGCGGCACGTGATTCGTCGCGGACCTTGTCCTCGAGCGCGAGCGCGCCGACTATCCGTCCGTCGCGCACTACGTGCAGGACGCCCGCGCCGCGGTCCAGCCATGCCTGGACGTCCGGCGCAATGTCCGGCGGTGTTGCGAGACCGAACTCGCGGAGCATGTTCGGCCCGCCCACCGCAACGTCCGAGCCGGCGACCGTGGCACGCACGCCCCGTCCGGTCATGGACGAGAAACCGGAGCCGGCGAGCCCGAGCCGGAGCGCATCCTGGTTCTGCCCGGCGGCCTGTACGATGGCACGGGCCACCGGGTGCTCGCTGTCGGATTCGACGGCGGCGGCCAGTGCCAGCAGTTCCGCGTCCGTGACCGGTGCGACGGCGGCGGTCCCGGTGACCACGTGTGTGCCTTCGGTCAGGGTGCCGGTCTTGTCGAACAGGACCACATCGACGGTGCGCATCCGTTCCAGCGCCATGCGGTTCTTGATCAGCACGCCGGATCGGGCTGCACGCTCGGTAGAGATGGCGATCACCAGCGGGATGGCCAGCCCCAGGGCATGCGGGCAGGCAATGACCAGCACCGTCACGGTCCTCACCACCGCATCGCCGAGGACGCCCAGCAGCGTCCAAGTGGTGAACGTGACGATGCCGGCGGCCACAGCGAAGTAGAACAGCAAGGCCGCGGCGCGGTCCGCCAGGGCTTGGGCCCGGGAGGAGGATGCCTGGGCTTCGGCGACCAGACGCTGGATCCCGGCCAGTGCCGTGTCCCCGCCGACTGCGGTGACTTTGACCCGCACCGCGTTGTCCGTGGCCACCGTGCCGGCGACCACCGGATCCCCCGGGCCCCGGCCGACCGTCCTGGATTCACCGGTAATCATTGATTCGTCGAATCCGGCCTCGCCCGCGATGATTTCGCCGTCGGCAGGTACCCGGGCACCGGAGCGCACCAGCACAACGTCGCCGGCCGCCAAGGCGCTGGTCGGTACCGCGGTGACGGCGCCGTCGTCGTCCACCTTCTCCGCCTCGTCCGGCAGCAGGGCCGCCAGAGCGTCCAGCGCCCCTTGGGCGGAGCCGAGGGCGCGCATCTCCATCCAGTGGCCCAGCAGCATGATGACGATCAGCAGCGCCAGTTCCCACCAGAAGTCCAGGTTGAACCCGCCAATGCCCAGCGTCGTGGCCCAGGAAGCAACGAAGGCCACCGTGATGGCCATGCTGATGAGCAGCATCATGCCCGGCTGGCGCGACTTCAGTTCCTTCCAGCCGCCCTTGAGGAAGGGTGTGCCGCCGTAGCAGAAAATCACGGTCCCCAGCACGGGAGGTATCCAGGCAGAGCCGGGGAACCGGGGCAGCTGATAGCCGAGCAAGTGGGCGAACATCGGGCTGAAGAGCACGACCGGGACGGACAGGACCAGGCTCAGCCAGAATTTGCTCCTGAACATGGCCGTGCTGTGCCCGGCATGCTGGCCGTGCCTGTGGACGGCGTGGTCCTCGTCCACGGCGCCGGCGGCGGAGCGCCCATGGCCGTCTGGCATCGCCTGCCCGTGCATGCTGTGGTCCATGGTGCCGTGTCCTGAATGTACGCGGCCCTGTTCGCTGCCGGTTACCGGAGGATGGTCATGTCCGCTGTCGCGGGGGCTGTTCATGGTGTTCCTTTGTTTGTTCCCGGCAATGCGGAATGGCCGGGACCGGGTCAGGATCCGTCGAGGGGGTAATCGGCAGCCCCGACGGCGGTGCACATGGACGAGGACGGCAAGGGCCGGCTGCTCATGGCAACCTGCTCGGCACAGGTACTGAGTCCGCGGCGTTTGGAAGCGCCAGGTGCCTTGAGATGGCACTTCGCCTGGCCGCACAGCGGGGACCTTCACTGCGTTTGCCCGGTCCGGTTCGGTTGGGCCGGGCTGTGACGTGGTGTTCCGGTAGCTTCGAGACTATACCCCTATGGGGTATATGTCAACGGAGTCATGACAGGTCCTCGGGTCCAAGCCGATAGGTAGCGTCGGGACCGTTAAGCACTCTGCGGGCTTCGAACAGACGGGCCTGGTTGAGTGAGGAGCCCGGAACGGGGCGGCTGCGTGGTGGTGCTGGAAGGGGCCGGGGAGGACGATCCGGGCGCGCTCGCGGTCCTGCTGCGGTGCCGGCGGTCATTCGTGCGCAGGGGAATCCAACCACGAAGCCTGACATCCTCGAGGACCCGGAAATACGGCCCATGGACGAACTCTGACCAGCGGTGCTTCCTCATCCAAGGCCGGCACGTACTCGGAAAACCCGATGCCGCGCCCACCAGCATTTCGTCCCGGAGGAAAACGTGAGGATGCTTTACTAGTCCGGCCCCAACCAAGTCAGTTTGCAGCCGGACATCCGGTCGCAGGCACCCCGAATCTTGGTGCGCCGATCCGCTCGCCCCTGCCGCTGCAGCACGCCTGCCTGTCACCAGCTGCCCACCGCATGATGAAGCGAGTTCTGTCCGGGGCTACGCCGATGTGAAGTTGACCTCGACGTCGTTGGGGTTGCGCAAGGCGAGGTAGACAGGGCAGCGCTGCAGCCAGGCCTGCTGCATCGCCTCCACGCGGTCCGCCGGGCTTGTCGACGACACCTTGATCTCAATGCGCAGCTGCTGCAGGTCGGGTCCGGCACCCTCGACGCCCAGAAGGCCCGCGAGGCTTGTGTTGCAGCTTGCCGTGGCACTCAGCTCGGTGATGTCCACATCAAACTGGGGAGCGAGGGTGTCGCTGATGAAGACCACGGCGCATCCGGCCAGGGCACCGAGCAGATATGCCGTGGGGCTGGGTGACTCATTGCGTCCGCCGACCGGCTGCGGCAGGTCGGTCTCCCAGCTGAACGGGCCGGCGGCCAGCCGGGTGCGGCCCTCGGCCAGCGTCGCAGTCACCTTGGGTGAAATCTGCCCGGCTGCGGGGTCGGCGGTAAACCGCTCGATGGACTCACTGAGGGCGGTGTTCATGTCTCCTCCTGATGGTCAGGCCTCGGCGCCTGGATACCCCGGACAACGCCAGTGTGCAGCCGGGCGTACGGACACCGGTACCCCCAATCTAGGTGAGCGATCCGTGCCGCCCGCATACATAGGGGTCAGCGGGCAACCGGCTTCAGGGGGAGAAGTGCCGCGGCGCGTAGCCCGACCGCACACGGAGGTGAAGGCGTTCCTGTTTCCGCCTGCGCTTGGCCAGGAGGTGGAGAGCGACGGGCATGACGGCCGCCGCGATGACGATGATGATTGCTGCAATGTCCAGGGACATCGGCTGCTCCTTGCATCGGGTGTTGGTAGGGTACGCGCGGCGAGGCCGGTCCTGCTGGTCGACACGCGGTGTGGACCCAGGTCCGCAGCACCCGCGGTCAAAGTTTTCTTCCGGTGGCGGTGCTCCTTGACGGTGATGGCGCGCAACGATCGCGGCGCAGCGGATTCAGCGAGGGGCACAGACTTTCGGCCGGTCCCTGGCAGGGGGCGGACGGTCCGGCCTCTGTCTGCGGGCGGAAATGGAAAAAAGGCCGGTCATGGGACCGACCTTCGAGGGCTGTTGGTCGAAGCCTCCGCCGCCGCCGGAGCTGCCTTCGCAGCTTCCGCCATCGGAGGCTGCGAAGATGCCCGAAGCCGGGAAATCCGGTGATAAGTCCGACGAGCTGCCGGGGTTGCGCAGACGGTGAGGCGTTGCCCTTCCTGGACGACCCCGTCCGGACTCGTGCGTCGAGGGATGGTGCATCTGTGAGGCCATCGGAAGACTATGCACCCGGAGTCCGCGACGGCGGTTCATTTTGGGCCTCGCGTGGGCGGCAGGCAAAAGAAAACCCCGGAAATCCTTGGATTTCCGGGGTTTTTCCCTGTGCGCGGAGGGGGACTTGAACCCCCACCCTCAATAAGAGGACTAGCACCTCAAGCTAGCGCGTCTGCCATTCCGCCACCCGCGCAGGTGTCGATTCCGATGGGACCGGCTGGGCCTTTTCCCTCGAAAGCAGCGAGAAAAACTCTAACACGTTTTTGGGAAAGTGCTTAATCGGGCAGGTGTGTGGCCGGTCACGGTCCCGGCCGGTTCCCGCCCCTCACAGGTTCAGGGCGGGGCCCTCGGCGGCTAGGCTGGGGTCCTGACCCAACGCCGAGGAGAAGCCATGACTGTACCGTCCCCCGCGGAGGAAGTTGTCCGCATCTGCCAGGACCTGATCCGGTTCGATACCTCCAATTTCGGGGACAACGAGGGCCCGGGGGAGCGGGCGGCGGCCGAATACACTGCAGGGCTGCTGGCGGAGGTTGGTCTGGCCGCAGAGGTATTCGAGTCCAGCCCCGGCCGGGCCTCGGTGGTAGCCCGGATGGAGGGACAGGATCCATCCGCGGGGGCCCTGGTGGTGCACGGCCATCTGGATGTTGTGCCCGCGCAGCGGCAGGACTGGTCGGTGGACCCGTTCGCCGCCGAGGAGAAGGACGGGCTGATCTGGGGCCGGGGGGCGGTGGACATGAAGGACATGGACGCGATGATCCTCTCCGTGGTCCGCCATCTGGCCCGCACCGGGGCGAAGCCGAAGCGCGACCTCGTCATCGCATTCTTCGCCGACGAAGAGGCCGGCGGCACCTACGGAGCGCGGTGGGCGGTGGAGAACCGGCCGGAACTTTTCGACGGCGCGACGGAGGCCATCTCGGAAGTGGGAGGCTTTTCCTCCACCCTCGGCGGCCGCCGGGCATACTTCCTGCAGACGGCGGAAAAGGGCCTGGCCTGGCTGCGCCTGGTGGCCCAGGGCCGGGCCGGCCACGGTTCCCAGCTGAGCGAGGACAATGCCGTCACCAACCTGGCACGCGCCGTCGCCCGGATCGGCGACTACCGGTGGCCGATCGAGCTAACCGACACCACGCGCAGGTTCCTCGACGGCGTCACCGAACTCACCGGCGTCGTTTTTGATCCGGATGATCCGGACGTCCTGCTCAAGGAACTCGGCTCGGTGGCCCGCTTTGTCGGTGCCACGCTGCAGAATACTTCCAACCCGACGGTGCTTCGTGCCGGGTACAAGGACAATGTGATCCCGGGGCTGGCCGAAGCGCGCATCGATGCCCGGCCCTTGCCGGGCCAGGACGAACTGGTGCTGTCCCGGATCAAGGAACTGGCGGGTGAAGGCATCGAGGTCAGCTACGTCCACAACGACATTGCGCTGGAGGCGCCGTTCTCCGGGAACCTGGTGGACGCAATGGTGGATTCGCTGCGCGCGGAGGACCCGGACGCCGTCGTCCTGCCCTACACCCTCTCCGGAGGAACGGACAACAAGGCACTGCACCGGCTGGGAATCACCGGCTACGGCTTCGCACCGCTGCAGCTGCCCGAGGACCTGGACTTTACCGGAATGTTCCACGGGGTGGATGAGCGCGTGCCGGTCGAGTCGCTCAAGTTCGGCACCCGGGTGCTGCACCGACTGCTGACTACCTACTAGAGGAGTGGCCTACTAGAGGAGTGGCGCGCTCCCGCAGTGCCGGCCTCGCCGCCCGTTCGCGGCCTGCCCCGCACGCTCCGCGCGCGGGGACCCCGGGCCGCTCTCTGGCGGGACCCTCGCACTGACCACTCTACGACCGGGAAGGGAGGCCGATGGCCAGGGTGGAGGAACTGCTCGGCGACGAACTGCTGGAGGCGATCCGGGGCCGGGCCGCCGGCTACGACGAGGCGAACAGCTTCTGCCACGAGGACCTGGCCGAACTGCAGGCTGCCGGCTACCTGAAGATGTTCGTGCCCGCGGAGTGGGGCGGGTCCGGCTACCGGCTGCAGGACGCTTCGCGCGCCCAGCTGCGGCTGGCCACGGCGGCCCCGGCCACCGCGCTGGCGGTGAACATGCACCTGGTCTGGACCGGGGTGGCCCGGGTGCTGCAGGCCCGCGGGGACCAGTCCCTCGAATTCGTGCTCCGCGAGGCCGGGCAGGGGGAGATTTTCGGCTTCGGGGTCTCCGAGGCGGGCAATGACCAGATGCTCCTCGACTCGCGGACCGTCGCCGCACCCCAGGAGGGCGGCGGCTACAGCTTCACCGGCACCAAGGTGTTCACCAGCCTGTCTCCGGCCTGGACGCGGCTGGGGGTGTTCGGCCGGGACGACACCGGGGCCGGCCCGCAGCTGGTCTGGGCGTTCATCAACCGGCAGGCGCCGGGCTACACCATCAAGGATGACTGGGACACCTTGGGCATGCGGGCCAGCCAGTCCTGCACCACGGTGCTGGAGGGCGTGGCGGCCGACCCGGACCGGGTGTTCCGCAAGCTGCCGGTCGGCCCGAACCCCGACGCCTTGATCTTCGGGATCTTCGCCACCTTCGAGGTCCTGCTGGCCTCCGTGTACGCCGGAATCGGGCAGCGGGCGGTGGAACTGGCCGTGGACGCGGCGCAGCGGCGGATGTCCCTGAAGACCGGCAGGAGCTACGCCCAGGACCCGGACATCCGCCGGCATGTGGCCGGGGCGGCCCTGGCCATGGACGGGCTGTACCCGCAGCTGGAATCCATCGCCCGGGACGTGGACGACCTGGCGGACCACGGCAGTTTCTGGTTCGCGAAGCTCGCCGGGGTCAAGATCCGCGCGACGGAGACCGCCAGGCAGGTCGTGGAGCTGGCCCTGCGGACCGCCGGCGGGTCCGCCTACTTCCGCGGCAGCGAGCTGGAGCGGCTGTACCGGGACGTGCTGGCCGGTCTCTACCATCCCTCGGATGACGAGTCGGCACACGCTACCATTGCCACCGCCTGGCTGGGTCCGCCCGAGGACTGACGGCCGGGAGGCCGGCAGAGCCTCAGACGGTTGCTTCCACGCGCAGGATCCGGCGCCGCAGCCAGTACTTGCGGCTGCCGCCCATATACAGCTGCGTGCGCACCAGATCCCACTTCCCGTATTCCGCATGCTCGGTCAGGGCGCGCCGGGCTTCCTTGATGGATTCGCCCTTGTTGACCGTAAGAATCAGGTACTCGTACTGGCGGGCATAGTCGCGCTCGCGTGCCGGTTCATTGGCCGGAAATTGTTCCCTCATTGCCCTCCCATTCTCTTCACTTATTCTTCCCGATGCGGCTAACGTCTACTACATGAGTATTGATCCGCGTGTTGCCCTCCAGTCGCTTACAACCGCCCTCGAGGAGCATTTGGCTGCTGCTGCCAGCCGGCGCGGTGACGACGATCCTAACGTCGAAGCGGCCTTCTCGGCCATTATGGAAGCCTTCGAAGCCTACGAAGACGCGCTCTACGACACCTATGGCGAAGTGACGCCGCTGGTGATCTACGACGAGTCCGCCGAGGAGGAAGAGGAAGAGGAATTCGACGACGCGGACGAGGTCGAGGACCCGTTCGACGACGATCTGGAGATCGAGGAGAAGTAGCCCGGGCAGGGCCGGTCAGGCAGGCGGCGCGGAGATATCGTTGAGCGCGGAGACGATTTCTGCCGGCATACGCCGCGGCACCGATTTCAGGATCTGCTCCAGCTGTGCCGGCGTGCGCGGACCAATGACGGCGGTGTCGATCCCGGGCTGCTGCAGCGCCCAGCTCAACGCCAGGTCCAGCGGTTGGGCGTCGAGGCCGCGGGCGGCAGTGGCCAGGGCGTCCACGATCCTGGACGGCCGCGGTTCCAGGTAGGGGGCGACATAGCCTGAGCGTGTCTCCGAGGCGCCGCGGGAGTCGGCCGGAACCCCGCCGCGGTACTTGCCGGTGAGCACGCCCCGGCCGAGCGGTGCCCAGGCCATCACCCCGGTGCCGAGCGCCGCGGCGGCCGGGATCAGCTCGCGTTCGGCGCTGCGGCGGACCAGCGAGTACTCGGCTTGGACGGCCACCAGCGGCACCCGGCTGAGGCAGGCCGCCCGGGCCAGCTGCCAGCCGGCGTAATTGGAGACGCCCACGTACCGGGCGCGGCCGGAGGTTACGGCGTACTCCAGGGCCGAGAGGGTTTCCTCCAGCGGCACCTCCGCGTCCCAGGTATGTGCCAGCCACAGGTCCAGGTAGTCAGTTCCCAGCCGGGCCAGGCTGGCATCCAACGAACGGAGCATGGCGCCGCGGGACGCGTCGATCTCGCGTTCACCCTTGCACAGGCCGACGCCGGCCTTGGACACCAGCGTGACTTCCTGACGGGGGACCATCTCGCCCAGGAACGAGCCGACGATCGCCTCGCTGTTGCCGTCCGCGTACAGCGCAGCGGTGTCGATCAGCGTGCCGCCGGCATCGAGATACTTGCGCAGCATCAGTCCGGCGCTTTCCTCGTTGGTCTCTTCCCCCCAGGCCATTGTGCCCAGGGACAGGCACGGGACCTTCAGACCGCTGTTGCCCAAACGCGTGTGCTTCATAGCCCACAAGCCTAAAGCAGGCCGGCGTGAAGGTCGTAAACCGGCGGCTGTGCGGTCCTGTGTAGGCTGCCGGTGCTGTGTCCGGTGCCGTGTCCGGTGCAGGACGGCACCGGCAGGTGCCCTATTGTCGAAGGTGTGAATTGGCTAGAAGCGGTGATCCTGGGCCTGGTCCAAGGCCTGACAGAATTCCTTCCGATCTCTTCCAGCGCGCACCTGCGGGTCGTCGGTGAGTTCCTGCCCGGCGCGGCCGACCCTGGAGCGGCCTTCACCGCCATCACCCAGCTGGGCACGGAGACTGCCGTCGTCGTCTTTTTCTGGCGGGACATCGTCCGGATTGTCAAAGCCTGGTTCGGTTCGCTGACCGGGAAATTGCCGCGCGAAGATCCTGACGCGCGGATGGGCTGGCTGGTGATCCTCGGCTCGCTGCCCATCGGGATCCTGGGCCTGCTCTTCCAGGACCAGATCGAGGGCACCTTCCGCAGCCTGTGGCTGGTGGCAACGATGCTGATCGTCTTCGGCCTCTTCCTGGCCATCGCCGACACCATCGGCCGGCAGAAGCGCAGGCTGGAGAACCTGACCTACAAGCACGGCATTCTGTTCGGCTTCGCGCAGGCGCTGGCACTGATCCCGGGGGTTTCCCGCTCCGGCGGCACGATTACCGCCGGGCTGCTGATGGGCTACACCCGCGAGGCCGCCGCACGTTATTCGTTCCTGCTGGCCATCCCGGCGGTGTTCGCCAGCGGCCTGTTCCAGCTGGCCAAGAGCTTCGGCGAGCCCGGCCCGTACGGGCTGGGAGAGACCGCGCTGGCCACGCTCGTGGCCTTCGGCGTCGGGTTCGTGATCATCGGCTGGTTCCTGCGCTACGTATCCACACGCAGCTACCGGCTCTTCGTCTGGTACCGGATCGGCCTGGGAGCGCTGTTGTATATACTTCTGGGCTTGGGCCTGATCAACGCCTGAGCTGGGAATTTATCTGGCTCCGCAGCGCTTATTCATCACGGCCCCTCAGATTTCACGCGGGCAGGTCTACCGGAAGGAACGGAATTTTGCTTGGTTGGAACGCCCCGGTTGTGCCCGAAGTACCCGGGGGATCGGACGACCTGTCCCTGTACGACACGGCGGCCGGCGCCTTGGCGCGGATCGAGCCGTCCCGCACCGGCTCGCTCTATGTCTGTGGCATCACGCCCTACGATGCCACCCATATGGGCCACGCGGCCACCTACGTCAGCTTCGACCTGCTCAACCGGTACTGGCGCGATGCGGGCCGGACCGTCCAGTACGTGCAGAATGTGACGGATATCGATGACCCGCTGCTGGAGCGGGCCAACGCCACCGGCGTGGACTGGGAGCAGCTGGCCAAGGACCAGACTGAGCTGTTCCGCGCCGACATGGAAGCGCTGAACGTGCTGCCGCCGGACGAATATGTCGGCGCGGTGGAGTCCATTGCCTGGATCATCCCCGCCGTGGAGCAGTTGATCGCCGAGGGCCTGGCCTACCGGGTGCCGGGTACCGGCGGCGAGCCCGACGGCGATGTCTACTTCGACACGGCAGCCGCTGCCGGCAGCGGCTGGGAGGTGGGCAGGACCTGCCGGCTGACAGAGGCGCAGATGCTGCCGCTGTTCGCCGAGCGCGGGGGCGACCCGGACCGGCCGGGCAAGCGGCACCGGCTGGATCCGCTGCTGTGGCGGGTGGCCCGCGACGGCGAGCCCAACTGGCCCGGCGGTAGCCTCGGTGACGGCCGCCCGGGCTGGCACATCGAGTGTTCGGTGATCGCCCGGAAGTTCCTCCCGGAGACCTTCGATGTGCAGGGCGGCGGCTCGGACCTGAGTTTCCCGCACCATGAAATGAGCGCCGGCCACGCGTACGCGCTGACCAAGACCCCGCTGGCCCGGCACTTCGTGCATGCCGGGATGGTGGGCCTGGACGGCGAAAAGATGAGCAAGTCCAAGGGCAACCTGGTGCTGGTCTCCCGGCTGCGCGAATCAGGCGTGGAGCCGGCAGCCATCCGGACTGTGCTGCTGGGACAGCACTACCGCTCGGACTGGTTCTGGACCGATGGACTGCTCGAGGATGGCCAGGCGCGCCTGGCCGCGTGGCGCCGGGCAGCTCCGCTGGCGGCCGCCGCGGACGTGCCGGCCCTGGCCGAGGCGATCCGGCGGGCCCTGTCCGACAATCTGAATGCCCCGGCGGCGCTGGCGGCAGTGGATGCGTTCACGGCCGCACAGCAGGCAGCCGGAGGCGGACCCGGGCAGGGCACCGGAACCCAGGCCTTCGCCGACGTCCTCGACGCCCTGCTGGGCATCCGGCTGTAGCCAGGCGTTTCAGGCCGGGCCCCGGTGCGGGCCCGGCCTTGTTGTCTTTGGGCTGGTGTTGTCTCCGCTGCAGCCAGCCAGTTGATTGGGGCGGCGGGTTCCTGGCGGAGGGGAGGGGCTATTCCTTGCGGCGCTTCTTGAGGTAGCGCTCGAATTCCCGGGCGATGGATTCACCGGTGGCTTCGGGCAGTTCGGCAGTGTCCTTGGCCTCTTCCAGCTGCCGCACGTAGGCCGCCACCTCGGGATCCTCCGTGGCCAGCTCGTCCACGCCGCGCTCCCACGCTTCGGCCTCCTCGGACAGGACGGAGGTCTCCAGCGGAACCTGCAGGATGTCCTCGATCCGGTGCAGCAGGGCCAGTTCCGCCTTGGGTGAAGGTGCCTGGCCCACGTAATGCGGTACCGCCGCCCACAGCGAGACGGTGGGGATGCCGGCCATCGAGGCTACCTCGGCCAGGACCCCGATAATGCCGGTGGGGCCTTCGTACTGGCTCACCTCGGTGTTCAGCGCCTGCCGGACCGCGTCGTCGTCGCTGGTCGCGGTCACCGGGATCGGCCGGCTGTGCGGCACGTCGGCCAGCAGGGCGCCGACCAGCAGGATGCAGTTGACGTTCAGTTCCGTCGCGTGGGCCAGCAGCTCGGCGGTGTAGGCGCGCCAGCGGTACGAGGGTTCGACACCGTGGACGAAGATGACATCGATGTCCGAGCGCGGGATGCTGCAGCGGGTCAGCTTCGTGGTCGGCCACTTAATATGGCGCTGGCCGGAAGCGGTGCGGCGGATGATGGGCCGGGTGAACTGGAAGTCGTAGTAGAGATCCGGGTCGATGGTGGCCACCTTGGTCCCGTCCCAGAGGCGGTTGAGGTACTTGACCGCATCCGTCGCGGCCTCCCCGGCGTCATTCCAGCCCTCGAAGGCCGCGATCATGACCGTGAGCCGCTGCTGCCCGGCCCCCGGTCCCGCCTTGGGGAACAGTCGCCGCAGGCCTTGCGTCTGGTTGTTTTCCATCTCGCTCACCTTTTCACCCTAGTCCTCCGGTGGTGAGTTGTCAGTGAGCCGGGTACCGGTTCGCGCTCAGCATAGCCGTCCGGAGCCGGCGGGGCGGCCCCTGCGGAAACCGTAGACTTGAGGCATGCCTTCTGACGCCGCACCCGGTCCTGCCGGGTACCAGTCCCGTGTCCAAGCAGTGTTCTGGGACATGGATGGAACCCTGGTGGACACCGAGCCCTACTGGATCGCCGCCGAACTGGACCTCGTAGAGCGTTTCGGTGGATTCTGGTCCGAAGAGCTGGGCCGCGGACTCGTGGGCAACGCGCTGCCGGCATCCGCCGCCGTGCTGCAGCAGGCCGGTGTCCGGCTTCCGATCCGGGAGATCATCGACGAGCTCATCGGCTCGGTCATTGACCAGGTGCGTACCAGCATTCCGTGGCGGCCCGGGGCCCGGGAACTGCTGGCTGAACTGGCCGGCGCCGGTATCCCCACCGCGCTGGTCACCATGTCCGAGCAGCTGCTGGCCCGGGAAATCGTGGCCCAGCTGCCGAAGGGAAGCTTCGGCCACGTGGTCACCGGGGACATGGTCGCAAACGGCAAGCCGCACCCGGAACCCTACCTGCGCGCCGTCGAGCACCTTGCTGGCAGCCGTGCGCAGGTGGACAAGTCCCGCATTATCGCCCTGGAGGATTCCCTGCCGGGCGCCACGTCCGCACAGGCAGCAGGCCTGGTGACAGTGGCCATTCCGCATGTGGTGGACGTTCCCCAGGACCCGGGCCGGCACCACTGGGAAACCCTGGACGGGCGGAACCTGGCGGACCTGGAGGCACTGCTCGCCGGTGACTTCGCGCCGCTGCCGCAGGCCGACCTGCGGGGATCCGCATGAGCCAGCCGCAGCCGGATACCGGTATGCCCGACGGCGGGCCGGGCCGGGAAAACCCGCGCAGCGAGGGCATCCCGCTGGGACGGATCGGCGGAGTTCCCGTTATCCTCGCCTGGTCCTGGTTTGCCATTGCGGCCTTCATCGTGCTGGTGTTCGCGCCGCAGGTCCAGTCGAGGATCCCGGCACTGGGCGGTGCGGCCTACCTGGTGGCCTTCAGCTATGCGGTCCTCCTGCTGCTGTCCGTGCTGGTCCACGAACTGGCGCACGCCTTCAGCGCCCGCGCGTTTGGCTGGCCCACCGCGCGGATTGTGCTTAATCTGTGGGGCGGGCATACCCAGTTCGAGAATTTCCAGGCCTCGGCCGGCCGGTCCCTGGTGGTGGCGCTGGCCGGGCCGGCCGCCAATTTCCTGCTGGCCGGGGTGGGCTGGGCCATCCGGCCGCTGTTCGCCGGCAATCCCGTCGGCTGGCTGCTCACGGACAGCTTCGTGGTGGTGAACCTGGCAGTAGCCATTTTCAACGTGCTCCCCGGCCTGCCGCTCGACGGCGGTCGGCTGGTGGAATCGGCCGTCTGGAAGGCCACCGGCAGCCAGGACAAGGGCACCGTGGCTGCCGGCTGGGCCGGGCGGATCATTGTGATCCTGCTGGTGCTGGGGTTCGTCGTGCTGCCCGCGCTGCTGGGACGCCGCCCGGATCTGACCTTCGTGCTGATGATTGTGCTGGTGGGCGGCTTCCTTTGGGCCGGCGCCGGCGCGTCCATCACCCATGCCAAAATGCGCCTGCGCCTGCCGGAGGTCACCGCCGGCAGGCTCCAGGTGAGTGCCATCGCGCTTCCGGCCACCGCGACAGTGGCCCAAGTGGCCGCCGCGCAGCAGGACAGCCCCGGCACGGAGGTGATCCTCACGGCTGCCACCGGCCAACCGGAGGCGGTGGTGGACCTGCAGGCGCTGCAGAGCGTGCCTGCCGCCGTGGCGGCAACGACGCCGGCGGCCGCGGTCGCCCGGGCGCTGGCCCCCGGCGCCTACGTGCCCGAATGGGCCGGCGGACAGGAGCTGGTGCAGTACCTTGCCCGGGTGTCCGGCACTGAGTACGCCGTGATCGACCGGCAGAGCCGGGTGACCGGGCTGCTGCTGCAGGATACGGTGGTGCGCGCCGTGACCGGCAAGACCTCCCGGCGCGGCTGAGGCCTGCCGCAGCATCATAGAATCAATGGGCCGGGCTGAACCGGCCGCGGCCGTGACCACCGGCCGGCTCCATCGCCGGGCCCTGTGCCCGCCCCTTCGACCGGAAGTAGTACCAGCATGAGCGCATCCACCATTCCGCACGGAGCCGACCAGCGCCGGGGCCCGCTGCGTCCTGGCGAGCGGGTGCAGTTGACCGACGAGAAGGGCCGGATGAATACCATCACCCTTACTCCCGGCGGGGCGTTCCACACCCACCGCGGCTACCTGCCGCACGATGAGCTGATCGGCGCCTCCGAAGGCTGCGTCGTCACCAACACTGCCGGCCACAAGTACCAGGCGCTGCGCCCGCTGCTGTCCGACTTCGTGCTCTCCATGCCCCGCGGCGCGGCCGTGGTGTACCCGAAGGACGCCGGGCAGATTGTCACCATGGCCGACATCTTCCCCGGGGCCCGGGTGGTCGAAGCCGGCGTCGGTTCGGGCGCCCTGAGCATTTCGCTGCTGCGGGCCGTGGGCGACGGCGGTTACCTGCACTCGTACGAGCGGCGGGAGGAATTCGCCGACATCGCCCGCGGCAATGTCGAAACGTTCTTCGGCGGAGCCCATCCGGCCTGGTCCATTTCCCTCGGCGATTTCCAGGATGAGGTGGTGAAGAAGGAAGAGCCGGGCAGCGTGGACCGGGTGGTGCTGGACATGCTCGCACCGTGGGAGTGCCTGGACGCTGTGGCCACCGTGCTGGCCCCGGGCGGAGTGTGGATCAACTATGTGGCCACCGTGACCCAGCTTTCGCGCACCGCCGAGGCTATCCGGGCCGACGGCCGCTTCACTGAGCCGGAATCCTGGGAGTCCATGGTGCGCGGCTGGCACGTGGAGGGACTGGCCGTCCGTCCTGACCACCGGATGGTCGCCCACACCGGATTCCTGCTGACCGCCCGCCGCCTGGCCGAAGGCGTCGAAGGTCTGACCCCGAAGCGCCGGCCGTCCAAGACCGGATTCGCTGCCGAGGACGTCCAGGCCTGGACAGGCGATGCCGAGGACTGGAACGCCGAGGGCCTGGGGGAGCGGCAGGTTTCGGACAAAAAGCTGCGGCGTGCGGCCAAGGACGCCGCCTCGACCGTGCAGCGCGGCGCCTTCAAGGACGCCCCGGAGGCCGGCGGACCGGAGTAGCCCGCGGCGCAGGGCCGCCGCGGCGATGCCGTACCGTTGCCTTTTCTTTACCCGATTGTTGTGCTGCGCCGGCAGCAGCCGCGCGCCTTGTCCCGGCTGCTCCGGGACCCGCCGGGCGGCCCGGAATTATGGCCGCGTCCCGGACGTTTTCCTTGTCAAGCGGGTGGGACTCCGTAAGGTAGACGGATAGGGTCATTGGAAGGCACCCGTTTCAAGAGAGCAGGTACGGTGATGAGTGAAAACCAGAACCCGATGCATGAACCGGCGCCCGGTGGGGGGCTATCCGACGAACTGACCGTGGCCCAGCGCCAGCTCAATGTCCTGCGGGACAAGATCCGGAACCTGGACAAGCAGCTGGCCTCCGCAACCGTCAACAACAGCCGCCTTGTCGCCATGCTTGAAGCTGCCAAGAGCGAGATAGTCCGGCTTAAGGAGGCCCTTGAGCGGGACGGCGAAACTCCGTTCAGCTTCGCCACCATCGCCCAGGTCAATCCTGCCCAGCACCCCCGCCCGGGGGTGAGCACGGCTGCCACCGTGCAGGACAGCGTGGACATCATCCAGTCTGGCCGCAAGCTGCGCGTGGCGGTCAGCCCGCTGATCAACCTCAGCCAGCTCAGCCCGGGCCAGGAGGTCCTGCTCAACGAATCCCTGACGGTTGTGGCCGCGCTCAGCTTCGAACGCGCCGGCGAACTGGTGACCATCAAGGAACTGCTCGATGCCGACCGTGTGCTGGTGATCGGCCGCGCGGACGAAGAGCGGGTGGTCAAGCTCTCCGGCTCGCTGCAGCACGAACGGCTGCGGGTCGGGGACGCCATATCGATCGACGCCCGGAGCGGCTATGCCCTGGAGAAGATTCCGCGCAGCGAGGTGGAGAACCTCATCCTCGAAGAGGTGCCGGACATCTCCTACCAGGACATCGGCGGCCTGGGCCCGCAGATCGACGAGATCCGCGACGCCGTCGAACTGCCGTTCCTGCACCCTGACCTGTACCGCGAGCACGGACTGAAGGCCCCCAAGGGCATCCTGCTCTACGGCCCTCCCGGCTGCGGCAAGACCCTGATCGCCAAGGCCGTCGCCAACTCGCTGGCCGCCCGCGCCGTCGAACGCAGCGGCACCAAGGAAGCGCGCAGCTACTTCCTGAACATCAAGGGTCCGGAGCTGCTGGACAAGTACGTGGGCGAAACCGAGCGGCACATCCGCCTGATTTTCGCCCGGGCCCGGGAGAAGGCCTCGGACGGCAGCCCGGTGGTGGTCTTCTTCGACGAGATGGATTCGCTGTTCCGCACCCGCGGCACGGGCGTCTCCTCCGACGTCGAAACCACCATCGTGCCGCAGCTGCTCAGCGAGATCGACGGCGTGGAGAAGCTGGAGAACGTCATTGTCATCGGCGCCTCGAACCGCGAGGACATGATCGATCCGGCCATCCTGCGTCCGGGCCGGCTGGACGTGAAGATCAAGATCCAGCGCCCCGATGCCGAGGCGGCCGCGGACATCTTCGCCAAGTACATCACCACCGAGCTGCCCATCCATCCGGACGACCTGGCCGAGCACGGCAACGACCGGAAGGCGACGGTGGAGGCGCTGATCCAGCGGACGGTGGAGGCCATGTACGCCACCGACAAGTCCAACGAGTACCTCGAGGTCACCTACGCCAGCGGCGATACCGAAATGTTGTACTTCAAGGACTTCAACTCCGGTGCCGTGATCCAGAACGTGGTGGACCGGGCCAAGAAGAACGCCATCAAGGACCTGCTGACCAGCGGGCAGAAGGGCCTGCGGATAGAACACCTGCTCCGCGGGGTGGTGGACGAGTTCCGCGAGCACGAGGACATGCCCAACACCACGAACCCGGACGACTGGGCACGGATCTCGGGCAAGAAGGGCGAACGGATCACCTACATCCGCACGATCATCCAGGGCAAGGCGGGCCAGGAGGCCGGGAAGTCGATCGAGACCATGCCGAACACGGGGCAGTACCTGTGAGCGTACACCGGGTTATGGGGACGGAGACGGAGTATGGCATCCATGCTCCGGGCGATCCCCTGGCCAATTCCACGGTGCTCTCCTCCCAGATCATCAACGCCTATGCCGCGACGGTGCGCAGCGGGCTCGGCAACCTTGCCGGGACCCGCTGGGACTACACCGACGAGGAGCCGCTGCACGATGCGCGCGGCTGGGAGGTCTCCCGGGCGGATGCGGATCCGTCCCAGCTGACCGACATGCCGCCGGTGCTGGATGCCGAGCAGATCGCCCTCGCGAACGGCCGCCGCGGATCCGGCAGCGACTTCTATGCCGAGGAGTCCGCCGGCGGGGTGCTGATGAACATGGTGCTCAGCAACGGCGCCCGGCTGTACGTGGACCACGCCCACCCCGAGTACTCCAGTCCCGAGGTGACCAATCCGCTGGACGCCGTGCGCTGGGACAAGGCCGGGGACGTCGTGGTGCTCACCGCGCTGCGCCGGATTGCTCAGACCCCGGGATTCGCCCCGGTGAACTTGTACAAGAACAACACGGACAACAAGTCCGTCTCCTATGGTGCGCACGAGAACTACCTGATGCCGCGCAGCGTGCCGTTCGGGCATATTGTCACCGGGCTGATCCCGTTCTTCGTCTCCCGCCAGATCATCTGCGGGGCCGGGCGGGTGGGCCGGGGGATGACCGGGCGGCTCAGCGGCTACCAGATCAGCCAGCGTGCGGACTTCTTCGAGGCGGAGGTGGGGCTGGAGACCACCATCCGGCGCCCGATCATCAATACCCGGGACGAACCGCACGCCGTGGCGGAGAAGTACCGGCGGCTGCACGTGATCATTGGGGATGCCAACCTCAGCCAGGTCTCGATCTACCTGCGCCTGGGCACCACCGCGCTGGTGCTGTCCATGATCGAGCACGGCGACGTGCCGCAGATCCAGCTGCACGAGCCGGTGCAGGCCCTGCAGGCGATCAGCCACGACCCGACCCTGCAGCAGAAGGTGGCGCTCAAGGACGGGAGCATGGTCACCGGGCTGGACCTGCAGGAGATGTACCTGGAAGCCGCGGCGGCGCACTGCCGGCGGCTGGGCACGGACGAGGGCATGACCGCCGACGTGCTCACCCGCTGGGGGAACCTGCTGGCGGTGCTGCGCCGGGACCCCATGCAGGCCGCCGCCCAGCTGGACTGGGTGGCCAAGCTCAAGCTGCTGGAGGCCTACCGGGAGCGTGACGGGCTGGACTGGTCCGATGCGCGCCTGGGGCTGATCGACCTGCAGTATGCGGACCTGCGGCCGGAAAAGGGACTCTACTACCGGCTGGCCGCGCGGGGCCAGATGGAGCGGCTGGTCCCGGATGCGGAGATCCTGGACGCCGTACGCCAGCCGCCGGAGGACACCCGGGCCTTCTTCCGCGGCAAATGCATCGAGCATTTCCCCGAGCAGGTGGTCGGGGCCAGCTGGGACTCGGTCATTTTCGACCTGCCCAACAACCGCCGGCTGCAGCGGATCCCCACCCGGGAGCCGCTGCGCGGCACACGCGAACTGACCGGCAGGCTGTTCGAGGAGGCAGCCTCGGCCGAAGAATTCATTGCGGCGTTGCTGGGCCCCGGTCCTGCCGGCGGCGTGGCAACATAAGCACTAGTCCAAGCGTTATTAATAGTGCCGGCAGCACCGGTGCAGCGCAGCCACCAGACAGGTGGCCGTACAACCGTCAAGGAGGCAGTGATGGCAACCCAGGACCGCAAGAATGTGGAAGGCCGCAGCGTCGAGGAAGACTACGACGAAGCGCCCGCTCCGGAGCCGGCACCTGCCGCCGCCGGGTCGGCCGACACCCAGGCCACCGACGATCTGCTGGACGAGATTGACGGTGTGCTGGAACAGAACGCCGAGGAGTTTGTGCGCGGGTTCGTGCAGAAGGGCGGTCAGTAGCCCATGGGCATGCCGGCAGGGGGTCCGGGGTCAGTATTTTCGCAGATAGCCCATTCGGCGACCGCCTCGTTCTCGGAGTACCTGGCGCGCACCGCCCCGGAGCTGCTGCCCGGTGCCCGCAGCGCGGCGCTGGGCGGGCTGCAGGCCCCGGCGGCGGGCGGGCCGGGCAGCGCCGTGCCGCAGGTGCCGCACGCCACCACGATCGTGGCGATGGCCTTTGCCGGCGGTGTGCTGATGGCCGGGGACCGGCGGGCGACCATGGGCAATGTGATTGCCAGCCGGCACATCGAGAAGGTGTTCCCTGCCGACCAGTATTCGGTCCTGGGCATCGCGGGTACCGCCGGCCTGGCCCTGGACGTCACCCGGCTGTTCCAGGTCGAGCTTGAGCACTACGAGAAGATCGAGGGCACGCTGCTGAGCCTGGAGGGCAAGGCCAACCGGCTCGGGGCCATGATCCAGGGCAACCTGGCGCTGGCACTGCAGGGCCTGGCGGTGGTGCCGCTGTTCGCCGGCTATGACACCGACCGGCGGGCAGGCAGGCTTTTCTCCTACGACGTCACCGGCGGCCGCTACGAGGAACTGGAGCACCACTCGGTGGGCTCCGGCGCGTTCTTCGCCCGCGGGGCGCTGAAGAAGCTGTGGAAGCCGAACCTGGACGAGGACGCCGCGGTGCGGGTCGCCGTCGAGGCGCTCTACGACGCCGCCGACGACGACTCCGCCACCGGCGGCCCGGACGTGGTCCGGCAGCTGTGGCCGGTGGTCTACACGGTCAATGCCGCCGGCGTCCGGCGAATCCCCGACCGCGAGCTGGCCGCCGCCGCCGAGACAGTCATTGCCTCCCGGACCGTCGCCGGACGGGAGGCCTGAGCATGACGCAGCAGTTCTACGTCTCGCCCGAGCAGCTGATGAAGGACCGGGCCGATTTCGCCCGGAAAGGCATCGCGCGCGGCCGCTCGGTCATCGTGCTCAGCTGCCGCGAGGGGATCGCGCTGGTGGCCGAGAACCCCTCGGTGTCGCTGCACAAGGTAGGGGAGATCTACGACCGGATCGCCTTCGCCGCCGTCGGCAAGTACAACGAGTTCGAAAGCCTGCGCCAGGCCGGCGTCCGCTACGCGGACGTGCGTGGTTATTCGTACAACCGCGGGGACGTCACCGCGCGCGGGCTGGCCAGCGTGTACGCGCAGAGCCTGGGGGCGGTGTTCACCGCCGATACCAAGCCGTTCGAAGTCGAACTCGCCGTCGTCGAGGTGGGCGGCACGCCGGCCGAGGACCATTTGTACCGGCTGACGTTCGACGGTTCGATCGCCGACGAAAAGGGCTTCGTGGTGATGGGCGGGCAGACCGAGTCCCTCAACGAGGCCCTGCGGCGCAGCTGGCAGGACGGGATGGACTTCCCGGAGGTCATCCGGGCCGCCGTCGGGGCGCTCTCCGGCGACGGCGCGGGCGAAGCCGGGGAATCCGGGGCCCGGAAGCTGGGGCCGGAGCTGCTGGAAATCGCGGTGCTGGACAGGGACCCGCTGTCCAGCCGGGGCAGCCGCCGGGCATTCCGCCGGCTGTCAGCTGCCGAAGTCGCCGCGGTACTGGGTACACAGGAGGAGTAAGAGCATGGACCGGCGCATTTTTGGTGTGGAGACCGAGTTCGGCATTTCCTACTCGGCTCCGGAATCCCGTCCGCTCTCGCCCGAAGAGGTAGCCCGCTACCTCTTCCGCAAAGTGGTGACCTGGGGCCGGTCCTCGAACGTGTTCCTGACCAACGGCTCCCGGCTGTACCTGGACGTGGGCTCGCATCCGGAGTATGCCACCGCCGAGTGCGACGACGTGGCCCAGCTGATCGCCCAGGACCGCGCCGGCGAGCTGATCCTGGAAGACCTCATGAACGAGGCGCAGGACCGGCTGCACAAGGAAGGCTTCGACGGCAACGTCTACCTGTTCAAGAACAACACCGACTCCGCCGGAAACTCCTACGGCAGCCACGAAAACTACCTGATTCCGCGGAAGCTGGAATTCTCCCGGCTGGCGGACATCCTCATCCCGTTCCTGGTCACCCGCCAGCTGCTGGTCGGGGCCGGCAAGGTGCTCAAGACGCAGAACGGCTCCATCTATGCGTTCTCCCAGCGGGCGGACCACATCTGGGAGGGTGTCTCGTCGGCCACCACCCGGTCCCGGCCGATCATCAATACCCGCGACGAGCCGCATGCCGATGCCGAATACTACCGCCGGCTGCATGTGATCAACGGCGACTCGAACATGTCCGAGACCACGACGATGCTGAAGATCGGCACCGTGGACCTGCTGCTGCGGATGATCGAGGCCGGGACCATCATGCGCGACATGCGGCTGGAAAACCCCATCCGCAGCATCCGCGACATCTCCCACGACCTGACCGGCTCCCGGCCGCTGAAGCTGGCCAACGGACGGGAGATGTCGGCGGTGCAGATGCAGGCGGAGTACCTGGCCAAGGCCAAGGACTTCGTTGAGCAGCACGGGGCGCACAACCCGCACGTGCCGCGGATCCTGGACTTGTGGGAGCGGACCTTGGTGGCCATTGCCGGCGGCAACCACGATGCCATCTCCCGGGAAATCGACTGGGCAATCAAGAAGAAGCTGATCGAACGCGTCCAGGCCCGGCACGGTCTTTCGCTCGAATCCGCGCGGCTGGCCCAGCTGGATCTGACCTACCACGACATCTCGCGTACCCGCGGCCTGTTCTACCTGCTGCAGAACCGGGGCGAGGTGGACCGGGTGGTCGACGATGCGGATATCAAGTCCGCCGTCGACACCCCGCCGCAGACCACCCGGGCCAAGCTCCGCGGGGACTTTGTGCGCGCCGCCCGCGAACACGGCAGGGACTTCACGGTGGACTGGGTGCACCTGAAGCTCAATGACCGGTCCCAGCAGACCATCCTGTGCAAGGACCCGTTCCGCAGCACCGACGAAAGGGTCGCTGCCCTGCTGGCTTCGCTCTGACCGGAACGGTCCGGTGCTGTGCGCGGCGGCTGCCTGCCGTCTGCGTCTTCCAGGGTGTTCCGGGTTGGACCGGTTTCTCTGAGACAATGGGCACGGCAATGATCTCCACCGAAAGTTGAACCGTGCGCAAACTATTAGCGATATTGCTGCCTTGTGCCCTGCTGCTGACCGCCTGCGGGGGTTCCGATGGCGGTTCCTCCTCCGGTGCCACCTCGCTGGACGACGTGAAGGTCACCCAGGCCGGCGAAGGCAAGGCTCCCGAGGTGGAGTTCGCCACCCCGCTGGACCTGCCCGAGACCACCGCAAAGGTGATCAAGGAGGGCGAGGGAGAAGGCGCCAAGGACGGACAGTGGATCAGGTACCGGATGGCAGGCTACGATGCCACCACGGGCACGCGCGGCGTGGAAACCTACACCGCCGCCGGGGCGCAGACCATTCCGCTGGATGAATCGCTCAAGGCCGGCGATCCGGGCCTGTACAGCGCACTCAACGGCGTCAAGACCGGCTCGGACGTGGCGTACTACTACAAGCCCGAGGCCGCCGGCAATGCCTCGGCGCCGGCCCAGAACCCGCAGCTGGTGATCCTGACCGTCGAAGGCATCAAGGACAAGGCGGTCAAGGCCGATGCCGCCGAGGTCGCCGCCCTGGACAAGGCCGGCAAGCTGCCGGACATCTCTTTCGATTCCAAGGGCGTTCCGTCCGTGAAGATTCCCGAGGGGAACCAGGCCCCGGGCAACCTGGTGGTCAAGGTGATCGAGGAAGGCAGCGGCAAGGCCGCCACGGCCGAGAGCACGGTCAAGGCCCGGTACACCGGCTGGAACTGGGGCAAGGGCGCCGAGTTCGATTCCAGCTTCGCACGCGGCGAGGCGGCCGAATTTCCGCTGAGCGGTGTCATCGAGGGCTGGACCAAGGGCCTGACCGGGCTCAAGAAGGGGAGCAAGGTCATGCTCTCCATCCCCGCCGAGATGGCCTACGCCAGCGGCCAGGGCGAGGCCGTCGGCGACCTGATTTTCTACGTCGAGCTCGTCGACGTTAAGTAACCCACTGAATACTGGAACCATGGTTCCGGTGCGGAAGGAAAGAACCATGTCATTTGGCCAGCGCGAATACGACCGCCAGAAGCCCGAGATCGATTTTCCCGGGACCGAAGCCCCGACCGAGCTGAAGATCGAGGACATCATCGTCGGCGACGGCCCGGAGGCCAAGCCGGGCGATACCGTCTCCACGCACTATGTGGGGGTCGCCTGGTCCACCGGTGAGGAATTCGACGCTTCCTGGAACCGCGGCGCCCCGCTGGACTTCCGGGTCGGCGTCGGCCAGGTCATCCAGGGCTGGGACCAGGGGCTGCTGGGCATGAAGGTCGGCGGCCGCCGCCGGCTGGAAATCCCTTCCGAGCTGGCCTATGGCAGCCGCGGTGCCGGCGCGGCGATCGGGCCGAACGAGGCCCTGATCTTCGTGGTGGACCTGCTCGCCGTCCGTTAAGCAGGCCCTTCGGGAATCCAGGCAGGAAACAGGGCGGGGCGGCGGTGAACGTTAGGTCATCGTTACCCCGCCCGTTCCGGTTAACTTCGCCGCCGGCACCGCCCAGACAGTAACGTTGAATCCATGTCCGTGTCCAAGACCGAGCGCCTGCTGAACCTGACCATCGCCCTGCTGGAGCGGCGGCGCGGCTACAGCAAGGAAGAGCTTCGTTCCCTCATCCCCTCCTACCAGGAGGCCCCGAGCGAGGAGGCGTTCAACCGCCTGTTCGAGCGCGACAAGGAGGCCCTGCGGGACATGGGGGTGCCCGTGGAAACCTTCTCCGAGGACACCTTCTTCGACCACGACCAAAGCGCGAGCCGGTACCGGATCGACCGCCGGGCCTATCGTCTGCCGGAACTGGCCTTCACCGCCGAGGAAACCGCCGTGCTCTCCCTGGCTTCCCGCCTGTGGCAGCAGGCCTCGCTCGGTTCCGCCGCGGCCCGGGCCGTGCGCCGGCTGGACGTGCGGGGTGCGCTGGCCGAGTCGGACACCTTGATCGGCGTCGAGCCGCGGCTGCGCACCGCCGAACCGGCCTTTGAGGACATGCTCGCGGCCGTCCTGGAGCGGTATCCGGTCTCCTTCGGGTACCGCTCCGGTTCGGCCCGGGAAACCTCGGTGCGCAGGGTCGAACCATGGGGCCTGGGCAACCGCTTCGGCAACTGGTACCTGGTGGGCCGGGACATGGACAAGGACAAAGAGCGCACCTTCCGGCTGTCCCGGGTGACAACCACGGTAAAGAAGCTGCCCGGCAGCTTCGAACGCCCTGAGGGGTTCACCATGCGCGCTGCCCTTGCGGCCCTGGACCCCCGCCGGCGGGAGCAGACGGCCGGTCTGCTGCTGCGGCCGGGCCGGGCGAACGTTTTCCGCACCGGCACGCCGGGGGAGCGGCCTGCCGAGTCCGGTTGGGACCGGGTCGAGTACCGCTTCAACGACGTCGAGGTGCTGGCGGAGGAGATCGCCGCCCATGGCGCGCAGGTGCGCGTGGTGTCCCCGCCGGAACTGGCCGAGGCAGTCCGGCGGCGGCTGGAAGGAGCCCTGGCGGCGGCCCAGGAACCGGCCCCCGCCTACCGGCTGCCCCCCGCGGCCGCGGGCAACGGTGCCGGCCGGGTGAAATCCTCGGCCCTGGACCGCCTGCCGCGGCTGCTGGATCTGGTCTCCTACGTGACCGCCAACCAGGGTGCCGACCTGGCCGAAACCGCCCGGCTGTTCCAGGTCTCCACCGCCCAGCTGGTCAAGGACCTGAACCTGCTCTTTGTCTGCGGCGCCCCGGGTTACGGCCCGGACCAGCTGATCGAGGCAGAGTGGGAGTCCGGCTGCATCTTCATCCGCAATGCCGAGGAGATCTCCCAGCCCGTGCGCCTGGGCCTGGACGAGGCGCTGTCCCTGGTGGTCGGGCTGCAGGCGCTGGAAACGGTGCCCGGCGTCGGCAGACACCAGGCGCTGGCGACCGCCCTGGGCAAACTGCTGGAGGCCACCGGCGGCGAGGACGGCTTCCGCGCGGTGGCAGCGGATTTCGACGACGCCGCTGCCGCACCGTACGTGCAGCAGCTCCAGGACGCCGTCCTGGCCCGGGAGACGCTGACAATGGAGTACCTGGTGGCCTCCCGGGACGAGATCACCGCACGGGAGGTCGACCCGCTGCAGGTCTTCGCCCAGGACGGCCACTGGTACCTGAGCGCCTGGTGCCACCGGCAGCAGGGCCGGCGGCAGTTCCGGGTGGACCGGATCCGTTCGCTGGCCGGCACGGGCAGGCACTTCGCCGAATGGGAAGGTGAAGACGCCGGCACGGCGCAGAGCCTGTTCACCCCGCAGGAGAGCGACGAGCACGTGGTGCTGCGCATCTCCGCACGGCTGGAGGCGCTGGCGGAGCAGTACAACGCGGTGCGCCGGACCACCCTTGAGGACGGCGGATGTGTTGCCGAGCTGCGGCTGGGCTCGACGGCGCTGGTGCCGGGCCTCGTGGCACGGCACGGCGGGGAGCTGGCCGTGCTGGCGCCGGCCGGGCTGGCCGCCGAGACCCTGGCCTGGCTGCGCGAGGCTGCCGAAGCGGCCGGTTCCCTGGCTGCGGCCTGCAGGAAAGGGGCCTAGAATCCAATGATGCCGTTCTGGTTCTGGATCCTTCTCTGGGTGGCGTTGTGCGCCCTCGCCCTGCTGTTCGTGCTCTTCCTCGGCTGGCGGATCTTCCGCGCCTTCATGGCCACGCTGGCCGAATTCGAACGGGCCGCCGCCCGGCTCTCGCCGCGTGCGCCGTCGCCGTCCGCGCGGGAGCCGGAGACGGGGAACTTCGTCCCGGCCGTCTTCCAGGACCCGGGCCAGGTGCGGGCGGATTATCTCGACGGCAAAGCCCGGCGGGACCAGGCCCGCCGGGCACGGCGGGTGGCGCGGCGGGCGGCCAGGGGCCAGCGCCAGTCTCTGCGGGACCTCGGACTGACGTAGGATTGACTTGATACGAAAGGAACCACGTTATGGGACGACTCTTCGATAGCCCCTGGCCGATCATCATCCTGATCATCGTTGCCCTCCTGCTGTTCGGTGCGCCGAAGCTGCCCGGTCTTGCCCGCAGCGTGGGCCAGTCCCTGCGGATCTTCAAGTCCGAGGTCAAGCAGATGAAGGACGAGGATGCCTCCCGGTCCGGGGAGGAGCCGGTCGAAGGCCGCGTGGTGAATCCTCCGCAGGGCGTCCGCAACCAGGAACAGGCGCGCAACGCCAACGGCGGGAACCAGCCGCCGGGCCAGCAGTAAAGGCCAATGGCTCGAAAAACCGGGCGCAAGGCCAATCCTGAAGGACGGATGCCGCTCAAGGAGCATATCCGGGAGCTGCGGAACCGGCTCGTTGTCAGCGGCATTGCGGTGCTCGCCGGCGCCGTCGGGGGATGGTTCCTCTATGACCCGGTCATGGCGGCCATCCAGCAGCCCATGTTCGAAATCTCCGCCGAGCAGGGCCGGCAGGCCGAGATCAACTTCGGCAGCGTGGGCTCGCCCTTCGACCTGAAGATCCAGGTGTCGATCTTCCTGGGCATCCTGGTCAGCTCGCCGGTCTGGATCTACCAGCTCTGGGCCTTCATCACGCCGGGCCTGAAGGCCAAGGAGCGGCGCTACACCCTCGGCTTCATGCTGTCGGCTGTGCCGCTGTTCCTGCTGGGCATTTACTTCGGGTGGCTGGTGCTGCCCGAAATCGTCAAGGTGCTGACCATGTTCACGCCCGAGGGCGGCTCCAACATCATCCTGGCCACCGACTACCTCACCTTCGTAATGCGCATGCTGCTGTCCCTGGGCGTGGCATTCCTGACGCCGGTGGTCCTGGTGGGGATCAACTTCGCCGGCCTGGTCAGCGGCCGCCAGGTCATCAAGAGCTGGCGTGTGATCGTGTTCCTGGTCTGCGTGGTGGCGGCCATGGCGGCGCCGGGTCCGGACGCAATGTCCATGTTCCTGCTGGCCGCGCCCCTGCTGTTCCTGTTCTTCGTGGCGGTAGGTGTCTGCCTGCTCAATGACAAGCGCCGCGAACGCCGCCGCGCGGCGCAGGAGGCAGAGATTGCCCGCAACGCGGGCAAGGCCACGCCGCTGGAAGAGCTCGGCTAGCAGTACTTGTTGAGGACGTGGAACCCGTCGCTGTGCCGTTGCCGATGATGCAGCCGCGGGAGAGTCTTGTCCAATTGCGCCGTGGGGGCTCTCCCCGCACCGTCCGCTCATGGTCAAATAGGAGGGTTAGACCGGCTGCCCGAGTCCGACCGCGGCCTCGGCCATAGGGAAGGAAGCGCATGACCGATCACCAGGACCACCCCCCGATCCCCACCCCGGGAAGCGCCCAGGGCCTGGACCGCAAGGTTGAGGGCGGGTGCCCGGTCGCCCATGACAGCGTGACCTCGCACGGCAGCGAGAGCGAGAACCCGGCGATCGACTCGCCGCAGCCCAAGGCGCACCGGCCGCGGACCGTCGCGGACTGGTGGCCGAACCAGCTCGACCTCTCCGTGCTCCACACCCGCCACCCGGCGGGCAACCCGCTCGGCCCCACGTTCAGCTACCGCGAGGAGTTCCAGACGCTCGACGTCGAGGCGCTCAAGCAGGACATCATCCAGGTCCTGACCACCTCCCAGGACTGGTGGCCCGCGGACTTCGGCCACTACGGCGGCCTGATGATCCGGATGAGCTGGCACGCTGCCGGCACCTACCGCGTCCACGACGGCCGCGGCGGTGCGGGGGACGGCAGCCAGCGGTTCGCGCCGCTCAACAGCTGGCCGGACAACGCCAACCTCGACAAAGCCCGGCGGCTGCTGTGGCCGGTGAAGCAGAAGTACGGCCAAAAGCTCTCCTGGGCCGACCTGCTCGTCCTCGCAGGCAACGTCGCCCTCGAGTCGATGGGCTTCAAGACCTTCGGCTTCGCCTTCGGCCGCGAGGACGTGTGGGAGCCCGAAGAGATCTTCTGGGGGCCCGAGGACACCTGGCTCGGTGACGAACGCTACATCGGCGAAGGCCGGATGGCGGAAGAGGTCGGCTCCACCGAGATGGGCCTGATCTACGTCAACCCCGAAGGGCCGATGGGCAATCCGGACCCCGTCGCGGCCGCAGCGTTCATCCGCGAGACCTTCAAGCGCATGGCGATGAACGACGAGGAGACCGTCGCGCTGATCGCCGGCGGCCACACCTTCGGCAAGGCCCACGGCGCCGGTGACGCAGACGCGCACGTCGGCCCCGAGCCGGAGGCCGCCAACCTCGAGGCGCAGGGCCTGGGCTGGCTCAGCACCTACGGGACCGGCAAGGGACCGGACACGATCACCTCCGGCCTCGAGGTCACCTGGACGGACAGGCCGACCGAGTGGAGCAACCGTTTCTTCGAGATCCTGTTCGAGCACGAGTGGGAGCTGGTCAAGAGCCCCGGCGGCGCCAACCAGTGGGTGGCCAAGGACGCCCCGAAGATCATCCCGGACGCCCACGACCCGGAGAAGAAGCACCGGCCGACGATGCTCACCACGGATCTCTCGCTGCGCTTCGATCCTATCTATGAGAAGATCTCGCGGCGCTTCCTGGAGAACCCGGACGAGTTCGCGCTGGCATTCGCCAAAGCGTGGTACAAGCTGCTGCACCGCGACATGGGCCCCGTTGGCCCCCACATGCTCGGACCGTGGGTCCCCGAGCCGCAGCTGTGGCAGGATCCCATCCCGGCAGTCGACCACGAGCTGATCGACGAGCAGGACATCGCCTCGCTCAAGTCCCAGCTCCTGGACTCAGGCCTGTCCGTCCCGCAGCTCGTCAGCACGGCATGGGCCGCGGCATCCACCTTCCGCAAGACCGACAGGCGCGGCGGCGCCAACGGGGCACGGATCCGGCTGGAGCCCCAGCGCGGGTGGGAGGTCAACGAGCCGGAGCAGCTGGCGGCTGCGCTGCAGGCGATCGAGTCGGTGCAGCAGCAGTTCAATTCCGCCCAGACCGGGGGCAAGAAGGTCTCACTGGCAGACCTGATCGTCCTCGGCGGCTGCGCGGCGGTGGAGAAGGCCGCCCGGGACGCAGGCTTCACCGTCACCGTGCCGTTCCGGCCCGGCCGCACCGACGCCTCCCAGGACCAGACCGACGTCGAGTCGTTCCAGTACCTGCAGCCGCGGGCGGACGGGTTCCGCAACTACGTGCGCCCCGGCGGGAAGCTTGAGCCGGAGACCCTCCTGCTCGACAAGGCGTTCCTGCTGGACCTCTCCGCGCCGGAGATGACAGCGCTCATCGGCGGCATGCGCGCCCTGGGTGCGAATGCCGGTGGTTCCGCCCACGGTGTCTTCACCGACAGGCCCCAGGTCCTGACGAACGACTTCTTCGTCAACCTGCTCTCCCCGGGCACCCGGTGGAAGGCATCGGAGGCGGAGGAGAACGTCTACGAGATCAGCGACGTCGCCACCGGCGAACTGAAGTGGACCGCCACGCCGGTGGACCTGGTCTTCGGCTCCAATTCCCAGCTCCGGGCGCTGGCCGAGGTCTACGCGAGCGACGACGGCAGGGAGAAGTTCGTCAACGACTTCGTGGCGGCCTGGGTGAAGGTCATGGAGCTCGACCGCTTCGACCTGCGCTGACCGAGGCCTCCGGGGCCGGCTGCAGAGGCGGCCGGCCCCGGAGCAGCCGGCCGCCTGCCGGCCCTTGCGCGGTGGCGGACGGCCTCCGGACTTCGAGGCGGAACCGATCCTCGCGGCCATCCTCCTGTGCCTGCGGTCATTCACGGGGCCCGCCCCAGGCTGGATTGGACCGGGAGTCCCGGAACCCTCCTGACAGTGCGCGCATCCTGCCGGCGGCAGGCAGCGCGTAGGCTTCTACTATGAGTTCTCCATCCGAGCGGTACCGTGCCGCAGCCGAGAGAGCGGCCTTCCGGAAAACCCGCCTGTACGAATTTACGCAGACCCTCGAATTCGAGCTGGATCCCTTCCAGCGCGAGGCCTGCGAATCGGTGGAGCGGGGCCGCGGCGTGCTGGTCGCCGCCCCCACAGGTGCAGGCAAGACCGTGGTCGGCGAATTCGCTGTCTACCTGGCCCTGCAGCGCGGCCTCAAGGCCTTCTACACCACGCCCATCAAGGCGCTGAGCAACCAGAAGTTCAACGAGCTGACGCACACTTACGGGGCCGAACGGGTGGGCCTGCTCACCGGGGACGTCTCGGTGAATCCGAATGCCGACGTGGTGATCATGACCACCGAGGTGCTGCGGAACATGCTCTACGCCAACTCCGACACGTTGGCGGACCTCGGCTATGTGGTCATGGACGAGGTGCACTACCTGGCGGACCGGTTCCGCGGGGCGGTCTGGGAGGAAGTGATCATCCACCTGCCCGCCGAGGTGCAGCTGGTCTCGCTCTCGGCCACCGTGTCCAATGCCGAGGAATTCGGCGCCTGGCTGGATACCGTGCGCGGGGACACCGACGTCGTCGTCTCCGAACACCGTCCGGTCCCGCTCTGGCAGCACGTGATGGTGGGAAAGGACATCGTCGACCTGTTTGCGTCGGAGGTCGCCTTCGACGAGGCAGCACCGGCCTCCGCGGAGGGGTCGGCGGGTGCCGACAGCAGGTACACGGTCAACCCGGAACTGCTGAAGCTGGCCAACTCCGAACACCGGCTCAACCGCAGTGCCGGCTGGGGCCGTCCCGGCAGCCGGCGCGGGCGCGGAGCCCCGGGGCGGCCGGTGCAGCCGGTGACCCGGGTGCCCAAGGCCAGCAGGCCGCAGATCATCGCCCGGCTGGACAAAGAGGGGTTGCTGCCGGCCATCACCTTCATTTTCTCCCGCAACGGCTGCGAGGCCGCTGTGCGCCAATGCCTGGAGTCCGGGCTGGTGCTGACCACCGAGCGGGAGCGGCACATCATTGCCGACCGGGTGGCGGAGGCCACCCGGGACGTGCCGGACGAGGACCGGGACGTACTCGGCTACTGGACCTGGCGGGAGGGCCTGGTCCGCGGGATCGCCGCCCACCACGCGGGCATGCTGCCGGCCTTCAAGGAGGTGGTGGAACAGCTGTTCGCGGACGGGCTGATCCGTGCGGTCTATGCCACCGAAACCCTGGCCTTGGGCATCAACATGCCCGCCCGCACCGTGGTACTGGAGAAGCTGGACAAGTTCAACGGCGAGGCGCACGTGAACATCACGGCCGGCGAATACACCCAGCTGACCGGCCGCGCCGGACGGCGCGGCATCGACGTCGAAGGCCACGGGGTGGTGCTCTGGCAGCCGGGTACGGATCCGGCCGCGGTGGCAGGCCTGGCTTCGCGCCGGACTTATCCGCTGAACTCCAGCTTCCGGCCGACCTACAACATGAGCATCAACCTGATCGCCCAGTTCGGCCGTCCCCGGGCCCGGGAGATCCTGGAAACCTCCTTCGCGCAATTCCAGGCGGACCGCTCGGTGGTGGGCCTGGCCAAGCAGGTGCGCAGCCGGGAGGAGGCCCTGGCCGGCTACACCACCGCGATGACGTGCCACCTGGGGGACTTCACCGAGTACGCCAGCCTGCGGCGGGCGCTGAAGGACGCCGAGCACGAGTCGGCGACCTCGCGGTCCCGGCACCGCCGGCACGCCGCGGCGGACTCACTGGAGCGGCTGCGGCGCGGGGACATAGTGGAGGTGCCCGGCGGACACAGCGAGGGCTACGCCGTCGTCCTTGAAACCGACTTTTCCGGGCACGAGCCGCGTCCCAGCGTGCTGACGCTGGACCGGCAGGTCCGGAAGTTGTCGGTCCGGGACTTCGACGGTCCGGTCGAAGTGGTCTCGAGCATCCGGGTGCCCAAGACCTTCAACGAGCGCAGCCCCAAGTCGCGGCGGGACCTGGCCTCGTCCATCCGCAATGCCCTGCACGAGCACCGGCCGCCCCGGCGCGGCGCCGAGTACCGCGACTTCGTCATCCCCGGATCCGAACGGCACGAGCGGCAGATCACCGAGCTGCGCCGCAAGCTCAAGGCCCACCCCTGCCATGGCTGCAGCGAACGCGAGGACCACGCCCGCTGGGCCGAACGCTGGTACAAGCTGCGCCGGGAGACGGACCAGCTGGTGTCCCAAATCCAGGGCCGCACCAACACCATCGCCAAAACCTTCGACCGGGTGTGTGAGGTACTGGCCGCCTACGGGTACCTGGCCGCCGAGCCGGACGGCAGCGTCGACATCAGCCCTGCCGGTACCAGGCTGCGGCGGATCTACGGGGACCGGGACCTGCTGGTGGCCCTGTGCCTGGAGCGCGGTGCCTTCGACGACCTCGACGCGGCCGAGGTGGCAGCGTTCGTCTCAGTGCTGGTGTACCAGTCCAAGCGGGAAGACACCGGGATCCGCCCCAGGATGCCCGGGATCGCGATGGAAACGGCGGTGGAAACCGCGGTGCGTGAATGGGCCGCGCTGACCGAACTGGAGGAGCAGCACCGCCTGCCGCTCAGCAGCGAACCGGAGTTCGGCCTGGTCTGGCCGATCTACAAGTGGGCCCGCGGGCGCGGTCTCCAGGCCGCACTGCAGGGCAGCGACCTGGCCGCCGGGGATTTCGTCCGCTGGGCCAAGCAGGTGATCGACCTGCTGGACCAATTGGCCAAGGTACCCGGCCTGGAGCCGCGGTTGGCCGGGCTCTGCCGTGATGCCATCCGGCTGGTGCGCCGCGGTGTCGTCGCCTACTCCGGAGTCTCGGACTGACTCCGCACAGCCTGACTCTGCACAACGCTGCCGGTTGCGCCCGGCAGCTTCCCCACGCCCTTGAATCAAAGGAGTTCCATGAGCGCCTCCGTGCCGCCGTCCGGTCCGGAACATCCCGGCCCCGTCCTGTACCGCAACGGTTCGGTCTACAGCCCCGCCGATCCGTACGCCACGGCCATGCTGGTCGACGGCGGCACCGTCGCCTGGATCGGGTCCGAGCACGCGGCAACCTCGATCGCTGACAGCAGCATGCGGATCGTGGACCTGGGCGGACGCCTGGTCACCCCCGGATTCGTCGATTCGCACGTGCATACCACCGAGGCCGGCCTTGCCCTCGAAACCCTGGACTTGTCCGCGGCGGGCTCCGTCCAGGAGGTGCTGGAGCTGGTGGCCGGGCAGGCGGCCCGCGAAGCCGGACCCGTCCTGGGCCACGGCTGGGACGAGACGCGCTGGCCGGAGAACCGGCCGCCGACCGCGGATGAACTGGACCGGGCCTCAGGCGGCCGCGAGGTCTACCTGAGCCGTGCGGACGTCCATTCCGCCGTCGTTTCCGGCACACTGGCCGCCCGCACCGGCCTGCAGGACGCCGACGGCTGGACCGCCACCGGGCAGGTGCGGACCGTGGCGCTTGAACGCGCCCGCGCCGCCGTCCGGAAGCTGGCGCCGGAACGGCGGCGGCAGGTGCAGGAGCGCGCGCTGCGGCATGCCGGCTCGCGCGGCTATGTCGCTGTGGCAGAAATGGGCGCACCGCATATCGGCCCGGCCGAGGACCTGCTGTCCCTGCTGGAGCTGGCCGGCTCCGGGCCCCGGCAACTGCCCAAGGTGCTGCCGTACTGGGGCCAGCTGGTCCGCACGCCCGAGGAGCGGGACCGGCTGGTGGAACTGTTCGGCGGCCGGCTGCGCGGGCTGGCCGGGGACCTGGGCATGGATGGCAGCATCGGCTCGCACACCGCCTGCGTGCATGGCGGCTATGCGGACGCTCCCGGAGAGTCCGGGGCGCTGTTCCTGGATACCGAGGAGGCTGCCCGGCACGTGGAGCTGTGTACCGAAGGCGGGATCCAGGCAGGCTTCCACGTCATCGGCGACGCCGGACTGGACCGGGTGCTGGAGGCCCTGGAGCTGGCGGCCGGGCGGGTGGGGCAGGCAGCGGTCCGGGCGGGCCGGCACCGGCTCGAACATGTGGAGATGCTCCCGCCCGGCGCCGTCGGGAAGCTGCTGGACTACGGGATCAGCGTCAGCATGCAGCCGCTGTTCGATGCGTACTGGGGCGGGGATTCCTCGCTGTACGCGGCGCGGCTCGGCACCGAACGCGCCCTGGCGATGAACGCCATCGGCACGCTGCAGACCTCCGGCGTCCCGGTCTGCCTGGGCTCGGATGCCCCCGTGACCGCCCAGGACCCTTGGGCCGCCGTCCGCGCCTGCCTGGAGCACCACAACCCGGCGGAGCGTGTTTCGGCCCGTGCGGCCTTCCTGGCCCATACCCGCGCCGGCTGGCGGGCCGCGGGGGAGCGGAACCCGCTGGAGGGGCAACTGGCCCCGGGCACCCCGGCAACCTTCGCCGTCTGGGACGTGGAGGAGCTGTCGGTGCAGACCCCCGACAACCGGGTGTCCGCCTGGAGCACCGATGCCAGGGCCGGCACGCCGCTACTGCCCTCGCTCGGCGCGGGACAGCTGCCGCGCTGTGAACGCACGGTGGTGGACGGCAGCGTGATTTTCGACGGCGGCGCGCTGGCTTGACCTGCAGTTATGGGCATAACTACAGGTCAGCGGACCATTGACACCGGCCGGAGAGCCCGTAAGCTATTGGACCAGCGGACCGTGCACTCTACGGAATTACGGTCCGCTCCGGCCCGGGGCAAGGCCCAGGGACGTGTCATCTGGCGCGGTCGGAAGCCGCCGCCACCGGACCGGGACCTCCAGCGGGTAGGTCTGTGTGTCCGCAGATAACGAGCCTTCGGTTTTCGGGGAAGCGGCGGCTCGGCCCCACGGTGCACAGACCTGCCCTTGGAGGGCCCGCTAGCCTGATGTCCTATAGTGGAATGTTGGCGCCCACGGAGCTTTACGCAGCCTGGCCTTTCGCGCCGGCCTGCGCGGCGCCTGCAAACCTGCGGCAGCAGAGAACCCTATGAAAGGCTAGTGAGTGCGGGTCGTCACCATCATTCCCACATACAACGAAATCCAGTCCCTCCCCTTGACGGTTTCCCGCCTGCGGAAGGCGGTACCGGGCTCGGATGTGCTGGTGGTGGACGACAATTCGCCGGACGGCACCGGGGAGCTGGCGGACCGGCTGGCCGCCGAGGACCCGGCGATCCATGTGCTCCACCGCCGGGGCAAGGAAGGCCTGGGCGCCGCCTACGTTGCCGGCTTCAAGTGGGGCCTGGAGAAGGGCTACGACGTACTGGTGGAGATGGATGCTGACGGCTCCCACCAGCCCGAAGAGCTGCCCCGCCTGCTGGGTGCGCTCGAGCAGGGCGCGGACATGGTCAAGGGCTCGCGCTGGGTCCCCGGCGGCAAAGTGGTCAACTGGCCGCTGCACCGCAAACTGCTCTCCCGGGGCGGGAGCCTGTACTCGCGGATCCTGCTGGGGGTGCGCATCCATGACATCACCGGCGGGTTCAACGCCTTCCGCGCCGACACGTTGCGCCGGATCGGGCTGGATTCGGTCGAGTCGGTCGGGTACTGCTTCCAGGTGGACCTGACGTGGAAGACGCTCAAGAACAAGCTCGGCGTGCGCGAAGTGCCGATCACTTTCGTCGAGCGCGAGTACGGGCAGTCCAAGATGCACGCAGGCATTGTCCTGGAGTCGATTCTGCTGGTCACTAAATGGGGCCTGGCCTCCCGCTGGCGCAGGCTGGCCGGCAGGACGGCCGGCTGACGATCCTTAGCGCTGCGGCGCAGGCAGACGAACAGGAGGGGTACCCTGGCGGGTACCCCTCCTGTTCGTCTTGCTGCCGGCCGTGTGCTGCCGTGCAGGTGCTGCTACGCGGAGCGGCGCTCTCCGCGCCGGGCACGCAGCTCATTCAGGCGGTCCTCGAGGATCTGCTCAAGCTCCTCGATGCTGCGGCGCTCCAGCAGCATGTCCCAGTGGGTACGCACCGGCTTGTCGTTGCTGTCCAAGGGCTTCTCGCCGTTGACCAGCACCGCTTCCTTGCCGGTCTTGGAAACCCAGGTCGGAGGGATCTCAGCCTCGGCGGCGAAGGTGACGAAGACCTGCTCGCCGTCTTCGCAACGGTACTCCACGCGCTGCCGCGGAGCCGGCTCCACACCGGATTCCGTCTCCATGCTCTGCGCTCCGAGGCGCATACCCCGCAGGCTACGATCGCTCATGATCTCTCCCTCTAGTCTCGGTAGGCCTGTGCCGCACGGCCCAAAACCCGCACTAGGTTCAACGACGGCACCGGAACAACTGTTCCCGGCCCGCCGCCTGGCCTCGTGCGCTTCAGCTTCTCAGGCAAACAACCAATTATAGTACCGAACGTGCCAGCGGGTAAAGGAGTGCCCCGGCTCAGAGCTCGGACTGTGTCCGGACGGCGGGAGCATCCCCTGCCGGGGGCGCCGCCTCGTGCGCACCGTCCGGGGTTCCGCCAAGCACGCTGCCGATGCCCTTGAGTGCCTCGCCCACTTCGCTGGGAATGATCCAGAGCTTGTTGGCAGAGCCGTCCGCCAGCTTGGGCAGGGTCTGCAGGTACTGGTAGGCCAGCAGCTTCTGGGTCGGGTTGCCCTTGTGGATGGCCTCGAAGACCTTTTGGATCGCCTGGGACTCACCGTCGGCGCGCAGGATCGCGGCCTGGGCATCGCCCTCGGCCTTGAGGATCGCCGACTGGCGCTGGCCCTCGGCGGTGAGGATCGCCGACTGCTTGGTGCCTTCGGCCGTCAGGATCGCGGCGCGGCGGTCGCGTTCGGCGCGCATCTGCTTCTCCATCGACTCCTGGATCGAGTGCGGCGGATCGATCGCCTTGAGCTCCACCCGGGAGACGCGGATACCCCAGCGCCCGGTGGCTTCATCCAGGACGCCGCGCAGCTGTCCGTTGATCTGGTCCCGGGAGGTGAGCGTCTGTTCCAGGTCCAACCCGCCCACCAGGTTGCGCAGGGTGGTGGTGGTCAGCTGTTCGACGGCCTGGATGTAGTTGGCGATCTCGTAGGTGGCCGCCCGCGGGTCCGTGACCTGGAAGTAGACCACCGTATCGATGGAGACCACCAGGTTGTCCGAGGTGATGACCGGCTGCGGCGGGAAGGAGACCACCTGTTCGCGCAGGTCCAGCAGCGGCAGGAGCCGGTCCACGAAGGGGATCAGGACGGTCAGGCCCGGATTCAGCGTGCGCTGGTATTTCCCCAGGCGTTCGACCACGCCGGCCCGCGCCTGCGGGATGATCCGGATGGACCGCACCAGCACGATCACCACGAATACGACCAGTACCAGTAGGACGATCCACAGGCCGGTATCGCCGTTCATGCTTCCCCCGCTTCATAGTTGTTCAGTGGCTTTCCGGAAGGGGAGACCACTGCCGTCGCTCCGTCGATCCGTGCCACTTCGACCCGCTGTCCGGCCGGAATCAGCGAACCGTCGCTGGAGCGCGCGGTCCAGGTGTCGCCGCCGATTCTGACCAGGCCGGAGTGGTCCGTGACCGCCTCCAGCGTCGTCGCCGTTTCGCCGATCAGCCGCTCCACATTGGTGCGCAGGTCCGCCGGGCCCCTGTTCAGGTGCCGCAGGGCCACGGGCCGGACAAACAGGACCATGAGCAGGGCAACGAGGCAGAAGACCACCACCTGGGCCCAGAACGGACTGCCGAACAGGCCGGCGGCGAGCGCGGCCAGCGATCCGCCGGAGAGCATGATGAAGAACAAGTCCAGCGTCATCATTTCGACGATAGCCAGCAGCAGGAACAACCCCAGCCAAAGTACCCAGCTGTTGGCCACGAGCCAGTCAAGCATGGTTTTCCCCTTCCACTGTTTCCATCATGCATTATCGGAGCGGCCGCCGCTGGGGAACTGCCGGGCGGAGGGGGGAAAACCGGCAACCGTGGCCAACTTGTAACGTCCGGGGGCTGGTTGTCAGCCTCTGCCTTCTTTTTTGCGGAACACACTGAGAGTGAACCGCGCCTCCACCGCCAGCGGCAGGCCGGTGCCGGCGAGCGCGGAGCGGATACCGGCGGCATCGACATGATGGGCGTTCGGTCCCATCATGACCAACTGCTCCACGGCCCCGGCATCCAGTTCCAGCCCGGCACTGACCGCGGCGGCGGAGACCTGCTCGAAGTGCCCGGAGAGCGAATCCGCCAGCCTGGCGGCCTTGTCCGTGTCGATACCGAGCAGCGGGAGGATGCTGCGCAGCTGTGCCAGGTGGCCAGGTGCCGGTGTGGCCACCAGCAGATGTCCGCCCGGGGCCAGCACCCGCGCAAACTCGGCGGCATTGCGGGGGGCAAAGACATTGAGCACCAGGTCCACGCAGCCGGCGGCCAGCGGCAGCGGACGCCAGATGTCCCAGACCAGGCAGAGGGCGGCGGGCACGGCATGGGCGGCACGCCGCAGCGCGAATTTGGAAATGTCCAAGGCCACTGCGGCAGCATCCGGACGCCGGTCCAGGACCTTGGCCAGGTAGTAGCCGGTGCCGGTTCCGGCGTCGAGCACTGCCGGGGCGGCGATGCCGGACAGCAGCCGGGCGGCCTCGGCGGCCAGGGCCTCGGCCAGCGGTTCATAGCCGCCGGCGGCCAGGAAGGTGTCGCGGGCCGCCACCATGGCTGCTGTATCAGGAACGAACGAGGTGCCGCGGCCGGTGAGCAGGTTCACGTAGCCCTGCCGGGCGCCGTCGTACCGGTGGCCCTCGGTGCAGCGTATGCCGTCCGCGGCCCGCTGCCCGTTGGCCACCATGTCGGCGGCACAGACGGGGCAGAGCAGGAAACGGACAGCGGAAAGCGGGTCGGAAGGCACGCCTTATCGTAGCGGCTTAAGAGAGCTGCCAGGGGTCCCCGCGCGCGAAGCGGGCGGGGAGGCTGCGAGCGCTAGAAACCCAGCCCGGCGCGGGCCCTGCCAATGCCCGGTTCGGACCAGCGTTGGGCGTATTCGTCGTCGCCGGCCAGGGAACGGGTCAGGACCTTGTCCACGTACAGGATGCCGTTGAGATGGTCCGTTTCGTGCTGGACAATCCTCGCCGGCCAGCCGGTGAATTCCTCCGTGGCGGCACTGCCGTCCGGGCGCCGGTAGTCCAGCCGCACCGTACGGTGGCGTTCGACCACGCCCTGGAATCCTGCGAAGGACAGGCAGCCTTCGTAGAACATTGCCGTCCGGGGACCCACCGGCGCATAGCCAGGATTGATCATGGCGAAGTAGGGCAGCGGTGCCCGTTCCCGGACTGCAGCCGTCTCCGTATCCGTTTCAAAGCTGTCCTCCAGCACGGCGATGCGCAGCGGAATGCCCAGCTGCGGCGCGGCCAGCCCGACGCCGGGCGCGGCGTGCATGGTGCGGCGCATCAGCTCCAGCAGCGCGGCCAGTTCGGCGTCGTCGAGCTGGCCGTCAAACGGCAGGGCCGGCCGGCGCAGGACCGGATGGCCGAGCTGGACGATCGGGACGGTGCCGCCGGCCTCCAGCAGCGGGAGCACCAGGTTCCGGAGGGCAGAGAGTTCGGAAGTGGCCACCCGGACAGTCTAAGGGCGCCAGTGTCCCGGGAATCCTTGTGCCACCGGTACGGCAGGCGTATAACCGGAGCTATGTTTGGTTTGCTGGATGTGATCGCGGCCCTGTCCTGGGGCGTGGCGCTGGTGTCCGCCATCGTTTTTCTGTTGGCCAGCGACTCCATCGCCTTCAGCCATCCGAAGGGGAACCGGGTGGTGGACGACAAGGAACGCTACCGGATTATGGTCATCAGCGGCTGGCTGGTCCCGGTCTCGGTCCTCATTGGCTACCTGCTGTCGGCGATGTCGGTGAATGCCAGGGGCTACTGACCGCCATCCTGCCGCGTGCGGCAGGCAGCGGTGATGAAGGAGTAGACCGCCCGGGCCAGTTCCGGCGGGGGCTCCAGCCGCAGCACGCCCCGGTAGCCGCCGGCGGTCAGGCGCAGCGGCAGTTTCGTGCCGAGCCTGTCTTCGGCGACGGCGTGCGCATCGCAGCGCGCCGGGACAATGTGCAGTTCAAGCGTGCGCGGGGCATCCCTGCCGGCCACCACGATACCGCGCGGCCACGGGTGGTCCGGGTCTTCCCCGAGCAAGGTGGTGGGGGCCGGGGACTCGATACTCAGGGTACCGGTGCCGCCGGCCGGGACAATCCGCACGCTGACGATGGCGGAACGCGCCGTGCGGGACCCGGCGCGCTTGAGCTGCGGGTCCAGGCTCAGCGAAGCGATCCGGCCAACGGCTTCGGCCAGGCAGTCCTGGTTGTGGCTGCGGGCCAGGACGCCGAACGGATCCGGAGCGGCCACCTGCAGCCGGGCCGGTCCTGATCCACCATCGACGGTGAGCACGGCGCCGGCCTCCGGGCCAGGTTCCGCGGCGTCGCTGCGGGGCGGTGCGGAACTGCTCTCCGGCGGCCGGCAGTGCGGCGCCGGCAGGTCCACCGCCAGGCTGACCGTCCGGCCCGGGCCGAGCCTGGTTCCGCCGGCCCGCACCGGAACCCAGGCGGCGTCGCCGTCGTACAAGACCGAGCGCACCGCCGCCGCCTCAATGACCAGGGGCCGGCCGGAGGTATTGGCCACCTGCAGGATGAACCTGCGTTTGGCCTCCTGGCCGCGGCGCTGGGAAATCTGTACGGCCACCGGGCCGGCGGCAGGGGAGTGCGATGAGGCGGCGGGGGCGGTGCCTGTGCGGTCCGGCGGCCCGGCCGGGGTGCAGGCGGCCGCGCAGGCAGCCAGCAGCAGGACCAGCGGCGCCGCCTGCCAGCTGCGCCGTGCCCGGGCCGGTGCACAGGACGGCATGGGGAAATCCTACGCCGGTCCCGCGGGTACAGAACCTGCCCGGAAGGCGCTCAATCGCTTCATCATCGTAGCCGTTATTCCGCGGCGCATCAGGCAGGATCCTGATGGACGGCCTCCCAAGGAGTTGACGGCCAAGGTCCGGCAAACGTCGTCAGCCGTTCCTCTCCGTGACGGCGTTCGGCCCGTCACCTTACCCGGCGGCGGTGGCTGCCGATATAGCCAGTAACCGACAGCACCCGTCGCGGGAGGTTCAGGTTACCCCGAAGCCTTTTGCGTTCGTGGAGGGCAGCGCCCGGTGCCAGACATAGGCATGGTCTCCGGCAGCAGTCCCGCCCGGGTACTCCATGCCCGGGCGCGCGGCGGCATCAGCATCACCACGAACGGATCCGGATACATGAAGACACCTCTCCGCACCCTCCTGGGCGCCATCATCAGCGCCGCCCTGCTCGCCTCACTCCTGGCTGCCGGTACCCCGGCTCAGGCGGCGGCGCCGCGCAGCGCGACCTACCAGACCTACACCGCCCCCAACGGCGCCAGCAGTAAATACCACGTCTACGCCGACGGCATCGACACTTCGAAGCCCGTCGGCGTCGTCTTTGTCTTCCATGGCGATTACAGCTACCCGTCCCAGTCCTACGTCCACCACCCCACCGGGCCAACCATGACGAAAATGGCCGCCGAAGCGGCCAAAAAGAACATGATCATGGTCCCGGTTATCACCCCGGACCAAAAGGGCGGGATCACCTGGTGGGAGGACAAGGACCGCAACGGTGACTACTTCCGCTCCCTCGCGGCGATGCTGATCAAGAGATACGGACTGGACGCCAGCCGCATCTGGTTCCACGGCTACTCCGGCGGGGCCGAGTTCATTACCTTCGAAGTGCTGGCCGACCGCCAGGGCTGGATCAAGGGCGGCGGGGCCACCATCGTCGGCGGCGGCGGGTACAGGGGGATGCAGACCACCCCGCCGGCAGCCGTGAAGAAGATGAGGCTGCACTGGATCAGCGGCAGCCTCGACGGGGCGGGCGGCACGACCCTGGCGGGATGGTCCGCCCTGGATACCGCCCGGCGCGCCCGGAAGATCTACCAGGGCCTCGGCTTTACCAGGACGCAGATGACCGTCCTGCCCGGAGTCACCCACTACGCCTACGACATGCCGGTCCTGCTGGCCAGTGACTTGAACTCCAGGCCGATCCCCATCGTCCTGCCCAAGGCCAGGGCAGGCGACATCGCCGCCGTGGCCCCCGACGGGATCCTTTACATCTACCCGTCCGCCAAGGGCGGGGACCTGTACGAGCGCACCTATGTTTCGGGCGGGTGGGGCAGTTCGCTCACCGTCGAGATCGCCGACTGGAACTCGGACGGCTACCAGGACCTTGTCGCCAACTGGACGGACGGCAGGCTCACTGTCGACTACGGCAGGAAGAACGGCGGCTTCAAGCGGACAACCCTGGGTACAAGCGGCTGGCAGAACAACGAGATCATCGTCACCCGCTGGAAGACGACCGACGAGCATCCGGGAATCGTCGCCAGGAACCGCAATGGCAGGCTGTACTACTACACCAACCCCGCCGGCGGCATGTACGAGCCCCGGAAACTGGCCAGCAGCACCAGCTGGAGGGGCAAGGAACTGATCGCCCTGGACTTTGACCAGGACAACAAGATGGACCTGATCGCCAAAACCCCCGAAGGCGACCTGAAGCTCTACCGATCCAACGGCAAGGGCAGGATCACCTCCGAGACCCGCCGCTTCGCCGACAAGGCAGGCTGGAACGTCATGGAGCACCTCTCCGCGATCGAAAGCCACGTCACGACGGGTCAGGCCGGCATCCTGGCCCGTGACCGGAAGGGCAACCTGTACTACTACCCGGTCTCCGGAAAGAAGCTCCAGAAGCGCCTCACCATCGGCGTCGGCGGGTGGGACATGATGAAGATCGGCTCCTAGGAGCCGCGGACCCCGGACGGCTGCGGGAGCAGCGGCCGTCCGGTCCCTTTGGGGCGACACTGGAGGTACGCCGTCGAAAGGATGTCATGGCAGCGACCGGGATGCGTCCCATTGATCTGGAACGCCGGCAGCGGTGCCTGGACGAGCTCCGCGCCCGCTTCCCGGATCATGCCGGAGAGGTGATGGCTGCCGTGGACGCAAACCCGTCAGCTGACCTGCCCTACCACGGAACCCCGCATCTGTTCGTGGTCGCCCTGGCAGCCCTGGACCTCGCCCAGGCCGAAGGCCTGACTCCGGACGAGACGGACACAGTATTCCTGGCCGCGCTCTTCCACGACTGGGGCTACCTCTCCGCCCCGGACGATCGGGTGAACATCGCCGTTGCCGTGGCGGCCGCCCGGGAGCACCTGGGCTTTACCGCTGCCGGCCGGATCGCCGAGGTCATCGAAGGCAGCTGTTTCCCGTATGGGCCGGAACCGCCGGACCGGGTGCAGGCCGTGCTGCGCGATGCCGATGTCCTGTACTCGACCCTGATGCTGCCGGACTCCCAGCACTTCCGCACCGGCCTGTTCCTGGAGCGGGGCGCGCCGGCCACCGAGCAGGACGCCATTGCGTTCATCCTCCGCCACGGTGCCCAGACGGCCTCCGGTGCCCGGGCGGTCACCGGGTTCCTGGCCCGGCCTGCCGCACCGTGAGACGTCTGTCAGGCCGGAGGGTGCTCCGCCCGCGGACGGTGCCGGGCGGAGGTGCCCGCCCAGGCTATGACCAGGACCGCCAGTCCCATCGCGGCGAGCCCCAGACCCGAGTAGCCGGCGGCGGCCAGCACCGGTCCGGCCAGGGCACCGGCGGAAGCTCCCGCCGCATTCATGACCAGGTCCGAGGTTCCCTGCACGGTGGCGCGGTGTTCGACCTGGACCGCTTCGGCGACCAGGGCCGAACCCGCCACGACGGACGCGGACCAGCCCAGGCCCAGCAAAACCAGGCAGGCCGTGACGGCTGGACGGGACCCGGCGCCGGCCCAGGCCAGCAGCAGGGCGGACAGCAGCAGGACCTGGCCCAGCAGGATCACCGGCAGCCGTCCGGCACGGTCCGCCAGCCAGCCGAAGACCGGCGAGAGGGCGTACATCCCTGACACATGCAGACTGATGGTCAGACCCACCACCGCCAGAGTGGCTCCGTGTTCATACAGGTGGACCGGCGTCATGGACATCAGTGCCACCATGGTGGCGTGGCTGAGCGCTACCGCCGCGACCGCGAAGCGGGCCCGGGGATTGGAGCCCAACACGGCCAGCGCGCCGGCCCGCCGGGGAGGCCCCGCCCCGGCGGGATTCCTAGCCAGCGCGGTGAGCAGCGGGTCGGGCCGGAGGCCCGCGGCGAAGACGACGGCGGCCAAAGCCAGGGTCAGGACGGAAAAGGCGAACGCCCCGGACAGCTCGGGCAGTCCCAGCATGGCGCCCACCGCTTCCCCTGGTTCAAAGAGGTTGGGTCCGAGTACTGCCCCGATGGTCGTTGACCAGACCACCAGCGACAGATCCCGTGCACGGGTAGTGTCACTGGCCAGGTCGGTGGCCGCGAAGCGGGCCTGCAGGTTGATGGCGGAGGCTGCACCCAGCATCAGCAGCGCGGCAAGCAGCAGCGGAAAGGACCTCACCGCCGCGGCCGTAATGGCCAGGACTGCACCCAGGGAAGCAGTGACAGCACCTGCTGACAGCGACACACGGCGCCCGCGGGCCTGGGCCAGGCGGGCCAGCGGGACGGCCAGGAGTGCTGCGCCCAGCGTGCTCATGGTCGCGGCCATGCCGGAGAACGCGTTCGAGCCGGAGATCGCTGCTGCCAGCAGCGATCCCAGGGAGAGCGTGGCACCCATCCCCACGCCGCCCAGGACCTGGCCAGCCGCCAGGATCCCGACCACCCGCCGCTGGTCCGGGTCCCCGGCTGCGGTGGACGGCGGCCGGCGCCTGTGGCGGACAGGGCCCTCCAGACGGTCCCGCTTCATGCTGCGGCTCCTTTGCTGGTGCGGCAGCCGGGGAGCGGTGAGGCATCACCGCGCGGCCGCTCCGTCACCAGTATGCCTGAGACCGCAGGGGAGAAGTTCCCCCCTCCCGTTGCCTCTGCCGGGGCCGCCGATAAGGTAGACAGCGGACCCAGGCCGCGACCGCGGGGCGGTTGTGCATCAACAGATGGAGGCACCGATGAGTATGGCCACGAGGACGGAAACGCAGCCGCCTGCGCTGCACGTCGCCGACAGCCACGACCTGATCCGCGTGCAGGGCGCACGGGAGAACAACCTCAAGGACGTGCATCTTGAGATCCCCAAGCGGCGGCTGACGGTGTTCACCGGTATCTCGGGGTCAGGCAAGAGCTCGCTGGTGTTCGGCACGATCGCCGCGGAGTCACAGCGGATGATCAACGAAACCTACAGCGCTTTCGTGCAGGGCTTCATGCCGACGCTGTCGCGGCCGGAGGTCGACCTGCTGGAAGGGCTGACGACGGCGATCATCGTCGACCAGGAGCGGATGGGCGCCAACCCCCGCTCCACCGTGGGCACCGCCACCGACGCCAACGCAATGCTGCGCATCCTCTTCAGCCGGCTCGGGCAGCCGCATATCGGCTCGCCCAACGCGTACTCCTTCAATGTCCCCTCGGTGAAGGCCAGCGGCGCGATCACCATCGAGCGTGGCAGCAAGACGAAGGCCGAGAAAGCCACCTTCAACCGACTCGGCGGCATGTGTCCGCGCTGCGAGGGGATGGGCTCAGTCACCGACTTCGACCTTTCGACCCTGTACGACGACAGCAAGTCACTGAGTGAAGGTGCGCTCGCCGTCCCCGGCTACTCCATGGACGGCTGGTACGGGCGCATCTTCAGCGGCAGCGGCTTCTTCACCATGGACAAGCCGATCCGCAAGTACTCGAAGAAAGAACTACACGACCTGCTCTACAAGGAGCCGACCAAGATCAAGGTTGAGGGCATCAACCTCACCTACGAGGGCCTGATCCCGAAGATCCAGAAGTCCATGCTCTCCAAGGACCTCGACGCGCTGCAGCCGCACGTCCGTGCCTTCGTCGAGCGGGCCGTGACTTTCCAGACCTGTCCCGAGTGCGGCGGCACCCGGCTCAGCCAGGAGGCGCTGTCGTCGAAGATCAAGGGGAAGAACATCGCCGACGTCTGCTCGATGCAGATCACCGACCTGGCCGGCTGGATCCGGGACCTCGACGAACCCTCGGTGGCCCCGCTCCTCAAAGGGCTGCGGCACCTGCTCGACTCGTTCGCGGAGATCGGACTGGGGTACCTCTCGCTGGACCGGCCGGCGGGAACGCTGTCCGGGGGAGAGGCGCAGCGCACCAAGATGATCCGCCACCTCGGTTCATCGCTCACCGACGTCACCTACGTCTTCGACGAGCCCACGATCGGCCTGCACCCCCATGACATCGAGCGGATGAACAACCTGCTGCTGCAGCTGCGGGACAAAGGCAACACGGTGCTGGTTGTGGAGCACAAGCCCGAGACCATCGGAATTGCAGACCACGTCGTCGACCTCGGCCCAGGCGCCGGGACTGCCGGTGGCGAGGTGGTGTTCGAGGGCACCGTCGACGGGCTGCGCGCCAGCGGCACGCTCACCGGCAGGCACCTCGACGACCGCGCGGCACTCAAGGAGGCGGTGCGTTCGTCCCCGGGCACGCTGGAGGTCCGCGGCGCGTCGGCGCACAACCTGCGGAACGTCGACGTCGACATCCCGCTCGGGGTGCTCTGCGTGGTCACGGGCGTCGCCGGCTCCGGCAAGAGCTCGCTGATCCACGGCTCCGTCGCCGGCCGCGACGGCGTGGTGGTGATCGACCAGGGGGCCATCCGCGGTTCCCGGCGGAGCAATCCGGCGACCTACACCGGGCTGCTCGAGCCGGTCCGCAAGGCGTTCGCGAAGGCCAATGGCGTGAAGCCGGCGCTGTTCAGCTCCAACTCCGAGGGTGCCTGCCCCGCCTGCAACGGCGCCGGCGTCATCTATACCGACCTGGGCGTGATGGCCACCGTCGAGTCCACCTGCGAGGAGTGCGACGGCAAGCGGTTCCAGGCGTCGGTGCTGGAGTACACGCTGGGCGGCCGGAACATCACCGAGGTGCTCGCGATGTCCGTGACCGAGGCCGAGGCATTCTTCGGCGCCGGCGAGGCACGTACGCCGGCCGCCCACAAGATCCTCGACCGGCTCGCCGACGTGGGGCTCGGCTACCTCACGCTCGGCCAGCCGCTGACCACACTCTCCGGCGGCGAGCGGCAGCGGCTCAAGCTCGCCACCCAGATGGCCGAGAAGGGCGATGTCTACGTCCTCGACGAGCCGACCACCGGCCTGCACCTGGCCGACGTCGGGCAGCTGCTCGGCCTGCTGGACCGGCTCGTCGACTCCGGCAAGTCGGTCATCGTCATCGAGCACCACCAGGCGGTCATGGCGCACGCCGACTGGATCATCGACCTCGGCCCCGGCGCCGGGCACGACGGCGGCCGGATCGTCTTCGAGGGCACGCCTGCTGAACTTGTTGCGACACGTTCCACGCTCACAGGCGAACACCTGGCGGCCTATGTCCGCAGCTGACCGGGGGAGGATGCGGACGTCGACGATGACAACGGCGGCCTACTGCATATTCGACCCAGGATTCCTTTGCACGGCACTCGATTGCCGCAGGGGAGTGCCTGACCGGCCGGGTGATGATGGCCACGGGTGGTGAGTAGCCACGGAACATGCGGACTGTTCGGATGTGCGGCCGTCAGGACGTTGCCGGGAAAGGTACGCCGGGATGCCATGCCAAGTCGCGGATTCCAGCACACTTCGGGACGGCACGGCAACAGACTGCCGCGCGTCACCGCATCGGTGAAAAGAGAGCCGCAGGATCGACGGAGGATTATGTCAACCTGGGTGGGATCGTCGCTGCGGCTCCAGGTCCGGCGGCTTCGATGCCGGCGCGGTTTGGGTACTGGTCAGTGATGCGGGCCAGTACTTTAGGACGACTGCCTTCCTGCGGCAGCGCCGTCGTTAATGCCGTTCATGACCTGGCCTTCGCAGCGTGCGGTGCACGCATCCGGCCGCTCAGCGCAGCCGGACAAACCACGGGCCAACGCCTTGCCGGTGGGTGGAACCTTCGAGGACCGGTATGCCGGGCACCCAATGCACCTGAACCGGGTTCTTGGATGCCTGCGAACAGCCGCTGTGCGGTGCCCGCTTGGCTCTCATTAAAACGCCGATAATCTACATTATGTCAACTAACGTTTCGGGAGTGCTCCCCCTGCGACTGATTGACTGTGTCCGTTCTCAATCGAGGTGGCAATTTTCGACCGCGCAGAGGATTCGCGCTCAGCGCCTCGTCTCGTACCTGGTCAGGACCACACCGCCGGGAAACGTCCGCGTCTCCACCAGGTCCAGGTTCACCCAGCTGTCCAGCGCGGTGAAGAACGGCGTGCCGCCGCCCACCAGGACCGGATAGGTGGCCAGCGCGTACTCGTCGATCAGCCCGGCCCGCATGGCCGCCCCGGCCAGCGTTGCCCCGCCGATGCCCATCGGGCCGCCGTCCCCGGCCTTGAGCCGGGTGATCTCGGCGATCGCGTCGCCGGTGACCAGGCGGGTGTTCCAGTCGACCTTGTCGATCGTCGAGGAGAACACCACCTTCGGCGTCTCCCGCCAGTTCCGCGCGAACTCGATCTCCGCTGGTGTAGCGTTGGGCTGCTGGTCGCCGGTCGGCCAGTAGGAGCTCATCGTCTCCCACAGCCTGCGCCCGTACAGCGACAGGCCGCTCGCCCGCTCCCGGTCGAGCCACCACTGGAACAGCTCCTCGCTCGGCCCGCTCCAGCCGATGTCGTCGCCGGCCGCGGCGATGTAGCCGTCCAGGGTCAGGTTCATGCCATAGACCAGTTTCCGCATGGCGCCAGCCTTCCATCAGTCGGTCCCAGCGTATAGACCGGCGCGGCACGGGAAACTCACCGGTGCGCGATCCGGGCCGCTGCTCCTGGCATTGGACGAACACGCCCCGGCCGACTGAACCCTCGTGGCGCGTTTCGCTCGCATTCTGGCCCACCCCTCCCAGGGGTCCGTTGCGTCGAGTCGAAGCACAGCGCGGGCGGGGAGCGCCGTGGACCGCTCCCCCGGTTCCACAGCAAGACGCCGCGTCGTCCCGTTGCTCCCTCCGCCCCGAGCCACCACCGGCCGTACCAGAGCTGTCCGGGCCGACACCATTGTCTTCGCCGCCATGGGCATCGCGGCCAAGGGCAGCTTCCGGGCACCGGAACCGTCCCGCCAGTGCGTGATCTGTCCCGCACGCCACGGGGCGGCCTCCCCCAACGGGAGACCGCCCCTGACTGGCGGATCGGGTGGATTACTCGCCCTGGTCGCCGCCCTTCTCAGCGAACTTTGCGGCCTTCCATTCGGCCTTACCTTCCGCCTTGACGGCCTTCCAATCGGTCCGGCCCTGCGCCTTGGCGGCCTTCCACTCAGCATCAGCTTCGGCCTTGACCACCTTCCACTCGGCAGTCGGCTGCGGAGCCGGCTTTTCCTCAATCGGCTCTTCCTCGACGGGGGCCGGCTCCTCGATCACCGGGGGCTCCTCAACCGGGACCGGCTCGGGGGCCGGCTCCTGGACAGGTGCTTCCTCCACCGGAGGCTCCTCGATCGGGGCCGGCTCGGGGGCCGGTTCCCCGACAGGCACTTCGCCCTCACCTGGCGCCGGCGCGGGCGCCTCCTCCACCGGAGGCTCATCACCGGGGGCCGGTGCCGGGGCGGGTTCTTCCGCAACGGGGGCATCGCCGGCGGTGCCGTCCTCGACGACCGGAGTGGTTTCCTCGACTGGAGCCGGGGTGATGGTCACATCCTCGGCCGCGATGGAGACGAACGGATCCTGCGTTTCGTGGGCCGAAGCGGCTCCACCGACTCCAGCGGTCACCATACCTGCAACGGCGACCCCTGCAGCCAGCCGGCGGGCCCTGGCTTTCAGAAACGACGACATGTCTTGCTCCAATCTCTAGGGAATGTTGCAACTTAATCGTTACATCAGCATGCTTGCCATTCGCAAAGAGAATGAGTTACTTGCGGGCAAAAAGAGGCGAACCTGCTGGCAGGGGTGGACAGGCGGCTCCGACCTGCGGCAACATATTCGCCCGCGCGAGGGTGCGGACAATGAGGTTCGACTCTTCCCTTGGAGACCGGCGGGAGGTGATCCCGGATACAAGTTGGTTCACGCCGAAGCCAAATCATTTTCAAGATCCGGCGCATTGAAGCCTGGAGGTGCCAGTGTCGGTCCCTTTCCACCGCCGTACGGCCGAGGTCCCTCAATCCGGGTTCGGGGGCGGTCCGTGGACGCCGCTGTTCGCTGGGCGGGGCTGAATTTCAAGAAGGCGCTGTGGGCGGGCGCTGTCTGATGTATCCGATATGGACGGGGGCACGGACTAGACCGGCCAGAAAATGGAGCATTTGCGGGCCAGCGCATTCGACTCGCTGGAAGGGCTGCCTGCCGTCGGGGATTCCGGCGGACAGGCCGTCCTGCGTGAAATGGATGATCAACATGAATCCAAGGGAAAGCGGCATTGTGCCCAGCCTCGGAAGGTCGCCGACGCGATTGATGTTGAGGCCGCACCGCTCCGCTCCCCTGGGAATCCTGATCGCCGGCGCCGGGCAGCCACCAATTGAGGCAGGCTGCGGAACGACTGTAGTCACCGGCCTCTAAGCCTGTCCCCCGGTGAATGTATCTGCGTCGGAAGGTGTCCGCCGCCGCGGCGGCCCGCAGCTTCAGTCCGCCCGGCCGGCGGAGAGGGTCCGGGCCCACCATTCCAGCCCCTCGGCGAGGGCGGCGAGCTTCGGCTCGATCCGTTCGAACACGCTGAAATCGCCAGGGTCTTTCGACTTCATGGCGGGGCGGATGTCCTCGGGCAGGATGTGCACGGCGTGACGCATCGGCGCCATCTCGAACTCGACGGCCACCTCGCGCAGCTGCTCGATCGCCCGGGCGCCGCCGACGCCGCCCCATCCGATGAAGGCGACCGGCTTGCGCCTCCACTCGATGAAGGTATGGTCCATGGCATTCTTCAGCACCGCCGGATAGCCGTGGTTGTACTCGCCCGTCAGGATGACGAAGCCTTCGGCCTCGTCCAGCTTCCGGCCCAGTCTTGCCACTTCCGGCGTCGGGTAGTCGCGCAAGGTGACCGACGGGGGTTTCTGGTCGAAGAAGGGCAGCGGGTAATCCCGCAGGTCCACCAGTTCCACCTCGAAGCCGCGGTCCTTCAGCCGCTGCACCGCCCACGGCGCCACCCTTTCACTGAAGCGACCGGTCCGGGTGGTACCCATAATGATCTGGATCCTGGTCACGGTGTCCTCCCGGGAATCACGAAAGGCGGATCCTTCTGGGGGAAACCGGGACGGCGGCCATGTTATTTCCGGATCGTCCGTCCGGGCTGGTCAGGGCCGAGTGCGGCCCGGTTATCCGGCTGTCCGGCGTGCCTCACGGATTTTTTCCGGAGTCTATGAAAGCTTAGACGTTTAACCTAAACTTGGAACGTTGGCCGCGAAGGTTCGTTCCGGTGCCTGCTCCGGCCAGCGAGCCATTCACTACGCACAGCACGGAGAAACAACCCCCATGCCACTCGCTCCCAAAATCGCCTCGGTTGCCCTGGCCGCAGGCCTCCTCGTATCAGGCGGGGCCGGTGCCGCCGTCGCAGCCGAGCCCAAGCCCGCATCCGTTGCCGCCGTCGACGGTTCCTACTCCGCCGAGGAGCTGGCTGCCCTGAAGAAGGCTGCCGCCGCCGAGAAGAAGGAAGCCGCAGAAGCCAGGAAGGCGCTGGCCAAGGCCAAGGCTGCAGAGAAGAAGGAAGCCGCCGAGGCCAGGAAGGCAGCGGCCAAGACCAAGGCCGAAGCCAAGAAGCTGGCCGCCGCCGAGAAGAAGCTCAAGGCGAAGGCAACCGCCGCGGCCAAGAAGGAAGCCGCAGCCGCCAAGAAGGCGCTGGCAGCTGCGAAGGTCGCAGAGAAGAAGGCAGCCCTCGAAGCGAAGAAGGCGGCCAAGCAGGCTGCTGACGCCGCCAAGAAGGCCGCCCGCGAGGCCCGCCAGGCCGAGGAGCGTGCCGCCGAACTGCGCGAGGCCGAGGAAGAGGCCGCCCGCGAAGCCGAGGAAGCGGCAGCGGAGGAGGCCGCGGAGCAGGAAGCCGGCGACGACGCCGCGTCGGATGACACCACGGACGGAACTGTCCCCGGTGACGAAACCACCTCGGGTGGCACCACCGACGGCGCCACGGAGGAAACGGACTCCGGTGACGTCCAGGAGCAGCCCGCGGCCTAAGCTGCCGGCCGTACCGCCATGGTGAAAGCGCCCCGGCCGCCGGTCATCCGGCCGGGGCGCTTTTTCCTGCGGCCGGCACCCCCGGTGTTGCGGAGGCCGTGGCTCGGTGCACTGTGGCAGGATCAATCCCAGCCAATCCGCACCGCAGGTCTTTGCCCAATCTGCCGCACACATGGGGAACACGAACATGCTCAAAGTCCATCTGGCGCGCCCGCTGGCGGCCCTCGCCGCCGCCGGAGCACTGCTGCTGGGCGGCTTCGCTGCCGTACCGGCCGGCGCTGCCGGCCCGAAAGCCACCGGGCCGTCCGCTGCGTCGGTACTGAACACCCTGCCGGTCAAGGGCAAGGCCGCCAAAACCGGCTATGACCGCGACAAGTTCGGCCCCGCCTGGTCCGACACGAACAAGAACGGCTGCGACACCCGCAATGACATCCTCAAGCGGGACCTGGCCCGCGACCGCTTCAAGGCCGGAACCCGCGACTGCGTCATCACCACCGGGACTCTGAAAGACCCCTACACAGGCAAGACCATCAGCCATGTGCGCGGCGGCAACAAGGTCGACATCGACCACGTCGTCGCCTTGGGCCAGGCGTGGGTGGCCGGCGCCCGGAAGCTGTCCACCGCCCAGCGGACCGCTTTCGCCAACGATCCGCTGAACCTGCTTGCCGTGGACGCTTCCGCGAACCGCCAGAAGGGAGACCGCGAGGCCTCCGCCTGGCTGCCGAAAAACAAGTCCTTCCGCTGCACCTATGTGGCCACCCAGATCGCGGTGAAGAAGAAGTATGCCCTGTCGGTCACCTCGGCGGAGAAGTCCGCGATGAAACGGGTGCTCTCCTCCTGCCCGGGCCAGAAGTCGGTCAAGGTCACCCCGATCAAGCCCGCCGGCGGGAAGACCACCTCTCCGTCCAAGCCCCCGGTGAAGGACACTGCCCCGGCAAAAACCGTCAAACGTGTGCGCCCCGGGGCGTACTGCGCGTAAGCAGTGGCGGGCTACAAGGGCATCGGTACCAACGGCCGGACCTACACCTGCAAGACATCGGCCGCGGACAGCCGGCTGCGCTGGCGCGCCTGACGCCAGGTGAAGGACGGAAACGGAAGCGCCGGGTGCCCGGCGCTTCCGTTTCTTCTTCCCGGGGTTGGAAATTTGAAGCGGCAGCCCCCCGTTGTCGAGAAAGGATGATCCCGCCATGCACCCTGGCTCTGTCAGTCCGCCAATTGTGGATGCGATCCGTGCCGGTGACTTCCCCGCGGTAATGACCGTCATCGGGACAGACCGTACCGGAGTGGCCCGGCACCGGAAGGACATCTCTGCCCTGTTCCAGGCCATCGCCGATGCCCCGCACGGCTCCCGATCCCCGGAAGGGCACTGGCACGGGGAGCTGGACCGGCACTACGAGTGCGCGCTCGCTGCCCACATGGCCTGCATCGGGGCCGAACGGGCAGCGAAACTGACTGCAGTCCCCAGGCCGTTCGCCTCCAAAGCCATCCCGAAGCTGTTCCCGGGCGGGTTGCCCGTCTTCGTGACCGTCTGGTCCGAGCTCTACCAGCGCTCCCCGCGGAACTGGGACCGCATCGCCCACTACCCCGTTATGTTCGATTGGCTCCGCCGCGGTCTGGTGGATCCGCCCCGGCAGGACGGGGCGGTGAACCTGCTGCTCTCCCACCTGCCTGATACCCCGAATCCCGTGAAGTACCTGCGCGATAGACCCGGGCTGGTCGGGGTCACCTTGCCGGCGCTGTTCGATGCCGCAGTGCGCCCCTCCATCGGGGCGGCCGCGGTGGATTCCAACCTCCCGCCCGGCGACAGCCGCCGCATTGACATGACGGTGGCCGCCCTCGCGGCCGAAAACCTGTGGGAGCAGGAGATGGTGGAAGCCGGCATCGGCCGCGCCTGGGAAGCCCGGACCAGCCCCTTCCAGCGCCGCTGGCTGGCGGGCCTGCGCAGCCTGCTCGAGCAGGGTTGAGGCGGCTTCAGCCGGCGGACTCGTCACCGTCGGAGGGCATTTCCCCGCCCACTTCCCCGAAGGTGTCCCCCGGCGCTTTCGGAGAACCGCCTGCGCTGATGCGCCGCCTGATCCCGGACCGCTTCCACAGGTTCTTATCCGCTACTGGCCGGCCCGGCCCCGCCCGGAGCCTCCGGGACCGGCTGGTCCGGACAGGAAGAGGTAAGGATCCGTTTGATGGCCGAGTGCTCAGCCGGGGTCATCCATAACCCGTACTTGGCCTTGACTGCCGTCTGCAGGGCCACGTACCGGCAGCGGAAGGCCCGGTTCGGCGGCAGCCAGGTGGCGGCATCGGCGTCGGACTTGGCATTGTTGGTGGGCCCGTCCACGGCCAGCAAGTTCAACGGGTCGTTGGCGAAGGCCTCGCGCTGCTTTGGGGCCAGCTGCTGCGCGCCGGTCTGCCAGGCCAGTGCCAGTGGGACGACGTGGTCGATCTGGACTTCTGCGCTGGTCCGGTCCCCGCGGACGAAGTCGATGACGGTGCCCGTGTAGGGGTCGGTCAGGGTGCCGGTGAGCACGATGCAGTTGCCGGTGCCGCGTTTGAACGTCTCGTCCACCAGGTCGCGTGCCAGGACGTCGTTGCGGGCGTCGCAGCCGTTGCGGTCCGGGTCCAGCCAGCCGTCACCGAACTCTTCGCGCTCATAGCCGGTGCGCGGGGCGCGTCCCTTGACCGGTATGCTCTCCAGCTGCTCCAGGGCCGTTCCTGCCGGCGGCTCCCGGGCAGGCATCCCGACGTCGCAGCCGGCAGCGCCGAGGCTGATCAGGACGGCGGCAACGGCAGATAGGGCTCGGGAGGCTGATGTTCTCATGGTTCTCGTGGGTGGTAGCTGTGCTGGCCATTTTCCCACGCACCCGGGCAACCTGTATCGTCAGCCCCGCTCGGCGAACGGGGGGACATGGTCGTGCGGCCCGAACGGCTTGAACCAGTCCTCGAACTTCATCGACGGAGCACCCTCCGGGCTGGCCGCCGGGTCGTTCTCGAAACCGTCCATTGCCGGGTCGTAGAGCATCATCGAGTCGGCGAAGCGCAGAAACGCATTCTCCAGCATGCCCAGCCAGTCCGGCGGCAGTTCGGCCTCGAGCTCCAGTTCCTCAGCCAGGTAGTCTGCCTCGGCCAGCAGGCACCGTACGGCCAGTTCCTGGGCCACGCAGGACGGTTCCTTCCAGCCGGCCACCAGGTTCATCGACAGGTCGGTGCAGATGGTGAGGAAGCGCGCCGCGAAGCGGGTGTCATAGCGGTGGGCGAACTGCGGGGGCAGGTTGGCGATCACGTAGGTCTCGTCGATGTCGGCGGAGGTGGGGGTGCGGTCCCGCAGCAGGTCCAGATCATTGAACAGTTCATCGGTCATGGCCGCCGCTGCATGCCAGAGCAGGCCGGCCAGCACCCTGGCCCGGTGCTCGGCGAGCCGGCGCTGCGCCTCCTCGGCAGCCTGATCGACACCCAGCAGATCCAGGTTCAGCCCGGTGACCCGGCGCGAGGCCTCCAGCAGGCTGGCCACCGGATCGTCGCCAATCCCGGTGGCCGCGGGCTCGCGCTCGTCCGACTCCCCCGCAAAGCCCGGCAGAGCCAGGTCGGCCACCCCGTGCCCTTGCGCCGGTTCGACCTTGCCCCGCAGCAGCCGGACGCCGGGAACGTCTTCGGCGATGGCCAGCGGGTCCATCGAGACGGCCAGGGCCGCATACAGGTCTGCCGAGGCCATGGCGATGTGCTCGGGGGTTTCGGCCTTGGCCACCGCGAAGCTGCGCATCGCCTCCGGGTCGGTAATGTCGAGGTCGATGGCAATGTAGATGGAAGCTTCGATTGGCTGGTCCGGGCTCATGCCGGAAAGACTACCCGCTGGGGCCAAGCGAGGCAGCCGGTACCGGAAGGCCAACGTGGCGCGGCCCGGCCGGCGAAGGGCTCTGATCCGATTCGGCCGGCGGGCCGCATCACCATGGTAGGCGCCGGCAGGCGTTTTGGCTCCGGTCTTTGCCAAACCGTGCCCGTGGTCACGGGTCAGTCTCGCCGCACTGCCTCCGCAGGAGGGCGCCTGCCAGCTGACCGCCCGGAAATGCAGGGCCGGGTGCGGCATCCCCCAATACCGCGCCCGGCCCCTGATGCACAGTCGCTGTTTCCTGGACAACATCCCCACATGTTGTCCAGGAGCTCCTGTGTACGGCTTCGGCCCGCCCCGCTGCCTGTGATAAATCGTATGACCGGTACCGGTTTGGCGTCGACGAAATTTTTCCCAAAGGTTTGCGCCATACGGGCCGGCCTGCTGGGTCCCGTATGGCAGGCCAGGGGCCGGTTCGCCCTGGACGGGGGTGGGAACCGCCCCCGGTCCACGCTAGTGTGATCGCAGATCGGACCGCGCCGTGGGCAGGCAGACCTATGGATCCTGGACACCGCGTCCGGTCCCTGCCGGCGAACGCTCCCGCGCGCCTTCCCACTCCCCTACGTTCAGGACATTAGATGAACGACTCCCAGCCCTCCCGGAAGCCGGATCCCGTCCTCGGCCCCGACCAGCTCGAACGCATCAATGCGTGGTGGCGGGCAGCGAACTACCTGTCAGTCGGACAAATCTACTTGATGGACAACCCCCTGCTGCGCGAGCCGCTGCGCCCTGAACACATCAAGCCGCGGCTGCTGGGGCACTGGGGAACGACGCCGGGATTGAACTTCATCTACGCCCACCTCAACCGCGCCATCAGCGAGCGCGGCGTGGAGATGATGTACATCATGGGGCCGGGCCATGGAGGCCCCGGCCCGGTGGCAGCAGCCTGGCTGGAGGGCACCTACAGCGAGACCTATCCCAACGTGTCCCGGGACCTGGAAGGGATGCGGAGGCTGTTCCGCCAGTTCTCCTTTCCCGGCGGCATTCCCAGCCACGTTGCGCCCGAAACGCCCGGCTCGATCCATGAAGGCGGCGAACTCGGGTACGCGCTCTCGCACGCCTACGGAGCAGCCTTCGACAGCCCGGACCTGGTTGTCGCCGCCATTCTTGGCGACGGGGAAGCCGAAACGGGCCCGTTGGCCGCCAGCTGGCACTCGAACAAGTTTCTCAACCCGGCCCGCGACGGCGCGGTGCTGCCGATCCTGCACCTGAACGGCTACAAGATCGCCAATCCCACGCTCCTGGCCAGGATCGAGCACGACGAACTGGATGCATTGCTCCGCGGCTACGGCCATGTGCCCCACTTCGTGGAAGGCGACGATCCGGTACAGATGCACCAGGACTTTGCCCGGGTCCTGGACACCTGCCTCGACGATATCCGGCAGATCCAGCGCCGGGCCCGCGCTGACAGGCAGACGGGCAGGCCCCGCTGGCCGATGATCGTGTTCCGCTCCCCCAAGGGCTGGACGGGACCGGCCGAGGTCGACGGGCAGAAGATCGAGGACTACTGGCGCGCCCACCAGGTGCCGTTCGACGCCGCACGGGAGAACGATACCCACCGGCAGGTGCTCGAAGATTGGCTGCGCAGCTACCACCCGGAGGAACTTTTCGACGAGGCCGGCACCCCTGTCGAAGCGGTCGCCAGCCTGCACCCTGAAGGGCACCACCGGATGAGCGCCACCCCGTACGCCAACGGGGGCCTGCTGCTGAAGGACCTGCGGATGCCGGACTTCCGCGACTACGCGGTGCCGGTGCCCGAGCCAGGCACCGGAGCGGTGGAATCGACCCGCGTGCTGGGTGAAATGCTGCGGGACGTGGTGGCCCGCAATCCGGACAACTTCAGGGTCTTCGCTCCGGACGAGAACAATTCGAACCGGCTCGGGGCCGTGCTGGAAGCAACAGACCGGACCTGGAACGCCCGGAGGCTCCCGGAGGATGACCATCTGGATCCCGGCGGCCGGGTGATGGAAATCCTCTCCGAGCACACCTGCCAAGGCTGGCTGGAAGGATACCTGCTCACCGGACGGCATGGGTTCTTCTCCTGCTACGAGGCGTTCATCCACATCGTCGACTCGATGTTCAACCAGCACGCCAAATGGCTGCATACCAGCAACCGCATCGCCTGGCGCAGGCCGGTGGCCTCGCTGAACTACCTGCTGACGTCCCACGTCTGGCGGCAGGACCACAATGGGTTCTCGCACCAGGATCCGGGCTTCATCGACCATGTGGTCAACAAGAAGGCCGACGTGGTGCGTGTCTACCTTCCCCCGGATGCGAACACCCTGCTCTCCGTGGCCGACCACTGCCTGCGCAGCCGCCAGTACGTCAACGTGATCGTGGCCGGCAAGCAGCCGCAGCTGCAGTACCTGGACATGGACGCGGCCGTGGTGCACTGCACCAAAGGGATCGGCATCTGGGAGTGGGCGAGTTCGGATGCCGGGGCCGAACCCGACGTCGTCATGGGCTGCGCCGGGGACGTGCCCACGATGGAAACCCTCGCCGCCGTCGAAATCCTGCGCTCGCGGTTCCCGGACCTGCGGATCCGGGTGGTCAACGTGGTGGACCTGATGCGGCTGCAGGACGACGCCGAAAACCCCCACGGCCTGCCCCACCGTGCCTTCGACGCCCTGTTCACCACGGACAAGCCAATCATCTTCGCCTACCACGGCTATCCGTGGCTGATCCACCGGCTGACCTACCGGCGCACCAACCACGGCAACCTGCACGTCCGCGGCTACAAGGAGGAAGGCACCACCACCACGCCGTTCGACATGTGCGTGCTGAACCAGATCGACCGGTTCAGCCTGGCCATCGACGTGATCGACCGGGTGCCGCGGTTGACGGATGTTTCGGCCCATGCGCGCGAGGAACTGCAGAACAAGCTCATCGAGCACCGCCGGTACATCCGGATCCACGGCGAGGACATGCCGGAAGTCAGGAACTGGCAGTGGACCGCTTCCGCAGGTCCGGCGAACCGGCGGCCGGATGAAGCACGGCAGGAGCCCGTTTAGCACACCCGCGTACAGCGGCCGCAGGCCGGAGCCGGACCCGAGGAGGAAACCCATGCTCGTGCTCGTGATCAACTCCGGCTCCTCATCGCTGAAGTACTCGGTGCGCCTGATGGACGCGGACAATCCTGACGGGGGCGGACGGAGGATCGCCGGGGGCGTGGTGGAGCGGATCGGCGAAGACGAGGTCGCCGACCATACCCAGGCCTTCGGCGTTGCCAGCCGGGAGCTGCAGGACGCGCTTGGCGGACAAGCGCTCGACGCCGTCGGGCACCGCGTGGTCCACGGCGGCGAGCGCTTCACCGGTCCGGTGCTGATCGACAACGAGATCACCCGCTCCATCGAGCGGCTGAACCCGCTGGCCCCGCTGCATAACCCGCCGAGTGTGCTGTGCCTCCGCGCGGCCGTCCAGCAGTGGCCCCGGGTACCGCAGGTGGCCGTTTTCGACACGGCCTTCCACCGCACCCTGCCCGAGCCTGCCTGGCGCTATGCCCTGCCGGACGGGCTGTACCGGCGGTACGGGATCCGCCGCTATGGCTTCCACGGGACCAGCGTCGAATACGTCGGCCGCCGTGCCGCCGCCCTGCTGAATGTGCCGTGGGAGAAGTTCGACGGCGTCGTCGCCCACTTGGGCAACGGCGCTTCGGTGACTGCCATTCAAGGCGGGCGCAGCGTGGACACCTCCATGGGGTTCACGCCCCTGGAGGGACTGGTGATGGGCACCCGGTCCGGGGACGTGGATCCGGGCATCCTCATCTTCCTGCTGCGCGAAGGCTACGGCGCCGACGAACTCGACAGCATGCTGAACCGGAATTCCGGATTCAAGGCACTGGCCGGGCATAACGACATGCGCGCCATCACCGAGGCCGCCGCCGGCGGGGACGAGCAGGCGGGACTGGCGCTGGAGATTGCGGCGCACCGGCTGGCCCGGTACATCGGTGGCTACCATGTGGCCTGCGGCGGAGCCAGGGCGGTGGTGCTCACCGGCGGCATCGGGGAAAACTCGGCCGCGTTCCGCGCCCGGGTACTCGCCAAGCTCGCGCCGCTGGGCATCAGCCTGGACACCGCGGCGAACGAGGCTGCCGCGGGCCTGGACGAGGGCCGGACCATCTCCGGCCCCGGCTCGGCCATCCCGGTCCTGGTGGTGCCCACGGACGAGGAGGCGGCGGTCGCCGACGCGACGGCCGCCGTCGTCCTGCAATCCTGAGCAGGGCACCATCGGGCACGGAAGCCGGCCTCGTCACAGCCGGGCGGGCGGCCTGCCGGGGTGAAGACCCCTTCGACGGGTTGAAGGCCGTAATCGTCTGGCAGTACCCGGTCATGCTGGCCGAGGTCCCGGCCATCGGATGGAATCCGCAGGAGGGTGCGGAACAGGTCCCTGCCGGCGCCCTCGCTGCGGACTTCGACGGCAATGTCCCGGCGGACCTGGATAAAGCCGTCGTCGAGGGCCAGCAGGCCCATGTCCTGGCGGAGGCGAGCCGCGGAGCCGAGATGCTGGTGGGCTCGGTCAGCACCGCCGTCGCGGCGCATGCACATTGCCCGGTGCTGATCACGCACACGGAACCGGACCCGGCACGCTGATTTTCCGGCTCCGGGGCTTATTCGTTGCATCCGTTCCCCCGCCCCCTGGCCAGTCCGGCGGCCGATTGTTTCCTGCTGCCTTCGCGCTTATTCTGGGCCCACGGCTGCCGGGGAGTACACAATGCGCATGCTGTTCGGATACGCACGCTGAAGGGAACGCCATGAACGCGTATCAGGCACCGGCCGGCGGCCAGCCATTTCCCGGTGCTCCGGCAGCACGCATGAAGCCTGGGCACTGGGTCCTGCTGGTCTGCGGTGTGCTGCTGAGCCTTTCGGGGCTGGGCCTGGCCATTGGCGGAACCTGGCTGCTGGCCGCGGATGCCGCCCAGCAGGGCGGCCGGTACGTGAGCGGGCCGGCGGAGCGGCACCAGACCGCCGGTTACGCACTGACCACGCCCTCGCTGGCGGTGGACCCCGGGCAGGCCGGCCTGCCCGGGGCTCCGCGGCTCGGCGATCTGGCCAGCGTCCAGGTGCGGGTAACGCCGGTGGTGCCGGACCAGGAAATCTTCGTGGGCATTGCCAAAGCCTCCGAGGTCGCGGCCTACCTCGACGGCGTGCCCCATGCCGCGCTCGGGGACCGCTCCCGGACCGACGGTGGCAGGTGGGATGAGCAGGACGGATGGGACGACGAGGACGGAGAGGCAGAGCAGGGCGGAACCCGCGCCCCGGCCTCCCCCGCCGGGCAGGATTTCTGGGCAGCATCCGCTTCCGGCGCCGGAGCCCGGGAACTGACGTGGGACCTGCAGCCGGGCACCTGGAGCCTGGTGGTCATGAATGCCGATGCCACCCGCCCGGTCTGGGTGGACCTGCAGGCCGGCGTGCGCTCCGGCCTGCTGGGGCCGGTGGGCACGGGAGTGCTGGTGGGCGGGCTGGCCGGCCTCGTCGTCGGCGTGCCGCTGCTGCTGCTCGGTTCCGCGGGGCTCGGCCGGGACATCGGCACCTCCGGGGCCCGGCCGGGAACCGGCCCGGGTGCGGCGCTGGCCGGATCCGCCGGAGGGGACGGTTCCGACACCGCCTCCGCCGTCTATCCGGTCCGGCTCCTGGGGTGGCTGGACTCGAAGCTGTCGCGCGGTTTGTGGCTGGTCAAGTGGCTGCTGGCCATCCCGCACTACCTCATCCTGGCCCTGCTGTGGTTCGCCCTGCTCGTAACCACCATTGCGGCCGGCATAGCGATCCTGTTCACGGGCCGTTACCCGCAGTCCTGGTTCTCCTTCTGCACCGGCGTGCTGCGCTGGACCTGGCGGGTAGGCTTCTACGCCTACTCCGCCCTGGGCACCGACAGGTATCCGCCCTTCACCCTGGCACGTGCCGACTATCCGGCGGATTTCGAGGTCGACTACCCGGCCCGGCTCTCCCGCGGGCTGGTGCTGGTCAAGTGGTGGCTGCTGGCCATCCCGCACGTGCTCGTCGTCGCCATCCTCACCGGCAGCATCGGCACCCGCTGGGACGAGGACAACGGCGGCGGCAGCTGGGGGCCCTCCCTGCTGGGCCTGCTCGTGCTCATCGCGGCAGTGATCCTGCTGTTCACCGGCCGGTACCGGCAGGGACTGTTCGACCTGGTGATGGGCATCAACCGGTGGGCCTGGCGGGTGGGCGCCTACGTGCTGCTGCTGCGGGACGAGTACCCGCCGTTCCGCCTGGACCAGGGACCTGCCGAACCCCCGGCCCCGCCGCCACCGCCGGCTGCATGACCTGGCCGTGTCACCACCGGTTTTGTTAGGTTTGCCTTATCTCCTATCCTTTCACGGTGACCATCGAGCTCCTCCCCCCGCGGGTGTCCTTTGCTGCGGACCTCGCCCGCTTCGGCGACAATCCTGCCGTCCTGATGCAGGACCGCGTCCTGACCTACCGGGAGCTGGCCGGCCGGGTCGACGACCTTGCCGCCCGGCTCGGGCCGGTGCGGCGCCTGGTGGCGCTGGCCGCCGCCAATGACCTGGACTCGCTGGTGGCCTACCTGGCGGCGCTGTCGTCGGGCCACCCGCTGCTGCTGGCCCCGGCGGACAAGCCGGCCGCCCTGGACTCGCTGGTCGCAGCCTACGACCCGGACGTCATCCTGCGCTCCGGCGGCGGGGAACCGGTGCTGGAGGAACGACGCCCCGGCACGCGCCATGAGCTGCACCCCGAGCTGGCCCTGCTGCTGAGCACGTCCGGTTCCACCGGCTCCCCCAAGCTGGTCCGGCTCTCGCATGAGAACGTGCAGGCCAACGCCGAGTCCATCGCCCAGTACCTGCGCATCGGGGCCGGCGACCGCGCCGCCACGACGCTGCCCATGTACTACTGCTACGGGCTCTCGGTGATCAACAGCCACCTGCTGCGCGGAGCCGGTCTGGTGCTCACGGACCTGTCAGTGGTGGATCCCTGCTTCTGGGAGCTGTTCCGCGTCCACGGTGCGACGTCGTTCGCGGCCGTGCCGTACACCTTCGAGCTCCTCGAATGCGTGGGCTTCGCCGGCATGGACCTGCCGAGCCTGCGGTACGTCACCCAGGCCGGCGGCCGGCTGGGCCCCGAAACCGTGCGCCGGTATGCCGAGCTGGGCCGGCGGCGGGGCTGGGAGCTGTTCGTGATGTACGGCCAGACCGAGGCCACGGCCCGGATGGCCTACCTGCCCCCGGAACTGGCCGCGGCCCACCCGGGCACCATCGGGGTCCCGGTGCCCGGCGGCGCCTTCCGGATCGACCCGGTACCCGGACTGGATGACGGCGAACTCGTCTACACCGGTCCCAACGTCATGCTGGGCTATGCCGAGCGGCCGGAGGACCTGGCCGCCGGCCGCACCATCGAGGAGCTGCGCACGGGCGACCTGGCCCGGCAGCATCCGACCGGCCTGTACGAGGTCGTGGGACGGCGCAGCCGGTTCGTCAAGATCGTGGGCCTGCGCATCGACCTGGGGCAGGTGGAGCGGATTCTCGCCGGGCTCGGCGTGGCGGCAGCCAGCGCCGGGTCGGACGAGCGCCTGGTCGTGGCGGTCGAAGGCGGCCACGATACGGACCTGCTCGGCAAGGTGCTGGCCCAGGACCTGGGTCTGCCCCGCGCGGCCGTGGAGGTGCACGCCGTCGAACACCTCCCCCGCCTGGCCACCGGCAAGCTCGACTACCCGGCCATCCTCGCGCTCGCCGAGCCCTGCCCCGCGCCCGCCGCGTCCGGCGCCCCCGGGGACGGACCGGCGGACGTGAGAAGGATTTTCGCCGAAGTCCTCGAGTGCCCCGACGTCCGGGACGAGGACACCTTCGTCTCGCTCGGCGGCGACTCGCTGTCCTACGTCGCGGCTTCCATCCGGCTGGAAAAGGCGCTCGGGAACCTCCCGCCGGACTGGCATCTGGTCCCCGTGGGCGAATTGGCGGCCCGGCAGCAGCCGGGCCGGCGGCACCGGCGGTTCACCGCCCCGCTGGAGACCAGTATCGTGCTGCGGGCCGTGGCCATCGTCGCCATCATCAGCACCCATGCCCAGCTCTTCGCCTGGCCGGGCACCGCCCATGTGCTGATGGCGGTGGCAGGGTTCAACTTCGCGCGCTTCCAGCTCACCGGCGGAGGGCTCCCCCGGCTGCGGCGCCAGCTGCGCAGCCTCGGCAGGATTGTCATCCCCAGCGTGGTCTTCATCGCCGTCGCCTACCTGCTCACCGACAGGTACACCCCCGCGAACATAGTGCTCCTCAATGCCTTCGTGGGTCCGGAGAAGTGGACCACCCAGTGGGACTTCTGGTTCGTCGAAGTGCTCGTCTACGTGCTGGTCGCGGTGGCGGCATTGCTGGCCGTTCCGTGGGCGGACCGCTTCCAACGCCGCCTGCCCTTCGCCTTCCCGCTCGCCCTGTTTGCCGTCGGGCTGCTCACCCGTTTCGAGCTGGTGGATCTGGAGGTGCCCAACCCCAAGCCGGTCCTGTGGCTGTTCGCCCTGGGCTGGGCGGTCGCCCGGGCACGGCACCTGCCCCACCGGCTGCTGCTCTCGGCGGCCGCTGCCCTGGCCGTCCCCGGCTTCTTCGGCAACCCCTGGCGGGACCTGACGATCCTGGCGGGCATCCTGCTGCTCATCTGGCTGCCGGCCATGCCGGTCCCCGTTCTCCTGCACCGCCTTCTGGGAGTGCTGGCCGGCGCGTCGCTGTACGCCTACCTCACGCACTGGCTGGTCTACCCGGGGCTGGCACCGGTCAGCCCCGCGCTCGCCGTCGCCGCCTCGCTGGCCGCAGGGGTGGTGTACTGGGCGCTGTCCATGCGCCTGCTGGATGCAGTGCGGCGCTGGCGGACGCTCCTGGCAAGGGTCCGTCCGGCGGCCGGCAAACGGGGGGTGGAGTCCTAGCCGGACTCCGCGGTTCCCTTCTCCGAAGGTCCCGCCGTTCCTAGGATGGAGGGCGTGACCATCATCGAAGCCCGGGGGCTGAAGAAGATCTACAAAGCGAAGACCGGGGCGGTCCATGCCTTGGACGGCTTGGACCTGGCCATCCCGTCCGGGACGGTCAAGGCACTGCTGGGTCCCAACGGTGCCGGCAAGACGACGGCGGTCAAGGTCCTGACCACCTTGATCAGGCCGGACGCGGGCACCGCGCGGATCGACGGGATCGACGTCGTCGCGGATCCGAAGGCGGTCCGGCGCATCATCGGCGTCGCCGGCCAGTACGCGGCCGTGGACGAGAACCTCACCGGATTCGAGAACCTGGAAATGGTGGGCAGGCTCTACCATCTGGGGGCGAAGGCGGCGCGCCGCCGCGCGCGGGAGCTGATCGAGCAGTTCGAGCTCACCGAGGCCGGCAACCGGCCGGTCAAAGGGTTCTCCGGCGGCATGCGGCGGCGGATCGACCTTGCCGGAGCGCTGGTCATCAATCCCAAGATCCTGTTCCTGGATGAGCCGACCACCGGGCTGGATCCGCGCAGCCGGCTCGCGCTGTGGGGCGTGATCAAGAACCTCGTGGCCGAAGGGACCACGCTGCTGCTGACCACCCAGTATCTGGAGGAAGCCGACCAGCTCTCGGACGATATTGCGGTGATCGACGGCGGCAAGGTCATTGCCGAAGGGACTGCCGATGAGTTGAAGGCGCGGATCGGCGGCCACCGGGTGGAGGTCACGTTGGTCGACGCCGGCGACGCGGCCCGGACCGCCGACGTGCTCAGCCGCCACGGCGACGGCGAGGCGAGCGTCTCCGGCGACCGGCGGACGGTGGGGGTCGCCGTCGTCGACGGGCCGCGCGCCCTGCAGTTTGTCCTGCGCGAGCTGGGCGACGCCGGGGTCGAGCTGCATGACGCGGGAATGCGCCGCCCGACCTTGGACGATGTCTTCCTCAAGCTCACCGGCCACCGGGCCGAGGAAGGCCAGGAAGACCAGCAGACCGAAATGGAGAATGCCCGATGAGCGGGCCCGCAGGCTACCGCCCCGCAGGCACCGGCGGGCCCTTCCGGCAGTTCCTCTCCGACGGCTGGGTCGCCACCTGGCGGAACCTGCTCAAAATCAAGCGCGTACCGGAGATCCTGGTCTTCACCATCCTGCAGCCAATCATGTTCGTGCTGCTGTTCAGCCAGGTCTACGGCGGCGCCATGGCCGTCGACAACTACACCCAGTTCCTGATGGCCGGCATCTTTGCCCAGACGGTGATCTTCGGGTCCACCTTCTCCGGCGCTGCCATGGCGCAGGATCTCAAGGACGGCATCATCGACCGCTTCCGCACACTGCCGATGAGCCCGGCGGCCGTGCTGATCGGGCGGACCAACGGGGACCTGGCCATCAACTCGATCTCCATGCTGATCATGATGGGCACCGGCTGGGCCGTCGGATGGCGCGTCACCACCTCGTTCTGGGGATTTGCCGGCGGCGTGGCCGTCCTGCTGCTGTTCTCCTACGCGTTCAGCTGGGTGATGGCGCTGCTGGGCATGAGCGTGCGGAGCCCGGAAGTGATCAACAATGCGGCCTTCATGATCCTGTTTCCGCTGACCTTCATCTCCAACGCCTTCGTGCCCATCCACACCATGCCGGACGTGCTCCGGGTCATCGCCGAATGGAATCCGGTCTCCGCCCTGGTCGAAAGCGCCCGGCAGCTGTTCGGCAACACCTACTCCGAATTCCCGGCCGCGGCGGCCTGGACGCTGCAGCATCCGTTCGCCACCATCTTCCTCGGCGTGGCGGCCATGCTGGTCGTGTTCGTGCCGCTCTGCATCAGGAAATTCGAATCCATCAGCTCGCGCTGATGCCGTGGCGGTGCCGCCATGGCGCCGCCGGGAAAGGACGGAATGCCTGGACACCGTGCACAGGAGAACTTCCGTGTTGCCCTGGCCGGCATCGACGGCGCCGGCAAGTCGACAGCAGCCGCCGACCTGCGCGGCAGGCTCGAAAGCTGCGGGACTCCGGCCGTGGTCTACGGCGTGTTCGGCGGGCGGAAGACCTTGGACAGTTGGGCCCGCCGTTTCGGTACCAGCGCCGTGCGCATCCTGGGCACGCGGGGCCTGGACCTGGTGGAAACACTGGTCCGCACGGTGGCGATGGTCAGGATGTGCCTGGCACGGCAGGGCCCGGACACCCTGGTGGTCATGGACCGGTCCTTCTATTGCCAGCTGGCCCTGCGGCAGAGCCGGGGACTGCGCGGCGGCGGTCTGGCCGGGTGGCTGCTCGGCTTGTTTCCGAAGCCTCACCTTGTGGTCTATTTCGCCATTTCCCCGGAGCAGGCCTTGCGGCGCATCCGCGTGCGGGACACGGATGCCGAATCCCTCGAAGCACTGCGGGCCTTGGACGCCGGCTACCGCGCGCTGGAGGACTTCGGCAGCTTCGAGGTCATCGACGCCGGCCGCTCCCGGACGGAGGTACTGGACCAGCTCGAGCGCGTGATCCAACGTCCCGAAGGACAGATGTGCCGGCGGCCGTAGCTGACAGCGGCCGGCCGGAGGAAGATGTGAAGCGAACAGCTGCACCGGCCGACGCCGGCACAGCGGCAGGATACCCGGCAGGAAAGAGGCCAGGATGTTCGAACCCCCCAGCCTGATGTACGCTGCCGCGGGCATTGCCGTCTTTGCTGCCGCGCTGCTGCCCAGGCTTCTGCGCGATGCCCCGTTCTCGATGCCGATGATTTTCCTGGGCACCGGGATCCTGGCGTTTACTGCGTTCGAGAACCTGCCCGATCCGGATCCAATCAGGCATGCGGAGATCACCACGCACCTGACCGAAGTGTGCGTCATCATCTCACTGATGGGCGCCGGCCTGGCCCTGGACCGGCCGTTCGGCCGGGTTCGCTGGGGCACTACCTGGCGCATGCTGGGCATCGTGATGCCGCTGTGCCTGCTCGGAATGACTGTCCTCGGGCTGTGGGCATTGGGCCTCGGGCTGGCCGCGGCCGTCCTCATTGCCGCCGTCCTTGCGCCCACCGACCCGGTACTGGCCTCGGAGGTGCAGGTCGGGGAGCCAGCGGACGAAGAGGAGGAAACGGAGAAGGAGGACGAGATCCGCTTCGGCCTGACTTCGGAGGCAGGCCTCAACGACGGGCTGGCCTTCCCTTTCGTCTATCTGGCCATTGCCATCAGCGCGGCCGGAACCGACCCGGCCGCCTGGCTGCCGCAGTGGCTGGCGGTCGACGTGCTGTGGCGGATCGGGATCGGTCTGCTGGTGGGCTTCGGCGTCGGCAAACTGCTGGCCGCACTGTTCTTCACCGCGCGGCCCGAGAGCCTCCGCCTGGCCAACCATTCCCAGGGCTTCGTGGCTTTGGCCGCAACGTTCCTGGCCTACGGGCTGACCGAGATGATCGAAGGCTACGGCTTTATCGCCGTCTTCACCACTGCGGTCACCATCCGCAACGTGGAGCACACCCACGGCTACCACAGGGTGCTGCACAGCTACGTGGAACAGCTCGAGCGGCTGCTGACGGTTGTCATCCTGGTGCTGCTCGGCGGCGCGCTGGCACGCGGCCTGCTGGCGGGAATCGGCTGGGCCGAGGTGCTCGTCGCGCTGGGTTTCCTGCTGCTGGTCCGTCCACTGGCCGGCCTGATTGGGCTGGCCGGCGGCAGGACGGGCCCCCGCGAACGCATCGCGATCTCCTTCTTCGGCATCCGCGGCATCGGTTCGCTCTACTATCTGGGCTACGCGCTGAGCCAAGGCCACTTCACCGGGCAGGCCGAGCAGCTTTGGGCCCTGACCGGACTGGTGGTCACCCTCTCGATCCTCCTGCATGGAGTGACGACGGCGCCGGTAATGAACAGGCTGGACCGGCTGCGCGAGCGCAGGGCGGTCCAGCAGTTCGGCGACAAGGGCCAGGCGCCGAACACCCCTGTCTAGGCCGGGCCGCCGATCGACACGGCTTCATCCAGAGTGTGCGGCTCGAAGCGTTCGAGCAGGTCCTGCATCGCCGCAGTACCCTCGGTAAAAGCCCGTGACTGCCGCCACTGCCCGACCTGTTCAACCGAGTCCCACGGTCCTGTGCTGATGAACCGGTTGGGGACATCGCGGTCATGCAGCAATACCGCCCGGGCGCCCGGAAACTCCTCCAGTGTCCTGCGGGCCAGTTCCTGCCAGGCCTGCACAAAGTCTTCCTCGCGGCCCGGTTTCACCAGCCAGATTCCAAGCGTGTAAACGGACATTTCCGGGTCCTCCAGCCTTGAACAGGTGTTTGTCCCCCGATTATCTACCTGCGGCCGGAGAGCCGGAAGCCCCGCCGCAGTGCAGGCAGAAGCCGGCTGGGCCGCGGTTCACCCACGGCGTAGCCGGCGGTGGATTAGCGGCGGAAGTTCCCCGGTTGTACATAGACAACCACCGGTTCCAGGAGGTGCGTGGTGAATGTCCTGCCGGACGCCCGGTCTGCCGGTTCCCGGGATGCCGAAGAGCCGCTCGATGCCTATTCACGGACAGTCATCGGGGTGGCCGAGACCGTCACCCCGCATGTGGCCGCCATCGAAATGACCGCCGCACGCCGCAACGGGCAGGTGCGGATCGGCGGCGGCTCCGCCGTGGTGTTCACCGAGGACGGCTACCTGCTGACCAACGCGCACGTTGTCGCCGGTGCCGACGGCGGACGTGCCGCCTTTGCCGACGGCACCCGCATGGAGATCGACGTCGTCGGGGCCGACCCGCTGTCGGACCTGGCCGTCATCCGCGGGCGGATGGCGGTGCCGCCTCCTGCCGTGCTCGGCGACGCCGAAACGCTGCGGGTGGGCCAGCTGGTGATTGCGGTGGGCACTCCGCTCGGACTTACCGGTTCGGTGACCGCCGGCGTCGTCAGCGGCCTGGGCCGCTCCCTGCCCACGTCGGTGGGGCGGACCAGGCGCGTGATCGAGGACGTGATCCAGACCGACGCGGCGCTGAACCCGGGCAGTTCCGGCGGTGCCCTGGCCGATGCGCACGGCCGGATCGTCGGCATCAATACGGCCGTCGCGGGCATCGGCCTGGGCCTGGCGGTGCCCATCAACGCCACGACCCGCCGGATCATTTCGGCCCTGCTCGCGGACGGGCGCGTGCGGCGGGCCTATCTGGGACTGGTCAGCACGCCGGTGCCGTTGTCCGAACCGGAGGTGCTGCGCACCGGGCAACGGCGGGCGCTGCGCGTGGTGGAAGTGATCGCCGGTTCCCCGGCGGACGACGCCGGCCTGCGGCCCGGCGACCTGGTCCTCAGGGCCGGCGGACGGCCGGTCTCCCGGGCCGGCGATCTGCAGCAGCTGCTCTTTGCCGATGTCATCGGCGCGCCGTTCCCCCTCGCCGCACTGCGTTCGGGCGTAGTGCTGGACCTCGTCGCCGTGCCGCAGGAGATGACCGAGCCCGGATAACGCTCCTCCGCGGTTGCCCGCCCGCGACGGGAGGGCAACCGCCAAGTAGCGGCGCCGGAAACCCGGGTAGGAATACTTATGGTCCGCCCTGCGGCGCCGCCGCTACGCTGGCTTCGGCACGCGCAGGAAAGGCACCGGGCAAGGTCCGGAACGGGGTGGGCGTGTCCGGTACGGACCGTGAAACACCGTGACACAAGGAGTAACCGCATGAAGAAGGCACTAGCCGCCCTCGCCGTCGCCGGCCTGGCATTGCCGGGAAGTTCCGCCCCGGCAGAGGCCGCTCCGCCGGCGAACCAGCTCTGCCCGAAGTGGGATTCAGGCAGGATCGATGTTTCCGGCAAGCAGGGCAGCGTGACCATCAAGGCCCCGGCAGGCAAGACCATCGCGGCTGTCTGCGTCAAGGCCGGCTCGGCCAAGCAGGGACTCGGCGCCGAGGTGACCTACCTGGACTACGCCAAGAAGGCCGTGACCGTCTCGCATTCGAGCGGCAAGGACATCTCGCACTACTCGGTCAAGTACGTACCCGCCTACGGCTACAAGAGCTGACCTGCTCCGGCGCAGCAGTGCCCGGATCCTTGCCGGGCAAGGACCCGGGCACTGCTGCGCCAACCGCTATTGCGTATTGCGCCGCCCGGGCACCGGGTCTACCGTGTTCGGCATCGGAAACCACCGCCGCAAAGGAAGAGCCATGGCTGGGTTTGTACAGATCATCGAATTCCAAACCTCCCGCATTCAGGAGATCGAAGACCTGGGGCGGCCGTCCCGCAGCGAAGGAACCACACCGGCCACCTTCCGCCGCATCGTCGCCACGGCGGACCGTGACCGTCCCGGAACGTACTACACGATCGTCGAATTCGACTCGTACGAGTCCGCGATGGAAAACTCCAACCGGCCGGAAACCTCGGAGTTCGCGGCAAAGTTCGCCGCCCTGTGCGATGCACCCCCGGTGTTCCGCAACCTTGATGTTCTCTGGGAGGACACCGGCGAGGCCGGGACCGCCGGCTCCGGGGGGCCTGCGTAGGCAGCGGCTGCCGGTCCGGTCCGGGTCCTGCTACCCCACGGAGCGGCCCGGCAGCGTGCCGATGATGACGGTCGCGTCCAGTTCTTCGGAGCGCGCCAGCCGCGGGTCCAGGCCGTTGCGGGCGAACATGTCCGCCGTCCGCGGAGCCAGGTACGCGCCGGTCTCGATCAGCAGGTGGCCGCCGGGCCTGAGCCACGCGGGCGCGGCGGCGGCGATCCGCCGCTGGACCTGCAGCCCGTCAGGTCCGCCGTCGAGCGCCGCCCGCGGCTCGTGCAGGCGGGCCTCGGGTGGCATCGTACCGATTGCCGCGGCAGGTACGTAGGGTGCGTTGGCAACGAGGATGTCGATCCGGCCGCGCAATGAGGCCGGCAGCGCGTCGTACAGATCGCCCTCGTAGACCCGCCCGCCGGCAGGGACCACGTTCCGGCGGGCACACCTGACGGCGGCAGGATCGACGTCGGCAGCATGCAGTTCAATGCCTGTCGCCGCCGCGGCCAGCGCCGTGCCGACAGCTGCGGAGCCGCAGCAGAGGTCAACGACGACAGCACCCTGCCGGGCGAGGGCGGCCGCCTCCTTGACCAGGAACCCGGTGCGGCGCCTCGGCACGAAGATCCCCGGCTCCACGGCTATCCGCAGGCCGCAGAACTCCGCCCAGCCGAGGATGTGCTCCAGCGGCTCGCCCCCGCTCCGCCGGCCCACCATGGCCTCGAGGGCGGCCGGCGAGTCTGCAGCGGCCAGAAGCAGCCGCGCCTCGTCCTCGGCGAAGACGCAGCCGGCAGCCCGGAGCCTGCCGATAACGGCGGCACGCAGCTGGGATGGGGCGGGAAACGGCATCCAGGCACCTTTGTCTGGTTGGGAGCAGCAATACTAGCGTGCCGCACCTTCCCGCTGCTCGCTGCTGCCGGCCGGCCGCAGCCGGACGCAGCAGCGATCCGGCCCCGGATCCGCCACAGCCATATAGCGCGGTCCCTCCGCCTGCGCGGCGGCGGCGGCGAGGAATCCCAGGTTGAGCCCGCACACCGTCTCCTGATGGTTGCGGGCCAGCTGGTGGAAGGGGCAGTTGGCCAGCGTGAGCGATCCGTCCGCTTCATGCTGCGGCTCGAAGCCATGCCGGACCAGGGATTCCTCCAGGTCCGGCGCCCCGCTGCCCGCCGCGGCTCCTGCAGCCGACGCCGCCTGCTGCAGGCACTCCCCCACCGGCCTGCCGGTGCCCATCGATTCTTCGACGGCCGCAGCCAGGATGTCCGCGGCCAGGTCGTAATGGCGTTCGGGCAGGCTTACCGACACTTCCGCCACTGCCGGCGCGTAAAGCTTGGCCGGCCGTCCGGAACCTGGACCCGTACGTCCGCCCAGGCGCCGGTAGCTGACTGTCAGCAGGCCCTCCCGGGCCAGCCTGTCCAGATGGAAGGCGGCAGTGCCGCGCACCATGTCCAGCGCAGCGGCGACGTCGTCCCGGCCGACCGGGCCGGGGGCGCGCAGCACATGGTCGTACACCGCCCGCCGGGACGGGTCATGCAGTGCCGCCACTGCCGCGAGCCGGTCAGGAATGCGATGGCCGTTCATGAAGTCCTCATCCAAATACAAGATCCATTGACGAAAGAAACGCTGCTTTCTAAAATCAATACTACCTGCTTTTAGAAAGGATAGGGCCATGGCCACTCAACAATTGCGGTTGCCGATTGCCTCCCTGCGGGAGGATCCCGCCCGCCAGGCATTCCTGCTCCTGCGCAGTCTCTACACTGTCGCGCCGATCCTTTTCGGTCTGGACAAATTCTTCAACATCCTCACCGACTGGCCGCAGTACCTGGCACCGCTCGCCGTGGACATCGTGCCGGTTTCCGCGCAGACGTTCATGTACGGGGTGGGCGTGGTGGAAGTCGCCGCCGGCCTGCTGGTGGCGTGGAAGCCGCGGCTGGGGTCCCTGGTGGTCGCACTGTGGCTGGCCGGCATCATCGTCAACCTGCTGCTGGTCCCGGGCTTCTACGATGTGGCCCTGCGTGACTTCGGCCTGCTCGCCGGGGCGCTGGCCCTGAACCGGCTCGCCGGCCGCTACGCCGGGAGTGCGCCGTCCTGAGGTTCGGGCAACGGCCTCAAGCCGCCGGAGCCGCCTGCTCGGCATGCCGTTTCAAATCCGACAGATGGTGCGGCCAGGCCTCGCGGTGGTCCGCTGCGAGTTCCTGGCCGCGCGCCAGTGCGCCGAAGCCGGATTCGGTCAGCAGCACGCGGGTTCCGGAACCGGCAGCTTCGAACTCCCAGCGGACGGTTGTGGCGTCCTCCCAGTCAGGTTCGGCCCAGACGAAGACCAGGCGGCGGCCGCTGATGACATCCTGGACGGTCCCCACCGCACTGAACTGGATTCCGTCCACTTCCCATTGCTCGCGCAGGAGGGAGCCGATGACCGGCCAGAAGTCCAGCTCCGGCCACCATTGACCCCGCTCATGGGCGAAGGCGGTCCAGACGCGGTCCACGGGAGCACTGATGCTGGCCTCCAGCTGGATCTGGTCGACGGCTTCCACCACCCCTTTATGCCACAGCCAGGTGGCGGGGACAATGCCGGCCAGGCAGCGGGCGCTACCGGACCAGCACGGCGATGCCGGTAGCCGCGGCGGCCCAGAGCACGCTGGCGAAGGTGCCGAGGATGAAACGCTCGGCCGCACCGGCCTGGCCCAGCTCGTTGTACCTGCCCAGGCCCTTGACCGCCAGCACGACCGCAAGGCCTTCGGGCCAGCCCGCCAGCAGGGTTGCCGCAATGGCGGTGCGCTCCAGGACGCCGATCCAGGCGCCGCCGCGCAGCACCGGCGCATCCTCGGGATCGATGGAGTTTTCCGGGTGGGAGGCATTGAACGACAGCCGCAGGATGGTCACCGTCGGCGGTCCCCCTCCGAGGGCTGCCGCTGCCACTGCAAAGGCATACACCCCGGCACCGAGGCCACCTTCGCCCAGGCTCGAGGTCAGCCCTGCGACCCCCAGCAGGACGAGCGAGACAGCGCTAGCAGCGTAGAGGTAGCGGTTATCTTTCCCTTGGAACCGGTTGAAGTACATTGGCGCGGCCACGGCGGCGGCCACGCAGAGCAGGATGATGCCGGCCAGGCTCACGCATCGGCTCCTTCCAGAAGTACCACGCCTACCTCGGCTGCCCGCCGGCATTCATGCCACAGCCCGCTGTGGAGGCGGCTTGAAACCGCCTGCTGGCTGATGCCCAGGCGGCTGGCGGCCTCCTGCTGGGTCAGCCCCTCACTGATCAGTAAACCGGCTTCCGCCGACAGTTTGCTGCGTTTGCGCGTCACCGCTGCGACCAGCTGCAGCACGGCCTCGGCCTGGCCGGCCAGGGGACTCGCGCCGGAAACGGCAATGTTGCCCGGGGCGGTCTTCGCCGCGGTCACCGCTGCCCGGGCCCGTTCGAACGCTTCGCCGGCCGCTGCCCGCGTGTTGGACGGCAGCGGCTCCCGAACCCCTCCGACGCCGATGCCGACGCTCCAGTGGCCGCTCGCTGCCAGTTCAAGGCCAATGCCCACCGCGGTGGCCGCGCTCTCCGTGGCCGCCTGCATTTCATCGCCGGCGGTCCTGTCGAAGGCGAGCCGCAGCGGCCGGCCCGGGTCCCGGTTCAACGCTGTCATGGCCGCTTCCACGAGGTCCGCAGCGGTGCGCGACTTGCGCTGGTCCACGGTCAGCACGAACACCACAAAACCTCCGCTTTGTAATCAGGAGTACAAAACTATGGTCATGTACTGCCCGATGCAAGCCGCCACGCCGCCAGGCAGCGCCAGTACGCTCGCTCCGCTCAGGGCGGGGCCCTCGGCGGCTAGCGCCCAGCCGCCTCCCGCCCCTCGCTCCGCTCGGGGCGGGGCCCTCGGCGGCTAGGCTGGGAAGGTGAAAAGACCTGCATTTCCCGCGTTGGCCGGCGACCTGGCCGCCGTCGTCCTGTTTGCCGCCCTGGGCCGCGAGACCCACGAGCACGGCCTCGACCCGGCAGGCGTCCTGCTCACCGCGGCGCCGTTCCTGGCCGGCGCGGGCCTTGGCTGGCTGGTGGCCCGCGCCTGGCGCCGGCCCATGGCAGTCTGGCCCACCGGCGTCGCCATCTGGCTTGGCGCCGTGGTTGCCGGCCTGCTGCTGCGGGGGGCTTTCGGCGGCGGGCTGGCCCCTGCCTTCCAGATCGTCACGCTGGTGACCCTGGGGGTGCTCCTCGTGGGCTGGCGGCTGGCCGCCGCGCTCGTCACGAAACTGCGCAATGTCCGGGCGGTGCCATAACCTCGTAGTAATCCAGTCAAGGTGCAGTGAAAGGCAGCCACAGTGGTAACAGCGTTCGTCCTGATCAAGACCGATGCCTCGCGGATTCCCGAATGTGCCGAGGAAATTTCCGAACTGCAGGGCATCGCCGAGGTGTATTCAGTGACGGGCGAATGGGACCTGATCGCCGTCGCCCGGGTCGCCCAGCACGAGGACCTGGCGGAGGTCATCGCTGACAAGCTGTCCAAGGTCCACGGGGTGGAGCACACCATCACCCATATGGCCTTCCGGGCCTATTCGCGGCATGACCTGGATGCTGCCTTCTCCCTGGGTTTCGAACACTGACCCAGGCGCCGGAGCCTGCCGCGGCGGGCCGGAGGTGATCCTCCGGCCCGCCGCCTGCTTTTGCGGGCACGGCTTGTTGGCGTGCTCCGGTGGATTACCGCGTGGCGGCCACCCAGCGGTCCAGTGCGGCGGCCGCGGCTCCGGTATCGACGGCCTCGGTGGCCCGCCGCAGCCCGGCGGCCAGCCGTTCTTCGAGCGGGCCGTCCGCTGCCGGCTCCAGGGCAACCAATGCGGCGGCGGCGTTGAGGACGACGGCGTCACGCACCGGTCCCTTCTCCCCGGCCAGCACCTGGCGCACCACCTGGGCATTGGCCTGGGCATCGCCGCCGCGCAGGTCCTCCAGCGTCGCCCGCGGAATGCCCAGGCCCAGCGGATCGAATTCGGACTCGGACACCTTGCCGTCGCGGACCTCCCAAATGGTCGACGGGCCGGTGGTCGTCAGCTCGTCCAGCCCGTCCCCACCCCGGAAGACCAGGGCACGCAGGCCGCGGGCGGCCAGCACACCGGCCACCAGCGGAGCCATCCGGGCATCCGCAACACCGATGGCCGCGGCCGTAGGATGGGCCGGATTCGTCAGCGGTCCCATGAAGTTGAACACCGTGGGAATGCCCAACTCGCGCCGAGGCACCGCGGTGAAGCGGAACGAGGGATGGAACACCTGGGCGAAGCAGAAGGTGATGCCCGCTTCCATGGCGGTGCTGGCCACCCGCTCCACCGGCAGGTCCAGCCGGACCCCGAGGGCCTCGATCACATCGGCGGACCCGGAAGAGGACGAGGCTGCGCGGTTGCCATGCTTGACAATGCGCGCACCGGCGCCGGCGCACACGAGGGCGGCCATCGATGAAATGTTCACCGTGTTCTGGCGGTCCCCGCCGGTGCCGACGATGTCCAGCTTCTCGCCCGGAATCTCGATGGGGCGGGCGTGGGCCACCATGGCCTCGACCAGCCCGGTCAGCTCCTCCACGGTCTCGCCCTTCGACCGCAGCGCAACGAGGAAGCCGGCAATCTGCACATCGGTGGCTTCGCCGGCCATGATCGTGTTCATGGCCCAGCGGGTCTGGCCGGCGCTGAGGTCCTTGCCGGCGATCAATGCGGAGATCAGGACGGGCCAGGTGGGAGTGTTTCGATAGTCAGATTCCGTGGTCACCGTCCTAGGTTATCTACGAATTGTAGAAAGCGCGTGATTATTAATCCCCCGAACTGGCGCGGATTCCCGGGGCTCGGGAACCTCTGCGGCTCGCCGGGCGTTCCCTTGCGTTGGTGAACGCGCCTGATTTATAGACATAATGTCCTTGTGACAACTGCAACCCATGCTCCCAGTACCCCGGCGCATCCCACGCTGAACCGCCCGAATCTGGTTTCCGTCGGAACCGTCGTGTGGCTCTCGAGCGAGCTGATGTTCTTCGCCGGCCTTTTCGCCATGTACTTCACCCTCCGGGCCACCTCGGGCGAGCTCTGGGCCACGGAATCGGCCAAGCTGGACGTTCCGTTTGCCCTGATCAACACGATCATCCTCGTGTCGAGCTCCTTTACCTGCCAGTTCGGTGTGTTCGCCGCCGAGCGGCTGCAGCCGCACCGCACCGGAGGGGTGTTCAACCTCGGACGCTGGGGCATGGTCGAGTGGTTCCTGCTGACCTTCCTGCTCGGTGCCATCTTCGTCGCGGTCCAGGCCTACGAATACACCCACCTCGTGGAAGTGGGCGTGTCGCTCTCATCCCACGCCTACGGTTCCGCCTTCTACATCACCACCGGCTTCCACGGCCTGCACGTGACCGGCGGCCTGATCGCCTTCCTGCTGATCATCGGCCGGGCCTACATCGCCAAGAAGTTCGGGCACTTTGAGGCGACGTCGGCGATCGTGACGTCCTACTACTGGCACTTTGTGGACGTCGTCTGGATCGCGCTCTTCATCATCATCTACTTCCTGAAGTAAGCCGATTTGACTCTTCTTCTACAAGCGGAAGAATTTCAGGAAGCTGCATTAGACGCACACGCACCACAGAGTAAGGAACCACCACAGTGAAGGCACTTTCCCAAAGGCGACGACACCCGCTGGCGGCCATTGCCCTGCTGCTCTTGGGACTGCTGGTTACCGGCGGCCTCTACGCAGTGGCGGGCACCGTCAACGAGGCCAAGGCGCAGACCACAACGTACAGCGCGCAGGATGTTGAAGAGGGCGAAAAGCTCTTCGTGGCAAACTGCGCGACGTGCCACGGAATCGGCGCTGTCGGTGCACCGGAAGGCGCCCACGGGAACCAGGCAGGTCCTTCGCTGGTCGGTGTCGGTGCTGCCGCCGTCGACTTCCAGGTCGGCACCGGCCGCATGCCCATGCAGATGAACGGCCCGCAGGCCCAGGTCAAGCCCGTGCAGTTCAACGATGAGCAGACGCGCCAGCTCTCCGCCTACGTGGCATCCCTCGGCGCCGGCCCGGCCGTGCCCAGCGAGGAAGTGCTGGACGCCAGCCAGGGCGACCCGGCCAAGGGCGGGGAACTGTTCCGCGTCAACTGCGCCATGTGCCACAACGCCGCTGCCGCCGGCGGTGCGCTGACCCGCGGCAAGTTCGCTCCGGGTCTGGACGGCGTGAGCGAGAAGCATATCTACGAGGCCATGGTCACAGGCCCGCAGAACATGCCTGTCTTCAACGACGCCAACGTCACCCCGGAAGGCAAGCGGGACATCATCGCCTTCCTGAAGTCCATCGAGACGGAAGGCTCCCCCGGCGGTGCCGAACTCGGCTCCCTGGGTCCGGTTGCCGAAGGCCTGTTCATCTGGACGGCCGGCCTGGGCATCATCATCGGCTTCACCATCTGGCTGACCCAGCGGTCATCCTGAAGCCTTCCTCCCGGCGGCCCGGACTGGGCCGCCGGGACATCAACGAAACAGCACATACGCACTTTTAGAGTCACATACAGAGAAGGATGAGAGGGATCATGGGCGACCATAGTCACGGCGACCCGAATACCTCGGGCACCGTTGCTACGGCTGGCCAGGGCCAAGTGGAGAAGTTTCAGGATCCTGGACTTCCTCCGCACCGCCCGCGCCTTGCCGACAAGGATCCCCGGGCCGAAAAGCGTGCCGAGCGGCAGGTTGCGATTCTCTTCGCAGTCTCCATCATCGGCACCCTGCTTTTCTTCGTCGGGTACTTTGCCATCCGTTTGGATGAATCCACCGCGATTTCCACGCTGCGCCTGCAGAACATGCTGCTGGGCCTGGGTACGGCGTTCGCCATGCTCGGCATCGGCGTGGGCATCGTCCACTGGGCGAAGACCCTGATGCCGGACCATGAGGTTGCCGAGGAGCGCCACGAGGTCCGCCCGGAGGAAGACCGCCAGGTTGCCGAAAAGATGATCGGCCAGATCCTGGACGAGTCCGGGATCAAGCGCCGTCCGCTGATCCGCAACACCCTTCTCGGCGCCGGAGTGCTGGCCATCCTGCCGGCCATCGGCATCTTCCGCGACCTGTCGAAGAACATCAACCCGGACGTGCTGCGCCACACGATGTGGGACGAGGGCGTGCGCCTGGCGCGCGACCCCGAGGGCACGCCGATCCGGGCTGCGGACGTCACCATCGGTTCCGCGTTCCACGTCATCCCCGAGGGCCTGAACGACCTGCATGAGGGCAAGCTCAACGAGAAGGCCAAGGCAGTTGTCCTGCTCATGCGCCTGAACCCGGAGGACCTGCAGGTTTCCCCCGGCCGCGAGGACTGGAACTACAACGGCATCGTTGCCTACTCCAAGATCTGCACGCACGTCGGCTGCCCGGTGGCACTCTACGAGCAGCAGACCCACCACCTGCTCTGCCCCTGCCACCAGTCCACGTTCGACCTGACGCAGGAGTGCAAGGTCATCTTCGGTCCGGCCGCCCACCCGCTGCCGCAGCTGCCGATCACGGTTGACAGCGAAGGCTACCTCGTGGCGCGGAGCGACTTCCAATCACCTGTCGGCCCGAGCTTCTGGGAGCGTGGCTAGCAATGAGCTCGACTTCTGCACCTGACACCTATACGCCGAAGACGCGCGTGGGGCGGATCGCCAACTTCGTTGACAGCCGCACCGGCGGCTCGGCGATGGTCAAGGAATTCGGCCGGAAGATCTTTCCCGACCACTGGTCCTTCATGTTCGGCGAGGTGGCGCTGTACTCCTTCGTCATCCTGCTGCTCTCGGGCACCTTCCTGACCTTCTTCTTCGATCCCTCGATGGCGGAAACGCACTACGACGGCTCCTACGTCCCGCTCAAGGGCGTGGAAATGTCGGTGGCCTACGCCTCGTCCCTGGACATCTCCTTCGATATCCGCGGCGGCCTGTTCATGCGCCAGGTCCACCACTGGGCGGCCCTGCTGTTCGTTGCGGCCATGTCCGTGCACATGCTGCGCGTCTTCTTCACCGGCGCGTTCCGCCGGCCCCGCGAACTGAACTGGGTTGTCGGCGGCGTGCTGCTCATCCTGGGCATGGCAGCCGGCTTCACCGGCTACTCGCTGCCGGACGACCTGCTCTCCGGCAACGGCCTGCGCATCATCGACGGCGTGATCAAGTCCATCCCGCTGGTGGGCACCTACATCTCGTTCTTCCTCTTCGGCGGCGAGTTCCCGGGTACCGCGATCATCGGCCGGCTGTACGTGCTGCACATCCTGCTGGTTCCGGCCATCATCCTCCTGATGATCGCCCTGCACATGTTCATGCTGGTGGTCCACAAGCACACCCAGTACCCCGGCCCGGGGCGGACCGAGACCAACGTGGTCGGCTACCCGGTCGGCCCGGTCTACGCGGCCAAGGCCGGCGGCTTCTTCTTCATCGTGTTCGGTGTCATTGCGGTCATTGCCGGGCTGTTCACCATCAACCCGATCTGGAACTACGGCCCGTACGACCCCTCCCCCGTCTCGGCCGGTACCCAGCCTGACTGGTACATCGGGTTCGTGGACGGCGCGCTGCGCCTGATGCCCGGCGTGATCGGCGAGTTCCCGTTCGAGTACGTGATCTTCGGGCGCACACTGACGCTGAACGTGCTGCTTCCGGCGCTCGGCCCGGCCGGCATCCTGTTCACGCTGCTGTTCGCCTGGCCGTGGATCGAACGCTGGGTCACCCGTGACGACCGCGAGCACCACCTGCTGGACCGCCCGCGCAACGCCCCGACCCGCACCGCCATCGGCGTCGCCGGCTTCGTGTGGTACGCCGTGATGTGGGCAGCTGCCGGTTCCGACCTGATCGCCACCCACTTCCTGGTCTCGCTGAACGACGTGACCTACTGGCTGCGCGCGCTGTTCTTCCTCGGGCCGATCGTTGCCTACATCGTGACCAAGCGGATCTGCCTGTCGCTGCAGCGCAAGGACCGCGAGATCGCCCTGCACGGCCGCGAGACCGGACGCATTGTGCGCCTGCCGCACGGTGAGTTCATCGAGGTGCACGAACCGCTGGACGACTACCACCAGTACCGGCTGGTCAACTTCGAGTCCCCCGAGGTCCTGCCGGCCCAGCCGGACGCCAACGGCCGCATCGGCCGCACGGAGAAGCTGCGCGGACGCCTGTCCCGGCTCTTCTTCGAGGACCGCGTTGCCCCGGTCACCCCGGCCGAGCTCGAGGCCGCACATGCCCACGGACATCCGGCCGTCGAGGAAGCCGCGGAGTCCCGCACCAGCGAAGTCTCCCGCCACTAGCACGGGCCAGCGCCCGGCTGCTTACTGAAGCGAAGGCCCCGGACATCATGTCCGGGGCCTTCGCCGTACCTGGAGCCAGCCCCTGCGGCCCGCAGACGGGCCGGAAAGGCAGCCAGGTTCCTCAGTAGCGTTTGACGTTGTAGGAGCGCGGAGAGCGCCCGCCAGGGCGCTGCAGGGGCACCCACAGCTTGTACCGGTCGGCCCGGTAGTAGGAAATCGAAAAGTCCACCATCGCGCGCGACACGTAGGCGTGCCGCTGGATCTTCAGCAGCGGCGCACCGATCTCGACGTTCAGCAGCCGGGCAATGGACGGCTGGGCCGCCGTGGCCTCGATGGTGTCCTCCCCCCACTCCATCACCAGCCCGTACCGTTCGCTCAGCACCTGGTACAGCGACGACGGCGGCGGATCGTCCAGGATGCCCGGAACCCGGCTGGCCGGAATGAAGTTCTCGTCCACGCTCATCGGGTCGCCGTCGGCCAGCAGCAGCCGCCGGAACCGGACCACCGGCTGCCCTTCCTCGATCTGCAGTTCCCGCGCCACCAGCGATGTCGCCCCGATCTGCTCGAAGCTGAGCACCTTGGCATCGGGCACCATCCCCCGCCGCTGCATTTCCTCGCTGTAGGAGGTCAGTTTCACCTGCAGGTCGAGTTTCGGCTGGGCGACGAAGGTACCCAGCCCCACAACCCGCTCAAGCACCTGCTCGGCCACGAGCGAATCGATGGCCTGCCGCACCGTCATGCGGGCGACGCCGAAACGTTCGGTGAGTTCACGTTCGGAGGGGAATGCCGCCCCCGGTTCGCAGGCCTGCTGGGCGTGCCGGCGCAGGATGGTGCGCAGCTGCACGTGTTTGGAGACATCGGAGGCAGGGTCGATATCGCCGGCAATGGCCTGTGCCGCCTTCGAGACCATGGTTGTCCACTCCTGATTGTCGCCGCAGGGTCGCCACCATTCTACGCCAGTGGTCTAGACCGGAGTGCCGGCAGGAGCAGAGGCCCGGCGGTGTTCCCGCCCTGCCGTGGATCGGTCTCCGGTGAAGTGACCGCTTAAAGCAGTGCGGGCCCGGAACACATGTTCCGGGCCCGCACCGCCGGCAGCTGCCGGACGGATGGTCCTAGTGTGCGTGCAGCCCGCGGCTGTACTCGTACACCCAGCCGACGATCGCGACCGCCGAGAAGCCGACACTGATGTAGACGATCCACCAGCCGACGGCCAGGCCCAGGAAGCCGGTGGCGGCCGCAGCCGAGAGGACGATCGGCCACCAGCTCCACGGGCTGAAGTGGCCCTGCTCTCCGGAGCCTTCGTGGATCTCGGCGTCCAGGCGGTCCTCCGGACGGAGGCCGACGCGGCGGGCCGTGAACAGCAGGTAGAAGCCGATCATGCCCGAGAGCCCGGCAACCAGGTACATGCCCAGGTAGCCGACATGCTCACCCCAGCCGGTCATGAAACCGTACACGGTCGCGGTCAGGGCGAAGAACGGCACCAAGCCGATGAAAAGCCAGGATTCAATCTTCACGGTCAGGCGTCCTTCTGGTCAGCGGAACCGTACAGCTGCGCTGCCGGCACGGGAGTGGTCGGTGTGTGCCGCGGGGCCAGCTCCGGGTGGTGCAGGTCCAGGGCGGGGCGCTCGGAGCGGATGCGCGGCAGCGAGGTGAAGTTGTGCCGCGGCGGCGGGCAGGAGGTGGCCCACTCGAGCGAGCCGCCGAAGCCCCAGGGATCGTCCACCTCGACCTTTTTGCCGCTGCGCCAGGTGACGTACACGTTCCAGAAGAACGGGATCAGCGAGGCGCCGAGCACGAAGGAGGACACCGTGGAGAACTGGTTCATCGCGGTGAAGTTGTCCTCGGGCAGGTAGTCCGCGTACCGGCGGGGCATGCCGATGACGCCGAGCCAGTGCTGGATCAGGAAGGTGCCGTGGAAGCCCAGGAAGAGCATCCAGAAGTGGATCTTGCCCAGGCGCTCGTTGAGCATCTTG
>NZ_JAAZSQ010000003.1:154021-263071 GCF_012395835.1 Arthrobacter mobilis
ACAGGATGATGCCGGTCAGGCCGCCGAAGAGGAAGGTGGCCAGGAAGCCCAGGCTCCAGAGCATCGGGGTTTCGAAGGTGATGGAGCCGCGCCACATGGTGCCGATCCAGTTGAAGAACTTCACACCCGTCGGCACCGCGATCAGCATGGTCATGAAGGCGAAGAAGGGCAGCAGGACCGAGCCGGTGACGTACATGTGGTGCGCCCAGACGGTCACGGACAGGGCCGCAATCGCGATGGTCGCGAAGACCAGGCCCTTGTAGCCAAAGATCGGCTTGCGGCTGAAGACCGGGAAGATCTCGGAGACGATGCCGAAGAACGGCAGCGCGATGATGTAGACCTCGGGGTGGCCGAAGAACCAGAACAGGTGCTGCCACAGGATGGCCCCGCCGTTGGTCGGGTCGAAGATGTGCGCGCCGAAGCGGCGGTCCGCACCCAAGGCGAAGAGCGCGGCGGCCAGCGGCGGGAAGGCCATCATCACCAGGATGGCGGTGATCAGGGTGTTCCAGGTGAAGATCGGCATGCGCCACATGGTCATGCCCGGGGCGCGCATGGTGATGATCGTGGTGATGAAGTTCACCGAGCCCAGGATGGTGCCGAAGCCGGACAGGGCCAGGCCGAAGACCCAGAGGTCCCCGCCCACACCGGGCGAGAACGTGGTGCTCGACAGCGGCGTGTAGGCGAACCAGCCGAAGGATGCGGCGCCCTGCGGGGTGATAAAGCCGGAGACGGCAATGGTGCTGCCGAACAGGAAGAACCAGAAGGCCAGGGCGTTCAGGCGCGGGAAGGCCACGTCCGGGGCGCCGATCTGCAGCGGCATGATGACGTTGGCGAAGCCGGCGAAGAGCGGCGTCGCGAACATCAGCAGCATCACGGTGCCGTGCATCGTGAACAGCTGGTTGTACTGTTCCTTGGTCTGGAGGATCTGCATGCCCGGCTCGAAGAGTTCGGCGCGGATGACCAGCGCCATGACGCCGCCCAGGCAGAAGAAGATGAACGATGCAATCAGGTACATGTACCCGATGGTCTTGTGGTCGGTGGAGGTGATCCAGTTGACGATGATACGTCCCTTGGACCGGGGAACCACCCGGGGTGCCACTGTCGTCCCGGCTTCACCGGCTGTGTATTCGTAAGTCGACACTAGTACTCCCTCGCTTCCTTACTCAGCCGCTTCGTACGGGTTACGGTCATATTCGGCGCCAATCTGGCCGTCGTTGAGCCGGGTCATCTGCTCGTCGAACTCCGCCTGGGAGACGACCTCGACGCGGAAGAGCATCTCGGAATGGAATTCGCCGCAGAGCTCGGCGCACTTTCCGTCATAGACACCCTCACGCTGCGGCGTGAAGGAAATGTAGTTGGTCTTGCCCGGGATCATGTCGACCTTCTGCAGGAACGCGGGCACCCAGAACGAGTGGATGACGTCGCGGGAGTTGATCTGCAGCTCCACGGTCTGGTTCACCGGCAGGTAGAGCGTGGGCAGCGTCTCGGGGATGCCGGTCTCACCGGTCAGGTGCGCCTGCACGCCGGCGGAGTACTTGTCCTGCTTCACGTAGTTGAAGTCCCAGGACCACTGCTTGCCGCGGGCGTCGATGACCACCTGCGGGTCGTCGAAGCGCTGGGTCAGGGCGGTCTGGTCGCGGTCGGTGAAGTAGAAGAAGGTCAGGACCAGGACCAGCGGGAGCGCGGTGTAGAAGATCTCGATGGGAAGGTTGTAGCTGAGCTGTCGCGGGAACCCCTCGTCCCCCTTGCGGCGCCGGTAGGCCACGATGCACCACAGGATCAGGGCCCAGGTGATGACACCGACGATCAGCGCGGCAATCCAGGAGTTCACCCACAAATCGATCAGCCGATCGGTGTGGCTGGTGGTGCCCCGCTCGGTGGGCAGCCAACCCAGTCGGACTTCTTCTGAACATCCCGTCAACAGCAGCATGCCCAGAGCGCCCAGGCCTGCGGCCTTGGCGGTCCTGGCACGTCGGCTGCCGGTTCGGTCCTGCGAACTCACAGACGGCCCTTCCTCTTGTTTCGTGCAAGTGATGCGCGCGCCCGCGGCGCACGACAGTGCCCCGCGGGCGCGCGCATTTCCAGTTTTACTACTCACTGTAGAGCTTACCCTCACGGATGACGATCATATGACAGGCGCCCCGCAGTGAGTCGGGGCCCCGCACTCCCCCTGCAGACCCTTTAGTGGAAGGAGTCTCCGCAGGCGCAGGAGCCGCCGGCATTCGGGTTGTCGATCGTGAAGCCCTGCTTCGAAATGGTGTCTTCGAAGTCGATCGTGGCGCCGGTCAGGTAGGGAACGCTCATCTTGTCCACGATGACCTCGACGCCGTCGAAGTCGCGCACGGCGTCCCCGTCCAGCATGCGCTCGTCGAAGTAGAGCTGGTAGATCAGCCCGGAGCAGCCCCCCGGCTGCACCGCTACGCGCAGGCGCAGATCCGTGCGGCCTTCCTGTTCCAGCAGGCTGCGAACCTTGGCGGCCGCCACCTCCGTCAGGGCGACTTCGTGAGTGGGCAGTTCGGTCTGTTCCGGTGCTGCGTTGCTGGAGGTTTCGCTCATTGATGCGCTCATTGCTATTCCTTATCTGTACCGGCCGTCAGGTGACCTGCTGCTATTACTCAGTGGTGCTGCGGCTCCGCCTTCCATGGTACTTGGCCCGCAACCGGCGGCGGTAACCGCAGCCGGCCCGTCAGGGGTTTCCGGGCGCATTCAGCCGGGCCAGCAGGAGCGCCTCGGCCAGGACGGCGTTGCGGAAATCGCCCAGGTGCAGGGACTCGTTGGCCGAATGTGCGCGCGAATCCGGGTCCTCGACTCCGGTGATCAGGATCTGCGCCTGCGGATACACCTCGGTCAGGTCCGCGATGAACGGAATCGATCCGCCCATCCCCGCCTTCACCGGCTCGGTCCGCCAGGCTTCGCCCAAGGCCCAGAGCGCGGCCTGCGCTGCGGGGGCGGCGGTGTCTGCGGCAAAGGCGCTGCCCTGCTCGCCCGGGACGAAGTCCACCTGCGCCCCGAACGGGACGTGCTGCCGGACATGCCGGGCCAGAGCGTCCATGGCCGCTGCCGGATCCTGGCCGGGAGCCAGGCGCAGGCTGATCTTGGCCCGGGCCGACGGCACGAGCGTGTTGGACGCCAGGGCCACCGGCGGGACGTCCATGCCGATCACCGACAGGGCCGGCTTGTTCCAGAGACGGTCGGAAATGCTTCCTGCGCCCGCCAGCACTGCCGAGTCCAGGACGGAGGCATCCCGGCGGAAATCGTCTTCCGGGTAGGCCACGGCGTCGGTATCCCGGGCCACCAGACCCTCGACCGCGACGGCACCGGCGTCGTCGTGGAAGGTGGCGATCAGCCGCGCCAGCAGGGTCGGCGCATCCAGGACCGGGCCGCCGAAGACGCCCGAATGCACCGCGTGCTCCAGTACCCTGAGCTCGATGGTGGCATCCACCAGACCGCGCAGGCTGGTGGTCAGCGCCGGCACGCCGACCTTCCAGTTGGCCGAATCCGCCACCACAATCACGTCCGCCCGGAGCAGCTCCCGGTGCTGCTCGAGGAAGGCCCGGAAGGTCGGCGACCCGGCTTCCTCCTCCCCCTCGATGAAGAAGGTCAGGCCCACGCCGAAGTCCGCCCCCAGCGTGTCCAGCAGCGCGCGCAGGGCCCCGGCATGGACCATGATGCCGGCCTTGTCATCCGCGGCGCCCCGGCCGTACAGCCGGCCGCCGGCTTCGGTGGCGGCGAACGGCTCGGTGGCCCACAGCTGGCGGTCCCCCGGCGGCTGGACATCGTGGTGGGCGTAGAGCAGCACCGTCGGCTTGCCTGCTGCCGCCGCGCGGCGGGCGACGACGGCGGGTCCTGCCGGCGCCGCGCCGCCGGCGCTGAGGATCTGCACATCATCAAGGCCGAGGCTGCGCAGCAGGGCCGCCACGGCGCCGGCGCTGCGCGCCAGCTCGGCCGGGTCGAAGGCCGCCCAGGCAATGCCGGGGATGGCGACCAGGTCCTTGAGGGCGGCGATGGTCTCCCCCATCCGGGCATCGACGGCCCGGGCCAGGGCGTCCACGTCCACACCGGAACCGGGCAGGACAGCGCTGTCAGGAGTACTTGTCATACCCGACACCCTACCGCTGCCGCGCGGCAGCTGTCCGGACCTGTGCGCCCCGGCCCCGGAGCCGGTCCAAAACCGCCGGTCAGCGGCCGCTTTGGCGCGCCCTGCGCAGGGTCCGGCGCAGGGTATTCTTGATGGGTGTTTGGACGAAAGAAAGCGGCTTCCGAGCCGCAGGGCGTAAGCGATCAGCAATCCCCCGCCGGACCTGCGGTGCAGGGCGGCACGGCAGGCAAGGGCGCGCCGACGCCCCGCCGCAAGGACCGCGAGGCGGCCCGGCGCCGTCCCCTGGTGCCCGAGGACCGCAAGGCCGCCCGGGATGCCAACCGCGAGGCGGTGCGCGCGGAACGGCTGCGCATGCGGCAGGCGCTGGACACCGGCGACGAGCGCTACCTGCCCCTGCGTGACAAGGGGCCGCAGAAGAAGTTCGTCCGCGACTACGTCGACGCCCGCTGGGTGGTCGGCGAATTCCTGATCGTCTTCGCCCTGCTGTTCGTGGTGCTCAGCTTCATCCGCAGCGTCGAAGTGCAGTCGGTGATCCTGATCGGCTTCTGGATCCTGCTGGCCGTGGTGGCCGTGGATGCCTTCATCCTGAGCCGCCAGCTCAAAAAGGCCCTGACGGCCAAGTTCGGCGAGGTGGAACGCGGCGCCGTCTGGTACGGCGTGATGCGCGGACTGCAGCTGCGCAAGCTGCGCCTGCCGAAGCCGCAGGTCAAGCGCGGCCAGTACCCGTCCTAGACCGCCGGTCCCCGGATTCTTCGCAAAAATCCCCCGGAAGGGGAATCTGCTGCAGGGTTGAACCTGCAGCAGATTCCCCTTCCGGGGGAAATTTTTTTGGATGGGAGGTATCCCGGGAGGCGCCGTCAGGTGTACTGCTTCGCCAGTTCCCGGTTGATCCGGGCCGCCCAGAACGGACCCTCGTAGAGGAAGGCAGTGTAGCCCTGCACCAAGGTGGCACCGGCATCCAGGCGTTCCTTGACGTCCTCGGCCGTCTCGACGCCGCCGACCGCCACCAGGGTCAGTGACGGACCGGTGATGCTGCGCAGCCGCCGCAGCACTTCCAGCGAGCGGGCTTTCAGCGGCGCGCCGGAGAGCCCGCCCTCGCCGCAGGCGGCGACCTTGGCCGCATCCGAGACCAGCCCGTCGCGGCCGATGGTGGTATTCGTGGCAATGATGCCGTCCAGCTTCAGGTCCAGCGCCAGCCGCGCCACCTCGTCGATATCCTCGTCGCTCAGGTCCGGGGCGATCTTGACCAGCAGCGGCACATGCCGGCCCGCGGCGGCGTCGGCAGCTTCCCGCACGGCGGCCAGCAGCGGGCGCAGGGTGTCCACATGCTGCAGCAGGCGCAGGCCGGGAGTGTTCGGGGAACTGACGTTGACCACCAGGTAGTCCGCGTGCGGGGCCAGCAGCCGGGTGCTCGCCAGATAGTCCTCCACCGCGTGCTCAAGCTCCACCGCCTTGGTCTTGCCGATATTGACCCCGATCACCGGGCGGGGGCGCGCCCCGCCGGCCTCCAGGGCCCGCCGCGCCGCCGCGATCCGCGGCGCGACGGCCGCGGCGCCGTCGTTATTGAAGCCCATCCGGTTGACGACGGCGCGGTCTGCGACGAGCCGGAACAGCCGCGGCTTGGGATTGCCCGGCTGCGCGGCGCCGGTGATGGTTCCCACTTCCACCGCGCCGAACCCCAGGTCGGCCAGGGCCTCGATACCCAGGCCTTCCTTGTCGAACCCGGCGGCCAGCCCGAACGGCGAGGGGAAGCTGACGCCGAAGGCCTCGGTCCGCAGCGACGCGGCGGGCCGCGTCAGCCGGCGCAGCAGGGTCCCGGCACCGGCCTGGTGCGAGGCCCGGATCAGGCGGAAGCCGATCCGGTGGGCGCGTTCGGCGTCCATCCAGGAAAAGGCAGCACGGAAGAAGAGAGGGTAGAGACGCATGTTCCTAGTCTTGCCGCAAAATCCGCCGTGTCCAAACCGGCAGCGGGTGCGGGGTTAGCATGATTTTGTTCAGGAAAGGAGGCCCGTGGTGCAGGCCGTCTGGCAGCCGGACATCCTCGGTCCGGACTTCGAATCCGCCGTGCTGCGCGTCCCGTCGCCGGCAGTTCCCGGACAGCAGGCAACGCTGGTGCGCTACGTCCCGGACGCGGCAGAGCCGCTGGCGGGCAGGCAGGCCCTGCTCTTCCTGCACGGATGGAGCGACTACTTCTTCAATACCGAGCTGGCCCGGTTCTGGCACCGCCTCGGGGTGGCGTTCTATGCGCTGGACATGCACAACTACGGCCGCAGCCTGCGGGACGGGGATCTGCCCGGCTTCGCCGCGGACCTGGCGGACTACGATGCCGAAATTACCTTGGCGCTCTCCGCGGTGCGCGAAGACCTCGCCCGGCGCAGCGACCTGCGGCGCGGTCCGGGCGGGGCACCGGAGGCGGCCCGGGTGACGCTGATGGGCCACTCCACCGGCGGACTGGTTGCAGCCCTCTGGGCCGGGGACCATCCCGGACTGATCCAGTCGCTGGTGCTGAACAGCCCGTGGCTGGAGATGCACCGCAGCCCGCTGGTGCGCCATGCCGCGGCCTCCGTGATCCATCCGCTCTCGCGCGTCCGGCCCGCGGCGCGGCTGTGGATCCCGTCCCGGGGCTTCTATTACCGCAGCATCAGCAAGAGCGCCGAGGGCGAATGGGAACCGGACCCGGTCATGCGTCCGCCCGGGGCCTTCCCGATCCACGCCGGCTGGCTCAGTGCCGTCTGGCGCGGGCAGGCCAGGGTGGCCCGGGGGCTGGGCATCGAAGTGCCGGTCCTGGTGCTGGCCTCGGGCCGGAGCATGAACGGGCCGGTCTGGCACGAGGACATGAAGGCCGCGGACGTGGTCCTGGACGTGGAGACGATGGCCGCCCGGGCGGTGAAGCTGGGCCGCAGCGTGACCCTGGAGCGGATCGACGGCGCCCTCCACGACGTCTTCCTGTCCCGGGCCCCGGTGCGCCGGGAGGCCTACGCCCGGCTGCGGCGCTGGGCCGGCGCCTACATGCTGGACGCCGGCGAGCCGGACAACGCCGCGTCCACGGCCGCCCCGTAGCGGCGGTCCCGCTTCGCGTAGATCTGCACCGCTTCCCACAGGGTCCGCCGGTCCACATCCGGCCACAGGACGTCCAGGAAGACCATCTCGGCGTAGGCGGACTGCCACAGCATGAAGTTGGAGAACCGCTGCTCACCCGAGGTGCGCAGGAACAGGTCCACGTCGGGCAGGTCGGGTTCGTCCAGGAAGCGCTGGATGGTCTTCTCCGAGACGGCGGAGGCCTTCAGCCGCCCGGCGGCCACCTCGGCGGCAATGGCCGCCGCGGCGTCGGCAATCTCGGCCCGGCCGCCGTAGTTCACGCACATGTTCAGCGTGCAGACGGTATTGCCCGCGGTTTGCCGCTCGGCTTCTTCCAGCTCGCGGACCACCGACTGCCACAGCCGGGGACGGCGCCCGGACCAGCGGATCCGCACACCCCATTCGTCCAGCTGGTCACGCTGCCGGCGCAGCACGTCCTTGCTGAAGCCCATCAGGAAACGCACTTCCTCCGGGGAGCGCTTCCAGTTCTCGGTGGAGAAGGCGTAGACGCTCACATGCCCGATGCCGAGCTCGATCGCACCGGCCACCACGTCCAGCAGTGCGGCCTCGCCGGCCCGGTGCCCCTCGGTCCGCGGCAGCCCGCGCTGGTTGGCCCAGCGGCCGTTGCCGTCCATCACGATGGCCACATGCTCCGGAATGACCTCCCGGGGCAGCCGCGGCGCCAGGGCGCCGGACGGATGGGGGGCGGGCGGCAGGGGCCGGTTCCGGCTGGTACTCATCTGCTGGTGCTCACACTCGCTCAACATGTCGAAGGGATTTCAGGGAACGTTCCAAATGCCACTGCAGGTAGCTGGCCACCAGGCCGGCGGATTCGCGGCGGGCCGCCGGCGCGGAACCGTCCGCCCGCGTCCAGTCCGCGCTGAGCAGGGCGGCCAGCAGCTCCATGGTTTCGGGGGCCGGCGAGGCGCTACCCGGCGGCCGGCAGTCGTGGCAGACGGCGCCGCCGAGGGCCGGGGAAAAGGCCGAGTGCGGGCCGGGGGCCCCGCAGCGGGCACAGTCGGTGAAGCTGGGCGCCCAGCCGGCGGTGGCCAGGGCCCGGAGCAGGTAGGAATCCAGGATCAGCTCCGGGTCATGCACGCTGCGGCTGAGCGCCGAGAGCGCCCCGATGACCAGGGCGTACTGGGCGGCGGCGGATTCGCCGTCCACGTCGGTGAGCTTTTCCGCCGTTTCGCAAATGGCCGCGGCCGCGGTGTACTTGCGGTAGTCCGCCGCGATGTCCCGGCCATAGGGGCCCAGCGTCTGGGCCTGGACCACGATGTCCAGGCTGCGCCCGGAGACCAGCTGCAGGTCGGTGACCATGAACGGTTCGAGCATGGCCCCGAACTTGCTGCTGGTGCGCCGCACGCCCTTGGCCACGGCCCGGACCTGTCCGTGATGCTTGGTCAGCAGGATGATGATCCGGTCCGCTTCGCCAAGCTTGTGGGTGCGCAGGACTACCCCCTCGTCACGGTAGGTGCGCGAGGCGAAGGATCGGCTGGTCACTCCCCTATTCTCCCACGGCACGGGCCCGCCCCGCCGACAACCGGCGGAACGGGCCCGTGCGCAGCGGGAGGGCCGGACGTTACCCGGCCGCCGCCGTGCCGCCGGCAGCGGCGCGGCTGTCCCGGATGGCGCGGTTGACCGCCGAGACCACTGCCTTCAGCGCGGCCATGGTGGTGTTCGTGTCGATGCCCACACCCCAGAGCACCCGGTCCGCGACGGCACATTCGACGTACGCGGCCGCTCGGGCGTTGCCGCCCTCGGAGAGGGCGTGCTCGGTGTAGTCCAGCACGCGCACATCCACGCCGTCCTGGGCGAAGATGTCCAGCAGCGCGGCGATCGGGCCACTGCCCTCGGCCGTGCGGCGGCTCGGGACGCCGTCGACGGTCATGGTGGCGTCGAGCCGGAAGGAACCGTCCTCAGCCGTGTCCGTGTGGACCGCGCCAAGCGCGTAGTGGCCCCAGGGCTGCTCGCTGGAGGGCAGGTACTCGTCGCTGAAGATCTCCCACAGTTCGGCAGCGCTGACTTCGCCGCCCACGGTGTCCGTGCGGCGCTGGATGACGCCGGAGAATTCGATCTGGGCGCGGCGGGGCAGGTCCAGCTTGTGCTCGTTCTTGAGCAGGTAGGCCACCCCGCCCTTGCCGGACTGGGAGTTCACCCGGATGACCGCCTCGTAGCTGCGGCCCAGGTCCTTCGGGTCGATCGGCAGGTAGGGCACGGCCCAGACCAGCTCGTCCACGCTCTTGCCGGCGGCCGCGGCGTCCTTCTCCATGGCCTCGAAGCCCTTCTTGATGGCGTCCTGGTGCGAGCCGGAAAAGGCGGTGAAGACCAGGTCGCCGCCGTACGGGGAGCGCTCGGGCACCGGCAACTGGTTGCAGTACTCGACGGTGCGGCGGATTTCGTCGATGTTGGAGAAGTCGATCATCGGGTCGATGCCCTGGACGAACAGGTTCAGGCCCAGGGTCACCAGGTCCACGTTGCCGGTCCGCTCGCCGTTGCCGAACAGGCAGCCTTCGATCCGGTCGGCGCCGGCCAGGTAGCCCAGCTCCGCAGCCGCCACACCGGTGCCGCGGTCGTTGTGCGGATGCAGGGACAGAATGACGTTTTCGCGGTCGTTCAGGTTGCGGGACATCCATTCGATGGAGTCCGCATAGACGTTGGGGGTGGCCATTTCCACCGTGGCCGGCAGGTTGAGGATCACCTGGCGGTCGGCGGACATTTCCAGCACGTCGGTCACCGCGTTGCAGATCCGCGCGGCAAACTCCAGCTCGGTGCCGGTGAAGGATTCCGGCGAATATTCGTAGGTGACCTCGGTGGCCTTCAGGGACTCCTCGTACTTGCGGCACAGCCGCGCCCCCTGCAGGGCGATGTCCACGATCCCGTCCTGGTCCTCGCGGAAGACCACGCGGCGCTGCAGCACGGAGGTGGAGTTGTACAGGTGGACAATGGCGCGGTCCGCCCCCTCGAGCGCCTGGTAGGTGCGCTCGATCAGGTGCTCGCGGGACTGGGTCAGCACCTGGATGGTCACGTCGTCGGGGATCCGGTCCCCTTCGATGAGCTGGCGGACGAATTCAAAATCCGTCTGCGAGGCGGAGGGGAAGCCGACCTCGATTTCCTTGTAGCCCATCCTGACCAGCAGGTCGAACATCTTGTGCTTGCGCTCGGGGCTCATCGGGTCGATCAGCGCCTGGTTGCCGTCGCGCAGGTCCACCGCGCACCAGCGCGGGGCCTTGGTGATCACCTTGTCCGGCCAGGTGCGGTCCGGCAGCTCTACTGTGATCTGGTCCTGGAACGGAATGTACTTGTGGACGGGCATTCCGGAGGGCTTTTGTGCATTACGCATAGTGTCAATTGGCCTTTTCTACGGGGAAACTCGAAACCCAGGCCGGACAGCACAAACTCCGCAGCGAGGGTTCGGCCTGTCAAACAGCTGTTTGCGTAGCCTCGCCGCGGCAGCTAAGAAGTAGCATTCCTGCGCGCACCTTTTCACAGTAGCACGGCGCCCGGACCGGCCGTGAACCGCGCCGCAACGTTGCCGCACACGCCGGGCACCGTGCGGCGCAACCGGTGCCGGACCGTGCCGCGGGCTCCCAACACTGCATAGAGTGGACCCGTTGCATCATCCACAGATCATCAAGCGTGGGGCAGCCGGGTCCCTCCGTGGCGGCCAGGCCGGCCCGGAAGGGCCAGCTCCGCGCGCTAGCGAGAGGCACACCGTGATCCGTTCCGGCATTGTCCTGTCCAATGTAGATCCAGCCGTCCGCCCGCAGGATGACCTGTTCCGGCATGTGAACGGCAAATGGCTGGCCGAGACCGTCATTCCCGAGGACCGGCCGCTGGAGGGCTCGTTCACCGCCCTGCGCGACGCCGCCGAGGAGGCGGTACGCGCCATTATCGAAGACGCCGCGGCGCATCCGGACCCGGCCTCGGAGGCGGGCAAGATGGGCCTGCTGTACGCCGGCTTCATGGATACCGCCGCGGTCGAGGGCAAGGGCTTCACTCCGCTGGCCGCGCAGCTGGCGGCCATCGACGCCGTCGTCGACGCAGAGTCGCTGCTGGAGCTGCTGCCCGGCTTCACCCGCACAGGTGCTGCCTTCCCGCTCGCCATCTACGTCAGCAATGATGCCGGCGATCCCACCCGGTACCTGCTGCACCTGTACCAGGCAGGCCTTGGCCTGCCGGACGAGGCCTACTACCGCGAGGAGGCCTTCGCGGACATCCGTACCGCGTACCTGGACTACGCCCGCCGGATGCTCTCCCTGGCTGGTCTGGACCCGGCCGACGCCGACCTGGCCGTCGGGCTGGAACACAAGCTCGCCTCCGGGCACTTGGACAAGGTCTCCTGCCGGGATCCGCAGCAGACCTACAACCTGCGCACGGTGGATGACCTGGCCGCCACGGTCCCGTGGATCCGCCGCTGGCTCGACGGCCTCGGGGAACCGGCTGCGGCGGTGGAGGAACTGGTGGTGTGCCAGCCGAGGTTCGTGTCCGTGCTCGCCGACCTGGTCGCCAGCGAACCGGCCGCCACCTGGCGGGCCTGGCTGCGGCTGCAGCTGCTCAGCGCTTCGGCCCCGTACCTGCATGACGAGGCGGTCAAGACCCGCTTCAGCTTCTACGGGCAGGTGCTCAGCGGGATCCCGGAGCTGAAGGAGCGCTGGAAGCGCGGGGTGGCCCTGGTCGAGGGCGCCATGGGCGAGGCGGTAGGCCGGGAGTATGTGGCCAGGCACTTCCCGCCCACGCACAAGCAGCACATGGAGGCCCTGGTGCAGAACCTGCTGCAGGCCTACGAGCAGAGCATCTCCTCGCGGCCGTGGCTGAGCCCGGACACCATCGGGCGGGCGCTGGAGAAGCTGAAGGCCTTCCGGACCAAGATCGGCTATCCGTCCAAGTGGATCGACTACTCCAGCCTGGCCATCGGGGACGATGTCTGGACCAACGTGCTGGCGGCCGACGACTTCGAGACCCAGCGCAACCTGGCCAAGCTGGGCGGACCGGTCGACACCGAGGAGTGGCACATGACGCCGCAGACGGTCAACGCCTACTACATGCCGACGATGAACGAGATCGTGTTCCCGGCCGCCATCCTGCAGCCGCCGTTCTTCGATGCCGAGGCGGACGACGCCGCCAACTACGGGGCGATCGGGGCGGTGATCGGGCACGAGATCGGCCACGGCTTCGACGACAAGGGGTCGCAGTTCGACGGCTCGGGGGCGCTGCGCAACTGGTGGAGCGAGGAGGATCTGGCCGCGTTCCGGTCCCTGACCTCGAAGCTGGTGGACCAGTACGCCCGGCTCAGCCCCGAGGAGGCTCCGGGGCACACGGTCAACGGCGAACTGACGCTGGGCGAGAACATCGGCGACCTCGGCGGACTGGCGATCGCCTACCAGGCCTACCAGCTGAGCCTGGGCGGCCGGGAGGCCCCGGTCATCGACGGCCTGACCGGGCCCCAGCGGTTCTTCTATTCGTGGGCCGAATGCTGGCGGCAGAAGATCCGGCCGGAGGAATCGGTCAAGCGCCTGACCGTGGACCCGCACTCGCCCAACGAGTTCCGCTGCAACCAGGTGGTGCGGAACCTGGACGCGTTCCACGAGGCTTTCGCCGTCACCGAGGCGGATGCGCTGTGGCTGGACCCGGCGGAGCGGGTGCGCATCTGGTAGCCGCGCACCTGCCGGCCCCGGCACACCAAGGGCGGGCGGTTCCCTCACCGGAACCGCCCGCCCTTGGCGTGAATCCCGCTAGAAACCGCCGGACTGCTGGCAGGTGACCTGGTCGGCCGTCTGGCCGGAGAGTCCGCCGGCCAGACCGCTGGTGTCCGCCAGCTTGGTGCCGCTGGTGAAATCCTGGCCGACGACGACGGCGACGCCGTCCTGCGTGCCGCCCGAGAGGACGCTGGGCTCGGGCACCCCGAGCTGGGCGGCCAGCGCACGGGCCACTTCCTCGAAGCCCTCGGCGTACAGGATCTGCGTGGCCGGGCTGGTGCCCTCCGCCGGGGCCGGGACAGCCTGGTCATAGCCGAGGCTCCGCAGGTGCGCGGCAACGTCCTGGGCCCGCTCGCCGGTGCCGGATTCGTTGAGGACCTGCACCGGCTGGGCCGCGGCATCGAACGCCGGTTCTTCCGCGTCGTCCGCGGTACCGGATGCCGTGCCGGCGTCGGCGGTGCCGGGACCGGCAGCCTCGTCCACGGCACCGCCGGCTTCTCCGCCGGTGCTGCCGTCTTCGTCCCCGTCCGCCTCCGAGGTCGCAGCCGGACGGCCGCCTGCGGTTCCCTTGCCGCCACCGGATTCCGCGGTCACGTCCCCGTCCTCGCGCAGGATCTGGAAAAGCCGCTGGCCTTCCTCGTCCTTCATCACCAGCCGGTTGGGATCCGGCTCGTAGAGCGTGGTGGGCAGCGACACGAACGCCACCTTGCCCAGGTCGACGCTCTTGACGCGGTCCGCCAGGGCCAGCAGGGACGGGATCTGGGCCAGTCCCTCGTCCACGGTCAGGTTCCGGGCCACGGCCTCGGCAATCGCGTACAGCCGCGGAACGTTGGTTAGGGTGCCTTCGCTGGTCAGCTTGCGCGCCATGGAGGCCAGGAAGCTCTGCTGGGCGCGGACCCGGCCGCGGTCGCCGCCGTCGCCAAAGGCGTGGCGGGTGCGCAGGAAGGCCAGCGCCTGTTCGCCCTGGACGGTGCTGACGCCGGCGGGCAGGACCAGCTTGGAGTAGGTATCGTTGATCGGCTCGTTGACACAGACGTCCACTCCCCCGATCACGGTGGTCAGTTCCTTGACTGCATTGAAGTCGGCCATCATGAAGTGGTCGACCTCCAGCCCGGTGAGCTCATTCACCGCTGCCACCGTGCAGCCGGGACCGCCGTAGCTCAGGGCCATGTTCAGCTGCGAGAACTGCTGCTCAGGGTAGACCTCCCCGGTCGCAGGGTCGGTGCAGGCCGGGATCGTGGTCAGCAGGTCGCGCGGCAGGCTCACCACCGTCACGCGCTCCCGGTCCGCGGAGAGCTGCATGAGCATCATCACGTCCGAATTGCCCGAACCGGTGGAGGAAGGATCCCCGCCGTACCGGCCGCCGGTATTGGCGCGCGAATCCGTGCCCAGCAGCAGGATCTGCAGTGGGTCGGTGCCCCGGTCCACCGGCAGCGCGGTGTGGTCGGTGCCCAGGTTCAGCGGTGCGCTGACGATGCTGGAGCGGAGGGTGAAAAGCTTCACGCCCACGAAGCCGACGCCGGCCACCAGGGCCGCGGCCAGGCCGGCAGCGGCCACTTTCAGCCACAGCGGTGCGCGGCGGGTGCGCATGTGCCGGGCATTGACCTGCCCGCCGGCCAGGACGGCAGCGGCCGGCACGCGCCGGGTTCCCGCACTGCCTGAAGATTGCACCGGGTCATCGCCGGAACTTCCGCGACGACCCACGGGTGTTCCCTCTCTCTGGACTGGTAAACGACGTTTGCACAATATTCTAAGCTCGCGGGCGGGCCGGGACCTCCTGCGCCGCTACTGCGCGGCTATGCGTTCGCTGTGAGTTAGCTGGAAAGCGGGCAGTACCCCGGGAAAACGGCAGCGCCCCGTCCCGGGCCGGTACCGGACGGGGCCCTGCCCCCGGATGCCTAGAAGCCCAGGCGCACCAGCTGCTTCGGGTCCCGCTGCCAGTCCTTGGCGACCTTGACATGCAGGTCCAGGTAGATCCTCGTGCCGAGCAGGGCCTCGATGCCCTTGCGGGCCCGGCTGCCCACGTCGCGCAGCCGCGCCCCGCCCTTGCCGATAATGATGGCCTTCTGGGAAGGCCGTTCCACGAACAGGTTCACCCGCACATCCAGCAGCGGGTTGTCCTCGCTGCGGCCTTCGCGCGGCACGATCTCCTCGACCACCACGGCCAGTGAATGCGGCAGCTCCTCGCGGACGCCCTCCAGGGCCGCCTCGCGGACCAGCTCGGCAACCATGACCGCTTCCGGCTCGTCCGTCAGTTCGCCCTCCGGATACAGCGGCGGGGACACCGGCATGTGCTTGATCAGCACGTCCGCCACGGTGTCGATCTGGAAGCCGCCGGTGGCGGAAACCGGCACGACGTCGCGGAAGCCATCGGCGCCGAACACCTCGGTGCCCAGCCCGGAGACCGCCAGCAGCTGCTCGGCCAGGGCCGCCCGGTCGACCAGGTCGGTCTTGGTGACCAGGGCGACGACGGGCTTGCGGTTCAGTGCCGCCAGCTGGTTGGCGATGAAGCGGTCCCCCGGGCCGATCTTCTCGTTCGCCGGCAGGCAGAAGCCAATTGCGTCCACCTCGGCGAGCGTGTCGGCGACGAGGTCGTTCAGCCGCTGGCCCAGCAACGTCCGGGGCCGGTGCAGGCCGGGCGTATCGACCAGCACGAGCTGGGCATCCGGCCGGTGGACAATGCCGCGGATGGTGTGCCGGGTGGTCTGGGGCTTGGCCGAGGTGATCGCCACCTTCCGGCCCACCAGTGCGTTGGTCAGCGTCGACTTGCCGGCGTTGGGCCGGCCGACCAGGGACACGAAGCCCGCACGGTAGTCCGCCGGCCAGCCGCTGGCCGGCATCGCCATCGCCTTGGCCTGGTGCTTGTCAGGGTGGCTGCTCACTGTTCTATCTCCGATGTTCGGTCTCCGATTCTTCACGCACGCCGCCTTGGTCCGCGTCTGCGCGGGGAGCCTTGCCGTTGCCTGCTGCGTGGCTGTCTTCATCTTGGGGCGCCGGCTCCAACCAGGCAATGATGTGGCTGATCCGGTTGCGCCGCCCTTCCATGCGTTCGGCGCGCAGGTGCAGCCCGTCCAGGTCCACCTCGCTGCCAACGATCGGGACGCGGCCCAAGCTCTTGGCCAGCAGCCCGCCCACCGTGTCCACTTCCTCGTCGTCGAGGTCGAGGCCGAAGAGTTCGCCGACGTCGTTAATGCCGGCCTTGGCGCTGATCCGGTAACGGCCGCCGTCGAGCGCCTCGATGGCGGGCCGCTCCGAGTCGTACTCGTCCACGATCTCGCCGACGATCTCCTCGATCAGGTCCTCCAAGGTGACCAGGCCCGCGGTGCCGCCGTATTCGTCGATCACGATGGCCACATGGGTGGACTCGCGCTGCAGCTCCTGCAGCAGGCTGCCCACCGGCTTGGATTCGGGCACATAGCGCGCCTCCCGGCAGACCTCGTCCACCAGGTCGCCGCGCCCGGCCCGGCCGCTGTACAGCCGCGCGGTGACATCCTTCAGGTACAGGATCCCGCGGACCTGGTCGGCGCTGTCCATAATCACCGGGATCCTCGAGTACCCCGAACGCAGGAACAGGGACATCGCCTGGGCCAGGGTGGAACCGGACTGGATGGTGACCATGTCCGTGCGCGGGACCATGACGGCGCGCACGATGGTGTCGCCGAGGTCGAACACCGACTGGATCAACTCCGCCTCCGCATCCTCGATCATGTCGGACTCGGTGGCCCGCTCGACGAGTTCGCGGAACTCCTCCTCCGAGAAGAAGGCGGCGTCGGCCCGCGGGGCGTTCGGTGCCACCAGGCTGCCCAGCCGGACCAGCCAGCCCGGCACCGGACCCAGCAGCGCGCACAGGATCCGCACGGCCGGGGCGGTGAACAGCACCACGCCGCTGCCGTGCATGCGGCCGAAATGGCGGGGCGAGACTCCCACCAGCACAAATCCGACGGCGGCCATGGTCACGGTGGCCAGCAGTCCGGCGATCCAGATATTGCCCAGGATGTGGAAGAAGAACAGGGCGATCGCCACCGCCCCGGCCATTTCGAACCAGACGCGCCAGAACCGCAGGGCATGCATGTGGGAGGCCGGCGCCTGCAGCACCGCACGCAGCGCCCGGCTGCGTCCGTCGCGCAGCAGCTGCTCGGCCTCCTGGCGCGGCAGGTAGGTGAAGGCGGCCTCGGCCGCGGTCAGGAGTGCGGCGACCAGGATGCATCCCAGCGCCAGGCCCGCGAGGGCGGCAACGATCAACGCGTGGTCTCCGTGGGGGCGTCCTTGCCAAGGAAACTCTCCAGCAGCTTCCGCTGCAGGGAGAACATCTCTTCCTTCTCCTCCGGCTCGGCATGGTCATAGCCGAGCAGGTGCAGGATGCCGTGGGTGGCCAGCAGCAGCATCTCTTCGGCCACCGGGTGCCCGGCCCGCTTCGCCTGTTCGGCGGCCACCTGCGGGCAGATCACGATGTCGCCCAGCACGCCGGGGGGCGTGGGCCGGGCGGCAGTTCCCGGGCGCAGTTCGTCCATGGGGAAGGAAAGGACATCGGTCGGTCCGGGTTCATCCATCCACTCGATGTGCAGGCGCTCCATCGCCTCGGCGTCAACCAAGATGATGGACAGCTCGGCCTCGGGATGGACATAGAGGCTGTCCAGGATGAAGCGTCCCAGCCGGCTGAGCTCCTCCTCGTCGGCCGGCAGGGCGGACTCGTTGTTGACTTCGACGCTCATGGCCTGGATTCCTGTCGCTTGCGGGGGTGCTGCGGACGCTCGGGCGCTGCCCCGCGCCGGCGGCTCTCGTCCCACTGGCTGTAGGCATCGACGATGTCGCTGACCAGCCGGTGCCGGACGACGTCGGAAGCATCCAGCATGGAAAAGTGCACGTCATCCACGCCCTGGAGGATTTCGCTGACGATCTTCAGGCCCGAACTCGTGCCGCCGGGAAGGTCGATCTGCGTGATGTCGCCGGTGACCACCATCTTGGATCCGAAGCCCAGGCGGGTCAGGAACATCTTCATCTGCTCCGGGGTCGTGTTCTGGGCTTCGTCGAGGATGATGAAGGCGTCATTGAGCGTCCGGCCGCGCATATAGGCCAGCGGCGCAACCTCGATGGTGCCGGCGGCCATCAGGCGCGGGATGGAGTCCGGATCCATCATGTCGTGCAGGGCGTCGTAGAGCGGCCGCAGGTAGGGGTCGATCTTGTCGCTGAGGGTGCCGGGCAGGAAGCCCAGCCGCTCCCCCGCCTCCACGGCGGGCCGGGTCAGGATGATCCGGTTGACTTCCTTCTGCTGCAGCGCCTGCACGGCCTTGGCCATGGCCAGGTAGGTCTTGCCCGTGCCGGCCGGACCGATGCCGAAGACCACCGTGTTCACGTCGATGGCGTCCACGTACTTCTTCTGGTTCAGCGTCTTGGGCCGGATGGTGCGGCCCCGCGAGGAGAGGATATTCTGCGTCAGCACATCGGCAGGCCGGGCCACCGACTGGTCCCGGAGCATGCGCAGCAGCTGTTCGACCACCTGCGGAGTGACCCGCGTATCGGCCGCGGCCAGGGTCCGGATCTCGGCGATCAGCCGTTCGGTCCGCTCGACCGCGGCGGCGGGGCCGCTGATCAGGACCTCGTTGCCGCGCACGAGGAGGTCGACATCCCTGAACTCGGCTTCGATGAGCCGGAGCACTTCATCGTGTGCGCCGAGCGTCCTGACCATATGCTCCGGAGATTCGAAGTGGACGGAACGGCTGCTGGATCCGAGCGGATCGACATCCAATCGTGTTTCCGACATAGCGTAAGCCCGCGGGCTTGTCATCGCTCCTTAGATTGTGCGTGCAGTACACTTCCATGCTACGTCACCGGGGCGCCGCCGCCCGGACGGCACCGGCCCGGACGGCGCGGAAAACCCCGAAATTCGGCCTGAATCGATACACCGCAGGGAGGTCTCGATCCTGTTTCGATCGTGCATCAGTCCGGTTGAGGGGCGGCCAAACCACGGTTCCGGCAGCCCGGTTTGTGCCAAGCTGGTGGGGCGGACGCTGCCCGGCGTCCGTTCCAGGTACTGTCCCCCACCCTGCGCTTCAGGATCCCCGGCCAGGCCAGCGAAGAGGATAATGAGCACCACTGCCCCGTCTCCCGGACGTCCGCGACAGTCCCGCGCATTCGCCGTGTGGCTGTCCCTGCTGACGGCCGGGTCCCTGGGCCTGCTCGGCTGCACGCCGCTGCAGCAGGGCGGCACCGCCGGGCCCACGTCCATGCCTTCGGGTGCCGGGGCCCAGGTTCCTGTGCAGACCGGCCCGCTGGTCACCAGCAGCCCGCTGGAAACGGTGCAGAGTTCCTCGCTGTCCCCGGTCTACTTCCTGGGCGCCAACGGGGAGAACGTCTTCCTCTACCGCGAATTCCGGCAGGCCGAGGACCTGGGGGATCCGATCACCACGGCAGTGAGCGCGATGACCCGGCTCAAGCCGCGCGATCCCGACTACTTCAACCCCTGGAGCCCTGCGGCCAAGGTGGGGGCGTCGATCATGGACGGTTCGGTGATCACGCTGGACATTTCCTCCGACGCCTTCAAGGCCAACGTCGACCAAGGCATCGCCGAGCGCGCCGTCGAGCAGCTGGTGTACACCGCCACCGCCGCGGCCGCCAACGCCGGCCTGTCCGCGGCGGAGAACCCGCTGGAGGTGGTGGTCCTGGTCGACGGGCACACCGGCTACCGCGCCTTCGGGCACGTCGAGCTCGGCGCACCCATGTCCCGGAACTATGCCCTGGCTGCGCCCGTGTGGATCATCGATCCGCAGGAGGGGGACACCGCCGAGGACCAGGTGCGCGTGTTCGGGCGGGGGGTGGCCTTCGAGTCGCAGCTGTCCTGGCAGATCTACCGCCTGGAAGGCCCGAAGGACACCGGCGACGGCGAACTGGCCAAAAGCGGCACAGTGTCCATCAACGCGGCCATGGGCGAGACCGGCGAGTTCGAGTTCACCGAAAGCCTGGACCGCGGCTCCTACCGGCTGTACGTGTACCAGGAAGACATGAGCGGGCGCACCCAGGGCCGGCTGAACGCGGACAGCAAGACCTTCACCATCCGCTGACACCCCTCCCCCACCGTCGACGTTGCAGCTAATGCCCCATTCCGGCTCCGGAAGGGGCATTAGCTGCAACGTCGATGGGAGTTTTGGGGGGTTTGGCGGGGCGGGGAATCAGTCCCAGCGGCCCAGCTGCGCGCTGAGCAGGGCGACGGCGGCCGGTCCGGCGGTGGACGAGCGCAGCACGTGCGGGCCGAGCCGCACCGCGCGGGCGCCGGCCGCCAGCATGGCGTCCACCTCGCGCTGGCTCATCCCGCCCTCCGGCCCGACGATCATCACAACGGCGGCCTGCGCGGCGTCCGCCGGAGGGCCGTCTGCGGGGGCCAGCCGGGCGGCAGCGGAAGCCAGGGACTGCCCGGCCTCCTCGTGCAGGACCAGTGCCAGGGCGCTGCTGCCGATCAGCGCACACAAGCCCTTCAGGTCCACCGGCGCCCCCACGGCCGGGATCCGCGCCCGGCGGGACTGCTTGGCCGCGGAGCGCACGGTGGATTCCCACTTGGCCACGCCCTTGGCCTGCTTCTCGGCGCGCCAGCGGACAATGCTGCGTTCGGCCTGCCACGGCACCACCTCGTCGACCCCGAGTTCGGTGGCTGCTTCCACGGCCAGCTCGTCCCGGTCTCCCTTGGCCAGGGCCTGGACCAGCACCAGCCGGTACGGCGGGGCCGGTTCGTCCACCACCGATTCGACCTCCAGGACCAGTTCCGCAGCCGCTGCCGACCGCACGCTGCCGGACAGGCGCCGGCCGGCGCCGTCGACAATGTCCGCCGGCTCCCCTGCGGCAAGCCGGCGGACCGTGACGGCGTGGCGGGCCTCGGCGCCGGAGAGCCGGAAGAGAGAGCCGGGCACCACGTCGTCAAGCTGGCCCGGCTCGGCGAAGAAGACCGGATTCGTCACCTCAGAGGTTGCCCAGCTTGTCGCGCAGCCTGGCGAACATGCCGGAGCCGCTGGAGGCCATCTTGCCTTCGGCCAGCTGCTCGCCGCGCAGCTGCGCCAGCCGGCGGAGCAGCTCTTCCTGCTCGGCGTCGAGCTTGGACGGCGTCTCGACGTGGATGTGGACCTTGAGGTCGCCGCGGCCGTAACCGCGCAGGTGGGTCACGCCCAGGCCGCGCAGCGTAATGACCTCGCCGGACTGGGTGCCCGGCTTCAGCTGCAGTTCCTGTTCGCCGTCGAAGGTCTCCAGGTTCAAGGTGGTGCCCAGCGCCGCGGCCGTCATCGGCACCGTGAGCGTGGCGTTCAGGTCGTCGCCCTCGCGGATGAAGTTCCGGTCCGGGGCCACGCGGATCTCCACGTACAGGTCCCCCTGCGGGCCGCCCGCCGGGCCGGCCTCGCCCTGGCCGGCCAGCTGGATCCGGGTTCCCGTGGCCACGCCCGCAGGGATCTTGATGGTCAGCGACCTGCGGCTGCGGATCCGGCCCTCGCCGTTACACTCGTTGCACGGATCCGGGATGATGGTGCCGAAGCCCTGGCAGCTGCCGCAGGGGGCCGCGGTCATGACCTGGCCCAGGATGGAACGCACGGCGCGCTGGACCTGGCCGGAACCGCCGCAGATGTCGCAGGTGCGCGGGTGGGTGCCTTCGCGGCAGCAGGTGCCGTTGCAGGTGGGGCAGACGACGGCGGTGTCCACCTCGATCTTCTTGTTGACGCCGAAGACGGCGTCCTTCAGGTCGATCCGGACCGTGATCAGGGCGTCCTGACCGCGGCGCATGCGCGTTGCCGGGCCGGCGGTGCCGGTGCCGCCGAAGAAGGTCTCGAAGATGTCCTGGAACGCGAAGCCGGCGCCCGAGTAGCCGCCGCCGAAGCCGCTGTCGGTGCCGTTCTCGTTGCCGGTGGTGTCGTAGATCCGCCGCTTCTGCGGATCCGACAGCACTTCGTAGGCGTGGCTGACCTGCTTGAACTTGTCCGCAGCTTCCGCGCCCGGGTTGACGTCCGGGTGCAGCTTGCGGGCCAGCTTGCGGTAGGCCTTCTTGATTTCCTCGGTGGTGGCGTCGCGGCTGACACCGAGTACGTCGTAGTGGTTGCTCACCTTTGAATACTTCTCTTCCTGCGAATCGTGCTCCGGCGGCCCGGCCGCCCTGTCGGTGCTGCTGCTGATGGGCCGAGGCCCGCGCTCAGCCTGCCAGAATCCTGGACAAATAGCGCGCCACCGCCCGAACGGCGGCCATGGTCGTCGGATAGTCCATGCGGGTCGGACCGAGCACGCCCACCTTGGCCGAGGCGTCCGGCCCGTACCCGGTGGCAACCACGGAGGTGCCCGAGAGCGAGTTGTACGGGACTTCGCTGCCGATCTTGACCGAGACGCCGCGGGCGTCCAGCTGCATCTCGGAGAGCAGCCGCAGCATCACCACCTGCTCTTCCAGCGCCTCCAGGATCGGCGAAATGCTGAGCGGGAAATCCCCGGTGGAGCGGGCCAGGTTCGCGGTTCCGGCCATCAGGATGCGCTCCTCGCGCGTGGGCACGGACAGATGCACCAGCTCCGCGGACAGGGTGCGCAGCGCCTCGTCCTGCGCGGCAGCCACCCCGGGCACCCCGGCGGCAAGCTTGGCCTCCACCTCGGTGAGCGGGACGCCGGCCAAGGTGCCCAGCAGCGCGGTGCGCAGATCGGCCAGGTCCGCCTCGGCGATATCCTCCGGCAGCCTGATGACACGCTGCTCCACCTTGCCGTTGTCGGCAATCAGCACCACGAGCACCTGGCGGGGAGCCAGCAGGACGAACTCGATGTGCCGCACCTTGGCCCGGCCCAGGTGCGGATACTGGATCACCGCCACCTGGTTGGTCAGCTGGGACAGCAGGCGCACCGTGCGGTCCATGACGTCGTCGAGGTCCCCGGCCCCGTCCAGCAGGGTCTGGATGGCACGCCGTTCGGCGGAGGACAGCGGCTTGACGTCCGAAATCCGGTCCACGAACAAGCGGTAGCCCTTGTCCGTGGGGATCCGGCCGGAACTGGTGTGCGGGGCGACGATCAGCCCCTCCTCCTCCAGCGCAGCCATGTCGTTGCGGATGGTGGCGGAGGAAACCCCGAGATGGTGGCGTTCAACCAGGGCCTTGGACCCGACGGGCTCGCGCGAGTGCACATAGTCTTCGACTATGGCGCGTAGCACCTCCAGCCGGCGGACCTCGCTCACCGGTACCTCCTGACGACTTCTCTGCCTCGCCCGCGCCGGAAGGGCGCGGGCACCGTTAGCACTCACCGTGCCTAAGTGCTAAGTCTAATACGTCGTGCCACCACTTGGCATTGCGTGCGCCGCCCGCCCGTCCGCGGCTGGACCGCCGGCCGCTGGGCTAGCATTGTGAAGCTGCGGCAGCCCGGGCGCCGCAGCAGCCTCAGCAGCACCATCGAGCCGAAGGACGGACCACCATGACCAGCTACGGATGGGGACCCCAGGACATCACCACCCGGGCCGCCCGCCGCCAGCTGCGTGCGGTCCCGGCCGAGGCGGGCCTGGTGCTGGAGGATGTGCAGAGCGGCTGGGTTGGGGCGGTGGTGTGCGTGGAGAAATCCGGCGGTATGCACGTGGTGGCCCTGGAGGACCGGCGCGGCAAGACCCGCTCCTTCCCGCTGGGCTTCGGCTTCCTGCTGGACGGGGAACCGGTCGAGGTGGTGCCGGCAGCCGCCGCCGCGCCGAAGGCCGTCCAACGTACGGCCTCCGGCTCCGTCAAGGTCCAGGGGCAGCGGGCCCAGGTGGCCAAGGCCAGCCGGATCTGGGTGGAAGGCAAGCACGACGCCGAGCTGGTGGAGAAGGTCTGGGGCGACGACCTGCGCGTGGAGGGCATCGTCGTCGAACCGCTCCACGGGGTGGACGACCTCGCCGCGGCCGTGGCGGACTTCGCCCCGGGGCCGGACCGCCGGCTCGGGATCCTGGTGGACCATCTGGTCCAGGACTCCAAGGAATGGCGGATTGCCCAGGCGGCGATGGCCGTGCCGGCCGCCCGCGGCAATGTGCTCATCGTGGGGCATCCCTACGTGGATGTCTGGCAGGCGATCAAGCCCTCGGTGATCGGGCTGCAGGCCTGGCCGGTGGTACCCCGCGGCACGGATTGGAAGACCGGGATCCTGGCCGGGCTGGGCTGGCCCAACCGCAGCCAGGCGGACATCGCGGAAGGCTGGCGCCGGCTGCTGGACAGTGTCCGCACCTATGCGGACCTGGAACCCTCCCTGCTGGGGCGTGTCGAAGAAGTCATCGACTTCCTGACCAGTTAGCAGCCGGTGGGGGGCGGCTGCGCACCGCCAGCGGAAGCAGTTGCCGTTACCCTTGTTCATAGCAACACCTGTGCAGCACCGGAAAACGCCGGGAAGCACCGGAAAACCACGTATCCCGCTACCGAGCCACCGAGGTAGGTCCCGTGCAAGACAACGTCGCCCGCAACGAGAACCGCAACGCGGACAGCGACCACTCCCCGCGGACGCCGGCGCCCCGCTCGGAGTACCAGAGCGCCTCGTCCACGGCGCTGCCGCTGACTCCGTCGGAGGACCGGCGGTGGGCCACCCTGGCCCACTTCGGCGGCATCCTGGGCTGCATCCCGGCGCTGGTGATCTACCTGATCTTCAAGGACCGCGGCCCGTTCACTGCCCAGGAATCCAAGGAAGCACTGAACTTCACGCTGCCGCTGACCGTGGTGGCGGTCATCGTCAACCTGCTGATCAATATCCCGGCCGTCAACGCGCTGTTCGCGGTCCTTGCCGCGGCCATCTGGGTCTTCCTGACCGTCTACTCGGTCATCGCCGGCATCGAGGTCAACCGCGGCCGGCCCTACCGCTACCCGCTGAACCTGCGCCTGATCCACTAAGCGCCCGGCTGCCCGCCGGTTCCTAGCGGGCCGCCAGCCTGGGCACCAGGGTGTTGTCGACCATGGACAGTGCGGAGGCGATGGCCATGTGCATGTCCAGGTACTTGTACGTGCCGAGCCTGCCGCCGAAGTGCACGTTGTGTTCGGCCGCGGCGAGGCTGCGGTACTTGAGCAGCCGGTGCCGGTCGGCGGCGGCGTTCACCGGATAGTACGGTTCGTCGCCGGGCGTGGCGGTGCGCGAGTATTCCCTCACGATCACGGTGCTGTCCGCGGGATAGTCGCGTTCGGGGTGGAAGTGCTTGAACTCGTGGATCCGCGTCCAGGGGACGTCTTCGTCGGCGTAGTTCATCACCGGGGTGCCCTGGAAGTCCCCGCAGGCCAGGACCTGGGGTTCGAAGTCGAGGGTCCGCCAGCTGAGCGGTCCCTCGGAGTACTGGAAGTACTTGTCCAGCGGGCCGGTATAGACAACCGGCACGTCCGCGGGCAGGTCCGCGCGGACGTCGAAGAAGTCGGTCTGCAGGCGCACCTCGATCAGTTCCGAGGCGGCCATGCGGGTCAGCCAGGCGGCATAGCCGCCCACCGGCAGCCCCTCGTAGGTGTCGGTGAAGTAGCGGTTGTCGAAGGTGTAGCGGACCGGCAGCCGGGTGATGATGTCCGGGCTGAGTTCCCGCGGGTCGGTCTGCCACTGCTTGGCGGTGTAGCCGCGCACGAAGGCTTCGTACAGGGGCCGGCCAATCAGCGACACGGCCTTGTCCTCCAGGTTCTCCGCCCGGCCGGCGGCGGTCCCGGCCTGGCGGGCCACGAGGGCACGGGCCTGGTCTGGGGTGAAGTACTGGCCGAAGTAGGCGCAGATCGTGCCGAGGTTGATCGGCATCGGGTAGGCCTGGCCCTTGAAGATGGTGAAGACCCGGTGCTGGTAGCCGGTGAACGCGGTGAACCTGTTGACGTACTGCCAGACCCGCTCGTTGGAGGTGTGGAACAGGTGAGCACCGTAGCGGTGGATCTCGATGCCGGTCTGCGGTTCGGCCTCGGACCAGGCGTTGCCGCCCAGATGGGCCCGGCGCTCCAGCAGCAGGATGCGGCAGCCGTGTTCCCGTGCCATGGTCTCGGCTACGGTCAGGCCGAAGAGCCCGGACCCGACGACGATGAGGTCCCACCGGCTGCGCCGGGTCATGGCTGGACCGCCCGGGCGGTCGGGCACGGGGCGGGTGTCCCGCAGGTGGTGCAGTCTCCGCCGGTGTCCCCGGCGGGCGGGTGCAGCACCAGCACGTGCGAGAGCCTGGCCAGCAGCGGGGCCCGCAGGAACGGGGTGGCCGACGTGACGGCGGCGTCGGCCAGCACGGCCACGGCCGATCCGGTCAGCCGGACGCTGCCCAGCGCCGGATCCTGCATGCCGGCGATCGCGGCGCCGACGCCGCGCCCGTGGGCTGATTCAAGCTCCCGGGCCAGCGCGCCGGCGGGCTGCTGCGGGCTCATGCCGTTTCCTCCTGCCCGTCCTGTGCGCCGGCGGCGGTGGCCGCCGTATCCATGAGTGCCAGCATGGCGGCGGCTATGGCGTCCCAGTCGTGGCGGGCGCGCAGCTCGGCGGATTTGCGGTCCCGTTCCAGCAGCGGCTGCTGCGCGGCTTCCAGGCACGCCCGCGCGAAGCCTGGCGCGTCCGCGGCAAAGTGGACGATGCCCGGATAGCCGGCCACGACGTCGGCGACGGGGGTCGAGACCACCGGGAGCCCGGCCGCCAGGTATTCAAGCGTCTTCGTGGGGCTGATCGAGCGCGTCGCCTCATTGAGCGCGAAGGGCATGAGGGCAACGTCGAAACCGGCCATGACGGCCGGCAGCTCGGCATAGGCGGCCATGCCCGGGTACTCGATGTTGGCCGCCCGGGGCAGCCCCGCCGGGTCGATCTTGGCCACCGGGCCCACCATCTGGATGGTCCAGTCCGGCAGGGCCGAGGCCAGCCCTGCGACCAGCTCCAGGTCGAGCCGCTCATCGATGACCCCCACATAGCCGGCCACCTTCGCCGCCCGCTGACCGCCCGCGGCCCGCAGCTGGCGGGACCGGGCATAATGGGCGCCATCGACGCCGCTCGGGAAGAGGTGGCATCCGTGGTTCCGGTGCTCGAGGACGGACCGGTAGAGGGTCCGTCCGCCGGCGAAGACGATGTCGGCTTCGGCCAGCAGCCGGCGCTGGCGCAGCCGCAGGCCTTCGGGCGCGTGGGCGAAGGCGGCCAGGTCGTCCATCACGTCATAGCAGAGCAGGCCCGGATCAAGGGTCATGGCTGCGTCGAAGGCCATCGGGGTGAACAGGAAGGCGGTCGGGCGCACCGGGCGGTGCAGGCCGGCCAGCAGGTCCCGGACCAGTGCGCCGTAGGCCTCGGCGCCCGGCGCGCCGAAGCCGGGGGCGGCCGGCTGCCCGGGGTGCCGGGGGATTTCCAGCCACACCCTGGTGACCGCCCCACAGTCCTGCCGGCGCAGCACCGGCCCGGCGACGTCGCCAGGGACCGGCTCCTCGACGAACCAGGTCCGGGCCGGTTCGAGCTTCTTCGCAAAACGGGTGACCAGGTGCTGCGGGCGCTGCCACACCCAGTCCCAGCGAAGGTGGGAAAAGACCACGAGATCGGCAACCTGGGTATTGGTCATGATCGGTTCCTTCCCGGAAACGGATAAGGGCGGGATGGTCTCGTCTGCCGGCGGGTCCTGCCATGGCCAGTGCTTCATCAGGGGCAGGAACCCGGCCAGCTGCGCATCACAGGGGGCCTGGAAGCGGTAGGCGGGCAGGGCCCGGGCACCAGCGCCTGCCACCGCCGCCTCCCAGGCGGCGGTGAACGTGTTCCGGGCCAGCAGGCCGCCCGGCTCCGGGCCCAGAATCCCCACCGGATCGCGCCGTCCGGCAGGCCGGGCCAGCAGCGAGTCCCAGTCGCAGGAATCCAGGACGGGAAACCAGCAGAAACCGCGCAGGTCGACACCGCGCGCGGCAGCCTGGTCGTATTGTTCGAGCATGTGCCTCAGCCACGAGGCCCGGTCCGGCGGCAGGCCGCGGAGGTTGGTTTCGGTCAGCATCATCGGCAGGCCGTACCGGTCCCCGTACTGCTGCGCGACGGCGGCGAACCCTAAAGGATGCGGCGAGGGCGCATGGCCCCCGGCCTCGTCGTACCACCACTCGGAGTGGGCGTAATAGTCCAGGCCCAGGACATCGATCCGCAGCGGCGGCAGCTGAAGCAGATCCGCGGCACCGGCGCGCAGGACTCCGCCCAGGAAGGGCCGGGACTCATCGAGGTCATGGTGCATGGCCAAATCCAGCACGATGTGCCTGCGGTCATTGGCCAGGGCCGCGTAGCGGGCGGGGGCCCCGGCTGTACCGGCGTGGTGCTCGCAGGTATCCACCCAGACATGCCGGGCACCGGGCAGTTCGCCGGACCAGATCGACGCCGCCTCGGCCAGCGCGGGCAGCACGTTGCGCAGCAGGCGGACGAACCCGTCCATGCCGTGGTCGTACGGCGGCCACAGGGCTTCGTGGCCGGCCAGGAACAGGGTGGCGAATGGCTCGTTGAAGAGCGTGTAGTGCTGCAGCCAGGGGTACCGGGCCGCCACCGCCGCAGCATAACGCACATAGGCCGGGCCGAAACGGCGGTCCCGGAAACCGTCGGACAGCCACGCCGGATAGCTGGTGTGGTGGACCAGGTCGACGACCGGGTCGAATCCCAGTTCGCGCAGCAGGGCCAGTTCGGCATCCGTCGACGTCCAGTCGAAGTGTCCTTCGGCCTGCTCGATCCGGTGCCAGCGCAGCGGGTACCGGACAAGGTCGGCCCCGGCACTGCGCAGCCGGTGCAGCACGGCCGGCACCTGGGCACCGTCGCCGGAGATTTCCAGCACATCCTGTCCATGCAGCGGCAGGTAGGTGCTCTCGAAACCGGCCAGGAACCGGGTCCCGCCGGCCCCTACCCGGCGACGATTACCAGCCGGTCCAATGTGACCTGGAGTCCCATCATCCATAACCTACCCACAGTCGTTTCGAGTCCGCCGGTCAATGCGGACTGACGCCGTTCAAACGCAAAAGCTCCCCTTGTGGAATCCCTGCTTCCTGCCCTGCCTTGCGCCCCAATGCTAAGCATGCTTTGCTTACGATGTAAACAAGTTTCCTCGTGCAGCGTTGCCGGCGGTCCCATTCCCGTCCCGCAGCAGGCCAGGAGGAAGCAGGAGGAAGACCATGGATGTAGATAAGGGCTCCGGGCCGCTCCACGCCGGCAGTGCCGACCCGACAGGTCCGGGGATCGAACTGGCCGGCGCGGACAGCGCCCTCGAGCTCACGCTGGCGACCCGCATGCACTGCCGCCGGCCGATGCAGGTTGTCGAGGACTCCGGGCTGTCCCCGTCCCGGCTGCCGGCGGACACCGTCACATACCGCTGCTGCTGCGGATTCACTATGGATGTGCCGGGCCCGCTGGCCGCAACAGCCTGATCCGCGCCGCATACGGCTTGGGAGAGGGAATGATCGGCAGGGACAACATTGACGGTCTGGCCAGCGGAAGCAGCTCGGTGATCGATGCCGAGGGTAAGAGGACCGGTCCACTTGGCCAGCTGTACCTGGATGACTGGAGCGAGGAACCGACGTGGGCCACAGTCAGGACCGGGCTCTTCGGCTTGTCCGAGACGTTCGTCCCGCTCGCCGGAGCCACCCTCGACGGGGAGGACATCCGGCTGCCGTACACCACGGCGCAGATTAAGGACGCCCCGCGGGTGGAACCGGACGGGCAGCTGGCAGAAGGCGAGGAGAAACGCCTTTACCGGCACTATGGCGTGGCTGGAACCGAAGCCGCCGGCCCGGCCAGCACCGGAACCGGACGGACCAGGCTGCGCAGGTACACCGGCTCCGGCGGCTAATCCTCGAGCAGGCGGCGGACGACGGCGTCGGCCAGCAGTCTGCCCTGCAGCGTGAGCCGGATCCGGCCGCGCACGGCCTGGCCGCCGTCGACCAGGCCATCGGCAATCAGCCCCGCCACTTCGCGCCGCCCCTTGGGGCCCAGCTCCGCGGTGGCCAGCCCGTCGATGATCCGGGTCTGCAGCATTACGTGCTCCAGCCGGCGGGTTGCCTCATCCAGGGTTTCGCGTCCGGCGGCCGGCGATTCGCCGGCGTTGAGCCGCCCGGCGTAGGCGAGCGGATGCTTGACGTTCCACCAGCGGACCCCGCCCACGTGCGAATGCGCGCCCGGGCCGGCGCCCCACCAGTCGTCGCCGCGCCAGTAGGCGAGGTTGTGCCGGCAGCGGTCTGCTTCGGTCCGTGCCCAGTTGCTCACCTCGTACCAGCCGTAGCCTGCGGCCGTAAGCCGCTCGTCGGCCAGCTGGTACTTGGCCGCATGGTCGTCGTCGTCAATGTTGGGCACCTGGCCGCGGCGGATCCGGGCGGCCAGCCGCGTCCCCTCTTCGATGATCAGGGCGTACGCGGAGATGTGGTCCGGCCCGCACGCGATGGCGGCCTCCAGGCTGGCCTCCCAGTCCTGCAAGGACTCCCCCGGGGTCCCGTAGATGAGGTCCAGGCTGACCTTCAGGCCGGCGTCCCGGGCCCAGCGCACGGCCTCCGGCACGCGTGCCGGGTTGTGCGTGCGGTCCAGCACCTTCAGCACGTGCGGGACCGCCGACTGCATGCCGAAGGAGACCCGGGTGAAGCCTGCCGCGGCCAGCAGCTGCAGTGATTCGGGCGTGACCGAGTCCGGATTGGCTTCGGTGGTCACTTCGGCACCGGGCTCAAGGCCCCACAGGCCGGCGGCCCGGGTCAGGATGCGGGCAAGGTCTTCGGCCGGCAGCAGCGTGGGCGTGCCGCCGCCGAAGAACACGGTGGAGAGCCGGCGCGCGGGCACGCCCGAACGCTGGAGCACCTGCGCGGCCAGGTCCAGCTCGGCACCGACGGTGCCGGCGTACTGGTCCTGGGACACGCCGGAGCCCAGCTCCCTGGCCGTGTAGGTGTTGAAGTCGCAGTAGCCGCAGCGCACCGCGCAGAACGGGATGTGCACGTACAGGCAAAAGCGCCGCCCGGCGGCGCCGCCGGCGGCCTGGGGCGGCAGCAGGCCGTCCGCCGGCGCCGGATCCCCGATGGGAAGAACGCTAGGCACGACGGCGCCGCCTGCCGTGGGCGCCCCGGACCGGGGCAGGGTACTGCATCACTTCTTGGCTTTGTCCTTGGGTTCCTCGGAGGACAGCGCGGCAATGAAGGCTTCCTGGGGGACCTCCACCCGGCCCACCATCTTCATGCGCTTCTTGCCTTCCTTCTGCTTTTCCAGCAGCTTGCGCTTGCGCGTGATGTCGCCGCCGTAGCACTTGGCCAGCACGTCCTTGCGGATGGCGCGGATGTTCTCGCGGGCGATGATGCGCGAGCCGATGGCGGCCTGGATCGGCACCTCGAACTGCTGGCGCGGAATCAGCTCGCGCAGCTTGGAGGTCATCATCACCCCGTAGGAGTACGCCTTGTCCTTGTGCGTGATGGCGCTGAAGGCGTCCACCTGCTCGCCCTGGAGCAGGATGTCCACCTTGACCAGGTCCGCCACCTGCTCGCCTTCGGCCTTCCAATCCAGCGAGGCATAGCCGCGGGTCTTGGACTTGAGCTGGTCGAAGAAGTCGAAGACGATTTCGGCCAGCGGCAGCCGGTAGCGCAGCTCCACCCGGTCCTCGGACAGGTAGTCCATGGCCTTCATGTCTCCGCGGCGGGACTGGCACAGCTCCATGATGGCGCCGACGAACTCGTTCGGCGCCAGGATGGTCGCCGAGACCATCGGCTCGCGCACCTCCAGCACCTTCCCCGTGGGGAATTCGCTCGGGTTGGTCACGGTCACGGTCTTCTTGTCCTCGGTGGTGACCTCGTAGATGACGTTCGGGGCGGTGGAGATCAGGTCCAGATTGAACTCGCGTTCCAGCCGTTCGCGCACAATCTCCAGGTGCAGCAGGCCCAGGAAGCCCACCCGGAAGCCGAAGCCCAGGGCCGCGGAGGTCTCCGGTTCGTAGACCAGGGCGGCATCGTTGAGCTTGAGCTTGTCCAGCGCCTCGCGCAGTGCCGGGTAGTCCGAGCCGTCGATCGGGTAGAGGCCGGAGAAAACCATCGGCTTGGGGTCCGCGTAGCCGGCGAGGGATTCCGCCGCCGGCCGGGCCAGGTTCGTGATCGTATCGCCGACCTTGGACTGGCGCACGTCCTTCACACCGGTGATCAGGTAGCCCACCTCGCCCACGCCCAAGCCGTTCGTCGGCGTCGGCTCCGGGGAGCTCACGCCGATCTCCAGCAGTTCGTGGCTGGCCTTGGTGGACATCATCTGGATGCGCTCGCGCGGGGAGAGCTTGCCGTCCACCACGCGGACGTACGTGACCACGCCGCGGTAGGTGTCGTAGACGGAATCGAAGATCATCGCCCGGGCCGGGGCGCTGGCGTCACCCACCGGGGCCGGCAGGTCCCTGACGATCTTGTCCAGCAGCGACTCGACGCCCTCGCCGGTCTTGCCGGAGACTTTCAGCACGTCCGCGGGGTCGCCGCCAATCAGGTTCGCCAGTTCCGCGGCATACTTCTCCGGCTGGGCTGCCGGCAGGTCGATCTTGTTCAGCACCGGGATGATGGTCAGGTCGTTTTCCATCGCCAGGTACAGGTTGGCCAGGGTCTGCGCCTCGATGCCCTGGGCCGCGTCCACCAGCAGGACCGCCCCTTCGCAGGCGGCCAGGGAGCGGGAGACCTCGTAGGTGAAGTCGACGTGTCCGGGAGTGTCGATCATGTTCAGGGCATAGGCGGTGCCGTCCACTTCCCAGGGCATGCGCACGGCCTGCGACTTGATGGTGATCCCGCGTTCGCGCTCGATGTCCATCCGGTCCAGGTACTGGGCACGCATGTCGCGCTGCTCGACGACGCCGGTGAGCTGCAGCATGCGGTCCGCCAGCGTCGACTTCCCATGGTCGATGTGGGCGATGATGCAGAAGTTCCTGATGATCGCCGGATCAGTGGCGGCGGGCACCGGTGCGGTGCGTGCCATGGGTGACAAAGGTGCTCCCTAAAACTTGTGGCGGCAGCCGCAGCGGCCGCGCCCGGCCGGTGAAGTGGCAATGCCGGAATTACAGTCGATTCAACTCGATTTAACAGTGTCCCACGTACCTGGACCAATCCCCCAACGGCAGTCGCCGGACGGTAGCGTTGGACCATGCCACTGGATACGAAGACACTGGGCCGGATCCTCCGGAGCGCCACCCGCATTTTCCGGGCGGCCGCCGGAACGACCGGCAGCAGGACCCGTGCCGAGAAACCAAGCAGCAGGGACCGGGGCACCGCGGCCACGGCCCCGGGACGCAGCCTGCAGCCACACCGGCCCTATGCCGGGGACTTCACGGGACGGAGCGCAGCCGTCTACAGTCCCACCCCGGACGGGCGGCCGGACCCGGGCGAGGTGGTCTGGACCTGGGTGCCCTACGAGGAGGACCACACCCAGGGCAAGGACCGCCCGGTGCTGCTGGTCGGCCGCAGCGGCGGCCTGCTGCTGGGCCTGATGCTGACCAGCAGGGACCGCAACAACGGGCGGCGCCGGGACGAGGACTACCTGGACGTCGGCACCGGGGCCTGGGATCCGCAAGGCAGGCCCAGCGAGGTGAAGCTGGACCGGATCCTGCAGATCGACCCGCGCGACATCCGGCGTGAAGGCGCCGTGCTCGGCCCGGACGAGTTCGGCCGGGTGGCCCGGGCGCTGCGGCAGCTGCACGGCTGGTGATTGGGGCACTCCCGCAGTGTCGGCTTCGCCGCCCGTTCGCGGCCTGCCCCGTACGCTGCGCGCACGGGGACCCCTGGCCGTTCTCTTAGGCGGGGCCCTCGCGCCCCACTCCTTGTAAGCGGAAACCGGATTGCGACACGGCATGGATTCAGGCTCTGGTCTGCTATTATTTATAGCTGTGTGTCCGCGCAGGTCGACGGGCACCCCGGACCGGCTGCCATTAACGGTGCCCCACGCCGCTCAGTCCCTAGTTGGTCCGGCTGCCCTCATTTGACCAGTCCGCATTACAACAGAGAGTTTAATAAGTGGCCAATATCAAGTCCCAGAAGAAGCGCATTCTCACCAACGAGAAGGCCCGCCAGCGCAACATGTCGGTCAAGTCCGAGCTGAAGACGGCTATCCGTGCGGTGAACACCGCTGTCGACGCTGCCAACAAGGACGTTGCCGTCACGGCGCTGGCTGCCGCCAGCCGCAAGCTGGACAAGGCTGTCAGCAAGGGCGTCATCCACAAGAACAACGCCGCCAACCGCAAGTCCGCCATCTCCAAGAAGGTCAACGCCCTCTAAGCGAGCCGCGGACGGCTGCAGTTGCCATAAGGCTGGAGGCCGCCACCCGTCCCGGGTGGCGGCCTCCAGCCTTTTTGCCGTCCCCCGGTCCGGCGCCGCCGCTTTGTCCCGGGGCGCCGGTTCAGCGTCCGGCGCTGGCGGCAATCACCGTTACCGCATGCTCGACGGCGTACTCGGGGTCCTTGGCTGCGCCCTTGACCTGGGCATCGGTTTCGGCCAGCAGCCGGATGCAGCGGGCCAGGGATTCCGAATCCCAGTAGCGGGCTTCCTTGCGCGCCTGGTCGAACTGCCAGGGGGCCATGCCTAGGTCCTTGGCGGTCACGGAGGCCCCCTTGACCTTGGCGATCTGCCGCAGCTTCAGGGCCAGCACGGCGACGATCGGTACGGGATCGACGCCGGTGGCCAGGGCATGGCGCAGGGCAGCCAGGGCCAGGCTTCCCCGCCCCGAGACAGCGGCGTCGGCGACTTTGAACCCGGTGGCCTCGACCCGGCCGCCGTAGTATTTGTCCACCGTTTCCTCAGTAATGCTGCCGGTGGTATCCGCGGCCAGCTGGGAGCAGGCCGCGGCCAGGTCCGGCAGCGAGGACCCGACGGCGGCGACCAGCGCCTGGGCGGCACCGGCGTCGATGCTGCGCCGCGCGTCCTTGAACTCGCGCCGGACGAAATCCAGCTTGTCGCTGTCCTTCTTCAGCGCCTGGCAGTCGACCACCGGCGCGCCCGAGGCCTTGAGCGCATCCAGCAGCTTCTTGCCGCGCACTCCCCCCGCATGGTGGAGGACCAGGATGGCGTCCTCTGCCGGCGACCGGAGGTAGGCCAGGGCGTCGGCGAGGAAGTCGTCGTTCATCTGGGCCAGCGACGAGACCTCGATCAGCTTCGCTTCGCCGAACAGGCTGGGGCTGGCCGTCATCACCAGCTCGCCGGGTGTATAGGTGGAGGCGTCCATAAGCGTCAGTTCGACGTCGGGCTGCTGCGCGCGCACGAGGGTGCGCAGCCGCTGCTTGGCCCGCTGCGCCAGGTAGTCCTCCGGTCCGCTGACCAGCACGACCGGTGCCGGCTCGACCTCCCGCCAGGACACGGTGCCCGCTGCGGAACTGCCGGCCGTCCTGGCCCCGCCGGACGCCTTGGATCCCTTGGATGTCCGGGATGCGGGGGTGGGGTTCAAGCCTGGTTCCTCCTTGGTCCGGCACGCTGCCGCATGCCCGCCTCTACATTGTCACGCTGCCCGGTCAAATCCCAAGCCGGCTCAACGACGTGCCGCGACCTGCAGCCGTCCGCCGCCGGCAGCCACGGTGATCGTGCCGAGCACATCGGTACGGAACACCGGCACTCCGTTCTGCTGCAGGGCGGCGAGGATTTCCGGTGCCGGATGCCCGTAGTCGTTCCCTCGGCCCACCGAGATCACCGCTGCCTTCGGCTGCAGCGCCTCGATCAGCCGCGTCCCACCGTTGCGGGCCCCATGGTGGCTGATCTTGAGCACGTCGACAGCGGGCACGGCCCGGCCCAGCCGCATCAGCAGCATGCCGGCCGCTTCGGCCTCCAGGTCCCCGGTCAGCAACATCGAGATTTCCCCGGCGCTCCCCGTGCCTGCCTGCACGCTGAGCACCAGGCTGGCGTCGTTTTCCTCCCCGGCACCGGCCCCGCCCGGGACCGGCCAGAGGATCTGCCAGCGGGCACTGCCGGCGGTTCCGGACATACCCGCGGCGCCCCGCTCGGGGGCGGCCCCCGCTGCCGCCAGCGCCGTCGTGACCTGTTCCGGCAGCTTCGACCGCGCGCTGCCGACCAGCACCCGGCCCACGCCGCGTCCGTCCAGGGCGCCGGCCAGGCCCCCGTAGTGGTCCAGGTGCATATGCGTCAGTACCAGCACCTCGATCCAGGAAACGCCGAGCCGGTCCAGGCACGCGTCCATGAGGGCAGGCTCGGGACCGGTATCGACCACGATGGCACTCCCGCCGCCGGTATTCACCGCGAGCCCGTCCCCCTGGCCGACATCGCAGGCGGCAACGGTCCAGCCCGGTCCCGCGGTACCGCCGCCGGACCGGAGCAGGACGGCGGCGAGGCCGGAGAGCACCGCGGCCGCCGCCCCCAGGGCCAGCAGCCGGACGGCGGTGCGCCGGATGGAGTTCCCGCCGGCTGCCCGCGGGGCCGGAGCATCCGGCCGGAAGCGCTGCCGGAGGCGCAGCGCCGCCCGGAGCGCGGAGGGCCAGCCGGCGGGGAGCCGGGCCGCCAGGCACAGCAGCGACAGCAGCAGCAGGCCGGCCAGCAGGGCCAGGACCGCCCCCGGTGCACCTTCGGGCCAGGCCAGCACAGCCGCCGGCCACCCGGATACGGTGCGGGCCACTCCGGCGACCCACAAAGACAGCCAGCCGGCCAGCTGCACCGCGGCTGCGGCCGCCCACGGCCAGACCGGGAACAGCAGGACGGCAGCCATACCAATGATCGTCACGGCCGGCACCACCGGCGTGACCAGGACATTGGCCGGCACCGAGTACAGCGGCAACTCCGGCTGCAGCAGGACCAGCACGGGGGAACAGAAAACCTGTGCCGCCAGCGGCAGGCTCACCGCATCCGCCAGCAGCTTGGGCAGGAACCGCTGCAGCCAGCTCGAGCAGCGTTCCCCGAAGAGCACCAGGCCCAAGGTAGCCAGGACCGAGAGCAGGAACCCGTAGCTCGCCGCCAGCCAGGGATCGGCCAGCAGCAGGACGATGACCGCCAGGCAGAGGAAGGCCAGCGAGGCGCGCCGGCGTCCGGCCAGGAGCGCGAAGACTCCGATGGAGCCCATGGACGCCGCACGCAGGACGCTGGGCTCGGGCCTGACCAGCAGGATGAAGCCGGCCAGCGCCGCCAGCGCGAGCAGGCCCCGCACCGGGCGCGGCAGCCGGCAGGCGGCGGACAGGAGGTAGACAAAGCCCAGGACATAGGAACAGTTGGCACCGCTGACAGCGAGAAGATGCGTCAGCCCGGCGGCCCGCATGGCGTTGGCCAGGTCCTCGGGCTGGCTCGAGCGGTCCCCCAGCACCATGCCCGACAGCAGTGCCCGCGCGTCCGGCGGCAGTGCGCCGGTACCGTCCATGAAGCCCTCCCGCAGGGCGTTCGCCGCATCGGCGGCCGGGGGCGAACCGGTGCGGTGGAAGCCGGTGGAGACAATCAGCAGCGCATCCACCGCGCCCGGCTCCTCGGTCCGGACCAGCTTCCCGGCACCCGCCAGGGCGTCCCCGTACCGGGCCTGTGCCCAGGACGAACCGGCAATGACCAGCACCGGCGTGGCAGCTTCGAAACGCTGTCCGCCGGCGGTGGCTTCGAGGATTTCTGCGCGCAGCTGGTACCGGGCCGACCCGTCAAAGGAACCGCCGTCTGCCTTGACCTTCGCCGCGTCCGAGAGCGCCACCATCCGCACTGTGACCGTGGCCCCGGCGTCGAGCGCGGCACGGATGGGCCCGCTCAGCCGTTCCGCCTGCCTGACACCGAGGATCAGGGACAGCAGGGCAACGGCACCGGCCAGGACCAGGATGGCGGTGCACAGGCCCGTGCGCCAGCTGCCGGCCTCCGGCCGCAGCAGCATGCGCAGCAGGATGGCGAGGACGGCAGCGAACAGCAGGGCCGCCAGCACCAAGGCCGTGCCGCGCGGTGCATGCGGCAGCCCGAGTGCGGCCGCCCAGCACACGGCTGCCGTGCCGGCCAGCCGGAAATCCAGCGGGCCGGTGTTCCTGCCGCCGGCAGGGAGCGGATGCGGGCCGGGATTCCCAGCGGCGCGCAGGCGTGCCGCCCATGCCCGCACGCGGGACGGTCCGCGTGCCGCCGCCGGTCCCTCCCGGCCTCCGGCCACCTCCGGGTCGTCCACGCCACCGGCAACGTCCGCCAGGTCCGGCAGCCCCGCGGTGGCAGCCTCGGCGAAGCGCCGCCATGGCGCCGGCCGGCTCATACGGCCACCAGTTCCAGCAGCGCCTCCAGCAGACCCGGACCGATCCCGGGTACGGCGTCCAGGTCTTCCGGGCGGGTGAAGGCCCCGTGCTGCTGCCTGAAATCGATGATCCGCTGCGCCAGGACCGGGCCGATCCGCGGCAGGGACTGCAGTTCCTCGGCGGTGGCGGTATTGATGTTGACCTGCCCGCCGGCGGCTGCCGGGGTGCCGGCCGCCGGTGGGAGTGCTCCGGCCCCCGCATCCGTCTGCAGGGCAGGAGGCGCATGCTCCGGCGAGGGCAGAAAGATCTGCTGGCCATCCGACACCGGGGCAGCCAGGTTCAGTGCGGACTGGTCCGCGCCCTTCGCGGCGCCGCCGGCGGCGGCCACGGCCTCAAAGACCCTCGAGCCTGCCGGCAGCCTGACGACGCCGGGCCTGGCCACAGCCCCGGCGACATGGACCACCAGCACCGCCGGGCTGCCCTTCGGCCGCGGATCCGGCGGAACGGCCTCCTGCACGGTGCCCGGCGGCGCTGCCTCCACCTCCTGCAGGGAGTCCGTACGCTCTGAGCCCGGCACCGGGGGCGGGGACGGCGTTGCGGAAGCTGCGGACAGCGGCACGCTGGCAACCACCTGGGCGACGTCGCGCTCGAGGTCGGCTCCGGCGACCCGGACGATGCCCGTGCCCAGGGCGGCACCGGCAGCCACCACCGCGGCTCCGGCGGCAATCCGGAACCGCATCCGCACCGGGCGCCGCGCCGTCGTGCCCGGCAGGCCGCTGCCGCCTGCACCCTCCGGAGTGCGGCGGAAACTGCTGGATCCGGGCCCGGTGGCCCAGCGGTGGCGGCCCATGGCTCCACGCTAGGGCGCTGCCCCGCGGCAGCGGGGCGGGATGACCGCCGCGGTGGATGGCGCCGGGCCGCTGCCTGCCTGTGGAGGTCAGGAGGCTCCGGGCAGTTCGGGTCCGATCACCACCGCCAGCACGCCCAGCCCGGTGTGGGCGGCGAGCACCGACGGCACCGGCGTCACCAGCACGGGATCGCCCACGTGGGCGGACATCTGCCGGGCCAGTTCCTGGGCCTCGGCTTCGTTGCCGAAATAATGCACGGCCAGCTGCGGCGAGTACTCCAGCTGCTCGATCCTGCGGATGGCCAGCTGCTGCAGCCGCGTCTGGGCCTTGGCCGCGGTCCGGATCCGCTCCAGCGGCACAATCGCCCCGTCCCGCACCCCCAGCAGCGGCTTGATCGCCAGCAGCGAGCCCAGGAACCCCGCGGCCGCCCCGACCCGCCCGCCGCGGCGCAGCTGCTCCAGGCTGGGGACGTAGAAGACGACGTCGGAGGCCCGGGCGGCGGCCCGGGCGCGGTCAGCGACTTCCCGCGCCTCGGCGCCGGTCTGGGCGGCCAGCACGGCAGCGATCACGGCGAACCCCTGGCACATGGCCACCGTGCGGGTATCGACTACCTCGACCGGGATGCCGACGCCGGCGGCCGCCAGCCCGGCCGCTTCCACGGTTCCGGAGAGTTCGGCCGAAATGTGCACGGACACGATCGCGTCGAAGCCCAGCCCCTCCAGCTCCGCATAGGTGCGCTGGAACAGTCCCGGCGACGGCCGGGAGGTCTTGATCTCCTTGCCTTCGGCCAGGCCCATCAGCAGCGCCGCGCGGACGTCGTCCATGCCGTCGCCGTAGATTTGCCCGGAGATCATCACCGGCATCGGCACGATCCGCAGCCAGTCGGCGATGTCCGGCTGCGCCACCCACTCGGCCGGCAGCGCCGCGGCGGAATCGGTCACGACGGCGACCCTGGGCCGCGGCGGCAGATGGCGCTGGGCCCGGGCCTGCAGCAGCCTCCGGGAGCGCTGCACCAGCTGCTCAAGCCAGGACACGGGCACAGGCCTTAAGCCGGGACGACGTTGACCAGTTTCGGCGCGCGGACGATCACCGTGCGGATGCCGCGGCCGTCCAGCGTCCTGGCCACGTGCTCGGATTCCAGGGCCTTGGCCTTCAGCTCCTCCTCGCTGATGTCCGCGGGCACTTCGAGCCGGTCCCGGACCTTGCCCTGGACCTGCACCACGGCGGTGACGGTCGCCTGGACCAGCAGGTCCTGCTCGACCGCAGGCCAGGCGGCCGCGGCCACCGACGGCTCATGGCCCAGCGCCGCCCACAGGTCCTCGGCGGTGTACGGGGCGAACAGGCTCAGGATGATGGCCACGGCCTCGGCGGCCTCGCGCACCGCCGGGTCCGCTCCGCCCACGCCAGAATCGATGGCCTTGCGGGTGGCGTTGACCAGCTCCATCAGGCGCGCGATGACGACGTTGAACTTCCGGCCCTCCAGCAGCTCCTGGGAGTCGGCGATCGTGCGGTGGGTGACCGAGCGCAGGGCACGGTCCCCGGCGGCCGGGTCGGCGCCGGCCGGCGAGGCCACATCCTGGCCCAGCCGCCAGGCGCGGGCCAGGAACTTCGCCGAGCCGGACGGGGACACGTCGGCCCAGTCGACGTCGTCCTCCGGCGGCGAGGCGAAGACCATGGTCAGGCGCACCGCGTCCACGCCGAACTTGTCCAGTTGCTCGCCCAGGTCCACGCCGTTGCCCAGCGACTTGCTCATCGCCTTGCCGCCGTTGAGCACCTGGCCCTGGTTCAGCAGAGCGGTGAAGGGCTCGTCGAAGTTCACCAGGCCCAGGTCCTTAAGGACCTTGGTGAAGAAGCGGCTGTAGAGCAGGTGCAGGATGGCATGCTCGACGCCGCCGACGTACTGCGCGACCGGCAGCCACCTGTCCACGGCCTCCGTGTCGAAGGGGCCCTCGGTGTACTGCGGGGAAGCGAAGCGCAGGTAGTACCAGGAGGAATCCACGAAGGTGTCCATGGTGTCCGTGTCCCGGGTGGCGGCGCGGCCGCAGCTGGGGCAGGAGGTGTTGACCCAGTCGGCGGCGGAGGCCAGCGGCGAGGTGCCCTTGGGGGCCAGGGCCTCCCCGCGCAGGTCGTCGGGCAGGGTCACCGGCAGCTGGTTGTCCGGCACCGGAACCTCGCCGCACTCGGCGCAGTGGATGATCGGGATCGGGGTGCCCCAGAAGCGCTGGCGGGACAGCAGCCAGTCGCGCAGCCGGAAGTTCACCGCGTGCTCGCCGGTGCCGGCGGCCTCGACCAGCTCGATGGCCCGGGCAATGCCCTCGGCCTTGGACAGGCCGTTGAGCTCGTCCGAGTTGATCAGCGTTCCCTCGCCGGCGGTGGCGACCCCGGTTTCGGACGGGTCCTCCTCGCCGGTGTCCAGCACGGTGCGGACCGGAAGGTCGAAGGCCCTGGCGAAGTCCAGGTCCCGCTGGTCATGTGCGGGCACGGCCATGATGGCGCCGGTGCCGTAGTCCGCCAGCACATAGTCGGCGGCCCAGACCGGCAGCTTCTCGCCGTTGAGCGGGTTGACCGCGTAGCGTCCCAGGAAGACGCCGGTCTTCTCCCGCTCGGTGGACTGGCGTTCGATGTCCGAGAGGGCCTTGACCTTTTCCCGGTAGTCCATCAGCGCATCGTGCTGCTCGGCGGTGACCAGGTCCAGGGCCAGGTGGGTATCGGCGGCGACGACGAAGAAGGTCGCCCCGTACAGGGTGTCCGGGCGGGTGGTGAAGACGGTGACGTCGCGGGCGGGCAGGTCCCCGGCAGCCTCGATGGCGAAGTTGACGTGCGCGCCCTCCGAGCGGCCGATCCAGTTCCGCTGCATCGCCAGCACGCGCTCGGGCCAGTGGCCCTTGAGCTCGTCCATGTCCTCGAGCAGGCGGTCGGCGTAGTCGGTGATCTTGAAGTACCACTGGTTCAGGCTCTTCTTCGTCACCGGGGTGCCGCAGCGTTCGCACGCCCCGTTGACCACCTGTTCGTTGGCCAGCACGGTCAGGTCCTTCGGGCACCAGTTGACCGGGGAGTTCTTGCGGTAGGCCAGGCCGCGCTCGTAGAAGCGCAGGAACAGCCACTGGGTCCAGCGGTAGTATTCCGGGTCCGAGGTGTGCAGCCGGCGGGACCAGTCGGCGCTGATCGCGTAGCGCTTGAAGGATGCCGCCTGGGTCTCGATGTTGGCGTAGGTCCACTCGCTGGGGTGGGCGTTGCGCTTGATCGCCGCGTTCTCCGCCGGCAGGCCGAAGGAGTCCCAGCCGATCGGGTGCAGCACGTCGTAGCCCTTCAGGCGCCAGTAGCGGGCGACGACGTCGCCCATCGCGAAGGCTTCGGCGTGGCCCATGTGCAGGTCCCCGGAAGGGTACGGGAACATGTCCAGGACGTAGCGGCGTTCCCGGGATCCGTCGTCGGCCGGCGTGAAGACCCCCAGCTCCTCCCACACGGCAGGCCATTTGGCCTCGATGGCGGAGAAACTGTACTCGCCCTGCCCGTTCCCAGACTGCGTACTCACGTTGACTTGCCTCGTCCTCTTGGGTCTATCTTGCTGCTGGTTGTTGCTGCTTGCTGCCGCGTTGCCTCAGACACACAAAAGCCCCTCCGCATCGAGGGGCGCCGCAGCACGTAGTGCGGGTGGTTGCGCCGGCCGTGGCCGGAACCTGCCTCGGGATGCGGCTAGCTCAGCGAAAGGGCAAACACGCCATTACTCTACCCCAGACCGGTGTCACTGGCGGACGTCCGGGTCCACCCAGTCGAAGGTGCGGGTCACCGCCTTCTTCCACAGCCGCAGCCGGCGGTCCCGTTCCGTGTCCGCCAACTGCGGCACCCAGCGCCGGTCCTCGGCCCAGTTGGCGGCCAGTTCCTCGAGCCCGGACCAGTAACCGGCGGCCAGCCCGGCCGCGTACGCGGCACCGAGCGCCGTGGTTTCGGCCACCTTCGGCCGGACCACCGGCACGCCGAGGATGTCGGCCTGGAACTGCATCAGCGCATCGTTGGCAACCATGCCGCCGTCGACCCGCAGTTCGCGCAGCGGCACCGGAGCGTCCGCGTTCACCGCGTCCAGCACCTCCCGGGTCTGGAAGGCAGTGGCCTCCAGCGCCGCGCGGGCAATATGGGCCTTGGTGACGAACCGGGTCAGCCCGACCAGCGCCCCGCGGGCCTCGGGCCGCCAGTACGGGGCGAACAGGCCCGAAAACGCCGGCACGAAGTACGCGCCGCCGCTGTCCGGGACGGTGGCGGCCAGTTCCTCCGCCTCGGCGGCGGAACCAACGATGCCCAGGTTGTCCCGCAGCCACTGGATGAGCGAACCGGCCACGGCGATGGATCCTTCCAGTGCATAATGCGCCGGCTGCGCACCGATCCGGTAGGCGACGGTGGTGAGCAGCCCGTTGCGCGAGCTGACAATGTCCTGGCCGGTGTTGACCACGACGAAGCAGCCGGTGCCGTAGGTGTTCTTGGCACCCCCGCGGCCGAAGGCGGCCTGGCCGAAGGTGGCCGCCTGCTGGTCGCCGAGGATCCCGGCCACCGGCACCAGCCGCAGCAGCTGGGAGCCGTGGACGGTGCCGTAGACCTCGGCCGAGGACCGGATCTGCGGCAGCATCGCCGGGGGGACGCCGAAGGCGGCCAGGATCCCTTCATCCCACTGCAGCGTGCGGAGGTCCATGAACAGCGTCCGCGACGCGTTGGTGACGTCCGTGGCGTGCACGCCGCCGGCGGGGCCGCCGGTGAGGTTCCACAGCACCCAGGTGTCCATGGTGCCGAAGAGCAGCTCCCCCGCCTCGGCCCGGGACCGGGCGCCGGGCACGTTGTCCAGGATCCAGGCGAGCTTGGTGCCGGAAAAATAGGGTGCCAGCGGCAGCCCGGTCGCCTCCCGGAACCGGTCCGGCCCGCCGTCGGCAGCCAGCCGGTCGCACAGCGGCTGGGTACGTACGTCCTGCCAGACAATCGCATTGCACACCGGCTTCCCGGTGCGCCGGTCCCAGACCACGGTGGTCTCGCGCTGGTTGGTCAGCCCGACGGCGGCAATGTCGTGCCGCGTCAGCCCCGCCCTGGACAGGGCCAGCGCCACGACCTCGCGCACGTTGTCCCAGATTTCGGCCGGGTCGTGCTCCACCCACCCCGGGCGCGGCAGGATCTGCCGGTGCTCCTTCTGCCCGGCGGCCAGAACCCGGCCGGCGTGGTCGAAGACCATGGCCCGGGTGGAGGTGGTGCCTTGGTCGATGGACAAGACGAAATCCGGCATGGGCCAGATCCTACCTGCAGGAGCCGGCGCAATCTGCGGCCCGCGGGCGATGATCCGGGGCAAAGCTCGGTAGAGTCTTGCCTATGCGATCCGAGAAGGTGCCGCTCAACAACGGCGTACTGATGGACCAGGTCGGCTTCGGACTCTACAAGGTCCCGCCGGTCGATGCCGCCGGGCTGTGCCTCCAGGCCCTGGAGATCGGGTACCGCCACCTGGACACTGCCGCGCTGTATGCCAACGAGGCCGGCGTGGGACAGGCGGTGCACCGGTTCACCGCGGAGGAGACCGGGCTCAGCCGCGAGGACATCTTCATCACCACCAAGGTGTGGAACGACCACCACGGCTTCGATGCCGCCCTGCACGCCTATGACCGCTCGCTCAAGGAGCTGGCGCTGGACTATGTGGACCTGTACCTGATCCACTGGCCCCGGCCGCGGCACGGCAAGTTCATCGAGACCTACCGGGCCCTGGAGCGGCTCTACCACGAGGGCCGGGTCCGGGCCATCGGCGTGTCCAACTTCACGATCCACCACCTGGAGCAGCTGCTGGAGGCCACCGAGGTGGTTCCGGCGGTGAACCAGGTCGAACTGCACCCGTGGCTGCAGCAGGCCGAACTGCGCGCCTTCCACGACCGGCACGGCATCCGCACCGAGGCCTGGAGCCCGCTGGGCCGCGGCATGGTGCTGGCGGACCCGGTGGTGCAGGAGCTGGCCCGGGACCTGGGCCGTACCCCGGCACAGGTCATCCTGCGCTGGCACCTGCAGCTGGGCAATATCGTCATCCCCAAGGCCAGCTCGGCCGCCCGCCTCCGGGAAAACTTCGACCTGGCCGGCTTCAGCCTGGACGAGGACGCGATGCAGCGGATGGCGGGGCTGGAACGCGACGGCCGGATCGGCTCGGACCCGGACGAGGTGAACTAAAGCAGTGCCTCCGGTCCGGGAGCGCGCGCTCCGCCATGTCCTGTCCTTCCCGCACGGCAACGTCAGCTACTGGGAATACCCGGCCGAAACCGGCCCGGACGCCCCCGCCCTGCTGATGATCCACGGCTTCCGCGGCGACCATCACGGGCTGGAGCTGATGGCTGCCGCCCTGCCCGGCTTCCGCGTGCTGGTCCCGGACCTGCCCGGCTTCGGTGAGTCCGCGCCGTTCGCGGCCGGCCGGCACGACGTCCCCGGCTATGTCCGCTTCCTGGCCGGATTCGCCGCGGCCACGGGCCTGGGCCCGGAGACCCTCCTGCTGGGCCACTCCTTCGGCTCCATCCTCGCCGCCCGCCTGATCGCCGAGGCTCCGCGGTCCTTCCGTGCGCTGGTCCTGGTGAATCCGATCAGCGAGCCCGCCCTGCAGGGACCGAAGGCGGTGGCCTCGCGGCTGGCCCAGGCCTACTACACGCTCGCGGCGAAGCTGCCCGAACCGGCCGGGCTGGGGCTGCTGCGCCATCCGGCGATCGTGCACGCGATGTCCGCGATGATGGCCAAGACCAAGGACCCGGCGCTGCGCCGGTTCATCCACGACCAGCACCGCCGCTACTTCAGCGCCTTCGCCGGCCGCGACGTCGTGCTGCAGGCCTTCCAGGCCTCCATTTCCGACGACGTCGGCCAGGTGGCCGCCCGGCTCTCCGTGCCGGTGCTGCTGGTGGCCGGTGTCAAGGACGACCTCGGCTCCGTGGCCAGCCAGCGCCGGCTGGCGGGGCTGATCCCGCAGGCCCGGCTGGAATTCATCGAGGAGGTCGGGCACCTGATCCACTACGAGGCACCGGCCGCCGCGGCGGCGCTGGTTGACCGCTTTGCCCGGGAGCTGCCCGCATGAAACTGGTCATGGACGCCCGCTATACCCGCATCGACCAACTGGACGGCATCAGCCGCTACGGGGCCAACCTGATCGAGGCCGCGGCCAGGCGCGCGGACGTCACCATGCTGATCTCGGACGAGCGGCAGCTGAAGTGGCTGCCGGACGTGCCGTGGGTGAAGATCAACAGCCCGCTCTCCCCCGCCGAGCTCTTCGTGGCCCGGACGGTGAACCGGCTCGGGGCGGATGTGGTGTTCTGCCCGATGCAGACCATGGGCAGCTTCGGCCGGCGCTACGGGCTGATCCTGACCCTGCACGACCTGATCTACTACCGGCACCCGAAGCCCCCGGGGTTCCTGCCGCTGCCGGTGCGGCTGTTGTGGCGGCTCTACCACAAGGCCTACTGGCCGCAGCGGCTGCTGCTGGACCGGGCCGACGCCGTCGCCACGGTCAGCGAGACCACGCGCACACTGATGCGGCAGGCACGGCTGACCCGCCGCCCGCTGCACATCGTCTCCAATGCCTCGGTGCCGCTGGGCGAGCCGCGGGATCCGGACGGGCCGCGGGAGAAAACCCTGCTGTATATGGGCTCCTTCATGCCGTACAAGAACGTGGAAACCCTGATCGAGGCCATGGCGGCGCTGCCTGACTACCGGCTGCACCTGCTTAGCCCGGTCGCTGCGGAGCGCCGGCGCGAACTGGCCGCACTCGCCCGCGACCCGGAGCAGCTCGTCTTCCACAACGGGGTCTCCGAGGACCACTACCGCGAGCTGCTGCACCGGGCCACGGCCCTGGTGACCCTGTCCCGGGACGAAGGCTACGGACTGCCGCTGATCGAGGCCATGGCCGCCGGCACCCCTGTGGTTGCCAGCGACATCCCGATCTTCCGCGAAGTGGCCGGCGGCGCGGCGCTGTATGTGGACCCGCAGGATCCGGCAGCCTTTGCCGCGGCCGTCGGCTCGCTCGAGTCGGACGAGCGCTGGCGCCAGGCCTCGGTGGACTCCGTGCGGCGCGCCTCCGGCTACGACTGGGACACCTCCGCCGCCCAGCTGCTGGCCGCCGCCGAAGAGGTCCTCCGGCTGCGCTCCCGGCATTCCCATCGACTGAGCAGATAGCGCCCGTTTGCGCCCCGGAAACGGGCGTGATGTGGGAAGTCGATGGGGGTTGGTCAGAGGAAGTCGAGGCCGTCGAGGCGGACCTGTACCGGATCCGGGGTGCGCTTGGCCGACAGCGCGGCCTTGCGGGTGCGCAGGGCCGCGGTGACTTCGGCTGCCTCCCGGTAGCCGAAGAAGATCAGCAGGCGGTGCAGCTCCGGCGCCGGCTGCCGGTCCTGGACCGGGACCGGGCCTACCAGCCGGGCCTGCGGCAGCGGCAGGTCCTGCAGGAACAGCTCGATGGCGGCCGGGGTGCCGGTCAGCGCGGCGATCCGCACCGCCGGAGGCAGCTGCAGCTCGCGGCGCAGGTCCAGCTCCCGCTGTGCGGCGCCGGCCGGATCCCAGCGCACCAGATGCCCGACGACGGCGTCGCTGTCCGCGGTGACGACGACGATCCCGCCGTCGCCGGCCGGACGAACCAGCGAGGCCGCGGCGAACCAGCGGCGCAGCGTCTGTTCCGAGGCCCGCAGCGATTCGCGGCTGAGCATGGCGTTGCCGTCCAGCAGCAGCGCGGCCGCGTAGCCGGCCTCGGCCACCGGCTCCGCCCCCGGAGTGGCCACCACCAGGGCCGCGCCGGGCCCGACCGTGTCCTTGACGTGCTCGCCGGCCGAGGAGACCACCGCCACGCCCGGGAAGGCACGCCCCAGTTCCTCGGCGGTCCTGGCCGCTCCGGCCACCGCGGCCCGCAGCCGGGCCGAGCCGCAGGCCGGACAGCGGTAGTCCGCCGCGAGCCGGCCGCACCAGCGGCAGGACGGAGCCGCACCCCGGCCGGCCTGTCCCAGCGGGCCGCCGCAGCCGGGGCAGCGCGCCGGGGTCCGGCAGTCCTGGCAGCTCAGCGACGGCGAGAAACCGGTGCGGGCCACCTGCACCAGCACCGGACCGCGCTCCAGCCCGTCGCGGGCCGCGCGCCAGGCCGCCTGCGGCAGCCGGGCACGGGCCAGCAGCGGGTCCCGCTCCTGCTCGAAGGAGTCGGCGGTGTTGACCACCCGCGGCGTCTGGGCGCGCAGCACCGGGCGTTCGCACTGGATGGGCCGGGCCCAGCCGTGCTGGATCAGCCGTTCGGCCTCGGTGCTGCGGGCCGTCGAGGCCAGCAGCACCGCGCAGCCTTCCTGCCCGGCGCGCAGCAGCAGCACCTCGCGGGTGTGCTGGTAGGGGGCGCGCTGTTCCACGTAGAGGTCGTCGCCGTCGTCGCACAGCACGATCAGCCCCAGTTCCTCCACCGGGGCGTAGGCGGCAGAGCGGGTGCCGACGGCCACCTGCACCTCCCCGTGCAGCAGGCGCAGGTAGTTGCGGTAGCGCGGCGTCGGGCCGTCCTCGGCGCTGAGCCGGACGTAGCCGGTGCCGCCGAGCGCCGCCGCCAGCGCGGTTTCCATCCGGGCCAGGTCGCGTGCGTCCGGCACAACCACCAGGGCGCCGCGGCCGCTGTGCACGGTGGCAGCGACGGCGGCGGCCACCTGCGCCGGCCAGCCGGCCGGCCCGTAGGACCGGTGGCTGGTGAGCACCGCGCGCGGGCACTCCCCCGCGGCCAGGTGGGCCAGAAAGGCCGCACCGCTGGGATAGCCGGCAAAGCAGGAGGCATCCACGGCCGGCAGCCCGGGAACTGCCGCAGATGCACCGCCGGCGCCGGCAGGATCCGGGCCGCGACCGGCGAACTCCTGGTCCACCCTGGCCACGCGCGGGGGCACGGCCGCGCGCAGCACGTCGCTGACGGTCCCGGCGTAGCGTTCGGCCACGGCCGTGGCCAGGCGCAGCAGCCCGGCAGTCAGCACCGGCTGCGGCGAGACCACCTTGGTCAGCGCGACCAGGCGCACGCCCTCGGCCGCCTCGGCCTTGCGCGCGGTGATGTAGCCGGGCAGTTCCTGGCTGCCGAAGCGGGCCTTGATCCGGGCCCCGGGCACGGCGGCCACCGACAGCTCTTCGGGCACCAGGTAGTCGAAGAACCGGTCCAGATGCGGCAGCGGGGACTCGACCAGCACCTGCGCGACCGGATCGTGGGCCGCTGCCGCCGAGGTGCCCCGCGGCCGCTTCGGCTGGCCGAAACCCTGCAGCAGGGACAGCTGGACGGGGTCCCCGGACTGCCCGGAGCCTGCAGCCATGGCCTCAGGCGTTGAAGTAGCTGCGCAGCGCCTCGGCCCGGTCGGTCCGCTCCCAGGTGAAGTTCTCGTGCTCGCGGCCGAAGTGGCCGTGCGCAGCAGTCTGCTTGTAGATGGGGCGCTTGAGCTGCAGGTCGTTGATGATGCCCAGCGGGCGCAGGTCGAACACTTCGTTGATGGCCGAGGCGATCTTCAGCGGGTCCACGGTTTCGGTGCCGAAGGTCTCCACGTAGATGCCCACGGGATGGGCCATGCCGATGGCGTAGGCGATCTGGATCTCGGCCCGGCGCGCCAGCCCGGCGGCCACCACGTTCTTGGCCACCCAGCGCATGGCGTAGGCCGCGGAACGGTCCACCTTCGACGGGTCCTTGCCGCTGAAGGCTCCGCCGCCGTGGCGGGCCATGCCGCCGTAGGTATCGACGATGATCTTGCGGCCGGTCACGCCGGCATCACCCACCGGCCCGCCGATGACGAAGTCGCCGGCCGGGTTGAGGATGTGGCGCACGCTGGAGATGTCCAGGCTGGACGTGGCGAGCACCGGCTCGATCACATGCCGGGCCAGATCGGCGCGCAGATGGTTCATTTCCACGCCCGCCTCGTGCTGGCTGGAAATCACCACCGTCTCCACCGACACCGGCTTGTCGCCGTCGTACCCGACGGTGACCTGGGTCTTGCCGTCCGGGCGCAGGTAGGGAACGGTGCCGTCCTTGCGCACCTCGGTCAGCCGCTCGGAGAGCCGGTGCGCCAGCCAGATCGGGGTGGGCATGTAGACGTCGGTCTCGTCGCTGGCGTAGCCGAACATGATGCCCTGGTCGCCGGCACCCTGGAGGTCGTACTCGTCCTGCTGGATGCCCTCGCGCGCCTCCACGGAACTGAACACGCCGGAAGCGATCTCCGGGGACTGCTGGCCGATGGAGACGGAAACGCCGCAGCGCGCGCCGTCGAAGCCCTTGTCGGCGGAGTTGTAGCCGATCTCCAGGATGGTCTCGCGGACAATCTGCGGGATTTCCACATAGCCTTCGGTGGTCACCTCGCCGGCCACATGGACCAGGCCGGTGGTCACCAGGGTCTCCACGGCCACCCGCGAATCGGGGTCGACCGTCAGGAGGGCGTCCAGGATCGCGTCCGAAATCTGGTCGCAGATCTTGTCCGGGTGACCTTCGGTCACGGATTCGGACGTGAAGAGCCGCAGATTGCTGTCAGTTGAAGTCACAAACATACCTTACTTGCTGCCGGGTGCTCCCGTGCCACGGGCTGTGGGTATCCGCAGGGCTTGCTGCCGGTGTTTGCTGCCCTGCGGGCTACCGGGGTTTGAGTTCGCTGCCGATCCGCTCGATGATGGCCGCCGCGGTGGCATCCTTGCTGCCGCTGACGGTGGCCGGTTCGCTGCCGTCCCGGTCCAGGATGGTGACGGTGGTCGTGTCCTGGCCGAAGACCAAGTCCTTGCCGACCTGGTTGAGCACCAGCAGGTCGCAGCCCTTGCGTTCCAGCTTCTGCTGCGCGTACTCAAGCACATCGGCCTCGGCGTCGCCGGTTTCGGCAGCAAAGCCGACGATCAGTTCCGGCCCCGCCTCCTGCTCGGAGCGCCGGGTCACCAGTTCGCGCAGGATGTCGGGATTGCGGACCAGGGTGATGACCGGATCGGCGGCGTCGTCCCGCTTCTTGATCTTGGTGCCTGCCGCCTCGGCGGGGCGGAAGTCGGCCACCGCGGCGGCCATAATCACGACGTCGGCGCCGGCGGCGGCCTGCAGGGCCGCCTGTCGCAGTTCCAGCGCGGTTTCCACCCGGGTCACTTCCATGTCCGCGGGCGCCGGGACCTCCATGTGCGCGGCGACCAGGTGCACCCGGGCGCCGGCGGCGGCGGCCGCGCGGGCCAGCGCCACGCCCTGCTTGCCGGAGGAACGGTTGCCCAGGAAACGCACCGGGTCCAGCGGCTCCCGGGTGCCGCCGGCGGTGATGACCACGTGCCGGCCCTCGAGGGGCAGCTCCGCGGTCCGGGCCGCCCCGGCCGGCAGCAGGTAGGGGGCGACGAAATCGAAGATCTCCGCCGGCTCCGGCAGCCGCCCGGGGCCGGTGTCCTTGCCCGTGAGCCGGCCCACTGCCGGTTCCATGACGATGGTGCCGCGGCCGCGCAGCGTGGCCACGTTCGCCGCCGTCGCCGGATGTTCCCACATTTCGGTGTGCATGGCCGGGACCATGACCACAGTGCCGCGGGCCACCAGCAGGGTGTTGGTCAGCAGGTCCGAGGCCAGGCCGGCGGCGGCCCGGGCGAGCAGGTCCGCGGTCGCCGGCGCGACGACCACGAGGTCGGCTTCCTGTCCCAGCCGCACATGGTTGACCGTTTCCACCGCGTCGAAGACGCTGTTGCTGACCGGGTTGCCCGAGAGCGCCTCCCAGGTGGCCCGGCCGATGAACTTGTCGGCGGCCTCGGTGGGAATGACCGTGACCTCGTGGCCGGCTTCCTTAAACAACCGGAGCAGGGATGCGGCCTTGTAGGCGGCGATTCCACCGCCCACTCCAAGTACGATCCGCATGCCTGCCCCGGGTATCCGTTCTGGGTGCTGTTCTGCTATTCGGCCGGCTGCTCGACAGGCTTGCTGACCAGCAGGCCCTCGTTGATCTCGCGCAGTGCGATGGACAGCGGCTTCTCGTTCAGGCGGGTGTCCACGAGGGGGCCGACGTACTCGAAGAGGCCCTCGTGCAGCTGGGAGTAGTAGGCATTGATCTGGCGGGCGCGCTTGGCGCCGAAGATCACCAGGGCGTACTTCGAGTCCGCCGCCTCCAGCAGGGAGTCGATCGGCGGGTTGATGATGCCTTCGAGGTTGGTCGACACAAATTCTCCAAAGTTCTGTGGGACGTGCGTCAGCGCTGGTGCGGGACCAGTCCCATCAATGACACGAGCTCGTCTGCTGCCCGCTTCACGTCGTCGTTGATGACGGTGAAGTCGAATTCCGGTTCGGCAGCAAGTTCCAGTTTAGCGGTTTCCAGCCGGCGCCGCTGTTCATCGGGGCTTTCGGTGCCGCGGCCGATCAGCCGGCGGACCATTTCGTCCCAGCTGGGCGGGGCCAGGAAGACGAAATTCGCCTCGGGCATGGACTGCTTGACCTGCCGGGCGCCCTGCAGGTCGATCTCCAGCAGCACGGACTTGCCCTCGGCCATGGCCTGCTCCACGGTGGAGCGGAGGGTGCCGTAGCGGTTGACTCCGTGCACCACCGCCCATTCGAGCATCTGGCCGGTTTCGACCAGCCGGTCGAACTCCTCCGGGGAGACGAAGAAGTAGTGCACGCCGTGCACCTCGCCCGGCCGCGGCGGCCGGGTGGTGGCCGAGACCGAGAGCCAGACTTCCGGATAGTTGTCGCGGATGTAGGTGGACACGGTGCCCTTGCCGACGGCGGTGGGCCCGGCAAGGACAGTCAAACGGGAAGTCGATGGCATGCCTTCAATTTACCGGGTCCGATCCGGCAGCCGGAAAATTGCCGGAAAGTGTCAGGAGGACGAGCCGCGTTCGAGCAGGTCGAGCAGGGCCTTGCGCTGGTGGATGCCCAGGCCGCGGACGCGCCGGGTGCGGGCGATGCCCACCGTGTCCATGATCCGGGCCGCGCGCACCTTGCCGACCCCGGGCAGGGACTCGAGCAGTTCGGCGACCCGGAGCCGGCCGATCGCCTCGACCGTCCGGCCGGCGTCGATCACCTGGGCCACGGTCGCCTGGCCCGACTTCAGCTTGGCCTTGACGTCCGCGCGTTCCGCCCGCGCCGCAGTGGCCTTCAGCCGGGCTGCCGTGCGTTCGCCGTCGGTCAGTGGTCGCAGGGTCACGTCGAACCTCCACATCGCTTGCGGCGTCCGCACCATATGGCGCGGATTACATCAGCCTGAACTGAACCTATCCGCTGGCCAGGCGGAAAATCAATGCTTGACCAGCGGCGATGGACCCGCTCCGCGGCGCTACCCCGCCAAAACGAGCGGCCCGGCCGCGCCCTTCCACGGGTGGAGAGGCGCGGCCGGGCCGCTCGGTGGGAAAGCTGCTAGCCGGCCAGGCCGGCCAGGGTCCGTTCGGCCGCCGCGCGCAGCCGGGCCGGGTCCGGTCCGGCTGCCAGGATGTCGCGGCTGGAGGTGCCCAGGACGTTCGCGTAGGCGGGACCGAAAGTGGCCGCCAAGTCCGCGCCGGTGGCCCCTTGGGCGCCCAGTCCGGGTGCCAGCAGGGGCCCGTTGACCGCCGCCAGGTCCAGGCCCAGGTCCGCAATCGCGGAGCCGACCGTCGCCCCGACCACCAGGCCCACCGACCCGAGCCCGGCGGCGGAACGGTTGTCCGCGGCCGCGGCGGCGGCGATCCGGCGGGCCACGGAATCCGTGCCGCCGGCATGCTGCACGGAGGCACCTTCGGGGTTGGAGGTCAGCGCGAGCACGAACACGCCGCGGCCGGTGTCCCGGGCCAGGTCCAGCGCCGGGCGCAGGGACTCGTAGCCCAGGTACGGGCTGAGCGTCACCGCGTCCGCGGCCAGGGCGGAACCGTCCCGCAGCCACGCGTCGGCGTAAGCTGCCATGGTCGAGCCGATGTCGCCGCGCTTCGCGTCGGCGATGGTCAGCACGGAGGCCGCGGCGGCCTCCGCCAGCACGCGCTCGAGCACGGCCAGGCCGCGGGAGCCGTGGCGCTCGTAGAGCGCCACCTGCGGCTTGACGGCGGCAACCTGCTCCCCCACCGCCTCCAGGACGGTGAGCGAAAAGCGCTCCAGGCCCGCGGCGTCGTCATCCAGGCCCCAGGACGTAAGCAGGCCCGGATGCGGGTCGATGCCCACGCACAGCTGCCCGTGCCGGTCCATGGCGCCCCGCAGGCGCTGCCCGAAGGGCTCAGCCATCGAGGACGGCCTTCAGGTTCTGCGCGTGCTCCTGCAGGCTGGTCACGTCCCACTCGTACTGGCGCATGGCCTCGATGGCCTGCACCGCGGCGCCGAACTCGGCCACGGTGGTGATCACCGGGGTGCCCACCGACGTCGCCGCGGCCCGGATTTCGTAGCCGTCGCCGCGCGCCTGGCCGCCGGAGGGGGTGTTCAGGATCATGTCCACAGTGCCGTCGGTGATCAGGTCCACGATGGTGCCTTCGCCGTCGGCAGCGCCCTCGCCGACCTTCCGGACCGTGGTGGTCTGGATGCCGTTGCGGCGCAGCACGTCGGCGGTGCCGCCGGTGGAGAGGATCTCGAAGCCCAGGTCGTTCAGGTGCTTCACCGGCATGATGATCGAGCGCTTGTCCCGGTTGGCCACGGAGACGAACACCTTGCCGGAGGTGGGCAGCGGGTTGTTGGCCGCGGCCTGGCTCTTGGCGAAGGCGGTATCGAAGTACTTGTCGATGCCCATGACCTCGCCGGTGGAGCGCATTTCCGGGCCGAGCAGCGAATCCACCACGGTGCCCTCCGGGGTGCGGAAGCGGCTGAACGGCAGCACTGCCTCCTTCACCGCCACCGGGGCGTTGACCGGCAGGCTGGAACCGTCCCCGGTCCCGGGCAGCATCTTGTACTCGGTGCGCAGCTGGTGGATGGTGACGCCGGTGCCGATCAGGGCGGCGGCCTTGGCCAGCTGCACGCCGGTGGCCTTGGAGACGAACGGCACGGTGCGGGAGGCGCGCGGGTTGGCCTCGATCACGTAGAGCACATCCGAGGCCAGCGCGAACTGGATGTTGATCAGGCCGCGCACGCCCACGCCCTCGGCGATGGCCAGGGTGGCCGCGCGGACCCGGGTGATCACGTCCGCGCCGAGGGTGATCGGCGGCAGCACGCAGGCGGAGTCGCCGGAGTGGATGCCGGCCTCCTCGATGTGCTCCATGATCCCGCCGACGTACAGGTCCTGTCCGTCGTAGAGTGCGTCCACGTCGATCTCGATCGCGTCCTCGAGGAAGCGGTCCACCAGCACCGGATGGTCGGGGGTGATTTCGGTGGCGTTGGCGATGTAGCGGGAGAGGTTCGCCTCGTCGTAGACGATCTCCATGCCGCGCCCGCCCAGCACGTAGGAGGGGCGCACCAGCACCGGGTAGCCAATCTCGTCGGCGATCTTCTTGGCCTGCTCGAAGCTGACGGCGGTGCCGTTCTTCGGGGCGATGAGCCCGGCGGCGTCCAGCACGCGCTGGAAGGCGCCGCGGTGCTCGGCCAGGTCGATGGCCTCCGGCGAGGTGCCCAGGATCGGGATGCCGGCCTCGGCCAGGGCCTTGGCCAGCTTCAGCGGGGTCTGCCCGCCCAGCTGGACGAAGACGCCGAGCACGCCGCCGCTGCGCTCTTCGGCAGCGATCACCTCGAGGACGTCCTCGAGGGTCAGCGGCTCGAAGTACAGGCGGTTGGAGATGTCATAGTCGGTGGACACCGTCTCCGGGTTGCAGTTGACCATGACCGTCTCGTAGCCGGCCTGGCGCAGGGCCATGGTGGCGTGCACGCAGCTGTAGTCGAACTCGATGCCCTGCCCAATCCGGTTCGGCCCGGAACCGAGGATGATCACGCTCGGCTTGGCGTGCAGCTCCACCTCGTCCTCCTCGTCGTAGGAGGAGTAGTGGTACGGCGTGTAGGCGGCGAACTCGGCGGCGCAGGTGTCCACCGTCTTGAACACCGGGCGGATGCCCAGCGCGTGCCGCACGCCGCGGACCACTGCCTCGGGTGTGTTGGTCAGCTTGCCGATCTGGGCGTCGGAGAAGCCGTGGCGCTTGGCCAGGCGCAGGATGTCCTCGGTCAGGGCCGGCGCGGTGCGGATCTGCGCGGCCACCTCGTTGATCAGCTGCAGCTGGTCCACGAACCACGGGTCGATGCCGGTGGCCTCGTAGACCTGCTCCACGGTGGCACCGCCGAGCAGCGCGCGCTGGACGTAGGCCAGCCGCTGGGTGGTGCCCACGCGGGACTTCTCCAGCAGGTCGGCGACCTCGAAGTCGTTGACCGGCTCGAAGCTGAGCTCGGCGTCGCGCTGCTCCAGCGAACGCAGCGCCTTCTGCAGCGCCTCGGTGAAGTTGCGGCCCAACGCCATGGCCTCGCCCACGGACTTCATGGTGGTGGTCAGCGTCGGGTCGGCCGCCGGGAACTTCTCGAAGGCAAAGCGCGGGACCTTGACCACAACGTAGTCCAGGGTCGGCTCGAACGAGGCCGGGGTCTTCTGCGTGATGTCGTTGGGAATCTCGTCCAGGGTGTAGCCGAGCGAGAGCTTGGTGGCGATCTTCGCGATGGCGAAGCCGGTGGCCTTCGAGGCCAGCGCCGAGGAGCGGGAGACGCGCGGGTTCATTTCGATCACGACGACGCGTCCGGTGTCCGGCTCGATGGCGAACTGGATGTTGCAGCCGCCGGTGTCGACGCCGACCTCGCGGATCACGGCGATGGCAATGTCGCGCAGCCGCTGGTATTCGCGGTCGGTCAGGGTCAGCGCCGGCGCCACGGTGATGGAGTCGCCGGTGTGCACGCCCACCGGGTCGAAGTTCTCGATGGAGCAGACCACCACGACGTTGTCGTTCCGGTCCCGCATCATCTCGAGCTCGTATTCCTTCCAGCCCAGGATGCTCTCCTCGAGCAGCACCTCGCTGGTGGGGCTGTACTGGATGCCGGCACCGGCGATGCGGCGCAGGTCCTGCTCGTTGTAGGCCATGCCCGAGCCCAGCCCGCCCATGGTGAAGGAGGGGCGGACCACCATCGGGTAGCCCAGTTCGCCGGCAGCCTTCAGCGCCTCGTCCATCGAATGCACGATGATGGACCGGGCGGACTCGGCGCCGCAGCGCTCGACGACGCCCTTGAACTTCTCGCGGTCCTCGCCGAGCTCGATCGCCTCGATGTTCGCGCCGATCAGCTCGACGTTGTACTTCTGCAGCACGCCCTTCTTGTCCAGGGCGATGGCGGTGTTCAGCGCGGTCTGGCCGCCCAGGGTCGGCAGCACCGCGTCGGGGCGTTCCTTGGCGATGATCTTCTCGACCACCTCCGGGGTGATCGGCTCGACGTAGGTGGCGTCGGCGAACTCCGGGTCGGTCATGATGGTGGCCGGGTTGGAGTTGACCAGGATGACGCGCAGGCCTTCTTCCTTGAGCACGCGCAGCGCCTGGGTGCCGGAGTAGTCGAACTCGGCCGCCTGGCCGATGACGATGGGCCCGGAGCCGATGACAAGGACGGACTTCAGATCTTCTCTCTTGGGCATTACTTGGCTTCCTTGGCGTCGGTGGTGGCTTTGGAGACGTCGGCGGCATCGGTCGCGCCCGGATGCTGCTTTTCAGCTGCCATCAGGTCGATGAACCGGTCGAAGAGGTAGGCCGAATCGTGCGGCCCGGCGGCCGCTTCCGGGTGGTACTGGACGGAGAAGGCGGGGATGTCCAGGCAGGCCAGGCCCTCCACGACGTCGTCGTTCAGGCTCACGTGGCTGACCTGGACCCGGCCGAAACGCTGCTCGGGCGCCGTCGTCGGGCCCTCGGTCGGGGCATCGACGGCGAAGCCGTGGTTCTGCGAGGTGATCTCGACCTTGCCGGTGCGCCGGTCCATGACCGGCTGGTTGATCCCGCGGTGGCCGTAGCGCAGCTTGTAGGTGCCGAAGCCCAGGGCGCGGCCGAGGATCTGGTTGCCGAAGCAGATGCCGAAGAAGGGCAGGCGGGCCTCGAGCACCTGGCGCAGCAGGCCTACCTGGGTGTCGGCGGTGGCCGGGTCCCCGGGGCCGTTGGACATGAAGACCCCGTCCGGGTTGAGGGCCCGGATCTCCTCCATGCCGGCGGCGGCGGGCAGCACGTGCACCCGGACGCCGCGCCGGGCGAAGTGCTTGGGCGTCATGGACTTGATGCCCAGGTCCAGGGCCGCGATGGTGAAGCGCGGCTCGCCCTCCCAGCCGTGGTCGGCCGGGTCGACCACGTAGGCCGCCTCGATGCTGACCTCCTCGGCCAGCCGGGCCCCTTCCATGGGGGCCTGGGCCTTGACCTCGGCCAGCAGGTCGGCCTCGGGGCGGGCGGCGGCCGCGCCGGAGAAGATGCCGGCCCGCATGGCGCCGCGTTCGCGCAGGTGCCGGGTAATCGCGCGGGTGTCCACGCCCTGGATGCCCACGATCCCCTGGGCCACCAGTTCCTCGTCCAGGCTGCGCTCGGAGCGCCAGTTGGAGGGCCGGCGCGCGGCGTCGCGCACGATGTAGCCGGCCACCCAGATGCGGCGGGACTCGGCGTCCTCGTCGTTCACTCCGGTGTTGCCGATGTGCGGGGCGGTCTGGACCACCAGCTGGCGGGCGTACGAGGGGTCGGTGATGGTTTCCTGGTAGCCGGTCATGCCGGTGGCGAAGACCGCCTCGCCCAGGGCCGTGCCTGCGGCCCCGTAGCTGCGGCCGCGGAAGATGCGGCCGTCTTCGAGGACCAGCAGTGCAGCGTTCGACGTCCCGTCGGAGGTGCCGCCGGAGGTGGATGATTGATTCTGGGTCACAGTGGTTCCTACTCTTCGTCCTGTGAAGCGGTCGGTACTAATGAAGTCAGGCGGGCCAGCAGCGGCCCCTTGTCCGCGGCATTGCGGGTGCGGAAGGCAGTGTCGACGCCGCGGTCCCCGAGCTGCCAGGAGACCACGGCCAGGCCGTCCTTCTCGACGAACTTGCCGATCATCCCGCTTTCGGTGCGCACGCCCGCCAGCTGCCGGCGGGGAATGTAGATGTCCGGGGCGCCGGTCCGGTCGATGAGCAGCCCGTGCGGGTAGATGCGCAGCAGGGCTTTGCCGCGCACGCCCAGGCCGTGCACGCCGATCCGGTCCAGCCAGTCCCCCGCGGTCGTGGTGACCACGTACTGGCCCTCGTACGCCTCCAGCGGCTGCCCCAGCTCCTGCGGGAGGGCAGGCAGCACGGCCACATCCTGCTGGCGCCGCAGCCGGCTGCGCCAGCCGGCGAACATCAGGCCGGCCAGGACCACGATCAGGGCGAGGGTCAGCAGCCCGGGACCGATCTTGTCCACGGCCCTACTCCGCTTCCGCGGGCAGCGGGCTGTTCAGCGTGCCCTCCAGCACCGTCGGGTGGCCCTTGAAGAAGGTGGCCACCACGCGTCCGGGCAGCTCGCGGCCGGCAAAGGGCGAGTTGCGTCCCTTCGTGGCCATTGCCGCCGGGTCCACGGTCCAGCGCGCGGCCGGGTCCACCAGGGTGATGTTGGCGGCGGAACCGGCGGCCAGCGGCTGGCCCTGGTGCGCCAGCCGGCCGATGCGCGCCGGCCGGGCGGAGGTGATCCGGGCGACGTCCGACCAGCCGATCAGGCCGGTGTCGACCATGGTGTGCTGGAGGACCGACAGCGCCGTCTCCAGGCCGGTCATGCCCATGGCAGCCTGCGCCCACTCGCATTCCTTGGCTTCGCTGGGGTGCGGGGCGTGGTCGGTGCCGATCACGTCGATGGTGCCGTCGGCCAGGCCGGCCCGCAGCGCCAGCACATCGTCGTTGGTGCGCAGCGGCGGGTTCACCTTGAACACCGGATCATAGCTGCGCACCAGTTCGTCGGTGAGCCAGAGGTGGTGCGGGGTGACCTCGGCGGTGACCTTGATGCCGCGCTGCTTGGCCCAGCGGATGATTTCCACCGAGCCGGCCGTGGAGACGTGGCAGATGTGCAGCCGGGAGTCCACGTGCTGGGCCAGCAGCACGTCGCGGGCGATGATGCTCTCCTCCGCGACGGCCGGCCAGCCGGTCATCCCGAGCACCGCCGAGACGGCGCCCTCGTTCATCTGGGCACCCTCGGTCAGGCGGGGCTCCTGGGCATGCTGGGCGATCACGCCGTCGAAAGCCTTGACGTACTCGAGCGCCCGGCGCATCAGCACCGGGTCCCAGACGCACATGCCGTCGTCCGAAAACACCCGCACGCCCGCCCGGGAGTCCGCCATGGCACCCAGCTCGGCCAGCCGCTCGCCGGCCAGGCCCACGGTCACGGCGCCGACCGGGCGCACCTCGGCCCAGCCGGCCTGGCGGCCGAGGGTGTGCACCTGCTCGACGACGCCGGCGGTATCGGCCACCGGGGAGCTGTTGGCCATGGCGTGCACGGCGGTGAAGCCGCCCAGGGCCGCGGCCCGGGTGCCGGTCTCCACCGTTTCGGCATCTTCCCGCCCGGGCTCGCGCAGGTGGGTGTGCAGGTCCACCAGGCCGGGCAGGGCGATCAGTCCGTCCGCGTCCACCACGGTCGCCCCGGCGGCGGACAGGGATGTGCCGGCGGCGCTGATGAAGCCGTTCTCAACCAGCAGGTCGGCGGCGTCGCCGCCGGCAATCCGGGCGCCCTTGATCAGGTAGCTGCCGGTGGTGCTCATGAAGCGGTCTCCTTGGTCGGAACGGGTGCCGCCGTCGGGCGGATATCGGGCAGGGCGGTGCCGGCATTGCTGCGGAACCCGCCCGAGAGCAGCAGGTAGAGTGCAGCCATGCGCACGGACACGCCGTTGCGCACCTGCTGCAGCACGGTGGACCGGGGTGAATCCGCCGCGGCGGAAGAAATCTCCAGGCCGCGGTTCATCGGCCCCGGATGCATGATGATGGTGCCGTCCAGGCCGTGCTCGTCCAGGGCGGCCAGGCGGCGGTCGTCGAAGCCCCACAGCCGCGAGTACTCGCGGGTGGAGGGGAAATACGCCGCGTTCATCCGCTCACCCTGGACCCGCAGCATCATCACCGCGTCCGGGCCCTTGGCCAGGGTCTCGTCCAGGTCGTAGCTGACCGTGCACGGCCAGTCCGCAATCCCCACCGGCAGCAGGGTGGGCGGGGCGACCATGGTCACCTCAGCGCCGAGGGTGCGCAGCAGCCACAGGTTGGAGCGGGCCACGCGGGAGTGCAGGATGTCCCCGACGATGGCCACCTTCATTCCGGCCAGGTCGGTGCCGGCCGAGGCCGTGCCGTTGATCCGGGCCCAGTTGCGGCGCATGGTGAACGCGTCCAGCAGTGCCTGGGTGGGATGCTCGTGGGTGCCGTCCCCGGCGTTGACCACCGCGGCGTCGATCCAGCCGGAGGTGGCCAGGCGCACCGGGGCGCCGGAAGCCCAGTGGCGGATGACGACGGCGTCGGCGCCCATCGCAGCCAGCGTCTGGGCAGTGTCCTTGAGGGACTCGCCCTTGGAAACGGAGGAGCCCTTCGCGGCGAAGTTGATCACGTCCGCGGAGAGCCGCTTGGCGGCGGCCTCGAAGGAGATCCGGGTGCGCGTGGAGTCCTCGAAGAACAGGTTCACCACGGTCCGGCCGCGCAGGGCCGGCAGCTTCTTGACTTCGCGGTCGGAAACGGCGGCCATTTCCTCGGCGGTGTCCAGGATCTGCACGGCGTCGGCCTTGGTCAGGTCCTGGGTGGAGAGCAGATGTTTCATTGGCTCCAGTCCTCGATCACGACCTCGTCGGCCGCGTTGTCGGTTTCGGCCAGCCGTACCCGCACCTTCTCGGCGGAGGAGGTGGGCAGGTTCTTGCCCACATGGTCGGCGCGGATGGGCAGTTCGCGGTGGCCGCGGTCCACCAGCACGGCCAGGCGCACGATCCGGGGCCGGCCCAGGTCCACCAGGGCATCCAGGGCAGCCCGGATGGTCCGGCCGGAGTAGAGGACGTCGTCCACCAGCACCACGACTTTGTCGTCGATGCCGTGGGCCGGCAGCACGGTGGGATACGGCGGCCGCGTGGGCTGGTGCTGCAGATCGTCACGGAACATGGTGACGTCGAGCTGGCCGGTGATGTCCGCGGCGGAAACGGCCGGATCCGCGGCGGCTATCTTGGCGGCCAGGCGGCGGGCCAGCGGGAAGCCGCGGCGGGGAATGCCCATCAGGACCAGGTCCTTGGACCCCTTGTTGGCCTCGAGGATTTCATGGGCGATGCGTGTCAGGGCGCGGTCGATATCCGCCTGGGCCAGAACTACGCGGGACGACAATGGCGACGTCGCCGATCCGGGCATGCTCATGGATGCCCCCTCCTTCCCCGCCTCACAGGACGGAATTTAAAGGATTTTCAGGTTGGCTGCGCTCTCAAAAGTACCACAGTGGAGGACGCCGACCCGGGCGCCTGCCGGCCCGTCCCGCACCGGAAGTGCGCAAACTCACCGCGGCGACGACACCTTGACGGCGCAGAAAGTGCCCTCTTCAGAGTTGAGAAGGGCACTTTCTGCGCCGTCAACGAACGACAACGGCGGCCCGCTACCTGGGCAGGTGGGGGCGCCGCCGGCGGCGGGACCCTTGGCCCGAACCTTATCCGGGAGGAAGAAGGTTCAGGCCAGAAGCGTCGGCTTGAGCTGCTGCAGCCGGCCGAGCAGTCCGTTGACGAAGGCCGGCGACTCGTCCGTGGAGAGTACCTTGGCCAGCTCCACGGCCTCGCTGACGGCGACCCCGTCCGGAACGTCGTCGTTGTAGAGCAGTTCCCAGGTGCCCACCCGCAGGACAATGCGGTCCACTGCCGGCATTCTTTCCAGCGGCCAGCCCTGGGAGTAGGTGGAGAGGAATTCGTCGATCTGTTCCTGCATGGCCACGACGCCCTGGACGATTTCCACGGTGTAGGGGTTGATGACCTGGTCCGTCTTTTCGCGGCGGTCACGGATCACGTCGAACGCCCGGACGGAACGCTGTTCCGCCTCAAAGAGGATGTCGACGGCGCGCCGGCGCGCCTTTCCGCGTGCGGAGGTGGGAGCACTCACTAGTCGTTGACACGTCCCAGATATTCGCCGGTGCGGGTGTCGACCTTGACCTTGGTACCGGTCTCCAGGAAGAGCGGGACCTGGATCTGGTAGCCGGTCTCCACGGTCGCCGGCTTGGTGCCGCCGGTGGAGCGGTCGCCCTGCAGGCCGGGCTCGGTGTAGGTGATCTCCATGACCACCGACGCCGGCATTTCGAGGTAGAGCGGCGTGCCCTCGTGCATGGCGATGTTGACGTTGATGTTTTCCAGCAGGAAGTTCTCCGCGTCCCCCACGGTGGCGGCCGGGACATGGATCTGGTCGTAATCCTGGGTGTCCATGAAGACGAAGTCGTCGCCGTCCTTGTACAGGTACTGGTAGTCGCGGCGGTCCACGGTGGCGGTCTCGATCTTCAGGCCGGCGTTGAAGGTCTTGTCCACGACCTTGCCGGAGAGCACGTTGCGGATCTTGGTGCGCACGAAGGCGCCGCCCTTGCCCGGCTTCACGTGCTGGAATTCGATCACGTTCCACAGCTGGCCGTCCAGGTTCAGGACGGTGCCGTTCTTGATGTCGTTGGTAGTCGCCACAGTTTCTCTTTCGGCTCTTGAAAACTTCGTTCGGTAAAGTCCAGCAACAATTCTACCTGCTGCCCCGGTTCCCTCCCGGCGCCCGTCCCCGCCGCCATCCGCGGCAAAAACCGGCCGGCGGTTGTCCGGCGGAGATCCGGCGGCCACTTTTGGGGAAGGGAGGGTGGGGTTATTCGGCGATTTCCTGGTAGGCGGCGAAGAGCAGCGAGGTGTCGGGGACTTCGAGGATCCCGGGCTTGCCCGGCCCGTCGAGCACCACGAAGCGCAGCAGGTCCCCGCGGGACTTCTTGTCCCGCTTCATCCCGTCCAGCAGGGCTGCCCAGCGGTCCTTCCGGTAGCTCACCGGCAGCCCGAGCGAGGACAGGATCGCCTGGTGCCGGTCCGCCGTCGCGTCGTCGAGCCGGCCGACCATGCGGGCGAGCTCGGCGGCGAACACCAGGCCCACGGAGACCGCGGCACCGTGCCGCCACTGGTAGCGCTCGGCCAGTTCGATGGCGTGGCCCAGGGTGTGCCCGTAGTTGAGGAACTCCCGCCGGCCGGACTCCTTCAGGTCCGCCGAGACGATCCCTGCCTTGACCGCGATGGACCGCTCCACCAGCTCCCGGAGCACTGCAGAGCCCGGGTCGCGGACGGCGTCCGGGTTGGCCTCGATCAGGTCCAGGATGGCCCCGTCCTGAATGAAGCCGCACTTGACCACCTCGGCCATGCCGGTGAGCAGCTCGTTCTGCGGCAGGGTCGCCAGCGCGTCCAGGTCCGCCAGCACGCCGGCGGGCGGGTGGAAGGCGCCGACCAGGTTCTTGCCTTCGGCGGTATTGATCCCGGTCTTGCCGCCCACCGCCGCGTCCACCATGGCCAGCAGGCTGGTGGGGATGTGCACCACCTTGACCCCGCGCAGCCAGGTCGCGGCGACAAAGCCGGCCAGGTCGGTCACGGCGCCGCCGCCCACGGCCACGATGGCATCCGAACGGGTGAAGTCGTTCTGCCCGAGCACCTGCCAGCAGAAGGAAGCCACCTGGATGTGCTTGCCTTCCTCGGCGTCGGGGATTTCGGCGGTCAGCGCGGTGAAGCCGGCCGCGGCCAGGTCCTCCCGGACCGCGTCGCCGGTGGTGCGCAGCGCGCGCGGATGGATCACCAGGACCTTGCGCACCCGCTCGCCCAGCATGCCGGGCAGCTGCGGCAGCAGTCCGCGGCCGACGACGACGTCGTAGTTTTCCGCGGGCGAACTGCCCGTGACCTTGATGACGGTCGAGGCCGCCGGATCCTGAATGCCGTTGGTCAACTGGTTTGCCTTTCAGAAATGAGTTGGGTCAGTTCCCGGACCACGTCCGCGGCGCTCTTGCCGCGGGTGTCCAGGACGACGTCGGCCAGGCGCAGGTAGGTGGGCCGGCGGCGGGTGGCCAGCTCCTGCCAGCGGGCCAAGGGGTCGCCGGCCAGCAGCGGCCGGCCGGTTTCGCGTTCGATCCGCGGCCGGACCGTGTCCAGGTCCACGTCGAGGAAGACCACGGTGCAGCCGGCCAGCAGCTGCTGGGTGCCGGTGTCCAGAACTGCCCCGCCGCCGAGCGAGACGACCCGCGGCGTCCCGTCGGCCACCAGAGCGGCCACCTCGCGCGCTTCCAGTTCACGGAAGGCATGTTCGCCAAGCGCGGTGAAGATGCCCGGAATCGGCCCGTGCCGGTCCACGATCCGCTTGTCCGTGTCGGCGAAGTCCAGCCCGTGTTCGGCGGCGAACTGCTGTCCAATGGTCGATTTGCCCGAGGCCATGGGCCCGATCAGGACCAGCGGGCGGTCCAGCCGCAGGGGCGTAGCCGCGCCCACTAGCTGCCGATCGTATCCAGCGACTGCGGAATCGCGGACAGGTAGCTGCGCAGGTTGCGCTGGGTCTCGGCCACCGAGTCCCCGCCGAACTTCTCCACCACTGCCTCGGCCAGCACCAGGGCCACCATGGCCTCGGCCACCACACCGGCGGCCGGGACGGCGCAGACATCCGAGCGCTGGTGGTGGGCCTTGGCCGCCTCACCGGTGCTCACGTCGATGGTCTGCAGGGCCCGGGGCACGGTGGCGATGGGCTTCATCGCAGCCTTGACGCGCAGCGTGTCCCCGATGCTCATGCCGCCCTCGATGCCGCCGGCACGGTTGGTGGCGCGCACGATGGTGCCCTGCTCGTCGCGCAGGATCTCGTCATGGGCCTCGGACCCGCGGCGGGCGGCGGTGGCGAAGCCGTCACCGACTTCCACGCCCTTGATCGCCTGGATGCCCATCAGTGCCGCGGCCAGCCGGGCGTCGAGCCGGCGGTCCCAATGCACGTAGCTGCCCAGTCCCGGCGGCAGGCCGTAGGCGAGGACCTCGACGACGCCGCCGAGGGTTTCGCCTTCCTTGTGCGCCGCGTCCACTTCCTGGACCATGGCGATCGAGGTCTCGGCGTCGAAGCAGCGCAGCGGGTCCTCGTCCAGAGCAATCACGTTGCCGGGGCCCGGCAGCGGGCTGCCTTCGGGCACTGCCACCCGGCCGATGGCGACGGTGTGGCTGACCAGTTCGACGCCCAGGGCCTTCAGGAAGTTGGCCGCGACGGTGCCCAGAGCCACCCGGGCCGCGGTTTCGCGGGCGCTGGCGCGTTCAAGCACCGGCCGGGCCTCGTCGAAGCCGTACTTCTGCATGCCGGTGAAGTCCGCGTGGCCGGGACGCGGACGCGTCAGCGGGGCGTTGCGGGCCAGGCCTTCGAGTTCGGCCGGATCGATCGGATCCGCCGACATGATCTGCTCCCACTTGGGCCATTCGGTGTTGCCGACCTCGATGGCGACCGGCCCGCCCTGGGTCAGGCCGTGGCGCACCCCGCCGATGATGGTGACCACGTCCTGCTCGAACTTCATCCGGGCCCCGCGGCCGTAGCCCAGCCGGCGCCGGGCCAGCGCGCCCTGGATATCCGCGGCGGCAAGCTCCACCCCGGCAGGGACACCTTCGATAATTCCAACCAGAGCCGGCCCATGGGATTCACCGGCTGTCAACCAACGCAACATGTGATCAATACTGCCATGTTCCGGCGGTGCTTCACCGCCGGGCCACTCCTACGGCGTCACACATCACATTGGTGACCGCCGCCGGGTCGCGGAAGAGCGGACCGCTGAACAGGCGCACCTGCTCCACTGCCTGGTAGATCAGCATTTCGATCCCGGCCACGATCGTGCCACCGCCGGCCTGCCAGGCGGCGGCAATCCGGCTCGGCCACGGATCGTAGGCGGCATCCAGCAGCACCTTCCCGGCGTGGCCACGGCCGTCGGGCAGGATGCCGGCGGCCGCCAGCTGGTCGGCGACCGGGTCCGCCGCGCGCGGGGGCAGCGTGGACACCACAATGTCAGCTGTGCCCAGGCAGGCCGCCGCCTCGTCCAGCGGGCGCACCCGGAAAGGCAGGCCAAAGCCGGCGGCCAGCTCCGCCAGTCCCGCCGCCTTCCGGGGATCGCGCAGGCAGACGGTCACCGCCGCGGCGCCGAGCTCGGCCAGTGCGGCCACGGCGGCCGCGGCGGTGCCGCCGGCCCCGAGAATGGCGGCATGGGCGCCGGCCGGCGCCCCGGCATGGCCCAGCGCGCCCACGATGCCGGCGACGTCGGTATTGTGCCCGCTCAGCTGCACGCTGCCGCCGCCGTCATGGGAGATAACCACGGTGTTGAGCACGCCGAGGCGCTCCACCAAAGAGCTGACCTGGTCCATGTGGGGCACCAGGGCTGCCTTCAGCGGCATGGTCACCGACAATCCGGCCCAGCAGGGCGTGCCGGAGGCGGCACGCAGGTCCGCGACGAAGCCTGCCGCGGCCTGCTCGGTCAGGTCCACCGCCTCGTAGCTGCAGTCGAAGCCCAGGTGGGCATAGGCGGCCCGGTGCAGGACCGGGGACTTTGAGTGCCCGATCGGATGGCCCAGGACCGCGGCCCGGTACTTCGGTGCCTGCCCCGGCCGGGCGGCGGGCACCGGGTGTGCTGCCGGTCCGGGCATCAGCTGCACCGGCCGTCCTCCTGCTTCGCACACCAGTCCAGGTATTCGCGGGTGTAGGAATTGTGCTCGGCCAAGGTCTCGGAGAATTTCGTCTCACCGGTGTCCAGGTTGACCGTCACCCAGTAGTAGTACGGGACATCCTTGGGGTTGGCCGCCGCGTCGATCGCCGGCCCGCCGGGCGAGTTGATCGGGCCTGCGGGCAGCCCGGGATGGGCGTAGGTGTTGTACGGGTTGGACTTGTCCGCCTTTTCCTCCGGCGTGATGTCGTAGCTCTTGCGGTTCAACCCGTAGGTCACCGTCGCATCGGACTGGATCAGTCCGGACGTCTCGGTGTTGTCCGGCTTCAGCCGGTTCATGATCGCGCCGGCCACGGTAGCGTAGTCGGCCTCCCCGGCCTCGGCTTCGACGATGCTGGCGATGGTCAGCACCCGGAACTGTTCGTCCGGGTCGGTGATGCCGTCCGCTTCCAGACGCTCGAGGGTGTTGCCTACCATCTCCTTGAGGATGTCCTCGGCGGTGGCGTCGAGCGGGAACCGGTACTCGCCCGGGAACAGGTAGCCCTCCAGGTTCCGTGCCTGCGGGGGCAGGCCCAGCGCCTGCGGGTCCTGGGCCAGTTTCTCGAATTCGGAGACCGGGATCTGCGTGCCCTTGGAGAGGGCCTCGAAGATCTCGTGCTGGCGCAGCGTGCGGTTGACGGCGGCATACGCCACCTTCGATCCGGCATCGGCCAGCAGCACCTCGGCCGCGTCCCGGGCCGGCATCTCCAGCCGCAGGGTATAGGTCCCGGGCTGGACCTCGCGGCCCTGCGCCAGGCTGGCAAGCTCCTCCAGGAACACCTCGCTGGAAGCGACGATCTCCCGCTCGGTCAGGTCGGAGGCGATGGCAATCGGGCCGGCGCCCTGCTCGACCGTAAACGTCACTTCCGCCCCGCCCGGGCCGGCAAAGTCCTTGGGCTCGTTCATGCCCAGCAGGTTCTGCAGGGTGAGCACCATGCCCACCAGGCCGGCGGCGAAGACGCCGAGGACCGAGAGCATGATCAGGTTCCGGCGCCGCCGGCGGCGCTGCCTTGCCGTCAGCTTCTTGTTCTTGACGGCGCCCGCCGACCGGCGCGAATGGCCCGCCGGCGCGGAGCGGCGCATCCTCGCGGCGCGCCGCTGGCGGTACAGCAGGTCCAGCCCCTCGTCCGGGCCGGCTTCTGCCACCCGGCGGCGCTGCTGCCTGTGCTGGGATCCGTTCACTCTGTCTCCCCTGCGCGGTCCTGTTCTTCCTCCGACAATCCGGGTCCCTCCTGTCCGGCGCCTGGGGCACCGTCCCTCGCCCTGTCCCGGCCGTGCGCCGGGGGTGCCTGGACGGGGCTGCCGACATCCCGACCCAGTGACCGCTGCATGTCGATCGCCTGCTGCAGGATCTGGACGGCAGCGGCCTGGTCCACAACCTTGCGGTGGTCCCGGCTGCCCACACCGGCTGTGTGCAGGGAGCGGTGCGCCGCAACGGTGGTCAGGCGTTCGTCTACCAGATTAACCGATACCTGCAACCCCTCCGCAGCCAGCGCTCCGGCCAGACGCGCAGCGTAATCCCTGGCCATCCGGGTGGATTCCGATTCCCCGCCTTTGAGGGTCCGGGGCAGGCCCACGAAAATCTGGACGGCCCCGCGTTCCCGGGCCTCGCGGACCAGCACCTTGATGTCGCTGTCCTTGCGGGCGTCGCGCTTGAGGGTGCGGATGGGGGTGGCCAGGATACTGTCCGGGTCGCTGCCGGCGACCCCCACCCTGGCCATTCCCACGTCCACGCCCAGCCGGACGCCCTGGGGAGGACCGGACGGCAGGTGCTGCGGACCGGCCGGGTCCGGCACTCCGTGCACTGTCACCGGCTAGCCCCGGTTGGCAACCGCGCCGGCGATCGCCCCCAGGGCGTCGGCGACCTTGGCCGGGTCGCTGCCGCCGCCCTGGGCCACATCGTCCTTGCCGCCGCCACCGCCGCCGAGCACCCCGGCGGCCAGCTTCACCAGCGCCCCGGCCTTGACGCCGGTGCTGCGGGCGGCCTCGTTGGTGGCCACGATGACCAGCGGCCGCCCGTTCGCCGCGCCGGCGACGGCCACCGCCGCCGCCTCGCTGCCAAGCCGGCCGCGCAGGTCCAGGGCCAGCGACCGCAGGTCGTCCGCCGAGCCGACCTGGCCGGCGTCGTGCGTGAGCAGGCGTACGCCCGCCACGTCCTTCGCGCTGCTGACCAGGGACGCCGCGGAGGCGGCCAGCCGCTCCTTGCGCAGCCGGTCCAGTTCCTTCTCCGCGGCCTTGAGCTTGGCCAGCGTCCCGGCAATGCGCTCAGGCAGCTGGGCGGAGGGTACCTTGAGCATTTCGGACAGCTCGGCCACCAGGGCACGCTCGGCGGCCAGGTGGCGGAAGGCGTCCAGGCCCACCAGCGCCTCCACGCGGCGGTTGCCCGAGCCGACCGAGGCCTCGCCCAGCAGGGTCAGGCTGCCGATCTGGCTGGTGGCGTCCACGTGGGTGCCGCCGCAGAGTTCGCGCGACCAGGCGCCGTCGATCTCCACCACGCGCACGGTGTCACCGTAGGCCTCGCCGAACAGGGCCATGGCGCCGAGCGCGCGGGCCTCGTCCAGCTTCATGATCCTGGTTTCGACCGGGAAGTTGTTGCCGATGGCAATGTTGGACACTTCCTCGATCTCCGACTTCGCGGCGTCGCTGATGCCCTCGCCCCAGGCGAAGTCGAAGCGCAGGTAGCCGGCCTTGTTGAAGGAGCCGCGCTGCAGGGCTTCGGGGCCGAGGATCTGGTGCAGGGCCGCGTGGATAATGTGCGTGCCCGAATGGGCCTGCTCGCCGGCGGCCCGGCGCTGCTGGTCGACCGCGGCCAGCACACGTGCGCCGGCGGGCAGCTCGCCCTCGCGCACCACTGCCTTGTGCACGCTCAGGCCCTTGACCGGCCGCTGCACATCCAGCACCTCGACCACGAAGCCGTCGCCGGTGATAAGTCCGACGTCGGCGGCCTGGCCGCCGGCCTCGGCGTAGAACGGCGTCTCGTTGAGCACCAGCTCGATCTCGTCGCCCTGGCCGGCCAGGTCGACGGCGGCACCGTTGCTGACGATGCCGCGGACGGTGGACTCGGTGGTCAGCTCGTCGTAGCCGGTGAAGACGGTCTCGCCGCCGGCCAGCAGGTGCTTGAAGACGCTGGTGTCGGCGTGGCCCGCCTTCTTCTCCCGGGCGTCCTCGCGGGCGCGGGCGCGCTGCTCGGCCATCAGCTTCCGGAAGCCCGCCTCGTCCACCTTCAGGCCCGCTTCCTCGGCCATTTCCAGCGTCAGGTCGATCGGGAAGCCGTAGGTGTCGTGCAGGGTGAAGGCGTCTTCGCCGGAGAGCGGCTTGTTGGCGGCCTTGGACTCCTTGACGGCGTCCTCGAGCCTGGCGGTGCCGGAGGCGATGGTGCGCAGGAAGGCGCGCTCCTCGGCGTAGGCAATCCGGCTGATCCGCTCGAAGTCGGCCTCCACCTCCGGGTAGGTGCCCTTCATCGCGTCCCGGGAGGCCGGCAGCAGCTGCGGCAGGCAGGCTTCCTCCACGCCCAGCAGGCGCATCGCGCGCACGGCCCGGCGGATCAGCCGGCGCAGCACATAGCCGCGGCCTTCGTTGGAGGGGGTCACCCCGTCGGAAATCAGCATCAGGGCCGAGCGGACATGGTCGGCGACCACGCGCATGCGCACGTCGTCGGCGTGGTGCGGGTCGTCATCGGTCTCGGCGCTGGTGTACTCCTTGCCGGACAGCTCCGCGGCCTTGTCCAGGACCGGGCGCACCTGGTCCGTTTCGTACATGTTCTCGACACCCTGCAGGATCATGGCCAGGCGCTCCATGCCCAGGCCGGTGTCGATGTTCTTCTTCGGCAGCTCGCCGAGGATTTCGAAGTCTTCCTTGCCGGTGCCCTCGCCGCGCTGGTACTGCATGAACACCAGATTCCAGATTTCCACGTAGCGGTTGTCGTCCGCCGCCGGGCCGCCCTCGGCCCCGTAGGCCGGACCGCGGTCGTAGAAGATTTCGGAGCAGGGGCCGGCCGGACCGGGCTGGCCGGTGGACCAGTAGTTGTCCTTCTTGCCGAATTTCTGGATCCGCTCGGCCGGCACACCGACCTGGTCGCGCCAGATGGTCAGGGCCTCGTCGTCGTCCTTGTAGACGGTGATCCACAGCTTCTCTGCGGGCAGACCGTATCCGCCGGCCTCGACCGGGGTGGTCAGCAGCTCCCAGGCCATGGCGATGGCTTCTTCCTTGAAGTAGTCGCCGAAGGAGAAGTTGCCGCACATCTGGAAGAAGGTACCGTGGCGGACGGTCTTGCCGACCTCCTCGATGTCCGCGGTGCGGATGCACTTCTGGACGCTGGTGGCCCGGGTGTACGGCGGGACCTCGCGGGCGGTCAGGTAGGGAATGAAGGGCACCATGCCGGCCACGGTGAACAGCAGCGACGGATCAGGGGAAACCAGGGACGCCGAGGGCACCACCTGGTGGCCCTTCTTCTCGAAGAAGTCGAGCCAGCGGCGGACGATCTCGTGGGACTTCATGGTGCCTAAAAACCCTTCTGGTGGACCCTGCCCGGCCGGTGCACAGGCGGGCGGGGGAAACTCGCGGAAAATTCGATGGGCCGGGCCGGCGTCACGCGCCGGAGGCTGTACGCGGCAGGAGTGCCGGGGACGGCTAGTTGTCCACGCCGAGCGCGGCCCGCAGGTCCGCCTCGCGTTCCTGCATGCCGTCACGGACGGCGTCGGCGAAATTGGCGATGCTGTCCGCGAGCGAACCGACGGCGCGGTTCAGACCCTGGGGGCCGAAGGTTTCCTTGGCCTCGGTGAGCTTCCGGACGGCCAGCACGCCGATGGCCACCCCGGCGGCCATCCAAATGATTCTCTTCACATTCATTCCTTCCGGCCGTATCAGCGGCTGCGGCGGCGCTTGCCTTCGGGCGTGCCCTTGGCCCCCGAGGTGAATGCGGACCGGACGCCGTAGGAGAACGCGGCGATCTTGATCAGCGGGGAGCCCAGCGTCGAGGCCAGCAGGGACGACAGCGCGGAGACGTTGGCGGTGGTGTCCGAAACGTTCGCAGCGATCCCGTCCACCTTGCGCAGCTGCTCGTTGGTGGTGGTCACGGTGGTGGTCACCTCCTCGATCAGCGGGGTGGTGCCGTCGCTGATGGAGCGGATGGCTCCGCGGAGCTCGTCAAAGACCTTGCCGAGTTTCCAGACCGGAATGGCCAGCAGGGCCACCAGCACCGCAAAAACGCCCGCGGCGATGAGACCGGCGATGTCGCCACCTGACATGGGTGGTCTCTCCTTCGAATTAGTCTTCGGTTCGGCTTCGGTACAGCTGTGCGTGATGCACCTACGTATGTACCTTACCTACCGGACAGCCCGCGGCGCGTGCCGCGGGCTGTCCGGTCTGTAAGTCGCTGACGCGCTATGCAGTTATTGCTACCGCGCATCGCGGGGCAGGCGTGCTTAGCGGGCGTAGTATTCGACCACCAGCTGCTCTTCGCAGGTCACCGGGACCTCGGCGCGCTTGGGGCGGCGGACCAGGCGGGCCTGGAGCTTCTCCAGCTGCACGTCCAGGTACGGCGGAACGTTCGGCAGCACGTCGCGGTGCGCACCGGCGGCGGCCACCTGGAACGGCGCCATGACCTCGCTGCGGCTGTGCACGTGGATCAGCTGGCCCTCGGAGACGCGGTAGGACGGGCGGTCCACGCGTGCGCCGTCAACCATGATGTGGCGGTGCACGACCAGCTGGCGGGCCTGGGCGATGGTGCGGGCGAAGCCGGCACGCAGCACCAGGGCATCAAGACGCATCTCCAGCAGCTCGACCAGGTTCTCGCCGGTCAGGCCCTTGGTGCGCTTGGCTTCCTCGAAGGCACGGGTCATCTGTGCCTCGCGGATGCCGTACTGGGCGCGCAGACGCTGCTTCTCCCGCAGGCGGACGGCGTAGTCGCTGTCCTGCTTGCGGCGGGCGCGGCCGTGCTGGCCGGGAGCGTACGGACGGCGCTCCATGTACTTCTCGGCCTTGGGGGTCAGGGCAATGCCAAGCGCGCGCGAGATACGCACCTTGCGGCGGGCTCGTGTGTTGTTAGCCACGATGTCCTTCCAATTCATGCGGCGATGGGTGTTGCTGGCCTCCGTGATGGAGAGCGTCGGTCAACCGCTACCTTGAGCTACAGTCCGTCCGCGGCACACAAAACCACCCGGGAAAACAGGTGGATTGGGTGCTCAGCCGGACGGCTTGCCAGTCAGCGAATAATTCTAGCACCTCCGCCACGTCGGAATTGGCCGGTTGCCGCCGCCTCCGGAAGGAAACTGGCCGGCAGATGGGGCCATGGGCCAGTTCCTGGCCGCATCCTGCCACCGCCCGCTGCGCTCGCGGCGGGGCCCTCGGCGCCTAGGCTGGAGGGATGCGAGCAATTCTCCAGCGGGTCTCCCGCGCCAGTGTCAGCGTCGACGGCGAGGTGGTCGGCGCCATCGACCGTCCCGGACTCGTGGTCCTGGCCGGCGCCACCCACACCGATACCGAGGAGGACGCCCGGGCCCTGGCGGCCAAGATCTGGACCCTGCGGATCCTGGCCGGGGAACGCTCCTGCGCGGACGAGGACGCGCCACTGCTGGTGGTCAGCCAGTTCACCCTCTATGCCGATACCCGGCGCGGGCGGCGCCCGTCCTGGTCTGCGGCCGCACCGGCGGAACTGGGCGAGCCGCTGGTGGAGGCCTTCGTGGCGGCGCTGCGGGAGCTGGGCGCGACGGTGGAGACCGGCCGCTTCGGCGCCATGATGCAGGTAGCGCTGGTCAACGACGGGCCGGTGACCATCAGCCTCGACACGGCGGACTTCGCCGCACCCCGCCGCACCTGACCCCTTCCCCGCCGCTCCCCCGCCCGCATGCCGGGCTCAGGACCCGCGGACTATCTTCCGCAGCCGCTCCAGCCGCGCGGCGATCTCGCGTTCGGCCCCGTTCGCGGTGGGTTCGTAGTAGTTGCGCCCCACCAGGTCATCCGGCGGGTACTGCTGCCGGGCAATGCCGTGCGGCTCGTCGTGGGCGTAGACGTAGCCCTTGCCGTGGCCAAGCTGCTTGGCTCCGGGATAGTGCGCATCCCGCAAATGGGCGGGGATCCCCTGCCCGCGGCCGGCCCGCACATCCGCGACCGCGGCGTTGATGCCGTTGTAGGCTGCGTTGGACTTCGGTGCGGTGGCAATGTGGACCACCGCCTCGGCCAGCACGATCCGGCCCTCGGGCATGCCGATCAGCTGCACGGCCTGGGCAGCAGCGACGGCGGTCTGCAGCGCCGTCGGATCGGCCATGCCCACATCCTCGGCGGCCGAGATAATGATCCGCCGGGCCACGAACCGCGGGTCCTCCCCCGCCTCGAGCATCTTGGCCAGGTAGTGCAGGGCCGCGTCGACGTCGGAGCCGCGCAGCGACTTGATGAACGCGCTCGCGACGTCGTAGTGCTGGTCCCCCGCCCGGTCGTAGCGCAGCGCGGCGACGTCCAGCGCACGTTCGGCATGCTGGAGTTCGACCACGACCGGCCCGGCGCCGTCCGTTCCGGCACCTTCCGCCGCGCCGCCGCCGGCCTCTCCCCAGGCGACGCCGGCGGCGGCTTCCAGGGCCGTGAGCCCGCGCCGGGCGTCGCCGGCGGCGAGCCGGACCAGATGTTCCAGCGCTTCGTCCGTGAGCCGCACCCGGCCGCCCAGCCCGCGCTCGTCGTCGACCGCGCGCAGCAGCAGCCCTTCGATATCCGCACTGGTCAGCGGCTTGAGCGTGAGCAGCAGGGAACGCGAGAGCAGCGGCGAGACCACCGAGAAGGACGGATTCTCCGTGGTGGCGGCCACCAGGACCACCCAGCGGTTCTCCACCCCCGGCAGCAGCGCGTCCTGCTGGGCCTTGTTGAAGCGGTGGATCTCGTCCAGGAACAGCACGGTGGTGGTCCGGTGCAGGTCCCGGGCGGTCAGGGCCTCGTCCATGACCCGGCGCACGTCCTTCACGCCTGCGGTAATCGCCGACAGTTCCACGAACTTGCGGCCGGGGCCGCGGGCGATCACGTGCGCCAGCGTGGTCTTGCCGGTGCCCGGCGGACCCCACAGGATCACCGAGGACGGCCCGGCCGGACCGCTGCCGCTGCCGCCCGCCGCCAGCAGCCGCAGTGGGGAACCGGGCTGCAGCAGGTGCTGCTGGCCCACCACCTCGTCCAACGTCCGCGGACGCATGCGCACGGCCAGCGGGCTGCGCGGGTGGGCCGGCTGCCAGGCGGCCTCGGAGGGGACGTGGCCGGGTTCCTCCAGGGGCGTCTCGTCGGCGGCGCTGAACAAATCACTCACTCCCCAAGGCTACTGCCCCGCTCCCGCCGGAAAAATCGGCCGCCGCGGACCAGAGCCTCCGGCCGCCCCCGCGGACCGGGACGGCCCTGCCGCGGATCTGCGGACAGAAAGGTGGCCGGCAGATGCAGGACATCTGCCGGCCACCTTTGCGGGGCGGGGAAGGGTTAGCTGCCGGAGGACTGGGACTTGTCCTTGGGCTGCGGCTTGGCGTCCACACCGGCTTCCTTGCGCTGCTGGGGGGTGATGGGCGCCGGGGCGTCGGTGAGCGGATCGTGGCCGCCGCCGGACTTCGGGAAGGCGATCACGTCGCGGATCGAATCCGAGCCGGTGAGCAGCTGGAGCACGCGGTCCCAGCCGAAGGCAATACCGCCGTGCGGCGGGGCACCGTACTTGAAGCCTTCCAGCAGGAAGCCGAACTTCTCCTCGGCCTCCTCGTGGCCAATGCCCATCACCTTGAACACGCGCTCCTGCAGGTCCCGCTGGTGGATACGGATCGAACCGCCGCCAATCTCGTTGCCGTTGCAGACGATGTCGTAGGCGTAGGCGAGGGCGTTCTCCGGGTCCTGGTCGAAAGAGTCCATGAACTCGGGCTTGGGCGAGGTGAAGGCGTGGTGCACCGCGGTCCAGGCGGAGTAGCCCAGGGCCACGTCGCCGGAGGCGGTCGCGTTCGTCGCCGGCTCGAACAGCGGAGCGTCCACGACCCAGACAAAGGCCCAGTCGCCGTCGTTGACCAGGCCGGTACGGTGGCCGATCTCCACCCGGGCTGCGCCCAGCAGGGCGCGCGATTGGGCACGGTCCCCGGCGGCGAAGAAGATACAGTCGCCCGGCTTGGCGCCTACGGCGCCGGCCAGGTTCGCACGCTCGAAGTCCGTCAGGTTCTTGGCCACCGGGCCGGTCAGCTCGCCGTCTTCCTGGATCAGGACATAGGCCAGGCCCTTGGCGCCGCGCTGCTTGGCCCACTCCTGCCAGGCGTCCAGCGTGCGGCGGGCCTGCGACGCGCCGCCGGGCATGACCACCGCGCCCACGTAGGGTGCCTGGAAGACCCGGAAGGTGGTGTCCTTGAAGAAGCCGGTCAGCTCGGTCAGCTCCAGGCCGAAGCGCAGGTCCGGCTTGTCCGTGCCGTACTTGTCCATCGCCTCGGCATAGCTCATCCGGCGGATCGGCAGCGGGATTTCGACGTCGATCAGCCGCCACACGGCCTGCACGATCCGCTCGCCCAGGGCGATGATGTCATCCTGGTCGACGAAGCTGGCCTCGATGTCTAGCTGGGTGAACTCCGGCTGCCGGTCGGCGCGGAAGTCCTCGTCGCGGTAGCAGCGGGCGATCTGGTAGTACTTCTCGAACCCGCCCACCTGCAGCAGCTGCTTGAACAGCTGCGGGGACTGCGGCAGCGCGTACCAGGAGCCCGGGGCCAGCCGTGCCGGCACCAGGAAGTCGCGGGCGCCCTCCGGCGTCGAACGGGTCAGGGTGGGGGTCTCGATCTCCACGAATCCGTCGGCATGCAGCAGATCGCGGGCCACCCGGTTGGCCTCCGAGCGCAGCCGGATGTTCCGGGCCGGGGCCGGACGGCGCAGGTCCAGGTAGCGGTGCTTCAGGCGGGCTTCCTCGCCCACCTCCACATGCTCGTCGATCTGGAACGGCAGCGGTTCGGACGTGCTGAGGACGACGACGTCCTCGGCGATCACCTCAACCTCGCCGCTGGCCAGCGCCGGGTTCTCGTTGCCCTCCGGACGCTTCTCCACGGTGCCCTTGATCTGCAGGACGTACTCGTTGCGCAGGCCATGGAAGACCTGCTCCTCGCGCACCACCACCTGCGCAATGCCCGACGCGTCGCGCAGGTCCAGGAAGGCAACACCGCCGTGGTCGCGCCGGCGGGCCACCCACCCGGCGAGTGTGACGGTTTGTCCGATGTGCTCGGCCCGCAGCGTGCCGAGTTCGTGTGTGCGCAGCACAACATTCCTTCCAGTAGAACCCTTGGGAGCAAAGCCACCGGACGAACCCCGGATGGACACGGAACCGTGCGCCGGGAATCCGAAAGGAGGTGGCTAGAGTGGGTATAGACAAGTCCTGAACGAGTTTACCGTTGATCGTGCCGGTGCCCCACACACTGCTGCGCCGCCGCCTCCCCGCGGCAGCGCCGGCGGACCGGGCCATGCACGCGGCGCGCTGTCCAGTACCAGAGGATCGGGTGGTCTCGACGTGAGCAGTGAATCGTCCCTGGAACGCAGGCTCGGCGGCGTGGACGCCACCACCATCGGCATCGGTTCCATGGTGGGTGCCGGCGTATTCGTGGTCTATCCGCCGGCCGCCGCGGCCGCCGGCAACTGGCTCCTGCTCTCGCTGGCGATCGCCGGCCTGATCGCGTACTGCAACGCGTCCGCCTCGGCACAGCTGGCCGCGGTCTATCCCACCAGCGGCGGCACCTACGTCTACGGCCGCGAACGGCTGGGCGACTGGCCGGGCTTCCTGGCCGGCTGGGCGTTCGTGACCGGCAAGATCGCCTCCTGCGCCGCGATGGCCCTGGCCTTCGGGCTGTACGTGGCCCCCGGCTACGCCACGCCGGTGGCGGTGGCGGCCGTGGTCCTGCTCACCGGCATCAACCTGCTGGGCATCACCCGGACCGCGTGGATGACCCGCTGGTTCATCTCCATCGTGGCCGCAGTGCTTGTGTTCGTGATTGTGGTCGCCTTCAACGAACCGCCCATCGTCAGCGGCGCGGCGGCGGTGACGGTCACGCCCTACGGCGTGCTGCAGGGCGCCGCACTCTTCTTCTTCGCCTTCGCCGGCTATGCGCGCATCGCCACCATGGGCGAGGAGATCCGAGACCCGAAACGGCTGATCCCGGTGGCCATCGGGGCGGCGCTGGCGCTCACCTTCACCCTGTACTTCCTGCTCGGGGCCGGGCTGCTGCGTTTCCTGGGACCGGAGCTGCTGGCCACCACGCCCGCCCCGCTGCACACCGTGATGGAACGGGTCGGGGGCGGCATCGGCACCGGCGCGGTGGCGGTGGCCGCCGCACTGGCCTGTCTGGGCGCCCTGCTGGCGCTGATCGCCGGGGTTTCCCGGACCATGCTGGCGATGGCCCGAGAGCGCGACCTGCCGCATGTGCTGGCGTCGGTCAGCCGGCGCTTCAACGTGCCCTGGCTCGCGGAGGTGACGGTGGCTGCCGCCGTCATCTGCCTGCTGCTGACCCAGGACGTGCTGGCGGTGGTCGGCCTGTCCAGCTTCGGCGTGCTCATCTACTACGCGGTGACCAATGCCTCCGCGCTGACGCTTACCGACCGCCCGTGGCACCTGCCCAAGGCGCTGAACTGGCTGGGCCTGGCCGGCTGCCTGGCGCTGGCCTTCACCCTGCCGCTGCCCTCGGTGCTGGCAATGGCAGGGGTGCTGGCCGCGGGAGTGATCGGGCGGGCGGTGCTCAAGCCGTCCCGGTTGCGCTGATCCTGGGCGCCAGGTCCTCGGCCGGCGGCATCCAGAGCTCGGGATCGGCAGGCACCTGCTCGCCCGAGCGGATGTCCTTGACCTCGTGCGTGAGCGTGCCGTCATCGGAGTGGCCGGTGAACCAGACGAACGGGATGCCGCGGCGGTCGGCGTACTTGATCTGCTTGCCAAACTTCTCAGCCTTGGCAGCGACCTCGGTGCTGATTCCGCGGCTGCGCAGCGCGGCGGCCACGTCCTGCGCCTGGGACCAGCTGTCGTCATTGGCCAGGGCGACCAGCACTGCGGTGGGGACTTCGCGGGAGGCCGCGGCCAGCTGCTGGCCCAGGATGCGCATGACCAGGCGCGTGACGCCGATCGAGAGCCCGACGCCGGGGAACGTGCGGTTGCCCTTGGCCGCCAGTGCGTCATAGCGTCCGCCGGAGCAGATGGAGCCGAGCTGTTCGTGGCCCACCAGCACGGTCTCGTAGACGGTGCCGGTGTAGTAGTCCAGGCCGCGGGCGATGCTCAGGTCCGCAATGACCTTGCCCGGCACGCGCCGGCAGGCCTCGCCGATCACCTGTTCCAGCTCGGCCAGGCCCTCCTCCAGCAGTTCGTCCTCCACGCCCAGGGCGCGCACCTGCGCGACGAAGGAGGTGTCCTCGGTGCGGATGCCGGCCAGCTGCAGCGCTGCCTTGGCCTGCTCCGGCGTGGCGCCGAGCTCCTCCTGGAGCAGCTCGGCTACCTTCTCCGGGCCCACCTTCTCCAGCTTGTCGATGCTGCGCAGCACTCCGGCGGTGTCCGTCAGGCCGATGCCCCGGTAGAAGCCTTCGGCCAGCTTGCGGTTGTTGACCCGGATCCGGAAGTCGGGAATCGGGAGGGCGGAAAGCGCTTCGGCCATGACCAGCGCCAGTTCGACGTCGTAGCGGAAGGGCAGCTCGCCGTCGCCGACGACGTCGATATCCGCCTGGGTGAATTCGCGCGCGCGCCCTTCCTGCGGACGCTCGCCGCGCCAGACCTTCTGGATCTGGTAGCGGCGGAACGGGAATGCCAGGTAGCCGGCATTCTCCACCACGTAGCGGGCGAACGGCACGGTCAGGTCGAAGTGCAGGGCCAGCTTGTCCTGGTCCGGGGCCCCGGGGTCGTCCTCGGCCTGCAGCCGGTGCAGGCCATAGACCTCCTTGTCGATCTCGCCCTTGCGCAGCAGCTGCCCGATGGTTTCCACCGCGCGGGTTTCGATGGAGGAGAAACCGTGCAGTTCGAAGGTGCGCCGCAGTGTGTCCAGCACATGCAACTCGACCAGCCTCTCCTGCGGAAGCCATTCAGGGAACCCTGACAGGGAGGCCTTTCGTGCCATGCGGGTGCATCTCCTAACAGAACGTAAGCAACAGGACAACCAGGAACGCCGTAATGCATAGACTGGCTGCTGGTTCAGTTTAAGGCGAGGAGGGTCAGTGGCAGCAAACCGGCCGGACAGGCAGACGCGCCGCCGGATTGCGCAGATGGAGGCCAGGCGTGCCCTGCGCAATGACCAGGCCAGGCGGCGCCGGCGGGACAACGTCGTCGCCGGCATCGCGCTGGCTGCCGCCGTCACCGCCGGTCTGGTGCTGCAGCTGGCGGTGTTCGGGAGCAATCCCGCCGAGCAGTTCCGGACCCTGGAGGAAGGCCTGCAGGTGCCGGAAACCGGCACCTCGGCTACCCCCCAGGCATCTGCAGGAAATACTGCCTCCGCGGCCAATATTCCCTCCGCCGATCTGGCCCGGGGCAAGACCTTCACCGGCACCCTCGCCACCAATCAGGGCGAGATCCAGGTCCGGCTCGACGGCAGCAAGGCCCCGCAGGCGGTGTCGGTCTTCACCACGCTGGCCGGGGAGGGATTCTTCGCCGGCAAGACCTGCCACCGGCTCACCACCGCCGAGTCCATGGGCGTGCTGCAGTGCGGTTCCGTGGACGGCGCCGGCGCCGGCGACCCGGCCTACCAATGGGGACCGGTGGAAAACAGCCCGGCGGACGGCTCCTACCCGGCCGGGACCATCGCCGTCGCCCGCGGCCAAAGCACCTCCAGCAACGGCACGCAGTTCTTCATCACCTGGAAGGACAGCACGATTGCGCAGGATACCGGCGGCTATACCGTCATGGGCAGGGTCACCGGCGGCATGGACGTGCTGCGCAAGATTGCCAAAGGTGGCGTAAAGGAACCCGGCAGCCGGGACGGAGCGCCTAAGATACCGGTATCCATTAAGTCGTTTACGTTGAAGGAGAGCCCGAACTAGGCAACCAGCACCTCCGGACACAACCAGGCTACTCCCGGGGCCGCAGCACCGAAGCTGCCCCAACCAACAAGCGAAAGAGTTTTAGCGGTGACCAACAGTCAGAAATCCGACGAAGCAACCGACTACACCACGGACGCAGCCGCACAGCCGGCCGGCGACAGCGGTGCCGCGGCCAAGCCCGCGCCCCGTCCCACCCCTGCGGCAATCGCGCCGAAGCCCGCGGCAGCCCAGCCGGTCGTGGCCGCGCCCGCGGTACAGTCCACTCCCCTGTCCGAGGCCGCCAAGTGGGGGCGCGTCTCCGAGGACGGCCACGTCTTCCTGCTCCTCGACGGCGAGGAACACCCGGTGGGCCATTACCCGGATGCGTCCCCCGAGGAGGCGCTCTCCTACTTCGTGCGCAAGTACGACGACGTCGCGGCCCAGATCGCGCTGCTGGAGCAGCGCGTGGAGGCCAAGGCACCGGCCGCGGATATGCAGAAGACGCTCTCCCACCTGCAGGAACAGCTGACCGAGCGGCATATGGTCGGCGATGTCCCGGCGCTGCAGGCGCGGCTCGACGCCCTGGGGGCCGCCATTGCGCAGCTGCAGCGGAACGAGAAGGCCGAGCAGGAAGCGGTGCGCGCCGCCGAGCTGGCGGCCCGGGAGGCCATTGTGGCCGAGGCCGAGGAGCTGGCGGCCAAGGATCCTGCCACCGTGCAGTGGAAGTCCAGCAGCGCCCGGATGAACGAACTGTTCGAGGCCTGGAAGGCGGCGCAGAAGAACGGCGTCCGGCTCGGCCGGGCCACCGAGGACTCGCTCTGGAAGCGCTTCCGGTCGGCCCGCACGGTCTTCGACCGGCACCGCCGCGCCTACTTCAGCCAGCTGGACAGCGACAACGCGGCCGCCAAGGCAGCCAAGGAAGCGTTGATCGCCCGGGCCGAGGAACTGTCCACCTCCACGGACTGGGGAGCCACTGCCGGCGAATACCGCCGGCTGATGGACCAGTGGAAGGCTTCCAAGCGGGCCAGCCGCAAGGACGACGACGCGCTCTGGGCCCGCTTCCGGGCCGCCCAGGACAGGTTCTTCTCCGCCCGCCAGGCGGCCAACCAGGCAGTGGACCGGGAGTATGCGGCCAACCTGGTGGTCAAGGAGGGCCTGCTCGCCGAGGCCCAGACCCTGCTGCCGGTCACGGACCTGGCCGCAGCGAAGAAGGCGCTGCAGTCCATCCGGGAACGCTGGGAAGAGGCTGGCAAGGTCCCGCGGGCCGACATGCAGCGGGTCGAGGCCGGCCTGCGCAAGGTCGAGGACGCGGTCAAGGCCGCCGAGGACGAGCACTGGCGCCGCACCAATCCGGAAACCCAGGCCCGGACCAGCAGTGCCCTCAGCCAGCTGGAAGCGGCGATCGAGTCGCTCGAGGCGGATCTGGCCCAGGCCGAGCAGAAGGGCGACGAACGCGCGATCGCCGAGGCGCGTGAAGCGCTGGCGGCCCGCCGGCAGTGGCTGGAAACGCTGCAGAAGGCCGCCCAGGACTTCGCCTAGGAGTGGCTTCCTGTCCTACACATTGCGGGGGCGGGGCATAGGTGGTGGATGTTGTCCACAACCTAAGCCCCGCCCCCTCTCGTTGCCCTGCCGGCTCTGGCAGGCTGGCAGGCATGGTCCCGCCCACGTACGCCGCAGCTGCCGCCCCGGACGGGCCTGAGGCCCGCCGCGCGGAGCTGGTCCTGCGGCCGGGGCGGATGCATACGCTCAACGAGCTGCGCGCCATGCGGCTGGAGGGGCTGGTGGAGAACATCTACGGCCCGGCCTATGTCCGCGCCGGCGATCCGGTCACAGCCGCCCACCGCGCGCTGGCCGCACAGGCGGCGCTGCCCGGGCAGATCCGCGCGAAGGTAGTGATCGGCAGGCTCAGCGCCGCCTGGATCTACAGCTGTGCACCGGCACCGCAGAAGGTGGCCGTGCTGCTGGACCACCGCTTCCGCACCACCTCGCAGGGACGCTGCCGCACCGTGGCCATCCACGAGGTCTCGCTCGGCCCGCTCGATACCACCACCATGGGCCGAGTCCCGGTAACCGCTCCGCTGCGCACCGCGCTGGATATTGCCCTGCACGCCGCGGAGGAACCGGCGGTCCAGGCACTGCGCGCCCTGGCAGCGGACAGCAGCCTGGAGTGTCCGCTGGACTACATCAGGCAGGCCCTGCAGGCCAGGAGCCGGCTGCCGGGCAAACGGCAGGCACTGGAGCGGATCGAGCGCGTGCTCGGCCGCCTGGCCGGAGCGTAGGCGTCCGCTGTCAGCGGCGCTGGGAGCCGGTGGTCCGGTAGACGTCGAAGACGCCGTCGATCCGCCGCACCGCGCTGAGGATGTGGTTGAGGTACTTCGGGTCCCCCATTTCGAAGGAGAACCGGGAGATCGCCAGCCGGTCCCTGGAGGTATGTACCGTGGCCGAGAGGATGTTCACCTGGTTCTCGGCCAGTACCCGGGTCACGTCCGACAGCAGGCTCTTGCGGTCAAGTGCCTCGACCTGGATTTCCACCAGGAAGACGCTGGACTGGGTGGGGGCCCACGCCACCCGGACCATCCGCTCCGGCTCGTCGCGCAGGTGGCTGACGTTGCGGCAGTCCTCGCGGTGCACGGAGACGCCGGCGCCGCGGGTAACAAAGCCGACGATCGGATCCGGCGGGACCGGCGTGCAGCAGCGGGCCAGCTTGACCCAGACATCCCCGGTCCCCACCACCGTGACGCCGGCGTCGGCGGACTTGGGCCGCTTCGGCGGGCTGATCACCGGGGACGGCAGTTCCTCGGGCTCCGGGGGGCCGCCGAGCAGCGCCACCAGGTGCTCGATGACGTTCTGCGCGGAGGTGTGCCCGTCCCCCACGGCCGCGTACAGCGCGGAGATGTCGGCGTGGTGCAGTTCCTGGGCCACGGCGGTCAGTGCGTCGTGGGTCATCATCTTCTGCAGCGGCAGGTTCTGCTTGCGCATCGCGCGGGTGAGCAGGTCCTTGCCCTTCTCGATCGCCTCTTCGCGGCGTTCCTTGGTGAACCACTGGCGGATCTTGTTGCGCGCCCGCGGGCTCTTGACGAACGACTGCCAGTCCTGGCTGGGCCCGGCGCCTTCGGCCTTGGAGGTGAAGATCTCCACCCAGTCGCCGTGCTGCAGTTCGCTGTTCAGCGGCACCAGCTTGCCGTTGACCCGGGCACCGATGGTCCGGTGCCCCACCTCGGTATGGACGGCGTAGGCGAAGTCCACCGGGGTGGACCCGGCCGGCAGGGCCATGACCTCGCCCTTGGGGGTGAAGACGAAGACCTCGCGGGCATTGATCTCGAAGCGCAGCGAGTCCAGGAATTCGGCAGGGTCGCTGGTTTCCTGCTGCCAGTCCACCAGGCTGCGCAGCCAGCCCATGTCCCCGCCGTCGGCCGTGCCGCCGCGGGCAGCGTCCTTGTACTTCCAATGCGCGGCGACGCCGTACTCGGCGCGCCGGTGCATCTCGTGCGTGCGGATCTGGATTTCCACCGGCTTGCCGCCGGGGCCGATCACCGTCGTGTGCAGCGACTGGTACATGTTGAACTTGGGCATCGCGATGTAGTCCTTGAAGCGCCCCGGCAGCGGATTCCACCGCGCGTGCAGGGCGCCCAGGGTCGCGTAGCAGTCGCGGACGGTGTCCACCAGCACGCGGATGCCCATCAGGTCGTGGATGTCGTCGAAGTCCTTACCCCGCACGATCATCTTCTGGTAGATCGAGTAGTAATGCTTCGGCCGGCCGGTGATCGTGGCCTTGATCTTCACCGCCCGCAGGTCCTCGCCGATCCTGGTCCGCAGCATGGTCAGGTACTTCTCGCGCTCGGGGGTGCGTTCCCCGACCATCCGCACGATCTCGTCGTAGACCTTCGGGTGCAGGGCCGCGAAGGACAGGTCCTCCAGTTCCCACTTGATGGTGTTCATGCCCAGGCGGTGGGCCAGCGGAGCGAAGATCTCCAGGGTCTCCCTGGCCTTCTTGGCCGAGGACTCCGGGGAGACAAAGCGCCAGGTGCGGGCATTGTGCAGCCGGTCGGCGAGCTTGATGACCAGGACACGGATGTCCTTGGCCATGGCCACCACCATCTTGCGCACCGTCTCGGACTGGGCCGCGTCCCCGAACTGCACCTTGTCCAGCTTGGTGACCCCGTCCACCAGCATGGCCACTTCCGGGCCGAATTCGGCGCGCAGCTGCTCAAGCGTGTAGTCGGTGTCCTCCACCGTGTCATGCAGCAGGGCCGCTGCCAGCGTGGTGCCGGTCATGCCCAGTTCGGCCAGGATGGTCGCCACGGCCACCGGGTGGGTGATGTACGGGTCGCCGCTCTTGCGCTTCTGCCCGCGGTGGCTGCGCTCGGCCACGACGAAGGCGCGCTGGATCAGGTCGAAGTCTTCCCGGGGGTTGTTGGCCCGGACGGTGCGCAGCAGCGGTTCCAGGATGGGCGAATAACCGGCCGTGGCGCGCCCGGTGAGCCGGGCCAGGCGGGACATGGTCCGTTCGCGGCGGCCGGGAAACGCATGCTTGACGGGTGCCTGGGGCACGGCTGGCACAATGGCCGCCGTCGTGGATGCCCCGGACGGCGCAGGGGCAGGCCCGGCGGCCGGTTTGGTTCCGGCTACCTGGTCCTGGGATCCGGTTTTTTCCGCCAAGTAGTGCCCCGCTTTCCGGCACGGCCCCGGGATTCTCGGTTATCCCGGGCCGGCGCCCACCCGCTGCTGCAACATCCGATCGTTCTAGTCTATGCCGGAGGGCCGCCCGGCGGACACCACCGGCGGCCCTCCGGCTTGACTCGCGTCCGGTGCCCTGTCCGGGGCCGTCAGCCGGCGGGAGCCGCTGCTTCCGCCGGCTGGCGCCCGCGGCGCGCCTCGACCTTCTTCGCCTGGGCCACCAGTTCAGGCTCCCGCGCACGCAGCACGGCGTACATCGGGGCGGCGATGAAGATCGTCGTTGCCGTGCCGATGATGATGCCGATGAACAGCGACAGGGACAGGTCCTTGAGCGTACCGGCACCGAGCAGGTAGGCGCCGATGAACAGGATCGCGGCCACCGGCAGCACCGCCACCACCGAGGTATTGATGGAACGCACCAGGGTCTGGTTGACGGCCAGGTTGACCTCTTCGGCGAAGGTGCGGCGTGTGGAGTCCTTGATGTCCTCGGTATTCTCGCGGACCTTGTCGAAGACCACCACCGTGTCGTAGAGCGAGTAGCTGAGGACGGTGAGGAAGCCGATGATCGCGGACGGAGTCACCTCGAAGTCGCTGAGCGAATACAACCCCGCGGTAAGCACGAGCACCACCACCATGCCGGTGAGGGCGGCCGCGGACATCTTCCACGTCCTGAAGTAGATGGCCATCAGCACCGCGGCCAACAGCACGAAGACCACCAGGCCCCACACCGCCTGCCGGGTCACGTCGGCGCCCCAGGTCGGTCCGACGAAGGTGGAGGTCACTTGGTCGGCCTCCACGTCGTAGGCCTGGACCAGCGCATCGCGTACGGCCAGCGTCTCGTCGTCGCTGAGCCGGTCCGTCTGGATCCGCATGGTGTTGGGGGCAATGTTGGTCACCCGCGCTGCGGCAGAAGGCACCACCGAGGTGACCGCCTGCTCGCCCTCGGCGGCGTCCGTGTTGGAGGTCTGCGACACCGTGAACTCGGAGCCGCCGCGGAACTCGATGCCCAGGTTGAAGCCACCCTTGACCAGCGGCACGATGATCGAGACGAACACCGCGGCCGCGGCGATCAGGAACCACAGCCGGTGCCGGCCGACGAAATCGTAGGAGCGCTTGCAAAAAACATCAGTTGCTCTCCTTGTCCGTGCCGCGGCCAACGGCACTNGCTCGTTGCCGAAGGTTGCGAAATTGGGCATCAGTTGCTCTCCTTGTCCGTGCCGCGGCCAACGGCACTGGCCTCACGTTGCTGGCCGGCCTGGCGCTGCTGCTCGGCCTTGCGCTCGGCGATGGTCTGGCGCCTGGCCGCCTCGGCGGCAGCGCCGGTGTTCCTGGTCCGCACCTTGGATCCGGCCTCCGCAGGCTGGCGGAGCCGGCCGGCGCCGCGGTAGAGCGGCACCGCGCCCAGCAGCCGCGGGTCCAGGCCGGACAGCCGGTGGCCCTCGCCGAAGAACCGGGTCCGGGCCAGCAGCACCATCACCGGGTGGGTGAAGAGGAAGACGACCAGCAGGTCGGCCACCGCGGTCAGGCCCAGGGTGAAGGCGAAGCCGCGCACGTTGCCCACCGCCACGAAGTACAGCACGACGGCGGCCAGCAGGTTGACGGCCTTGGAGGCCAGCACGGTGCGCTTGGCGCGCTTCCAGCCGTTGTCGACGGCGGAGACCAGGCCCCGGCCCTCGCGCAGTTCGTCGCGGATACGTTCGAAGTAGACGATGAACGAGTCGGCTGTCTGGCCGATGGCCACGATCAGGCCGGCCACGCCGGCCAGCGACAGGCGGTAGTTCTCGGTCCAGCCCAGCAGCGCGATCGCCAGGTAGGTCAGGCCGCCGGCCACCACCAGGGAGGCGATCGTGACCAGCCCCAGCAGCCGGTACTGGAAGAAGGAGTACACGGCCACCAGAGCCAGGCCGATCAGGCCGGCGAGCAGGCCCATCTTCAGCTGCTCGGCGCCCAGGGTGGCGGAAATCTGCTGCTCGCTCTGGATCTCGAAGCTGATCGGCAGCGCGCCGTACTTGAGTTGCTCGGCCAGGACACGCGCGGACTCCTCGGTGAAGTTGCCGGTGATCTGCGGCTTGCCGTCCGGAATCACCGCGTTGGTGGTCGGGGCGGAGATGACCTGCCCGTCCAGCACGATGGCGAACTGGTTCTTCACCCCGGTCAGGCCAAACAGCCGTTCGGTGACATTCTTGAAGGCCTCGGTGCCTTCGCCGTTGAACTCGATGTTCACGGCCCACTGGTTCAGGCTCTGGCCCTGGGTGCCGCGGACCTGGCCGAAGCTGGCCGAGGCGATATCGGTGCCGGGCACCTCCACCGGGCCCAGGATGTACTTCATGCCGGTATCCGGCTCGCAGGCAATGATCGGCTTGGCCGGATCGTCCGGCCCGGTCTCCTCCGCGGCTGCCGGGTCAAGGCATTCGGCCGCCTCGAACTTTTGGAACAGTTCGGGGGTCACCCAGTTGTCGTCGCTGGCGTTGGCGGGTTTGCCGCTGGGCGCCGGAAGCTCGTCCTTGGGCGTGCGCTCTGCCTTGGGCACGGCCGCACCGGGGGCTGCGGCCAGCACCGGGCGGAACTCCATGTTGGCGGAGGCCTGGATCAGCTCGCGGGTCCTGGTGTCCGGCACGCCGGGCAGGCTGACGACGACGTTGCGCCCGGACTGGGTGCTGATCTCGGCCTCGGCCACGCCCGAACCGTCCACGCGCTGGCGGATGATCTCCACCGCCTGGTTCAGCTGCTCGGCCGTGATCTGGTCCCCTGCCCCCTGCACCTTCGGGGCCAGGATCATCTGGGTCCCGCCCTCGAGGTCCAGGGCCAGCTTGGGGGCCCAGCTGGCCTGGCCGGACATCACGCCGCCGGCCAGGGCAGCCGTCAGGGCAGCGAACAGGACGGTAAGCCAGATGAGTGTCCGCCTGGCTGCGGAAGTGGAGCGGGATCGTGCCATGGATGGTCTTTCCTTCATCGGCTGGTACCGCTGCAGGCCCGGGCGGACACTGCGGCATGGCGCTGGCGGGGAGCCTTCCTGCGCCGGGTGAAAGTCCTCAGGACGTTGCCGGGCAGCCGGTACGGGCCCGGCGTCCCGCGGCTACTTTCCGTTGTCCTTGTCGTCGTTGAGGCGCTTGAGGGTTTCCTCGGGCGTCTCGGCGCGGACGGGGCCGGGCTCGGTCCCGGTGAGGCTGGAGGCATCGTCCGGCACGGCAGTGGCTTCGGCGCCGGCAGGGGCCTGCAGGATCTCGGTGACAGCCTGCAGATGCACGGTGGCGGTGTTGCCGGGCGAGAGCTCCAGGACCACCTTGTTCTCGTCCCGGTCCACGGACACCACGGAGCCGTACAGGCCGAACTGCGTCATGACCTCGGTGCCGGGCGCCAGCTTTTCCTTCATCTGCTCGGCCTTTTCCCGCATCTGCGCCTGGACCTTGCGCTGTTTCCGGAACATCGTGAAGATGAGCAGGCCGAAGATCACGAACAGCGCGATGGTCATGAAGTCGATGCCGCCGCCCTGCGGCTGTGCGGTGTTGGCGGTCAAGACGTTAGCGATCACAGAATTGTTCCGTTCCTCGGAGGCTGGGTAATCTTTTCCATTCTACGCGGACACGGCACAGGGAACCGGCATGGGACAGCCGGCGCTGTGGCCTGCGGCTGTCCCGTACGGTGCTCAGTCCTCGAAAAGCTCGGGCGCGCTTTCCTCCGTCAGCGTGAAGAGGGTCTCCCCGAACATGGCCCCGGCCGGCGGCACCATGCCCAGGTGCTCCCAGGCAGCGGCGGTAGCCACCCGGCCGCGCGGCGTCCGGCCGAGCAGGCCTTCGCGCACCAGGTACGGTTCGGCCACCGTCTCGACCGTCTCGGTTTCCTCCCCGACGGCGATCGCCAGTGTGGACAGGCCCACCGGGCCGCCGTTGAACTTGGTGATCAGCGCCGTCAGCACCGAGCGGTCCAGCCGGTCCAGCCCGCGGGCATCCACCTCGTACATATCCAGTGCGGCGGAGGCGGCCCGCAGGTCGATTTCCTCGAGCTTGTGCACCAGCGCCCAGTCCCGGACCCGGCGCAGCAGCCGGTTGGCGATCCGCGGGGTGCCGCGGGAGCGGCTGGCGATCTCGGCAAAGCCGGCGGAATTGACCTTCAGGTCCAGCAGCATGGCCGAGCGGCGCAGCACCAGTTCCAGCTCGCCGGTGGAGTAGAACTCCAGGTGCCCGGTAAAGCCGAAGCGGTCCCGCAGCGGCCCCGGCAGCAGGCCGGCCCGCGTCGTCGCCCCGACGAGCGTAAAGGGCGGCAGGTCCAGCGGAATGGCGGTGGCCCCCGGGCCCTTGCCGACCACGATGTCGACCCGGAAATCCTCCATGGCCATGTAGAGCATTTCCTCGGCGGGCCGGGACATCCGGTGGATTTCGTCCAGGAAGAGGATCTCGCCTTCGGTCAGCGAGGACAGGATCGCGGCCAGGTCGCCGGCGTGCTGGATGGCCGGGCCGGAACTGATGCGCAGCGGCGCGTTCATCTCGGCCGCGATGATCATGGCCAGCGTGGTCTTGCCCAGCCCGGGCGGACCGGAGAGCAGCACGTGGTCGGCGGTGCGTTCACGGATCCGGGAGGCTTCCAGCACCAGCGAGAGCTGCTGGCGCACGCGGGCCTGGCCGACGAAATCGTCCAGGTTCTTCGGCCGCAGCGCAGCTTCCAGCGCCCGCTCCTCGGCCTCGCCGGCCGCGGAGACGAGCGAATCCCGGTCCCGCGCGGCCACGCTACTTCACCCCTGCCGCCGGGCGGCGCGCCGCGCGCGTACCGTCCCGGCCCATCCGGCGCAGGGTCAGGCGCAGCAGCTCGCCGACGTCGCCGGCCGCGGCAGCCTCCGGGTGCTCCTCCGCGGCGGCGTCGACGGCGGCACCGGCGTCCTTCTCCGACCAGCCCAGGCCGGTCATCGCCTCGACGACCTGGCCCTTCCAGTCCGCGGCGGCCGGGGCGCTCTCGGTGCCCAGCGGCACCAGCTTGCCGGCCAGCTCGAGCACAATGCGTCCGGCCAGCTTGGGTCCGATCCCCGGGACCTTGCTGATGGCCTTGCTGTCGCCGGCGGCCACGGCCACACGGATGGCCTCCGGGCTGTGCACCGCCAGCGCGGCCAGGCCCAGGCGCGGGCCGACGCCGCTGACCGAGGTGAGGGTTTCGAAAACCTCCCGCTGGGAGGCGTCCTCGAAGCCGTAGAGCGTCATCGAGTCCTCGCGCACCACCATCGTGGTGGCCAGCTCGGTCTCCCTGCCCACGTGCAGCCCGCCGAGCGTCTGCGGGGTGGCCTGCACCAGCATCCCGAAGCCGTTCACGTCCACGACCGCGGAATGCAGGCCCACATGGGTAACGACCCCGCGCAACGAACTAATCATGAACCGACCCCGCAGATGGAAGAGGAAAATATACGAACATACCTACGAATAGCCTACGCCGTGCTGCGGGCACAAACCCAGCCGCCACACGGACCGCTCAGCGCCGGCCGCGCTTGGCCCGCGCTTCGGCCTCGGCCCAGGCCCGCTGCGCCGGGGTCAGGCCGGACCCCGTCCCGCCCGGGCCTGCGGCGGAGGCTGCCGCCGGCACCGCCAGCCCGTTGCCGCGCCAGGCGTGGGTAATGGCCAGCGCCAACGCGTCCGCCGCGTCGGCCGGACGCGGCGGAGCCTGCAGCCGCAGGATCCTGGTCACCATCTTGGTCACCGCGGTCTTGTCCGCCTGCCCGTTGCCGGTCACCGCGGCCTTGACCTCGGTCGGGGTATGCAGCGCCACGGGGATCCCCCGGCGTGCGGCGGCGGCAATCACGATCCCGGAGGCCTGGGCCGTGCCCATCACGGTGCTGACGTTGAGCTGGCTGAAGACCCGTTCGACGGCGAGGACGTCCGGGCGGTGCCGGTCCAGCCATTCGTCCACGGCCAGGGAAATGGCGAGGAGCCGCTGGTCCAGCGGCTCCTCGCTATGGGTTCCTACCACCCCGACGTCCACCAGGCTCGCCCGCCGGTTGGCCTCGACGTCGACCACGCCGAAGCCGCAGCGCGTCAGCCCCGGGTCGATGCCGAGAACACGCAGTGCCACGCGTCAGTCGTCCGCCTCCAGCGCGGCCATGACTTCGTCGGAGAAGTCCACGTTCGCGTAGACGTTCTGCACGTCGTCGAGCTCTTCGAGCGCGTCCACCAGGCGGGTGAACTTGCGCGCGGCGTCAACGTCGACGTCCACGCTCATGGACGGGACGAACTCCACCTCGTCGGTTTCGTACTCGATCCCGGCCGCTTCCAGCCCGCCGACGACGGCGCGCAGGTCGGCCGGGTCGGAGGTGACGACGAAGTTGTCCCCGTCTTCCTTGACTTCCTCGGCCCCGGCGTCCAGCACCGCCATCAGGACATCGTCCTCGCTCAGGTCCTTCTTCGGCAGCGAGACCACGCCCTTGCGGCTGAACAGGTAGGCCACCGAACCCGGGTCGGCGATGGTGCCGCCGTTGCGGGTCACCGCCACGCGCACCTCGGAGGCGGCACGGTTCTTGTTGTCGGTCAGGCATTCGATCAGCAGCGCCGAGCCCTGCGGGCCGCGGGCTTCGTAGATGATCTCCGCGTAGTCCACGGTTTCGCCGGTCAGGCCGGCGCCGCGCTTGATGGCACGGTCGATGTTGTCGTTGGGCACCGAGGTCTTCTTGGCCTTCTGCACGGCCAGTTCCAGCGCCGGGTTGCCCGACAGGTCGGCGCCGCCGGCACGGGCGGCCACCTCGATGTTCTTAATCAGCTTGGCAAAGGACTTCGCACGGCGGGCATCGATCACGGCCTTCTTATGTTTGGTCGTTGCCCATTTGGAGTGCCCGGACATGCTTTATGCTTCTCCTCTGATCATGCGGATGAAAAGTTCGTGGATGCGGCGCTCCCCCGTTACCTCGGGGTGGAAGGATGTCGCCAGCAGATGCCGCGAACGGACTGCAACAATTCTAGCGGCCCCATGCAACGTCTGCGTGTGGGAGGCCTCGGACGGCTCGACCGTCGCCAACACGTCCACCGACGGGCCCACGCGCTCCACCCACGGTGCGCGGATGAACACGGCGTGCACCGCAGGGGCCTGGGCCCCGGGTTCCGCGGCGCTGAATTCGAGGCCGCGGAACCGCAGGTCCGTCTCGAAGGATTCGCGCTGGCGGCCGAAGGCGTTGCGCCGGACGGTGATGTCCAGCCCGCCCAGGGTCTGCTGCGGGCTGCCGGCCAAGTCCCTGGCCGGATCGGCAATCTCGTCCGCGAGCATAATCATGCCGGCGCAGGACCCGTAGACCGGCATGCCCTCGGCAATGCGCTCCTTCAGCGGCACGTCCAGCTCGAAGATCCGGGTCAGCTTGTCGATGGTGGTGGATTCGCCGCCCGGGATCACCAGCCCGTCGACGCCGGCGAGCTCGGCAGGCCGGCGCACGGCGACCGCCTGCGCGCCGCTGGCCTCGAGTGCTGCGGCATGCTCGCGCACGTCGCCCTGCAGGGCAAGGACACCTACTTTGACCAAGATCATTCCTTAAAAGCTGTTCTTCAAGCTGCCGAGCAGCGCCCGGGCAGGCGCCATGTGGAAAACTCCCCCGAAAAAACGATAATCCCAATACCGGCCGCACTGTTAACTGCGGCCGGTATTGCAGCTGTGTGCGGCGGCTGCCGCGCGGCCCCGCCGGGGTCCGCCGCGTTGTGTAAAGTGTTGGACATGCGCCACCTGCTTGCCACCCTTGCCGGAAAGACCGTCCGGGAGGTGGCCAAACTCCGCGGTGGCGGATCGGCCCTGCCCGGCCTGGTCGCCGAGAAAATCGACCCCGGTTTCCTGCCGCGCGTTCTCGGGAACCTGCCCCGCGGCGTCGTCGTCATCAGCGGCACCAACGGCAAGACCACCACCACCAAAATGGTGGTGGAGCTGCTTCAGGGCCAGGGCCTGAAGGTCTTCACCAACCGCACCGGCAGCAACTTCACCCGCGGCGTGGTGGCCGCCGCGCTGGGCGAATCGAACCTGGCCGGCCGGCTGGATGCCGACATCGCCGTGCTGGAGCTTGACGAAGCCCACGCCGTGCACTTCGTCAAGCTGGTGCCCCCGCGCTACTGCCTGCTGCTGAACGTCATGCGGGACCAGCTGGACCGCTTCGGCGAGATCGAAACCACCGCCGGCTTCCTGCGCCGCATCGCCGAGGCCACTACCGGCAGCATCGTGCTCAACCGCGAGGATCCGCGCATTGCCGCCCTGGCCACCGCCGCCCGGGCAGGCACGGAAGTGAAGTACTTCGGGCTCTCCGCCCAACTGCGCCCGATGTTCCCCAGCGACGACGACCTGCGCTCCAACGCCGCGGTGGTCGGCGGACCTGTGCCGGAGAACCACGCCGTCGAGCGGGAGGCCGACGTCGTGCTGACGACCTGCGAAGGCTCGGCCGCCGGCTTTCGCCTGGACGGACGGCAGATCGAAGCCGAGCTCAGGCTCACCGGCATCTACAACGTCTACAACGCCGCAGCCGCGCTGGCGCTGGCCCGCACCGTGCTGGGACCGGACGCGGACGAGGACGCGCTGCTCCAGTCCCTGGAAGCCGTCACCCCCGCCTTCGGCCGCGGCGAATCCCTGACCGTCAACGGCCAGCCGCTGGACCTGGTGCTGGTGAAGAATCCGGCGGGCTTCAGGCTGGCCCTGCGCTCCTTCCCCGCCGCCGGCTACCGGACGATGATCGCCATCAACGACAACTACGCGGACGGCCGGGACATGTCCTGGCTCTGGGACGTGGACTTCGATTCGCTGCGGGAGACCGGGGTGGACGAGGTCAGCGGCGTGCGCGCCAACGATATGGCGCTGCGGCTGTTCTACGACGACGTGCCGGTCGGCCGGGTGGACACGGACCTGGACGCCTCGCTGGAACGCTTCATCGCCGCCGCGCCCGGCACGCCCAAACGCATCTACTGCACCTACACCGCCATGCTGGCGCTGCGGCGGGAGCTGGGCAAACTGACCAACGTCGAGGTGATCGCCTAAATGGACACAACCAACCCGCAGGCCGGGGATGCTCCCGTGATCGACCTGCTGCAGCTCTACCCGCGGGACATGAACATCTACGGGGACTGGGGCAATGTCTTGACCCTGCGCAAGCGCCTGCAGCTGCGCGGCTTCGAGGTGCGCCTGCACGAGTACAATCCCGGCGACGAGTTCCCCGACCAGGTGGACCTGATCGTTGGCGGCGGCGGGCAGGACTCGGGCCAGAACAAGATCCAGACGGACCTGCTGGCCCTGGGCGGCCGGCTGAAGGAGCTGGCCGGCGACGGCGTGCCGATGCTGGTCATCTGCGGGCTGTACCAGCTCTACGGGAACTTCTTCAAAACCCATACCGGGGACATCATCAAGGGCATTGGCCTGCTGAACGTGGACACGGTGGCGGGCCCGTCCCGCCTGATCGGCAACACCGTGGTCGAGAGCAGCGAGTTCGGCACCGTCATCGGCTACGAGAACCACAGCGGGCAGACCTTCCTGAAGGAAGGGGTCCAGCCGCTGGGCACCGTGACCAAGGGCGAGGGCAACAACGGCCAGGACGGAACCGAGGGGGCGCGCTACCGGAATGTGGTGGCCAGCTACCTGCACGGCTCCCTGCTGCCGAAGAACCCGGCAGTGGCGGACTTCCTGATCCGCGGCGCCGTGCTGCGCCGCTACGGCAGCTTCGAGGACACCCCGCTGGAAATCCCCTACGAGACCGAGGCGCGCCTGACCGCCGCCGCCCGCCCGCGGTAGGGATTGGGGCAGGCCCTTTCGTGTCGGCTTCGCCGCCACGCAGGGACCCTGCTGCCCCACTCTCCGGGGCAGGCCCTTTCGTGTCGGCTCCGCCGCCACGCAGGGACCCTGCTGCCCCACTCTCCGGGCTTCAGGGATCCCGGCTGATCAGCCATTCGGCGGCGCCGTCCGCGGCCGCGCCGAGCGACTCCACCGTGGCCCTGGTCCGTGCCCGGCTGGCCGCATCGGCCTTGGCGGAGACACAGGCCCGGTCCTCCGGATCCACCAAGGCCGGCGCGTCGGGCGCCAGCGGGCACCAGCGGTGCCCGGGCCCGTCCCAAGTGGCCGGCACCCAGTCAAGCCGGTCAGCAGACCACCTGCCGCCGGGTGCCTGGCTGAACCGCACCCGGACCATCAAGCCCTCGGTGTTGAGCACATTCGGCGTGGCGTGCGCGGCCAGCGTGTTGCCCAGCCCGTAGACGATCCAGGTGTCCCGGTATTTCTCGATGGGCTGCACGGAATGGCTGTGGTGGCCATACACCAGATCAAACTCCCCGCTGTCCGCCAGGGCACGGGCGACCTGCTGCTGCTGGACATTGGGCGTGCTGGCATATTCATCCCCGGCATGTACCGCCGCGACCACCAAATCGGCGCCCTCGATGCGGGCCCGGCGCGCCTTGGCCACCATCACGGCCGGCTCGAGCATGTCCACCTGCCATGGTTCCTCGGGCACCAGCCCGTTGAGTGCGTAGGTGCCGGTGACGACGGCGATCCGGGCTTCCCCGGCGTGCAGTACCAGCGTGTCCGCGGCCTCCTGCGCCGAGCGGTAGGTGCCGGTGTGGGCCAGGCCTGCACGGTCCAGGGCCTCCAGCGTGCGCTCCACGCCTGCGGTCCCGGCATCGAGGCTGTGGTTGCTGGCCGTGGTGCAGGCGTCATAGCCGGTCTCCTTGACTGCGGCCAGGATCTGCGGCGGAACGTTGAAGGACGGATAGGCCGAGAACGGTCCGCCGCTCCGGCCGACGGGCGTTTCCAGATGGCAGACAGCCAGGTCGGCGGCCTGCACGTACTGCCGCTGCGCGGCCAGCATGGGGACGAAATCCAGCGGGCGGTTCCCGGTGGCCGCGGCATCGGCTGCTGCCTGGGCCCAGAGTTCCTCATGCAGCAGCAGGTCCCCGGTGAGCACCAGGCTGCTGCAGCGGACGCCGGGGCAGCCGGGGCGGGGCTGCCGGGTGTCCGCCGTCGGGCCGGCTGCCGACGACGGCGCGGCAGCGGTGGGTGCGGCCGCTCCGCTGGACGCCGCGGCGCTGTCTGCCGCCGTCGTGCCTGGCACCTGGCCAGGAGCAGCCGGTGCGCAGCCGCTCAGCAGCAGGCAGGCGAGTACCGCCGCCGCGGTCCGTCGTGGCATGCGGCCAGTCTACGGGAGCAAGGGACCCGCCGTGAGCGAAGCGAATGGTGGGAGGCCGCTGGACGCCAACGTTCGCTGCTAGCCTGTCATCACAGAACGGGGCGGGACACCTCACTGCCCGGGCCGAGGAGGAACCATGCCGGACACAGCTGCCGGGACGAAGAATTCGGCGCTGTTGCGTTTTCTTGCCGCGCCGATGGATGCAGGCTTCAGCGGGACCGTGGACGCGGGAACGGTGCTCGAGTGGGTGGACAAGGCTGCCTATGCCTGTGCCGTCGGCTGGAGCAAGTCCTACTGCGTCACCGCCTACGTGGGCAACATCCACTTTGCCGATCCCGTCCTGGTCGGCGACATGGTGGAAGTCGAGGCGGTCATCGTCTACACCGGGCGCAGCAGCATGCATATCCTGACGACCGTCAGCTCGGGCGACCCGAAGGGCGGCGGCGCCACCATGCGCAGCCAGTGCCTGGTCATTTTCGTGGCCGTGGGCGCCGACGGCAAGTCCATTCCCGTCCCCCGCTGGCAGCCGGTGACCGATTGGGAACGGGAACAGGAACAGCTGGCCCTGGCCCGTCTGGACATCCGGGCCGACATCGAAACGGCCATGGCCGGGCAGGAGTACACCGATGCCGGCACCGCACAGCGCACGGTGCTGCGCTTCCTGGCGGCTCCCACCGATGTGAACTGGGGCGGCAAGGTCCACGGCGGCATCGTGATGAAGTGGATGGACGAGGCCGCCTACGTCTGTGCGTCGCGCTGGTGCGGCCGGCACGTGGTCGCGGTGTTTTCCGGCGGCATCCGGTTCTACCGGCCATTGCTGATTGGCGACGTCGTCGAGGTGGAAGCCCGGCTCATCTATACCGGCAACAAGGGAATGCACGTGTCGGTGCATGTACGCTCCGGGGATCCGCGTACGGGCGAGATGCACCTGACCACGCACGCCCTCACGGTCATGGTGGCCCGGGACGAGACCGGCACTGCGGTGCCGATCCCCCGCTGGGAGCCAGTCTCCGACGAGGACAGGCGGCTGCACAACCATGCCCGGGAAATCATCGGCATCCGCAGCCGGATCCCCGGCAACCTGCTGCCCACGCACCTGCGGGAAGAATCGGCCCGCGGATGAGCTGTGCCGTACTGCACCGTACCGTGGGCCGCGGCAGCGGCGGCACCCAAAGCCAGAGGCCCGGTTCCGCGCCTGGGCGGGGAACCGGGCCTGAAGGTGCCGTTGGCTGGCTGGGTCCTACCAGCCGCGTTCGGCGAGGCGGTGCGGGGCCGGGATCTCGTCCACGTTGATGCCGACCATGGCCTCGCCCAGGCCGCGGGAGACCTTGGCGATGACGTCCGGGTCGTCGTAGAAGGTGGTGGCCTTCACTATCGCCGCGGCCCGCTCGGCCGGGTTGCCGGACTTGAAGATGCCGGAGCCGACAAACACGCCGTCGGCGCCCAGCTGCATCATCATGGCCGCGTCCGCCGGGGTGGCGATGCCGCCGGCGGTGAAGAGCACCACGGGCAGCTTGCCGGTCTCGGCAATCTCCTTCACCAGCTCGAACGGTGCGGCCAGTTCCTTGGCCGCCACGTAGAGCTCGTCCTCGGCCATGGTGGTCAGGCGGCGGATCTCGGCGCGGATGGCGCGCATGTGCGTGGTGGCGTTGGAGACGTCCCCGGTGCCGGCCTCGCCCTTGGAGCGGATCATCGCCGCGCCCTCGTTGATCCGGCGCAGGGCCTCGCCCAGGTTGGTGGCCCCGCACACGAAGGGTACGGTGAACTTCCACTTGTCAATGTGGTTGGCGTAGTCGGCCGGGGTAAGCACCTCGGACTCGTCGATGTAGTCCACGCCCAGGGACTGCAGCACCTGGGCCTCGACGAAGTGCCCGATGCGGGCCTTGGCCATGACCGGGATGGACACCGCCTCGATGATGCCGTCGATCATGTCCGGGTCGGACATGCGCGAGACCCCGCCTTGGGCGCGGATGTCCGCCGGGACCCGTTCCAGCGCCATGACGGCTACGGCACCGGCGTCCTCGGCGATGCGGGCCTGTTCGGGCGTGACGACGTCCATGATGACGCCGCCCTTCAACATTTCAGCCATACCGCGCTTGACCCGGCTGCTGCCGGTCACCGGCGCGGTCGTTGAAGTTTCTTCACTGCTGGACACAAAAAGCCCCTAGGAGTAGTTGAAAACGGTACAGCTAATGATAGCCGCACGCCCGCCGGACCGGCCCCTACAGTTACTCCGGGCAACGGCCCGTCAGCTGCCGGACGTTCAGACGGTGCTGCGGGTCTGGCGGTAGACCGTTGCGACCCGCTGGACGACGGTGACCGCGCTGGCTGCCGCCAACAGCACCAGGACGGTAAGCAGTACCTGTTCGGGAAGGCCCAGTCCGGTGAAGCCGGTGAAGACCAGGACCGCGACGAGCCGCTCCGAGCGTTCGGCGATCCCCACGCTGGCGCTGCAGCCCAGGGATTCGGCCTTCGCCCGGGCGTAGGAGACCAGGCTGCCCAGCACCAGGCAGAGCAGCGCGGCCACGGCGATGGGCACATTCGCCCCGCCGGTGAAGAACCAGACGGCCACCCCGGCGAACACCGCGGCGTCGCCCAGGCGGTCCAGGGTGGAATCCAGGAAGCTGCCCCAGTGGCTGTTCCGCTCCAGCATCCTGGCCATGATGCCGTCCAGCATGTCCGAGAAGACAAAGACGGTGATGACCACCGTGCCCCAGAACAGCTGGCCCAGCGGATAGAAGACCAGCGCGCCGAAGCAGACGCCGAGGGTACCGATGATGGTCACGGTGTCCGGGGAGACACCCAGGCGGATCAGCAGCCGGGCCGGCGGGGAGAAGAGCCGCCCGAAGAATCCGCGCGCGTACTTGTTCAGCATCGCCTCAGCCGGCCGGCCAGGCTTCGGCGACCTGCTCCCGGACTTCCTGCAGCGTCTGGGTGATGGCCTTGGTCCGGGCGATGATCGGGAAGAAATTCCCGTCCCCGCCCCAGCGCGGGACCACATGCTGGTGCAGGTGGGCAGCGACGCCGGCACCGCCGGCGACGCCCTGGTTCATGCCCAGGTTGAAGCCGGAGGGATTGGCCACCTTGCGCAGCACCCGCATGGCCGTCTGGGTCAGTTCGGCGAACTCCAGCGTCTCCTCGGTGTCGATGTCCGTGTAGTCGGGCACATGCCGGTACGGGCAGACCAGCAGATGACCCGGGTTGTACGGGTAAAGGTTGAGTACCACGTAGGCATGCACGCCGCGGTGGACGATCAGCGAGTCCTCGTCAGAGCGGGTCGGCGCCGCGCAGAAGGGGCAGACATCCTTGTCCTCGAACTGGTGCTGCCCGCCTTTGACGTAGGCCATGCGGTGCGGGGTCCACAGACGCTGGAAGGCGTCCGGGACTCCGGGCAGCTCGAAGCCGTCCGTGACCTGCTCGTCGGGCTGTTCCTGCACGGCTGTCCCCGTTTCCTCGGTCATGCCAGTTCGCTGGTCCGGTTCCGCACGGCGTCGACGATCCGGGCCACTGCCTCGTCCACCGGAATGCCGTTGTCTTGGCTGCCGTCGCGGAAACGGAAGGAGACGGCGCCGGCCTCGGCGTCCTCGCCGCCGGCGATCAGCACGAAGGGGATCTTGTCCTTGCTGGCGGTGCGGATCTTCTTCGGGAAGCGGTCCGTGCCCAGGTCCGCCTCGGCCCGGATACCCTGGGCGCGCAGCTTGGCCACGACGTCGGAAATATAGTCGTTGAAGGCTTCGGCCACCGGGATGCCGACCACCTGCACCGGGGCCAGCCAGGCCGGGAACGCACCGGCGTAGTGCTCGATCAGCACACCCATGAACCGCTCCACCGAGCCGAAGAGCGCGCGGTGGATCATGACCGGGCGCTGGCGGGTGCCGTCGGCGGCCTGGTATTCCAGGTCGAAGCGCTCGGGCAGGTTGAAGTCCAGCTGGATGGTGGACATCTGCCAGGTCCGGCCGATCGCGTCGCGGGCCTGGACGGAAATCTTCGGCCCGTAGAACGCTGCGCCGCCCGGATCCGGCACCAGCTCCAGGCCGGAGGCCTCGCCCACCTCGGCCAGGGTGCGGGTGGCCTCCTCCCAGGCATCGTCGGACCCGACGAACTTCTCCGGGTCCTTGGTGGACAGCTCCAGGTAGAAGTCCTGCAGGCCGTAGTCCTTGAGCAGGTCCAGGACGAAGTTGAGCGTGGTGGTCAGCTCCTCCTTCATCTGCTCGCGGGTGCAGTAGATGTGGGCGTCGTCCTGGGTCATGCCGCGCACACGGGTCAGCCCGTGCACCACGCCGGACTTCTCGTACCGGTAGACCGACCCGAACTCGAACAGCCGCAGCGGCAGCTCGCGGTAGGAACGCCCGCGCGAGCGGAAGATCAGGTTGTGCATCGGGCAGTTCATCGGCTTCAGGTAGTAGTCCTGGCCCGGCTTGAGAACCTCGCCGGTTCCCGGGTCGCGGGTCTCATCGATGTGCATTGCCGGGAACATGCCCTCGCGGTACCAGTCCAGGTGGCCGGAGATCTCGTAGAGGTGGCCCTTGGTGATGTGCGGGGTGTAGACGAACTCGTAGCCGGCGGCCTCGTGGCGGGCGCGCGAGTAGTCCTCCATGGTCCGGCGGATGATCCCGCCCTTGGGGTGGAAGACCGGCAGGCCGGAACCCAGCTCGTCCGGGAAGGAGAACAGATCCAGCTCGGCGCCGAGCTTGCGGTGGTCGCGGCGCTCGGCCTCGGCCAGGCGCTCCTGGTAGGCCTTCAGGTCTTCCTTGGTGGGCCAGGCGGTGCCGTAGATGCGCTGCAGCTGCTTGTTCTTCTCGCTGCCGAGCCAGTAGGCGGCGGCGGTGCGGGTCAGGGCGAAGGCGTTGGAGATCAGCTTGGTGTTGGGCAGGTGCGGGCCGCGGCACAGGTCGCACCAGACGGTGTCGCCGCTCTTGCGGTCCACATTGTCGTAGATGGTGATTTCGCCGGCGCCGACCTCGACGTTCACGCCCTCACCGGCCTCGTCGGCCTCGGCGGACTTGTCCAGCAGGATGAGCTTGTACGGCTCGTCCGCCATGGCCGCGCGCGCTTCCTCCTCGGTGACCACGCGGCGGGAGAACTGCTGGTTCTGGTTGACGATCTTGAGCATCATCTTCTCAAGCGTCTTCAGGTCTTCGGGGGTGAAGGGTTCTGCGACGTCGAAGTCGAAGTAGAAGCCGTCGGTGATGTAGGGACCGATGCCCAGCTTGGCGTCCGGGCGCAGCTGCTGCACAGCCTGGGCCATGACATGGGCGGTGGAGTGGCGCAGCACGTTCAGCCCGTCCGGCGAATCGATGGTGACGGACTCGATCTTGGCCCCGTCCGGCAGCGGCCGGTCCAGGTCCCGCAGTTCGCCGTCGACCCGCACGACGACGACGTCGCGGCGGTCGGCAAAGAGTTCCGTTCCGGTAGTGCCCGCCGCCACCTGGCTCTCGTCGCCGTCCACGATGAGGGTGATGTTCTGGGGCGCTGACACGAGGTCTCCTTATGCTTCGACGTGGGCCGTTACTGCTGCGCCGTACCGGGGGCGCCGCAAGCCTCTACGATGGTATCCGCTGGAGTTGAGGGCAACCAACATAGCCCGGGCGCGTGGCGCCGCAGCGCCTGGCCGCTTCCCACCGCTCTCTTCGTTCGCGGCGGGGCCCTCTGCGTCTAGTCTTGTGCCCATGGACACACGGGCGAACCTGAGCAAGCAGCATCCGCGGGCCTACCAGACGCTGCTGGACATGAACAAGGCGGCCGCGGAGGCAGCCTCGGCCTCCGGTATCGATCCGCGGCTGGTCGAACTGATCAAGATCCGCGCCTCACAGATCAACAACTGTGCCTACTGCCTGCGCATGCACACCCGGGATGCGCTGCGGCTGGGCGAGCAGGCGGAGCGGCTGGCCATCCTGTCCGCCTGGCGGGAAAGCAGCGGGTACTTCTCCGCCGTCGAGCGCGCTTCGCTGGCCTTGGCCGAGGCGGTAGTGCGGATCGACGACGGCGGCCTCGACGACGGGCTGTATGCCCGGGTCGCCGAGTTCCTCACCCCGTCCCAGATCGCAGCGGTGTCCTGGGTGGCCAACGCGATCGGGGTGTTCAACCGGGTGGCCATCGCCAGCAGGTACCCGGTGGAGCCCTCCTGATCATCCGGCACCGACCTGCTCCGGGCCGGCAACCCGGGCACCGGCCGCACCGGCAGTGGCACCGCCGCCCGGCAGCGACCCGGTGTCCGCCAGGTCCCAGGCCTGAAGGGCCTGCAGACTGATGCCGCGCGGCCCGGTCCGCCGCGTTGTCCCCCGGATCAGCAGCAGCCGGGTGCCGAACAGCAGCGGCCCGGCCTGTTCCTGCGCCTCGTGGAAGAAGGTGCAGTCCACGCAGCCGGTGCCGTCGTCGATACTGATGAACACCACCCGCCGTCCTCCGCGCATGGGCGGGGTCTGGGTGGCCACCCGGATTCCGGCCACCAGGACCTCGGTACCGTTGCGCAGCCCCAGCAGGTCCTTCGCGGCGGTGGTTCCCAAGGTGCGAAGCAGCGGCGCGTAGCTGTCCATCAGATGGGCGCTGGCATCCACCGCCAGCAGATCCAGTTCGGTGCGGACCTTCTCCGCCAGGGACGGCTCCGGGAAGACCGGGGTGAGGTTGCGCAGTTCCAGATCTCCCAGCGGCAGGGCCAGCTGGCCCTGGATGGGCCGGCACCGCGGTGGCACCGCGCGGGTCGTCCCGTCCAGGAAATCCAGGTGGTGGACCAGGTCCGCCCGGCCTGCGAGCGCGGCAGGTTCCCTCCTTCCCAGTTCGTCGAAGGCGCCCAGCTGGGCCAACCGCTTCATGGTGGGCCGGCTGACTTTGGCCCGGGCGCGCAGGTCTGCCAGCGAGTCGTACGGCTGTCCGGCGACGATGCGTTTCAGCTCGGCGGCGGAGAGCCCGTAGATACCGGCCAGGCTGAGCCGGATGCCCAGTTTCTCCGGTTCGGTGACTGTGGCCGGCAGGCGTTCGACCCGGTAGGTGTCCTTGCTGCGGTTGATGTCCAGGGGCAGGATCGGAATGCCCATCCGGCGGGCCTCGGCTATCAGCAGCCGCCGCGGGTACATTCCCGGGTCGTGTTCCCACAGTCCGGCCAGGAAGGCTTCGGGGTGGTGGGTTTTGAGCCAGGCGGACTGGTAGGTGGGGACGGCGAAGGCAGCTCCGTGGGCCTTGCAGAAACCGAAGCTGCCAAAGGCTTTCAGGGTGTCCCAGACCTTGTCGATGGTTCCGGCCGGGTAGCCGCGGTCGGCGGCGCAGGTCCGGAAGTACTCCTCCACCCGGGGTTCGGCTTCTTCGTTGCCCAGCAGGCGCCGAAGTTCGTCTGCCTTGGCCAGCCCGCAGCCGGTAAAGACGTCGAAGGTGCGCAGCACCTGTTCGTGGAAGACCGTAACCCCGTGGGTTTCGCCCAGCACTGGTTCGAGGTCCGGGTGGGGGTAGCTCTCCGGCGCCCAGCCGTGCCGGTGTTCCAGGAACGGGCGGACCATGTCGGATTTCATCGGTCCGGGACGGAAGAGGGAGATGTCGATGATCAGGTCGTTGAAGGTGCGCGGGGCCATCTTGCCGACCAGTTCGCGCTGGCCGGGGGATTCAATCTGGAAGCAGCCCAGCGTGTGGGTGCTGCGGATCAGTTCGAAGGTGGCCTCGTCATCGAGCGGGACCGCGTCCAGGTCGATCCGGCCGTCGGCGCCGATATAGGACGGGCCGCTGCCTGCCGGGTCCGCCGGGTGGTTTCCGGCCGCGGTGACGGAAGCCTTGTCCCGGTGGATCCTGGCGATCTCGTCCAGGGCATAGGCCATGGAGCTTTGCATCCGCACCCCGAGCACGTCGAGCTTGAGCATGCCCATGGGGTCCATGTCGTGTTTGTCGAACTGGCTCATCGGCAGGCCCAGCCCGCTGGGCTGGACGGGGGTGCGGTCCAGCAGGGTCCTGTCCCCCAGGATGACCCCGCACGGGTGCATGGAGATGTGGCGGGGCAGCCGGTCCAGCCGTTCGGTCAGATCCACCAGCAGGTCCAGCTGGCGGTCCTGTTCCACCAGGCCGGACACCCCGCGCAGTTCCGGTTTCTCCGCCAGCGCTTCGCGGAACCTGCTGGCGGAGAACCGCCAGAGCTGTTTGGCGATGGCGGAGATGTCCTCCTCCTCCAGGCCCAGCGCCAGTCCGGCGTCGCGGACCGCTCCGCGTGCCCGGTAGCCGTTCTGCATGCTCATTAGGGTGACCCGCTGGGCGCCGAAGCGTTCGAAGATCCTGCGGTAGACGTCGTGGCGCCGGGCGCTTTCGACGTCGATATCAATGTCCGGCAGGGTGGAGCGGTCCCGGGACAGGAACCGCTCGAAGATCAGTCCGTGGTCCAGCGGGTTCACGTGGCTGATGCAGAGCAGGTAGTTGACCAGGCTGGAGGCTCCCGATCCCCGGGCCGCGGCCCTGACGCCCATGTCGGAAATCATCCGGGCGACCTCGGCCACGGTGAGGAAGTAGGAGGCAAAGCCCAGCCGGGTGATGATGGCGAGTTCGTGTTCGAGCCGGTCCCGCAGCTGCCGCCCGGCCCGGCCGGTGGTGCCGGGAAGCCTGGCATCGATCCCGGCCTCGCAGCGGCGGGCCAGTTCGACGGCGGGTTCCTGGCTGATGCCGATGACCGAGGCTTCGGGCGCTACCGGCCGGCCATAGCCCATGTCCCGGTACGGGTCCATCCGGCAGCGGTCGGCCACGGTTTCCGTGGTGGCCAGCAGTGCCGCCGCCCCGCGGTTTCCCCATCCTGCCGTCCGGGAAATTTCCCGGGCCAGGCGGCGCATCTGGTCGGCGGTTTTCAGCCAGCCCTGGCCGTTGGGCTGCAGATCCGGCAACCTGGCCAGGGCGGTCAGGGCGCGCGCGGAGTCCAGCACGTCGGCGGTGGCGGCACCGTCCTCATGGCAGTAGCGCACGGCATTGGTCAGGACCGCCGGCAGGCCCAGGTCCCGGGCCAGCCTGAGCATGCGCACCGCATGGGCGGTGCTGAGGTCCTCCCCGGGCGGGCTGAGGTGGGTGACCACTTCCACCACCAATGCCCCGGGAGGCAGGACGGTCCGCCAGTGCGCGGCCAGCCGGCGCGCCTCGGCATAGCGGCGGTGGCGCAGCGCCCTGCCCACGTCCGAATATGGCCCAAGCAGCACCGTGAGCACCGCTGCGCCTTCCGCTTCTTCCGGTCCGGCAGCGTGTGCCGCCAGCAGGTCCAGGCTGATGCCGGGCCCGCGGACATCCTTGCCCCGGTTCCTGCGGGGCCCGCTCCCCCGCCCGGCCGCACCGCCAGAGGCTGCCGGCCGGGTGCCTGCATGCGTTTCCGAGACCAGCCGGCACAGTGCGTGGTAGCCCTGCCCCTGGTTTCCTCCGTGGGCCAGTACCACGGCGCGCCCGGCGTCGTGCCCCTGCCCGTCCCGCACCGCCAGATCCACTCCCACAATCGGATCCAGTCCCGCCGCCAGGCACGCCCTGAGGTGCTTGACCGTCCCGTACAGCCCGTCCCGGTCCGTGCAGGCCAAGGCATCCGCCCCGTAGGCGGCGGCCGCCTCCGCCAGCTCGTCCGGCCAGGACACCCCGTAGTGGGCGCTGAAGGCGGAGGAAACGTGCAGGTGGGTGAAGCTCATCAGGCGCTCATGCTCCGGACGGCGTCGTGGATTTTGATCAGGCGCCAGCGTCCGGGATTGCCCTGCCGGGACAGATCCAAGGTCCTGATCTGCCGGTGCCCTTCCAGCCGCACCTGCACCCGCCAGATTTCGTGGTCCACCAGCCCTGCCCCCCGGCCCGGTTCGGCCCGCTGCTCCTCGGCCCACCAGCTGCGACGCTGGTACCAGCGCACCGGCTCGGCCACGATCCGCCAGGTCCGGTTTCCCCACACGAGCCTGACCGGCTCCCCTGCGGGGGAACAGGCCACCTCCACCGGTTCAGTGAAAACTCCCAACGCTCCAGCCACCTTTCCTCGGAAAATGCGGGCCAGATTCCCGGCTGCCCCTGCAGGCGTGCATCCGGAACACGTGACCCCTTCACTTTATTCGAATATATATTCGAATCCTAGGCCGACCCTAAGGGGCACCACCGACAACCAGGCAGAAAAGAGGATCCACTGGGCACATAACGCCCGTTTCCGCCCTGCCAAAGGGCGTCAAGTGCCCAGTCGATCGGCAGGTTGCCCGGTCCCTAGCCAGCAGTCCGGACGCGGTGGCAGGATCGGGGCATGAAACCTCTGGTCACCGCCGTGACCCTGGGCGTGCGCGATGTCCGGGCTTCGCGGAATTTCTATATTGAGGGCCTGGGCTGGCAGCCCCTGTTTGCCGAGGAAGGGGAAATCCTCTTCCTGCAGATCGCCCACGGCCAGATGCTGGCGCTGTGGAACGTGGAGAGCATGCGCCGCGAGTACGGGGACGTGGGCCACCACGAGTCCGGGCCCGCGGTCCCGGTCTCCCTGGGCCAGAACGTGGACAGCCCCGGGGAGGTGGACGAGGCAATCAGGCAGGCGCTCGCTGCCGGCGCCACGCTCGTTTCGGAGGCCCGCTACCAGCCGTGGGGAGGCTACAGCGGGTGCTTCGCGGACCCGGACGGCTACCGCTGGGACATCGTCTTCAACCCCGGCTTCAGCATCGGCGACGACGGCACGGTCCACCTGGGCCCGGCCGCCTAAGCGTTAGCGCACCGTCCCGCCGCTAACTGTCCAGCAGGTCCGGCTGCGGGGTGATCAGTTCCGGCGAATTGTTGCGCACGTTCCCCACCGCTGCCCCCACCGGGTCCAGCACCCAGCCGGACGCCGCATCCCAGGCCCGGTCCCGGACCTGCTCCGCCAGCGCCGCGCCGTCCTTGGCCGCCGGGTCCAGCCAGGCCTCCAACGTGTCCCGGTCCATCGGTGCCGGCATCCGGTCATGCAGCGAGGCCAGTTCCCGCAGCACCTCGGAGCCGCTGTCCGCCGGCGGCGCGGCGGTGGTGATCACGGTGGTGGAGAGCAGCCAGCGCTCCGGATCGCCCTCTTCCTTGGACGGATCCTTCCACCACTCGTACAGTCCGGCGAAGAGGATCGGGGAGCCGTCTGCAGGGTGGACGTAGTATGGCCGCTTGGTCCGGGGGCCCTGCTTCTTCCACTCGTAGTAGCCGTCTGCCGGCACCGCACACCGCCTGGCGCCCAGCGCAGCGCGGAAGGTGGGCTTCTCGGCCACCGTCTCGACCCGGGCGTTGAAGGCACGGGACCCCACGGACGGGTCCTTGGCCCAGACGGGGACCAGCCCCCAGCGGGCAATATGCAGCTGGCGGCGGATTTCCCCCTCGATGACCCGCTCCAGCAGGATCGGCACATCGGTGGTGGGGGCCACGTTGTATGACTCCCGCAGCTCGAAGTCCTCGGGGTACTCGGCCCCGGTGGCAGCCACCAGATCCCCCACGGCCCGGGCCATTACGTATCGTCCGCACATGGGAATCAGTCTGCCACCGGCCTGCAGCCGTCCGGAACCCGGCGTGGAATTGATTGGACGCCGCAGGTGTTTTACATAATGGCGACACGTCACCAACGAAGGAGCATCCCTTGCAGTACATCCCCGCAGCCGGCACCATCACCATGTTCTCCACCTCCTGGTGCGGCTACTGCCGCAGGCTGAAGTCCCAGCTGGATACCCAGGGCATTGGGTACCGGGAGATCAACATCGAGGACGTGCCCGGCACGGCGGAGCTGGTCGAGCAGATCAACGGCGGCAACCAGACGGTACCCACGCTGCTCTTCCCCGACGGCAGCAGCGCCACCAACCCCTCGCTTTCCGAAGTCCGGGAGCGTCTGGGCGTCTAGGGCGGCCGCCGGCGCTCCGCGCCGGGACCCAAGCCGGTGCGTCCTCCGGAGCATGTATGACGCCCCCGGGCAGGTGTATTACGACGGCGGCGGGCAGCGCCGCCGGCTGTGACCTGCGCCGCAGCGGCCCGGAATGACACCGGGCGCCATATTTTTCATAACACTCGTTATGGGAATTGTGGCGCCCGGTTTTTCTTTCTTAGGATGAGGTTTGGGGCCCGCCGGCCCGCAGAGTACCTCCACTCCCAGAAAGGGACGCGCCAGAGCATGGTTCATAAAGTTCGGGCAGTTGTTGCCAAGGAAAAGA
>NZ_JAAZSQ010000029.1:0-19541 GCF_012395835.1 Arthrobacter mobilis
GTTAATCGAAGGGTTACTGGTTCGAGTCCAGTCGGGGGAGCTGGAGAAGGCCCCGTCCACGGACGGGGCCTTCGTGTTTTCGCCGGGCAGGCTGCCGGTGTCCTGCCCGGTTTTTGGAAACCGGACCAGGCCTGATACAGTTTTATCTGCTTCATTCCCCCGTAGCTCAATTGGCAGAGCATTCGACTGTTAATCGAAGGGTTACTGGTTCGAGTCCAGTCGGGGGAGCGGGAGAAGGAAACCTCCGGCCGGAACTTATCCGGCGCGGAGGTTTTTTCATATCCACGACGAGGCAGGAGGACGGATCGTGGGCCGGAAACCGGACGAGGGGATCCCGGACTGGCGCAGGGTGGTCGCGGCCCTGGCCGGCGCCGACGCCCGGAGGGTCTATGCCCAGATCGTGCTGGGGGCACCGCCCGGCGAAGTCGGCGCGGGGCTGCCGCCGGCCCGCCGGGAGCGGGCCATCGCCGCGCTGCTGGCCGCCGGACTGGTGGAAGGCCGGGACGGCGGTCCGTTCGCGGCCTCGGAGACGGTGTTCCGCGAGGTCCTCGCCCGGCAGACCCTGGGCCGGGCCACCGGCGGCATCGGGCGGTTCCTGCACGGCGGCAGGATCGAGCGCTATCCGGCCAACCAGGCCGAGCGCCGGGAACTGCTGGCCTGGATCGCCGGCCAGGTTCTCCGGCCCGGCGAAGACCTGACCGAGCAGCAGGTGAACGAACGGCTCCTGCAGTACACCGACGACGTGCCGCTGCTGCGCCGCTACCTGGTGGACTTCGGACTGCTGCAGCGCACCGCCTCCGGATCGGCCTACTTCCGCCCGGCGGGCCGGACGGCCGGTGGCGATGACTCGCGGTGATGCGGACAGTGATATCGCCTCGGTGGCTGACAAGGCACAATGATAGGTTGAGACCGGACACAGGAGCAGTACCTAGCCGATGATGGAGGCATAAGCCATGAGCCGTCTTGAAAGCGCCGCTCCCGCCCCGACCGCGCCGCGGTCCTCCCTGGCGGGCCTGGTGGGCCTCGCGGCACGGCTGGCGCCCCGCCAGTTGAACGACGAGCTGTCCCTGGCCGGGATCGAACTCAAGCGCAAGGGCGTCCAGGCCGGCGTCGCCGCCGCCTTGCTGGTGGTGGCCCTGGTCTTTGCCGCCTTCATGCTGGTGTCGCTGCTGGTGGCTGCGATCATGGGGCTGGGCCTGGTGCTCGAGCCGTGGCTGGCGGCTTTGATCATTGCCGCCGTGTTCCTGGTGCTGGCCGCCATCTTCGGCCTGATCGGGGCAGCGCGGGCCAAAAAGGCCATGCCGCTGATGCCGGAAGCTGCCATCCGCGGGCTCCGTTACGACCTCGGTGTGCTGACCGAGGGCCGCAGCTTCGACCCCGCCACCTTGGACGCCAAGCCGGCCAAGGACGAGAAGGAGAAGCGGGCGAAGGCCGAGGAACCGAAGGAACCGTCGCCGTCGTTCACCGAACTGGCCGCCCGTACCGCCGAGCGCCGGGAACACCTGGCCCAGCTGCGCGACAGCCTGGACCGGAAGCTGGACGTCAAGGAGCAGACCGACCGGATCCGGCTCGAGGCGCGGCGGGCCGCGGAAACGGCACAGCAGGCCGCCGCCTCCGGGATCGCCCGGCTGGCCCAGGCCGGCGGCGCGGAGGGTGGTTCGTCCAGGGTTCCTGCGGCCCTGCAGGAACGCTGGAAGCCGCTGCTGGCCCTGGGAGCCTCGCTGACCACCTTCGCCGTGCTGCTGGGCCGGCTGCTGAAGAAGAACTAGGGCCGTTCCGCGAACGTGCCGCGGGTGGTTTTTTTAGGAGGGGGCAGGGCCTGATGAGGTTCATCGGTGCCGGCACGCGGCGGGATTTCGAATACCGCGAACGCGGAACATTCTGGACCGTGCCGAACATCATCACGGTGGCCCGTTTCCTGCTCGTGCCGGTGTTCGTCTGGTGCATTGCGGCCGGCCGGTACGGCACGGCGACGGCCGTGCTGGCCGTGCTCGGCTCCACGGACTGGATCGACGGCTACGTCGCCCGGCGCTTCGACCAGATGTCCACGGTGGGCAGATGGCTGGATCCGCTGGCGGACCGGCTGGCGCTGATCATCATCGCCATCACGTTTGTCGCCACCGGACTGGCTCCGCTGTGGCTGCTGCTGGCGATCCTCATTCCGGACATCATCCTGCTGGTGTATTCGCTGGCCCTGTTCCGCGGCAGCCCGGACCTGCCCGTGACCACCATCGGCAAGGTGCGCACCGCGCTGCTGCTGGCCGGGACCCCGATGCTGCTGCTGGAGCGGGCCCTCGGCCCGGACTACGGCTGGGTCGGCGTGGTGGCCTATGTCTTCCTCATCCTCGGCTGCGCCGGACATCTGGCCGCCTGGTGGGGCTACATGCTCGCCGCCACCCGCAAGCACGGCCAGCTGTACCGGGGCCAGTTCGACGGCGGGCGGCTGGATGCCTAGCGGGTGCCGGGCCGGTGGCCCCGGACCCGCCGGGACCACAGCCAGGACACCTGCCAGGACGTCATGGTCTGGCTAGCGGTCGCCGCGGCCCTGCTCGGGGCGTTTTTCCTGGCCGTGGGAACCCAGCGGCAGGCCAGCGCCGTGCAGGCCAGCACCGGCGGACTCTCGCTCAGCCCCGACGGGCTGCTGCGGATGCTGCGCAGCCCCCGCTGGGTACTGGGCCTGGTGCTGCTGGGCACCGGTATGGCGCTGAACGTTTTCGCCTTGGTCAGCGCCCCCTTGACGGTGGTCCAGCCTATTGGGGCCATCGCGCTGGTGATCACCACCATGGTCAATTCCAAGGACCAGGGGATCCGGCTGAACCGGATGACGGTGGTGTCCATCACCGCCTGCATGGCGGGCAGCGCCGCCTTCGTCCTGCTCGCCGTCACCGTGACGGCGCACCACCAGGACGTGACGGCCGACGGCGAACTCGCGGTGGTCCTGCTGCTCGCCGTCGTCGTGGCCATCTTCCTGCCGCTGGAAGTGATGTTCCGGCACCGGCTGAACGCCTTCACCTACATTCTCGGCGCGGGTATGCTTTTCGGCTTCGTGGCCGTCCTGGTGCGGATCATCGGTCTGCACCTGCTCGATCCCAACGGGCGGTTCATCGCCAATGTTCCCCTCTACACGCTCGTGGCGATTGCCGCCGCGGCGGGCCTCGGCTCGTGGTTCGTGCAAAGCGCCTACGCGAGCGGGCCGCCGGACCTGGTGATCGCCGGACTGACCGTCATCGACCCGCTGGTGGGCATCGCCATCGGCATCTTCATCCTCGGTGAGCTGCAGCCCAATGTGCACGCGGTGGCCGCCATTGCCATGGTTGGCGCAGGTTTGGTTGCTATTGTTGGGGTCATTGCCCTCTCCCGGCACCACCCGGATGTCCTGCAGAAGCAGGAGGAGGCACGTCGCCGGGCCCAGGCAGCCGGCACGTAATATCAGAGCGGAACCTAGGTGCGCACAGAACACATGAACAGCATGGCCATACCCGAAGAAGGCGTCCTGACCCACGTGAGTGCGAAGAGCGGCACCCGGCCGTTGAAGATTCTGATCGCCGCGGACACGTATCCGCCGGACGTGAACGGCGCAGCTGTCTTCGGATTCCGGCTTGCCCAGGCGATGACCAGGCGCGGCCACGAGGTGCACATCCTCGCCGCCCGCCCGGACAAGGGGCCGACCTGCATCGAGCAGCGGGCGGAAGCGACGGTGCACCGGCTGCGGTCGCATGCGGTACCTACCCATGAGACCTGGCGGATCTGCCTGCCGTGGGAGATCAAACGGGACATTAAGCGGATCTTCGACGAGGTCCAGCCGGATGTGGTCCACATCCAGTGCCACTACATGATCGGCCAGAACACCATCGCCGAGGCCTCGCGCCGCGGGATCAGAACCATCGCGACCAACCACTTCATGCCCGAGAACCTCGAGCCGTTCCTGCCGTTCCCGCAGTGGTTCCTGAACATCGTGGCGCGGAACTCCTGGCGCGACATGGGCAGGATCATGGGCAAGGCGGCGGTAGTCACCACACCCACGCCGCTGGCAGCCAAGGCCATGCGCGAGCATGCCCGGCTGGAGAAGGTGCTGCCGCTGTCCAACGGCATCGATTCGGCCAATTACGAACCGGCCCCGGGTGAAGTGATCGAGAAGCCGGAGCATCCCACGGTGCTGTTCGTGGGCCGCCTGGCCCAAGAAAAGCACGTGGATGTGCTGATCGAGGCCGTGGGGCGGACCGACCCGGCGCTGGACGTGCGGCTGGAAATCATCGGCGGCGGGGAGGTCCGTCCGGCACTGGAAGCGAAGGTGGCCGAGCTGGGCCTGCAGGACCGGGTGCACTTCGCCGGGCATGTGGACGACGCGGCACTGCGCCTGGCCTACCTGCGGGCCACGGTCTTCTGCCAGCCCGGCACGGCCGAGCTGCAGTCCCTGGTCTCGCTCGAGGCGATGTCCGCCAGCAAGCCCGTGCTGCTGGCCAACGCCATGGCGCTGCCCCACCTGGTCGAGGACGGTGTCAACGGCTACCTGTTCACGCCGCGCGACCCCGCGGATCTGGCGGCCAAGCTCGAGCTCATCCTGCGCCGCAGCCCGGAGGAGATCGAAGCGATGGGCGCGGCCAGCCACATGATGGCCGTCAAGCACAGCATCAACAAGACCATGGATACCTTCGAGCGCCTCTACCGTGGCGGCACGGCGGACGACTACCTGCCCGCGGGCTGACCGGCGGGCCCGCAGGCACTGCGCCGGCTAAGCAAACCGGCACAAAAGCATTACTATGGCTTAGTCGCGGTGTTCCGCAGCATCGCCGGATGTCGTCCGGGGTGCGCGGTGCCGGCGGCCAGGGGGCGGTAGCTCAGCCGGTCAGAGCAGAGGACTCATAATCCTTTGGTCGTGGGTTCAAGCCCCACCCGCCCTACCTCACCCGGGCCGCGCCATCCGGCGTGGCCCGGCCCGTTGTGCTCCGTATCCCAGCAGGCCCGGCCGGCCGCCGGGCATCCTCATCCGTCCGGCGGCCGCGGCAGCAGGACCGAGGGGCGCAGGTCCAGGACAAACTGCAGCGGATTGATGTACTGCCCGCCGCGCCGGACACCCCAGTGCAGGCAGGGGCCGGCACAGTGCCCGCGTCCCGAGAGCCGCCCCACCGGATCCCCCCCCCCCCCGGGCCACGGCATCGCCTTTCTTCAGGCCGGCCGCCACCGGTTCGAAGCTGCTGCGCAGCCCGTTGCCGTGGTCGATGGTGACAACCGGGCGGTCCACTACCCAGCCGGCGAAGCTGACGGTGCCCGCCGCCGGTGCGGCCACGGCTGCACCGGGGGTGGCCGCCAGGTCCACACCCCGGTGGCCGCTGAGCCAGGGCTCCGCCGGCGGGCGGAAGGCTCCCAGTACGCGGGGTACCGGATCAAGCGGCCAGGTCCAGGGCGGCGCGTAGCCGCCGTCCGCGGACGTGCTGCCCGTGGCTGCTGCGTTCAGGGAGGTGCTCCCCGCCGGGATGGCCAGCACGCCCAGGCAGGCCAGCAGCGCGGCCGCGCAGACGCGGCGGCGGTGCCTGAGGTGCCGCCGCAGGTTTCCCGGGGCATGCCCCGTGGCACGTTTCGGGGACCGGTGAATGCCCATGGCCTGATTCTGGCCGCGCCGGCCGGCAGCCGGAACCGCGGGAGTGGCGGCTGTGGATGGAGGGGGTGCCGGCCGGGCTGTGCAGGAGCAGCTGGTGGCCGCTGGCCGGCAGCCGCTGCCCGGACCGGGGCCGGCGGTTGCTTGTAGTACACTGGTCCAAGCAGTTTTGCGCCTCCCTGACCCGTGCCCGGACCCGGCCTTGTGCCGTGCAGAGGGCCGGGGCGCCGAAGCTGACTACGCGTGTCTGATTTCCGGTGGCAGTACATCTGGCTCCGGCAGTGTCCAGGCGGTCCGGCTCGTCCGGTCCGGGCACAGGTTCGGCGCTGGCAACAGCGGCGACGTTCAGGCACCAGGAGCCCCGCCCGCCCGGGCGGAATGCAATCAACCGTCTACAGGCAGATACGCTGCGGCGCCGACGCTGCGCCCGCGCTGCCGGAAGGAGTGACGACATGCCCGTCGTTACCATGCGCCAGCTGCTCGACAGCGGTGTTCACTTTGGCCACCAGACCCGCCGCTGGAACCCGAAGATGAAGCGCTTCATCTTCACCGAGCGCAACGGCATCTACATCATCGACCTCCAGCAGTCGCTGTCCTACATCGACCGCGCCTATGAGTTCGTCAAGGCCACGGTTGCCCACGGCGGCACCGTGCTGTTCGTCGGCACCAAGAAGCAGGCCCAGGAAGCCATTGCCGAGCAGGCCACCCGCGTCGGCCAGCCGTACGTCAACCAGCGCTGGCTCGGCGGCATGCTGACCAACTTCTCCACCGTTTCCAAGCGCATCCAGCGCCTGAAGGAGCTCGAGGAGATCGACTTCGAGGACGTGGCCAGCTCCGGCCGCACCAAGAAGGAACTGCTGCTCCTGCAGCGCGAGAAGACCAAGCTGGAAACCACCCTGGGCGGTATCCGCAACCTGACCCGCACCCCGTCCCTGATCTGGGTCGTGGATACCAAGAAGGAACACCTCGCCGTTGACGAGGCGAAGAAGCTCGGTATCCCGGTTGTCGCCATCCTGGACACCAACTGCGATCCGGACGAGGTCGACTTCCCGATCCCGGGCAACGACGACGCGATCCGCTCCGTCAACCTGCTCACCCGCGTGGTCGCAGACGCTGTTGCCGAGGGCCTGATCGCCCGCAACAACCGCGCCGCCGGCAACACCGAGGCCCCGGCCGAGCCGCTGGCCGAGTGGGAGCGCGAGCTGCTCGAAGGCTCCGCCGAGGCTCCGGCTGCTGCCCCGGCCGAGGCTCAGGCCGAAGGCGCCGAGGGCGCTGCCGACGCCGCCGACGAGAAGTAATTCCATACTTCCCCTGCCGCACGGATGCACCTGCGGACGAACCGACAGGGCGTCCGGGCAGCAGGGCCTCCGCTGGAACGGCTGGCCGGAATCCGGCCAGCCGTTCCAGCGGAACCACCTAACTGCTTATTAACGGGAGGACTGGAGTCCAATATGGCGAACTACACCGCTGCTGATATCAAGGCCCTGCGCGAGCGCACGGGCGCGGGCATGATGGACGTGAAGAAGGCTCTCGACGAGGCCAACGGCGACGCCGAGAAGGCCGTGGAGCTCATCCGCATCAAGGGCCTGAAGGGCGCGACCAAGCGCGAGGGCCGTTCCACCGCCGAGGGCCTGGTGGCCGCCAAGGTCGTCGACGGCACCGTTGGCGTCATGGTCGAGGTCAACTGCGAGACCGACTTCGTGGCCAAGAACGACAAGTTCATCGCCCTGGCCGACAAGGTCCTTGAGGTCGCCGTTTCGTCCGGCGCCGCCGACCTGGACACCCTGCTGGCCGCCGAGGTCGAGGGCAAGAAGCTGGCCGACTACGTCGTCGAAGAGGGCGCCGTGCTGGGCGAGAAGGTTGTCGTCCGCCGCATCGCGCGCGTCGAGGGCAAGACCGTCGACGCCTACCTGCACAAGACCTCCAAGGACCTGCCGGCCCAGGTCGGCGTGCTGTTCGCCGTCGACGGCGAGGGCAACGGCGCCTTCGAGGCCGCCCACGACGTCGCGGTCCACACCGCTGCGTTCGCCCCGGCCTACCTGACCCGCGAGGAAGTTCCGGCCGAGACGGTCGAGAACGAGCGCCGGATCGCCGACGAGACCGCCCGCGCCGAGGGCAAGCCCGAGGCCGCGCTGGCCAAGATCGTCGAAGGCCGCCTGAACGGGTTCTTCAAGGAGATCGTGCTGCTGGACCAGCCGTTCGCCAAGGATCCGAAGCAGACCGTCGGCAAGGTGCTGGAAGCCGCCGGCGTCAAGGCCACCGGCTTCGCGCGTTTTCGCGTGGGTGCCTGAGCCACGGCGTAGCCGGACGCTGACCGGACCCTGACGCGATAACCGGCAACGGTTCGTCAGGAGGGGTGGCCACCACTGGTGGCCACCCCTTTTTCCTGCCCCTTTCCTGCCCCGACATCTATCCTTGACCTGATACCGAACTCACGCCCCGGGAGAGACCATGGAAACCCAGAACGAGAACGAACGTACTACTGCCGCCGCCGGCGCCAAGCGCCGCCGGGTCCTGCTCAAGCTCTCGGGCGAGGTTTTCGGCGGCGGCAAGCTCGGCGTCGACCCGGACACGGTCCGCGGGGTCGCCAAGCAGATTGCCGCGACCGTCGGCCAGGTGGAGGTGGCCATCGTGGTGGGCGGGGGCAACTTCTTCCGCGGTGCCGAGCTGTCCGCGTCGGGGATGGACCGCTCCCGCGCCGACTATATGGGCATGCTGGGCACCGTGATGAACTGCCTGGCCCTGCAGGACTTCCTTGAGCAGGCCGGGGTGGATACGCGGGTGCAGAGCGCGATCACGATGGGCCAGGTGGCCGAGGCCTACATTCCGCGCCGTGCCATCCGCCACCTGGAGAAGGACCGCGTGGTGATCTTCGGCGCCGGTGCCGGCCTGCCGTACTTCTCCACCGACACGGTGGCGGCCCAGCGCGCGCTGGAGGTGCATGCCGACGTCGTCCTGGCGGCGAAGAACGGCGTGGACGGGGTCTACACCGCCGACCCGAAGAAGGACCCGACGGCCGAAAAACTCGACACGCTCACCTACGACGACGCGCTGCGCCGCAACATCCGGGTGATGGACCAGACGGCCTTCAGCCTGTGCAAGGACAACAAGCTGCCCATGGTCGTCTTCGGGATGGAGGGCGAGGGCAACGTCACCCGCGCCATCCTGGGCGAGAAGATCGGCACCTACGTTTCGGCCTGAGCAGCGGCCCGGGCGCGCCGTCCGGCACGATAGGGCCTGACCCACCCGCTAGGATGGATAGCAGAGCCCGCCGCTCCACTGCCGGGGCCGGCACTACCTGTGACCGTCTAAGGAGACACCGTGATCGAAGAAACCTTGCTTGAGGCCGCCGAGAAAATGGACAAGGCGGTGGAAGTGGCCAAGGAGGACTTCGCCACCATCCGGACCGGCCGCGCGAACCCGGCCCTGTTCTCCAAGGTGACCGTCGACTACTACGGCACGCCGACCCCGCTGCAGCAGCTGGCCTCGTTCCAGAACCCGGAAGCGCGCACCCTGCTCATCACCCCGTACGACAAGTCCGCGCTGAACGACATCGAGAAGGCCCTGCGCAATTCCGACATCGGAGCCAACCCGGCCAACGACGGCAATGTCATCCGGGTGGTCCTGCCGGAGCTGACGGAGGAGCGCCGCAAGGAGTACGTCAAGATCGTCCGCGGCAAGGCCGAGGACGCCAAGGTCTCCATCCGCAACATCCGCCGCAAGGCAATGGACACCATCGGCAAGCTGGTCAAGGACGGCGAGATCGGCGAGGATGAGGGCGCCCGCGCCGAAAAGGACCTGGACGCCCGGACCAAGGCCCACACGGACACTGTCGACGAGCTGCTCAAGCGTAAGGAAGCGGAGCTGCTCGAGGTCTGATGAGCGAGGACCCGCCTTCAACACAGGCTGGCAGGCGGCACGCGTACGGAGCCGGTCCCGGCGCCCCGCCCCCCGAGGCGGGCCGCCGGAACCGGCAGCGGGCCGGGCAGCCGTCGCGGGCCGGGCGCAACCTTCCGGCGGCCATCGGCGTCGGAGTGGCCCTGCTGGCCATTGTCCTGGTCGGCCTCTTTTTCCTGCCCTCGGCCTTCGTGGGGCTGGTGGCGGCCTTTGCCGTGCTCGGCGCGTGGGAGGTCTCGCGGGCCCTGGCCGTCAAGGACATCCACGTCCCGCTGCCGCCGCTGTTCGCCGGGGCGTCCGTGATGCCGTTCGCCGCCTTCTACGGCGGACCGGAGGCACTCTCCTTCGCCCTGGTCGGCACCGGTCTGGCCATCCTGGTCCACGCCTGCCTGGAGACCACCCGGGACGCGGCGCGCAGCGTGATGGGCGGGATCTTCATCCTGGCCTGGGTGCCGCTGTTCATCAGCTTCGCCCTGCTGCTGCTGGACGAGCCCAACGGCGCGTTCAAAGTGGCCACGATGCTGCTGCTGGTGGTGGCCAACGACACCTTCGGCTACCTGGTCGGCGCCCTGTTCGGCAGGCATCCGATGGCGCCGAAGATCAGCCCGAAGAAATCCTGGGAAGGCTTCGCCGGGTCCGTCGGCGGCGCCGTCGTGGTCGGCGTGCTGTGCTCGGTGCTCCTGCTCGACCTGCAGTGGTGGTTCGGCCTCGTGCTGGCCATTGCCACGGTGGCCGCGTCCACTGCCGGGGACCTGGCCGAATCCATGGTCAAGCGCGAACTGGGAATCAAGGACATGAGCAACCTGCTGCCGGGCCACGGCGGCATCATGGACCGGCTGGATTCGATCGTTTTTGCCGCGCCCGTGGGCTACCTGCTCTCGGTGCTGCTGGCCCCCGGAGCCGGATGATCCCGGCTGCGGAGATGTCCGGCACCGGGCCTGCCGCTAGTTAAAGCATTCAAAACCGTACAACCGATACCAGAGCACGAAGGAACCTGCAGAACCAATGGCACATCCGACCCACCAGGCCGGCCGGGGCAGCGCCCCCTTTGCCCGTGTGAGCCGGCGCGAGCACGGCTACAACATGCGCCAGGTGGACCAGTTCCTGGACCGGGCCCGTGAATACTACGACGGCTGGGACCCGGCGCTGCCGCCGGTGACCAGCCGCGATGTCCGCACGGTGGCGTTCGACCCGGCCCGCGGCGGGTACGACCCCCGGGCCGTGGACTCCGCGCTGGACCGGCTCGAAGACGCCTTCGCCCAGCGCGAGCGGGACGACCTGATCGCCCGCGAAGGCGAGCAGGCCTGGCTGACCCGGATCGGCAGGCTCTCGGCGGTGCTCCGGGCGCGGCTGCACCGCGAACCCGGCGAACGCTTCCGCCGGCCCCGGCACCGCAACGCCCCCGGCTACAACGTCCAGGACGTGGACGCGCTCTGCAACGAGCTGCTGAACTACTTCGAACACGACGAGCCGCTGAGCGTGGACGTGGTCCGGCGGGCGGTGTTCCGGGAGGCGAAGGGCCCGGATGGCTACGAGGAGAACCAGGTGGACGCCTTCCTGGACCGCGTCGTGGAACTGATGGCCACCATCGACTAGCGGCCGCCTCAGGTCCTTTCCGGTGCGTGCAGCCGGGCCATCATGCGCGAGACCGACGCCGGCCGGCGCGGCGCCGTCGCCCGCGAGACCGCGATGGTGACCAGGAACGCCGCCGGCACGCTCCAGGCTGCGGGCTGTTCCAGCAGCTCCCGGAACGGGCCCAGCCCTGTCCCGAAGACGGCGGCCAGCAGGATGGCCCCGCCGCTCAGCAGCGCCCCGGCGAGCATCCCGGTGATCGCCCCGGCATCCGTCAGGCCGCGCCACCAGATGCCCAGCAGCAGCAGCGGGCAGATGGTGGAGGCGGTGAAGGCAAAGACCGTTCCCACGCTGCCGGCCAGGGCCAGCGAGTCCGTGGACAGGGCCACGGCCAGCGGCACCAGCGCCGAGAGCACCGCGGCTCGGCGGAAGCCCTTGACGCTGCCGCGGAAGAGATCCTGGCTGACCACGCCCGCCAGCGAAACCACCAGGCCGGAGGTGGTGGAAAGGAAGGCGGCGAAGGCCCCGGCGGTCACCAGCGCGGTCAGCAGGTCCCCGGCCATGCCGCCGACGACCCGGCCGGGCAGCAGCAGCACGGTGGCGTCCGCCTGCCCGGCGGCGGCCAGGTCGGCAGTATGTACGCGTCCGAGCACCCCGTACACGGTGGGGAACAGGTAGAAGACCGACAGCAGCCCGAGCACAATGACCGTGGTCCGGCGTGCCGCCGGACCGTTCGGGTTGGTGTAGAAGCGCACGAGCACATGCGGCAGGCCCAGCGTGCCGAACAGCAGGGCCACCAGCAGGGAAATGGTGCCGTAGACGGGCAGGGGGCCGGCGCCGGGCAGGAACGCGCCGCCGGTGTCCACCGGCCGGGATCCGCTGCCAAGCGCCAGCAGGATGAAGAACAGCGGCACCGCCAGGGCCGTGAGCTTGAGCCAGAACTGGAAGGCCTGGACGAAGGTGATCGAGCGCATGCCCCCGGTCACCACCGAGCAGACCACCACCAGGACGACGGCGGCGGCGCCGGCCCAGCCGGGCAGGCCGGTAGTGATCCTGACCGTCAGCGCCGCCCCATGCAGTTGCGGCACGATGTAGAGCCAGCCGACGACGACGACCACGGCGCTGGTCACCAGCCGGGCCGGGCGCGAGTCCAGCCGGGCGGCGGCAAAGTCGGGGACGGTGTAGGCGCCCGAGCGCCGCAGCGGCGCCGCGACGAAGAGCAGCAGCATCAGGTAGCCGGCCGTATAGCCGATCGGGAACCAGAGTCCGTGCAGCCCGGAGACCAGGATCAGCCCGGCCACACCGAGGAAGCTGGCCGCCGAGAGGTACTCGCCGCCGATCGCCGAGGCGTTCCACCAGGGCGGGACCGTCCGGGAGGCCACGTAGAAGTCCCCGGTGGTCCGGGAGATGCGCAGGCCGTAGATGCCGATCAGCACGGTGGCGGCGCAGACGGCAGCCAGGGCCGCGAAGCCTGCGGCCGGGTTCACCGCTCCGGCTCGCTGACCAGTTCGCGGAACCGGCGTTCGTTGCGCGCCGCCGCCCGGTTGTACAGCCCGGCGCAGGCCAGCAGCACCGGATAGATGCCCAGCCCCAGCAGCAGCCACGGCAGCGGCACCGTCCAGACGGTCACGCCGTAGCTGCCGGGGAAGAACAGCACCAGCAGCAGCACGCCGAGCACGATCGCACCGAACCCGCCGGCCACCACCAGCGCCAGCCGCAGCTGCGAGCGGATCAGCGAGCGGATGAACAGTTCGCCGACCTCGGACTGCTCGTCCAGTTCGTGCGAGACGGTGAACCGGCCGGGGGAGAGCGTGCCCCGGGCCCGCGGGCCGGTGACGCGCACCCGCTCCGGGCCGGCGGCCGGTCCGCCGGGCGTGCGTCCGTTCCGGCCGGCACCGGGAAGGTCCGGGTTCATCCGCGCGGCCTGACCCGGGTGGCTTCGAGTTTGTCGCGCACCGCCGGCAGGTGGCGCCGGCTCACCGGAAGCTCGGCACCGTTGACCAGCACGCTGGCCCGGCCCGAGCCCAGGCGGACCTGCTGGATGTGGTCCATGGAGACCAGGTAGGAGCGGTGGATGCGCAGGTAGCCTGCCTGCGCCCACTGCCGTTCCAGGTCGTTGAGCGGGACGCGGATCAGGTAGCTGGACTCGGCGGTGTGCAGGCGCGCGTAGTCGCCCTGGGCCTGCACGTACCTGATGTCGTCGCGGCGGATCATCTTCGTGACGCCGGCCTGGTCCACGCTGATCACCTCCGGCTTGGCCGGGCCGTCCCCGCCGGCTTCCCGGCCGGCCCTGTCGTCGAGCAGGTCGCAGATCCGGCGCACGGATTCGGCCAGCCGCTCGGGGCGCACCGGCTTGAGCAGATAGTCCACGGCGGCCAGGTCGAAGGCCTGCACGGCCTTGTCCTCGTCGGCGGTCACGAAGACGACGGCGGGCGGGCGGCTGAAGCGCGAGATGACCCGCGCAATGTCCAGGCCCGAGAGCGAGGGCATATGGATGTCCAGGAAGAGGGCGTCGACCTCGTGGCTTTCCAGGGCCCGCAGCGCCTCGGCTCCGCCGGTGGCCCGGTAGATGCTGCCGATCCGTTCGTCGCGCGCGAGCAGGTAGGTCAGGGCCTCCACGGCGGGAAGCTCATCATCGACGACGAGAACATTGACCATGGCAATCAGTGTAGGCGCTCAGGCCCGGTATTCCGGCGGGAAGCCCGCGGCCGGCGGGCGGGCCAGGCCGAAGTTGCCCGCGGACGGGCCTGCAGCAGAGGCCGGGGTCAGTCCACCCGGTGTTCCGGCTGGGATTTGGGGATGCGCAGGGTGATCAGCGTCCCGGCGCCCGGGGCGGTGTCGATGACCAGGCCGTGCTCGTCGCCGTAGACCTGGCGCATCCGCAGATCGACATTGCGCAGCCCCACGTGGTCCCCGGGGGCGTGCCCGGCCAGCACCGTGCGCAGGTGCTCCGGGTCCATGCCGACGCCGTCGTCCTCCACCGTGACCACTGCGTAGGCGCCGTCGTCCCGGGCCGTGATGGTGATCCTGCCCGCGCCCTCCTTGGCCTCGATGCCGTGCCGGACGGCGTTCTCGACCAGCGGCTGCAGGGACAGGAAGGGAACCACCGTGCTGAGCACTTCCGGGCCGATCTGCAGGCTCACCGCCAGCCGGTCCCCGAACCGGGCGCGCTCGAGCAGCAGGTACCGGTCGATGGATTTCAGTTCCTCGGCCAGCGTGGTGAAGTCTCCGTGCCGGCGGAAGGAGTACCGGGTGAAGTCGGCGAACTCGATGACCAGCTCGCGGGCGCGCACCGGGTCGGTGAGGATGTAGGACGCGATGGCGTTGAGCGAGTTGTAGATGAAGTGCGGGCTGATCTGGGCCCGCAGGGCGCGCACCTCGGCCTCCATCAGCTGGGCCCGGGACGAGTCCAGTTCGGCCAGCTCGATCTGCGTGGCCACCCAGGCGGCCACCTCGCCGGCCGCCCGCACCAGCGGCGCGCCCACCTGCAGGGTGTAGACGCCCACCGTACCCACCACCCGTCGGCGGACGCGGATCGGGGCGAAGACCGCCTCCCGCAGCCGCACGCCGGACCCGGCAGCCGGGACGTGCGCGGACGCCAGCTGCTTTTCCCGGAAGACCTGCGTCCGGCCGCTGGCCAGGACCTTGCCGGCCAGCTGCAGCGCCTGCTCCCGCTGCTCCGGACCCGGCTCGGCCGCGCCGTCCCAGGCGAGCACGCCGGTCTCCCCGGTCAGCACCAGCACTTCGGTGCCCAGCAGCTCGCGCAGGTAGCGGCTGGCCTTGCCGGCACCGGCGGGGGAGAGCCCGGCGCGCAGGTGCGGTGCGGCCAGCGCGGCCGTGTGCAGCGTGGCATAGGTGGCACGTTCGGCTTCCGAGCCCAGGTCCCGGTGCGAGCGCGAGAGCCGGAAACCGGCCAGTCCGATGGCGGCCACGATGGCGGCGGCGAGGACCGCGAGGACGGCGGCGTCGATGGCCGGGCTGAACATGCCCCCCACGATACCCCCGCGGCCCGCCGGTTCACTGCCGCACGCCTGCCTGCCGCTGGGCGCATGCAGCTGCCGTTCACCGCAGTGTGAGGTCAGTTGGCCGATCCGTGCCCGCGCCCCCTTCCCAGCCAGGCGGTAGGCATAGCACAGTGATCTTGATCACACGAATCCCGTCCAAGGAGATGAGATGGCCTCCAACCCCACCCCGGATGCCGGCTCCGCCGGCTCCGCTGCCTCCCTTGGGGCTGTGGACTTCCAGGAAGTCCAGCAGCGGCCCCGGTTCCGCGAACTGCGCCGGCGCCACCGCAGCTTCGTGTTCCCGATGGCCGCGGCCTTCCTGCTCTGGTATTTCCTGTACGTGCTGCTGGCTGACTATGCGCACGGCTTCATGTCCACCAGGATCGCCGGCAATATCAACATCGGCCTGGTCTTCGGCCTGCTGCAGTTCGTGACCACCTTCGTGATCACCATGTGGTACGTCAGCTACGCCAACAAGAAGCTGGACCCGGTCGCGGCCGAGCTGCGCGCCGAACTCGAGGGACCGGCCGGCACCACCTCGACCACCGCCGAAACCGGAGGAGCCAAGTGAACATCCTGACTGTCCCCGCGACGGTGACGCAGGCCCCGACCCAGGTCGGCGAGCCCTGGATCAACATGGGCATCTTCGGCCTGTTCGTGGCCATCACCCTGGTGATCGTGCTGCGGGCCAGCAAGAACAACAAGACGGCCGCGGACTACTACGCGGGCGGCCGCTCCTTCACCGGCGGCCAGAACGGCACCGCCATCGCCGGCGACTACCTCTCGGCGGCGAGCTTCCTGGGCATCGTCGGGGCGATCGCGATCAACGGCTACGACGGCTTCCTCTACTCCATCGGCTTCCTGGTCGCCTGGCTGGTGGCCCTGCTGCTGGTGGCCGAACTGCTGCGCAACACCGGCAAGTTCACCATGGCCGATGTGCTCTCCTTCCGGCTGCAGCAGCGCCCGGTGCGGATCGCCGCGGCGACCACCACGCTGGCCGTCTGCTTCTTCTACCTGCTGGCCCAGATGGCCGGTGCCGGCGGCCTGGTGTCGCTGCTGCTGGGCATCAATGACAGACTGGGCCAGTCGCTGGTGATCACCGTGGTGGGCGCGCTGATGATCCTCTATGTCCTGGTCGGCGGCATGAAGGGCACCACCTGGGTGCAGATCATCAAGGCCTGCCTGCTGATCGCCGGCGCCTTCGTGATGACCATCTGGGTGCTGGCCATCTACGGCTTCAACTTCTCCGCCCTGCTCGGGGACGCCGCGGCCACCGCCGGCACCACGGACATCCTCAACCCGGGCCTGCAGTACGGCGTGAGCGAAACGTCCAAGCTGGACTTCATCTCCCTGGCCCTGGCCCTGGTGCTCGGCACGGCCGCCCTGCCGCACGTGCTGATGCGCTTCTACACCGTGCCCACCGCCAAGGAGGCCCGCAGGTCGGTGGTCTGGGCCATCTGGCTGATCGGTGCCTTCTACCTGTTCACCCTGGTCCTGGGCTACGGTGCCGGCGCGCTGATCGGTGCGGACACGATCCAGGCGGCCCCGGGCGGGGTCAATTCGGCAGCGCCGCTGCTGGCGTTCGAGCTGGGCGGGCCGTTGCTGCTGGGGCTGATTTCCGCCGTCGCCTTCGCCACCATCCTGGCGGTGGTGGCAGGCCTGACCATCACGGCCGCGGCCTCCTTTGCCCACGACATTTACGCCAACGTGGTCCGCCGGGGCTCGGCCAACCCGGAGAGCGAAGTGAAGGTGGCCCGGCGCACCGTCCTGGTGATTGGTGTGCTCTCCATCCTCGGCGGCATCGGCGCCCAGGGGCAGAACGTCGCCTTCCTGGTGGCCCTGGCCTTCGCGGTGGCTGCCTCGGCCAACCTGCCGACGATCATCTACTCGCTGTTCTGGAAGCGGTTCACCACCCAGGGTGCGGTGTGGTCGATGTACGGCGGCCTGGCCGCGGCGATCATCCTGATCGTCTTCTCGCCGGTGATGTCCGGCAACGAGACCGCGATGATCCCCGGCGCGGATTTCGCCTTCTTCGGGCTGAAGAATCCGGGCATCGTCTCCATCCCGCTGGCCTTCTTCCTCGGCTGGCTGGGCACGGTGCTGGACAAGACCGGGGAGGACCCGGCCAAGCAGGCCGAGATGGAGGTCCGCTCGCTCACCGGCGTCGGTGCCGAAAAGGCAGTGCACCACTAAGGCAGTGCATCACTAGGCAGTGCACCACTAAGGCAGTGCACCACTGCTAAAGGCAGTGCGCCGCCGGCACTGCCTGAGGCCGGACAGGGCCCCGTCCGCACCGGACGGGGCCCTGTCCGTCTGCCGGGCTAACTGCCCTCGGGGATCCGGCCCACCTCCAGCAGGCCGGCGTCCTCCTCGATCAGCTTCAGCGACAGGTCCTTGTACCCCACGGACTCGAACAAAACGGTGATGCGGTCCGGCATCACGCCCATCACGGTGCCCGCGCCCCACTCGCGATGCCGCACCGGGGTCTGCACGGCATAGCCTTCTGGCAGGGACTCCTCCAGGGCGCGGGCTTCGGCCGCTGAACCGTGCTCGCAGTTGTCGCAGGTGCCGCAGTAGCCGCTGGTTTCCTCGCCAAAGTAGTTCAGCAGGAAGTCCCGCCGGCAGTGGTCCGTCTCGGCATAGCCGCGCATCATCTCCACACGCGACTTGTCGATCCGCTGCCGCGATTCGGCTTCGGCCAGCGCCCGCTCCACCGCGCCCTCCGCATCCGCGGATTTCACTGCCCGGTAGCCCCGGCGTCCGGCCAGGATGCTGCCGCTGTGCTCGAGCAGGTTCAGCACCCGGGCCTGCCGGCGGGTGGACAGCCCGGACTCCCGGCTGAGCGCCGCGGCCCGGAGCGGGCCGGATTCCTGCACTGCGGCGAACACGGCCGCCAGGTCCTCCGCGGCCGGGGCATGGCCGGCGAAAAACTGCTGCAGGCCCAGATCCTCGGAACGATAGTGCAGCACGGCCCGGGCCGGTTCGCCGTCGCGCCCGGACCGGCCGATCTCCTGGTAGTAGCTGTCGAGGGACGCCGGGATGTCGGCGTGGACCACGAAGCGCACGTCGGGCTTGTCGATCCCCATGCCGAACGCCGTCGTGGCCACCACGACGTCGAGGTCGTTGCCGAGGAACTGCCGGTGGATCCGGGCGCGGTCGGCGGCCCGCCGGCCGGCATGGTAGGCATCGGCGCGCAGGCCCCGGCCGGCGAGCTCGGCGGCATACCATTCGGTGTCCTTGCGCGTGGCCGCGTACAGCAGGCCCGGCCCGCGCAGCTGGGCCGCCTGGTCCAGGACCGCCAGCCGTTTGCCGCGGTCCTCATGGTGCCGCACGACCTCCAGGGACAGGTTGGGCCGGTCGAAGCTGTGCACGACGGTGTGCGGGTCGCGCATGCCCAGCCGTTCGACCACCTCCGCCCGCACGTGCGGGGAGGCCGTGGCCGTCAGGGCGGCCACCGGCGGCCGGCCCAGCTGCGCGATGGCCGCGGTCAAGGTCAGGTAGTCGGGCCGGAAATCATGGCCCCAGGAGGAGATGCAGTGCGCCTCGTCCACCACGAACAGCGAGATCCGGCAGCCGGCCAGCCGCGCCAGTGTTTCCTCGCGGGCCAGCTGTTCCGGGGCCAGGAAGACGAACTTCGCGTCCCCGCCGGTCACAGCTGCCCACACCTGGCGTTCGGCCCGCGCGCCCAGCTGCGAGTTGATGGCGAAGGCCCGCTGTGCACCGAGGTCGTGGTTGATGGCCTCCACCTGGTCGCGCTGCAGCGCCACCAGCGGGGAGACGACGACGGTGGTGCCCGGCAGCATCGCTCCGGGCACCTGGTAGATGGCCGACTTGCCCGATCCGGTGGGCATGACGGCCAAAACGTCGCTCCCGCGGACCGCGGCCTCCATGCACTCCAGCTGTCCGGCGCGCAGGGTCTGCAGGCCGAACCAGTCGCGCGCCGCCCGGCGCAGCTCGTCCCGGCTGATGCTATCCGGCATGGGCCAGCCGTACCGGTTCGGAGACGATCACGCCGTCCCGGGTGTTCAGCCCCGGCAGCAGCTCCGGCAGGCGGACGGCCGCGGCGTCGAAGCCTTCGTCCGCCACCGCCCTGATGTAGCGCAAGGTGGCGTTGGTCAGGGCGTAGGTGGAGGTCCGCGGTACGGCGCCGGGCATGTTGGCCACGCAGTAGAAGACGGTGTTGTGGACCCGGAAGGTGGGATCGGCGTGCGTGGTGGGCCGGGAATCCTCGAAGCAGCCGCCCTGGTCGATCGAAACGTCCACCATCACCGAGCCCGGACGCATCCGGCCGACCTGCTCGTTGGTGACCAGCTTGGGGGCCTTGGCCCCGGGCACCAGCACGGCGCCGATCACCAGGTCGGCCTGCTGCACGGCAGCGTCCAGCTCGAAGGCATTGCTGGCGATCGTGGTCACCCGGCCGTGGTACTGGTCGTCCAGTTCCTGCAGCCGGCGTACGTTCGTGTCCAGGACGG
>NZ_JAAZSQ010000029.1:19586-36148 GCF_012395835.1 Arthrobacter mobilis
TCAGCACGCCGCGGCCGCCCTGCGGCTGCATCAGGCACTGGGCGCCCACCTGCGGCGCCAGCCGGCCGGCGACCTCGGACATCGGGGCCAGCAGCGGCAGGGAGCGGTCCGGCAGCTGCACGGTCTCGTACGCGACGGCAGTGACCCGGCGCTCGCAGAGTTCGGTGGTGAGTTCCTTGTCCGCTGCCAGATGCAGGTAGGTGAACAGGGTCAGGCCCGGGCGCAGGCGGTGGTACTCCTCGGCCACCGGCTCCTTGACCTTGAGCAGCAGTTCGGCCTGCGCCCAGGTGTCGTCCGCCGAACCGACGATCCGTGCGCCGGCTGCCTCGTAGTCCGCATCGGCGATGGCCGAGCCTTCGCCGGCGCCGGTTTCGACGCCGACCTCATGGCCGGCCCGGACCAGTTCGTCGACGCCGGCGGGAGTGATGGCCACCCGGTACTCGTTGTTCTTCACCTCGCGGGGTACGCCAATGCGCATCGCACCGTCCTTCCGTCCGGCTGATCGTGTTTTCCGAGCATACTGCCCGCCGCCGGCCGGCTGAACCTGGGCCGGCAGCCGTCGCCGGCCGGGCCGGCGCGGCGACAGCGGCCCGGACCTTCCGCTGGGCGGCGTCGACCTGCCCTGGCCGGGCCGCTATCCTGCCGCCCGTGAGGGGCTGGAGGCCTTCACCCGGGACATGCGCCTGGATACCTGGGCCGTGCGGCAGGTGAGGGCCCGGTCCCCGCCGCGCCGTGCAGCAGCTGTTCCATCCGGTAGGGGATCAGCTCGTGCATGGCCAGCGAGGTGTCGGTGCGTTCGACGCCGTCGATGGCCAGGATCTTGCCGGTGATCCGGAACAGGTCCTCCGCCCCCTCGGAGACCACCTTGGCCAGGATGTCCGCCTGGCCGGTAATGCCGTAGGCCTCCACCACCTCCGGGATCAGGGCCAGCGCCTCGGTGATCGGGGCGAGCTTCTGCTGCTGGACGTGAAGGTGGACGAAGGCGGCCAGCGGGTAGCCGACGGCAGCCGGATTGATGCGGCGCCCGAACGGCAGGAACACGTGTTTCCGCTCCAGCCGGGCCAGCCGGGCCTGCACGGTATTGCGGGAGAGCCCGAGTTCCTGGGCCAGGGCCACCACGGTGCGCCGCGGGTCGCGGGCCAGTGCCAGCAGCAGCCGCGTGTCGGTGCCATCCAGGTTCCGCATAGTGCGCAAGGCTAGCACGGCCTCCCGCCCGTAAACCGGGCAGAATGCGCGGTTTGCGGGCAGGTGATTGCGCGGGGTGCCTGCCGTGGGTATCGTCACACTATCCGTCCGGCGAGGGAGCCGGCGGTCCCGCAGCGGTGACCGGTGTGCCGGACGCGGCCGCGGATTGTCCTGGACAGTAAAGGTGGCGTACGTCATGTCCAAACCAGGCACCGGCCCGGAATCCGGCGGAAAATCCGGGGAACCCTTCATCCAGCTGCTGACGCCGGCCGGGGTCCGGGTGGCGGATCCGCACTTCGACCAATGGCTGGCGGACATCGACGGCGACCGGCTCCAGGGCCTCTACCAGGACATGGTGACCGTCCGCCGGATCGACCTGGAGGCCACGGCGCTGCAGCGCCAGGGGGAGCTGGCCCTGTGGCCGCCGATGCTGGGCCAGGAAGCGGCGCAGATCGGCTCCGGCCGCGCGCTGGCGCCGGAGGACTTCGTCTTCCCCAGCTACCGCGACACCGGCGTGGCCTGGTGCCGGGGAGCGGAGTACGCGGACCTGGTCAAGGTCTGGCGGGGCAACGCCCCCTCCAGCTGGGATCCGTACCGGCTGAACATGGCGCCGATGCAGATCATCATCGGCGCGCAGACCCTGCACGCCACCGGCTATGCCATGGCCGCCAAGTTCGAGGGGGCCGAAACGGCCACCGTCACCTATTTCGGCGACGGGGCGACCAGCCAGGGCGATATGAACGAGGCCATGGTCTTCGCGGCCAGCTTCCAGGCCCCGGTGCTGTTCTTCTGCCAGAACAACCAGTGGGCCATCTCCGAGCCGGTCCGCGTCCAGGCCCAGCGCCCGATCGCCGACCGGCCTCCAGGCTTCGGCATCCGCAGCCTGCGGGTGGACGGCAATGACGTGCTCGCCTGCCTGGCGGCGACCCGCGAGTCGCTCGAACGGGTGCGCTCCGGCGCCGGGCCGTGCTTCATCGAGGCCGTGACCTACCGGATGGGCCCGCACACGACGGCGGATGATCCGACCCGCTACCGGGACCCCAACGAGCTCGAGGACTGGCGCACCCGGGATCCGGTCGACCGGCTGGGGGCCTACCTGCAGTCCGAGGGCCTGTTCGGCGAGGAGTTCCGGGACCAGGTGCGCGCCGCCGCCGACGCCGCCGCGGCCGGACTCCGGGAGGCCTGCACCAGCCTGCCGGAACCGGGCGGACTGGAGGTTTTCGACCATGTCTACAGCGGCCCGCACGCGGTGCTCGAGCGGCAGAAAGACCACTATTCCCGGTACCTCGCCGGGTTCGAGGCAGCCGAAGGAGGCCGGTGATGACCACGGCAACCACGCACATGACGTTCGGGCAGGCGATTAATGCCGGCCTGCGCAGGGCACTCGAGCGCGATCCGAAGGTGCTGCTGATCGGCGAGGACATCGGCACGCTCGGCGGGGTCTTCCGGATCACCGACGGGCTGCAGAAGGACTTCGGCGCGCACCGGGTCGTCGACTCGCCGCTGGCCGAGTCGGCGATCGTGGGCACCGCCGTCGGCATGTGCTTCCGCGGCTTCCGGCCGGTCTGCGAGATCCAGTTCGACGGCTTCATCTACCCGGCCTTCGACCAGCTGGTCAGCCAGGCGGCCAAGCTGCACTTCCGCTCGCGGGGACGGGTACGCATGCCGCTGACCGTCCGGGTGCCTTTCGGCGGCGGCTTCGGCGGCGCCGAGCACCATTCGGAATCCCCCGAGGCCTACTTCCTGCACACGCCCGGCCTGCGCGCGGTCTCCCCGTCCAACCCCCAGGACGCCTTTGTTATGGTCCAGCAGGCCATCGCCTGCGACGATCCGGTGCTGTTCTTCGAACCCAAGCGCCGCTACCACGTCAAGGGGGAGGTGGACCTGGAGGCGGACCTGGCTGCGGCCCCGCCGCTGGAGCAGGCGCGGATCGAGCGGCCCGGCCGCGATGCGACGCTGGTGGCCTACGGGCCGCTGGTGCCCACGGCCCGGGAGGCGGCCGAAGCCGCGGCGGACGAGGGCATCTCGCTGGAAGTGATCGATCTGCGCTCGCTGTCCCCGCTGGACTTCGGCACGGTGGCGGCGTCCGTGCGCCGCACGGGCCGGCTGGTGATCACCCACGAGGCCTCGCAGACCGGGGGCCTGGGCGCCGAACTGGCCGCCGGCATCACCGAACGCTGCTTCTACTACCTGGAGCATGCCCCGGTGCGCGTGACCGGCTTCGACATCCCGTATCCGCCGGCGCGGATGGAACAGCACCACCTGCCGGACCTGGACCGCATCCTCGACGGTGTGGACCGGGTGCTGGGCCGGCCGAATTCGCTCAGCGGACTGGAGGACTAGTGGCGATCAAGGTGTTCACCCTGCCGGATCTGGGCGAGGGGCTGACCGAATCGGACATTGTCGGCTGGCGCGTGGCCGAGGGGGACACGGTGGCGCTGAACCAGGTGCTCGGCGAGGTGGAGACCGCCAAGGCAGTGGTGGAACTGCCCTCACCGTTCGCCGGCGTGGTCCGGAAGCTGCACGGCGGGCCCGGCACCACGGTGCGGGTGGGTGAGCCGATCGTCTCCTTCGAAGTCGAGGGCGCACCCGCGCCGCCGGCCGCGCCGCCGGAGGCCGGCTACGTCCCCGCGGCGCGGGAAGCCGGCCGGCGCGAGGCCAACCTGGTCGGCTACGGCGCGGCGGCGGAGACTGGCGCGCGGCCCACCCGGCGGCGCCGGATCTACGGCAGTGCGGAACCGGCAGCCGCTCCGGCCCCGTCCCGGCCCGGAGCGGAGCGGCCGCGCTCCACCCCGCCGGTGCGCAAGCTGGCCCGGGACCTCGGCGTCGACCTGGCCCAGGTGCCCGGCACCGGCAGCAACGGCCTGGTCACCCGGGCGGACGTGGAAAGCCATGCCGGGCATGCCGCGCCCCCGCCGGCGGCTGCCGCGCCGGCCGCCGGGGCCGGCACCGCTGCCCGGGGCGGCGGCTGGCTGGCCGGAGCCCAGGAGCGCGAGGCCCGGATCCCGATCAAGGGCGTGCGCAAGGCGACCGCGGCGGCGATGGTGGCCAGCGCGTTCACCGCCCCGCAGGCCACCGAATTCCTGACCATCGACGCCACCGCTTCCATGGAGCTGCTGGAGAAGCTGCGCGCCCGGCACGATTTCGACGGCGTCAAGCTCACGCCGCTGGTGCTGGTGGCCAAGGCCCTCTGCCTGGCCCTGGAGCGCAATCCGTCGCTGAACTGGCGCTGGGACGAGGAGCACGGCGAGATTGTGCAGCAGAACTATGTGAACCTGGGCATCGCCGCCGCCTCGGAGCGCGGCCTGACCGTGCCGAACATCAAGGACGCGCACACCCTGGACCTGCGCGCCCTGGCCGTGGCGCTGGGGGAGCTGGCCGACACCGCCCGGGCCGGCCGGACGACGCCGGCGCAGCTGTCGGGCGGCACCATTTCGATCACCAATGTCGGGGTGTTCGGTATCGATACGGGCACGCCCATCCTGCATCCGGGCGAGACTGCCATCCTGGCCGTGGGCGCGGTGCGCCGGATGCCGTGGGAATACCAGGGCGGCATCGCGCTGCGCCAGGTGCTGACCCTGAGCCTGTCCTTCGACCACCGCCTCGTCGACGGTGCCGAAGCCTCCGGCTTCCTCGCCGACGTCGGCGCCATCCTGGCTGATCCGGGAGTGGTGCTGACGATGGTGTGAGACGGGGTTCCTCCCAATCCCTAGGTCAGTTCGAGGATTTCCTCGGTGACGACGGCGGCGCGGGCGTTGGCGAAGTCCTGCACCTGGCCGATGCGGCGGAAGCCTGCCTTTTCGAGGATCTTGATCGATCCCAGGTTGTCCTTGACCACGCGGGCCCGGATGGGACGCTCGGTGAATTCGCGCAGGAACAGTTCGACGGCGGCGCTGGTGATGCCGTGGCCCCAGTGCGATTTGGCGGTCCAGTAGTTCAGCTCCGGTACGCCGTCGACCCGGAAGACTACGAGGTTGCCCACCACCTCGCCGTCGGCGGTGACCGTGCGGACGATGACCGACTTGTCGTTGAGCAGGCTCTGCCAGTAGTGGTCGAAGACGCCCCGGTCCGCGGGGTTCCTGGCGCTGAAGGCGGCCATCTGGTTGGCCTCGGGATCCTGCTGGTACTCGAAGAACTTGTCCAAGTCGGCAGGTTCCACAGGGCGGAGCTCGATCACGGCAGACCTTTCGATAGAGGGCATGCCAACAGGTTACTCGGCTTTCAGTGCTGCCCAGGCCATTGTTTCGAGCAATTTGCGCCGCCAGGCCTTGTCGCGTACGCCCTGGCCGCCCTGCGGGGGACGGGGCGTGGAGTGGGGCGTGGAGTTGATCAGGCCGAACACGGCATGGGCGCGCATCCGCAGCCGGGCCGGGTCCTCGCGCCCGAGCAGCTGGGCGAGCACGTCCACCCAGACGCGCACGTAGCTGCGCTGCAGCGAGCGGATCCGCTCCGATTCCTCCGCGGGCAGGGAGTCCAGGTCGCGGTCGTGCACCCGGATCACATCCGGGTGGCTCAGGGCGAAGTCGACGTGGAATTCGATCAGGCCGCGCAGTGCGGCCTCGGCCCCGGAGGAGCCGCGCACCACGGCCCGGCCGCCGTCGAGCAGGTCCTGGCTGACCCCGGTGAGCAGGGCGGAGAGCACCGCCTGCTTGCTGCTGAAATGCCGGTACACCGCCGGGCCGCTCACCCCGGCGGCCGCGCCCAGATCCTCAATGGAGACCCCGTTGAAGCCGCGCTCGGCGAACAGCCTGGCGGCGGCGGCGAGCAACGCGGACCGGCGGGAAGCCTTGGCCTGGCTGCGGACGGTCGCGCGGCCGGCGGCCGCCCGGGCGGTGCTGCCGGTGGCGTTGGCGGCGGTGGGGGATGCCACTGCGGTCCTTTCGGCTTCGGGTGCATCTCGGTCGATTATAGACAACCCGGTTAAGGGCCACTAACCTGATTTCAGTTAGTACCTGTTAACCAGAATCCGTCTTGGCGGACCGGCGGCGCAGGACAGACGCCTGCAGGAAAGATGTCAATGGAGACCCTGCTTTCCCGGCTGGACCCTTCCAGCCCCGGCTTTCGGGAGAACGACGCCGCGCAGCGGGCGTTGGCGGCCGAACTGCGCGGCAAGCTGGCCGCCGCGGCCGCCGGCGGCCCGGAATCCTCCCGGCAGCGGCACCTCGGGCGCGGCAAGCTGCTGCCGCGCCGGCGGGTGGACGAACTGCTGGATCCGGGCAGCCCCTTCCTGGAACTGTCCCCGCTGGCCGCCGACGGGATGTACGGCGGCGAGTGCCCGGGGGCCGGGATCATTACCGGGATCGGTCTGGTCCACGGCCGCCACGTGATGGTGGTTTCCAACGACGCGACGGTCAAGGGCGGCACCTACTACCCGGTGACGGTCAAGAAGCACCTGCGGGCCCAGGAGGTCGCGCTGCAGAACCGGCTGCCGTGCATCTACCTGGTCGACTCCGGCGGCGCGTTCCTGCCCAGGCAGGACGAAGTGTTTCCGGACCGGGAGCATTTCGGCAGGATCTTCTACAACCAGGCCAACCTCTCGGCCGCCGGGATCCCGCAGATCGCCGCGGTGCTGGGCTCGTGCACCGCCGGCGGCGCCTACGTGCCGGCGATGAGCGACGAGACGGTGATCGTGCGCGGCCAGGGCACGATCTTCCTGGGCGGGCCGCCGCTGGTGAAGGCGGCCATCGGCGAGGTGGTCACGGCCGAGGAACTGGGCGGGGGCCTGATGCACTCCACGGTCTCCGGGGTCACCGACCATCTGGCGGACAACGACCGGCACGCACTGCAGATCGTCCGGGACATCGTGGCCAGCCTGCCGCCGCCGCCGGAGCCAGGCGCCGCGTCCGGGCCGCCCGCCGGCATTCCACCCGTGGTGGACCCGGAGGGGCTCTACGGCGCCGTCCCGGTGGACGTGAACGCCCCGTACGAGGTCCGCGAGGTCATCGCCCGGCTGGTGGACGGCAGCCGGTTCCACGAGTTCAAACGCGGCTACGGACCCACCCTGGTCACCGGCTTCGCGCGGATCCACGGCCGCGAAGCCGGCATCGTGGCCAACAACGGCGTGCTCTTCAGCGAATCCGCGCTTAAGGGGGCCCACTTCATCCAGCTGTGCGACCAGCGCCGCATCCCGCTGGTCTTCCTGCAGAACATTTCCGGGTTCATGGTCGGCCGGGACGCCGAGGCCGGGGGCATCGCCAAGCACGGGGCGAAGATGGTCACCGCCGTCGCCACCACCCGGGTGCCGAAGCTGACGGTGATCATCGGCGGTTCCTTCGGCGCGGGCAACTATTCGATGTGCGGCCGCGCCTATTCGCCGCGCTTTCTGTGGACCTGGCCGGCCAGCCGGATCTCGGTCATGGGCGGCACCCAGGCCGCTTCCGTGCTCGCCACGGTCAAGCGGGACCAGCTCGAGGCCGGCGGGAGCAGCTGGCCGGCGGCAGAAGAGGAAGCCTTCCGCGCCCCGATCCTGGCCCAGTACGAGGAGCAGGGCAACCCGTACTATGCCACCGCCCGGCTCTGGGACGACGGCATCATCGACCCGGCGGACACCCGCACCGTACTGGGGCTGGCCCTGGAGGTCTGCGCCCTGGCCCCGCTGGCCGAACCCTCGTTCGGATTGTTCAGGATGTGATCCCGGTGGATTTGCGTATCCCCTTCGAGCCGCCGTTCGACACTGTGCTGGTTGCCAACCGCGGCGAGATCGCCTGCCGGGTGATCCGGACCTGCGCCCGGCTCGGGCTGCGCACGGTGGCGGTCTACTCGGACGCCGACGACGGCGCCCGGCACGTGCGCGAGGCCGACCTGGCGGTGCGGCTCGGACCCGCCCCGGCCGCGCAGAGCTACCTGGACATCGAGGCGGTGCTGGCCGCCTGCAAGGCCACCGGAGCCGGCGCGGTGCACCCCGGCTACGGCTTCCTGAGCGAAAACGCCGCCTTCGCCGAGGCCCTGGCCGCCGCCGGCATCATCTTCGTCGGACCGGGCGTGCGCGCGCTGGGCATCATGGGGGACAAGATCCGGGCCAAGAACCACGTCGCCTCCCACGGGGTTCCGGTGGTGCCCGGGGTCGCCCGGGCCGGACTGGACGACGGCGAGCTGGCGGCGGCGGCCGGGCAGGTGGGCTACCCGCTGCTGATCAAGCCCTCCGCCGGCGGCGGGGGCAAGGGCATGCACGCGGTCGCCGGCCCGGAGGAACTGCCCGCGGCGCTGGCGGCGGCCCGCCGGGTGGCCGCCGCGGCCTTCGGCGACGATACCCTCCTGCTGGAGCGGCTGGTGCGCAGCCCGCGGCACATCGAGGTCCAGGTCCTGGCCGACAACCACGGTGCGGTGATCCACCTGGGCGAACGCGAATGCTCCCTGCAGCGCCGGCACCAGAAGGTCATCGAGGAAGCCCCGTCCCCGCTGCTGGATGCCGGAACCCGGGCCCGGATCGGGGCCGCCGCCTGCCGGGCCGCGGCCTCGGTGGGCTACAGCGGTGCCGGCACGGTGGAGTTCCTGGTCTCCGACGAGGCCCCGGACGAGTTCTTCTTCATGGAAATGAACACCCGGCTGCAGGTGGAGCACCCGGTGACCGAAATGGTCACCGGGCTGGACCTGGTGGAGTGGCAGCTGCGCATTGCCGCGGATGAACCGCTGGCCCTGGCCCAGGACGAGGTGCAGCTGCACGGGCACGCGGTGGAGGCACGGGTCTACGCCGAGAACCCGGAACAGGGCTTCCTGCCCGCCGCCGGCACGGTGCTGGCGCTGGCCGAGCCGGCCGGCGAGGGCGTGCGCGTGGACAGCTCGCTGGCCCCGGGGCTGCGCATCCCGGCCAGCTACGACCCGATGCTCTCGAAGGTGATCGCCTGGGGAGCGGACCGGAACCAGGCGCTGCGCCGGCTCGAGCAGGCCCTGGCCGGGACGGTGGTGCTCGGCCTGCACACCAACCTCGAGTACCTGCGGCTGCTGCTGGCCGATCCGCAGGTGCGGGCCGGCCGGCTCGACACCGGCCTGATCGAACGGAAGCTGCCGTCGCTGCCCTTCCACCGGCCCGGCGGACCCGACCTGGCCGTGGCCGCCGTCGCCGCCCTGGCCTGGCAGCGCCGCCGGGCCGGCCTGCCGGACCCGGCGCTGGATCCGGGGCGGGAGCCCGCCGCGGACGTGCCGCCCTGGCGCCGCGGCGACGGCTGGCGGCCCGGCGCACCCGCCGCGCAGCTGGTCAGCCTGGCCGCCGGGCCGGGGGAAGACCGCCAGGTACAGGTGGCGGGAACGCCCGGCCGGGCCCGGGTCGGCACCGGCGGCCCGGACGGGGCCGCCATCGAGGTCATGCTCCATCCCGGGGCGGTGACCGTGGACGGCGTGCGGTACCCCGCAGCCTGGGCGGTGGACGAGGAGGCCACCCTCTGGCTGAACTACGGCGGCCGGACCATGGCGTTCGGCATCAGGGACCGGGACCAGCGGCTGCACCAGGCCCCGGAGCAGCTCGGCCACGCCGGGGAATCCTCGCCGGAAGTGCGCTCGCCGATGCCCGGCACCGTCACCGCGGTGGCTGTGCGCAGCGGGGAACAGGTCGCGGCCGGCCAGACCCTGCTCAGCGTCGAGGCCATGAAGATGGAGCACCGGCTCACCGCCCCGCTGGCCGGCGAGGTCACGCTCAACCTGAAACCCGGCGACCTGGTCAAAGCCGGCCAGCTGGTGGCCGTCATCCGTCCGGCGGAGCCAGGACAGAACACGAAGGACGAAGCCCATGCCTGACTTTGAACTGGACGAGGACTACCAGGCCCTGGCCGACACCGTGCGGGAGTTCGCCGACGAAGTCGTGGCGCCGGTCTCGGCCAGGCACGACGAGGAGCACAGCTTCCCGTACGGGATCGTCAAGCAGATGGGGGAGATGGGCCTGTTCGGCCTGCCGTTCCCGGAGGAATACGGCGGCATGGGCGGGGACTACTTCGCGCTGGCCCTGGCGCTGGAACAGCTCGGCCGGGTGGACCAGTCGGTGGCCATCACCTTGGAAGCGGCGGTCTCCCTCGGCGCCATGCCGATCTACCGCTTCGGCACGGAGGAACAGAAGCAGCAGTGGCTGCCGGACCTGGCCACCGGCCGGGCACTGGCAGGCTTCGGCCTGACCGAGCCGGAAGCCGGCTCCGACGCCGGCGGCACCAGGACCACCGCCAGGCTCGAGGCGGGGGGCGGGGCGGCCGGGAACGAGTGGGTCATCAACGGGCGCAAGGAATTCATCACGAACTCCGGGACCGCCATCAGCCGGCTGGTCACGGTCACCGCCGTCACCGGCAGCACTGGCGGCAACGGGGCCCCGCGGAAGGAAATCTCCACCATCCTGGTCCCCACCGACACCCCGGGCTTTACCGCCGAGAAGGCGTACAACAAGGTGGGCTGGAACGCCTCCGACACCCACCCGCTGCGCTTGACGAACGTCCGGGTGCCCGAGGCGAACCTGCTCGGCGAGCGCGGCCGCGGCTATGCCAACTTCCTGCAGATCCTGGACGAGGGCCGCATCGCCATCGCCGCGCTCGCCGTGGGCGCCGCGCAGGGCTGTGTGGACGAATCCGTGCGCTATGCCAGGGAGCGCATGGCCTTCGGCCGCGCCATCGGCCAGTTCCAGGGGATCCAGTTCAAGATCGCCCGGATGCAGGCCCGCGCGCATACGGCCCGGCTGGCCTACTATGACGCCGCGGCGCGGCTGCTGGCCGGCAAGCCCTTCAAATCCCATTCAGCCATTGCCAAGATGGTGGCAGGGGAGGCAGCCATGGACAATGCCCGGGACGCCACACAGATCTTCGGCGGCTTCGGGTTCATCAACGAGTTCCGGGTGGCCCGCCACTACCGGGACTCGAAGGTGCTCGAGGTCGGCGAGGGGACCACCGAGGTCCAGCTGATGCTCATTGCCCGCGAACTGGGACTTTAGCATCCCCACGAGGAGGCAGCAGTGATCGACAAGGTAGTGGCCAGCGCGGCCGAGGCCGTCGCCGACATCCCCGACGGCGCGTCGCTGGCGGTGGGAGGGTTCGGTCTGTGCGGGATCCCAATGGCGCTCATCCAGGCCCTGCACGAGGCCGGCACCACGGGCCTGGAGACCATCAGCAACAACTGCGGCGTGGACGACTGGGGCCTGGGGGTGCTGCTGGCCGACGGGCGGATCCGCCGCACCATCAGCTCCTACGTGGGCGAAAACAAGGAATTCGCGCGCCAGTTCCTGGCCGGGGAGCTCGAGGTTGAACTCACCCCCCAGGGCACGCTGGCGGAGAAGCTGCGCGCCGGCGGCGCCGGCATCCCTGCCTTCTATACCCCCGCCGGCGTCGGCACGCAGGTCAGCGAGGGCGGACTGCCGCGTAAATACGACGACGCAGGGAACGTCGTCGCCGCCTCCGAGCCGAAGGAGGTGCGCAGTTTCGGCGGCGTGGACTATGTGCTCGAGGAATCGCTGACCCCCGACTACGCCCTGGTGCACGCCTGGAAGGGGGACCGGCTGGGCAACCTCGTCTACCACGTGACGGCGATGAACTTTAATCCGCTGTGCGCGATGGCCGGCCGGATCACCATTGCCGAGGTGGAGGAACTGGTGGAACCGGGGGAGCTGGATCCGCAGCAGATCCACACCCCCGGCATTTTCGTCCAGCGCGTGGTCGCCGCGCCGGGGGTGGAGAAACGTATCGAAAAACGCACCGTCTCCGGAGGGAGCTGACCATGGCACGGACCCGCACCGAACTGGCCGCCCGGGTGGCCCGGGAACTGCGCAACGGGCAGTACGTCAACCTGGGCATCGGCATGCCCACGCTGATCCCGAACTACATTCCGGACGGCGTCGAGGTGGTGCTGCACTCCGAGAACGGCATCCTCGGCGTCGGCCCCTACCCCGCCGAGGACCAGGTGGACCCGGACCTGATCAATGCCGGAAAGGAGACGGTCACGCTGGCCAAGGGCGCGGCGATCTTCGATTCGGCCACCTCGTTCGGCATGGTCCGCGGCCGGCACGTGGACGTGGCGGTGCTCGGCGCCATGGAGGTGGCCGAAAACGGCGATCTGGCCAACTGGATGATCCCGGGCAAGATGGTCAAGGGCATGGGCGGGGCGATGGACCTGGTCTTCGGGGCCAAGCAGCTGATCATCATGATGGAGCACGTGGACAAGAGCGGGAAACCGAAGATCCTGCCCGCCTGCACCCTGCCGGTGACCGGCCGCGGCTGCGTGGACCGGATCATTACCGACCTGGCGGTGATCGACGTGGTGGACGACGCCGGCGGGAAGAGCCTGGTGCTGCGCGAAACCGCCCCCGGGGTCGGCGTGGACGAGGTGGTCGCCGCTACCGGGGCCCGGCTGCGCACCGAGGGCGCGGTGGAGGCAGCGGCATGACCGGCGGGGAGGCGGAGCCGCGGGTCATTACCCAGCGCGGGCTGTATTTCGACGAGGTCGAGACGGGGGTGGTGTACGCGCACCGGCCCGGACGCACGGTGACCGAGGCGGACAACGTCCTGTTCACCACCGCCACGATGAACACCCAGGCCCTGCACCTGGACGCGGCCTGGGCCGCCACCCAGCCCTTCGGCCGGCCGCTGGTGAACTCCATGCTCACCCTGGCGATCGTCGTCGGGCAGTCGGTGGCGCAGCTGACCCAGGGCACCATCGTCGCCCAGCTGGGCCTGCGCGAGGTGGACTTCCCGCACCCGCTGTTTCCCGGGGACACGCTCTACACCGAGACAGTCATCACGCAGAAGCGGCCTTCCGGCTCCCGGCCGGGACAGGGCATTGTCACCATGGTGCATACCGGGCGCAACCAGGACGGACAGATCGTGGTCCGGGCCACCCGCAGCTGCCTGATGTGGACGCGGGAAGCCCACGAGCAGGCGATGCCGGGAATGGAGCACTGATGGATTTCCACATGGGACCTGCCCTGCTGTTCTGTCCGGCGGACCGCCCGGACCGCTACGACAAGGCCCTGGACCGCGCGGACGCGGTGATCCTGGATCTGGAGGATGCCGTCGCGGCCGCGGACAAGGACGCGGCCCGGGCGGCGCTGCTGGCCCGCCCGCTGGATCCTGAGCGGACCATCGTGCGGGTCAACGCCGCCCGGACGCCGGAGCACCCCGAGGACCTGGACGCGCTGCGGCAGACCGGGTACCGGACCGTGATGCTGGCCAAGGCCGAGGAACCTCAGGACCTGGCCGGGCTGGCGGACTACGCGGTGCTGGCCCTGTGCGAAACCGCGCGCGGGGTGCTGGCCGCCGCCGCGCTGGCGGCCCTGGACAACGTCACCGCCCTGATGTGGGGAGCCGAGGATCTGGTGGCTTCGCTCGGCGGAACCTCCAGCCGGACGGGAACGGGCAGCTACCGGGACGTGGCCCGGCAGGCGCGCTCGCAGGTGCTGCTGGCGGCCGGCGCCTGGCACAAGGCCGCCATCGACTCGGTCTACCTGGACCTCGCGGACCCGGCCGGCCTGGCGGACGAGGCTGCCGACGCCGCGGCCTCAGGCTTCCGGGCGAAGGCAGCCATCCACCCGTCCCAGGCGGAGGTCATCCGCCGCGCGTTCCGGCCCACGGAGGAAGAGGCCGCCTACGCCGCGGACCTGCTCGAGGCGGCCAGGAGGGAAGCGGGGGCTTTCAGGTTCCGCGGCCGGATGGTGGATGAGCCGCTGATCAGGAACGCCCGGCAGACCTTGCGCCGTGCCGGCAGGCCGCTGATCGAATAGCTGGCGGCCCGGACCGCCGGGGCCGCGGGGGTACAGGGTGCGGGATACTGGAACATATGGAGTTGAACGATCCGGCCCCGCCGGCCGCCTTTGCCTTACCCGCGTCCTCGCCCCGCAGGGTGGTCCTGCTCGGTTCCACCGGATCGATCGGGACCCAGGCGGTCGAGGTGGTGGACGCGGCGCCGGAACGGTTCGCGGTGACCGCGCTGGCGGCCGGGGGCGGCAACCTGGAGCTGGTGGCGCGGCAGGCCGTGCACACCCGGGCCGAGGCCGTGGGCGTCGCCGCCGGCTCCCGGGAGGACCTGGCACTGGCCCTGAAGGACGCCGCGGCCGCCGCCGGACTGGCCGGCTATGCCCCGGAACTTTTTGCCGGCCCCGACGCCGCGGCGCGGATTGCCGCCTGGGCCAACGCCGACGTCGTGCTCAACGGCATCACCGGATCCATCGGCCTGGCCCCCACCCTGGCGGCCCTGGAGGCCGGGCACCTGCTGGCCCTGGCCAACAAGGAATCGCTGGTGGCCGGCGGCGCGCTGGTCCGCCGGGCGGCCCGGCCCGGGCAGATCGTGCCGGTGGATTCGGAACACTCGGCCCTGGCGCAGGCGCTGCGCGCCGGTACCGCCGCGGAGGTGGAGCGGCTGGTGGTCACCGCCTCGGGCGGGCCGTTCCGCGGCTACAGCCGCGAACAGCTGGCGGCCGTCACGCCGGCCCAGGCGCTGGCCCACCCCACCTGGGACATGGGCCGGATGGTCACCACCAATTCGGCGACCATGGTCAACAAGGCGCTGGAGGTCATCGAGGCGCACCTGCTCTTCGACGTGCCGCTGGAGCGGATCGACGTCGTCGTCCACCCGCAGTCCGTGGTCCACTCCATGGTGCAGTTCGTGGACGGCTCCACGATCGCGCAGGCCTCGCCGCCGGACATGCGCCTGCCGATCGCCCTGGGCCTGGGCTGGCCTCAGCGGGTCCCGGGCGCGGCACCGGCCTGCGACTGGAGTGCCGCCGCCACCTGGACCTTCGAGCCGCTGGACGAGGAGGTGTTCCCGGCGGTGCGGCTGGCCAAGGAGGCTGCCGCCGCCGGCGGGACGTCCATGGCGGTGTACAACGCTGCCAACGAGGAGGCCGTGCACGCCTTCCACGCCGGACGGATCAGCTTCCCGGCGATCGTGGACACCATCGCGGCCGTCGTCGCCGAACACTCCGCCCCGTCCGAACTGACCGTCGGCGCCGTCCTGTCCGCCGAAGCGTGGGCACGGACTCGCACCCACGAGCGTTTAGGAATGTTGTGACCGTTCTGCTTTTTATCCTCGGCGTGCTCCTGGTGGCAGCCGGCATCGCTGCCTCGATCGCCCTGCACGAGGTCGGACACCTGCTCCCGGCCAAGCTGTTCAAGGTCCGCGTCACCCAGTACATGGTCGGCTTTGGCAAGACCCTCTACTCCCGCCGCAAGGGGGAGACCGAGTACGGCATCAAGGCCATTCCGCTCGGCGGTTACGTATCGATGATCGGCATGTACCCGCCGGCGAGGGACCGGGACGGCGGCACCGGCACCGTCCGGCGCTCCAGCACCGGACTGTTCTCGCAGCTGGCCGAGGACGCGCGCAGCGCCGCGGCGGAGCAGCTGCGGCCAGGGGACGGCAACCGGGTGTTCTACAAGCTGCCGGTGTGGAAGCGGATCATCATCATGCTCGGCGGGCCGTTCATGAACCTGGTGATCGGCACCGTGCTGGTGGGCGTGGTGCTGACCGGATTCGGCACCGCCCAGCCCACCGCCACTGTTTCCGAGGTCTACAAGTGCGTGGTGCCGGCCTCCCAGCAGGCACAGACCGGGCAGACCGACTGCCTGCCCTCGGACCCGGTGGCCCCGGCCACCGCCGCCGGCATCCGTCCCGGGGACAGGATCGTCTCCTTCGACGGCCGAAAGGTCACCGACTGGTACGAGCTGACCCACTGGATCCGGGACGCCGCCGGCCAAAAGACCCCGATCGTGCTGGAACGCGACGGTGCCCTGGTCAGCACCAGCATCACCCCGATCCGCACCGAGCGGCCGGTGCTGGACGAGGACAACCGGCCGGTGCTGGATGCCGCCGGCGAACCGCTGACCGAGCAGGCAGGCTTCGTCGGCATGGGGCCGGCCACCGAACTGGTGCCGCAGCCGGCCTCGGCCGTGCTGCCGGCAGTGAGGGAGAACCTGCAGGGCATCACCGCCGTGGTACTGGACCTGCCCCAGCGCCTGGCGGACGTGGCCCAGGCGGCCTTCGGCAGCGAGCCGCGCGATCCGGACGGACCGATCAGCGTGGTGGGCGTGGGCCGGATTGCCGGCGAAATCAGCGCCATGCAGGAGATCCCGCTGCAGGCCCGCCTGGCCTCCCTGATCGGCCTGGTGGGCTCGTTGAACCTGGCGCTGTTCGTCTTCAACCTCATCCCGCTGCTGCCGCTGGACGGCGGCCACGTGGCCGGCGCGCTGTGGGAGGGGCTGAGGCGCCGCGTGGCCCGGCTGTTCCGCCGGCCCGATCCGGGACCGGTGGACATCGCCAAGCTGCTGCCGCTGACCTACGTGGTGGCCGTGCTGCTGATGGGCATGGGCGCCCTGCTGATCTATGCGGACATCGTCAAGCCGGTGAACATCTTCGGCTGAGCGGGGCCCGGGCAGGCGGCGAACGCTAGCTGTACTGACCTGAGAGGTTGGGTACGCGGCTGG
>NZ_JAAZSQ010000013.1:0-11703 GCF_012395835.1 Arthrobacter mobilis
AGCTCGATGGCGCGCTTTTGCACCAGCGGGACCTGCTCCAGCGGCAGTTCCACGCCCAGGTCCCCGCGGGCGACCATGACCGCATCGAACGCGTCCACAATCTCCTCCAGGGCCGCCACCGCCTGCGGCTTTTCGATCTTGGCAATCACCGGGATCCGCCGCCCGGCCTCGTCCATGATCTCGTGCACCCGCCTGATGTCGGCCGCCGAGCGGACAAAGGACAGGGCGACCAGGTCCACGCCCGCCTTCAGCGCCCAGCGCAGGTCGGCCTCGTCCTTTTCGCTCAGGGCCGGCACGTTCACCGCCACCCCGGGCAGGTTGATCCCCTTGTTATCGGAGACGGTGCCGGCCACGGTCACCTCGGTGACCACCTCCGTGTCCGTGACCGCCACCGCGCGCAGGGCCACCTTGCCGTCATCGATCAGCAGGGTGTCCCCGGGCGCCACGTCCCCGGGCAGGCCCTGGTAGGTGGTCGAGCAGATCCCGGCGGTACCTTCGATGTCCTCGACGGTGATGGTGAACCGGTCCCCGGCCGCCAGCTCGTGCGGGCCGTCCGCGAACCGGCCCAGCCGGATCTTCGGCCCCTGCAGGTCCGCGAAGACCCCCACCGGCCGGCCCAGCTCCGCCGCGGCCTTGCGGATGTTGCGGTAGGTCTGTTCGTGCACGCCGTGGTCGCCATGGCTCATGTTCAGCCGGGCAACGTCGGCGCCGGCGTCCAGAACGGCGAGGGTTTGGGCGTAGGTGCCGGTGGCGGGGCCGAAGGTGGCGACAATTTTTGCGCGTCTCATGAATGGATGGTGTCCTTGCCGGAGGTCAGGGTGGCGGCGATGTGCCGCCCGGTTTCCGCCAGCAGCGCGGCCGAGAGCGCGGGGTCGGCGGCGCTATCCTGCTCGGTCATGCTGCTCAGGGCATGGATTCTTTGGATGCGGTGCTCGGGAAGCCGGTCGGTCGTGAGCGCGTTGTGCCCGACGACGGCGATGACGGGCACCGGGGCGGCGCGGCGTGCGACCACGAGGGGCAGTTTGCCGGAGAGGGTCTGGCCGTCCATTTTTCCTTCTCCGGTGATGACCAGGTCGCAGTTTTCCACGGCCTGCTCGAAGCCGAGCAGGTCCAGGAAGAAGTCGGCGCCGGAAACCATCCGCGCGCCGAGCAGCATGGCCGCGTAACCGAGCCCGCCGGCGCTGCCGGATCCGGGTACGTCCGCGCAGGCTGTGCCGGGCCAGCCGGCCTCGTCCAGACGCCGCATCAGGTTTGCCAGCCCAACCTCGAGCCGCCGCACGTCGTCGGGGCTTGCTCCCTTTTGCGGCCCGTAGACCGCGGCCGCTCCCCCGGGGCCGAGCAGCGGGTTCCGGACGTCGTTGGCGGCGACAAGGTCCACACCGTGGAGCGGGATAAGGCCGGCCGGATCGATCCGGGCAATGTCGGCCAAGGTTCCCCCGGAGGGCACGAACGGCTCTCCGGCCGCGTCGAGGAACTCTACCCCCAGGGCACTGAGCATGCCGGCACCGCCGTCGGTCGTGGCGCTTCCGCCGAGCGCCAGGACGATTTGCTCCGGGCCGTGCCCGAGGGCCGCGCGGAGGGCCTGGCCGAAGCCGGCGCTGCTGCTGGCCAGCGGCGCCGGCCGCCCGGGCGGCAGCATCTGCAGCCCCGAGGTGGTGGCCACCTCGACGACGGCGACGGAGCCGTTGGACGCCACGGTGGTGGTTGCGGGGGCACCGGCGGGGCCGGTCACCGGCACCGGGATCGGCGTGAAGCCCGCATCGAGGGCGGCCTGGACGCTGCCGTCCCCGCCGTCCGCCAGCGGCAGGGACCTGCAGCTGATCCTGCCCCGGGTGGAACCGGCGGTGAGGCCGGCTTCGAGCCAGTGCGCGACCTCGGAGGCGCTGAGCGAACCCTTGAACTTATCCGGGGCCAGAAGAATCCTGATCGGCCTCATCGTGCCCCGGCCTCCACCGGCACCTCGTCGCGGCAGGCAGGCATGCCTTCCTCCCCGACAGCCGGGGCGGGTGTTCCATCCGTGGGTTCGGGGGCGTGGACGGCCGGGGCGGTTGCCTCCAGGGGCGGAACGTCCTCGCCGTTGAAGACCCGGCGGACGCGTTCGATGTCCAGGGATTTGTCCCACCAGGCGATGAAGAGGGTAGCGACGGCGTTGCCGCAGAAGTTCACCAGCGCGCGGCATTCGGACATGAACTTGTCGATGCCGAAGATGAGCATGATGCCGGCGGCCGGAATGGTGCCGAGCGTGCTCAAGGTTGCGGTCAGGGCGATGAATCCGCCGCCGGCGACGCCTGCGGCGCCCTTGGAGGTCAGAAGCATGACGGCGAGCATGCCCAGCTGCTGGCCGACGGTCAGTTCGGTGTTGGTGGCCTGGGCGATGTAGACCGCCGCCAGAGAGAGGTAGATGGCGGCCCCGTCGAGGTTGAAGCTGTAGCCGGTGGGGACCACCAGACCGACGGTTTCCTTCTTCACCCCGGCATGCTCGAGCTTGCGCATCAGTCCGGGCAGGGCAGGTTCGGCGGTGGAGGTACCCAGGATCAGCAGGAGTTCTTCCTTGAAGTGCTTGAACATCTTGAAGATGTTCAGCCTCAGGAACGCCATGACCCCGCCCAGGACAACGATGACGAAGACGATGGACGTGCCGTAGAAGAGAAGGATCAGCCAGCCCAGGCTGGAGAGGGTTTCCACCCCGTACTTGCCGACGGCGAAAGCCATCGCGCCGAACGCGCCCAGCGGGGCGGCCTTCATGATGAAGTTCAGGACCTTGAAGATGATCTTGGTCAGCCGCTGGACCACGTCCAGGACGGGCGCCCCGACCTTACCGACCGCGTTCAGGGCGATGCCGAAGATGACGGCCATGAAGATGATCTGCAGGATGTCGCCTTCGACGAAGGGTTCGGCCATGCTGCCGGGAACGATGTGGGTCAAAAACTCCCACCACTGCTGGCTCTCGCCTTTTTCGATCAGCTCCGCCGCGGTGCCGGTGGTTTCGATCTTGCTCGCGTCGGCATTGACGCCGTCGCCGAGCCGGAAGACATTGATCGCGACCAGGCCCATGACCATGGCGCAGATGGTGCCGATCTGGAAATAGGTCAGCGCCTTCAGGCCGGTCACTCCGACCTTCTTCAGGTCCGCCACGCTGGCGATGCCGCCGACGATGGTCAAAAAGACGATGGGGCCGATGAGCATTTTCATCGCCTCGACGAACGTTGTGCCGATCGGCTGCATCGCTTCCCCGGTTTCCGGGGCCAGCCAGCCGACCAGGATGCCGATGACGATCGCCGTCAGCACCCAGAAATACAGCTGCCTGTACCAGCGCCTGGGCGGGGCCGGCAGGCGGCTGCCGCTGTCGATGGTGTGGTCCATGATTCCTACCTCATTGTTGGAAAAGTCATGCTCCGCGTGTCTCTTTTCCCGGAGCCGGGGACTTGGAAGCACAAAAGGGGGGTCCGGAAGCAACCGGCTCTTCGCGGAGCATTGCCCCGTCCGGCCAGCGGCCGTCGCCGGCCGGACGGGGCAAAAGGGGGTTCAGGCCAACTGGTCAGACCGCTGCGAGGGATTCGCTCAGCGCCGCCACAATCGCCTCGGTGACCTCATCGGTGTTGGCTTCGCCGCCGATGTCACGGGTGAGCCGGCCGGATGCGGTGGCCGCTTCGATCGCGGCTTCGACCCGGCGGGCCTCTTCGTGCAGGCCGAAGTGGTCCAGCATCAGCGCGGCGCTGGCGATGGCGCCGATCGGGTTGCTGATGCCCTTGCCGGCGATGTCGGGGGCGGAGCCGTGGACGGGTTCGAACATACTCGGGAACCGGCGCTCGGGGTTCAGGTTGGCGCTGGCGGCCAGGCCCAGGCTGCCGGCCAGGGCTGAGCCGAGGTCGGAGAGGATGTCGGCGTTCAGGTTCGAGGCCACCACCACCGACAGGTCCTCGGGGCGCAGGATGAACTTGGCGCTCATCGCGTCCACCAGCACGCTTTCGGTCTGCACGTCCGGGTAATCCAGCGCGACCCGGTTGAACACTTCGTCCCAGAGCACCATGCCGTACTGCTGGGCGTTGGACTTGGTGACGGAGGAGACCTTCTTGACCGTACGGGTCCGGGCCAGGTCGAAGGCGAAACGCATGATGCGTTCGCAGCCCTTTTCGGTGAACAACGCGGTCTGCAGGGCGACCTCGTTGCCCGGGCCGCGGCCGCTGAGGTTGCGTCCGCCCAGACCGGCGTACTCGCCTTCGCTGTTCTCCCGGACGACCACCCAGTCCAGTTCGGTGTCGTCGGCCTTGCGCAGCGGCGACCGGACGCCAGGCAGGAACTTCACGGGGCGGATGTTGGCCCACTGATCGAAATTCTGGGTAATGTTCAGCCGCAGGCCCCACAGGCTGATGTGGTCCGGGACGTTTTCCCAGCCGACGGCGCCGAAGTAGATCGCGTCAAAGCCCTTCAGGGTCTCAAGCCCATCGGGGTCCATCATGACGCCGTGCTTGGCGTAGTACTCACAGCCCCAGGGGAACTCGGTCCAGTCAAAGGAAAACTTTCCGTTGGACTGCCCGGCCAGGGTATCGAGCACCTTCCGGCCTGCCGCGACGACTTCCTTGCCGACCCCGTCGGCGGGGATCGAGGCGATCTTGAAAACCTGGGTCTGGCTCATGTGTTTCTCTCCTGATTGAACGTGCCCCGCATCACATTTGCGGTGTCAGGTTCAATTAGAAGACCCCGGTTCCTATTGCGTCCAAGACCAGATTTGCATACCCCGGATAGGAAGAACCTATCTATTCGCTGCGGGAGGCGGCATACTCCGCGGCCACACCGAGGAACGCGCGCGCCGACGGCGTCAGGTCGGACTGCCGGCTCAGGACGGCCACATGCAGTTCCGACACGGGCTCGATCCGCGCGACCCGCAGCCCCGATTTCCGCGCCAACGGCGCCCAGGACGACGGCATCAGCGCATGCCCGACGCCGGCCAGCACCAAGGGCAGGACGGAGGTGCGGTGCGCCACCTCGACCGCGATCTCCACGTTGACGCCGCCGGCCAGCATGTCGTCGACCAGCCACCTCATCAGCGATCCCCGCTGGGAGACAATCACCCGGTGCCCGCCCAGGTCCTCGCGCGCGATGCTGTCCCGCTGATCGAAGACATCCGCCTGCGGACTGATGATCAGCACCAGGGGCTGTCGCTCGAGCTGCATCACATCGACATCGGGCACCCTGATGGGCCTGTCCGAACCCAGGAGGCCGATCTCCGTATTGCCGCTGCGCACCGAGGCCACGACGTCGTCGGGCGTGAAGGCCGCGTCGACGCTGACGGTGACCGACGGATGCAGGCGCGTGAAGGTAGCGATCATCGAGGTCAGCGGCTCAATCCCGGGCGAAGGCATCGCCGTCATCTCAAGCCTGCCGCTGCGCACCCCCTTCAGCGCATCCAGTGCCGATTTCGCCGCCTCCAGGTCGCGCACCACGATCCGGGCCGGTCCCACCAGCTCCCTGCCCGCCTCGCTGAGCACCGCCCGCCGGCCCACCCGGTGGAACAGCGGGACGCCCACTTCCTGCTCAAGGGTTTTGATCGTCTGCGACAGGGACGGCTGGGCAATGAGCAGCTTTTCCGCGGCACGGCTGAACCCCTGATGGTCCACCACCGCCAGAAAATACTTCAGCTGCCGGATATCCATGGCACTCCCTGCCTTTCCGCCGCAGCACGGCCTGCCAGTCGTATCATAGCCAGCTGCCGTATCCCGGAATCACTTCATTGGTTTTTCCTATCCAGCCGGTAGGGAACACGTCTTGGACGTGACCTGCATCACTGCGGGATGGTAAGGATCATTCACCGACCAAAGGACGGATATGTCCCGCAATCCCTCTGCATCCATGACCAACACTGATTCGCCCCGCCGAACGGACGTCCGCGCCGCCCTGCTAGGCGGGAAAACGTTTCGGAGCCTGAGTGAACAGACGCTCTCCCCCAGGGAGGAGAAGTTCGAACGCGCACGGCAAACGCTGGGTTTCTTCCTCGCCCCCGCCGTGGCGATTGCCTTCGCGCTCCTGCCCACGCCCATGGACCCGACGCAGCAGCTCCTGGCCGCGGTCCTTCTCGGCGTGATCATTCTCTGGATCTGCGAACCGGTGCCCATCCCGGTCGGAGGCCTGATCGGAGTGGCGGCCGTGGTGATCCTCGGCGTGGCCCCTGCCGGCGAGGTTCTGGCCCCGTTCGGGTCGACAACGATCTTCACTTTCATCGGCGCGTTCATCCTGGCCCAGGCCATGCTCAAGCACGGCATCGCCCAGCGGCTGGCCTTCGCCGTGCTCTCCGTGCCCGGCGTGGCCAAGTCCACCTACCGCGTCATCATCGCGTTCGGCGTGATCACCTGCCTGTTGTCCGCCTTCGTATCGAACACCGCCACCGTGGCCATGCTGATGCCCACGGCGCTGGGCATCCTGGCTGTCATCGCCCAGGTCATGCAGGATCGCGGGGTTGTCAAGGCCGACTTCGACCCGCTGCGGCTGCGCGTCGGCGCGGCGCTGATGCTCATGCTCGCCTACGGGGCCAGTGTCGGCGGCCTGCTCACACCCGTGGGATCCCCGCCGAATCTCATCGGCCGCGGACTGATTGAAGAAGCCACCGGAGAACGCATCTCCTTCGCCCAGTGGACGGCCACCGCCGCTCCACTCTGCCTGGCCATGTTCCTGGTGCTGGCCCTGATCATGTTCCTGCTGAACAAGCCCGAAATCCGGCGCATCGAAGGCGTGGAGGAATTCATCCGCGAGCAGAAGGCCGCGCACGGCAGGATGACCCGGGCCGAGGTAAACACCCTGATCGCCTTCGGGTTCACCGTCGCCCTCTGGCTGCTGCCCGCCGTCGCCAGCCTGGCCGCCGGCACCGGCTCCGAGCTCTACATCTTCCTGGACGACCGGCTGGACGAGGGCATCGTGGCAGTGCTCGGAGCATCACTGCTGTTCATCCTGCCCACGAACTGGAAAGAACGCCGGGCCACCCTCACCTGGTCCGATGCCGCCCGGATCGACTGGGGCACGATCATCCTCTTCGGCACCGGCATCATCTTCGGCTCGCTCCTCGCGGCCACCGGACTCGCCGAGACGATCGGCACCGCCGCATCCGAAAGCCTCGGCGTCACCAACATCGTGGCCATCACCGCGTTCTCGGCCATCCTCGCCATTCTCATCTCCGAGACCACCAGCAACACGGCCTCGGCGGCCGTCGTCGTGCCCATCGTCATCCCGCTCTGCATGGCCATGGACATCGACCCGTTCGTCCCCGCACTGGCCGCGACCTTCGCCGCGTCCTTCGGATTCATGCTCCCCGTATCAACCCCGCAAAACGCCATCGTCTACGGCTCGGGCACCGTCCCGATCACCAGAATGATCCGCACCGGACTGGTCTTCGACATCCTGGGCGCCATCCTCATCATCAGCATCGTGCCCGTCATGGTCGCCGCCACCGGCATCGGCGGCTGACCCGCGCAACCGACTTAAAGGAAAGCAATCCGCGGCGGCACCCAACACCTTCCTGGCGCCGCCGCAGGATGCACCAAGAGTGCCGAAAACAGCGCATATGACAGGCACCTAAGATGCAGCTGACCGCATCGATGGGGGCCGGCAACATGAGCAGCTGCCGGCCGCCCTTCTGGGCCGCGATTACCTTCCCCGGCCGAGGACCGCCCGGGGAGATCCCGAACCGGGTCCGGGACGGTGCGCAGCTTCACGGTGAAGCCGAAGAGGCCGGTGCCTTGGGTCAGCCGCCAGCAGTTCAGGAACCGGGTGCCCATGTTCCCACGCGCGTGGCGGCGTCGCGGCCCCCTCGCCGGTGGCAAAAATGCAGGAGCCGGGTACGGCATCCCCCAATCCCGCCCCGGCTCCTGCATAACAGGTCGCTGATCCCTGGCCGCACCCCCACATGCCTGCCCGGATCCTCCCTGCGAAGGCTTCGGCATCACCTCCGTCACCTGAGATGAATCGTATGACCCTTCCGGTGCCATGTCGACGCAAGGTTTGCCAAAGGTTTGCTGCCCTGCAGGGCCCTGCCCGGCGGCCCTCAGCCGTGCGCGGTCAGAGGGGGCGGATGTTCGACGCCTGCAGGCCCTTCGGGCCCTCGGCGATGTCGAACTCGACCTTCTGTCCGTCCTCAAGGGAGCGGTAGCCGCCGGTGATGGCCGAGGAGTGGACGAAGAAGTCCTGACCCCCGTCATCGCGGGCGATGAAGCCGAAGCCCTTTTCAGAGTTGAACCACTTGACCGTACCTGTTGACATGTCCTGCTCTTTCCTGCCGGATGGCTTCATGGGCCCCGCGCCGACGCCCCGCTCCCGCCATCCCCGGGTAACGCTATGTGCCTGGCAGCCGGCGGAGCAGGTCGGCCAGGCGGTGAACAGCCGTGGCCCGGCCAGGGAATATTCCTCGGCGGCGCGCGTTAAGGTACGGCGCAACAGAAAGGATCCACCAGATGGCTACCGACTACGACGCGCCCCGCAGCAGGGACGAGGATGAGGCTGCGGAGCCGCTGGACGTTCTGGGTGCCTCGCACCCGGGAAGATCGCAGGATGAGCTGGTCGATGCCGAGGATGCGGACGTGGCCGAGGCGATCGAACTGCCAGGGGCCGATCTGTCCGGCGAGGAGCTCGTTATCCAGATCGTCCCGCCGCGGCAGGACGAATTCACCTGCTCATCGTGCTTCCTGATCCGCCACCGCTCACAGGTGGCACGGGAAAAGGACGGGCTCCTGTACTGCCTTGAGTGTGAGGGCTGACAACGGCCAGAGGACGCCCGGGCAGTTCCGGCAGCCTTCACCGGTGACCCCCTGTTGCCGGCACCGGTCTTCTGAACATGCCCGCTCAACTGATGCATCCGCCGAAGCCGACGGCGACGCAAGCGGCCGGCAGGGACCGTGGCAAACGCAGGTTCCTCTTGTCGGCCATTAGTACGGCCGGGTGCGGTGGCCTCAGCCCGGCAGCCGGACAATGGCCTCCAGCTGCTGCAATGTCAGGCCCGCCTCATCGGCCGGCTTTTCCCTGGAGACACCCGTTTTCAGGGCGGTCAGGAGCCGGTCCCTGAGCTCATACTTCACGTTGTCCAGTTCGAACCGGGCAAACTCGAGGTCAGCCGCCGCAACCCTGACTCCGTCCGATTCGCCACTGTTCACCGATACCCCCTGATCATGCAGATACTCCGGCCCCCTGGACGCCAGACCAGCCACCCCAGCCCCCGTGACCATCAGCACGCTTAGGTTCCACTGTTGCCTCAGCCGGAAGGCTGCCCGTCGTCCGCGGCAACGGAAGGGGCCACCTGGCCGAAGGAGACGAAGGCCGACAAGCCCGGCCGGCAGGTGGAAGGTCCGGGCAGGAGGCGCGGACGGCCGGTCGCGGCGGAGCCGGAGCGGATCAACCCGTCCCGGTACCGGCTAACGAGGCCCTGGGGTACGCGGCGGCCTGCCGTCTGATTGGAATCCCAGCCGGATTCTGCGAAAGTTCCGCGCCTAGCGCATGACGCGCTGGACGATCTCGGCCGTCCAGCTGCCCGGGGACTGCACGTAGAGCAGGTAATCGCCCAGTCCGGCTTCCACGGTGACCGCTCCGATGGCCGGTTCCAGCGAGGAGATGACCGGGTCCGTCCCGTCGGGCACGGCCGCCGTCCCGGCGGGAAGCAGGTAGATGAACCCGGCCTCGCCAAGGGTGTAGCGGATGGTCAGCGCGTCGCCCTCAACCGCGAACGGCAGGGTCGGCCCCGTCCCGACCCGGTCCGCGAATTCTGCCACCGGTTCCCAAACCGGCTTGGGCGGCAGCACCGATGAGACCGCCAGGCGGACCGCCCCGGCAGCCAGTTCCCGGGCGTGGGGTCCCACCGAGGACACGGCGCCTGCACCCGCCCCGGCGATCACGGCCAGGGAGACGGCCGTGGCCAGGATCCGGTGACTGCGGCTTCCCTTCATCGGATGCCCGCCGCCGTCGACGGCAAACCCGGTGGCGACCGCCAGCAGGTCCCAAGCCCACCAGAGCCCGGCGCCGCCGAGGGTGAGCAGCTTCAGTGCCCCCGTGAGCAGGCAGCCGCGGTGGAACCGGTCGACGCCCAGCACACCCAGGAACAGGGACAGCACCCAGTTGGGACGGAAGTCCTTCAGCTCGGGCAGGTCCACGGGGAAGGGGCCGTATTCGTCGGCCATGGACGGGGAAGGTCTGCCGGTGACCATCCAGTCCGGTGCCGGAGCAGCCTCCTTCAGCCGCCCCTGTACACGGGCCAGGCGCAGCTCCCGGCGGGAGGCCCGTCTATTGGGCTGCCCGAAAGGAAATTCGGCAAAGATGAGAACAGTTTCAGCCCCATCGGCGCCACCGTCAATCCTGCCGCGGACCGGTCTCCTCCGGACGAAACGGACGCATCCGGCCGGCCGGTGCCGAGCCGCTGCACTGGTACGAGAGCCCGGCATGGTGGAAGCCCGACCCCGCGCTGCGCCGGGCCGCTCCCCGACGTCAAGGTCTGGCTTTATACGAGCGGGACCCGGACCGCCTGGCTCAGCCGATAACGGCGCATATGACAGGGATCTTGGGCATCAGCTGGAATGCGCACCCCTTGGTGGCAGTAGGCCAACTTATCTTCACGGTAATCCCCTTACAGTGGTTCTTTCGGCAGGTGCGACCAGCGTGCCAGCGGATAACTGACACCCTTTCTGCCTCACCGCCGTGCACCCCGATTAAGCCGTACACCCCGATTAAGCTGCCCCTGAATTCGATAACAGCCGGCTTTGACTGTGACTCAGCCTGCCGAGAGCCTCTCGCTGGCCGCCTCCTCCAGGATCCTGACCGAAGGCGGTCCGTCAATGATGGTCGCCATCGCATCAGGGTTGTTGAACACCTGGCTGCGCAGCTTCTCCAGGAAGGAAGCCGCAGCGTCCCTGGTGTCGAAGTCCAGATGGACCACCACATAGTTCTCATCGTCCGAGTCCCGGAATATCCGATACGACCGGGCGCCGGAGGCGGCGCGGCCTACCGGATCCTTATCGAACAATTCCTTCCAGGCGGCGTAGTCCCGCACCGAATAACCGACCTGCATGGTGAACATCTTCGTTCCTTCCCCCGTCATCGGTCACGCCCGTCGCGACGGGCCGCGGCGACACTCTAGCCGAGCCGGCCCGCCCCCGCCAGAGTTCCGCCCCGTTGAATCCCGGGAGGGACCGGACCGGATAGAGAACCGTTGATGCCACGAATCGGGCGGGCGCTTGCCGCGAGCGCGGCAAGCGCCACTTCACTGCGCACTTCATCGCGCCCGGTTACGTCTCCCTCGGCTGCCCCGGTTCAACCACGTCACCGGCGAGCGGCAACTCACGACGGCGGTGCCCCATTTCGCGGGGAGCGCCCCGGACTGCCCGGGCGGAACCGGTCCGGTGCCGCCGGGCGGATGCGTCCGCTGCGGGTTTGGCCATAGGCTGGCCGGGTGGATACAGGCACCGTGAACTCCGGCGAACAGGTTGACAGGCAGTCGCGCATTCTCGAGGCGGCACTGGACCTGCTCTCGCGCCACGGCATCTCCGGGGTGAACATGCGCGCGGTGGCGCGCGAGGCCGGCGTCGCCCTGGGGCTGGTGAACTACTACTACGAAGACAAGACGAGCCTGATCCGTGCGGCCCTGCACCGGATCGACGAGCACGACCTCATGCTGCTCGCCTCCGACCCTGCGTCTTCGGCGGACGAGCAGCTGCGCACGGCCCTCCACCGCGTGGC
>NZ_JAAZSQ010000013.1:11820-48451 GCF_012395835.1 Arthrobacter mobilis
TCCCCGGCCCGGCGCCGGGACCCGGGTCCCGAAGCCCGCTTCATCCCGCGGCAGCACGCGCAATTATCTTTGAACATCTGTTCAAGCGCAAGTCTTGAACAGATGTTCAACCTGCACTACTCTGCTTCCTATGACCCAAGTCACACCGCGTTGCGTAATACGCAATTGCGGGGAACCCGCCAACCGGCTTCCCCGGGCATGACGGTGTACTGGCAGCATCCGGAAGAAGGACGGCGGTCCGCCTCGGCGGCTGATCCGCACCAGATAGAAGGAGAGTCCGCAGCATGACAGATATGAATTACGACTACGTCATCGTAGGTGGGGGAAGTGCCGGCTCCGTGCTCGCGGACCGCCTGAGCGAGGGAGGAACACGCAGCGTCCTGGTCCTCGAGGCGGGACGAAGCGACTACCCCTGGGATCTCTTCATCCAGATGCCGGCCGCCCTGACCTTCCCGAGCGGCAATCCTTTCTATGACTGGCGCTACGAGTCCGATCCGGAGCCCCACATGCACGGCCGCCGGATCGCCCACGCCCGCGGCAAGGTCCTCGGCGGTTCCAGCTCCATCAACGGCATGATCTTCCAGCGCGGCAATCCGCTCGACTACGAGCGCTGGGGGGCCGACCCGGGCATGGAAACCTGGGACTTCGCCCACTGCCTGCCCTACTTCAACCGCATGGAAACCGTCCTCGCCGCAGACCCCGACGACGAACTCCGCGGCCACGACGGCCCGCTGGTGCTGGAGCGGGGCCCTGCCACCAACCCCTTGTTCCAGGCGTTCTTCAAGGCAGCCCAGGAAGCCGGGTACCCGCTGACCGACGACGTCAACGGCTACCGCCAGGAGGGCTTCGCCGCCTTCGACCGCAACGTCCATAAGGGCCAGCGGCTCTCGGCCTCCCGCGCCTACCTGCGCCCCCACAGGAACCGCCGCAACCTCACCGTCCTCACCCGCGCCCTGGTGACCAAGGTCAACTTCCGGGGCAACGTGGCCACCGGCGTCACCTTCCGCCGCAACGGCAAGACCCACGTCGTCAATGCCGGTGAAGTGATTCTGTCCGGCGGAGCCATCAACACTCCGCAGCTGCTCCAGCTCAGCGGGGTGGGCAACGCCGGGTACCTGAAGACGCTGGGCATCCACCCGGTGGTGGACCTTCCCGGCGTCGGCGAAAACCTGCAGGACCACCTGGAGGTGTACATCCAGCATGCCTGCAGCCAGCCGGTGTCCATGCAGCCGAACCTGGACCTGTGGCGGTACCCGCTGATCGGCCTGCAGTGGCTGCTGGGGCGCAAGGGCCCCGCGGCCACCAACCACTTCGAAGGCGGCGGCTTCGTCCGGTCCAACGACGACGTCGACTACCCGAACCTGATGTTCCACTTCCTGCCGGTGGCGGTGCGCTACGACGGCCAGAAGGCCGACGCGAAGCACGGCTACCAGGTGCACATCGGGCCGATGTACTCCGACGCCCGCGGAACCCTGAAAATCAAGTCCACGGACCCGACCGTCCACCCGTCCATGCTGTTCAACTACCTCTCCACCGACCAGGACCGCCGGGAATGGGTCGAGGCCATCCATATCGCCCGGGACATCCTCGGCCAGTCCGCCCTGGCGCCGTTCAACGCCGGCGAGCTGTCCCCGGGACGCGAAGTGCGCACCGACGCCGAGATCCTCGACTGGGTGGCCCGGGACGCCGAGACGGCGCTGCACCCGTCCTGCACCGCGAAGATGGGGCCGGCATCGGACCCGATGGCCGTGGTGGACCCCCTGGACATGTCGGTCCACGGCACCCGCGGCCTGCGGGTCGTGGATGCCTCGGCGATGCCCTACGTGACCAACGGCAACATCTACGCCCCGGTCATGATGCTCGCCGAGAAGGCCGCCGACCTGATCGCCGGGAAGACGCCCCTGGCGCCCCTGCACGCGGAGTTCTACCGGCACGGGGTCAGCCCGCTTCAGCGGGGCGCGGGTGACGGACAGCAGCCAGGACGCCGCGCCGCCGAACCCGAGACCGTCGCGGCGAAGGGCTAGGGCAGCGCATGAGCTTGGATACCCAGCTGTCCCTGGCCCCCGGCCTCTACCTCGACGGCGCCTGGCAGGAAGCGTCCGACGGCGGGACGACAGTCGTGCGCTGTCCTGCGGACGGGCGTGAAGTGGCGGTTGTCGCTTCGTCCACACCAGAGGACGCGGAGCGGGCGATTGCGAGTGCGCGCCACTCGTTCGACCACGGTCCGTGGCGGCGGCTTAGCGACATCGAGCGCGGCGCGGTCCTGCTCCGGGTCGCCGACCTGCTGGAGCGGGACAAGGCTGAATACGCCCGCGCCGAGGCCCTTGACACGGGCAAGCGCCTGGTGGAGGCCGAGTACGACATTGACGACATTGCCGCCTGCTTCCGCTACTACGGAAAGATCGCAGGCCTCGACGCCGGCAGGGTGATCGACACAGGACGGCCCAACGCCATCAGCCGCGTGGTCTACGAACCGCTCGGCGTGTGCGCGCTCATCGCACCGTGGAACTACCCTCTCCTGCAGGCAGCGTGGAAGGTGGCGCCCGCCCTCGTCACCGGGAACTCCTTCGTGCTCAAGCCGAGCGAACTCACGCCCTCCACGTCCATCCTGCTCATGGAGACGCTCACAGAAGCCGGCGTGCCCGCCGGCGTCGCAAACCTCGTGACGGGAACCGGGTCGAAAGTCGGCCCTCCGCTGAGTTCGGACCCGCGTGTGGACCTCGTCTCGCTGACCGGGAGCCTGGCGACGGGCCAGACGATCATGGCTGCCGCCGCCGAAACCGTCAAGCGCGTCGCCTTCGAGCTCGGCGGCAAGAACCCCAACGTTGTCTTCGCGGACGCGGACTGGGACGCCGCCGTCGACAACGCGCTGACCGCCGTCTTCCTGCACTCCGGACAGGTCTGCTCGGCAGGGGCGCGGCTCGTCATCGAGGAATCCATCGCCGAACGCTTCGTGGCCGAAGTGGTGGAACGGGCAAAGAAAATCCGGATGGGCGGCCCGTTCGATGCCAGCGCCGAGACCGGCCCGCTCATCTCCGCAAAACACCGCGACCAGGTCCACGCCTACGTCCAGGCCGGAATCGCCGAAGGCGCCGAACTGCTCTGCGGCGGATACATCCCCGACGAGGGGCCGCTCGCCGACGGCTTCTTCTACCCGCCCACCGTCCTGGGCAACTGCCGCGCGGGCATGAGCGTGGTGCAGGAGGAGTCCTTCGGTCCGGTGCTGACGGTCGAAACATTCCGGACCGAGGCTGAGGCCGTTACCATCGCAAACGATACCGAATACGGCCTGGCCGGCGCCGTCTGGACCTCGGATGCATCCAGGGCGCAGCGCGTGGCGTCCGCCCTCCGCCACGGAACGGTCTGGATCAACGACTACCACCCCTACGTCCCGCAGGCCGAATGGGGCGGCTTCGGGAAGTCGGGCATCGGCCGCGAGCTCGGCCGCGCGGGACTCGACGAGTACCGCGAGGCAAAACACATTTGGCAGAACATCCAGCCCGCACCCAGCCGCTGGTTCGGCTCGGAAGGCTAGGACGAGCATTACCGGCCAAGCACCAACACAAGGGGGAAAACCGGCAGGACTCCGGCAGCGGGCAGCGGTGCCCGCTGCCGGAGCAGCCCCGCCGGAGCCAGCACCCGCGCCGCGCGGGTACCATCGTGCTATTCGACTAGGAGCTCAGATGTCGGAACCCACAAAGACTGACACAGGCGGTATGGACGAGTTCGGCTATGCCCAGACCCTGGACCGCAGCATCGGCAAATTCGCCAGCTTCGCCGCCGGAGTCAGCTACATCTCCATCCTCACTGGTGTATTCCAGCTCTTCTACTTTGGTTTCTCCATGGCCGGACCCGCCTACGCCTGGTCCTGGCCCATCGTTTTCGTCGGCCAGCTGATGGTCGCCCTCTGTTTCGCCGAACTCGCCGGCCGCTACCCGGTGGCCGGATCCGTCTACAACTGGGCCAAGAGGCTCTCCTCCGGCACCTACGCCTGGCTGGCCGGCTGGCTCCTGCTGCTTTCCTCCATGGTGGCCCTGGGAGCGGTCGCGCTGGCCCTCCAAATCACGCTGCCGCAGATCTGGTCCGGCTTCCAGATCATCGGCGACGGCACCGGCCAGTACGACTTCGCGGTCAATGGCGTGCTGCTGGCCAGCATCATGATCGGCATCTCCACGCTGATCAACGCCTTCGGCGTGAAGCTCATGACCCTGATCAACAGCGTCGGCGTGTTCGTTGAACTGGCTGCGGCCGTGCTGCTGATCCTGGCACTGGGATGGCATGTGGTCCGTGGCCCGGAAGTCCTCTTCGACACCGCGGGCTTCGGCGAAGGGCACCCGCTGGGTTTCTTCGGCGTCTTCCTGATCGGCGCCATGGCCTCGGGCTACGTCATGTACGGCTTTGACACCGCCAGCTCCCTCGGCGAGGAAACGAAGGACCCGAAGCGCACAGCGCCCAAGGCCATCCTGCGCGCTGTCACCGCCTCCTTCCTACTGGGCGGCCTGATCCTGCTCGGCGGGCTGCTGGCAGCTCCGGACCTGGGCGATCCGAAGGTAGGTTCTGCCGACGGCGGCCTGCAGTACATCGTGCTCTCGGTCCTGGGCGGCCCCTTCGGCAAGGCCTTCCTGGTGTGCATCGTCGTGGCCGTGTTCGTCTGCACCCTGGCAGTCCACGCCGCCGCCATCCGGATGATGTTCGCCATGGCCCGGGACAACAACCTGCCGTTCAGCCGGCAGCTGAGCAAGGTGGATCCCGTCCGCCGGACACCTACCGTGGCAGCCATCGTCATCGGTGTCATCGCACTGATCCCGCTGATCGTCAACGTGATGCAGCCGGCCATTTTCACCATCGTGTCCAGCATCAGCATCGTCCTGATCTACCTGTCCTACCTGCTGGTCACCGTGCCCCTGCTGCGGAACAGGTTCCGCGGGAAGTGGCCGCTGAAGGAGGAAGAGGCCGGCAAGGCCGGCTTCAGCCTCGGCAAGTGGGGCCTGCCGGTGAACATCCTGGCCGTGCTCTGGGGCGGGGCCATGACCCTGAACCTCATCTGGCCGCGGCAGGAGATCTACAACTCCGTTCCGCCGTTCGAGTGGTACCTGCAGTGGGGCGGAGTGCTGTTCGTCGGTGCCGCCGTGGTTGGCGGAACGCTCCTCTACCGCCTGAAGATCCGCCACCAAACCGGCGTGCTGGCCGAACACGCCGCGGCCCATCCGTCGCCGGGCTCCGCCCACACGGATCCTTCGGCTGCCACCCGCCTGGTGCCGGACCTTGTCCACGCCAGGGCCGCCCAGTCCCCTGCCGGCATGGACCGTGGGACCCCTGACGCCCTGGCAGCCAATGCTGCCATGTCGGAGAAGGGCCCCGGGGCGTAGGCTGGGCCCCTGCGGATCATAAGCACGGGAGCCGGGCAGCACCCGGTGCCCCTGAATGAGCATCCCTTCGCCAGTGTCGACTGGCGGAGGGATGCTCGTTTGTGTGTCCCGGGCCGCTGCAAGCCTCCAGCACCTTTTACCACTGCCGGGCGGATCAGGTACCGGTTTGCCGATTCCGTCCCGCGGTGCACGTAACTAAAAAAGACGGAATGAAACGACAGGCAGCCGGTGCATGGCTGGCCCCACGTGTAGTGCCGCAAGAATCTGTTGCAGCCCGCTTATTGGTTCCCCCGCCGCCGCGCTCGGAGCGGCGAGGGAACGCTTAGTGGCCGGGACGGCCGCTTTCGGGCTCGGGCGGCGCTTTCGCGAGATGGAACTCTTCGGCAGGTATGAGGATTCGTTGCCCGGTGTGGAGATCCCGGGCCCAGAGGACGCCGAGGTGGGGCGCGGAGACCTCAACGCTGCAGCGGATGGTGTGCCCGGCAGGGTCGGTGGCGGTCAGGATTTCGCCGCCGCGGAGTCGGGTGAGCAGTTCGTCCGATCGGTTCACTGGAATCCTCTTTCGAGCTGGTGCGATGGTGCCGTAGCCGGCTTCGGGCGGCCGGACGGTATCTCGCCGGCACCGCAACCGTGCGTGGGACGGCGCCGTTAGTACACGGTGCTGGCGAGCAGGTCGGCCAGCCGCCGGGCTGCATGGCGCAGCTCGGGCACCCGGGCGACGAGGTCGTCCCGGGAAGAGGAGTGGACGGGAGCAGTGAGCGCGATGGATTCGGTCACCCCGTCGTTCCGGGAGGGGACGGCCACGGCGACGGAGACCACGCCGGTTGCCCGTTCATCCTCCGAGTAGGCATAGTCCTCGCCCGCCGCGGGCAGCCGCCGGCGGAGCTCCTCGAGGGTGAACCCAACGGGTTCGTACCTGAGCTCGACGGCCGCGGAGATAACTTCCGCCAACTGCTCCTCATCCAGGGCGGCAAGGAGGATCTTCCCCGCGGCGCCGACGGTCAGGGGCAGCCGGCGGCCCTGGGGCAGCTCGTAGCCGAGGGAGGCGGCCCCGACGACGCGTTCGACGAGCACACGCTCGAAGCCGAGACGCGTGTAAAGCGAGGCGGTCAGGCCGGTATTCTGCGCCAGCTGCTGGAGGATCGGCCGGGCCGAACGGGGCAGCGGATCGGCCTCGAGGAAGACGCGTGCCGCGGGCAGAACCGCGGGCCCGATGCGGTAGTTCTTATCCGTCTGGCTCACCAGTCCGGAGTCCTGCAGGACCCGCAGGATCCGCAAGGTGGTGGGCGAACTCATCCCGCAGTCCTTGGCAATCTGGTTCAGCCGCTGCGGGTGTTCGTAGCGCTGGAGCTGCTCGAACACCTGGATCGCGCGGGACAGCGAGCGCATGGCGCTGCCGGCGCGCGCCTCCGTGGAATTGGACTCGACCGTCATTCTTTCATCCTACGCAATCCTGCCGTGACCGGCCGCACTTGACCCTGTGACGTGGACCATGCCATTATTTCAAAGCACGTTATTTAATTTTACTGTATGAAATTCCACAACACTGTACGTAACTTCTTCAAGGATTCCCATGACTTCAGTCACAGAAGAGAAGCCGGTGGCCAAGGTGCGCCGTTCCGTGCTCGCGGGCCAGGCGGTGCTGACGGCCGTCGGCGCCTACGTGCTGGCCGAGTCCGCCGGGCTCGGGCTCTGGAATGACCTCGGGCCTGGTCCCGGGTTCTTTCCGTGCATCCTGGGCGCAGCCCTCGTGCTGCTCTCGGCCGCCTGGTTCTTCCAGGAGCGCGCCGGGGTGCAGGCCGCCCCGGCTGCGGAAGCCTCCGACCGCTCGCAGGTGCGCGCCGTGGTGCTCAGCCTGCTGGTGCTGGCCGCCGCACTGCCGTTCATCGGCTTCCAGACAGGTGTCTTCCTGTTCCTGATGTACCACCTGCGGCTGCGGGCGCGGACCTCCTGGATCAAGTCGCTGGTGATCGCACTCTGCGGCAGCGTCGGCGTCTACTACCTCTTCACCCTGGGGCTGAACGTCTCGCTTCCCGAGGCCGGCCTTGTCCCCCTCAGCCTGATCGGACTCTGACATGGACGTACTGAACGAACTGCTCGGCGGGTTCGCCTCGGCCCTGACGTGGCAGAACCTGCTGTTCGCCTTCGTCGGGTGCCTGCTCGGCACCGTGATCGGCGTGCTGCCCGGGATCGGGCCGGTCGCCGGCGTCGCGCTGCTGATCCCCCTGACCCTGAACCTGGACGCCGCCGGGTCCATCATCATGCTCTGCGCGATCTTCTACGGCACCACCTACGGCGGGACCATCACCAGCGTCCTGCTCAACACCCCGGGCGAGGCCGCCTCGGCGATCACCATCCTGGACGGGTACGCGATGACGAAGCTCGGCCGCGCCGGCGTCGCGCTGACCATCGCCGCCGCGGGCTCCTTCATCGGCGGCTCGCTGGCCACCGCCGGCCTGGTCCTCGCGGCCAAGCCGCTGGGCAGCCTGGGCCTGATGATCGGGCCGCCGGAATTCTTCGCGCTGGTCGTCGTCGGCATCTCCCTGCTCGTCGCCCTGGCCGGACGGTCCATGGTGCGCGCCCTGATCTCCGGCGCCCTGGGCCTGCTGATTTCCATGGTCGGCATCGACCCGGTCGCCGGCGCCCCCCGGTTCACCTTCGGAATGGAGCGGCTGCTCGACGGCGTCTCGTTCGTCGCGGTCATCGTCGGCCTGTTCGGGCTCTCCGAGATCCTCTCCCACCGTCCCGGCAAGGACAAGGTCACGGTCCAGGCCCCCGGCATGCGCTCCCTGCTGCCCACCCGCACCGACTGGCGGCGCAGCACCCCGGCCTTCGCCCGCGGCACCGGCATCGGATTCGGCCTGGGCCTGATCCCCGGCATGACCGGCTCTGTCTCGTCCCTGCTCTCCTACGGGGCCGAGAAGAAGTTCTCCCGGCACCGCAACGAACTCGGCCACGGCGCCATCGAGGGCGTCGCCGGTCCGGAAACGGCGAACAACGCGCACGCCAACGGCGCGCTTATCCCGCTGTTCACCCTCGGCATCCCCGCCTCCCCCACCATCGCCGTGCTCATGGGCGCCTTCCTGCAGCAAGGACTCACCCCGGGCCCGACCCTCTTCGCCGAGCACGCCGAGATCGCCTGGACCATCATCGCCAGCCTGTTCATCGGCAACATCCTGCTGCTGGTGCTCAATGTCCCGCTCGTCGGCCTGTGGACCTCCATCCTCAAGGTCCCCTACCCGGTCCTGACCGGCCTGATCCTGATGTTCATGGTCGTCGGCGCCTACACCATCAACTTCTCGGTCTTCGACGTGTTCGTCATGATCCTCTTCGGCGTGATCGGCCTGGCCCTGCGCCATCTGGACATCCCGCTCGCGCCCCTGGTCCTGACGCTGGTCCTCGGCCCGCTCATGGAACGCTCCCTGCGCGAGTCCCTCGACATCTCCCGCGGCGACCTGACGATCTTCCTCGAGCGCCCCGTCACCGTCGTGCTGCTCCTGGTCGCCCTGGCGATCGTCTGCAGCCCGCTGCTCAAGCTCCGCAAGCCGGCCGCCCTGGCCGCCGAGGACCCCGAAACCTGAACCGTCCAACCACCAACCCGCACCACCACGAAACGAAGGACACCCAATGAAGCGCATCCTTGCCGCCACCTCCGTGGCCGCCCTCACCCTTGCCGCGACCACCGGCTGCGGTGCCGCCGGCACCGCCAGCTCCTCAGGCGAGGACTTCCCCCGCCAGGGCAAGTCCGTCGAGCTCATCGTCGCGTTCGCCCCCGGCGGCGCCGTGGACACCGCCGCCCGCCTCGTCCAGCCCGTACTCGAGCGCGAGCTGGGCACCAACGTCGAGGTCGTGAACAAGCCCGGCGCCGGCGGCCAGATCGGCTACACCGCCCTGACCAGCGCCAAGCCCGACGGCTACACCATCGGCGCCACCGGCTCCCCGTCCGTCGTCGTCACCCCGCTGGACCCCGCCCGCGGCGCGAAGTTCACCCGCGAGGACTTCCAGCCCCTGGGCCGGCAGGTGATCGACCCCGCCGTCGTCGCCGTCCAGCCCGACAGCCCCTACCAGAACCTCGACGAGCTCCTGCAGGCGGCGAAGGACAAGCCGGACACCATCACCGCGACCACCACCGGCCAGCAGGGCGGAGAGCACTTCGCCATCGCCCAGATCAAGGAAGCCACCGGCGCCGCACTCAGCCCGGTCCACTTCTCCGAAGGCGCCTCGCAGGCCACCACCGCGTTCCTCGGCCGCCACGTCGAGGTCCTCGTGGCCAACGTCAGCGACGTCACCGACCTGGTCAAGCAGGGCAAGGCCAAGGTCCTCGGGGTCATGGACAGCGAGCGGGCCGAGGCGCTGCCCGAGGTGCCTACCTTCGCGGAGTCCGGACACGACATCGTCGCCGCCACCGCCCGCGGCTACTCCGCCCCGGCCGGTCTGCCCGAGCCCGTCGCGCAGAAGCTCGAAGCCGCGCTGAAGACCGCCATCGAGGATCCCGAAGTCGTTGCCAAGATGGACGACCTCGGCCTGGCCACCAGCTACCAGTCCGCGGCCGACTACAAGAAGTTCTGGGCCCAGCAGGAGGCCGACTACAAGACCGTCCTGCCCCTCGTCCAAGCCAAGTAACACCCGAACGAAGGAACAACACCATGCCCGCCACCGCCGACACCACGACCGCCGCCGACTTCGAGCGCCCCGCGCCCGAGCTCGTCGCCCGCCTCGCCGCCCTGCCCGCGGCGAACATCGGGGACGCCATGGAACGCCTCGGGGTCGCCGACTCCTCGATCCAGGCCATCTGGCCCGGCGCCAAGCTCGCCGGCCCGGCCTTCACCGTCTGGGTCGCGGCCGGTGACAACCGCGGCATCCATGAAAGCCTTGCCGCGGCCAAGCCGGGCGACGTCGTGGTCGTCAGCGGCGGGGGCGACACCTCCCGCGCCCTGCTGGGCGAACTCATCGGCGAGCGCGCGCTCTCGGCAGGTCTGGCCGGGTTCGCCCTGGACGGGGCCGCGCGGGACGCGGAGGTCCTGGGCGAGATCGGCCTGCCGGTCTTCGCCCGGGCCACCACCCCCGCCGGCCCCTACAAGAACGGCCCGTACCGGATCGCGGTGCCGATCGCCTTCGGCGGCGTGCCCGTGCTGCCCGGCGACATCGTCGTCGGGGATTCCGACGGCGTCGTCGTTGTGCCCCGCGAGCAGGCCGGGCAGATCGCCGACGCGGCCGAGGCCGTGTTCGCCGACGAAGCCGAACGCCGCGCCCGGATCATCGCCGAACGGAACGCCGCCACCTCCTGAGCACACCAAGCACCACTTGAAGGAAACAGCACCATGAACTGCACCATCATCGGCCTCGGCGAAGCCGGCGCCATCTACGCCTCCGCCCTGCTGCGCGCCGGCCACCAGGTCACCGGCTACGACCCGGCCGTCACCGCGGCTCCGGCCGGCGTCGAACTCGCCCCGAGCGCCGCGGCCGCCTGCGCCGAGGCCGACGTGGTCCTCGTCCTGACCGGTGCCGGGGCAGCCCGTCCGGTCGCGGCACAGTGCCTGCCTGCCATGCGGGCCGGGGCCTGCTACGCCGACCTGACCTCCTCCTCCCCCGGCACCATGGAGGACCTCGGCCAGGGGGCCGGCCCCGTGCTGTTCGCCGACGTCGCGATCCTCGGCCCGGTCATCGCCCAGCGGGAAGCCACCCCGCTGATGGCCAGCGGCCCGGGCGCCGGCGCCTTCGCGGAGCTGGTGCGCGGAATCGGCGCCCCCGTCGAGGTCGTCCCCGGTCCCCCGGGCGCCGCGATGGCGCACAAGCTGCTGCGCAGCGTGTTCATGAAGGGCCTGGCCTCCGTCGTCGTCGAGGCCGTCACCGCCGGGCGGGCCGCCGGCCTGGAGGACTTCGTCCGCGCCCAGATCGCCGGCATGCTCGCCGGCGACGGGCAGGCCGTCATCGACCGTTTCCTCACCGGCACCCGGAAGCACGCGGCCCGCCGCTCCTTCGAAATGCGCTCCACCAGCGGCTACCTGGCCGAACTGGGCGTGCCTTCGGAAATGACCGATGCGTCGGCCACCGCCATGGAACGCATGGCCGCGGCCGTTCAGAGCGAAAGCGTGGCATCCTGAAAGTGGGCTGCACGATGGATCGGAAGGACCACCCATGATCGGCGTTTGGGCGCTCGGCGCCTACCTGGCCGTGATCATCCTGTGGACGACCCTCATGCGGCGCAACGTCGGGGAAGCCATGCTGGTCGGCTTCCTCGTCGCCGCCGCCTTCAACGGCACCGCCGCACTGAGCGCCGGCTGGGCAGCGCTTTACGACGCGCTCACCGACGAGATCGTCTACGCCACCGTCGTCTTCGTCTTCATGGGCTACCTGCTCGAGAAGGCCGGCGTCATGGAACGGATGATCAACCTGCTCGACGCCCTCATCGGGGGACGCAAGGGCGGCTCCGCGTACGTGTCCACGGTCGCCTCGGCAGGCCTGGGCAGCATCGTGCACAACCAGGCCGCGATCGCCGCGACCGTCGGATCGGTCACCATCCCCTGGATGGAACGTGCGAAGCTCGACCGCACCACCGCCGCGACCATCGTCGCGGGCAACGCCGGCATGGGCATTACCTTCCCCTTCAGCGCCTCCATGTTCGTCCTCGTCGGCTCGTCCACTGTCGGGCCCCTGCTGGACATCGACTCGCTCATCATGCCGCTGGTCGCCGGTGGCCTGTGGTGCGTGCTGCACCGGCTGATCGTCACCGCCCTGCTCGTGCACCGCAGCGGCGGCCAGGCCACCGCGAAGGAGCACCGCCCGCTGCTTCTTGAGTCCCTGCGCCGCGGCTGGACCACGCTGCTGCTCTTCGCCGGCGTCGCCGTGCCCATGTTCCTCACCACCGGCCTGCTCGCGGAGATCCTCAGCGAGCACACCGGCACCGACGTCTCCGACGCCGTCAGCCCCATCTTCTGGATCCCGGTCGTGCTGATCGCCCTCGGCCTCCTCCTCGGCCGCCGGCAGCTGCCCCGCACCCCCAAGGCCTGGGCCGAACTGGTCGGGGACTCCGCGCCGCGCTTCGGCGTCGTGGGCATCACCGTGCTCTTCGCCTTCGCCGGCGCGAACGCGCTGGCCACCACCGGCCTGCCCGAGCAGCTCTCCGGGCTGCTGGACGGACTGGACCTGCCCGTGTGGCTGCTCGCGATCGTCATCGGGCTCATCGTCGTGGCCGTCGCAGCCCCCCTCTCCTCCACCGCGACCATGGCCGCCGTGGGCACGATCGGCGTCGCCGCGCTCATCGCCGCCGGCGTCCCGGCCCCGACAGCCGCCGTCGCGGTGCTGATCTTCTCCTCCTGCGAGGCCGCAGTGCCCCCGGGAGGGGCGCCGCTGTACGTCGCCTGTGGCATCGCCGGCGTGGACCCCCTCCACACCTTCCGGCGCATGCTGCTCTACTACGCCCTGCCGCTGCTTGGCATCGGCGTGCTCGTTGCCGCCGGCGTCCTGCCCGTCTGACCTAGGAAACATCCATGCTCCACCGCATAGCCCGCGCCACCTTCATCGCCTCGCTGGCCGCCGCCCTCGCCGGCGGCGTACTCCTCATCGCCTGGCAGATCCTTGGCCTCGCCGCCGGCGACGCCGCGATCCTCACCGCCCCCAACGGCCTCTTCAAGACAATCCTGTGCATCGCAGCCTCGATAAGCTCGATCGCCGCCTATGTCCTCGTGCACGTCAAGGCCGCCAGCCCCGCCCACACTCCCAAGGCAGGAACCCGATGACCGCCCTCCCCCGCCACGGCCTGCCCGACCGCAAGCACCTCAAACAGCGCCCCGGCATCCTGGCCGGCACCTCGTGGGACCTGTTCGCCGAACCCTGGAGAGGCACCCCCTCCTTCGCCGACTCCTCCGCTGTCCTGGCCGCCGCGGCCGCCGTCCGGCACGGCGAGGTATTCGGGCTGGACTACCCCGTGGACGCCTTCGCCCCCGGAATGTCCAAAGCCAGGAAAGCACCCGTCCACACCATCTACGCCAACCACCCCGCCCACCGGGACGACTTCCTCGACGGGTTCTACCTCCAAGGCTCGACCCAGATTGACGGACTGCGCCACCGCAGGGCCGACGACGTCGGGTTCTACGGCGGCGTGCCCGACGAACACATCCGCGCAGGCAGCCGGGAACTCGGCATCCAGGTCTGGTCCGACGACCCCATCGTCAGCCGCGGCGTGCTCATCGACCTCGCCGGCCACCTCGAAACCCAAGGCCGGCCCATCGACCACCGCGCGGGCGAGCCCCTCCCCTTCCACCTGATTCCCGAGGCCCTCGATGCCCAGGGCGTCGAGGTAGCCACCGGGGACCTCGTCATGCTGCACACCGGCTGGAGCGAATGGTTCCTCGGGCTCGACGAAGACCAGAAGCGCGCCCAGCAGGCTACCGGGCGCTCCACAGGCATGGCACAAAGCGAAGAACTCGTTGACTGGGCCTGGAACAGCGGGCTGGTCCTGCTCGCGGCCGACAACTTCGCCGTCGAATGCCTCCCCCCGGTCCCGGACTCCCCCTACAAGGCAACCGCCCCCAACGACCGCGGCATGATGCACCAGGAATTCCTCGCCAAACTCGGCCTGCCCCTCGGCGAACTCTGGCGCCTCGGCCCCCTCGCCCGCCGCATGCGCGAACTGCACCAGTGGCACGCCCTGCTGGTCGTCAAGCCCCTCAACATCACCGGTGCCACCGGCTCGCCGGCCAACGCAACGGCGATCCTCTGAACATGATCCCCGGGCGGCCCAGGAGCCCGCGGCCGGACCCAAAAGTTCTCCGGCCTCATTCTGGCGATGCTGCCCGCCGCTGAGAGCGATCGTGCCCGGCTTCCCCCAATACTTCCGGGACGTGTGCCCGGATCCAGGCCGCCGGCAGAAACGCAGGAAGCAACCGGCCGGAAAACCGGCCCCCTCGGTTTCGGCAGGCACGTGCGGCGACGCAGTGGCGGAGACCGACAGGCCAGAGCCGAAGCCTGCGCCGGATTCCGATGTTTTCCCAAGCACCGGCCGGTACTTTTTTCCTTGATACATCCGCTGCAGCGCCACGCACCAATGCGCTCTCCAGCCACGAACGCATGGCAACGGAACCAGGCGCTGCCGCAGATGTATCGGCTTAGGGCGGGGAGGGGCCGTCCAAGAGCGGAAGGATAGGTCATGGGGGCGAATTTGTGGGAGCTGCAGCTCATTGGCGGATGGCGTCTGCGCTGCGACGGCCGGTATCTGAAAGTGGGTCTGCGCCAGCAGCGGCTGATAGCTGCTTTGGCCCTGCTGGGAAGCCAGCCGCGTCCTTTCCTTGCCGGGCTGCTGTGGCCGGACAGCACCGATGCGCAGGCATCGGGCAGCCTGCGCGAGGCGATTTGGGCGATTTCCCGGCAGCTGCCGGGGCTGATGACAAACGACGACGGCCGGCTGGAGCTGGCGGACACGGTGCATCTCGACCTGTCGGACATATGGGACACGGCGGCCGGCCCTTCGGAGAGGAACCGGATGGACCTGCTGGCCCGGGGCGAACTGCTGCCGGGCTGGTACGACGACTGGGTCCTCTACGAACAGGAACAATTCCGGTTCCGGCGGCTGGCCGCACTGGAGACCATGGCCGAGGATAGGCTGGCATGCGGGGACGCATCCGGGGCACTGGAGGCGGTCCGCGCCGCGCTGCGGATCGATCCGCTGCACGGCAACGCCATGCGCCTGCTCCTGCGCGTGCACCTCAGCGAGGGAAACCATGCCGGTGCGCTCTCTGCCTACCGGGACTTCAGCTCCCGGATGCAGGCGGAGTTCGGTGCTTCCCTGCCGGCAGATATCAGCGGACTGATCCGCCCGCTGCTCGTCCACTCCTGATGGTCAGTACAGGAAGATCGGCAGCCAGTCGCGGTTGTGCGCGTGCACCAGCGCGAGGAACAGCACGAAGTCGAAGAGCAGGTGCACCGATACGACATAGGTGAACGACTTCGTCAGCTTGAAGGTGTAGCCCTGCAGCAGCGCGAACGGGAAGGTCAGCAGCGGGCCCCAGGCCTCGTAGCCGATCTCCCAGAGGAAAGACGAGAAGATCACGGCCTGCAGGATGTTGGCGAGCCAGTCCGGAAAGTGCCGGCGCAGCAGCGTGAAGGTGGTGCAGATAAAGAACAGTTCGTCCCAGATACCCACGGCGTTCACTCCGAGGAAGAGCCGCCAGAAGATGGTGGGGTCGGAGGCATCCGGCCAGTTTTGGTACACCCCGGTGCTGACCAGATACACCGGCAGAATAAAGTAGCCGAGCGCCACAACCGCGACCAGGTACAGCTTCGCGGCCAAGGGCCATTTGCGGCCCGTGTTCACCGGAAATTTGATGATCTGCTCGCGGTAGACGAAACGCGAGACCAGCCACGGCACCAGCACGGCCAGGGCGAGGGCGCCGCCCATCAGCGCCATGTGCCGGATGCTCAAATCAGCGTGCAGCGGAACCAGGCTGACAATGACCATTCCCGCCGCGACCAGCGCGAGGTGCCGCACGAACTCCCGGTCGACCAGCGCCGCCGCGGCCAGGCCCAGGGCGAGCATGCTGTAACCGGCAGGGTCATTCCCGACGCCGAAAAGCAGCACCCCGGACACCGACACCAGCACCGCCGGCACCAGCTTCCAACTGAGCGCGGTACGGGGTGGTTCGGTCGAGATCAATGCCATCCCACCAGCATCTCAGGAGCGTCCACGGTGCGAAACAGTGGCAGGCAGTTGTGCCGGCCCTCCTCCCACCGCTGTGGCTGAGTGGAGGCAGCGGGAGGAGGGCCGGCAGATGCTACCTGCGGTTCCTGAAGTAGCTGACGTCGTCGTTGCCAATCAGGTCGGGCACCGTCCAGCCGTCCAGGTCGTATTCGTTCAGGCACTCGTCAGCGAAGCCCCTGAACTGGTCGGCCAGTCCCGAAGCCTCCGCCATGTACAGGTGGTCGGCGCGGACCGCCTCATGGTTGCCGGCGTAGTTCCGTTCGTAGAGTTCGTGGCGTCCGCCGAATTCGGATCCGATGGAATCCCAGAGCAGCTTCAACAGCTTGACGCGGTCCACTGCCTGGACACCGTTGGAGCCGCGGACGTAACGGTCCAGATAGGGGCGGATCTCCGGGGTTTTGAAATCCCGGGTGGAGGAGTTCAGGTAAATCAAGCCGGAGGCGACATCCTGCTCGATGATTTCCTTGATCCGGGGGTAGCCCACGGTCATGAATAGCCGGTAGGCATTGCCGTACTCGCCTTTGGGGTAGACCGTGCCGTCGGGGCCCGGGTCCGGGTTGCGCGCCATGCCGTCGATGAGCCCCCAGAACATGTTGCGCCAGCCGATCACTTCGCCCACCCGGACCTGTACGCCCCGGAAGTCCTTGCTGCCGGTGATTTCCACGGCCTTGAGCAGCAAGCCGGCAATGAAATCCAGCTTCACGGCGAGACGGATGGCGCCTTGGAAGTTGAGCCGCGGCAGGAAGCCGGATGCCGGGACAAACTGGCTGATCTTGTCCACGTCGCCGTACAGGAAGATGTTTTCCCACGGCACCAGAACCTTGTCGAAGACCAGGATCGTGTCGTTCTCATCCATGCGGCTCGAGAGAGGGTAGTCGAAGGGCGACCCCATGACGGCCGCCTGCTGTGCATAGGAGGTCCGGCAAATGAGCTTTACCCCCGGGGAGTCCATGGGAACGGTGCAGATGATCGCGAATTCCTTCTGCTTGATAGGAATCCCGTAGTGGGCAATGAAGTTGTAGTTGGTGATTGCCGACCCGGTGGCGACGACTTTGGCCCCGGAGATGACGACCCCGGCGTCGGTCTCTTTTTCCACCTTCATATACACGTCGCCGACCTCCTCGATGGGCAGATGCCGGTCCACGGGCGGGTTGACGATGGCGTGGTTCCAGTAGAGGACTTTTTCCTGGGATTCGCGGTACCAGCGCTGCGCGTTGGTTTGATACTCGCCGTAGAAGTCCGAGTTCGCGCCCAGCGTGCCCAGGAACGAGGCCTTGTAATCGGGAGAACGTCCCATCCAGCCGTAAGAAATGCGGGCCCACGCCTCGATGGCGTCTTTGTCCTTCAGCAGGTCCTGCGCGCTGTGCGGCGCGCGGAAGAATGCGTGGGTCCGCCCGCCGGACCCCGTGTCCGTGGGCACCAGGATCCTCTGCGCTGCGAGCGGGTCATGCATCGAGTCGTACATGCGGGCAACCATGCGCGCGGAATTACGGAAAGCGGGATGGGTGGTCACGTCCTCCACGCGTTCCCCGTAGATCCAGATCTCCCGGTTGTCACGGATGGAGCCAAGGTACTCGTCGCCTGTCATCGGCAGCAGCCGGCCCGCGGACGCCGTCTTCAGGGAAGAGGGCTGGTCGGTGATGATCTCAGTCATGTAAAAGGCCTTTCATTAGTTGGCAGGCATGGAAACTGGGCTAAACGGGAAGGGGTTTAGGGGCCGCACCGATGCGGTGGAAGCCGCGGTTGAAGTAGATGAGGCCGTCCAGCTCATCCCGGACGTCGACCCGGTCCACCTCGACGAAGTAGACCGAATGCGATCCCTGGATAGTGCGGTCGCTGATCCTGCCCACGATCTTGACGAGCGCATCCCGCAGCACCGGTACCGGGCCTGCATCCTCCTCCCAGATGTCCCAGCCGAACCGCTCGGCCATGGGCACCTTGGTCATGCCGGCGAAATGGCGGGCGAGTTCTTCATGGTCGCCGCTGAGCACGTTGATGCAGACCTCGCCGTTGCTGCTGAAAATATCGTGGGCGGCGCTGCTCTGGTTCACGCACACCAGCACGGTGGGCGGCGAGTCCGTGACCGAGCAAACTGCGCTGACGGTCAGTCCCAGCCGGCCGTGAGGCCCGTCCGTTGTCACGATGTTCACCGCTGCCGGCAGATGGGCCATAGCTGTACGGAAGGTTTTCTGGATCTGGCTCAATTCGGGCATTTGTCATCTCCCTTGATGTTTGCCACCTGATGTTTCGGAACGATGAAGGCGTGGGTGGCGTAAATCGGGCACGTTGTCCTGTGCTGCAGTTGCCTTCGGCGACTACCCCAAAAAATGCTTTCCCTGGATCGGCTGGGGTGGGTGGCTGGGCCGCCTCCGGGCGGGGTGGCCAGCATCAGTGTGTTCCAGGTCACTGGCGGGCGCCCAGCGATCTCTTCCACTGAACGGAAAGCAATACTTTCCGGCAGCTCATTGGCTTTCGATCAGCGGAATCCTGCCGTTGCCTGCCCGGATGTTTTGGTCCACGGTTGAGCATGACCAAGTTCGAACCCGCCGCAAATCTTTACGGCCAGGATGTCTCAGCCGGCATTGCCGGCCAACCGGACGGGGTGATTGACCTCGGGCCGGAGTTTGCCCGGCTCTGGGAGCAGGCCGCTCCGCTGCTGGCCATCCGCGACAATGATGCACACACCTTGTACGCATTTGGCCTGGCCCGCGCCCTGCTGGAGGCACATCCGGAGGCCGATGCCTCGGTGGTGCTCCCGGCCATCATGCTGCACGACATCGGCTGGTCCCAGGTTCCGCCGGACGAGGTCCTGGCGGCCATCGCTCCGGGCGGCGGGAGGCCGGACCTGGTGCTGCTGCACGAGAAGGAAGGCGCGCGGCTGGCCGCCGGCATCCTGGCCGAAGCTGGCTGGGACGCAGTGCGGGTGCCGAAGATCCTGGAGATTATCGACGGCCACGACTCACGCAGGGAGGCGCTGTCCATCGAGGACGCCATTGTGAAGGACTCGGACAAGGTCTGGCGGTTGAGCCCGCACGGGATCGACACGATCATGGACTGGTTCGGGTTGACGCGCGGGCAGGCGGTGCGGCTCTGCAGCCAGCGCGTGCACGGACATTTGTTCACGGATGAAGCCAGGTCGATCGCCCGGGCGCTGGCGGCGCTGGAATCCGTAACGTTGTGGCCCCAGCGGCAGGCGCTGCTGGTGGAGGGATAGCCGCCGGTTGCCGGCGTCCCCGGCTAGACTCGGCGGTGCCGGACGGCGCAGGCGCCCGGCCTGCGGTCGGAGAAGGAGGTGCGGTGGCGGGCGGCAACCGTGAACCCGGACGGACGGTGACCTCCAAGGTGCTCGCCATCCTGGAGGCCTTCGAGCAGTCCCGCGGGGCCCTGAGCCTGACCGACATTGCCGAGGGGTCGGGCCTTCCGCTGAGCACCACGCACCGGCTGGTCGCCGAACTCACCGACTGGGGTTTCCTCTCGCGCAGCGCCACCGGCCGCTACCAGCTGGGCATCCGCCTGTGGGAGCTCGCCCAGAACACCGGCCGGCAGTTGCGCGACGCGGCCCGGCCGTTCGTGCAGGACCTCTTCTCGCTCACCGGGGAGACCGCCCAGCTCGCGGTCCGCGCCGGGCACGAGGTGCTCTACATCGAGCGCATCTACGGCACGAAGCGTGTTCCGCGGGCGTCCCGTGTCGGCGGCAGACTGCCGATGCATGCGACGGCGGTAGGCAAGGTCATCCTCGCCTTCGAGGAGGAGTGGGTCCGCACGGCCTACCTCAACCGGGACCTGGAACAGACCACACCCCATACGCATACCAATCCGCGCCGGCTGGCGGAGGAGCTGGAACAGATCCGGGAACAGGGCTATGCCACCACGCTGGAGGAAGTGCGCCTGGGCTCCTGTTCGATAGCGGTGCCGGTGTTCCATACCGGCCGGATCGGCGCGGGCCTCGGTCTGGTCCTGGCTTCCGCCCAGGGCGCGTCGATGACGAGGCACCTGCCGGTGCTGCTGGGGGTGTCGGCGCAGATCGAGCGGGCCACGGTGCACATACCCCTGGAATCCCTGCTGGGCATCAACCGGCGTTAAGACTGCTCCTGCACGGTGTTGCCGCTTCATTTGGTTTCCGCCCAGTGGAAGACAGTAGTGCAGGTCACAGAGTGATGCGCGTAACACTGGATACCGAACGAACCGCGTGCGGCACAGCTGCCGGGGCGCGGGACACCAGATCCAAGGAGCACAGATGTCACCCTCGACTGAAACGGCCGCCCGCTGCCCGTTCGGCCATGGCGCGGAGGCCCCCGCCGGGCACCACGGGTACGAACCGTTCCAGATGAAGGATCCGTTCCCCGCGTACGCGACGATGCGGGCGGAGCAGCCGGTCATGTTCGACGAGCGCATCGGGTACTACGTCGTCACCCGCTACGACGACATCAAGGCAGTCTTCGACGACTGGGAAACGTTCTCCAGCGAGAATGCCCAGGCACCGGTGCGCGAACGCGGCCCCGCCGCCAGGAAGATCATGGAAGAAGGCGGCTTCACCGCGTACTCCGGCCTGTCCGCCCGGCGCCCGCCGGAGCACACCAGGATCCGCGCCGTGGTCCAGAAGGCCTTCACCCCGCGCCGGTTCAAGATGCTGGAGCCCTTCATCCGGCAGAACGTGGTGGACCAGCTGGAAAAGATGCTGGCCAACCCGGAGCGCCGCGGGGACATCTTCCGCGACCTGGCCTACGACGTTCCCACCGTCACGATCCTGACGCTGATCGGCGCCGACGTGGAGCAGGTGGACAAGTTCAAGCGCTGGAGCGATTCCCGCGCCGCGATGACCTGGGGCGATCTGTCCGACGAGGAACAGATCCCGCACGCCCACAACCTGGTCGAGTACTGGCAGGAATGCCAGCGGCTGGTCCGCGCCGCCCACGAGCAAGGCGGCGACAACCTCACCGCGGACCTGGTCAAGGCCCAGCAGGAGGGAGCCGAGATCAGCGACCATGAGATCGCCTCGGTCCTGTACAGCATGCTCTTCGCCGGCCACGAGACCACCACCACGCTGATCTCCAATGCCGTGCGCGTGCTGCTGGCCCACCCGGAGCAGTGGCAGCAGCTGGTCGAGGATCCCAGGAAGATTCCGGCCGCGATCGACGAAGTGCTGCGCTACTCCGGCTCCATCGTCGGCTGGCGGCGCAAGGCCCTAAAGGACGCCGAAGTCGGCGGCGTCAAAATCCCCGAAGGCGGACAGCTGCTGCTGCTGATGGGCTCGGCCAACCGCGACGAAAGCCGGTTTGCCAACGGCGAGGAGTTCGACATTTCGCGCAGCAACGCCCGGGAGCACCTCTCCTTCGGCTACGGCATCCACTACTGCCTGGGCAACATGCTCGCCAAGCTGCAGGCCAGAATCGCGCTGGAGGAAATCGGCCGCCTGGCGCCCGACCTGAAGCTGGAAAATCCGGAAGCGATCGAGTTCCGCGAGAACCTCTCCTTCCGCGTCCCCGAAACCGTTCCCGTGACCTGGGAGGCCTGAACACGATGGAAAGCAACCAGTACATCCAGTTTTTCGACGGCGGCATCGAGCCCACGCTTGAGGCACTCGGCGGCAAGGGCGCATCCCTGGTCACCATGACCTCGGCCGGCATGCCGGTGCCCCCGGGCTTCGTCGTCACCACCGCGGCCTTCGACGAGTTCATGGCCGCCGCCGGCATCACCGGGCAGATCCAGGACCTGCTCAAGGGCCTGGATCCCCAGGACGTGGCCCAGGTGGACAAGATCTCGGCGGAAATCCGTGCCGGCATCTGCTCCAAGCCGGTTCCTCAGAGCCTGCGCGCCCAGACGTTGGCAGCCTACGAGTCGCTCATGTCCCGGTTCGGGGACGCCGTTCCGGTGGCGGTCCGCTCCAGCGCCACCGCCGAGGACCTGCCGGACGCCTCGTTCGCCGGCCAGCAGGACACCTATCTGTGGCTCGAAGGCGCCAAGGCCGTCACCGAGCACATCCGGCAGTGCTGGGCCTCGCTGTTCACCTCCCGGGCGATCATCTACCGGCTGAAGAACTCCATCCCCACCGAAGGCCTCTCCATGGCCGTCGTCGTGCAGAAAATGGTCAACTCCAGGGTCGCCGGCGTGGCCATGACGCTCGACCCGGCCAACGGGGACCGCTCCAAGATCACCATCGACTCCTCCTACGGCGTCGGCGAAATGGTCGTGTCCGGCCAAGTCACTCCGGACAACATCGTGCTCGACAAGGTAACGCTCGCCATCGTGTCCGAGCACCTTGGCGCCAAGCATGCCGAACTCGTCCCGGACCGCTCCGCCCACACCCTCATCGAGCGCGAAGTGGACCAGGACCGCCGCGCCCGCCGCAGCCTGAGCGACGACGAGCTGCGCGCCGTCGCAATGATGGCCAAGCGCGCGGAGAAGCACTACAAGTGCCCGCAGGACATCGAGTGGGCGCTGGACGCGGACCTGCCCGACGGCGAAAACCTGCTGCTGCTGCAGTCCCGGCCCGAAACCGTCCACTCCTCCAGGCCCGCCTCCCCAAAAGCAGCAGCCGGGGGCTTCAGCCTCGGCAGCATCACCGCGTCGCTGCTCAAGACCTCCGCCTGATCCGCCCACAGCACCACCCATCTTGTCAGCCAGGGCCCGACGCCGGGCCCTCACCGAAAGGACAGCCCGTGTCCCTGAAGTCCTTCCCGAAACCATCCGAGCTGCCGGTGCCCGCCGGCGCCGAAGGCTGGGAGAAGATCTACCCCTACTACCTCGTCTTCCAGGACAAGCTCAAGGACGCCGAAGACGCCAAGTTCTGGTTCTGCGACAGCCAGCACTGGCCCACCGTCTTCAAGCCGTTCGAAACCATCGGCGGCGAGTTCGCGGTCAAGTGCCTGGGCCAGTACAACGCCCGGCACCTGATGATCCCCAACGCCAACGGCATCGAGTTCCGCATCCACCTGGGCTACCTGTACATGTCCCCGATCCCGGTGCCCGAGGAGAAGATCGCCGGGCGCGTCCCGCACTTCGAGCAGCGCGTGGGCCACTACTTCCAGAACTGGGACGAGCTGCTCAGGCAGTGGCACGTGAAGGTCCGCGGCACCATCGACGAGATGGAAACACTCTCGTTCACCAAGCTGCCGGACATGGTGCCGATGGAGGACATCACCACCGGCAAGGCCAAGGACGGCTCCGAGGTGCTGCTGGAGAACTACGACCGGCTGATCCAGCTGGCCTACCAGAACTGGCAGTACCACTTCGAGTTCCTGAACCTGGGCTACATCGCCTACCTGGACTTCTTCAACTTCTGCAAGGACGTCTTCCCGAACATTCCGGACCAGTCGATCGCCACGATGGTGCAGGGCGTGGACATGGAGCTGTTCCGCCCGGACGACGAGCTCAAGCAGCTGGCCAAACTGGCCGTGGAGCTGGGCATCCAGCCCGCGTTCTCCAACACCGACGACGTCCAGGCCACCCTGGATGCCATCGCCGTCGCACCGGGCGGCCGGCGGTGGATCAGGCAGTACGAAGAGGCCCAGGACCCGTGGTTCAACTTCACCGTGGGCAACGGCTTCTACGGCCACGACAAGTACTGGAAGGAACACCAGGAGATCCCGCTCGGCTACATCGCCGACTACATCCGCCGGCTGGATGAGGGCCAGCAGATCATGCGCCCCACCGAGGAACTCATCGCCGAGAAGGAACGCATCGTCGGGGAATACCGCGACCTGCTCGACGGCGAGGCCCAGGCCCTCTTCGATGCCAAGCGCGGCCTGGCCGCCACCGCCTACCCGTACGTGGAAAACCACAACTTCTACATCGAGCACTGGACCATGGGCGTCTTCTGGCGCAAGATCCGCGAACTGTCCCGGATGATGCACGCCGAGGGCTTCTGGACCGAACCCGACGACCTGCTCTACCTGACCCGCAACGAGGTCCGCGACGCCCTCTTCGACCTGGTCACCGGCTGGGGCGTCGGCGCGGAACCGATCGGCCCGACCTACTGGCCGGAGGAGATCGAGCGCCGCCGCGGCATCGTGGACGCGCTGAAGACCGCCCGCCCGGCCCCGGCGCTGAACACCCCGCCGGCCTCCATCACCGAACCCTTCACCAGGATGCTCTGGGGCATCACCACCGAGCAGGTCCAGCAGTGGCTCGGCGCCGGCGAGGAAGTCGAAGGCGGCGGGCTGCGCGGCATGGCCGCCTCCCCCGGCGTGGTCGAGGGCATCGCCCGGGTCGTCCACGATTCCGACCAGCTCGCCGAGGTCCGGCAGGGCGAGATCCTGGTCGCCACGGTGACCGCCCCGAGCTGGGGCCCGATCTTCGGCAAGATCAAGGCCACCGTCACGGACATCGGCGGCATGATGAGCCACGCCGCGATTGTCTGCCGGGAATACGGCCTGCCCGCGGTGACCGGAACAGGCTCCGCCTCCACCACCATCAAGACCGGCCAGCGGCTGCGCGTGGACGGCACCAAGGGCACCGTCCAGATCCTCGACGCCGAAGAGCCCGAACTGGTCGCCGGCCCCGGCACCCACAGCCACAGCCACGCCTGAACGATCCACCGCCGGGCCGGGGCATCGCCCACCGCCCCGGTCCGGCCCCCCCAACCCGAAAGAACTGACATGACGCAGGAAACCACCCCGACGGACCCGGAAAAGGCCAGCGCGCGCACGGTGCTGATCACCGGCGCCGCCGGCGGACTCGGCCGGGCCTTCGCCCTGGGCTTCGCCGGCCGCGGCTACCGCGTGGCGGTGGCGGACGTGAACCTCACCGGCGCGGAAGAGACCGCACGGCTGGTCCGCGCCACCGGCGCGGAGGCCGCCGCCTTCGAAGCCGACGTCACCAGCGCCGAATCCACCCAGGCGCTCGCCGGCAGGTGCGCCGAATTCGGCAACGGAGGCATCGACGTCATCCTCAACAACGCTGCCATCTACGCCACGGTGACCCGCGCTCCCTTCGAGGAAATCGACCCGGACGAGTGGGACCTGGTGATGAACGTGAACCTCAAGGGGCCATGGCTGGTCACCCGCGCGGCCAGCAAGTACCTGCCCGAGGGCGGCCGCGTCATCAACCTCTCGTCCGCCACGATCTTCTCCGGTTCCGAGCAGTGGCTGCACTATGTGGCCTCCAAGGGCGGGGTGGTCGCGATGACCCGCGTGCTGGCCAGGGAACTCGGCCGCCGCGGCATCACCGTCAACGCGATCGCCCCGGGCTTCACCCTCACCGAGGCCAGCTACTCGCTGATGGAGAACGCGGAGAGCTACGGCGTAGACCGCGGCGCGCTGAAACGGGCCAGCCAGCCTGAGGACATCGTCGGCGCGGCGCTGTTCCTGGCCGGGCCGGACTCTTCCTACATCACCGGCCAGACCCTCGTGGTCGACGGCGGCCGCCAGTTCATCTAGACCTGCACAACCGAAAAGGAGACCCCATGCCTACGGTCCATTTCACCGACGCCGAAGGCGTTGTCCGCGACATCGACGGCAACGCCGGCGACTCGGTCATGGAGACCGCGGTGCGCAACGGCGTGCCCGGCATCGTCGCCGAGTGCGGCGGCTCGCTGTCCTGCGCCACCTGCCACGTCTTCGTCCGCGAGGACTGCCTCGACCAGCTGCCTCAGATGGAGGAGATGGAGGACGAGATGCTCTACGGCGCCGCCGTGGACCGCCAGGACAACTCCCGCCTCTCCTGCCAGCTGCGCCTGGCCGAGGACACCGAACTGTACGTCACCACGCCCGAGACGCAGGTCTGACCATGGGTGCCACCACGACAAGTACGACGGCGGCGCGCTCCGCAGCGGCGGATGGCACCGTCGCGGACGGTTCCGTGCGCACGGGGCTGCTGATCATCGGGGCGAGCCAGTCCGGCGTCCAGCTGGCCGTCTCGCTGCGGGCCCTGGGCTTCGACGAGCACATCACGCTGCTCGGCGAGGAGGACCACCGGCCCTACCAGCGCCCGGCCCTGTCGAAGGAGTTCCTGCAGGGCACCGTCGAGAGCGAATCGCTGATCTTCCGCTCCAACGGGTACTGGGAGGAGCACAACGTCGCCCTGGTCAAGGGCGAGCGGATCGTGCGCATCGACCGGGCAGCGGACGGCTCCGGGGTGGCCCATGCTGCCTCCGGCACCCGGTATCCGTTCCAGCGGCTGGCCCTGACCGTCGGCGCGCGCGCCCGGAAGCTGGAGCTGCCCGGCGCCGAACTCGACGGCGTGGTCTACCTGCGCAACGCGGACGACGCCCTCGAGCTCAAGGCCCGGCTGGACGGTGTCCGGGAGGCCGTCGTGATCGGCGGCGGGTTCATCGGCCTGGAAGCCGCTTCCAGCCTGCACACGATGGGCAAGTCCGTCACCGTGCTCGAGTACGGGCCGCGGCTGATCGGCCGCGCCGTGGGGGAAGAGACCAGCGACTACTTCCTGGCGGCACACCGCGGGCGCGGCCTGGACATCCGGCTCAATGCCCGGATGAACCGCCTGGTGCCGGCCGACGACGGCGGCCGCGTGGCCGGCGTCGAACTTTCCGACGGCACCGTGGTGCCCGCGCAGCTGGTGCTGGTGGGCATCGGCGTGGTGCCCAATACCGAACTGGCCGAACAGCTGGGCCTGGAGGTGGACAACGGGATCGTGGTGGACCGGCACGCGCTCGCCTCGGACGGCACCACGGTCGCAGTGGGCGATGTGGCGAACCTGCCGAACCCGCTGCCCGGAGCACCGGCGGACGAGCGGATCCGGCTGGAGAGCGTGAACAACGCGATCGAGCACGCCAAGGTGGCCGCCTATTCGCTGATGGGCCGGCGCGAGGACTACGCCGGCATCCCGTGGTTCTGGTCCAACCAGGCGGACCTGAAGCTGCAGATCGCCGGCCTGACGCTCGGCTACGACAGCACGGTGGTCCGCCGCGACGAGGAGCGCGGCAAGTTCTCCGTCCTGTACTACCGGAACGGGCAGATCATCGCCGCCGACTGCGTGAACGCCCCGCTGGACTTCATGGCGGTCAAGAACGCGCTGGCCAAGGGCCGGAACATTCCTGCGGACGCGGCGGCGGACCCCGCCGTCGTCCTGAAAACCATCGTCACGGACCGCTGAGGAGCCTAAGATGAGCACCCCCGACACGCAGACACAAGGCACCACCGACGGCGCTCCGGCCTGGCCGGGGCAGGACCCGGGCAGCCACGCCGCGGACCCGCGCGCCACGGCATTCGCCGCGGCCCACCCGGTCCGGCCGGTGCCGGCCACGGGCCCGGTGGATACCTCGCCCGCGGCGCTGACCCCGGCTGCGGCGGACCTGGACTCGCTGTGGAAGGCCGTGGTGCAGGAGACCCGCGCACGCGGCAACGACTTCCACCTGCCGATCTCGCTGGCCTACGCCGAACGGCTCTGCCGGGCCTACCCGGAAGCCGACGCCGAACTGGTGCGCGTGACGATCGTGCTGCACGATACCGGCTGGGCCCACGTGGACGAGGCCCGCATCCTCTCCGAGGGCTTCACCGGCGACTGGCGCAAGGCCGCCATCCGCTACGAGCACGAGGCCGAAGGCTGCAAGGTGGCCCGCCGCGTGCTGCCCGGGCTCGGCTACTCCGCGGCGTTCATCGAGCGGGTCTGCGAAATCATCGACGGGCACGACACCCGCCATGTGGCCTACTCGATCGAAGATGCGCTGGTCCGCGACGCCGACCGGCTGTGGCGCTTCGACCACGCCGGCATCGCGCTCGCCTCGTCCTGGTTCGGTATGACCCCGGACGTTTACACCGACCGCCTCGCCACCGAGATCATTCCGGAACTGATCACCGATGCCGCGGTGCAGATGGGCACGGCGGACCTGGCGCGCTCGAACGCGCTGCTGAAGACAGGAGTCATCCGATGACCACCGCCCCGCACGCCCCGCAGGCTGCAGCCGGGGCGCCGGCCCAGGCTCCGGCGTCGTTCTCCGGTCCCGCCGTTGACGCCCGTGCGGCCCTGGCCCTGCCGTACACCCACGTCGAGGACGTGTTCATCGACGGTGCCTGGGTTCCGGCCCGCGGCGCCGGGCGCAACAACGTCACCGACCCCGCGACCGGCCAGGTCTGGGGCTCCGTGCCGGACGGCTCCGCGGAGGATATCGACGCCGCCGTCGGGGCCGCCCGCCGGGCGTCCGGCGGGCAGTGGCCGCGGCTGGCGCCGTCGGAGCGTGCCGCCTACCTGCTGCGGATCGCCGACGAGGTGGAGAAGCGGGCCACCGAACTGTCGCTGACCAATACGCGCGAGAACGGCTCGCCGGTCGCCGAATCCTCCGGTGCGGCCGCGAACGCGGCAGGCATCTTCCGCTACTTCGCCTCGCTGGCCGGGTACCTCGAGCGCGAGGATGTGCGGCCCTTCCCCCGCGGCGGCGGCGAATCGGTGGTCCGGCGGGATCCGGTGGGCGTGTGCGCACTGATCGCGCCGTGGAACTTCCCCATCAACCTGATGGTGATCAAGCTGGCGCCGGCGCTGCTGGCCGGCTGCACCGTGGTGATGAAGCCCGCGTCCCCGACACCGTTGTCCTTCCGCCTGATTGTCGACGCCGTCGCCGCCGCGGGCGTGCCGGCCGGCGTGGTCAACTTCGTCACCGGCGGCGGCCGCGTGGGCGACGCGCTGGTCAGGCACCCCGGCGTGGACAAGGTGGCCTTTACCGGTTCGACGCCGGTGGGCCGGAAGATCGCCGCGGCCTGCGGCGAACTGCTGCGCCCGGTCACGCTGGAACTGGGCGGCAAATCCAGCGCCATCGTGCTGCCGGACGCCGACCTGGACGCCATGTCGCAGGTACTGGTCCGTACCTGCATGCGCAACACCGGCCAGACCTGCTACATCTCCACCCGCATCCTGGCCCCGGCAGAGCGCTACGGCGAGGTCGTGGACATGGTCACCTCAACCATCGCGGCCGGCCGGCAGGGCGATCCGCTGGATCCGGCCACGGTGTTCGGACCCGCTGCGACCGCCTCCCAGTACCGGACCGTGCTGGACTATGTGGAATCCGGCCTGGCCGAAGGCGCACGCGCCACCACCGGCGGACGCGCAGCCCGGCTCGGCGGCGGGCTGGAACACGGATTCTTCGTGGAACCGACGGTCTTTGCCGATGTCGCACCGACCATGCGGATCGCGCGCGAGGAGATCTTCGGCCCGGTGATCTCCGTGCTGAAGTACTCCGGCGTGGACGAGGCGCTCTCCCTGGCCAACAACACCGAATTCGGCCTCGGCGGCCTGGTCTTCGGGCAGGACCCGGAGGCGGCGCTGGCGGTCGCGGACCGGATGGACACCGGGTCGGTAGGCATCAACTTCTTCGCCTCCAACCACGCCGCCCCGTTCGGCGGACGGCATGACTCCGGCCTGGGCACCGAGTACGGCATCGAGGGCCTCAACGCGTACCTGAGCTACAAATCCATCCACCGCCGGCCCCGCCAGGCCGGCTGAACCGGCCACCGGCCCCGGTCATGCGGCGGCACCTTCAGTTCCCCCCCTCCGGAACCGAAGGTGCCGCCGGCAATTAAGGCATAAAAGCATGGCTTTTTGATTGGCCGCGGCTGGCCTACCGTGGAACCAGGGTGCCGCCCGGCCCGGGCGGCCGAAGCAGGAGGAACTGCCATGACTGTGACCTCGCATGTGCACGACTGCACCATCACGAACTGCTCCTTCAATGACCACACCGAATGCCACGCCGGCGCCATCACCGTAGCCGGCGGCGAAAACCACGCGGCCTGCGCCACCTTCATCGACACCGGCGTGCACGGCGGCCTGCCCAAGGTCGTCGCCAGCATCGGCGCCTGCCAGCGCGCCGAATGCACCCACAACGACCACCTAATGTGCCAGGCGCCCTCGATCCGTGTCGGACCGGGCGCCGACAACGCCGACTGCCTCACCTACGAGCACCGCCCCGCATAGCAGGGATTGCCCGGCGGCCGCGGTGTCAGCGGATGGTGTACCCGCCGTCGATGGCCAGGGTGTGGCCGGTGATCATCGCCGCGGCGTCGCTGAGCAGGAAGGCGACCGAGGCCGCGATTTCCTCAGGTTCACCGAAGCGGCCGGCAGGGATCCTGGACAGCAGCTCCGCGGCCCAGTCGGGCCTGCTGAGCGTTGAGGCGGTCAGTTCCGTCCGGACAAAGGTCGGGGCCACGGCGTTGACCCGGATGCCGGAGGAGGCCCACTCGAGGGCCAGGATCTTGGTGAGGTGGATCAGCCCGGCCTTGCTGGTGCCGTAGGCGGCCCGCTCCTCGATCGCGACAATTCCGGCCTGGGAGGCGACGTTGACGACGGCGGCCTGGGTGCCGCTGCCGATCCAGTGCCTGGCCAGGGCCGTGGTCAGGAAGAAGCTCCCCTTAAGGTTGGTGCCGAAGACGTCGTCCCAGTCTGCTTCGGTCACCTCCAGTGCCGGTTTGGGCACGTTGACGCCGGCGTTGTTGACCAGCAGGTCGATTCCTCCGGTGCGCTGCAGGAGGGATTCCACGAAGTCCCCGACGCTCCGGGTATCCGCCAGGTCCACCGGCAGCGACGGGGTGCCGTACCGTTGCTGGATCTCCAGGCGCGTCGAGCTGTTGCGGCTGGTGCCGTAGACGGTCGCGCCGCACTCGGCGAGGGCGTCGGCGATGGCCCGGCCGAGTCCGCCGCCGGCTCCGGTCACCAGGGCTTTCTTCCCGTCCAGGCGGAGGTTGGGCATGGTGTTCAGTTCCTCGCTAATCCGTTGCGGCCGTTTATGAGCGACTCGACCATGCGTGCGGCCGACCAGGCGGGGAACGCTTGGTCGGCCGCACGCATGCCGGGACGGGCCAGGATGTCCGGCGGTCTTTGGTGCCGGACCGGTGAAGGGCCTGCGGCTCAGGCCTTCGAGCGGACGGGGCTTTGGGTCGTCCCGATGCTGGCGAGGTCCAGGTCCTTGGTTTCGCGGGCGAAGGAGATCGAGAGCATGGCGACCGCCGTCGACGCAATGATGATCAGGACCACCGGCCAGGTGCCGCCGCTCCACAGGACGAGGGCTCCGGCCAGCGCGGGCATGAACCCGGCCAGCAGGATCGAGGCCATCTGGTAGCCGACGGAAATGCCCGAGTACCTGACGGCGGTGGGGAACAGCTCGCAGTAGAGGGCCGGCAGCGGCGAGTAGACCATGGCATGCCCCAGGGCCAGGAACAGGGCGACGCCGAGGACGATGGACCACATCTGTCCGGTCTGGACGAGGGCGAAGATCGGCCAGGCGGTGAGGATGATGGCAACGCCGCCGAGCAGGAAGGTCCGCTTGCGTCCGATGCTGTCCGAGACGCGCCCGAAGACCGGGATCATGATGACGTTCAGCGCCGATCCGATCATGACGGCCGTGAGCCCGTAGTGCTGGGGGACCTTCAGGGTGGTGGTGACGTAGGAGAGCACGAAGACGGTGAAGAGGTAGTAGTTCCCGGCTTCGGCGAAGCGGCCGAAGATCGCGATCAGCAGGGGCTTGCGGTGGTGGGCCAGGAGCTCGGGGATGGGGGCCTTGCGGTGCTCCATGTCCTTGGCCTGCCGCGCCTTTTCGGCCAGGAACTCGGGGCTTTCGGCCGCGTTGAGGCGGATGTACAGGCCGACGGCGGCCAGCACGATGCTCATGAGGAACGGCAGGCGCCAGCCCCAGGTCGTGAAGGCGTCGCCGGAGATGGCGCTGGAGAGGGCCACGGCCGCGGTGCCCAGCAGCAGACCGCAGGACACGCCGATCTGCGGGAAGGAGCCGTAGAACCCGCGGCGTCCCCGGGGCGCGTTCTCCACCGCGATGATGGCCGCGCCGCCCCATTCGCCGCCGACGGCGAACCCCTGGGCCAGGCGCAGGACGCACAGCAGGATGGGGGCGAGGATGCCGACGGTTTCGTAGGTGGGCAGCATGCCGATCAGGGCGGTCGAGACGCTCATGATGGCGAAGGTCAGGATCAGCGTCGACTTGCGGCCCAGCCGGTCCCCGAGGTGGCCCGAGACGAAGGCGCCGAGCGGGCGGGCGACGAATCCGACGCCGAAGGTGGCCAGTGCCGCGATCTGCGAGACGCCGGGGTCCAGCGCCGGGAAGAAGAGGGTGCCGAAGACCAGGGCCGCGGCGGTGGCGTAAACGGTGTATTCGTACCATTCGACGATGGCGCCGATCGTTCCGGATACAAGGGTCCGTCGCCGGACTTGCTGCGGGGTCAGGGCGGTGGTGGTTGCCATGGGACTGCTCCGTTCGAGCGGGATCGGGAGGGGTCGTGCGGGCGGCTAGCCTGCGAAGGTGTGGTCGGACCACGCGAGCGGGGTTCCGCGGTACTTCGCGGCCCGCACGTCGCCGGAGCGGGCGTGGCCCTCGAAGCGCTCGACGCGGGAGGCCCGGCCGCAGAGTTCACCGAAGAAGGCGCTGGACTCGGGGTTGGTGACTTCCTGGTAGGTGACGGTGCGCAGGTACTTCCCCACCCACAGGCCCCCGGTGTAGCGGGCGGCCCCGCGGGTGGGCAGCACGTGGTTCGTGCCGATGACCTTGTCCCCGTAGGACACGCAGGTCCCCTCGCCCAGGAAGAGTGCCCCGTAGTCGTGCATCTTCTCCAGGGCCTCGCGCGGGTTCCGGGTGAGGATCTGCACGTGCTCGTAGGCGTACTCGTCGGCCAGGGCGTAGGCGTCGTCCAAGGTGTCCACCACGTGGACCGCGCCCCAGTCCCGCCACGCGGCACCGGCGAAGTCGGCGGTGGGCATGTCGATGAGCAGGGTGTCGATGTGCTCCATGACCTGGCGGCCCAGCTCCTCGCTGGTGGTGATCAGCACCGCCGGGGAGTCCGGGCCGTGCTCGGCCTGGGAAAGCAGGTCCACGGCCACGATGAAGGGATCGGCGTACTCGTCGGCGACGATGAGGACCTCGGTGGGCCCGGCAAACAGGTCGATGCCGACCTCACCGAAGAGCTGGCGCTTGGCTTCCGCCACGAAGGCGTTGCCCGGGCCGGCGAGCATGTTCACCGGCTTGATGGTCTCGGTGCCCACCGCCATCGCGGCCACGGCCTGGATGCCCCCGAGCAGGTAGATCTCGTCCGCGCCGGCCAGGTGCATGGCGGCCACGGTGGCGTCCGGGATCTCGCCCTTGATCAGCGGGGTGCACGCGGCGACCCGCTGCACGCCGGCGACCTTCGCGGTCACGATGGTCATGTGCGCGCTGGCCAGCAGCGGATACTTGCCGCCGGGGATGTAGGCGCCCACGGCCTGGATCGGCACGTTCTTCTGGCCCAGGTGGACCCCCGGCAGGGTCTCGATCTCGAAGTCGGTCAGGGATTCAAGCTGCTTCTGCGCCATGACGCGCACCTGCTCCTGGACGAACTTGATGTCGTCGATCACCTGCTGCGGGACGCGGGCCAGGATTTCCTCCAACTGGTCCGCGCCGAGCAGGAAGGACTCCGGCGAGTACTTGTCGAACTTCTCCGAGTACTCGCGCACGGCCTTGTCACCGCGGGTACGGATGTCGTCAATGACGGCCTCGACGGTAGCCCTCACCTCGGGCGTGCTGCCGCGCCCCGCCGCGTTGCCCGTGGCGGTCTTGAGCATCTTCGAGGGGATGGAGGACTTGGATGCTGTTTCGATGGTCATGGGGAACCTTTTCTTTCTAGCTTTCAGAGGCCGGACACAGCTGCCCGCGAGGGCGGTGTGTTCTGGGTTACAACGAGTGTATACGTATACATTGGAGAGTGGCAAGGCTTTTCTGCAATTAGGTATACGTATTCAAAGCAGCACCTTCCTGAGACCGTCCGGCTCCCGGCGCTTGGCTAGTATTGATCCCAGAGCGGATCCACGCGGGAACAGACGGGACGGGTTGGAGGAACCATGGTGACAAGTCGGGACGTCGCACGGCTGGCCGGCGTGTCCCAGGCGACCGTTTCCCGCGCCCTGTCCTCCTCGTCCAAGCTCTCCCCCGCGACGAAGGCCAAGGTCAGGGCGGCGATGGAGGAGCTGGGATACGTCCCCCACGCCGGTGCCCAGGCGATGAAGACGCAGCGAAGCAACACCATCGGCGTCGTCGTGGCCGACCTGACCAACCCCTTCTACTCCGAGGTGCTCGACGAGCTCAGCCGGGAACTGGACAAGGCCGGGCTGCGGGTCGTCATTTGGAACACGGGCGGCAGCAGCCACACCGACGCCCTCAAAGCCATCGGTGAACACGCCGTGGACGGAGTCATCTTCACTACCGCCACCGAGGAATCGCTGGAGCTGCGGGCTGCGATCGAGAAGGCAAAACCCATCGTGCTGATCAACCGGTCCATCGAGGGACTGGACTGCGACCGGGTCATGAGCGACAACGTCGGCGGCGGCGCCGCCGTCGCGGAGTACCTCGTCCGGCACCGCCGGACCCGCGTGGCCTTCATCGGTGGAACCGAGAACGCCAGCACCTCCCGCGAGCGCGGCCGGGGCTTCCTGGCCAGGATGCGGGAGCTCGGACATCCGGTCCCCGAGCACTTCCGCTTCCGCGGCGGCTTCGATCACGACGTCAGCGCCCAGATCATGGAACGGCTGCTGGCCCGTGCCGACAGCCCGCAGGCCGTGTTCTGCGCCAACGACTTCATGGCCTTCGGCGCCCTGGACGCCCTCCGGCGTGCCGCCCGGGACCAGGGGGAGTGCTGGGTGATCGGTTATGACGACGTCGACATGGCCGCGTGGAGCTCCTTCAACCTCACGACGGTGCGCCAGCCGAGCCGGGACATGGCCCGCACGGGCGTGCAGCTGCTCCTGGAGCGGCTGAAGAATCCCGGCGCCCCGCCCCGGAAGGTTGACTTCCCCTCCGAACTGATCGTCCGCGGAAGCACCGGGCTCGCGCCAGCCTGATCACCGGCTCAGCCGGCTTCGTCCTCTCCGGACTGTTCCTCCGGCACCACTTGGTTGGCGATCAGGTCGACGCGGTCGGCGGGCGTGAGGCTGTCATCGTTCTGGATTGCTTCCACGTCGCTGCCGTCTACTGGTTCGCCTGCCGGTTTTTTACCTGGCTCGGTCATTCCAACCTCCCTTGAACCTGTTTCCCCGGTGGCCTGCCATCCTATACCCGGCCAGGAAGCCTGTAACCACGCCGGCCTGATCGTGGCCAGGGCCGCAAGCCGCCGCCAATGCGTGCGGCCACGCCGCGGCGCGGCCGCACGCATTCAGGCAACGGCCCTTGTGCTTCCGAGGCAGCTACTGCTGAATGGCTCCGATCTGCTGCATCAGCTTGAACATGTCGGTCGCGCCCCAGTGTTCGACCGCCTTGCCATCCTGGACGCGGATCATGTCGATGCCGCTGAACTCCACAGTGTTGCCGGTGGGAGCGATGCCCAGGAACTCGCCCTGGTGGGTGCCCGTGAGGACGATACGGGCCGCCTCCATGTCCCCGTCCGTCATGACGGGCTCGATGGCCTTCGCCCTGATGTCCGGGAAGGCCGACCGGAACGTGTTGACGAAGAACTTGACGCCGTCCAGGCCGGAGGGCTGCCCGGGCAAGGGATCTTCGTGATCGATGGCGTTTTCACTGCCCAGCTCGTCGATCAGATCCAGATGCCCTCCTTCCATAACTTCCCGGTAGAACCGCTCGATGATTCCCGATCCACCAGCCATCACAGACTCCTTCCCTGATGCCGATCCCCCATTCTTGATGTTCCCACCGGCGGTACCGCGACACGCCGCTGCCGGCCGCCCAAGTACCCCCTCACGTCGTCGTGGCCGGCTGCCGTGGTTCTTAAATACCGGCAGGACCGGCATGCGCCCGGGGAACAGCCTTCCGGATATGTGCTGAAACGCTTAATCTGGGAAACGCCAACTCGCACCCCGCCCGATCATGAGGAGACCCCTTGTCCCGCACCTCCCTGCGCGCCCTGACGGCGTTCGGCTTTTCCCTGGCCGTCGCGGCCTCCGGGGCCGGCGCCGCCACGGCAGCCTCCCCCAAAGACTCCGACCGCGACGGCATCCCCAACAGCTGGGAAGCCAAACACAGGATGAAGAAGACCAGCGCCAAGGACGCCAGGGCGGACTTCGACCTCGACGGGCTGAACAACCTCCAGGAGTACCGTTTCGGCGGCAACCCGCGGGACGAGGACACCGACAATGACGGCCAGGACGACGGCGACGAAAGGTTTACCCGCACCTCGGTCAGCCGGGCCGATACGGACCGCGACGGCGTCAAGGACGGCGACGAGGACCGTGACCGCGACGGCATTGACAACGAGGACGAGGACGACGCCCGCGAGTCGTGCAGGGCCGATGATGACGACACCGACCGTGACCGCGTCGCCGACGAGGACGAGAACGAGCTCAGGCTCAAGGTCGGGCGGGCCGACAGCGACCGCGACGGCATCAGGGATGGCGACGAGGATGCCGACGGCGACTTCGAGGCCAACGAGGATGAGGACGACGACGACCGGGACCGCTGCGGCCGGGACCGCGACCGTGATGGCCGGGATGACGAGGACGAGAGTGATGTGTTCGGCACCGTCGCCTCCTACGATGCGGAAACCGGCATCCTGACCGTACTCTCCCGCTCCGGGGGGACCATCAGCCTGCCCCTGGACGAGGACACTGAGATCAAGGTCGACGACGAGCGGGACGACGACAGTGATGACCGGGACGACGACGAGGACGACCGCGAGGACGAGGACGACCGCGAGGACGA
>NZ_JAAZSQ010000013.1:48469-77845 GCF_012395835.1 Arthrobacter mobilis
GGAGGACGACCGCGAGGAGGAGGACGAAGGCGCTGCAGCCGCACTGCTGATCCCCGGGGCAGTCGTCGCCGAACTGGAAATCGACAAGAAGACCGGAGTCATCGAGGAGATCGAACTTCGATAGCCCACGCACCCTGCAGGACAGCGGCCGCTCCCCGAGGAACCGGCCGCTGTCCTGCAGCTGCAGTGCCACAAGGAAACACATGGCATCACTTCCCCGCAGGGCCGCCGCATCCGGACTGGCCGCCCTGCTCTCCCTCGCGCCGACGGCCCCGGTTGCTGCCGTCGCCGCCCCTGCGGACGGCCCGGCGGCGCCGGTGTGGTCCATGCCGGCAGCACCGGCGCCCACCGGCTGGTCCGGCACGCTCCGGACCGGCACCCGGGCCTACTTTCCCGGCCGGTTCACCACCCTCGAAGCCACGGGCGGCCAGGACAGCATCACGGTGACCTGGAACAGGACCTCCCACACCACCCACTACAGCATCGTGGTCGCGGACAATGCGGCCATGACCCGGAACGTGCGCACCTTCGGGGACATCACGGACACCAGCTACACCATCCGGAACGTCAGCCACGGATCCCGGTCGGGAATGCCCAACTTCATCCGGCTTTACGCCCACAACCAGGATTTCAGGACCAGGCCCTCCGTCCGGCTGACCGCCTACGCCGCGGCTCCGGAGGTCAGCGGCAGGGAACAGGTGTCGGTGGCGACCTGGAACATCCTGTGCGCGGTCTGTACCAGCACCCCCGGTCCCGGCACGCCCAAATGGACCCAGCGGGTGGGCATCATCGAGCAGGCCGTCGGGTCCAGGAAGCCCGATGTCCTGCTGCTGCAGGAAGCCGGCAACTACGCCGTGGCCGGGATGAAGACCAGGGCCATGGATGACTTCGCCAAGCGGCTGAAGGGTTCCGGGTACGCCTTGGACTGCAGGCCGGAGAGCCGGGTGGCCGGCTACTACTCCAACCGGGTCGCCTACAGCACCCGGAAGTTCAGCCTGGTCCGGCACGGCACCTTCGCTCTGCCGAAGGCCCCGGGCAGCAACGTCCGCGGCGCCGCCTGGGTGCTGCTGAAGTCGAAGAAGACCGGCCGGAAGTTCTACGCCGTCTCCTTCCACACGGACCCGCACATCCCGCTCACCGGCAAAAACTCCAAGACCGCCACGGTGACGCGGATCGACGCGCGCATGAAGTCGCTGAACAGGCAGAAACTGCCGGTCATCATCGGCGGGGACATGAACAGCAGCTTCTACCAGCTGCCCTCCAACATTCCGCACGAGACCCTGATGGAGCTGGGCTGGACCGACGCCGCCTCCAGTGCGCACACGACCAACTACAAGTACCCGACCTTCAACGGCTACCGCGACCAGCGGCAGACCTGGGGCAGGATCGACTACATCCTGACCAAGGGCATCCAGGGAACCGTCTCCTACGAGAATGTCCTCGACATCGACAGCAGCGGCCAGTTCACGTCGACTCCCGGGTCCGACCACAATATGGTCCTGGCCAGGGTCAGGCTGAGATAGCCCGGACGGCCGCCGGGATGCCCGCCGGGAGGATCCCGGGTGCTGGATCGGGCAGGACTCAGACCGTGAACTCCTCGACGGCCAGGGTCTGAAGGTCCAGGGACACCAAGTTCCCGCCGCAGAACTCCTGGTGCAGGACGTGGACCCGGGTCCGGGTCCCCGGCATCAGGCCGGTGCGCCGCTGGTGCCAGTGGCCTGAGAACACCAGGTGCGGCGTCGTATTCCTCACCGCCTCGGCAACCAACAGGCGGCTGGCGTACGAGTCCCGCTGGATCGCCTGAAGCAGCCGGCGGGGGAAACCGGCGGCGACGTCGATGCCGGCGGGCACCTCGTGGGTGATGAGCACGTCCAGCGGTCCGGTACCGAGCCGCTCCACGTCCCCGGGCATGACCTCCTCCCCCTCCCACCAGGACTTGCCCAGCTTCCGGCGAAAACGGTCGATGCTGTAGGCGCCGCCCAGGGCCCCGAAACGGACCCCGTCCAGTTCCCAGCGGTGCCCGCGGGGCGCGTAGAGCAGCCGGTCGCTGATGGCCCCGAAGCCCTCACCGTTCCGCGGCAAGGCGCGCAGCTTCGGGTGCACGTCGTGGTTGCCGTCGACGAAAATCATGGTGATTCCGTGCTCATCCAGCCGCCGCTTGAGGACTTCGGTGAATTTGTCGTCGCCGTTCGCGGCCGGCCAGAGCACCGCCAGGTCCCCGACCTGGACCAGCGCTGTGAACCCCGTCGTCGCCGCACGGCGCAGCACCTTCTCCATCCAGGCGGTGCTGCCGTGCCAGTCGCCGGCCATCAGGACCTTTCCGACGTTCTCCATATCCTCCTTCCATGCACCGCCGGGGCCGGGCGGCGGTCAGGGCACGTCCGGCTCAGGGGCCTAAAAGCGCTTAGCAAGGCGAATATCCGGTGGAAGCAGTCCCGGCTTCACCTGCGGGTCTTTGCATTAAATATGCCCCTGACTACGGTAAAGGGCAGGTTGACCGTTTCACCGAACTGCCCCAAATAAGCCGGTCGGACGGGACGCCTGCCCCGGGAAGGTGGCGTTGAGCCGTGCTCCGCCACCGGCCGGGGCCGGTGCCATTGCCAACCGCCGGCCCCGGCCACTCCTCGGCGGCCGATTCCCACATCCCCTCCCCCGGCGACATCACCGCGACCTGCTGCGCGCGCACGCCGACACCGCCCTGACCGTTATCGGAAACGGCCAATACGACTTGCAGGGGATCCGCGATGCAGACCGGAACACCGGCTGGGACGACGCCAGTCGCTAGGTCCGGGACGAACCGTCAGGTGATGGAGTATCCGCCGTCGACGGGGAGCACGACTCCGGTGATATACCGGGCGGCGTGTGAGGCGAGGAAGACGACGGCGTCTGCCACGTCGTGGCCGTCGGCCAGCCGCTGGAGGGGGATCCTGGTCAGTACTCGGTCGCGGAAGTCCTGCTGGTCCAGCACCTCGGCGGTCATGGGGGTGACGATGTAGCCAGGCGATACCGCGTTGACGCGGATGCCTTTGCTTCCAAGTTCTGCGGCGAGCCCCTTGCCCAGCTGTACGAGGGCGGCTTTCGTTGCGCCGTAGGGCACGATGCCGGGGACTGCCCGGTCGGCGGAGAGTGAGGCGATGTTCACGATGCAACCCTTGGATTCGGTCAGTGCGGGCACTGCCGCCCGGCACAGCCGGTAGGCGGCCGAGAGGTTGACGTCGACCAGCCGCTGCCAGTCCGGCTCCTCGACTTCGGCTGCTTCGGTGCGGAGCTGGATGCCGGCGGCATTGATCAGGACATCGAGCCTGCCGGTGCGCTCGACGGCGAAGCGGACGGCATCCTCGGCGGCGGACGGTTCCCCGAGGTCCAGCTGCAGCCCGTGGCCGTTCAGCCCGGCTCCGGCTTCGGCGACGGCCGCAGCCACGTCGATCAGTACCGGCACGGCACCTTGGGCGGCGAAGGCTTCGGCGATGGCGAGGCCGATTCCGCCGGCCCCGCCGGTAATAAGCACCGTGCGGCCGGTGAATTCACCTGCGGCTGCTTCCTGCTGCTGTGCGGACAGGGACACGGTCTGTGAGTTCATGAGGATTCCTTCGGGACGGTTAGGGAAGGGTTCCATCATGAAAACATACTCTGAAAACGTTTACAAGAGACCGAGCGCTGCGCCGCCCTCCCTCTTTACACCCCAGATAAGGATGGTGTTTCATTAACCTTCGTCGCGTTGTAAACGTTTTCAGGAGGACACGATGACCACAGTTTCACTGCCCGTCGCCGGCGGTACCGAGCGGCTCGTGCTCTCGGCTCCGGCCAAGCTGGAATCCGTTTCCGGGCCCTCAGTAAGCCGGACCGCTTACGCCGCCGCCCACGTGGTGGCCGACCCGTACCGGGCCAGTGCCAGTGATTCCAGCGGCGACATTGACTGGGACACGACCCTGCAGCTGCGGCACAACCTGTGGGAGCGGGGGCTGGGCGTGGCCGAAGCCATGGACACCGCCCAGCGCGGCATGGGGCTGGACTGGCCGCGCGCCCAGGAACTCATTGACCGCACTCTCAAGGAGTCGCAGAACACCGGCGGCGCAGTCGTCGTCGGCATGGCCACCGACCAGCTGCCTGACCATGAGGCCTCGCTGGACGCTGTGCGCAGGGCCTACCTTGAGCAGCTGGCCTTCATTGAGGAGCGCGGGGGCACGGCCGTGATGATGGCCAGCAGGCACCTGGCCCGAGGCGCACGGAACGCCGAGGATTACCTGCGCACCTATTCGGAGGTGCTCGGGCAGGCTTCCCGGCCGGTCGTGCTGCACTGGCTCGGAGAAGCCTTCGACCCCGCCCTGGCCGGCTACTGGGGCAGCCGGAACATCGACGAGGCGATGGAGACAGTGCTGGAGCTGATCCGGAACAACACCTCCAAGATTGCCGGCATTAAAGTCTCCCTCCTGGAACCGGCCTACGAGATCGCCCTGCGCAAGGCACTGCCTGCCTCGGTCAAGCTGTTCACCGGTGATGACTTCAACTATGTCGATCTGATCGCCGGGGACGCGAAGGGGTTCAGCCATGCGCTGCTCGGGGCCTTCGGGGCCATTCCGGCACACGCGTCCGCGGCACTGGCGGCACTGGGCCGCGGCGATGAATCAGCGTTCCGGGCCATCCTGGAGCCGACGGTGCCGCTGAGCCGGCTCATCTTCGCCGCCCCCACCCAGTACTACAAGACCGGAGTCGTGTTCCTGGCCTACCTGAACGGCCAGCAGGATCATTTCCGCATGATCGGCGGGCTGGAATCCGGCCGCAACCTGCTGCATCTGGCCGACCTGCTCCGCGCCGGAAACAACATCGGCCTGTTTGACGATCCTGAGCTGACCGCAGCCAGGGCCGCTTCCTACTTCGCCGCCCAGGGAATCCGGTAACCATGGACATCTCCCGGTGCAGCATCAACTCCACGACGGTCCGCAGCGCCAGCCTGGATCAGCTCATCGACCTTGCCATCGATAACGATATTGCCGGCATCGGCCTCTGGCGCGATGTCTACGCCCCACTGGGGGTCACCCGGTCCGCGGAGCTGGTCCGGTCCTCCGGAGTGAGGGTGACCAGCATCTGCCGCGGCGGCATGTTCCCCTACCGGGACGGCGAGGAAAAGGCCCGGATCCTGGAGGACAACCTGCGGGCGATAGAGGAAGCCCATGCCTTCGGGGCGGAGTGCCTGGTCCTGGTGTGCGGGGGGCCCAACGGCCTGGGCCTGGATGCCGCCCGCGCCCAGATCCGCGAAGGCATGGAGGACCTGGCCGGCCACGCACAATCCGCCGGGGTGAAGCTGGCCGTTGAGCCGATGCATCCAATGATGGTCACGGAACGCTCCGCCATCGCATCCCTTGCCGAGGCTAACGACCTGGTGGAATCCCTGGACCATCCGTCCGTAGGCATCGCGCTGGACGCCTACCACGTCTGGTGGGACGCCCGGCTCCGCCAGGAGGTCCTGCGGGCCGGCGGAAAGCTCCTGACCGTACAGGTCTGCGACTGGGTACTGCCGCTGACCGGCCTGCTCAGCGGCCGAGGCATGCCGGGAGAGGGCAGCATTGACCTGACCTCGTTTGTTCGGCTGTGCGAGGAGGCAGGCTATGACGGCCTGATCGAGGTGGAAGTGCTCAGCGATCTCTGGTGGAGCCGCCCGTACCCTCAGGCCCTGAAGGCCGCGCTGGACGGCTTTGCTGGCATCTAGGGTGCAGAATTGATGCAGCAGGCGAAAGGCACCGGTGAACGAGCGTAAACCCAGACGGGGACAGGGCACCCGCACGGCGGCAACGATCCGCACCGTGGCCGCCCGCGCCGGCGTCTCCACGGCCACCGTCTCCCGGGTGCTGACCGGAACCGCCCCCGTGAACGAGGAGCTCGCCGAGCGGGTCCGGACGGCAGCGGCGGAGCTGTCCTACAAGCCCAACGCCGCTGCCCGAGGACTCGTGCTGGGAACCATGCGCAGCCTGGGAATCCTCATGCCGGACATGAGCAACCCCTACTTCTTCGAAGTGGTCGACGAGATCAACCGTGCCGGAGCGGCCCAGGCCTTCCGCACCCTGGTGGCCAGCTCCTACGGCGATCCGGACGCCGAATTGGAGACGGCCAAGGACCTGCTGCCCCAGGTCGACGGCCTTTTCCTGCTCTCCTCACGCATCCCCGTGGAAGGCCTGCGCACCCTCGCCCGGGCCGAGGTCCCGGTGGTACTGGTCAACAGGATTGAGGTCGGCGTCGACCTTCCCATGGTCGCCGTCGACGTCTTCTCCGTAACCATGGAACTGTGCGGCCAACTGCTGCGCCAGGGACACCGCAAGGCGGTGTACCTGTCCGGCTCGCCCGACTCCTGGCAGAACCGGGAACGCTGGCGGGCCATCTGCACGGCCGCCGCCATGGGCCTGGAAACGGAGTGCGTCCAGACGGACGGAACCATCGAATCCGCCTACCAGGCCGTCGACCAGGCCCTCAAACACCAGCCCACGGCCCTGCTGGCATTCAATGACCTGGCAGCCATCGGGGCGGTCTCCCGGCTCCGGGACCTGGGACTTGAAGTGCCCGCCTCCGTGTCCGTCACCGGATTCGACGACATCCCGCTGGCCCGCCACACCGAACCGAAACTGACCACCATCCTCAGCCCCACCGCAGAACTCGGACGCACGGCCTGGAACCGGATGCACGCGCTGCTGCAGGGAATCCCCTCCCCCGCCGCGCAGATGCTCCCCGCCCACCTCGTCATCCGCGACTCCCTCGGACCCGCTAAACCGATCCAGTAATCCTCGGCCCCGCCCTCCCGGCGCTGCACCACCGCGTCCACACCCGCGGCTGATAAGGCCAAACGAACTCCCTGCGGCCACACCCCTTGTCCCGTGAACACGGCGACGCCCTGGCGGAGCCCAAGAGATTTGTCGCCGGCGGCGGGCCGTGCCGGGAAGCTTCCGGCACGGCCCGCCGCCGGGATTCCCCTGAGGCAACTAAACCGATCCAGCCAGTATTGACACGCCAAAAGGAGACCCTGACGAAAATTTTTTCAAAACTACTGGATCGATCCAGTAACGTGATCTACACTGGTTTGTGTTAGCCCGCTCACAAAGGAGAAACAGATGCCGCGCGTTACCCTTGCCGACGTCAGCCGGCACGCCGGCGTTTCCCGCTCCACCGCTTCCCTGGTGCTCAACGACAGCCCCACCATCCCGCTGTCGACCAAGACCCGGGTGCGCCAGGCCATGGCTGAACTGGGCTACGTGTACAACCGCCAGGCCGCGACGCTGAGGAACCAGAAGTCCATGGCCATCGGCCTGGCCGTGACCGAGGTCAGCAACCCGTACTTCGCCGAACTGGCCATGGCCCTGGACGATGCGGCCTACGCCAACGGGTACACCGTCGTCGTCGGCTACAGCCGGGACGACACCGAACGCCAGGATCACCTGATCTCCACCCTCCTGGAACGGGGAGTGGACGGACTGATCCTGCTGCCGGCCGCACTGAGCGAGGCAACCAGCATCGACCGGCTGCTCGCCGGCAGCCGGACACCGCTGGTGCTGCTGGCCCGCCACTTCAACCTCGCCCACGACTATGTCGGGGCGGATAACCGCACCGGCGGGCAGCTGCTGGGCCGCCATATCCAGAGCATCGGAGCCAGGACGGTCGCCCTGGTCGGCGGCCCGGAATACACCTCCGCCCGGGTGGAACGCACCGAGGGGATGAAGTCCGTCTTCGACAGTGCCGGCATCAGGCTCGAACCGTCCACGGTGCTGGCCAGCGAGACCACCCCGGCCGGAGGAGCCAAGGCCACCGCCGAACTGCTGGACAGCGGCATACTGCCCGACGTGATCGTCGCCTACAGCGACGTCATCGCCGGCGGCATCTATGCAGAACTCCACGCCCGCGGGCTGGAACCGGGCCGGGACATCGCCGTGGCAGGCTTCGACGACATCCCCGGCTCCGCCCAGATGATCCCCCCGCTGACCACCGTCGCGACCTTCCCGAACAAGATCGGCACCGCCTGCGCGGAGATGATCTTCAGCCGGATCGCCGACCCCGAGCCCGACAACGGGCACGAACACGTCCTGATCGAACCGCGGCTGCGCATCCGCGCCTCCACCGCCTCCTGGCGGCCGCGCACCCCCAGCTAGCCCCCGGCGTCGCCCGGCACCCCCGATTCCCCTTACCTCCCGCACGCCCCGCACCGTGCTTCCGCACGCCCAAAAACAGCTTTCGGCGTACCCGAACCCGCCCAAGGAGCATCATGAAAACGACCAGAATCCTCACTGCCCGCGAAGCCGCCGAGCTCATCAATGACGACGACGTCATCTCCGTCAGTTCCTCATCCGGCCTGGGCTGCCCCGACGCGGTGCTGGCCGGCATCGGCGAACGCTTCACCGAAACGGCCGCCCCGCGGAACCTGACCACCATCCATCCCATCGCCGCCGGTGACATGTGGGGCATTAAGGGCATCGACCACCTGGCCCGCCCGGGCCTGCTGGCCCGGATCATTGCCGGCTCGCTGCCCTCCGGCCCCTCCAGCAGTGAGCCGCCGCTGATCTGGCAGATGATCGAGAACGAGCAAATCCACGCCTACAACTTCCCTTCCGGGGTGCTGTACCAGATGCACCGGGCTGCCGCGGCCCGCCAGCCGGGCGTTTTCACCCAGGTCGGGCTGGACACCTTCATCGACCCGCGCCAGGAAGCCGGACGCATGAACGGCTCGACCCCCAGGGACATCGTGGAACTGACCGAACTGAAGGGCAGGGAATGGCTGTTCTTCGAAGCCCAGGTCCCGGACGTGGCCATCATCCGCGCGACCACCGCCGACGAAGACGGGAACCTCACCTTCGAGGAAGAGGCCTCACCGCTCGGGGCGCTGGATCTGGCCTACGCCGCGCACAACAACGGCGGCATCGTCATCGCCCAGGTCAAGCGGATCGCCCAGGCAGGATCCCTGGATCCCCAAAAGGTGCGGGTGCCGGGCATCCTCGTGGACGCCGTCGTGGTCGCTCCCGACCAGCTGCAGACCACCCAGACCCCCTACGATCCGGCCATCTCCGGGCAGCTGCGCCGCCCGCTGAGCACCCTGGAGCCGGTCGGCTTCTCCCTGGAGAAAATCACCGCGCGCCGGGCCGCCCAGGAACTGCAGTCCGGCGAGACCGCCAACCTCGGCTTCGGCGTCTCGGCCCTGGTTCCCCACATCCTCGTGGAGGAAAAGCTGGGCAACGAGGTCAGTTGGGTCATCGAACAGGGAGCCGTCGGCGGCGTGCCGCTGCTGGACTTTGTTTTCGGCGTCGCCCAAAATCCCGACGCCATCATGCCCAGCATTGACCAGTTCACCCTGCTGCAGGGCGGAGGCTTCCAGCATTCCCTGCTCTCCTTCATGGAAATCGATGTCCAGGGCAACGTGAATGTGCACAGCCTGCCGCGCCGGCGCCACGTCACCGCCGGTGTCGGCGGTTTCGCCGACATCACCTCCAGTGCCCCGTCCATCATCTTCCTGGGCGCCTTCACCGCCGGCAGGAGGGACATCCGCATCGAGGACGGCCGGCTGAACATTGTCTCGGACGGCCCGTTCACCAAGTTCGTCAACAAGGTCAACTCCACCACCTTTTCCGGACAGCGCGCCCTGGCCAACGGACAGGACGTCATGTATGTCACCGAACGCGCCGTCCTGAAACTTGCGCCCGAGGGCCTGACCGTTACCGAAATCGCCCCCGGCGTCGACCTGGAAAAGGACGTCTTGGGCAAAGCCGACTTCGCCCTGAACGTCAGCGCCGAACTGCGCCTGATGGACGCCCGGCTCTTTGAACCGGCCCCCCTGGGCCTGAAACTGCCCGGCCTGGCCCCGCACCACCGGCTGCAGCAGTTGGATTCCTAACCCACCATTCGCGGCCTTCCTCTCCAACCTCTGCCACAGCCAGAACGGACCACTCCCATGACCGAAACACTCCCCGGCACCGACACCGTCTGCCTGGACCTTGACCCGACCGGCCAGATAGCAACCATCACCATTGACAGACAGCACAAGCTCAACGCCCTGACCCTGGAACTGCTCGAAGACCTCGAACCCCTCCTGCACCAGGTCGACTCCTCCAGCGCCCGGGTCCTGGTGCTGCGCACAGCCGGCAGCAAGGTCTTCTGCGTCGGTGCGGACATCACCCGGTTTTCCCAGTTCAGCCCCGTGGGCATGTGGCGGCAATGGATCACCATCGGCCACCGGGTCTTCAACCTGCTGGCCGGGCTCCGCCAGCCCACCATCGCCGTTGTCGACGGGCTGGCCGTGGGCGGCGGGCTGGAACTGGCCATGGCCTGCGACTTCCGCATCGCCGCCGACACGGCCGGCTTCGGACTTCCCGAAACCAGCCTGGGCACCATCCCCGGCTGGGGCGGCACCGAACGGCTCACCCAGCTGGTGGGACCGGCCCGGGCCAAGGAAATCATCCTGGCCCGCCGCCGCATCGGCGCCGAAACCGCCCTCGCCTGGGGCCTGATCACCGAGGCCGTACCGTCCGAGGACCTCGATGCGGCCACCGGCGCCCTGGTCGCCATCCTGCTGGAAGGGGCACCGATCGCACAGCAAACAAGCAAGCAACTGATCCACGCTGCCGCCGCGGGAGCACCCTCGGCCATCCTGGAAGCCATCGCCAGCGGATTCACCGCCGCCACCGAAGACTTCCGTGAAGGCGTGGCCAGTTTCCAGGAAAAACGGCCCGCCACCTTCACCGGCGCCTGAACCGGCGCCGGGCCCGGACTGGCCCCTTTCCTAACCGGCCGCGCCAGCCGTCCATCCATAGCAATACCCATCAGCGTGTGAGATCATCCACACCGTAAGACAGGCAGACCCATGCATACTAACGATGGCGTTACTATCAAAAACCACACAGCCGACCCGCAGGTCACCAAGGCGGACCTGCGCCGCGCCGCCTGGGCCAGCTCGCTGGGCAGCGCCCTTGAATACTACGACTTCGCCCTGTACAGCCTCGCTTCGGCGCTGATTTTCAGCCCGCTCTTCTTCCCCAACAGCAACCCGGCAACCGGGCTCATCCTCAGCTTCGGCACTTACTTCCTCGGATTCGCCATCCGCCCGCTCGGCGGCATTATCTTTGGCCGGCTGGGCGACAAAATCGGCCGGAAATTCGTTCTGCTGGCCACCATCGTCCTCATGGGCGGTTCCAGCACCCTCATCGGCGTCCTGCCGACCTACAACGGCAGCAGCGGCGACTGGTACTCGGCCGGAGCCGGCATCTGGGCCCCCGTCCTGCTGATCGCCCTCCGCCTGCTCCAAGGCCTGGGAGCCGGTGCCGAAATGGCCGGGGCCTCCATCCTCATGACCGAATACGCTCCCCGCAAGGAACGCGGCTTCTACGCCTCCCTTCCCTTCATGGGTGTCCAAATCGGAACCGTGGTCGCGGCCCTGGTCTACTTCCTGATGTTCAATGCCAACCAGAACACCGCCATCACCGAAACCTGGCTCTGGCGCGTCCCGTTCCTGGCCAGCGTTCTCATCCTCGGCGTCGCCATCTTCATCCGGATGAGCCTGAAGGAATCCCCCACCTTCCAGAAGCTCGAAGCCCACGAGCAGATCGTCGACAAGCCTCTGACTACGCTTCTGAAGAACTCGCGCCCCACCCTGCTGCGCGGCATCGGCCTGCGCCTGGCCGAAAACGGAACGTCCTCGATCTACCAGGCACTGGCCGTCGCCTACGTCACCTCCCAGGCCGTGGGCGTCACCGGCCCGATCGGCGCCCTGTCACTGGTCTTCGCCGCTTCGCTGGGCTCGATCGTCGTACCGATCGCCGGCAAGCTCTCCGACCGCTTCGGCCGTGTGAAGACCTACCGCAGCTTCGCGCTCTTCCAGCTCGTGGCCGCGTTCCCGATCTGGTATGTGCTCAGCCTGGGGGACACGGTCCTGACCATCGTGGTGGTTTCACTGGCCCTTGGCATCGGCACGTGGGGCATGTTCGGGTCCCAGAGCGCCTTCATGTCCGAACTCTTCGGTGCCCGCCAGCGCTATCTGGGCGTCTCCGTCGCCCGCGAAGTCTCCGCCGTCATCTCCGGCGGAATCGCCCCCATGATCGGAGCGGCCATCATCGCCGCAGTCATCAGCGCCGACGGCGGCCCCGAGGTCACCGGTGCCGGTCTCGGCGCCTGGATCCCCATCGCCGCCTACACCGCGGTGCTGTCCCTGATCACCGTGATCTCCACCTTCTTCATCCCCGAAACCCGCGGCAGGAGCCTGGACGATCTCCGCGACGCCGTAGACGACCCCACTCTGGCGTCCTAGAAATCCATCCACCCCCAGATACGCCAGGTGGTGCCGTTCCCCGGGGAACGGCACCACCTGCCCGGATTGAGACCCCTTATGACACAAAAAACGGTCCTCATCGCCCCCGACAAATTCAAAGGAACACTGACTGCCCTTGAAGCAGCAGCCGCCATGCAGGCTGCCGTTCACCGGATTTGGCCGACAGCCTCCATCATTCGCCTGGGCCTGGCCGACGGCGGAGACGGCACCTGCACAGCTGCGCTCGCCGCAGGTGGAACCGAACACTCCACAACCGTCACCGGCCCCCTCGGCCGGCCCGTCCCAGCGGCGTGGGTGCGGTTAGGTGAAACAGCTGTCCTCGAGATGGCCAATGCCAGTGGCCTCAGGCATGTGGAGCCCACTCCCGAAAACGCCCTGCGTGCGTCCACCTTTGGCACCGGGGAGCTCATCCGGGCTGCCCTGGACGATGGTGCCACACGCATCGTCATCGGGCTTGGAGGATCTGCCACAACCGACGGCGGGGCCGGCGCCGTCCAGGCCCTCGGCGTCAAGATCCTCGATGCAAACCACAATCCCATCCCCGAGGGCGGTGCCGGCCTGGGAACAGCGCGGTCCATCGACCTCACCGGCATGGATCCACGTTTATCCCAAATGGAGATCGTGATGGCCTGCGACGTCACGAACCCACTGTGCGGGCCCAACGGGGCCGCACATGTCTACGCAGCCCAAAAAGGCGCCAACCCGGGCGCCCGGATTGCCCTGGACGCGGCCCTGGCCTACTGGGCGCACCTGCTGCGCTCCATATCCGGAGTGGATGTGTCCAAACTGCCCAGGGCCGGAGCCGCAGGAGGTTTTCCAGCCGCATTCATGGCCCTCACCAACGCGACCATGCAGCCCGGAGCCGATCTGGTCTTCGACCTTATCAATGTGGACGAGGCCCTGGCAGCAGCCGATCTCGTCCTGACCGGGGAAGGATCCCTCGATGATCAGTCCATCCAGGGCAAGGCCCCCATCGCGCTGGCCCAGCGCGCCCGGACTTCCGGCATTGACGCCATTGCCATAGCCGGCAAGCTCGAGCTGGACCAGGCAACTCTGGCCCCTCACGGAATAGTCGTGGCCGAATCCGCGGCGCAACACGCACCATCCCTGCAGGACGCTATGAGGAACCCCCGGCACTACCTGGAAAAAGCAACAGAATCCGCGCTTCACCAATACGAACGGATCCGGCAATAATCCCACGGGAGCGACAGTTCTCCATCAAGCGGCTGTAGGGACACCTGAAACTGCTCCCGCTTTGACCTGTCGCCTCCTGAGGTCCCGGCGGCGGATGATGTACTCCGCGACCGCGAGGTTCAGCATCCAGGCCATCCCCATGAGCACGGCCCGGGCCAGTTCGCCGGTGGGACCGATGAGGAGCATCCAGGGCAGGAGCACCACGACCTGGGTGCCGGCGCCCAGGCCGATGGCATAGGCGCGGGTCATCCAGGCCCCGTGCTTACGGAAGTCCCGGCGCCGGATGGCCAGCATGCCCAGGACGAGGCCGGCCACCATGGCCGAACCGAAGAACAGCCGGAGGACGAGAAGGACCTCGCCGTCGCCGGGCGGGAGGGCGTAGAAGGCCGACATCCACAGGCCGGAGAGGGCGGCCGCGAGGCCGGCAGGGATGAGGATGCGCCCGGCGACCCGGTGCCAGCCGCGCCGGCCGCGCAGCGACGGCACGAACTGGAACGCCCCGAGCACGCTGTACACCGTCACGCTGACGATATGCGCCACCACCGGGACGGGAGAAGCGAAGAACCGCGCGTTTTCCGGCGTGACGTCAGCACCACCCGCCAGTTCGGCCAGGCGCAGCGACCCCTGGAGCACCGGGACGAAGCTGAGCAGGATCAGGGCGGCGGGCACCAGCCAGCGGGCGCGGGGACGCCGGGTGGCTGCCGGGGCGAGGGCTGGAATCTCGATGTGGCTGGTGGGGTTCACGACGGCGTCCTCTGCGGCTCGACGGTAAAAGTATACGGCGTACACCTTCTGCTGCCAACGCTAGGTGTACGTTGTACGCTTGTCAAGGGCGGAAAGGACCGGAACGTCCGGGAAAGGTGGCTGATGGCTGGGCAGGCCGAAGAGGGCCGGCGCGTGCGCCTGAACAGGGAGCGCGTGCTGGCCGCCGCCGTTGCCCTGGCCGACGAGGCCGGCATCGACTCGCTGAGCATGCGCAGGCTGGCCCAGGAGCTGGGCGTGGTGCCGATGGCGCTCTACAAGCATGTGGCGAACAAGGAAGAGCTCCTGGACGCGATGGTCGATGTCCTGGTCGCCGAGATTGATCCTCCCGCCGGCGGTGCCGGCTGGAAGAGTGCGATCCGGCAGCGGGTGCTCTCGGCCCGGCGGGTGCTCCTGCGGCATCCGTGGGCCCGCCAGGTGCTCGAATCCCGCACCAGGCAGACTCCGGCGGTCCTCGGGTACACGGACAGCTTCATCGGGATGTTCCTGGCCGGCGGCTTCTCCGTCGACCTCACCCACCACGTCATGCATGCTCTCGGCAGCCGGATGTGGGGTTTCACCCAGGAGTTGTTTGACGCTCCGGCCGGCCCGAAAGCCGACGCCCCGGCGGTGCCGCCGGAGGCCTTGGCAGCGATGTTCCGGCAGATGGCCGAGCGGTATCCGAACGTCGCGCGAGTTGCCATGGCGGCGGCTCACGAGGAGGGCTCGGTGGTCGGGCACGGCTGCGACGACCAGTTCGAGTTTGAGTTCGCCCTCGATCTGCTCCTGGACGGCTTTGAACGGCTTCACCAACAGGGCTGGACGTCGAGGCAGGCCAAACCCGCCCGCATGCCACCGGCCTCGACCGGCACCTAAGGCCATTCCCCCGGAGGAAGCGTCCCGGCGGCGGTTAAACGGCAGGACCCCGGCCACCGAAGTGGTGGCCGGGGTCCTGCGGGATCCTGCGGGTCAGCCGTTGATGACCTGGGGGGTGCCGAGGTGTTTGAGGCCTTCGATGCCGAATTCCAGGCCGTAGCCGGACTGCTTGGCGCCGCCGAAGGGCACGCGCGGGTCCACGGCGCCGTGCTTGTTGATCCAGACGGTGCCGGCCTCGATCCGGGCGGCGACCTCGCGGGCCTTGTCCGGGTCGGCGGACCAGACCGAGGCGCCCAGGCCGACCTCCAGTCCGTTGGCCATCTCGATTGCCTCCTCGATGCTGGAGTACTTGATGATCGGCAGGGCCGGGCCGAACTGCTCCTCCGCGACGAGCGGGTTGTTGTTGTCGATGTCGGCGACCAGGGTGGCCGGGTAGAAGTAGCCGGGCTGCTCCGGGTCGGGGTTGCCGCCGGTGAGCACCCGGGCGCCGGAGTCCCTGGCGGCCTGGACCAGGTTGGCGACGATGTCGAACTGGGCCTTGTTCTGCAGCGGGCCGAGCACGTTGTTCTCGTCCAGCCCGTGTCCCATCGGCATGGTCCGGGCCAGCTGGGTCAGTTCGGCGCAGACGGCGTCGTAGATCTCCTCGTGCACGTACAGGCGCTTCAGGGCCGCGCAGGTCTGGCCGGTGTTGATGAACGCGCCCCAGAACAGGCCCTCGGCGATGGCCTTGGGGTCCGCGTCCGGCAGCACGATGCCGGCGTCGTTGCCGCCCAGTTCCAGGGTCAGGCGCTTGACCGTGTCCGCGGACGAGCGGATGATCGCCTTGCCGGTGGCGGTGGAGCCGGTGAACATGACCTTGGCGATGTCCGGGTGGGAGGCCAGGGCCTGGCCGACCTCGCGCCCGCCCGGGACGACGGTGAGCACGTTCTCGGGGAAGACCTGGTTGAGCACCCGGGCCAGGGCCAGCACGGAGAGCGGGGTGTACTCGGAGGGCTTCATGACCACGGTGTTGCCCATGCGCAGGGCCGGGGCCAGCTGCCAGACGGCGATCATCATCGGCCAGTTCCACGGCCCGATCGCCCCGACCACCCCGAGCGGGCGGTAGAAGAGCTGGGCGCGGGTGCCGTCCTCCTCGAGAAGGGTTTCCGGCTCGAGTTCGAAGCCTGCGGTGGCGCGCAGCCAGGCCGCGCAGGCGCCGACCTCGAAGCGGGCGTTGGGTCCGTTCAGCGGCTTGCCCTGCTCGCGGGAGAGCAGTTCGGCCAGGGCCTCGGCATTGGCCTCGACGGCGTCGGCGGCCCGGTTCAGGAACCCGCTGCGTTCGGCGTGGCCCAGTGCCGCCCAGGCCGGCCGGGCGGCCTTCGCGGCCGCGACCGCGGCCTCGAGCTCGGCAGCACCGGGTTCGGCCACGCGGCCGACGGTCTCGCCGGTGGCCGGGTCCTTGATCTGGCGGCCCCCGGTCTCCGGCTCGATTACGGCCAGCAGGTCCGCAGCGGTGGCAAAGGTGCCCTGAAGGGTGGATTCGGCGGTCATGGTCCCTCTCCTTGATCGTCGATGCAGGTGGTGGTACTGCCACCACCTTGCCCCACCGGCAGTCGGCAGGTCTTGGCTTTGAGCGACCAAGGGTTGACGCTGGGTGCATAACCGCGTCCGCGCCGGACCGCCGGACCCGCCGGCTCAGTCCAGCGGCGGGGTGCGCGGCGGAACGGTGCGGCGCTCCCCCGTCGCCTCGAAGGCGGCGGCGAGCCCCAGCAGGGCGGCGTCGTCGTAGGCCCGGCCCGCGAAGGTCAGCCCCACGGGCATGCCGATGTCGGCCATGGTGCCCATCGGCACGGTGACGGTCGGGATGCCCAGGTGCCGCGGCACCAGGTTGCCGTTGGCGACCCACACGCCGTTGCGCCAGCCCAGGTCCGCGGAGGCTTCGTTGACGTCCATGTCGGCCGGTCCGACGTCGGCGACGGCGGGGAACAGCACGGCGTCCAGGCCGAGGCGGTCCATCCATTCCTCCAGGTCCACCCGCCGGGTTTCCTCGAGGCCGCGCAGGCCTTCTGCCAGGTGCGGGATTTCGGTGAAGGAGGACACCTTGTGCTCGCGGATGTGCGCCGGGTAGTCGGCGATGTCGTCGTCGAAGCCGTCGTAACGGTCCGGCAGCGCGCCGTCCGGGTGCGGGAAGATCTTCGCGCCGTCGACGCCGGCCAGGCTGCTGAGCGCCGGATCCCCGTTGGCGGCGAGGAAGTCCTCCCATGCCCAGGCCGAAAGGTCCACGATTTCGCGCCGGAGGTATTCCCGGCTGACCAGGCCGCGGGTGGCGATGGTGGGGGCGCCGGGGCGGTCGCCTTCGTAGTTGGAGACGACCGGGAAGTCCACCAGCACCACTTCGGCACCGGCCGCTTCGAGGTCCCGCCGGGCAGCGTCCCACAGGTCGATTACGGACTGCCGGGTCTGGATGCGTTGCCCGGTGGGTCCGCCGATGCCGGGGTGTTCGCTCGTGCCGGCCTCGGGGTCGGCGTTGACGTACATGCGCGGCACGCCGAAGCGCTTTCCCCTCAGCGCTGCCCGGGCGTCCTCGGCGCCGGCGGGCGCCAGTGCCGGGTAGGAGGCCGGGCGGATGGCGGAGGCGGCAGGGATGGGCACCCACGGCTGCATCCGCCAGAAGTCGCCCCGGCGGTCCGGGTCGTCGGCGACGATGACGTCGAGCAGTTCCAGCAGGTCGGCCATGGTGCGGGTGTGCGGCACCACCACATCCATGGTGGGGACCAGCGGCCAGTTACCGCGCACCGAGATCACCCCGCGCGAGGGCGTGTACGCGCACAGCGCGTTGTTCGACGCCGGGGCACGGCCGCTGGACCAGGTCTCCTCCGCGAGGCCGAACGCCGCGAAGCTGGCCGCCGTCGCGGTGCCGGAGCCGTTGGAGGAGCCGGAGCCGAACGCGGCGGTAAGGAAGTCTGCGTTGTACGGGCTCTCGGCGCGGCCGTAGAGGCCGCGCTGCATGCCGCCGTTGGCCATCGGCGGCATGTTGGTCAGCCCGATCAGCACCGCCCCGGCGGTGCGCAGGCGCTCGATGGTGAAGGCGTCGCGCTGCGCGGTGAGGTGCTCGAACGCCGGGGAGCCGGCGGCTGCGGTCAGGCCCTTGGCCAGGTAGCTGTCCTTGGCCGTGTACGGGATGCCGTCCAGCGGCCCGAGCGTTTCGCCGCGGGCCCGGCGCTCGTCCGAGGCGCGGGCCTCCGCCAGGGCCTCGGGATTCATCACCACGAGCGCGTTCAGCCGGATGCCGCCGCGGTCGTAGGCCTCGATCCGGTCCAGGTAGGCCTGGACCAGTTCCTCGCTGGTCACCTCGCCGGCCTCCAGGGCGGCGCGCAGCTGCGCAATGGAGGCCTCGACGACCTCGAAGCGGCGGCCCATCAGGCCACCTGCCCGGTCAGCGCGGGCTGCTGCTGGGTGATGCAGTGGATGCCGCCGCCGCGGGCCAGGATCGGCCGGGCGTCCACGGTGACCACGCGGCGGCCCGGGTAGGCCTCGGCCAAGATCTCGGCCGCCAGGGCGTCGGCCCGCTCTTCGCCGTAGCCGCAGGCGATGACGCCGCCGTTGACCACGAGGTGGTTGACGTAGCTCCAGTCCACGAAGCCTTCCTCGTCCCGCAGGGTTGCCGGTGCCGGCAGCGGGACGATCTCGAAGGGCTTGCCGGCGGCGTCCACCTGGTTTTCGAAGAAGGTCTGCAGGCTGCGGCTGACCTCGTAGTCGGGGTGCTCGGGATTGCCCTGCGAGTGCAGCAGGATCCGGCCCGGGGACGGCAGGGTGGCGACCATGTCGACGTGCCCGCGCGTGCCGAGGTCCTCGTAGTCGCGGGTCAGCCCGCGCGGCACCCACACGGTGTGAGTGGTGCCCAGGGTGCGGGCCAGTTCCGCCTCGACGCGTGCCTTGTCGGCGTACGGGTTGCGGGCAGGGTCCAGCTGCACGGTTTCGGTCACCAGCACGGTGCCCTCGCCGTCGACATGGATGGCGCCGCCTTCGTTGACCAGCACGGAGCTGACCAGTTCGGCTCCTGCCTGGGCCGCGACGAAGCGGCCGGTCCCGCGGCTCTTCTCCCACTCGGACCAGGCCGGGGCGCCCCAGCCGTTGAAGATCCAGTCCACCGCGCCGAGCACGCCGGGCCGTTCGTCGTCGACGACGAAGGTCGGGCCGATGTCGCGCATCCAGAACTCGTCCAGCGGGGCCTCGACCTGCTCGATCCCGCTGCCGAGCATGCGGCGGGCCCGGTCGCGCTCGCCCGGGTCCACCACCATGGTCACCGGCTCGAACTCGGCCACCGCATGGGCGACGGCGGTCCAGGCCGCATACGCCTCCTCGGCCGAGGCGGCGTCGTCGCCCAGGGTCAGGCCGGGGCGAGGGAACGCCATCCAGGTGCGCTCGTGGGGGGCGGTTTCGGCTGGCATTCTCCAGGCCATCAAGACTCCTCTGTCGTGGGGTGGCTGCACACCCAAAAGCCTTATTGATCATGCGATCAATAGTGTTGAAAAACTACTTTAGACTGGTCTGTGATGTCAAGCACCCCACAGAAACGCGCCGCCCGGAAAGCTCCTGCCGAGCGCGCCGCCGAAATCACCCAGGCCGCCCGGAACCTGGCGCTCGAGCGCGGCCTGTCCACGATCACGCTGCGCAATGTCGCCGCCCGGATCGGCGTGGCCCCGGGCCTCGTGGCGCACTACCAACCCAACGTGGAGGCGCTGGTGGCCGGCACCTTCACGGCCATCGTCGCCGAAGAGATCGAGGAGGTGGCCGGCCTGCTGGCCGGGCTGCCCGCTCCGCGCGAGCAACTCGGGATGCTCCTGGACACGCTGCTGGACAATGCCCGGCTGGATGTGACGGCCATCTGGGTGGAGGCATGGACCCTCGGGCGCCGGAACGAGGCGCTCGCGGCATGCGTGCGCGAGCAGATGGACGCGTGGCAGGCGGTGCTGCAGGGCGTCGTCGAGGCCGGCATCGCCGCCGGCGAGTTCGAGACCTCCGACCCCGCTTCCGTGGCCTGGCAGATCCTCGGCATGATCGACGGCCTGAACGCACAGGCACTCGTGCGCTGGAACGGGGTCAGCGACCGCGGCACCCACCTGGCCCGCGCCGTGGAAGGGATGGTGGGTGCCGCCCGCGGCTCGCTGCTGCCGCGCAGCCCCTCGCGGTCCTAACCCGGGTGGCCGGATCGCCGCGTGGCCGCTGCCCCCGCGGACTGTCCCGCATTGGTACCCGGACCCGGCAGGTATAGGGTCGGGTGGAGACCCAGACCATGGACACCGCCACCCGGCGGGCGGAATAAGGAGGAAGCAGCATGACAGGTGTTGTGATCGTGGGAGTCGACGGCAGCGAGACTGCGTTCAAGGCGGCTTCACGGGCGGCTGTCATGGCCGAAGGCCTCGGTGCCGAGCTCGCCGTACTCAGCGCCCACGCCAAGGACAACACCGAGATCGTCAAGATCGGCAGCGACACCTGGATCCTCGACGACGCCGAGCAGGCCGGGAAGCTGGCGGAGCGGGTCGCGGTCAAGCTGCGCCAGGAGCACCCGGGCCTGAGCATCCGTCCCGTCGCCGTGCGCGGCAAACCCCAGGATGCCCTGGTCGAGGAAGCAACCCGGGCCGGGGCCGGCCTGCTGGTCGTGGGCAACGTCGGCATGAAGGGCCTTGGCCGCGTGCTCGGCAGCGTCGCCAACAGCGTGGCGCACAACGCGCCCTGCGATGTGCTGATTGTGAAAACCGCCCAATAACCTCCCCGGCCGCGCGCCGGCCGGCGCCTTCGCTGCGCCGGAGGGATGGCAGGCACGGCCCCGGCCCGCTGCTGCCGCACAGTGCATCAGGCTTCTGGGCCAGGGTTTTCCGCAGCCTCGGTGAGTCGTTACGAATGCGTCCATTTCCCGTCGCGCCGCCGTGGTTAATTGTTTACCCACGGCTGCGACGGTGGCATTGGCAGGCCGGAACCGGCCGCCAAGCCACCCGACCGGAGGTTCATCGTGCACCCGAGTACCACCCCGTCCCAGACACCCTGCGCCCGGCCCCTCGGCCTGGCCGCCGGCACCTTGGCGCTGATCTTCAGCGGCGCCCTGCTGGCCCCCGCCGCCACCGCGGCCCCCGACAGTGCTCCGGCCGGCAGCGGCTGGGCGGCGACGGCCTACCGCGGCAGCGTCGACGTCGTCGAGGGACCGGACGAGGACCAGCAGACCATCGACGGCACCGTGTTCGTGGACAAGGACCGGGACTCGGTGCAGGACCGCAACGAGCCCGGCCTGGCCGGGGTCTCCGTCTCCAACGGCCGCGACGTCACCACCACGGACGGCAGCGGCCGCTACGAGTTGCCGGCGTTCGGGAACATGACGGTCTTCGCCACCCAGCCCCGCGGCTACCAGGTGCCGGTCGACGAAAACAATGTCGCACAGTTCTTCTACCACCACCTGCCCGAAGGCTCGCCGGAACTGCGCCACGGCGGCATCAGCCCGACCGGACCGCTGCCGGACGAGGTGAACTTCCCGCTGGCCAAGAGCAAGCTCACCCGGTCGCCGGAGCAGCACTGCCTGATCGGCGGCGATGTCCAGACCTACAACCAGGACCAGGTGGACTATGCCCGCCAGGGCGCCTTCGCCGACCTGGCAGCCCGTGACGACTACGCCGGGTGCGGCACGCTGTTTATCGGCGACGTCGTCGGCGACGACCTGTCGCTGTACCCGCAGACCCGGGAACTGGCCGGGATGCTCAACGGCCCGGCCCGGTTCCTGCCGGGCAACCATGACCTGGACTTCGACGCGACGACCAGCGAGCACACCTTCGACACCTTCCGGGCCAACCTGGGCCCCGAGTACTACTCGTACGATGCCGGCAAGGCCCACGTCGTCGCCCTGAACACGGTGGAGTTTCCGACCAAGCTGCCGGCCGCCAAGGGCGACTACACCGGCTCGCTGGATGACCGGCAGCTCGAATGGCTGCGCAACGACATCGCCCAGGTGCCCGAGGACCGGCTGATCGTCCTGGCCGCGCACATCCCGCTGCTGGACTATGCCGACCAGGGCAGCGCCAAGCACCAGGTGGAGCAGGTCGCCGAAATCTACCAGATCCTCGAAGGCCGGAAGGTCGTGGCCGTGGGCGGGCATACCCACAGCATCGAAAACCTCCGCGAAGGCGACTCCCTGGCGGGCTGGTCCGAGCTCTTCGGCGTCGACCGGCTGCCGTTCACCCACATCACCGCAGGAGCCATCTCCGGCGACTGGTACTCCGGACGCACGCTGCCCGAGGGCTACCCCACCGCCGTCCAGCGCGACGGCAGCCTGCCCGGCGTGCTCACCCTGGACATCAGGAACACCGACTTCCGGGAGCGCTTTACCGTCCGCGGCGAAGATGACTCCCTGCAGATGGCCCTGGGCCTGAACACCCCGCGCTACCGGCAGTGGTACGCCGAGAATCTGGACAACAAGGGCTCCGCCCCGGAGTTCGCCGATCCGCTGGTGGTCTCCCGGGACGACCTGGCCGGCACCACTTGGCTGACCACCAACTTCTGGATGGGCAGCACCGGCTCGACGGTCCAGGTGCGGATCGACGGCGGCCGGACAGTCGAGGCGGTCCGCACCCAGCAGATGCAGGGCGAGGGCCAGCTCGTTGGCGCCGAGTGGTCCGACCCGGCGGCCGTGCAGGAGCAGCTGGTCAGCGGGGGCAGCCTGGCCGACCGCATGATGCACCTGTGGCGGCTGGAACTGCCCTCCGACCTCGCCGCCGGGGAGCACACCGCGCAGGTCACGGCCACCGACGTCTACGGCCGCGAGTTCACCGAAACCCTGACCTTCCAGGTCGCAGAGTAAGCCCCTGCCGCCGCTTCCCCGCACCTTATGACCGTGTGCCGGCGTCTGCCCGAATCAGCCCGGGCAGGCGCCGGCACCGGCGTTAGTCCGGCCGGCGGGTGGCGGCCCCGGCGCTCAGGCCGGAGCCTTGGGGATCAGGATCCACAGCACGATGTAAACCAGCTCTCCGACACCCACCAGTCCGAAAATGACGAAGGCGAGGCGGACAAGCGTTTTCGGCAGGCCAAAACGGGCAGCCAGCGCCGCGCAGACGCCGGCAATCAGCTTGCCGTTTCGAGGACGAACCAATGCAGCAGCCATGCCGACAGTCTAGTAACCGGCACCGGTTCCCGGACAGCATTCGCGGCCCTGGGAACGACGTCCGGATCCTATGGGGCCTCCAGCGTCTCGACGGCCAGCGTCTCGATGATCCTGGTGCTGGGCTCATTGAGCAGGGCCTGCGCGGCCGCACCCGACTTCCACACGTCGTTTTCCAGTCTGGCCAGGAAGAACACGGCCGCTTCCTGGGTCTCGAAGTCGAGTTCCACCATCACATGGTTCTCCTCGCCGATGGGCCGTGAAATCCGGTACGAGCGGACGCCGGACCCGGCACGGTCCAGCGGGTCGCCGTCGAACGCCCGCTTCCACATCCTGAAGTCCCTGACATCGTGCTCTATCTGCAAGGTGAACATGAGAACGGCCTCCTGTCAGGTCTGCTACACGATCACCTTAGGTGCTGCAGGAGCACCGGACCAAGGGAGAATTCCTCCGGCGATTAGTCCATTTGCTGGGTTAAACGTCTGGACCTTGAAGGCGGATAGTAAGTAATCTTGCTATTGGTTGCCGGGACACAGTATGGGGGTGGCGCGTTGAACGAACGACCGCGCCTGCCCAGGCCGGGGTTGCTCCGAAGGACGATGCTGACCCTTGCCGCCGCTGCCGGCCTGACCCTGCTGGGAGCGGCAGGTGCCCACGCGGGAGAAGGTGACGAACTCTCCCTGCCCGGCGCCGCCACCAAGACGGTCATCACCGCCACCACTTCCGCCGCCGGTGCCCTCGGCGATGCACAGGGCCGGCCCGTGGACAGGGGGACGGCAGCATACGACAGCCGCCACGAGCCCGCCTCCCTGCCGGCGGCCCACGACGCCACCGCCGCTGTCGCTGCCCCGGTCGCCACCGTCGCGGAACCGCTGGTGGATGCAGTACAGCCAGTGGAACACGTCGTCGAGGCAGCCTCCCGTCCGGTCACCACCACCGCAACCTTGGCAGCCGCCCCGGTTGCCGCCGTCGTCGAGCCTGCCACTGCACCGGTGCTGGAGACCGTCCAACCCGTGCTGGAACCCGTGCTGGAGGCAGCGGCCCCGGTCACCGAGCCCGTTGCCCGCGCCGTCGAGCCCGCGGCCGAACTGCTTGAGCCCGTAGTCGAGACAGTTCCAGTCGTCGAGACGCCGCCCGCGGACCTGCCGGACGCCGTCGAGCCTGCCGTTGAACCGGTGCTGGAGACCGTCCAGCCCGTGCTGGAACCTGTGCTGGAGGCAGTGGCCCCGGTCACCGAGCCCGTTCCCGCCGTCGACGCCGTTCCCACGGTCGAGGGCGTGCCGGCAGTTGGCGGCGTGCCGGCCATCGAGACGCCGCCCGCGGACCTGCCGGACACCGCCGCGGATCTCCCCCGTCCCGGTGCCGAACCGAAGGGGACGGACGCGCCCGCGACCGTGGATCCGGCCCCCCAGGCCAGGACGGGGACGGAGGATGCCGCGGAGGCGCCGGTGGATGCCGCAGCGGTACCGGTGCAGGAAGTCGCCAGGACGGAACCGGCGCCGCGGACCGACGGCGCCGGCAGCGGCTCCTCCGCGGCGCCGGCGACTGTCCCGCGCGCCGGCAACTATGGTCCCTTTATCGAGGATCACCCAGCCGGTGGCAGCTTTGCCAGCTTCGCCGGCGCCGCTGCTGCGGAAGTTTCGGCCGGCCCTGCCGAGGGGCCGGTACCCGGCCCCTCGCCCGCGCTTCCTGCCGCACCTGCCGGCTGGGCCGGGCAGGCCGGGACCGGAGCAGGTGCCGGCAACAGCGCGTCCGGCGGAGGACCGGGCGCGGACCTGCCGGCACAGCACTCCAACACTTTGCACCTGGTCCCCGCCTGCTACGGGCACCAGGCCTCCAGGCTGCCCGTTTCCCCTGGCTTCAGCCCGGGTTCTTCTCCTGATTGATCAGGTCTGCGCTGCCCCTGGCCGGCAGCATGGACCCTGCCGCCGCCCCATGGCCGGCATCGACATCAATCAGGAAAAGGAAGAACCATGCGCAAGAGCATTCGCATGGCGCTGTGCTGCGCCGGTATCACCGGAGAACTGACCGCAACCCCGGCCGCCGGCAGCCGTGCCTGGGACTGGTAGGCGCTCCGCCTTTCGAGCAGGCTGAAACGTTGCATTAGCGCCTGCCCCGCCGGCGTACAGCCGCAGCACCGGTCGCGGTTCCGGCCACCACCGGAAGCGTGACCGGTGCCGGACGGCCGGGTGCGTGTGTCCGGCGGGATGGTGCCCCCGAGCTTGCGGTGACCCAGGCTCTTTCCGGGCCAGCCGGATCTACACTTAAGCGCACGGCGACCCCAGCCGCATCGGCGAACGGGAGGGAGAGACGATGCCGCTCTATCTGTCGAAGTTCAGCTACACTCCGGAAACCTGGGCCAGGCTGATCGGCAATCCGGAGGACCGCCGACGAGCAGCCGAGTCGTACATCGAGTCGGTCGGCGGGAAGCTCCACGGCTTCTGGTACGCCTTCGGCCCGCACGACGGTTACACCCTGTGGGAGGCCCCCGATAATGTGTCCATGGCCGCGGTAGCGCTGGCGATCAACGGAGGCGGTGCGCTCAGCTCGCTGGAAACCACTGTCCTGCTCACCGTCGACGAAACGCTGGACGCGCTGCGCAGAGCCGATCAGGTCCGGTACAAGGCCCCCGGTGCCTGAGCGGCTTGCTGCGCCGCGTCGCCGGAGCTACCCCTGGTCCACGCTTTCGGGGGCGTGGGCGGGTTCCTCGCCCGGCACCTGCCCGCGCATCCGGTGCCACAGCAACGCCACGTGCAAGGCGGCGCGGGACTCGGCGTCATCCAGGGAAACACCGAGCCGCTCCTGCAGGCGCGCCACGCGGGCGTAGAGCGCCGGCCGGCTCAGGTACCCGGTGCGCGCAACGGAGGACTTGTTGCCGCCGTGGCGCAGGTAGAGCTCCAGGAAGTCCAGTGCCCCGGCGTCCTGCTCCTCCAGCAGGGGCCCCAGCTCCGCCTCCGCGAAAGCCCTGACCCTCGCATCCGTGCGGAGCGCGGCCAGAAGTCCGCGGAGCCTGACGTCCGCAAACCGGTAGTAGCGGCGCCGCCGGATCTCGAGGGTGGCGGCGATGTCGGCCACCTGCGTGGCCGCGTCCAGGCCCGCCGCGGCCTCCAGCAGGGAGCTGCTGCTGCGGCCGACCCCCACGGTCCAGGTGGCAGCCCCTTCGCCCCCTCCCCGTGCGCCGGCGTCGCCCGCCTCGCGCCCCTCGGCGAGCTGCCCGAAGATCCGCTCGAGCAGCCCGTCCTCAAGCTGCCGGGCCGGCACCCCCAGCAGGGCACCGAATGATCCTGAATGCAGGCCGACGGCGAGCATCGACCGCCGGGCCTGCCGGACCGTGGCCACGAGCTCCTCCAGCAGAGCCCGCTCGCGCAGCTGCAGGCCGGTGGGGTCCTCCCCCGGCAGCCGGTCCAGCCGCACCACAATCGGGACGTAGAAGGCACTGGGCTCCAGCCCCAGGGCCTGGGCACGGGTGACGGCCTCCCGCTCGTCCAGCGCGTGCGGCTGGCGCAGGTCGTGCATCAGTCCGGCCTGCGCCTGCTGCAGCAGGTCCTGCTCGTCGCGGCCGGCCATCCGGGCCAGGGTCAGGGCCTGCCCGGCCCGCTCCAGCACCTGCGCGGCGTCGGCGTCGTCCGGCAGCTCCCCCGGAACCACCAGGCGCCCCCAGCGCCGATCACGCACGCCGACCGGCGTCTGCAGCCAGTCGCCGGTGCCGGCCCGGCGCCCGGTCTCCTTCTGGTAGCCGACGTGGCGCGAGCGTCCCGCCCAGTCGCGGAGCAACTCCCCCGCGTCCATGCCGGCGGGGTTGAAGGCAAGCACGCGGTGGGCGACATCCTCGAGCACGACGGCGGCAGCCAGGAGTTCCGCCGTGCGGTCCACGATGCGCTGCTCGCTGGCACCCTCCAGGCTCAGCTGGGTGAAGACCTCGTGGACCCTGCGCCCGCGCTCCAGCCGGGCAAGCTGCTCCCCGACCAGGAGCCGGTGCGCCACCTGGGTCACGCGGACGAACTTGATGGTCCGCGTCAGCACCACCACGGGAAGGCCACGCCCGGCGGCCGCGCCGCGCAACACGGCGACGGCGTCCGTGTCGGGACGTCCCTGGGCGTCCACAAGCTCGATCACCGCGCCGGCCGCCCCCGCCTTCTCGAGGTCGTCAAGGAACCGGCCCGCCGCGCCCGGGGACGCCCGGAAGGACATGCCGGTGCTCAGCACGAGCTCGCCGCCCTCGAGCAGCGGCCTCACACGCTCCGAGTCGGCGATGTGGACCCAGCGCACGGGGGCATCGAGGGCGTCTTCCCCGGAGAGCACCTCCGGCTGGCCGGACCGCACCTCGTCAAGGTCGAGCAGCGCCCGGACGGTCACCGTCCGGGTTCCGTGCTCCTCCGCCTGGTGGCCCGCATTACTATCCCGGAAATCCAGCATTTACAAACTGTATACCCCAAAAGCGAACCTCATACACTTCGTCGCTACTCCCGGCCGCTTGCTGCCGTCAGGATGGTTGATCGAAGCCCGAACGAAATTGTCGGGATGCCAGCAAGACCAGCGACCGGGAGGACCACCCCCATGCAGACCATCACCCACTGGATCAACGGCCAGTATGCCGAGCCCGGCAGCGACTCCCGCTTCGGCGAGGTCGTCAACCCGGCCACGGGCAAGACCACTGCCCGCGTTGCCCTGGCCCCGGCCTCCACGGTCGAGGCCACGGTCGCCGCGGCCGCCGCCGCCTTCCCGGCCTGGCGCGACACCTCGATCGCCCGGCGCACCCAGATCATGTTCGCCTTCCGGGAGCTGCTCAACGCGCGCAAGGGCGAGCTGGCCGCGATCATCACCGAGGAGCACGGCAAGGTCCTCGACGATGCCCTCGGCGAGGTGAGCCGCGGCCAGGAGGTCGTGGAGTTCGCCTGCGGCATCCCGCACCTGCTCAAGGGCGGCTTCACCGAGAACGCCTCCACCAAGGTGGACGTGCACTCGCTGCGCCAGCCGCTGGGTGTGGCCGCCATCATCTCCCCGTTCAACTTCCCGGCCATGGTGCCGATGTGGTTCTTCCCGGTCGCCATCGCCGCCGGCAACACCGTGGTGATCAAGCCGAGCGAAAAGGACCCGACGGCGGCCAACTGGCTGGCCGAGCTGTGGAAGGAAGCCGGGCTGCCGGACGGCGTGTTCAACGTGGTCCACGGCGACAAGGAGGCCGTGGACGCGCTGCTTGACAGCCCGGAGGTTGCCTCCGTGTCCTTCGTCGGCTCCACCCCGATCGCGCAGTACGTGTACCAGCGCGGCACCGCCGCCGGCAAGCGCGTCCAGGCCCTGGGCGGGGCCAAGAACCACATGCTGGTACTGCCGGATGCGGACCTGGACCTGGCCGCCGACGCCGCGGTGAACGCCGGCTACGGCGCCGCCGGGGAACGCTGCATGGCCATCTCCGCGGTCGTCGCCGTCGACTCCATCGCCGACGAACTGGTCGCCAAGATCGCCGAGCGCACCCGCACCCTGCGCGTGGGCGACGGCACCCGCGGCTGCGACATGGGCCCGCTGGTCACCGCCGCCCACCGCGACAAGGTCGCCGGCTACATCGACGCCGGCGAGGCCGCCGGCGCCACCATGGTGCTCGACGGCCGCCAGGTCACCCCGGACGCGGAGGGCGACGGCTTCTTCCTGAACCCGACGCTCTTCGACCACGTCACTCCGGAGATGTCCATCTACACCGACGAAATCTTCGGGCCCGTCCTGTCCGTGGTGCGGGTGGCCGGCTACGACGAGGGCGTGTCCCTGATCAACGCCAACCCGTACGGCAACGGCACCGCGATCTTTACCAACGACGGCGGCGCGGCCCGCCGCTTCGAGAACGAAATCCAGGTCGGCATGGTGGGCATCAACGTGCCCATCCCGGTCCCGATGGCCTACTACTCCTTCGGCGGCTGGAAGAACTCGCTCTTCGGCGACACCCACGCCCACGGCACCGAAGGCGTGCATTTCTTCACCCGCGGCAAGGTTGTCACCTCCCGCTGGCTGGACCCCAGCCACGGCGGCCTCAACCTCGGCTTCCCGACCAACGCGTAGGCGCTGACCACCGACACCACGAAAGGACGCAGATGACCACCCAAACGGCAACTTCGCCGGTCACCGCCGAAGAGATCGAGGCCGGCCGGCGCGCGTACGAGCT
>NZ_JAAZSQ010000013.1:77977-78756 GCF_012395835.1 Arthrobacter mobilis
CACCCCCGGGGACCTGGACCATATCTTCTTCACCAACGGCGGCGCCGACGCCATCGAGCACGCCATCCGCATGGCCCGGCTGCACACCGGCCGCTACAAGGTCCTCTCCGCCTACCGCTCCTACCACGGCGGCACCCACCTGGCCATCAACCTCACCGGCGACCCCCGCCGGATCCCCAACGACCACGGCGACGCCGGGGTCGTGCACTTCATGCCGGCCTACCCGTACCGCTCCTACTTCGGCTCGGCCACCGGGGAAGAGGAGACCGCACGGGCCCTGCGCCACCTCGAGGACATGATCGTGCTCGAGGGGCCGGCCAACATCGCCGCCCTGGTCCTGGAATCGGTGCCCGGCACCGCCGGCATCTACGTGCCCCCGCCGGGCTACCTCGAGGGGGTGCGGGAACTGACCCGCAAACACGGGATCGTGTTCATTGCCGACGAGGTCATGGCCGGCTTCGGGCGCACCGGTAAGTGGTTCGCCATCGAGCACTGGGACGTTATCCCTGACCTGCTCACCTTCGCCAAGGGGGTCAACTCCGGCTACGTGCCCCTGGGCGGGGTGGCCATCAGCGGCGCCGTCTTTGACACCTTCCGCGACCGGGTGTACCCCGGCGGGCTGACCTACTCCGGGCACCCGCTGGCCTGCGCCGCCGCGGTGGCGACCATCACCGCCATGGCCGAAGAAGGCATGGTGGAGAACGCCGCCCGGCTCGGCGAGGACATCATCGGGCCGAGGCTGCGCGAGATCGCCGCCAGGCACCCCTCCGTCGGCGAGG
>NZ_JAAZSQ010000013.1:78826-108986 GCF_012395835.1 Arthrobacter mobilis
GAAATCCGTACCTGCCGAAGGCGGGAGCCTGTGAAAACAGGCTCCCGCCTTCGGCTGTCATTTCAAGTTCCGTTGCCGCAACCTGGGGAATTCACGGTTTCGCTTCGGTTCCCCACTCCAACAAGAATGGGAGTGCCCGCATTCCACCATGGGGTGCCCTGTCAGTACACCCCATGACAGAGACTCCCTCATGCCGCGGGTCCATGGTCAGCTAGTAGGGTCCGCCTGTGCGCGGACCCTGATCCAATCTTCTCGAAGGAGAACACCGCATGCCCATCGTCAACGCCTACGTTGCCCCCTCGGCGGCCGAGCCCCTCGTCCCGGCAAAGATCGAACGCCGCGACGTCGGCCCCCGCGATGTCCTGATCGAGATCAAGTACGCCGGCATCTGCCACTCCGACATCCACACCGTCCGCGGCGAGTGGGGAGAGCAGCAGTACCCGCTGGCCCCCGGCCACGAGATCGTGGGGATCGTCGCCGAAACCGGTTCCGCCGTCACCCGCCACCAGGTCGGGGACCGCGTCGGTGTGGGCTGCATGGTCAATTCCTGCCGCGAGTGCGTCCACTGCCTGACCGGCGAGGAGCAGTACTGCCTCAAGGGCAACGTCCCGACCTACGGCGGCGTCGACCGCGACGGCACCATCACCCAGGGCGGGTACTCCACCCACGTGGTCGTCGACGAGGACTTCGTCCTGCGCGTACCTGAGTCCCTGGACTTCGCCGCCGCCGCCCCGCTGCTGTGCGCGGGCATCACCACCTACTCCCCGCTCAAGCGCTGGAACGCCGGCCCGGGCAGGAAGGTAGCCGTCGTCGGCCTGGGCGGCCTCGGCCACATGGCCGTGCAGATCGCCCACGCCCTGGGCGCCGAAGTTACCGTGCTCTCCCAGAGCCTGTCCAAGAAGGACGACGGCGTGCGGCTGGGTGCCGACCACTACTACGCCACCAGCGACCCGGCGACGTTCGAGCAGCTCGCGGGCAGCTTCGACCTGATCGTCAACACCGTCAGCGCCGGCCTCGACATCAGCGCCTACCTGATGCTGCTGTCGGTGGACGGCACGATGGTCAACGTGGGTGCCCCGGCCGAGCCGCTGCCGGTCAACGCCTTCGCCCTGATTACCGGCCGGCGGTCCTTCGCCGGGTCGATGATCGGCGGGATCCGCGAGACCCAGGAAATGCTCGACTTCTGCGCCGAGCACGGCATCGCGCCGGAAACAGAGCTCATCGGCGCCGACCAGATCAACGACGCCTACGAGCGGGTCCTGGCCTCCCAGGTCCGCTACCGCTTCGTCATCGACACCGCGACGCTCGCCTGAGCCTTCCGCACCGGGTGTGGCCGGAGGAAATCCCGCTCCGGCCACACCCGGCCCGGCAGGCCCAGTGGTGGACGCGGCCAGCCCGTAGGAGGCCAACCAGGACATCCGGGACATCCGGAAATGCACACCTCTGCAATCCCCGGAATGCATGTCCTCGTCCGCGGCAGCAGCAACGAACACGGCGATGTCAAAGCATCCCGTCAAGCAACGATGGCGGCGCGCTCCTTCCCGGGGCGCGCCGCCTGGCCAGTTCTAGGTGGCCCACGTCTACTATGGGGGGGAACCTCTCCTTTCGTCGCCGCCCTTATGAACCGGAGGGGACTTCCACCGCCTGTTCTGTCTCTAGGCTGGATACGAACCGTCCGATCTCTTGATTCGATCCTTGGCACAGCCAGCGAACGTCGGAATGGAGCCCGATGAAAGTGGCCCCCCAGTCGACGAACTGCTTGGCATCGTCTGCATCGTCCGCGAACACTCCGACCGCCTTTCCAGCCTGACGCGCTTGTACTACGACCGACTGCATGGCCTCGACGACCTCCGGGTGCCAGGTGTCACCAAGATGGCCCAGGGAAGCAGCAAGGTCGGACGGGCCCAGGAAAACGCAGTCGACACCTTCCGTTGCGCAAATGCCTGCAGCGTTGTCCACTCCGGATCGGGATTCGATCTGCACGATGGCGCAGACTTGTTCGTTGGCGTTCTTCACGTACACCGGGTCGAGACCGTACCGGCCGGCACGGACCAGTCCTGCCACGCCACGCACACCACCATTGCCGTTTTGCGGGTAACGCATCGCCCGGACCGCCGCCCGTGCTTCATCGGCGCTGTTGACATTGGGGAAGATGAGAGTCCGCGCACCAATGTCCATGGCACGTTTGGCCAGGACGGGATCGTTTTCGGCGAGGCGTACGATTGCCTCGGCACGCCCGCCGTTAGCCCGGGCGGCGTCGATGGCCCTCAACTGTTCGACGGCGCTTGCAGGGTCGTTGGGGGCATGCTCAAGATCGACTACGAGCCAATCGAACCCGCAATGGGCCAGGGCCTCGGCGACCGCAGGTGAGCCTAGCGTCAACCAGGTTCCGGTCGTGGTGCCGCCGGAGCGCAGAGCCTCCTTGACGGGGTTGTCGTGCATCAGGTCATCCTTCTACGAGATCTGTTCTTCCTGTGCCGCTGCCCGGCTCGGCCCATGTGGCCCGCAGGTTCATTTGCCTTCGATTATCCGAGGTGGCGCGGAATCCGGAGCGGGTTACTGTCCTGCAACTCCGCGGGCAGGACATGGTCCGGGAACCCCTGCAGTGCCACCGGGCGCAGGAACCGCTGGATCGCCGCCGACCCCACCGAGGTGGATTGGACAGCGGTGCTCGCCGGGTACGGTCCGCCGTGCTGCTGGGCATGCGTCACAGAGACGCCCGTGGGCCAGCCGTTCCACAGGACCCGTCCCGCTTTGCCGGCCAGAGCACGGAGCAGATGGCGGACTTCGCACTGGTCTGTGGCCTGTACCGTCGCGGTGAGCTGGCCGTCCATCCTCCGGGCAACCGCCAGGAGCTGGTTCATGTCCTCGTACTCAACCACCAGGGAGAACGGCCCAAACCGCTCGGCCAGGAACAAATCCGGATTCTCCAGGACTGCTGCCATGTCGGTGCCCAGGATCAGCGGCGTCGGGCCGCCGGCCTCGCTCGGAATGCTCCCGTTCAGGATCCGGACCTGCCCGTGGCCTGCCAGCTCGGCAACTTCCCGGATGTATCCCGCTTCTATCCGTTCAGTCAGAAGTCTTGTGGCGCCCGGCAATTCCGCGGTGCACAGGTACTCGATGATAGGGCTTCCCGCCGGGACAAAGAACGTTCCCGGCTTGGTGCACAATTGGCCGGCGCTGCCGGTCACCGCGGCCAGGTACCCATCAGCGATGGCAGCCGGACGCTCTGCTGCCGCCCCCCGAGTAACAAAAACCGGGTTGTTGCTGCCCATCTCCGCATAAAACGGAATCGGAACATCTCGTTGTTGGGCGATGTCGAACAGCGCCCGTCCCCCGGGAATCCCCCCGGTGAAGGCGCCCGCCTGGATCCTGGCATCTTTCAGGGCCTGAACGCCGGCTTCTGTTCCGTGGATGAGAGCCAGCACACCCGCCGGCGCCCCCGACTCTTCCAAGGCCCGGATGAGAATCGCGGCAGTGCGCGCCGAGAGCTCCGGATGTCCGTGGTGCGCCTTGACGATGACAGGGCAGCCTGCCGCCAGGGCCGAAGCTGTGTCGCCCCCGGCGACGGAAAAGGCAAAGGGGAAATTACTGGCGGCGAAGACCAGCACCGGCCCCAGCGGGAGCAGCATCCGTCGAAGATCGGGGCGTGGTGCACCCATCGGCCATTCCGGATCGGAGCGGTCGATGCGGGCCTCAACGAAGCGTCCGCTCCTGAGCTCCTCCGCGAAGAACCGCAGCTGAAAAACCGTCCGCGTCAGTTCTCCCCGCAGCCTCGCCAAGGGCAGGTGCGTCTCCGCCATGGCGAGCTCGATGAGCTCGTCGGCATGCGTCTCCAAGGCTGCAGCCATCGCCTCAAGGTGGCGGGCGCGGTCATCGGAGGGGACCCCGGACCAGCTCTCGAAGGCGGTTTCGGCCGCGCTCAGGACTTCGTCCAACCCCAGGGTTTCAATAAGATCCGTAGTCATCTTGTCTTGCTCTCTTGTATGTATCCAGGACGGTCGGCGGACACTTGGGCCCTAGTCAATCTCCTGATTGCTCTTTTCCTTGGCGAATGACACGGCGACCAATGAGATAGCGCCGCAAAGGACGATGAAAAGGCCCACCGGAAGATAGCTGCCGCCGAAGGCTGCAAGGAGTGCGGTAGCGATCAGCGGAGCCGGCCCACCCGCGATAGCTGCTCCAAGCTGGTAGCCCAGGGAAGCCCCCGTGTAGCGGATATCCGGGGAGAAGCTCTCTGCGATCACGGTGCCGATCAGCGATCCATAGGTCGGCCAGATAATGGCAAACCCGATGAAAAGCGCAACAGCCAGGAACGGCAGGGACTTCTGATTGAGCATCCAAAGGTACGGCAGAATAAACACCATCAAGGCCACGGTGCCCCAGAGGAAAACCTTTTTCCGGCCGATACGGTCCGAAAGCGCACCAAACTTGACCATCGAGTAGACGCCGATCACGGCGCAGACCAGCAGCACCCCGAGTACGGTTTCACGCTTGTAGCCCAAGGTCATGGCGTAGGAGACGGTGAATGTCGCGAACATGAAGAACGTCGAGGTCTCAACGATCTTGGCGCCCGTTGCGATGAGGACTTCACGCCAGTGGTGCTTCAAGGTGTCGACGAGAGGGACCTGCTTCGTGGCGCCCGCCGATTTCACCATCCGGAACGACGGCGTCTCGTCAACCCTGTGACGGATCCACAGGCCGACGGCCAACAGCACAACCGACAGAAGGAACGGTATCCGCCACCCGAAGGCCAGGAACGCTTCGTCAGAGAAGACCCCGTCAGCGGCCAAGGTGATCATGTTGCCCAGTGCGAGCCCGAGCATTGCACCGGTCTGCGGGACTGCACCGAAGAATCCGCGCCGGTTCTTAGGAGAGTACTCGACAGCCAGAAGCAGGCCCCCTCCCCATTCACCGCCTAGGGCAAGCCCCTGCAGCAGGCGGAGCACAGTCAGAATGATGGGAGCCGCGACACCGATAGCTGCATAGGTAGGCATCAAACCCATCGCAACAGTGGAGACGCCCATCAGGGTCAACGTGACGACCAGTGTTTTCTTTCGGCCGATCCGGTCGCCGACATGACTGAACAGAATGCCGCCGATCGGACGGATCAAGAAGGCCAGGGCGAAGGACGCCAAGGCCAGGAGCTGGCTGACGGTCGGATCGTTGGACGGGAAGAACAGCGGACCGAATACCAGCCCGGACATCGTGCCGTAAAGGAAGTAGTCGTACCACTCGATCGTGCTACCGACTGCGCTGCCCCACAGGGCACGTTTCCGATCCTTGTCGGAGACCACGATCTGTGGCGCTGCGACAGTTGATGACATGTTTCTCTCCTAAGTGAAGACCTTCGACCTTGAAGGCATGGGCAGGTAAGGGTTAATTGCTGTCCATCAGGACGACCGAGCGGCCGATGTTTCCATTCGTCAGCGAATCGAATGCTTCGTTGATCTGGGCCAGGCTGAACTTCTCGCCGATAAGCGCATCGAGCGGCAAGCGCCCGGCCAAGTACATGTCCAGGATCTGGGGGATCTGCACTGACAGGTTGGAGGAGCCGTACAGGCTTCCCCGCACCGATTTTTCCTGCTGGACAACCTGGTTCAGGGGCACGTTGATCTCGGCTTCGGCGTTGGAGAGTCCCACCACGAAAGCCGTGCCGCGGGGACGGAGAGCCACGACTGCCTCCCGAATGGTCTGAGGCCGGCCGATTGCCTCGACCGCCCAGTGGGCTCCCCCGCCTGTAATCTCGTGCACGCTGGCGGCCAGGTCGTGTTCGCGCGTGTTGATCGTGTGGGTTGCCCCGAGCTCCCGTGCCTTCGCCAGCTTTTCGTCATCAATGTCGGCAACAATCACCGGATAGGCCCCGACTGCCGCGGCCCCGATGACCGCCGAAAGCCCGACCCCGCCGGCCCCAACGATAAGGACCGATTCCCCGGCCGGACCGCCCATTCCGTTCAGCACGACGCCCATCCCTGTGATCACTGCGCAACCAATGATGGCGGCGACAGCGACGGGAACCTCCTGGGGGATCTTGATCACCGACTCGCCGGATACGACACATTCCTCCGCGTAGCAGGACACCCCCATCAGGTGGTGCACCGGCTGTCCGTCATGTGACAGCCGTGTTCCGCCTCGCAGCAGTTCGTTATGGGTAGCGTGCACCGCCCCAAGGCGGCAGAGCGCGGGCGAGCCGCTGGTGCAGTACTCGCACCTGCCGCAACTTGGCCGCCAGGTCAGAATAACCTTGTCGCCCGGCCTGACGTGGGTGACCCCGGCTCCGACTTCCTGGACGATGCCCGCGCCCTCGTGGCCCAGCACGATAGGTGTCCGGCATGCCAGGTCCTGGACCATGTAGTGGTAATCACTGTGGCAGATTCCCGCTGCGTTAACGCGTACCCGGACCTCGCCCGGGCCAGGCGCCTGCAGATCGAGGTCGACGACGGCAAGCGGTGCACCTGCTTGGTTCATGATTGCGGCCTTCACCGGTCACTCCTTGTTGCTTAGCTCTCACACCCCCGTGGTTCACATCACGAAAGCTAGGCATAAGCATCGGGCGGGATCTGCCGCGCTCAAAATTAACGTCTCAGTGACTGAGACGGCTAGAGTTTGGCCCAATGCGGCGCTGCCGCTACCTGGCGGTTCAGTCCCAGTGTCGCGGCGTGGACAGCGGGGCCAACGAGCCTCATCTCGACCACCCCGACCGGAGCAGTGATGGAAATGGCGGCGACAGCAGTGCCATCACCGCGCAGGATCGGACTCGCCGCACAGGCCAGGCCGGCATGGGATTCTTCCCGCTCGTAGGCAATGCCCTCGCGCCGGGCCAGATCCAGTTCGGCACGAAGCTCCCGGGCGTCGGTAACAGTGTTGGGCCCGATCTTCTCCAACTGACCATTCAGAAGATCCTCGACCAGTCGGTCAGGAGAGTGCGCAAGCAGGGCCTTGCCACCAGCGGTCGCATAGCTCGGCACGCGTCCGCCAACCCGAGACGGGATCGTTAAGTCCCGATACTGGCCGCGCAAAATCTCGATATAGACGACGTCGTTACCTTCGAGAACGCCCAACTGAACAGTCAGGCCCGTGGCCCGCCGGAGGTCGAACATGGTTGCCAGGGCCAGGCGGCGAAGATCCTTGGGCTGCTGCGCCATCTGCCCCAATTCAAAACAGCGGATGCCAATCTGGTATCCGGATTGAACCCGGTCGATGAAATCGTGCTTGGCGAGTTCCGAGAGGATCCGGGCAGTGGTCGCCCGGGAAAGTCCGGCCCTGCGCGCGATTTCCCCTCCCGTCAGTACCGGTTCTTCGGGACTGAACACATCGAGGATCATTGAAACCCGCTCAATCATGCCTGCGGTCGGCTTGGCTTCCGTTGGATTCACACTGAGCATTGTCGTCTCACTGAGCGGGACATGCAAAGTTTGAGGGCTCCAGCCTTCGTCGCCTCCACTACGGCAGCATGGACGAAGAAGACGATGGCCAGGCGCTGGTTCCACCACTCCACCAGCGAAGACATCACCTGAATCCCCTCCCTCGAATAGCTCGGCGTCATCATCGCAGCACTGTCGTAATGGCGGAGAACGAAGCGCACCCCATCAACGACGTCCAGGCAGATTCCACATCGCCGAATGCTTGTGCTTCCAATTCCTTCACTAGATTCGAAGGTCCGGCTAGGGCATTCGTCCTCCCGGCTGCAGCGCCCAAGCCGCAGCCGGTGGATCCCAAGCGGCCGGTGAAGCACCGCCCGTTGCACCTAACGCTGGCCTGCGTTACCCGCTTGCCCGTATCCAAGACTGCAGGATGCAACGCTTCTGGAACCACCGCCCTTTTCCACTCATCGCGGTGTCCCAAAGGACAGTCCCCCACTGCCCCACGAAGATCCGAAAACTTATGCATGCGGCTGAATGCCAGCTGCTCCGTGAACCCAAGCCCTGTCGCAGCACGTTCGTTCAGCCTCGTGCCGATGGAGCATCGCGTTAATTCAGTCCTCCACGCAACTGGTTGTCATACTCACGGTTATCGGACATTAAAGAGCCGGAGTTGTATCGATAGAGCACAATAACCACCGGGAGCTGTCCCGTGTCACGCGGGATGTCACTGTGCCATGAAGTTGTCAGTGGCCCTGGTTGGTGTGACAGGTTCTTGGCAGCCTGCGCCGGGGCGCGCATTCCGCCCGTATGTTCCGGCTCCACAAGGCAGAACAGCGCAGGAGTATCCGGCCGGCTTAACGCTGCCACCGCACGAAATTACTGACAGCTTCGCTGGCACACCTGTGCCGGCATCTGTGCCAGGAAGCTGTCAGTAAACGCCTTCTACTGTCAGGTCCGATGGCACGGGACAGGAGCGGCAGGTCCGTACGGAACTGCCGCTCCCCATCAGCCTCGACGACTCACACTTCTGGCTCAAACCGGGCTTCAGTAACACAGCTTGGTCGGCAGGTGTCACTTGTCCGGATTGCATGTGTTGCCCGGTGGTCATACTGTCATGCCCAGCCTTTTGGCCCGGCGACCGAGCGGGATAGATATGGCGGCTGCAATGGCTGCACCAGTTGCGAGCATGACCCAGGCTGTCGTGGGATTCCCGAAACTGAAAATCAGCCCCGCCAGCACAGGACCGACGGCGCTGCCAATGTACGATCCGGTTTGCACAATCCCGGTTGCCCCGGCTGTGGCGTGTGGTGCTACCTGTGACACGAAGAGATGCACGAGACCGGGCCACCCCCAACCGATACCGCTGGCGAGCAGGATACCCGCAAGGTAACTCCAGTCGGACGGCATCGCCATGAGAATCAGTCCGCCTGCGCAAGCGATGATTGCCATCCGGATGATCGGCAGTGGCAGGAGGCCCCCCTTGTCCACAACCCACCCAGCCATGACCCGCGTTGCGGCACCCGATGCACTGCCGAGTGCCAGAAGCATGCCGGCAAGTCCTGTCCCGATCCCGCGTTCCAGCGCGCCGGTCACCGAGAATGCGACGGCGGAGCTAGCGGAACCGGCCGCGAACATCGTCATGACCGCCATCAGCACGAGCAGGCGGCGGCAGTGCGGATCCATCCGTCTTATCGGCCGATGTGTCGCGGCCATGGACGAGACCGCACGGACCAGCGTTGCGGGAATCAACACGAGAACACCCAGGAGAGCCATCAGCGCGAACGCGAACCTCCATCCAAGGGGCAACGCCACTAACGGAATCGATGCTCCCGCTGCCAGTCCGGCAAGAGGTACCGCAGCTTGTTTCAAGCCGAATGCCAGACCATGCCACGGACTTGGAACGTTGATCGAAAGCTGATGGTTGGACGACGGGTGCCCCAGTCCGTTTCCGATTCCGCCTGCGCCTGCCCAGAAAATGAGCCAGGGCCATGAGGGAATCCAGCAAGCGCTTCCTGCCAGGCTGCAAACAGCCAGCACGAGGGCCGCCACCCCCATCTGCTTCTCGGTGAGAATGCGATTGATTGGGCTGGTACACGCTGATGCCAGGGCGGCTGCCGTCCAGTAGACACCGATTGCAGTGCCGATCCCATATATAGGCGCATGAATCTTCGCAGCAATCTCTGTAGCAAGTGCCCCGGCGAGGAACACCGGCATGTTTGTCAGGACAGTTACGAATACAGCGAAAGTGACGGCAGCCGTTCCATGGGCCAGCCTCATGACGGCTCCTGTCCAACAGGCGAGAACGAGGGAACTGGTTTGACGTATCCTTCACGTCGCTGCCGCTCATTCCTACCCCGCATATGTGACCGTTGCTCCGTTCCGGAAGTGCCCTTATGGGTGCTCAGGGCGCCGAACGCCATGCGAAGGCCGCCGGTTGAGCTGGCGGACCTCGCTCGGTTCCCTGTGGTGGAGATTGACACCGGTCTGTGTAAATCCGCAGGCGCACGTGATGTCCTGGCCTGGAAGGAGCCGCAGGCGGTAGCGAGGTCACCCAGGCAGAGTCCCAGCATCCCGGGCATGCAGATGATCGCACCGCCGGTGGCGGCTACCACGATAGCCGTGCCGACGGCAGTGCTTATCAGCAGGCCCTAACCCGGGCGGCGGTCGGATTCAGGGACAGGAACCGAGCGCGTGTCCTCAACGGCGGCGCTGAGGTTGGCCTGGGCCGGCGGCGTGCCTGGCGTGTTTTCAGTGCTCCGTAATCCTCTTCTTCCAGGAGGGATGGACCGGATAGGGATTAGCGCAGGGCAGCGTCGTTCAGGATGCCTGCGCGGTGCTGTGCCGGCTTGCCCAGCCGCGGACCCAGGAACCTCAGGGCGTTGCGGCCGAGCATTGCCTCGCGTTGTTGGCCGGTCAGGAAGCCTGCACGGCGGATCAGGTTCCCGGCAGGCTGCTCGCCCAGCGGGTACGGGAAGTCGCTGCCGAGCATGATGTGTTCGGCGCCCAGCGTGTCGGTGAGGAGCCGGAGGGCCTGGTCGCTGAATACCACGGAGTCCACACTGAACCGGTCCAGGTAATGCGAGGGCGGGAAGTCGGACTTGGCAATCAGGTCGCCGCGGCGGTGCCAGGCGTTGTCCATCCGTCCCACCCAGTAGGCGAACGACCCGCCGCCGTGCGCGAAGCAGATGCGCAGCGACTCGGGCAGCCGGTCAAAGCCGCGCCCGAGTATGAGCGACAGGATGGACAGGTGCGTCTCGGCGGGCATGCCCACGAGCCACCGGGCCATCCAGCGGTCCAGCCGCGGCGAACTGGGCATGTCCCACGGGTGCACGAAGACGGCGACGTCCCGTTCGGCGCAGTGCTGCAGGAACGCGATGATGCCTTCGTCGTCGAGGTCGAGATCGCCCACGTGGTTGCCGATCTCGACCCCGACGTGCCCGTTGTCAAGGCACCGGTCGAGTTCCTCGCAGGCGGCGTCGGTATCCTGCAGCGGTACTTGGCAGAACGGGATAAGGCGGTCACGTGCGGGCTCGCACACCTGAAGGGCGAGGTCATTGAAAATCCGGCTGACCTTCAACGCCTCGCGGGGTTCACGGGCATAGGAGAAGAACAGCGGGGTCGGGGAGACGACCTGCAGATCGACGCCGTCCGCGTCCATCTGGGCCAGCCGCTCTCCGGCTGCCCACGCGTTTGCCTGCAGCGGGCGGTACTCCTGGGAACCCAGCATGAGCATCGCTTCGCCCTCCGAACCGGCACGCAACCAGGGCCAGGGGCCGCTGCCGCCGGTCGCCTGCTCGAGGTCCGGCCACCCCTTCGGCACATAGTGGGTATGGATGTCGATCGTCGGTGGAGTCATGGTCACGGTGCTCTTTCCCTCGTAGTGCGGTGAAGGCCTGGTCTCAGCCCCGGCCGGGGTGGACGGCTCCGCAATTGCTGCAGGTGCGGGCCGCGTCGTCGCTGTTGTAGAACTGCTCGAACACCGGCGGCAGATCGGCGACGATGTCCCGGACCTGCAGTTCGACCTCGTGAATGAGGGTTGAGCACTCAAGGCAGTACCACTGGAACTTCTCGAGGGTGCCTTCCTCGCGGATCCGCTCGATAACAATGCCGATCGAGCCCGGCTCCGGACGCTGGGGCGAGTGCGGGGTGTTGCCTGGCAGCAGCCACATCTCACCCTCGCGGATATCGATCCGCTGCAGCCCCTCGTCGGTGATGATGTTGACGTGCATGTTGCCCTTGACCTGGTAGAACCATTCCTCATAGGGATCCACGTGGAAGTCCGTGCGCTGGTTCGGGCCGCCGACGACCTGCACGATGAAGTCACTGGTCTGGGTCCACATGGCCTTGTTGTTGACGGGCGGTTTCAGCGAGGCCTCGTTCTCGGCCAGCCACTGCTGGAAGTTGAACACGGGCAGGACGTTTGTCTTGCTGCTCTTCTGGGTCATTTCCTTGCTCCTTGCCGATCGGATTTCTTGGGTGGGTCAGATGGTTAATGCTGTGGCTTGTGGGCCACGGCCTGGATCTCGATGAGCAGGTGCGGATGCGGCAGCTGGTGCACCGCCACCGTGGTACGGGTGGGGCCGTGTTCATCGAAATACTCGGCGTAGACCTCGTTGTAGCCGCCAAAGTCATTCATGTTGACCAAGTACGCGGTGATCTGCACGAGGTCCTGTAGTCCTGCATCAACGGAGTTCAGGATCTGCTCGACATTCTCGATCACGGCCCTTGTCTGGGCCCGGATGTCCAGCGTGGTGACGCCGAACTCGTCGGCCTCGGCACCGGCGAAGGTGTTGTCCGGGCGCCGGCTGCTGGTCCCGGATACGTAGATGAAGTCTCCGGCGACCTTCACATGCGGAAAACGTCCGCGGGGCTTTGCCAGATGCTCGATGAGCTTCGCCCCCGTCATGCCGGCATCCCCTTGGTCTCGAGTTCGACGGTGCCGATCCCGGCGACGACGGCGGAGACGGTGCTCCCAGGCTGCAGCCCGACCGCAGCCGTTGCCGCGCCTGCCAGCAGCACGGCACCGGCCGGCAGTCCCGATCCGTACCGCGCATTCATGCGGGTGAACGCTTCCAGGGCATGCAGGGGGTCCCCGAGGATTGCCGAGGTGGTACCGGTCTCGGCAACCGCCCCGTCGATGAGCATCGTGACGGCACGGTCGGCCAGGTCGGTTGTAAAATCGGTCCACTCACCGACCAGATAGCGGCTTGCGGAAGTGTTGTCGGCGACGACGTCGGCGAGGCTGAACGAGAAGTCGCGGTAGCGTGAATCAATGATTTCTAGTGCGGGTGCGACCGCATCCACGCTGCTGATGATTTCCTCGGCCGATGCCCCCGGTTCAACCGTGCGGTTAAAACGGAAGGCGATCTCGGGTTCGATGCGCGGATGCACGAATCCCTCAAGCAGCAGGCTGCTGCCGTGCGCCACGTGCATGCGATCGGTGAGGAATCCGACGATAACCTCCGAGACTCCCATCTGCGCCATCTTGGCCTTGCTCGTGAAGCCGAGCTTGGCACCGGTGAGGCGTTCGCCGCGGGCCAGGCGCAGCGTGAGCAGCTCAGCCTGCACCGCATAGGCCTGCTCGAGGGAGAGAGTGTCACCGAACTGTGGGATCGCCGTGGCTTCGCGCTCGGCCCGGTCAAGCTCGCGCGCGGCACCCGCGATGTCGGGGCCGGCGGGCTGGATGGTGTTGGCGGCTGTCATGCAGGTTCAACCTCGCTTAGGTTTACGCACACATTCGTGGGCTCAGTGTAGAAATGCAGGGAGTGAACCCCGCCCTCGCGGCCGATGCCGGACAGTCCGGATCCGCCGAATGGGGAGCGCAGGTCGCGCATAAACCAGGTATTGACCCACGAGATGCCGACGTTCATCCGGCCCGCAACCCGGTGGCCGCGTTCCAGGTCACCTGTCCAAACCGACGCGGCGAGGCCGTACCGCGTATCGTTGGCCAGGCGGACGGCCTCTTCCTCGGTGTCAAAGGGGATGAGACCGGCGACGGGCCCGAAAATCTCTTCGCGCATCACCGGAGCATCGTGGCTAAGGCCGGTCCAGAGCGTGGGCTCGATCCAGGCACCGCCCGCAAGGTCGTCACCGAGGTCCGGGATGCCGCCGCCGGCAATGGCGGTGCCGCCCTGCTCCCGTGCGCGCTCCAGGTAGGAGAACACCTTCTTCCGGTGGTTTAGCGAAATGAGAGGGCCGGTGGTGGTCGCGGCATCCCAGGGGTTGCCAAGGACCAGGGCTTTGGCGCGCTCAGCCAGTCCGGCGGCAACCTCCTCAAAGATGGGCCGCTCAATGTAGACGCGCTCGGTGCACAGGCAGACCTGGCCGGTATTTGTGAAGATCGAGCGGGTGAGCCCGTTGACCGCGCGGTCGACGTCGGTGTCGGCGAAGACGAGTGCGGCGTTCTTGCCGCCAAGCTCGAACGACACGGGGCGCACGTTCGGTGCAGCCGCGCGCATGATGGTCGAGCCGGTCGACGATTCCCCCGTGAAGGTAATCCCGTCGATGCCTTCGTGCGTGGTCAGGAACTCGCCGGCCGAATTCGGGCCGAAGCCGTGCACGAGATTGAAAACGCCGTCGGGCACGCCCGCCTCGGCCATAATTTCGGCCAGCACCGTTGCCGAGGAAGGGGTTTCTTCCGACGGCTTCACAATCACGACATTGCCGCAGGCAATGGCCGGTGCGACCTTCCAAGTCAGCAGCAGCAGGGGCAGGTTCCACGGCACGATCACGGCGACGACGCCAAGCGGCTTGCGCAACGCGTAGTTGAGGGCACGGCGGCCATCGGGCATTTCAGTGAGGTACGAGTCAAGGCCCTCGGCGGCGATGATGTCGGCGAAGGCACGGAAGTTGGCAGCGGCACGGGCAACGTCCAGATCCCGGGCCAGGTCCCGGGGCTTGCCGGTGTCGGCAATTTCGGCGGCGAGCAGGTCGTCGAAGCGTTCCTCGATACGGCCGGCAATGCGGCGGAGCAGGGCGGCCCGCTCGTGTGCGGTGAAGCGGCCCCAGCGGCCCTCCAGCGCTGCACGGCCTGCCTTCACGGCCGTATCGATGGTGCCGCGGTCGGCTTCGGCAACGTGCGCGACCAGGCTGCCGTCCACGGGGCTGATCTTCTCGAACGTCGCTGCGGCCGCATCGAGGAATGTTCCTCCGACGAAGTTGCGTAACGTGGGGGTCGTCATGATGAGTGCGTCTCCCAACTGGATCTGCGCGGGGTCCGCGCCGTTTGGTGGTATTGCACCAGTCTGGCCCTGCAGTCACATGCCCGTCGAATGCTTATCTGCGCACCCGGTATGTCTGCGCGGGCATATCATCGGGGGTATGGACATTCGATCGCTCCTGAACGGGCAGCTCAAACTGCGCCACCTTGTCCTCGTGCTGACCATCGCCGAACAAGGCAGCATCGTCGCGGCGGCCAAGGAGCTTTACGTCACCCAGCCGGTGATCAGCCGGGGCCTGCGCGAGGTCGAAGAGGTGTTGGGAGCACCGCTCTTTGAACGCACCGCCCGAGGAGTAAGGCCTACAGCATTCGCCGAAGTGTTCATCGAGCATGCGCGCGCCGTCGTCGGCCACCTCCAGCAGGCAACGCAGCACATCGCCGAACTCGCGGACGCCACCGTCGGCTCGGTCACCATCGGCACGCACGTCGCCGGCGCGAACCTGCTGGTGCCGCGGGCCATCGCCAGGCTCAAGCAGGAGCGCCCCAAGGTCGGTGTCTACGTCCGCGAGGCAACACCGGATCGGCTTGCAAACGGACTGGTATCGGGTGATATCGACGTCGTTGTCGGACGGCTCACTCCCCGCCCTGACATGACGGACTTGCGGCAGGTGGCCCTCTATCACGAGCCATTCCGGGTTGTCGCGCGGTCGGGCCATCCGGTGTTCGACCTCGACCACACCTCGCTGCCCGTGCTGCGCGGTTACCCGTGGGTCATGCCGGTTGCCCAGACTGCGCTGCGCGGTGAACTGGAGCGGGCATTTGCCCGCGAGCACCTGGAACTGCCGGAACAGCAGGTCGACTGCTCGTCGCCGCTGGCACTGCGAACCATCGTGGCCGAAACCGACTTCCTCGCCGTGCAGCCCTACACCATCGCAGTCGCTGACCCGCTGCTGCACATCGTGGATGTCCGGCTGAAGGGCATCGGCCAGACCGTCGGCGTGACCACGCTCCCTGACCGGCCGCCGAGCCCGAGTGCTGCGCTGCTGCTGAGGTGCTTTGAGGAGGTGGCCACGGACATCCGGAAGTCCATCGGGGCCACCACGGGCACAGGCCAGGCAGTGCCCGCCGGGGCAGCCATGCCCTAATCGGCAGGGCCCTTCAGCAAATAGGCATTGGCCAGACACTTCACCGACGGTGGAGCATGGTTACTCAAAGCTTGTTACTTCCCCTGTCCCCTGCGGAAATCTGAGGTATGGATTCTGATGCGCGTTTTTGAAAAAGTTGCCGAAACCTTGGTCGAACTCGGCGTGAAGCAGGTCTTCGGCGTCATCGGCAGCGGCAACTATGACATCACGAAGGCTCTTATCGAACGCGGGGCGGACTACGTCGCGGCCCGGCACGAGGGCGGTGCCGCGTCCATGGCGGATGCCTTCGCCCGCATCGGAGACTCGGTGCCCGCGATCTCGCTGCATCAGGGGTGCGGCCTAACAAACGCGATCACCGGTATTACCGAGGCCGCAAAGTCCGGCTCGCCCATGCTCATCCTCGCCGCCGAGGTCGCCGCATCCGCAATTCATTCAAACTTCCGTATCGGACAGGACCGTCTGGTCGAGTCGGTCGGCGCTGCCAGCTTCCGCATCACGGCCGAGACGGCAGCCCGTGACATCGCCCTGGCCTACCGGACAGCGGTCACCAAGCGCATCCCGGTGCTGGTCAACCTGCCGCTGGACGTTCAGGCGGCCGAAACCACCGAGCAGTACGTTCCCGTGCTCACCGAGCATGCGGTCCTCGCCGATGCCGCGGCCCCGGCTGCCGAAGATGTGGCGCGCCTGGCCGACCTGATCGAGCGCGCCGAACGTCCGGTCGTGCTCGCCGGCCGCGGTGGCCGCGGTGCCGGACTCGAGCTGCGCGAGCTTGCGGAAGTCTCCGGCGCACTGCTGGCGACTTCCGCGGTGGCCCGCGGGCTTTTCAACGACGATCCCTTTTACCTGGACATCTCCGGCGGTTTCAGCACTCCCCTGGCCGCCCGGAGCATCCAGGCAGCCGACCTCATCCTCTCCTTTGGTTCGGCGTTGAACATGTGGACCATGCGCCACGGCACGCTCATCGGCCCGGGCGCGACCGTCGTGCAGATCGACGTGGACCCGCTTGCCCCCGGCAAACATCGCCCCGTCGATCTGGGCATCCTGGGCGACGCTGCTTTGACAGCGGCCGCAGTGACAGCCGAGCTGCGCGGCCGCGGCCTCTCGCGTATCGGTTACCGCACCGAGGAAATGGGCGCCGCCATCAAGCGCGAGGGCCGCTGGCAGGATGTTCCGTTCGATGACCGCAGCACCGCTGAGCGCATCGACCCGCGCACGCTCACCATCGTCCTCGACGGCATGCTCGATAAGGAGCGCGTCATTGCGGTCGACTCAGGCAACTTCCTCGGCTACCCTTCGGCGTTTCTGGACATCCCCGACGAAAACGGCCTTGTATTCAGCCAGGCCTTCCAGTGCGTGGGTCTGGGACTGGCCAGCGCCATCGGTGCCGCCTATGCCCAGCCGGACCGCCTCCCGGTCTGCGGCACCGGAGACGGCGGCGCGCTCATGGCAGCGGCCGAGATGGAATCGGTGGTACGTTTGGGCATCCCGATGGTAGTCATTGTCTACAACGATTCCGCCTATGGCGCCGAGGTGCACCACTTCGGCGAAAGCGACCAGGACCTGGGCCTCATCACCTTCCCCGATACCGATTTCGCAGCGATCGCGCGCGGCTACGGCTTCACGGCCGCCACGGTGAGGACTGCCGCCGACCTTGAACCCGTCCGTGACTGGCTCGCAGGCCCCCGCAACACGCCGCTGCTCATCGACGCGAAGATCGTCAGCTTCGGTTCCTGGTGGCTCGAAGAAGCCTTCAAGGGCCACTGAGGACCGGCAGCACAACGGCTTCCCGACCGTTAACGAAACTGGAGAGGCAACGCCAACCATGACCGACACCGCATCTGCCGCCGCTTCCGAGACCGGCGTCCTTGCAGGGCTGCTGGCAGGCCTGGCTGAAGGCCGCATCGAGGTCATCGACCTCACGACACCGCTGTCTGCGCACACACCAGCCCTGCGCCTGCCCACGCCGTTCACCAACGTCATTGACCTGAGTCTCGAAGAGGTCGCTGCCTACGACGAGCGCGGGCCGATGTGGGCACACAACAACATCCATGTAGGTGAGCACTTCGGCACCCACGTCGACGCACCGGTCCACTGGATCAGCGGACGGGGCGGACGGGATGTGTCGCAGTTGCCGGTTGACCGATTGGTTGGTCCTGCCGCGGTGATCGATCTGAGCCCCGAAGCCGCGGCCAACCCGGATTTCCTGCTCGAGGTCGGGCACATTAAGGCCTGGGAGGAAAAGCACGGCCGGTTGCCGAAGGGTGCCTGGCTGCTCTACCGGACCGGGTGGGATCAATACGGTCTGGACGAAGCGCTGTTTCTGAACGCCGATGAATCGGGCTCGCACACCCCGGGTGTCTCGTCCGAGTGCGCGCGCTGGCTTGCCGAAGAAACGGAAATCGCCGGTTTCGGGGTCGAGACGGTGGGCATAGACGCCGGGACAGGATTCAGCCTCGAGCCGCCCTTTCCTGCCCATTACTTCCTGCTCGGCAACGACAAGTACGGTGTGACCTCACTGAAGAATCTGGGCAAGCTGCCCCCGGCAGGGTCGTTCGTCGTGGTCACGCCGCTGCCGATTATCGGCGGCACGGCAAGCCCTGCCCGGGTCCTGGCCTTCGTCGAACGCGAGCACCGGTAGGCCCTTCCGTCCCTTAGTAATCGGTTTATCGGGTCTTCACATGGCTTCCGCGCTGGTTTCGAGGCATGCGGACCGGTGCGGCCGCCGAGGCCCATGGCTGGCCCGGAGGTATCAAGGCCAGGGGTTTTCCGTGCCCTGGCACAATGAGGCAAGCAGACTGCCCGCAAAGCCTGCTCGCACGGGTGGCGGAAGCTCGAATGAAAGCCTCCTAAGAGCGGGTGTGGGGAGGTCCGCGGATACTAGCCGGATCGGCGAGTCCCTGTCCGTAGGAGACCGGGCGCTCCCTGGGCCAGGGAAATGACCTGCCGGCAGCAAGCAGGCTGTGGATATAGGTCGCCCAAGTCTGCCCAGGTGAACATCGCGGCTGCGCCGGGACAACTGCCCGCAGTATGCGAGGCGACCAGTTCGGCGTTGGACGGCCGGCCACAGCCACGCCCTCGCCCCGCGGCGGACACAACGAACGGGGCGGCAACGGAGCCCATCAGGGAAGCCCCCAAGAGAACGGTCCTGGCAAGGGTTGAGGCATCACCAAGCGTGTACACCGGTCCTACCCGCACCATGGGATGCACTCGCGTGGGATCTCTCGATGCCGGGAGCCAATGGCCCACGGAGCGTCTTCTCGGAGGTCTGCTCGAGCCCGGAGCGATCGACACCGGCGACGATGGCCTGGACGCCAGGAGGAAGACTCACGGGAGGGGCTCCGCCGGCCGGCCTTCTGCAGGATCGAACTCATGGGCGAAAGATAGTTCCTGCAGTCAGATGGTGCGGGACAGGGCAAGGAGACTGCCAGACGGTTCCCACCTGTCACAGCACCGGCTGCCACGGCACGGGCAAGATCGTGTGCTGTTTGTTGAGGCGGTACCGAAACGGTTTGGCCTTGCGGTTCTTCTTTCCCGCTGAAGGTGTAGACCACTTTGCCAGCGGACCGCGTGCCCTGTCAGTGTCTGCACCGTCCCCTGACATCATGAGGAGCCCCGGACGCGCCGGCATCATCACGGTGTCTTGGCCGTACCGCTGAAGCTACCGCCTACGGCCGCTCTGGGTGTTTGGCACCTTCGCTGCTCCTTTCCGGACCGGAGCAAGCGGGTCGATAGATCCCGCTTGCTCCGGTGAAAATCCGCAGTTATCCGTTACCGAGCATCTCAGCTGCAATCCGTTCATTCTGCAGACGTGCCCTGGCGTCCCTGTCCCATTGGGCCGCTTCAGCGCCTTCCTCTCGGAGGACTGATTTGCGGATCTTTCCGTTCTCGGTGCGCGGTAGTGACTCACGAACCATCATGAATCGCGGAATAGCGTAGGAAGCCAGGCGTGGCCCGCAGAAATCTGTAAGTTCCTCGAAGTCGATCGGAGCTTTGGCGACAATTGCCGCCATCACCTCGTCCTCTCCGAGTTCAGAATCGACAGCGTATACGGCAACATCGCTCACTGACGGATGTTGCCGCAGGACCTGCTCTACCTCGACTGATGAAATGTTCTCCCCCCGCCGGCGGATGACATCCTTGATCCGGTCAACGAATCGAAGCCATCCGTCCTCTTCGATGACGACCCGGTCGCCGGTGTGGAACCACAGGTCCTTCCACGCGTTTACTGTCGCTTCAGGCATCGCGTAATAGCCCGTGGCGAAGGAATGGGGCTGCTCGCTTCGAAGGAGCAGCTCTCCCGGTTGTCCGGGCTCAACCTCAAGTCCGAATTCGTTGACGACTCGGGCGGTAAAACCTGGCTGAACTTTGCCCATATATCCGGGCCGCTGTTCCTGACGGCTCGCGGCAATAATCGAGTTAGTTTCCGTGGATCCGTACCCGTCGATCAGGACCACCCCGAACCGGTCCCTGAATTCGGTCAAAAGTGCCGCCGGAGTAGCCGGGGCCAAGGCCGCCTTGATGTTATGCGCACGGTCATGCTCGGAGGCAGGTTTACTCGTCAGAATGCTGACCATTGCGCCCAGAAGATACGTAAACGTCGCATTGGCTCTCGCGGCATCCGTCCAAAACCTGGATGCTGAGAACCGCGGGCCGAGCACATACTCAGCACCGCTTACCAAGGCTTGGATGAAGGCATTGAGGGCATTGGTATGGAAAAGCGGCAGACACGTATACAGTACGTCCTCAGCAGTGATTTCCAGTTGAGCGGTCACGTTGATTCCCCACCAGTAGAACTGCGCCTGAGGGCACTGGACGCCCTTGGACACCCCGGTGGTTCCGGATGTATAAAGAATCGCGGCGGTATCGCCCGGTAGCACGGCAGCCGGTTCCGCGCCGACGTCTGCACGCGGCAACGGCTGGGTCCGGTAGGGAATATCGAGGTCCCCGTCCGGCTCATCAAAGACCCAGACTCTGTCCAGCGCGGGGAGGCTCGGGAGGCGTCCGATGTGTTCCACCAGAGAACCTTCGATCAGCAGAAGATTCGCTTCCGAATTGGTCAATATGTGGTGTAGCTGATCACCGCGCGCAGCGGTATTGATGGGTACGGCGACGGCCCCGATCCAGGCGCACCCCAGAATATAATCAAGCAGTTCGACCCGGTTGGCGGCCATCAGTGCCACCCGGTCCCCCGGCTGTACGCCGTGTTCTCGAAGGACAGCCCCGGCCAGTGCTACCGCTTCGACCATCTGCCGGCCGTTCCGGCGCGTCTGCGCGCATCTCAATAAAGGCGCCTCAGGGGCTTCCTGCGCCCTGCGTAACAACATCCCGGGGATGGTCATTTCTCGTGGATCCGGATTGGTGAACCGTACGTCCATTTTTACGAGATCTCCTAGTACCTTGATTCGGGGGTGAACGGGATATACGCAAACACGCCGGGTTCCCTGTCTGGCTCATTGCTCAAGGCAACTTTGTCCCCCTGAGAGACTTCCCCGCCGACAATGCGGGCGATGAGCCGCGCACCGGCGCCGCACACAACGGTGGCTATGACCGCTCCGTCAGCGAGCGTCGTTGTTTCTTCCACTACGGCATCGTCGACTTGGTGATCGGCGAATTCCCAATGACCGCAGTACGGGCAGAACAGTCGGAAGGGAAACATCACACTCGAGCACGCCGTGCATTGTTGGACTGTTGCGCTCATGCGACACTCTCCAAGATAGCCATATTGGCGCACGCCCCGTAGCGGTAAAGAACCATCCCATAACCGCTGACAACACCGAAGCGGGCATCGGTTTGCCGATCGCCTGCCTGGCGCAACAACTGGTTCGCGACTTCAACCAGTCCGTGCATGCCGCCGGCCGATCCTGCCTGGCCAGCCGACAGCTGGCCTCCTGATGTATTGAGTGCCAGTTTTCCCGTGAAGATGGAGGAATCAATGAACTTTGGGACATCCGCCCCGGCCGTTATGAATCCCATGTCCATCAGCTGCGCTATCACCATTGCCGGATAGTCGTCGTAGACACCGATTACGCCCGCTTCCTCCGGCGAAATTCCGGCCCTGTCCCATGCTGGTGGGGCGCAGGCCTGCAGTCCCGTCTGAAGGCCGTCCCCGGTTTGGTTATCTGAGTTGTAGCTGGCTGTGACGGCAAGGACCCTCGCTCTCCGGCGACCAGCTACGCGCTCGTCCGCAGCCACGACCACCGCATCAGCCCCGGTCACCGGTGGAACACAATCGAAACGGCCGAGTGGATCGGCAACCATCGGAGCCGTCAGGTAATCATCAAGGCTCATCGGATCCCGGTAGACCGCTCCGGGGTTTTTGGCTGCCCAGCGCCGTTGAGCGACGGCAATCTTGCCGTAGTCGGAGCGTTCGAGGCCCAATGCTCTCATTTGCCGACTCGTGAGCATCGCAAAGAGAGCGTTCGGACCGGAAAGCGGCAGCGGTGACAAGTGCTGCTCTGTGGCGCGGTTATAGCGGGCCACCAGAGACGAGAACGCGTTGCGGTCCATAAGGTCGCCGGCAGCGACGACGACAGTGGAGGCATCACCAGCTTCGATGGCATGGATGGCATGCTGCAGCATGCCTCCGGCGCTGGCACCGCCATTTGTGTCCTGCATCAGCCAGGAAAGTTCGAATCCCATCCGCCAAGCCAGGTCGACCGCGTGATCGGGTTCCAAGGTGAAGCTGGAAACAGCGAATCCATCCACATCCTGCGGGGTAAGCCCGGCATCTGACAAGGCGCGTCTTACGGCTTCTGCAATGACCTGCGGGGTCGTTGTTGCTGCAGGGGGGTGACGCGTATACGGCGTCTCACCTGTGGCGATGATTGATGCTGTCATGAATGTTCTCTCTTGAACTAGTATCTGCAAATCCGGGGTTGAAAAATTCTGCTTCAGCTATTCATCAGTGGATTGCAGCCATCGGCCCCGGCCCCGGATAGGCGGCAGCTCCGCATCCGGGGCCGGGGGTTTCTGGTCCGGGCATTACGCACCGAGCTGGACCGATGGCTTCCCTCAGCCGATGTTGACCTCAGAGCGGTTGTCGTCACGATTCAGGGCGCGGGGCCCGACCTTGGCTGAGAGAGCCAAGGTGGTCAGGGTAATAGCGGCCAGGATAATCATGTAGATGGCAATCGGAGTGGAGCTGTTGTAATTGATAAGCAGCGCTGTGGCGATTAGCGGAGCCAGCCCTCCGGCGAAGACAGCCGCCAATTCATGTCCAACAGCTATCCCCGAGTAGCGGATTTCCGGTGTGAAGAGTTCATGGAAGAAGGCCGGCTGGGCACCGATCATCGCAGCGTGGCAGATGCCGTTACCGATGAAGTAGGCCAGGATGATCAGAGCCGGAGTTCCGGTATCCAGGATCGCGAAGAACGGGAAAGCCATGAGGGCAAGTGCTGCCGCTCCGAAAGCGTAGACTTTCCGCCTGCCGATCCTGTCTGAAAGATGGCCGAAGAACAGGATGGTGCCGAAGGAGAAGAGCATCGACAGCGCCACGCCCAAAAGCAGGATGGAACGATCGACTCCAACGTGAACGCCATACACGATTGAGAACGAGGCGATGAGATAGGAGCCTCCGTTTTCCGCCACGCGCAGGCCCATGGCGACCAGGATTTCCTTGGGATGGCTCTTGATCGCTGCCAGAACCGGAACACGCGGCCGTGCTTGGCTCTTCTTCGTTTCCTCGAACTCATTCGATTCGGGCAGACGGAACCGGATGTACATGCCTACGCCGAAGAGTACGACGCTGAACAGGAAGGGCAGGCGCCAGCCCCACGTCATGAACTGTTCTTCAGGCAGCATCTGGACCAGGAAGAACGCAGCTGAAGCAAGGACGAACCCAAGAGTCACACCACCCTGGCTGAAAGCCGAAAAGAAGCCCCGCCGCTTGTCCGAGGCATTCTCACTGATCAGCAAGACTCCGCCGCCCCATTCGCCCCCGGCTGCGATGCCCTGCAGGATGCGCAGAACGATGAGCATCACCGGAGCCAGAATTCCTACCTGCTCATAAGTAGGCAAGACGCCCATGAGGAAGGTAGCGATTCCCATAATTGAGAGTGTCAGTACAAGCGCCGACTTTCGGCCGACGCGGTCGCCTATATGCCCGAAAAAGATTCCTCCCAACGGCCGTGCTGCGAAACCCACTGCGAAGCCAGCGAAGGCTCCGAGTGTGCCGACCAGCGGGTCTGTGTCAGCCGGGAAGAACAGTTGCCCGAAGACAACCGCCGCTGCCGTCGCGTAAAGAAAGAAGTCGTACCACTCCAAGGAATTGCCTACGAGTGAAGCGATAACGTAGCGCCTAATCCCTTTTCCCCCTTGTTGGGGGGTAGCCTGCATGTTTTTGGGCATGGTCTGCTCCTATTGGAGTTACGGGCGTGAAGCCGAATGGGCTGGAAACGGATATCCGCAAATCTGTATGGCCTCGTCGAGATTCCGGGCCGGATCCGGAGGGCTCGCCTGATGGCGAGGCTGCGTGGCAGGGAGGAGCTCCCGTTGGAGGCAGAACTGTCCGGCCCGGCCCTCCCATGCTGTCAGGTCCGCCTTCACAGTGGGGCCGAGGACACGCAGGTGTGCTGCCGGCCCCGTCCTCTGGGATGACGTTCTGGAACGTAACTGCCACTGCATCCAATCACGTTCCTGGAGCGAAGTTGCGCAACGTGGGCTGGTCATGACGGGTGCGTCTCCGGAGTGATCTGCGCGGGGGTCCGCGCCGTGGATAGTGTTGCACCAGTGTGCCCGGTGCCACACATGCCCGTCGAATGCTTAACTTCACACCTGTCATGTCTATACAGACATATAGGCGGAACGACTCCGCAGACGAGGAAACCTCATCACCCTGCGAGGTGCTCGCTACCTGCACGCCCCGGCCATAGTGGGAACAGTCAGCCTCACCAGAGAGAGTGTTAGCGCGGGTAAGGGACGAGACCTTTGGAATTCGAGGTGAACGCGGTGCAATGCAGGAAACTGTGCAGGGCAATGAATGGTCAGGGCATAGGTCGGGGGATGACTGCACGAAACGGCTCTGGATGCGGCAGATTTCATCCCGCCTTGAATCAGTTGCCTGCAAGAGCACTGTTGCGGGGCAGCTGCCGGCCCAAAGCCAGTGTCGCCGTCCGCACGGCCGGGGCGACGCGGTCAATATCCAGCTGGCCTGTCTTGCCCGATACGGACAAGGACGCCACCAGCGCGCCGCCGGCGTCCATTACCGGGCTGGCAACGCAGCAACTGCCCATGGCGGATTCGTTGCGCTCATAGGCCAGGCCGGTGGCCGCAATGTCGGCCAGTTCCCTGCGCAAGGATTTCTCGTCAGTGATGGTGCCGGGTCCGACAGGCGGCAGACCGGTGGCGATGACATCCTCGAGGACCTGCGGCGGGGAGAAAGCGAGCATCGCCTTGCCGACGGCGGTGGCGTGCGCCGGAAGCCGCCCGCCCACCCGGGACGGCAGCTGCGGGGTCCCCCTGCCGCGCAGGATCTCGATGTAAACCACCTCCGTTCCATCCAGCACGGCAAGGTGGATGGTCTGTCCCGTGGCGTTGCGCAGGTCCGCCATGATCCCGATGGCGCGCCTGCGCAGTTCCTTCGGGGTCGCCGCCAGCTGGCCCAGTTCGAACAGGGCCAGCCCCAGACGGAGGGACGAACCATGCCGTTCCAGATACTGCAGCCGGACCAGTTCGGCTGCCAGCCGCGCCACGGTGGACTTCGCCAGCCCGGTCCTGCGGGCCAGTTCCGACACCCCGAGAGTCCTGTCCTCGATCCGGAAAGCTCCCAGGATCGATGCGGCGCGCTCCAGCACGGACGACGACGTGTTCCAATCAGCGGTACGCATCATTGCAGTGTGACGGACACCGCCAGCACAATCAAGCCCAGAACATGAGCCTTTCCGGAGGCTCAGGCACAGAACAAGGAGTCAGTGTGAGCCCCGCAATCGCAAAGAACCTCCTGCAGCAGTTTGCCGACGAACTGCTCGAGGCGACCGAAACGTTGGTGCCGGTGGCCCCGCTGCGGACCCGGCTGGAAGGGATGGACGTGGCGGACGCCTACGGGATCCAGGACGCCCAGCTTCGCCACCACCTGGCGACGGGGCGGGTGCTGGCCGGACGCAAGGTCGGGCTGACCTCGCCGGCGATGCAGGCCCAGCTGGGCGTGGACTCGCCGGACTTCGGCTTCTTCTTCGAGGACATGGTGTACGGCGACGGCGCCCGGATCCCGGCCGCCGGGTTCATTGCCCCCAAGGTCGAGCCCGAGTTCGGCTTCGTGCTCAAGGAAACCCTGGCCGGGCCCGGCGTGAGCGTGGAACAGGCCCGCGACGCGATCGGCGAGGTCTATGCGGCGATCGAGATCATCGATTCGCGCATCAGTAATTGGGACATCGCTCTGGTGGACACCGTGGCCGACAATGCCTCCTGCGGCGCGATCGCCGTCGGGTCCACCCCGCTGAATGTCGATGTTGCCGACCTGGCCTCGGTGGCGTGTGCGCTGGTCATTGACGGCCATCCGGCCGAATCCGGCACCGGGGCGGCAGTGATGGGCGACCCGGTGGCCCCGCTGGCCTGGCTGGCCAACGTGCTCGGCGAGCAGGGCGTGGCCCTGGAAGCCGGGCAGCTGGTGCTGCCGGGCTCCTTCACCAGGGCCCTGCCGGTGGTGGCCGATTCCACCGCGACCGCCGACTTCGGGGACCTGGGGTCCCTGACCATCCACTTCACCTGATCTCCGGCCGGCCCGGAATCGGGCAGCCACCACCGTTTCTGACTCCATGTAAGGACACCCCATGCCCAAAATGACGGCCGCGATCGTCGGCTCCGGCAATATCGGCACCGACCTGATGTTCAAGCTCATGCGCCGGTCCGAGCACATCGAACCGAAGTACATGATCGGCGTCGACCCCGCCTCCGACGGGCTGGCCCGCGCCGCCCGGCTCGGCCTGACCTCCTCGCATGAGGGCGTGGACTGGCTGCTGGCCCGGGACGAGCTGCCCGACTTCGTGTTCGAGGCCACCTCCGCCAAGGCCCACGCCGCCAACGCGCCGCGTTATGCCGCGGCGGGGATCACCGCCGTCGACCTGACCCCGGCCGCCGTCGGCCCGTACGTCTGCCCCGTGGTGAACCTGGACGCCGTCCCCGAGGCGGAGAACGTGAACATGATCACCTGCGGCGGACAGGCCACCACCCCGATCGTCGCCGCGGTCTCCTCCGTGGTCCCGGTGCCCTATGCCGAGATCGTCGCCTCGATCGCCTCCAAGTCAGCCGGCCCGGGCACCCGCGCCAACGTGGACGAATTCACCGAGACCACCGCCAAGGCCCTTCAGGTGGTCGGCGGCGCGGCCCGCGGCAAGGCGATCATCATCATCAACCCGGTCGAGCCGCCGATGATCATGCGCAACACCGTCTACTGCGCGATCCCGGCCGAGGCCGCCGAACCCGGACCCGTCCAAGACGCCATCCGCGAATCCATCGCCCGCACCGTCGAGCAGGTGAAGGCTTATGTGCCCGGCTACTCGCTGCGCGTGGACCCGCAGTTCGACCCCGCCCGGCCCGAGTGGAACAACCAGGGCCGGGTCGGTGTCTGGATCCAGGTCAAGGGAGCGGCCGACTACCTGCCCGACTACGCCGGCAACCTGGACATCATCACTGCCGCCGCCACCCGCACGGCCGACCTGCTCGCCGAACGCAAGCTCGCCACCGGCACCAGCACAGACACAGACACCGACACCGCCGCGACCACCGCAGGAGCCCGCGCATGAGCACCACCGACTACAGCGTCCGCCTGACCGACACCACCCTGCGCGACGGCTCGCACGCGATGAGCCACCGGTTCACCGAAGAGCACGTCCGCTCCACCGTCCGGGCCCTGGACGATGCCGGCGTGCAGGTCATCGAGGTCACCCACGGCGACGGCCTGGGCGGCTCCTCCTTCAACTACGGCTTCTCCCTCACCCCCGAACTCGACCTGGTCCGCGCCGCCGTGGACGAGGCCAGGCAGGCGAAGATCGCCGTGCTCATGCTCCCGGGCCTGGGCACCATCCACGACCTGAACCAGGCCCGGGAGGCCGGCGCGTCCGTGGCCCGCATCGCCACCCACTGCACCGAAGCCGACGTCTCCATCCAGCACTTCGGCCACGCCCGCAACCTGGGCATGGAAACCGTGGGCTTCCTGATGCTCTCCCACCGGGCCACCCCCGAGGAACTGGCCAGGCAGGCCCGGATCATGGCCGACGCCGGCTGCCAGTGCGTCTACGTCGTCGACTCCGCCGGCGCACTGATCCTCGAGGACGTCTCCGACCGCGTCGCCGCCCTGGTGGCCGAACTCGGGACCGACGCGCAGGTGGGCTTCCACGGCCACCAGAACATGAGCTTCGGCGTGGCCAACTCGGTCTTCGCCGTCCGCGCCGGCGCCAAGCAGATCGACGGCACCCTGGTCGCCCTGGGCGCCGGGGCCGGCAACTCCCCCACCGAGGTCCTGGCCGCCGCCTTCGACCGGCTGGACATCCGCACCGGCACCGACGTCCAGGCCCTGATGGCCGCAGCCGAGGACACGGTCAAGCCCTACATCACCCGCATGCCGGTCATGGACCGGGCCTCCATCATGCAGGGCTACGCCGGGGTCTACTCCTCCTTCCTCATCCACGCCGAACGCGCCGCCGACCGCTACGGCGTCCCCGCCTGGAAGATCCTCGAAGAAGTCGGCAGGGCCGGCTACGTCGGCGGCCAGGAAGACATGATCATCGACGTCGCCGTCCAGCTGGTTGCGGCGAACACCTGATATCGACTGTGCTGAAGGACGGGCCAGGAAAAGAGCACCATGACACGAGAACCGGGCGCCGGCACTGACGGGCAGGGCGTCATTAACGTTGCCAACTGGACGGCGCTGCACCCAGAGGACAGGGTCAAAGTCCGGTATGCATCCGGCTTCGAACAGGCCGGGTACGTCGACGAAGTCTCAGACAAGGGCGATGTCATCTGGATCAGATACTCCCAACTGTCCCTTCGGAAGCTGGTCCACAAGTCCGAAGCGGTCCGGATCTGGTGCGAACCTACCAAGTATGCGGACCCACGCGTCGCCGCTTTGCATCAACCGCCCGACATTCTCCCCGCAACCCGACCGCGGCAGTAATGGGAAAACTCTGTCATGCTCCATTCTGCGTGACGTTCAATGGACCTGTGCGACAGGCCAGACCCGCCGCACAGGTCCATGACCGCTTTCCGGGACTACCTTCGCACTTCGGCCAGACGCCGCACACGGTCAGGTCCAGACGACGGCCTTTCTACGTCCCGGTATGCGGGAGAGCCTACCTGTTCGCACTTTATGCCTTATGCAACGAGTCGGTGATGGTTACTGCGGAATATCTGGAAGGGTCGCCGCTGCTCAAGCGCCTGGAAGCACTTGGGCTTATCGAGCACCGTCGTGACAGCAGCGACGGGCAGCAGGTCACCATCCGACTGACCGCTCCCGGCCGGGACCTCGTGCCAAAGGCGGCCCACCTCCAGCACGGCCTGCGCGACGCGTTTCCGATGAGCGACGAGGAACTGTCCGCGCTTCGCGCGCTGGCCAGGCGCTTCCGCGAGGCCACCCGGACTCCACCCGGGCAGGCCTGACCCGCTGATCCAACACGGCAGCTCGCCGGCACCCACAAAGTTAATCCCAGAAGGAGACCTGCATGAACGCCATCTACACCGCCGAGGCCTTGGCCACCGGAGCCGGCCGCAACGGACGCGCCCGTACCACCGACGGACACGTCGACCTTCAGTTGGCCACACCGAAGGCTCTGGGCGGCTCCGGCAACGGCGCCAACCCCGAACAGCTCTTCGCTGCCGGCTACGCCGCCTGCTTCCACTCCGCCCTGCAGATGGTTGCCAAGCAGGCCAAGGCGGCTCTGGGCAATTCCAGCGTCGGAGCCAAGGTCGGCATCCGTCCCAACGATCAGGGCGGCTTCGCCCTGGAAGTCGCCCTCGAAGTCGTTATCCCCGCCCTGCCCCACGACCAGGCGCAGGCCTTGGCCGACACGGCTCACCAGGTGTGCCCCTACAGCAACGCCACCCGCGGCAATATTGACGTCACCATCATTGTCTCGGATGACTGACCCGGAAAACCATGGACCCCATCGGCAAGGGCAGGGCACGATGGGCCACGCGATGGAAGCCGGCCCTGAACGCCTTCGCCATCACCTTCGAAGGAAGAATCAACTAAATGCCAACCCTGGATCCACCGTTAAAGGGGCTCTGTCGCACTTTCGGTGGTGGTACGGCTCGTTGACGGTTGGTTCGTGCTTCCGGGCTTCTCATGATGGGGCATGGTTGATGCGAGGATGCTGGTCGGGATGCTGTTCTCGGGGTTGTCGGCGTTGGTGATCGAGGGGATCGAGGACACTGGCGAGGTGATCGTGGTTCGCGCGTCGACGCGTGGCGGGGCGGTGCAGTGCCCGTCATGCGGGACGCCGACTCGCAGGGTCCATGCCGTCCACGAGCGGGCACCGGCGGACGTGCCGGTCGATGGGCGT
>NZ_JAAZSQ010000081.1:0-214 GCF_012395835.1 Arthrobacter mobilis
GATGTCCTTTGGTCACCAGTTCTGCCAGCGTGAAGGAATAATGGCCGAGCATATTGATATGTCCGTGGCAAAGCGGGGAGAGGCGTGCGATATCTTCATCATTCAGTGTTTCACCCTGCGCCCGGAGATGATCCAGGGCTGCCTGCATATAAATAGTGTTCCATAACACGACGGCGTTAGTGACCAGCCCCAGTGTGCCCAGTTGATCTTCCTG
>NZ_JAAZSQ010000081.1:290-797 GCF_012395835.1 Arthrobacter mobilis
CGGTATATCGTTTTCTTATCTCACCTTTTTGACCGTGACAGATGGCTCTGGCAACGGCATGGCGACTTTCTCCCCGATTAAGCTGGGTCAGAATGCGCCGGCGGTAATCTTCATCATCAATATAATTAAGCAGATACAGCGTTTTGTTGATGCGCCCCACTTCAATGATTGCCTGAGTCAGTCCGGAAGGACGTTCACTTTTCAGCAATGAACGGACCAGCACTGAAACCTGTACTTTGCCCAGCTTCAGGGAGCCAGCGGTCCGGATCATTTCGTCCCACTGAGGGGTTCTAGGGATTTTCCGTCCAAAAACGACAAAGTGCTCTGGAGGCCGCGCCGTCCGTGGCCTCCAGAGGGGTATTACTTTTCGCTGACGGGTAAATATCCCTCGATTGAGCGCATAAGCTCCTCCAGATCTGGCAATTTTTCGCTCAATTCGAAGTGGTAAGTCCCCTTGAGGTTAATGTTGTGCCAGGCCACAGGGGATGCCTGTTTGACGATATCTAT
>NZ_JAAZSQ010000098.1:0-214 GCF_012395835.1 Arthrobacter mobilis
GGGGGTGCTCTTGCGCAGGTTCCCGAGTGCCTTGGTGCCGCGGGAGGACGCGGGGACGGGGGAAGCCGCGACGGCGGGATCCGCCAGCGGTGTCTTGAGGCTCATACCAGCACCTCCGCCGGGAGGATCTGGACCTGGGCGGGATCGATGCTGACCCAGACGGAGTCGCCCACCTCGTGCTGTTCGCCGCGCTTGATGGTGCCCAGCGCGTCCA
>NZ_JAAZSQ010000098.1:230-592 GCF_012395835.1 Arthrobacter mobilis
GCCCTTCCAGGCGTTGGCGGCCGCGGTGGGTTGGGCGGAGAGCTGCAGGTCCTCGGCGCGCATGCAGACCTTCATCTGCTGCGGGGCCGTGGCGGCGCGCTGCGCGGAGTGGATGGTGAGGCCGTGGTCGGTCACCTTGGCGGTGGCGGATCCGTCCGGGGCGGGCACCGACTCGCAGTCCATGACGTTGGAGACGCCCAGGAAGTGGGCGATCGAGGCGCTGGCAGGGGTCTCGTACATCTCGCGGGGGCCGCCGATCTGGACGATCTTTCCGCCCTGCAGCAGCGCGATCCGGTCCGCCAGGGCGAACGCCTCGTGCTGGTCGTGGGTGACGTAGACACACGTCAGGCCCAGGCGGAGCT
>NZ_JAAZSQ010000028.1:0-993 GCF_012395835.1 Arthrobacter mobilis
ACGTTCTGCCGGGTCAGCACGATCCCGGCCGGCCGGTCGTGGTGTTCCAGGATGGCCTTCCAGGCCTGGGCCGTTTCGTTCGCGTCCGCGGGCCGGACCACGTCCAGGCCCGGGATGGCCCGCAGGGACGCCAGCTGCTCGACCGGCTGGTGGGTGGGCCCGTCCTCGCCCAGCCCGACCGAGTCGTGGGTCCAGACATAGATGCTCGGCACGCCCATCAGGGCCGAGAGCCGGATGGCCGGGCGCTGGTAGTCGGAGAAGATCAGGAAGGTGCCGGAGAAGGCCCGGGTGTGCGAGGAGAGCACGATGCCGTTGACGATGGCCGCGGCGGCGTGTTCGCGGATGCCAAAGTGCAGCACCCGCCCGTACGGGTTCCCGGACCAGGCCTTGGTCTGCCGCGAGGCCGGGATGAAGGAGGGCTCGCCCTCCAGGGTGGTGTTGTTGGACTCGGCCAAATCCGCCGAGCCGCCCCAGAGCTCGGGCAGCACCGGCCCGACCGCGTTCAGGACCCTGCCCGAGGCGGCCCGGGTGGAGAGGTCCTTCCCGGGCTCGAACACCGGCAGGGCCGCCTCCCACCCGGCCGGCAGCTCGAAGGCCTGCACCCGGTCCAGCAGCGCGGCCTGCTCCGGATTGGCCTCCCGCCAGGCCTGGTAGTCCTGCTCCCACCCGGCGCGGGCGGCGGCCCCGCGGCCGGCCACCTGCCGGGCGTGCGCCAGGACCTCGTCCTCGACCTGGAAGCTCTGGTGCGGGTCAAAGCCCAGGCGTTCCTTCAGCGCGGCGACCTCGTCCTTGCCCAGGGCCGAGCCGTGGATCTTGCCGGTGTTCTGCTTGCCCGGGGCCGGCCAGCCGATAACGGTCCGCAGCGAAATGATCGAGGGCCGCCCGGTCTCGGCCTTCGCCGCGGCCAGGGCGGCATACAGTTCCTGGACGTCCTCGGCGTACTCGCCGGTCCTGGTCCAGTCCACCCGCTGGGTGTGCCAGCCGTAGGCCGCG
>NZ_JAAZSQ010000028.1:1072-1352 GCF_012395835.1 Arthrobacter mobilis
CCGCGTCCGGGTCGAACATCCCCCGCATCCGCCGCTGAGCGTACGCGAAGCCGACCGCGCTGGCCAGGCCCTGGCCCAGCGGCCCGGTGGTGATCTCCACCCCCGGGGTATGCCCGTACTCCGGATGCCCCGGGGTCAGCGACCCCCAGGTCCGCAACGCCTTCAGGTCCTTCAGCTCAAGCCCGTACCCGGAGAAAAACAGCTGCAGGTACAGCGTCAGCGAGGTATGCCCGGGCGAGAGGATGAACCGGTCCCGCCCGATCCACCCCGGATCGGCCGG
>NZ_JAAZSQ010000028.1:1405-42883 GCF_012395835.1 Arthrobacter mobilis
GGGCACTGCCCCGTGATCCCCACCGAGGATAGTCTGCATCCGCTTCAGCCTCTCTTTGTCGCCGCGTTCCCTGCGGCGGTCTTCACGCACTTGTTTTCCGGAATGGTCCGGCTGCCTCAGACGCTGGAGTAGCCGCCGTCGATCAGGATGTTCTCGCCCGTGATCATGCCGGCATTCGCCCCGGCGAGAAAGGCGATCAGGGCGGCGACCTCTTCGGGCTGGGCGAAGCGCCCCACCGGGATGAGCTTCTTCATGGCCTCGCCCTTCTCCCCGGCCCATGCCTGCTTGCCCAGCGGTGTTTCCACCACCGTCGGGGAGACGGCGTTGACCGTCACGCCCTGGGGCGCCCATTCCATGGACAGGACCTTGGTCATCCCGACCACCCCTGCCTTGCTCGCGCAGTAGGCCACGTGCTGGTCCAGGCCGATGACGCTGGCCTGCGAGGCGAGGTTGATGATCCGGCCGTATCCCTTGTCCGTCATAACCCGGCCGGCCGCCTGCGCCATCTTGAAGCTGGCGCTGAGGTTGACGCCGATGGTGGCTTCCCACATCCGCTCGGACAGCTCCAGGGCCTTGTCCAGCAGCACCACGCCTGCCGAATTGACCAGGATGTCCACGGTCCCGGCCACCAGGACGGCCTCGTCCACGACCTTCTGCGCCGCGCCTTCGGCAGTCAGGTCCTGGGCAATGCCGTGGTGGCCGCCGCCGGGCAGTTCGGCCATGGCGGCAGTGACCGAGTCGCTGAGGTCGACGCCGACGATCCTGGCGCCCCGTTCGGCGAAGTACCGGGCCACCGAATTGCCGATGCCGCTGGCGGCGCCGGTGATGATCGCTACCTGGCCGGAGAATTCCTGGTCCACGCTCATCCTTCGTAGCTGCTGATCGCGCCGACCTTCACCGCGGAGGCGCTCTCCGGGTCGAAGGTGTAGGTCAGCCACTCGCGCACCAGGCGCCGGGCCAGCTCGACGCCGACCACGCGCTGGCCCAGGCACAGCACCTGCGCATCGTTGCTGAGCACGGAGCGCTCCACGGAGAACGAATCATGGGCCGTGACGGCACGGATGCCCTTGACCTTGTTGGCCGCGATGGCCACGCCCAGCCCCGTGCCGCACACCAGCAGGGCCCGGTCCGCCTTGCCTTCGGCCACCAGCATGGCCGCGGTGACGGCAATGTGCGGGTAGTCGGTGTGTCCGTCGGCGTCCACCCCGACGTCGGTCACGGACGCGACCGCGGGGTTTTCCTGCAGGTCCCGTTTCAGGATTTCCTTGTAGTCGAAGCCGGCGTCGTCGGAGCCGACGACGAGGCGGAGTTTGCCATCCATGGGATCAGTTCCTTTCAGTACCGTCAGCGACGGCCGAGTGCGGTCACAATGAGGCCCAGCGAGGTCGCTCCCGCATCGGGAGTGCCCAGGCTCTTTTCGGCCAGCGGCCGGGCGCGGCCCAGCCGAGGTTTCAGGTTGGCGGTGGCCGCTGCCGCCTCGGTGGCCGTCCGGGCCGCCGCCTGCCAGGCCTCGGGCAGGGGGCTGCCGCCGCCGACCGCGGTACGCAGCCGCTCCGCAAAGGGCAGCAGCGCATCGACCAGCGTCTTGTCGCCGATGGTCGCCCGGCCCAGGTCGGTCATGGCCGTGGCGAAGGCCTCGACGGCCTCCACCGCGGCGGTTTCGGCGTAGTCCTGGCGCCCGTCGGTGAGGCTGGCGCCGGCCGCCTCCAGAGCCGCTCCCCACAGCACGCCGGAAGTCCCGCCGGCCGAGGCGGCCCAGGCCTGGCCGGCCTTGGCCAGCAGCCACGCTCCCCCGGCGCCGTCCGCGGCGGCGGCCTCGGCGGCCGCCAGGGCCGCATCGATGCCCTTGACCATGCCCCGGCCGTGGTCGCCGTCGCCGGCGACGGCGTCGATCCGGCCCAGCATCTGCTCGTTGGCGTGCAGGGTCTGCTGCGCCGTGCGCAGCCCGGCCAGGACCACCTCGGCCAGGCCGAGGGCTGCCGGGGTGGCCTGCGGTGCCTGCTCCTGCTCCGCTTCCCCGCCCGCCTGCTGCTGCGCCGGGACCAGCGCGGCCGTGGCGGCGCGCTGCTTGCGGTAGGCGGGCGTGTACGCGTCGGCGGTCCAGTAGGCCTCCAGCTCCTCCGTGAGCCACATCAGGGTCAGCGAGCAACCGCCCATGTCCAGGCTGGTGACCAGTTCGCCGACCTCCGGGTCGACCACTTCCAGCCCGGCTTCCGCCAGTTCCCGGGACACCGTGTTCCAGAGCAGGAACAGCTCCTCGTACTTGGTGGTGCCCAGCCCGTTCAGGATCACTCCGACCCGCTGCCCGGCCTGGTCCGGGGCCTCCTTGAGCAGGGAGGAGACCAGCAGCCGGCCGAGCTCATCGGCCGTCGGCAGCGGCTCGTCGCGGATGCCCGGTTCGCCGTGGATTCCCAGGCCCAGGCCCAGGTGCCCCTCGGGGACGGTGAACAGCGGCTTGTCCGCCCCGGGCATGGTGCAGCCGGAGAATGCGACGCCGAGCGTGCGCGTGGCGGCATTGGCCGCCCGCCCGGCCCGTTCGACCTCGTCGAGGTCCAGTCCCGCGGCGGCGGCCGCGCCCATCACCTTGAAGACCGTGAAGTCGCCGGCGATGCCGCGGCGCTTGTCCTCTTCCGGGGCGGAGGCGATGTCGTCGGTGACCACCACGATGCGGGTGTCGATGCCCTCCTTGCGCAGGCGCTCGGCCGCAATGCCGAAGTTCAGGTTGTCGCCGGCATAGTTGCCGAAGGTCAGGACCACGCCGCGGCCCTGGTCGGCGGCCTTGGCCACCGAATAGACCTGGGCGGCGGACGGGGAGGTGAAAATGTTGCCGACGACGGCGCCGGCGGCCAGTCCCGGTCCGACCAGGCCGCAGAAGGCCGGGTAGTGGCCGGATCCGCCGCCGACGACGACGGCGACCTGCGGTTCGCCGGACCGGAGGCCCACGGCGCCTCCGGGCACCCCGCGCAGCCGGTCCGCATACAAGGAGAGGAAGCCGGAGAACTGCTCTTCTGCGAACTCGGCCGGGTCATTGAATAGCTTGGTCAAGGAAAGCTCCGTGGTGGTCGTTGCTGCTCTGGCCTGCCGGCGGCTGGCCGGGGTCCCAGGCCTGGCGCGGCCCGGGACCCCGGCGAAGCCTGCCGCTTACTGCTGCTTCTGGCCCGGAAGACCCTCGTAGGCAATGTTTCCGTTCTTGAGGTTCTCGTCGATCATCTGCGGAAGCTGCTCCAGGAATGCCTCGCGGTCGGTGACCACGTTCTTCATGGCCGCGTCCACGTTCTCCTTGGTGATGGCGGGCATGATGTACTTCGGCGTCGCCTCCACGGTCTCGCCGCGGGCGATCTTGGCCGCCACGGCCAGGCCCGTGGCCATCTCCACGGTGCCGTGCTGCAGCGAGGTGCCGATGAAGTCCCCGCTCTTGACCGCCTTCAGGCCGTCCTCGATGCCGTCGATGCCCACGATCTTGACGCCCTTGACGCCTGCCTCGTTCAGGGCCTGCAGGGCGCCCAGGCCCATGTCGTCGTTCTGCGCGATGACGCCGTCGATATCGGAACCGAATGCGGAGATCCAGTTCTTCATCTTGTTCACGGCCTCGTCGCGCTTCCAGTTGGCCGTGTCCTTGGCCAGGACCTTGATGTCCGGGTTTTCCTTCAGGACCTTGTCGATGCCGGCGCCGCGGTCGATCTGGCCGGAGCCGCCGATCGGTCCCTCCAGAATGACCACGTTGCCCTTGCCGCCGAGGGCCTCGACCATCATCCGGGCCTCCTGCTCGCCGGCGGCGACGTCGTCCGGCTGCACGGAGCCGGCGAGCTTGTCGCTCTTGAGCGCGGAGTTGACGTCGATGACCGGGATGCCGGCCTCTTCGGCCGCCGCGATCTGCGGCTGGAGGGAGTCGGCCTGGACCGGGTTGACCAGGATGGCGTCGACGCCCTGGTTGATGTACTGGTCCACCTGGTTGGCCTGGGTGGCCACGTCAAGGTTCGCCGAGTTCCACAGCATTTCGATGTCGTTGGCCTTGGCATAGGCCTCCATGCCTTCCTTGCCCTGGGTGACGAAGGAGGACATGTCGTAGACGGTCACACCGATGGTGACCCTGTCGCCGCTGCCGCCGGTGCCTCCGCCGCCGCCGGCGGAGGTGTCGCCGGCGCCGCAGCCGGCGAGCGCCAGGGCCGCGGCGGCACCGAGGCCGGCCATCTGCAGCATTTTCCTTGCACGGGTGATCTTCATGTGGGGTTCCTTGTTCCTTTTTTAATGTGGGAGCTGAAACTTGTGGTCCGGGGAAACTGCGGGAGGTCTAGCTGGTCCGGCGGTGTGCCGCCCAGACGTCGATGGCGACCGCGAGGACGATCAGCACGCCCTTGATCACGTCCTGCCAGTACGAGGGCACGATCAGCAGGTCGAGGCCGTTGTTCAGGGTCTGGATCAGCAGCAGGCCGATGGCGGTTCCCCAGACGGTGCCCCGGCCGCCCATGAGGCTGGCGCCGCCGATGACCACGGCCGCAATGGCGTCCAGTTCGTAGCCCTGGCCCAGGTTGGGGGCGCCGGAGATGACCCGGGAGGCGAGCATGAGGCCGGAGATGCCGGCCAGCACGCCGCTGATGGTGTAGACGCTGAAGAGGATGCGCTTGGACTTCACGCCGGCGATTTCGGCCGCCAGGCGGTTGCCGCCGACGGCGTAGACGCGCATGCCGTAGGAGGTCCGTTTCATGATGATGGCGAACGCGATGATGCACAGGATCATCAGGATGACGGGAATCTTCAGGCCGAGGATCTCGGTGTTGGCGATGGAGCCGAAGTTCGCCGGCAGGCCGTTGATGGGCGCGCCGCCGCCGATGACATAGGCCGCGCCGGAGGCCAGGGTCAGCATGCCGAGGGTGGCGATGAAGGGCGGCACGTTCATGCGGCTGACCACGAAGCCGTTGACGGCGCCGGCCGCCAGTCCGACGGCTACCGCGACGACGACGGTGAGCAGCAGGTTGCCTGCCGAGGCCTTGGCCACGTACGCGCCGGCCATGGCGCTGGCGGCAATGATGCTGCCGACCGAGAGGTCGATGCCGCCGGTGAGGATGACCAGGGTCTGCCCCAGGGCGATCAGGGCGAAGGGTGCGGCCGCGATCAGGATGGTGGTCATGTTTTCCACCGTCCCGAAGCGGGCGCTCTTGTAAAGGAAGAACGCGACCACGAACAGCATGACCACGACCATGGCGTGGCGGACGGCGAATCCCTGGAGCCATTGCCAGCTGAACCGCCTGCCCGGTTCCCCCGGGGCTGCCCCGGCCGCGGCGGGCTCGAGCGTGGTGCTTCGGTTAGTTGTCATTGTTCTCGATGTCCTTCTTTGTGGAGGCTTCCAGTCCGGATGCCAGCCGGAAAATCTTGTCCTGCGCGGAGGGCTCCAGCAGTTCGGCCTTGCTCAGTTCCCCGGCGACGCCCAGGCCGCGCATGACGAGGGCACGGTGGGAGAGGCTCAGGATCTCGGGCATGTCGCTGGAGGCCATGACTACCGCCATGCCCTGGCGGGCCAGATCCACGATGATCCGGTAGATCTCGCTGCGCGCCCCGACGTCCACCCCGCGGGTGGGCTCGTCCAGCAGCAGCACGTCCACCGGACCGGTCAGCCACCTGCCGAAGACCACCTTCTGCTGGTTGCCGCCGGAGAGCGTCTCCATGGTCTGCCCGAGGCCGCGGCTCTTCAGGTTCATCGACTTCATGATGTCCCCGATGCTGCCGGACCGTTTCCGGTTGTTGATCCAGCCCGCGTTGGTGAAGGACTTGATCCGCGGCAGGGAAGCGTTGTCCAGCACGCTCATGGACAGCACCGCCCCGGCGCCCTTGCGGTCCTCCGGCACGAGGGCGATTTTGGCGGCGATGGCGGCCGCCGGGTTGCCCAGGGCGACCTTGCGGTTCCCGACGGCCACGGAGCCGGCCGGGGCGCGGCGCATGCCGAAGATGCTCTCCATCAGCTCGGTGCGCCCGGCACCCACCAGGCCGGCCAGGCCCAGGATCTCGCCCCGGCGGACCGAGAAGCTGACCGGGGCCGTCCCGTCGCCGATGACCAGGTCCTCGACCGTCAGGGCGACCTCGTCCTGCGGGGTCCCGATCTCGGGGAACATGTCCTCGAGCTCGCGGCCGATCATGGCCTCGACGATGTCGTCGTCGCTGAGCTGCTGCAGCGGCTTGTCCTCGACCAGGTTGCCGTCCCGGAGCACGATGACGCGGTCCGCCATGGCCCGGATTTCCTCCATCTTGTGGGTGGTGAACAGCATGGCCACGCCCTGGTCGCGAAGCGACCGCACGACCGAGTAGAGCCGCCCGACCTCCTGTTCGGCGATCGCGCTGGTCGGCTCGTCCAGCAGCAGGACCTTCGCGCCCCGGCTGGTGGCCTTGACGATCTCGATGATCTGGCGGATGCCCACGGGCAGGGAGCCCATCCGCACGGTCGGGTCGATCTCCAGTCCGAACGGCTTCAGGTACTCCCGGGCCTGGCGGATCATCGCGCCGCGGTTCAGCAGCCCCACCGGCGAGCGCAGCTCGCGGCCGACGAACAGATTCTCGTAGACGGTCATTTCCGGGATCGAGGCCAGTTCCTGCGGCACGATGGCGACCCCCAGCCGGTGGGCGGCCTGGATGTCCCCGGCGTGCAGGTGCTCGCCGCGGACCTCCACGGTGCCTTCGTCCGGCTTGTACTGCCCGGAGGCGATCTTCATGAGCGTGGACTTGCCCGCGCCGTTTTCGCCGGCCAGCGCGGTGACGGTGCCCGGTTCCAGAACCAGGGAGACACCCTTCAGGACCGGGATGCCGCCAAAGCTCATGCGGATGCCGTGGCATTCGAGCATGGCGGTGGACACCGCCTCGGTGCTGTGCTTGGTATGCATGGGATCTACCGCCCCGGCCGCACGATCGTTTTCAGGCTGGCGGGTTTGGTCGAATCGGCCAGGGCCTGGGCCACGTCCTCGATGCCGTAGACCCCGGTGACCAGTCCGTCCAGGTCCACGCGCCCGGTCCGCACCAGTTCGATGGCGATCGGCCAGGTGTTGGCGTAGCGGAAGATCCCGGTGACCACCAGTTCCCGGTTCTGGATCAGCGACAGCGGCAGCGCGACCTCGTCCGCGCCCATGCCCACCAGGACCACCCGGCCGGCCGGAGCCACGTTGCGGATGCCCGTCAGGATCGCCGGCGTCGCCCCCGAGGCTTCAATGAACGCGCCAACCTCCAGGCCAAGGTTCGCCACGTCGTCGGTTTTGGGATCGATCACGCGGTCTGCGCCGAAGGTGAGGGCCCTGCGGCGGCGCTCGTCGTCGAGGTCGGAGACGATGACCTCGGTGGCGCCGTAGGCCTTGGCCACCTGGGCGCAGATAATGCCGATGGGGCCGGCGCCGGTGATGAGCACCTTCGCCCCGGGCGTGACCTGGGCCTTCTGCATGGCCGCGATGCCGACCGAGAGCGGCTCCATCAGGGCCGCCGCCTCGTCGCTGATGCTGTCGGGCACCGTGAAGGCGAAGTGGGACTGGATCTTGACGAACTCCATGAAGGCCCCGTCGACCGGCGGCGTGGCGTAGAAGCGCATGGACGGATCCAGGTTGTAGCAGCCGGCCAGGGACTGCTTCGAGTGCGGGTCGGGCCGCTGCGGTTCGATCGAGACGCGCTCCCCCACCCGCGAGGGGTCCACCCCGCTGCCGGCGGCCACAATGGTGCCGGCGGCCTCATGCCCCAGGACCAGCGGGGACTCCACCACGAAGTCGCCGATCCGGCCTTCCTGGAAGTAATGCACATCCGATCCGCACACGCCCACCGCGGAGACCCGGACCAGGACCTCGTCCGCTTCCAGCGCAGGCAGGGGCCGCTCTTCGACCACGACTGACTGCGGTTTGACCAGAACACTGGCCTTCATGGTTTCCGGCAAGACTGCTTCCACCGATCGACTTCCCTTCGTACTCAAGCCCCCGCCCGCAGTCCTGCGGAATGAAGTCCTGCGGACCGCGGCGGCCGGTTCTGCAAAAGTATGACCCGGATCTCATCATATGTGCAAGTGCTTGCTCATATGAGCAATTTCTGGGAAGGTAATCTAGCAACCGGACAGGTGGCGATGGAAAGACAAGAGATGACAATGGCACAGCTAGGACCCGACGCCCTGGTGCGCACGGCGTACATTGCCCAGCAGCATTTCATCGAGGGAAAGACCCGGATCGAGATCGCTGCCGAAACGGGCCTGAGCCGTTTCAAGATCGGCCGGATCCTCGAGCAGGCCGTGGCCAGCGGCATCGTCAGGTTCGAAATCGCGAGCCCGTCGTCTTTGGACCTGGAGCTGTCGGTCCAGCTGCAGAAGGCCTACGGCCTGGAACGCGCCATCGCCGTCAACGTGCCGGCCGAAACGCCCGAGGCCATCCAGCAGCACCTCGGCGGGACCGCCGCCGATTTGCTGTCCGAGATCCTGACCGATGACGATGTCCTCGGCCTGACCTCGGGCCGGACGGTCAATGCGCTGGCCCGCTCCCTGCGTTCCCTGCCGCGCTGCGAAGTCGTCCAGCTCGCGGGCATCGCCGGCCCCATCCAGGAGACCGGCATCGAAACCATCCGCCGCGTCAGTGCCGTGGCCGGCACCAGGCCCTGGACCATCTACGCTCCGCTGATCGTCAGCGACGCCGCGACCGCCCAGGGGCTGCGCAGGCAGCACGAACTGATGGATACCTTCGCGCAGTTCTCCCGCGTGACCGTAGCCGTGGTGGCCGTCGGCAGCTGGTCACCGCCCGATTCCCAGATGGTCGAAAACCCTGCCCTGGGCAGCCAGGACCGGGATGCCCTGATCGCCCGCGGCGTCCGGGCGGAGGTGTGCGCAACCCTGGTGAACGATGCCGGGCGGGTGATCGAGGACGTCGATGACCGCTGCATCGCCATTCCGGAGTCCCAGTTGCGCCGGATCCCGCACGTCATCGCGGTGGCCGGCGGCGAAGCCAAGACCCAGGCCATCCGGGCCGTGCTCGTCTCCGGGCTCGCGCATTCACTGATTACCGACGCAGCGACCGCCCGCAGGCTGATCGGGATGGCCTGACCCCCGCTGCCTGTCAGCTGTAGTCCGGGGCCGGCGGCAGGCCGAAGAAGTCTTCCAGCGTCGGCTGGCCGCTGAGCCGGAACTCCGCTTCGAGTTCTGGGCCCACGTAGCGCAGGTGCCAGGGCTCGTAGCTGTAGCCGGTGACCGCGCCGTAGCCCTTGGGGTAGCGGAGCACGAAGCCGTACTCGTCGGCGTGCTCGGTGGCCCAGCGGCCGGCCGGGGTGTTTTCGAAGCATTCCTCCAGCGCGCAGGTTCCGCTGGGGTTGCCGATGTCCACCGCCAGCCCGGTCTGGTGCTCGCTGAAGCCGGGCCGGGCGGCGAGGGTGTCCGCCACCTCCTGCCCGTACTGGCGCACGTAGCTGTTGTAGAGGCTTTCCTGCTGGGCGTAGGAGCGGTAACCGCTGACCAGCGTGATGGACACGCCTGCCGCCTTGGCCGCGCGGGTGAATTTCTTGTAGGCGTCGGCGGCGTCGCTGCGCACCAGGATGCCCGTGATCCTGACCAGGTTGGCCGGCCGGTAGGTCTGCGGGGACAGCGGGCGCTGCTTGTTGACTATTACGTGCCGGCTGGAGGCCGTGTCGATGTCGTAGTCGGCCGGTGCCGCCACTGCCGCGCCGGGCAGGCTCCCGGCTCCGACCAGCAGCACCGCCAGCAAAACCGTCAACCGCCTCATGCCTGCCCCCATCCGCCGATCCTCGTTGACCCGGAAGTCCGAGGTTATTCGCCCCGGCGGCCGAGCGCAACGCTTTCCCATCGGGAACGGCAGCGCGGAGCCTCCGGCGCGAAGAACAGGTGTGCCTCGTAACGGCCCTGTAACGGGACCTGCCGAAACTGGACGCCTCGTGGCTTGTAGCTGCCGGATCTGCCGAACAGCGGAGCCGGCGAAGCCGACAAAGATAGGTGGAAAGATGTTCGATCCTGACGTGGAGTCGCTGGACCGGCTGGGCGAGCCTCCGGACTATGTCTGGGACTACATCCCGGCCGGTCCGCCACCGGACGGGCGGGAACGCAGGGCCGTCGGATGGACCATCGCCCTGAGCCTGGCGGAGGACCAGTTCCGATCATTGGCACGACGCCTACCGTTCTTCGACTATGCGGCTGTCGGTTTCCTCAACGAATTGGTCGATCCATCGTTTAGGTATGGAGAATTCCCCTCCATCGGAATCATCCTTTACACAAATGAACAGGAGGCAGCCGAGGTTCCTGCCGTTGATGCTCTCCGTCCGGTCAGGGTCCGGGACGCCTATTTCCAAGTCGTTGTGCGGCGCGGCCGGCGTGAACCCCACCATTGGCCGCAGGCCGCTCCTCCGCTCACCGCAAACGGGCAGTTGGCATGCTGGGCAACCAGCCGGAACGGGCAAGTGCAGGGATGGCTGACCGCAGCCCATGCGGCAGCAGGCCTGGGGAATGTCGTGGACTGGGCAACCGAGTGCACCGATGCAGCCATGGTTGATGTTGGTTGGGCGCCGCCCCAGGCCCTTCAAGCGGTTACCGCCTACACGGTGTCAATCAACACCGGTGCCCATCTGCATCTCGGTCAGCCCCCTGCTCCGCTGCCTGTCCGGGCAAAAGTCTTGGACATTTCCAGCGACTTCAAGATGTACAAGGACCCGCGCTTCCCCGTGCGGTTCAGCCTGTCGGCAGCAGGTCAGCCAGGCAATTCCGGGGCATTCATCACCGAAGCGGTTTCCGGCGAGCCCATGGGGATTTATCTGGGCGGCTTCTGGCCTCTCGGCACGCCCGCCGCCCTGCCCGCACTCGGTTACGGTCTGGCTATCTTCCAACTGGAAAAAATGATGGATCTGCAGGTGTTCCCATGAGCGAAAACCCCGCCCGCGGCCGGACTCTGGCCATCCTGGTTGCCGAGGAGCAAAAGGAACTTGCGCCGCCCCTGCCGCCTACATCAGGAATGGCACAACAGCACGGACCGGGGCAGTGGCTGCGAAAGTGGGTCGTCAAGGACAAGAAGCTGGACCTGTCCAGCGTCCAGGAACAGCTGGAACGGGTGCAGTCCGAGGTCGGGGAGATCCTCGAGGGCCTGGACACCGAATCGAAACACGGATTCGGTCTGGCCGAAGTGGAAGTCCAGGTGGGCATCTCGGCCTCCGGCAATCTCGGCGTCGTCAGCGCAGGCGTGGAAGCGAGCCTGACCCTCATCTACACGCGCTGATTCACCGAAATGTCCTAGACGTTCCAGCCAATGACCGCGGGGGTGCGCTTGTCCCAGCCCAGGGTGCAGATCCCGGCGGTGCCGAGCACGAAGCGGCGGCCCTCGACCGGGTCCAGCTGCAGCCAGCGGGCGGTCAGGATCCGCAGGAAGTGACCGTGGGCCACCAGCAGGACCTTGCGCTGGCCGGGCGTGGCCGGCACGGACCCGACCGGCTCGGTGGTTTCGGTCTGCACCGCCGGCGGGGCGGACGACGGCGCCGGGCCGGCGGAGCCGTCCAGCACCCTGGCGATCACGCGGTCGGCGCGTGCGGCCACCTGCGCCAGGGTCTCGCCGCCCACCACTCCGTGCGTCCAGATCAGGTAGTCCGGGTCCTTCCGGCGCAGCGCCGCGCTGCTGACGCCCTCGTACTCGCCGTAGTCCCATTCGTGGGCGTACGGGAGGACCTCCGCGTCCGGGAAGCCGGCGAGCTCGGCCGTGCGGCGGGCGCGCTTGAGCGGCGAGGTCAGGACGGTATCGAAGCCGATGCCGGCCAGCCTGGCGCCCGCCTCGACGGCCTGCCGCAGGCCCGCCTCGGTCAGCTCCAGGTCGGTCAGGCCGGTGTACTGGCCGGAGCGGGACCACTCGGTCTCGCCGTGGCGCAGCAGCCACAGCACGGGGTAGCCGTGGTCCGCGGCGGCGCTCACGGCTGCCCGGCCCCGGCGGAAGGCCCGTCCGAGGTCCCGGCGGACTCGGGCTGTTCGGCCCACCACGCCAGCAGCTTCGCCTCGGCCGCCGCCGGCTCGAGCGGGCCGTGCTCCAGGCGCTCCTCGAGCAGGAACTTGTACGCCCGCCCCACCAGCGGGCCCGGCCGGATCCCCAGCAGCGCCATGATCTGCTGCCCGTCCAGGTCCGGCCGGACGGCGTCCAGTTCCTCCTGCTCGCGCAGCGCGCCGATGCGCTCTTCCAGGTCGTCGTAGGCGAAGGCCAGGCGCTCGGCCTTGCGCTTGTTCCGCGTGGTCACATCGGAACGAGTCAGCCGGTGCAGCCGCTCCAGCAGCGGCCCGGCGTCGGTGACGTAGCGGCGCACCGCCGAATCCGTCCAGCCGGCGTCCCCGTACCCGTAGAAGCGCATGTGCAGCTCCACCAGCCGGGACACAGCCTTGATCGTGTCATTGTCGAAGCGCAGCTTCTTCATCCGCCTGGCCGTCAGCTTCGCGCCGACCATGTCGTGGTGGCGGAAGCTGACCGCCCCGGAGGGGTCGAACCGGCGTGTGGCCGGCTTGCCGACGTCGTGCATCAGGGCCGCGAACCGCAGGACGAAATCCGGGCCCGGCACCGGGCCGTCCTCGCCGGTCTCCAGGCCGCAGGCCTGCTCCAGCACCGTCAGCGAGTGCTGGTAGACGTCCTTGTGCCGGTGGTGCTCGTCCAGCTCCAGCCGCAGCGCGGCAACCTCGGGCAGCACATGGTCGGCCAGGCCGGTGTCCACCAGCAGGTCCACGCCGGTGCGCGGGTCCTTGCCGTTGATCAGCTTGATCAGTTCGTCCCGGACCCGTTCGGCCGAGACGATGGTGATCCGGTCGGCCATGTCGGTCATGGCCCGGGCCACTTCCTCCGCCACCTCCACCTGCAGCTGGGAGGCGAAGCGCGCCGCGCGCATCATCCGCAGCGGGTCGTCGGAGAACGACGCCGAGGGCTCGCCCGGGGTGCGCAGCATCCCGGCGTGCAGGTCCCGCACGCCCCCGTACGGGTCCACCAGTTCCAGCGAGGGCAGGCGCAGGGCCATGGCGTTGATGGTGAAGTCGCGGCGGAACAGGTCATCCTCCAGGGACGTGCCGAAGGCCACCGCCGGCTTGCGCGAGTCCGCATCGTAGGCCTCCGCACGGTAGGTGGTCACCTCCAGCGTGTGCCCGTCCTTGCGCAGGCCGATGGTGCCGAACTCCCTGCCGATCTCCCAGTAGTGGTCGGCCCACCGCTTGATGACCCCGATGGTGGCATCCGGATCCGCGTCCGTGGTGAAGTCCAGGTCCGGCGACACCCGGCCCAGGAACAGGTCCCGCACCGGCCCGCCCACCAGGGACAGCTGGTGGCCGGCGTCGGCGAAGAGCTGGCCCATTTCGAGGACAACATCCGGAAGGTCCAGGGCGGACAGCTGCGGCTGCGAGGCCGGGTCAAAAAGGTGAACCATAGTCCCTTAAGGGTGCCAGAAAGCCGCCGCGGCTGTTCAACCGCCCGGTTAACAAACACTTCCGCCGCGCGCCCCAGCCGCCGCCGAACGGATTAAATATCGTTAGAGTGGACTGCATGGCATATCCGGTTCCGAGCGCCCCGAAGCGCACCCCGCTGACAGCGTCAGTGGGCAGCGCCGCGCCGTCCGGACACCATGCCCTGCCCACCGTGGAAGAGGTCTCGGCCGGCGGCGTTGTGGTGGATGTCTCGACGCCGGAGCTGAACGTGGCCATCATTGCCCGCTTCAACCGCGGCGGCCGGCTCGAGTGGTGCCTGCCCAAGGGCCACCCCGAGAACGACGAGACCAACGAAGAGGCGGCGGTCCGGGAAATCGAGGAGGAGACCGGGATCAAGGGCCGGGTGCTGGCCACCCTGGGCAGCATCGACTACTGGTTCACCGTCAGCGGGCACCGCGTGCACAAGACGGTCCACCACTTCCTGCTCACCGCCACCGGCGGGGAACTGACCATCGACAACGACCCGGACCATGAGGCCGTGGACGTGGCCTGGGTGCCGCTGGCCGAGTTGGGGAAGCGGCTCTCCTTCCCCAACGAACGGCGCATCGTGGACCTGGCCCGCGAGGTGCTGCCGGAATTCCTCTGATGTCCGACGCCCAAACCAACAGCACCGCCAAAGCCAGCGCCATCATGGCCGCCGGGACCATGGTCTCGCGCGTGCTCGGGTTCGTGCGCACCTCGCTGCTCGCCGTCGCCATCGGTGCCAACACCACCATGGGCGACATCTTCGAAAAAGCGAACACGATCCCGAACATCATCTACCTGCTGCTGGCCGGCGGCATCTTCAACGTGGTCCTGGTGCCGCAGATCATCAAGGCCAGCGAAAACCGCGACGGCGGCGCGGACTTCGTCAGCCGGCTGCTGGGCCTGACCCTGCTGGTCATGAGCGGCATCACGGTGGTGGTCATGCTGCTGGCCGGGCCGATCATCCGGCTGCTGACCAAGGACTGGACCGGCCCGATGCTGGAGCTGGGCACGGTCTTCGCGCTCTGGTGCCTGCCGCAGATCTTCTTCTACGGGCTCTACGCGGTGGTGGGGCAGGTGCTCAACGCGCACAACCGCTTCGGCTGGTACATGTGGGCCCCGGTGCTGAACAACGTGGTGGCCATCGGCACGCTGGTGCTGTACATCTCGCTGTTCGGCGCCTTCTCGCGCGCCCGCGACGACCCCGATCTGTGGACCGGGGCCCAGACGATGGTGCTGGCCGGCGGCACCACGCTGGGCATTGTGCTGCAGGCGCTGATCCTGCTCTGGCCGCTGAAGCAGCTGGGCCTGGGCCTGCACCCGAAGTTCGGCTGGCGCGGCCTGGGGTTCGCCCAGGCCGGCAAGGTGGCGCTGTGGACGCTGGGCACCATGGTGGTGGGCAACTCCGCCTACCTGCTCTACGGCACCATCGCCTCCAGCGCCACCGCCGGCCGCCTCGGCCTCGAGGGCTCGGGCCCGGCTGCCTCGGTCCCGGGCGAGTACGCGCTCAATACCGCGCAGCTGATCTCCCTGCTGCCGCATTCGGTGTTCGTGCTGTCCATCGCCACCGTGCTGTTCAACCAGCTCTCCCGCTCCCAGGCCGCCGGGGACCTGGACGAGGTGCGCCGGACGATCAACTCCGGCCTGCGCACCATCGGCGTGGCCACCGTCTTCGGCGCCGCCGCCATGGTGGTGCTGGGCGGGCCGCTGGGCCGGCTCTTCGCCGGCTCCGGGGCGACCGCCGCCATCTCGGCGGCCACCCTGGGCCAGGTGCTGACCATCCTGGCCGCGGGCATGCCGTTCATGAGCATCTACTTCTTCCTCAACCGCGTCTTCTACGCCGAGGAGGACGCGCGCACGCCGCTGATCATGCAGTCCATCCTCTCCGGCGGCTGCGCGCTGCTGGCCCTGGTCCTGGCCGGCGTGGTCCCGGCCACCCAGGTGGTCTACGGGCTGGCCATCCTCTTCGCGGTCTTCAACGTGTTCTCGGCCCTGCTGGCGCACTTCTTCACCCGGCGGCGGCTCGGCGATTACGGCGCCGGCGCGGTGGTGGACACCTACATCCGGCTCGGCTACGCCGCGCTGGGCGCGGGCCTGGCCGGGGCGGGCGTGCTGTGGCTGCTGGGCGGGTACGACGGCGGCGGGTTCGCGATGCGCTCGATCCCCACCGCGATGGTGGCCATCGCCGCCGTCGGCACGGTCATGGCCGGGGCGTACCTGCTGCTGCTGCGGCTGCTGCGGGTGCGCGAACTGGACGACTTCCTGGCCCCGGTGCTGAGGCGCCTGCCGGGGCGCAACGCCTGAGCGGCAGCACGGCCCGGCCGGTGCCAGCCGGTAGCATGTAAACAAAATACCTAGCGGGACGCGCAGCGCCCCGAAACCCCCGGGAGGAACTTGTGCCGCAGCCAGTCGAGGTCGGGACTTTGCTCGGGGGCCGTTACAAGGTAACGGCCCGCGTGCTGGCGTCCGCCGAACACGACCTCGTGCTGGACGGCGTGGACGAGGTCCTCAACCGCCCGGTCAGCATCCTGGTGGCCTCCCCGGACAATGCCAGCCAGGTGGCCATGAGCGCCCGCGAAATCGCCACGGGCGAGCGCGAGGGCAATGTCCAGGTGCTCGACCTAGGCAATGCCGAGGGCAACACCTACCTGGTCACCAACCAGGCCGAGGCCGCGGACCTGCTGGACCTGGTCATCCAGCAGGACGCCCCCTACGTGGAGCCGTTCTTCACCGAGACCCTGGGTTCGGAGATTTTCGGCCAGGCCCGTTCCACCGAGCCCCAGTACTACGAGGACGAGGAGGACTGGGAAGAGGAGGAGTACCACGAGGAGGAATCCGCGCACCGGCCCTCGCTGCGCGAACGCCTGAGCCATCTCGAGCTGCCCAGGTTCGGCCGCGGCGGCCAGGCCGGTGCCGCCGGAGCTGCTGCCGCTGGAGCTGCTGCCCCCGGGACTGCCACTGCCGGCGCCGGGCCGGACACGGACCCGCAGGCCGCCGTCCCGTCCCCGCACACCTCCCGGACCCGCCCGGTGCCGCCCCAGCCCGCCGGGGCGCCGAGGGCCGCGGCCGCCGCGCCTGCGGTGCCGGCACCTCCTGCGGGCAAGCCGAAGGTCACGCTCTGGACCGACAGCCACCCGGACACCGGCGGGATCCAGGTGGTGGCCAAGGCCTCACCGTCCGACAGCGGGGAGTACGTCCGCCGGGCCGCCGCGTTCCCTGCCGCCGCCCGCCCGGCCGCGGCCGAACCTGCCGGGCCCGGCTATACCGGGGACGAGGACTACGACCGGGACGAGGAAAACCATCCCCGGTCGCCCCGGCTCCTGGTCGGCGGCGTGCTGGCGGCGCTGCTGGTCGCGGCGATCGTCGTCGCGGTCAGCCAGCTGAACGTGTTCCGCGGCGCCCCGACGGCGAACGAAGCCAACAGCCCGGCCGCCAACGAGACCGCGGCCGGCGCTCCGGCGGAGGAGGGTGAGGCCGCCGTGGTGGAGCCGGAGATCGCCGGCCTGTCCCGGCTGGTACCGGACATGCCCGAACTGGACCAGGAGAACGACGGCAAGCTGCCGGAGGCGATCGACGGCAATCCGGCCACCTACTGGGCCAGCTACCAGTACGCCACCGAGGCCTTCGGCGGCTACGCCTCGAACATGGCCCTGGTGGTCGAACTGGAGGAGGCCTCGACCATCGAGTCCATCCGGCTGACCCAGCTCAGCGGCCGGGGCGGACAGTTCTCGGTGCTGCTCAACGACGAGCCGAGCCTGGAGGGCGCCAAGCAGGTGGCCCGGGGCAGCTTCACCGCGCAGAACACCACCATTCCGGTGCCGGAGGAGGACGGCCAGGCCCCCAAGGCCCAGTACGTCATCGTCAACTTCACCCAGCTGCCGCAGCTGTCCAACCCCGGCAGCGCGCCGCCCTTCGGCCTCCGGATGGCCGAGATCGAAGTTTCCTAACTGGTCGGCGGCCGTGCCGTCACAGGGCGGAACATGGACACCTGCACGGGCAGGGGCGGAATAAGCTGGTGACTCCGGTGGTTGTGAGGGGTGGCCACCGGCCGGGAAGCTGCCCGGGCAGCCGGCCCCTGCCGGGAAACAGATTGCACAAACAGGAAGAGGTTCACAGACTGTGACCACAGAAATATCCGCGTCCGTGCGCGACGTGATCATTGTCGGATCCGGTCCTGCCGGCTACACCGCTGCCGTGTACACGGCGCGCGCCAACCTGAAGCCGCTGCTGATCGCCAGCTCCGTGCAGGCCGGCGGCGAGCTGATGAACACCACCGACGTGGAGAACTTCCCGGGCTTCCCGGAGGGCATCCTGGGTCCGGAGCTGATGGAACAGTTCCAGAAGCAGGCCGAGCGGTTCGGCACCGAGATCCTGTTCGAGGACGTCACCTCCCTGGAGCTGGACGGCGAGATCAAGAAGGTCACCATCGCCACCGGCCAGACGTTCCTGGCCCGCGCCGTCATCATCTCCACCGGCTCCGCCTACCGTGAGCTGGGCCTGGAGGACGAAAAGCGCCTCTCCGGCCACGGCGTGAGCTGGTGCGCCACCTGCGACGGCTTCTTCTTCCGCGACCAGGACATCGCCGTCGTCGGCGGCGGCGACTCGGCCATGGAGGAAGCCCTCTTCCTGACCAAGTTCGCCCGGTCCGTCACCGTGGTCCACCGCCGCGACAGCCTGCGCGCCTCCAGGATCATGCAGGACCGCGCGCTGGCACACGAGAAGATCAGCTTCGCCTGGAACTCCGAAGTCACCGGCATCAGCGGCACGGACAAGGTCACCGGGATCACGCTGCGCAGCACCGTGGACGGCACCGAATCCGAACTGGCCGTGACCGGGGTCTTCGTGGCCATCGGCAACGACCCGCGCGTGGACCTGGTCAAGGGCCAGCTGGAGCTGACCCCCGAAGGCACCATCGCCGTCGAGGGCCGCTCCTCCAGGACCTCGCTGCCGGGCGTCTTCGCCGCCGGCGACGTCGTGGACCCCACCTACCGCCAGGCCATCACCGCCGCCGGCTCCGGCTGCGCCGCGGCCATCGACGTCGAGCACTTCCTCGCCGCCCAGCACCACGCCGCCGTTCCGGCCGCCGAGCCGGCCACCGTCTGAGAACCACTGCCGAAAGGGAGCACATCATGAGCACTGCCAAGGAAGTAACCGACGCCAGCTTCGATGCCGACGTCCTCAAGGCCGACAAGCCGGTCATCGTGGATTTCTGGGCGGAATGGTGCGGCCCGTGCCGCATGCTGACCCCCGTCCTGGACGCCATCGCCGCCGAGCACGCCGGCAAGGTCGAGGTGGTCAAGCTCAATGTCGACGACAACCCGGCCACCGCCTCCAAGTACGGCATCACCTCCATTCCGGCGGTGTACGTCTTCAACAACGGCGAGGTGGCCGCTACCTCCATCGGCGCCAAGCCCAAGCAGATCCTCGAGCGGGAATTCGCCGAATTCCTCGGCTAGGCACCATGCACTCGAACGATCCGGCGCCGGCCAGCCTGCGCCGCACGGATTCGAGCCGGCGCGTAGTGGCCTTGCGCGAAAGGCTGCTGCGCGCCGGCGTGTCCATGGCGTACCTGGCCCCGGACCAGGTCAATGATCCGGAACGGTTCGACGACCATGTCGACGCCGCGGTGCGCACCTTCCAGCAGTCCCGCGGCCTGATGGTGGACGGGGTCGCCGGGCCCGAGACCGAGCGCGCCCTCGCCGAGGCCCAGTACAAGCTCGGCGACCGGGTCCTGGCCCGGCCCGCCGCAGGCGCCGAACCGCTGCGCGGCGACGACGTCACCGAACTGCAGCGCCAGCTGTCCTACCTGGGCTTCTACTACGGGCATATCGACGGCGAATTCGGCGAGCGCACGCATCTGGCCGTGCGCGAACTGCAGCTGAACCTGGGCCTGGAAATGACCGGGGTCTGCGATGCGGTGCTGATCGATGCCATGGCCCGGGTCAACCGCACCATCAGCTCCAGCCAGGCCTTCTCGCTGCGCGACTACGAGCGGCTCAACCAGACCACCGCCGCCCTGGCCGGCAGGGTCATCTGCCTGGCTGCGGGCACCGGCACCACCCGGGCCGCCGGCCGGCCCGACCAGGCCGGCGGCGGGCCGCTGACCGAACAGCTGGTCGCCACGGACGTTCTCCGGCGGATCCGGACCATCCTGGGCAGCCTCGGCGCCGAGGTAAAGGTCGTCGAGGTCCCGGAAGGGACGCCCTCCGGCACCCGGGTGCGGCTGATCCAGGAATCCCAGGCCAGCCTGTGCGTGTCCCTGCACTGCGACTGGCTGGAGCAGACCGCCGCCAGCGGGGCCTCGGCCTTCTACTGGGGCCGGACGGAAACCGGCGAGATCAACTCCCCCATCGGCCACCGCGCCGCCGAGCTGATCCTGAAGGAAATCACCGCCAGGACGGGCCTGCCCAGTCTGGGCGTGCACGGGCGCCGCTGGGACGTCCTGCGGCTGGCCACCATGCCCTCGGTCCACCTGGAGCTGGGTTACCTGAGCAGCGCCCACGACGCGCAGCTGCTGGCGGATCCGATCATCCGCCAGATCATTGCCGACGCGGTGGTGATCGCCATCCAGCGGCTGTACCTGCTGGAAGAGGACGACGAACCCACGGGCACCCTGGCCCTGGAGGATGTGCTGCGCTTCAACCCCGAGCGCTGAGGACACCGCCGAGGAGGGCATCCATGGGCACGGACCCGGTCAGGGCGTTCGTGGAACAGCTGGCGGCCACCGGGACCGGACCAGACAGCACCAACTTCTTCGCCGGCCCGGACAACGCCGTGCGCCGGCGCAACCTGGAGCTGTACCTGCGGCAGATGCTGGAGCGGGCGCCCCGGGTGCTGCTGCTGGGCGAGGCGCCGGGCTTCCGGGGCATGCGCATCACCGGCGTGCCGTTCACCAACACCGCCATTCTCCAGGGCCGGGGCAACCACTTCGGACTCTTCGGGCCGGGACAGGGCTATGCCCTGCCGGCCGACGCTCCGCCGGTGGCCCCGGAACCGACCGCCACGGTGATGTGGGAGGTGCTGGCGGAGCTGGATTTCCTGCCCCTGCTCTGGAGCGCCTACCCGCTGCACCCGCACCGTCCGGACCGGCCGCTGTCCAACCGCACCCCGTCGGCTGCCGAGGTCCTGGCCGGGCAGCCGCTCTGGCTCGCCCTGGCCCGGCTGTTCGCGGTGCAGGTGGTGGTCGCCGTCGGCAATGTGGCCGGGCGCAGCGTCCGCGCCGCCGGCCTGGAGGCCCCCAAGGTGCGCCACCCGGCCCACGGCGGCAAGGCCAGGTTCCGGCAGGGCCTGCAGGAACTGCTGGCCGCCGGCCTCAACGGTTAGCCCGGGCAGGCTTGTGCCCCCTGGCCCTCCGGGACGCCGGCCGGCACCGGGACGGCGCCCTCCCGCCGGGTCTCCCGGAGGGCCAGGGCCGCCTGGACCAGCGCGGCGTGGGTCAGGGCCTGCGGGAAGTTGCCCAGCTGGGTGCCGGTGGCCGGGTCCATCTCCTCCCCGTACAGGCCCAGCTCGCTGGCCCGGCCGAGCAGCTCCCCGAACAGGTCCACGGCTTCGGCGCGGCGGCCGGTCCGGGCCAGGGCCGCCACGAGCCAGAAGGAGCAGGGCAGGAAGGCCCCCTCGGTGCCGGGCAGGCCGTCGCGGCCGGGCGGGTACCGGTACAGCAGCGGCCCGCCGGCGGAAAGTTCGCGCCGGACCGCGTCCACCGTGCCCCGCATCCGGGACGAGCCGGCCTCCTCGAAGCCCAGCGCGGGCAGGATCAGCAGGGCGGCATCCAGGTCTGCCGAACCGTAGCTGCGGGTGTAGCTGCGCCGGACCGGATCGAACCCCCTGGACCGTACCTCGGCGGCGATGGCCTCCCGGGCGGCCTGCCACCGCCGCTGCCGGCGCCCGCCCAGGCGGTGGCTTTGCCCGATCCGCAGCGCCCGGTCCAGGGCCAGCCAGCCCATCAGCTTCGAGTGCACGTGGTGGTCCGCGTCGCCGCGGATCTCCCAGATCCCGGCGTCCGGCTCCTGCCACCGGCGGGCCACCTGGTCGGCGAAGCCGCGCATCGCACGCCAGGTCTCCGAGTACAGCCGGTGCCCGTCCTGCACGAAGGCCCAGGCGGCGTCCAGGACCCAGCCGTAGCTGTCGAGCTGGTGCTGGGCGGCGGCGCCGTTGCCCACCCGGACCGGCACGCTGCCGGCGTAGCCTGGCCAGCCCTGCAGCTCGCGCTCCCGGGGCACGTGGCCTCCGGTCAGGGTGAGCAGCGCCGGCAGCCGCGGGCGCTGCAGCCGGCTCGCGTGCAGCAGCCAGCCGAGGAAGCTGCGGGCCTCCCCGTCCATGCCGGCGGCGAGGAAGGCGCCGACGCCGATGCTGGCATCGCGCGGCCAGGCGTACCGGTAGTCCCAGTTGCGCAGCCCGCCGGGGTGCTCGGGCAGCGAGGTGGTCGGGGCCGCCACCGGGGCCCCGGAGGGGGCGTAGGTGAGCAGCCGCAGCGTCAGCAGGCTGCGCACCACCTCCTCGCGGAAGGGGATGTCCGGGTCGATCCCGGAGGTCCAGGCCCGCCAGAGCGCTTCGTCGGCCTCGACCAGGGCCCAGGCCGCTGCCGGGTCGACGTGGACGAGCGGTTCGCCGCAGGCCACGGCGAGCACAAGCACGAGCGGGCGGCCCGGCTCCACGGTGACCTCGGCCGGCCGGCCCGGCTCGAGGTCCAGCTGCGGGTCGCAGCCCAGCGACAGGGCCAGCGGCCCCCACTCGCACACCAGTTCCCGCCCGCGGCGGATCCTGGGCCGGCGGTGGTGTTCGCCCAGGCGCGGGTCGAACTCGATGACGGCCCGGACGGGGGCGCCCTCGGCCGAGAGCCGCCGCACCAGCAGCGTCGCCGGCAGCAACTGCCCGGCCACCTCGGCCACCATCGCCTCGGTCAGGACCAGCCGGCCCTCCCCCACCGCCCACACGGTCTCCAGGGTCGCGCAGTGCCGCAGGTAGCGGCGGCTCAGGCGCTGCGCGGGCAGGGCGGGCCCGGCGCGGAAGGTGCCCGCCGCGGGGCCGCCGAGCAGGCGGCCGAACACCGGCTCGCCGTCGAACGCCGGCGCGCAGAACCAGTCCACGGCGCCGTCGCCGGAGACCAGCAGGGCGGTGCGGGTATCGCCCAGCAGCCCGTAGTCCCCGATCGGGACCGGCGGCCCCAGCCCTGCGGGATGAACCTTGGCCATGGCCGCTCACCGTGCCTGCAGCAGCAGCCCGAGGACGGCGCCGTAGAGCAGGTGGGCGCCGACCGCCACGGCCGGGGTCTGGATACCGTAGTTCAGGGCAAGCAGGCCGGGGGGCTCCAGCACCGACCTGCTTGCCGGCCCGGCCCGCTGCGACGCCATCCGCGGGTGGACCCCCGGCAGCAGCGGCAGGATCACCGTCAGCGCCACGGCCACATGCAGCAGGCCAAGCAGCGCGCCGAGCCACCAGGTGCTCCGGCCCAGCAGGGCGAAGGTCGCCGCATAGCCGAGCGCGAACCCCTGTCCCGCGGCCAGGTGAAGGAAGAACCCGGCGACGCGGGCCTTGTCGGGGTCGGCCGTGACAAGGGTGCCGAGCACGAGCGGAAGGTCCAGGCGCGTCAGCCCCGCCATCTGCGCGCCGATCATCACCACGGTCAGGACACTCGTGGCCAGCAGCCCGAACAGGGCCCACCCGGACCAGTCCATTTCAGCACCCCCGGAGTCTCTAAAAAGAGCTTATCTTGATTTTAGAATCCGCCGCAGGCATGGTCAAGCCCCCGTACCAAGGGTGCGGGGGCTTGATGCGGGCTACGGCACGACGTCGTAGAACAGCTGGCCGCCGGCAGCCCGGACGCCGTCGGTTGGCTTGTGCTCCGTGATCCTTCCCGGCGGCATCAGGTGGCCCACGTCGACGCCGTCGAGCAGGACCGCGTGGTCGGCGATCAGGCGCCGGTGGCACCGCCACCACACGGTCTCGCTGCACATGATGGCGGTCCGCCGCGCCGCCGCCTGGGCGAGCACCCCGTTGAGCGCCTCGATGAATTCCGCCGAGCGCATGTGGGCGGCATAGGCCCGGAAGGACTCATTCCGCAGGGCAGTGTCGGGCGAGTCCGCCGGGAGCTTGCGGAAGCCGCCCAGCCGCTGCTCCCAGCGGTAGCCGATGCCGGCCTCCGGCAGCCACTGCTCCAGGCTGGCCTTGCCGAAGTGCGGGTGCTTGCGGCTGCCCGGGCCGATCCGGACATCGACGACGGCGGCGACCTGCGCCGCCTGAAGCAGCTGCCGGAACTCCTCCTGGCCGGCGGCCCCGTGGCCCACCGTAAGCAGGAGCGTACGTGCTGCCGTCATGATCCCGCCCCTGCTTCGCTCGCGGCGAAGGCTTCGGACGCCTGCAACGGCACGGTCAGCGCAGGTGGTCCCGCTGCAGCGCCGCATTCGCCGTCCGCTCCGCCGCCAGGGAGGCCAGGAGCCGAAGCCGCTCCGCGGAGGGCGATCCGGGTTCGGCGGTGTAGATGAGCAGGACGAGCCCGGGTTCGGCGGTGAGGGCCAGTTCCTCATAGGCCAGGACGAGCTCGCCCACCTCGGGGTGCCTGAACCGCTTCGTGCCGGTACCGTGGGTGCGCACATCGTGCGCGCCCCAGAGCCTGCGGAACGTCCCGCTCTGCGTGGAGAGCTCGCCGACAAGGTTCTGCAGGCCCCGGTCGTGGGGGTCGCGGCCGGCCTCCGCCCGCATGATGGCCACGCACATCTGCGCGAAGACGTCCCAGTCCGGGTAGAACTCCCGGGAGGCCGGATCCAGGAACTGGAAGCGCGCCAGGTTCGGGGTGCGGCCGCCGTCGCCGATCACGGGCGAGTAAAAGGCGCGGCCCAGCGCGTTCAGGACGAGCAGGTCCTGCTGCTGGTTGCGGACGAAGGCGATGCCCTCCGTGATCGCGTCCAGCGCCCACTGCAGGCTGGGGCGGGAGGCGGCCTGCCTGGCCGCCCGGCGGCGGGTCCGGCCGGAGGTGGGGATGCCGTCGGCGGCGCGCGCGAGGTCGAACAGGTGCGCACGCTCGGTGTCGTCGAGGTTCAGGGCCCGCGAGACCGCGTCGAGCACGGAGGAGGATGCGCCGGCGATCGCGCCGCGTTCCAGCTTGGCGTAGTACTCGACGCTCACCCCGGCCAGCATCGCGACCTCGGTGCGCCGCAGGCCGGGCACGCGCCGCTTGGGGCCGGCGGGGAGCCCGGCCTGCCCGGGCGTGACCTTGGCCCGCCGCGACATGAGGAATTCGCGGACCTCGTCTCGATTGTCCATATGGTCAGGATAGGTCGGCCCCGGCAAGACTGGGGTGCCCTGTCGGTACACCCCTCGGCAGTGGCTGCCACTGCGCGGCCGGGCGCCGTTTACTGAAATGGTGCCCCGTCCCTCTCCCCTGCCGTAGCGGCCCCCCGGGCGGCTGCTTCCAACGTTGCTGCTCGTGCCGGCGGTGTTCGGCCCGATCTCGATGGACCTCTACCTGCCGGTACTGCCCGCGCAGACGGCCGAACAGGACGCCGCGACCTCTATTCCGGCGGGGCCTGTTCGCGTTCCTCGCAGCGATCGGCGCGGCCATCCTCGCCGGAATCGCGCTCATCTACCGCGAAACCCTGCCGGCGCACCACCGCATCATCGGCGGCTTCGCAGAGTCCGGACGCGACTTCCGCACCCTGCTGGCAAACCGCGTGTTCACCGGTGCCGTGCTCGTGCAGGGATTCGTGAACGCCGCCCTGTCCGCCTACCTCGCCGGGGCAACCTACGTGCTGCAGGACATCTACAGCCTCTCCCCGCAGCAGTACGCGCTCGCGTTCGGCCTGAATTCGGCCGGGTTCATGGTCTTCGGCTACCTCGCCGGCCGCGCAAGCGAGCGGTGGAGCGTGACGGGCACGCTCGCCGCCGGACCGGTCCTGTGCGCGCTCGGCGCCCTCGGCCTGCTCGCCGCGGGACTTTTCGCGCTGCCGCTGGCCGCCGTGATCGTATCGCTGCTGGTCATGGTCAACGGCGTCGCCGCCACGATGCTGCCGCTCGGCGTCGTCACCGTCGTCTCGGTCGCCCTTGCCGCCGCGGCGCACGCGGCGCTCATGATCCGCTGCAACGCGCCGATGCGAGCGATCGGCACGCGGGCCGGGCACCTCCGCGTGCCGCTGGCCGAGGGCACGTCATCGTCACCCACGACGTCGCCTTTGACGGACTCGAGCCCTTCTCCGGCATCCACCTGCACGGCGGGCCCGCACCGGTGAGCGGTTTCCTGCCCGAACTCATCGCGCTGTTCATGGGCGCGGAGATCAACCCCGGCGAGGTCTTCGGCCTCACCCTGCCGCCCGGGCAGGCCGCCGAACCCTACCAGGCCATGGACGAGCGCCGCCAGGGTCCTGCTCACCCCCTCCCCCAAGCCTCGGTCACCGTAACTCTGTGACTCCAGAAGTCTGGAACTCCGCGACCCGGTGACTCCGGGACTCTGTTGGGCGCGGCCCTTCGAGTCCTCCGCGCTGCGAAACGAAAGGTGCCGCCGCAACATCGTGTTGCGGCGGCACCTTCGGTTTCGTCCGGCTGCGGGCCCTAGCCGATGTGGGCCGGCGCGTCCCCGGGCATGCCCCCGGGGACGCTGACCGTGAACACGTTGGGTCCGCTGCGGGTGACCCTGACCCGGTCCTTCGGGGCGTTTGCCTGGGAGGATACGTGGGTGATGGCCGCGTCCAGCGTGTGGTCGATCGTGGAGTGGTCCCAGATCTTGAGGGTCATCGAGTGCGATTCAAAGCTCATGCGCCGTTGCTTCCTTTGAGAGTTTCCCGGCCGCCTCCTCGCTGAGGCAGCGGCATCCACCCTATCCGACCAGGCGTCCCCGGCAGGTCAAAGTGTGAGCTATGGCACAGCTTCGGCCGGGCCGGGTACGTCGTTATCACGTTCCTGCTGATCGACAAGGCCGGGCGCCGCGTACTGACCGTCCCGCCGCAGTGGCTGTGCGCCGTCGTCCTCGCGATCATCGGACTGTGGGCCGGCGCCAGCGCCCGTTGTACTCATCCTCTTCCTGGTCTTCTCGTTCTTCAACGCCGGGTACAACACGTTGACGAACGTCTACCCGGGCGAGGTCCTCCCGACCGAGATCCGAGGGATCGGAACGGGTTTCGCAGCCGCCGTCAGCCGGGTCGGGGCGGGCATTGGCATCTTCCTGCTGCCGATCTCGATGGAGAGCCTCGGCTCCGGCCCGACCATGCTGATCGCCGCCGGTGTCGCCCTCGCCGGTGCTGCGCTCTCCCAGTGGCTGGCCCCGGAGACAAAGGGTAAGACCCTCACCGAAGCGGCAGCAGGGTACTCACATTAACGGCGGCGTTGCCCGTTGGTGAAGGCGTCGCCCGTTCCGTTGCCGTTCATCGAAGGCCAATGAATTTCGTGCCGGACGTTCAGTCCGGCACCAACCAGTCCGGCACCAAATTGGCCACCTCAGGGACAACTCGGAGGAGACAGCATGGCGCCCAGCAACTACCCCGGTTGGTCTCGGTCCCCTTTTCCTCAAGCACCCGGGTCATCCGCCCGATCCGGGTAGGGCGGGCCGGGCCGCTCCAGTCGATCACCGTACTATCTGCGGGGAAGGACCGCCGAGCCCTGCGCGGCATAGAAGGCGGCGCTCCGGCTCAGCGCCTGCGTCGCCTCCGCCAACATGCGCCCGTAGTGGAGGAAGGCGTGGAGCACACCGTTGAACTCCTCCAGCCTGTGCGGAATCCCGAGCTCGGCCAATACCGCGGCGAGGGCATGGCTGTCGTCACGGAGCGGATCGAGCTCGGCCGAGACAATGTAGCAGGGCGGCACACCCGCGGCCAGGTCGGCCGACAGGCAGTCGATGTACGGGCTGCGGAGATCCTCGGCCGACCGTATGTACATTGCCGAATACGCCTCCAGGTCCTCCCGTGTGAGGCCGTCCCACGGTCCGCCGAACAGACGGCGCGACGCTGAGTCCGTGAGACCGTACATGCCGTAGTAGAGGAGGAGCGCCCGGATGCCGCCCGCCCCCGAGAGCTCGTCCCGGAGGTACAGGTACGTGCCGAGAGCGAGGCTGGCCCCCGCGGAGTCGCCCGCGAGCGCCAGGTCGCCGCCGTCGATGTGGTGGTCCGCGCCATGGGCGCGGAGGTACTCCACGGCGGCCGCGCACTCCTGGATCGCGCTCGGGAAGCGCGCCTCGGGCGAGAGCCGGTAGTCGACGCTGACGACCGCTGCGCCCGTTTCCGCGGCGAGGACGCGGCAGATCCGATCGTGCGTGTCGACGCTTCCCATCAGGTACCCGCCGCCGTGGATGTAGACGATCGCCGGGAGGCTGCCTTCCGCCGAGGGGGAGTAAATGCGGATCTTCACGCTGCCGAAGGGGCCCCCCGGCGCCGTCGTGTCGACGGTCTGCGCCATGCCAGGCCCGCCCTCGTTCCAAAAGGCGCGCTCGCGCGCGTAACTGGCCCGGATGGCGTCGACATCGCCGGCAGCACTGGCCGGGGAACCTGCGGTCAGCTCGTCCTGCTTGTCCAGCACAGCCCGCATCTGCGGTGTCAGCCGGCTGAGGACATCGATCTTGTTCATGTACGGTTACTCCTTCTTGCCATTCCGAGGCGGCGACGGCAACGAGACTCCTTCGGGTGTGCTTGGATGCCCAGCACCACGACCTCGCGGGTGCGCTTCATGGTGTGGCAGGTCATGCGGGCAGGCCGTGCACCGCGGAAGGGGCAGTTCCGCAGTGCCGTACTATCGATTGGCACGTTTTAAAGGGCTGGCACGTTGGCCAGCAACTCGCGGGTGTAGCTGTGCCGGGCATTGTCGAGCACCTCGTCGGTGCTTCCCAGTTCCACGATCCGGCCGCTCTGCAGGACTGCCATGCGCTGGGAGATGTGCCGTGCCAAGGCGATGTTGTGGGTAACGAAAAGCATGGACATGCCCGATTCGTGCTGCAGGCTGCGCAGCAGATCGATGATGGAGGCCTGCACGGAAACATCAAGGGCCGAGGTGACTTCGTCGCAGACCAGCAGGGACGGGGCGTTGACCAGTGCACGGGCGATGGCGGCGCGCTGGCGCTCGCCGCCGCTCAGGTCGCGGGGGCGGCGGTCCAGGTAGCTTTCGCCCAGCCGGACCTGGTCCAGCGCCTCGCGCACCCGACGCCGCCGTTCCTTCCGGCCCATCCTGCCGGTCATGAGCAGCGGAACTTCCACCGATTCACAGATCGTCCGGCGCGGGTTGAGCGAGGAAAAGGGGCTCTGGAACACGTACTGGACGCGCCGGCGCTGTTCCGTGGTGCGGGCCCGGGTCCCTGCTGCCAGTTCTTCGCTGTCCAGGCAGACCCGCCCGGAGTAATCGTCATTCAGGCCGGCAATGCACCGCGAGAGCGTTGTCTTGCCCGAACCGGATTCGCCCAGCAGCATCATGGACTCGCCCTGCCGCAAGGAGAAACTGATGCCGGCCAGCACCTGGTTGCTGCCGTAGGCCAGCTGCAGGTCCGCCACCTCCAGCAGGTTCCGCCCCTCGCGCCCCTCGGGCACTTCAGGGGACGGGCGTCCTGCCGGATCGGGGACCACGGCCTGCGCGCCGGTGATCGCGGTGACACGGCCGATCTGGCGCCTGCCGGCCAAATCCGGCACGGCGGCCAGGAGCTTGCGGGTGTAGTCGTGCTGCGGCCGGTAAAGCACCTGGTCCGTTGGGCCCTGTTCCACGACTTCGCCGGAGAGCATGACCGCGACGTCGTCCGCCACCTTGGCCACCACCGCCAGATCGTGCGTAATGTACAGGCCGGCGACGCGGTGCCGGTCAGCCAGCTGGGCGATGGTCTGCAGCACCAGCGCCTGCGTGGTGACGTCCAGGCCCGTCGTCGGCTCATCCAGCACCATTACTGCCGGCCGGCAGGCGAAGGCCATCGCGATGCCCACACGCTGCTGCTGGCCGCCGGATAGCTGGTGCGGATAGCGGCGCTGGTACGCGGGGTCGTTCTTCAGGCCCACTTCGGCCAGCACCTCGGCGGTGCGGGCCCGGCGGTCCGCGTCCGACGACCCGTAACCCTGGATCTGGAGGACCTCCAGGATCTGGTCACCGATCCGCATGGCGGGGTTCAGGGACAACGCCGGGTCCTGGGGGACGTAGGAGATGGCACCGCCGCGCAGTTTGCGCCGTTGGGATTCCGGCAGATCCAGCAGGTTCCCGGCCTGCCCGGCACCGGCCAGCTGGACGGAGCCCGCGGTGTGCACCAGCCCCTGCCGGAAGTGTCCCAGGCACGCCAGCCCGGCCGTGGTCTTGCCGGACCCGGATTCACCGACCAAGGCAAGGATTTTGCCTGGCCGCAGCTCGAAGGACACCCCGTGGAGGATCTCCTCGCCGGATGCCGTGGCGACCTTCAGCCCTTCCACGCTCAGGACAGGGGTGGTGGTCATGGTGTCTTCCCGGACCGGACTGCTCATTTGCTTGCTCCCGTGTTGGAGTTGGCCGCGGCACGGGCCAAGGAATCAGTGATGAGGTTGGTTCCGACCGTCAGGACGGCGATGGCCAGCACCGGCAGCAGGACGCCCCAGGGCTGGACGACCAGGGCGATCCGGTTCTCGTTGATCATCAGGCCCCAGTCCGCGGTGGGCGGCTGCATGCCCAGTCCCAGGAAGGAGAGCGAGGCCACGGCGCCGATGGAGTAGGTCATCCGCAGGCCGAGTTCCACCATCAACGGGCCTGTGATGTTGGGCAGCACGTCCTGGACGAGGATCTTCCACTTCGGCACGGCGTACATTTCGGCGGCGCGGATGAAATCCTCGGTGATCACGTTTACGGTGGCCGAGCGCGTTACGCGGGCGATCCGCGGCGCGTGGGTAATGCCGATGACGGTCACCAGGACCCAGCCCTGCGGGCCGAGCACGGTGATGGCCAGCAGCGCGAAGACCAGCTGCGGCAGCGCCAGCAGGACATCGTTGCTGCGCATGATGATGCCGTCCACCCGGCCGCCCCGGTACGCCGCGGTCATGCCCACGAGCACTCCCAGCGCCATGCCCAGCAGGGTGGCCAGGGCGGCGTACATCAGCAGCCGCAGGCCCCCGCCGAGGAAGCGGGACAGGACGTCGCGGCCAAGGTTGTCGGTGCCCAGCATGCCGTCGGGCTGGAACGGGCGGCCGGCGAATTCGGTGCTGGTGTACCCGGTGGCCCATGGCAGCAGCAGCGGCCCCAGCAGTGCCAGGAGGACGACGGCGGCGGCCAGGCCGATGCCGACCTTCGCCTGCCGCTGCCGGATCAGGCGGCGGAAAAGCCCGGGGGGAGTTTCGACTTCGCGGGCAATGATCTGAGGTGAATCAATTACGCTCATCGGGCGCCCCCTGTACGCAGCTTGGGATTAGTCAGGATTCCGACGGCATCGGCCAGCAGGTTGACCACGATGTACACCGCGGCGACCAGGATCGACAGGGCCTGGACCACCTGGACGTCGCGGTTGGCCACCGCGTCCACGAGGGCCTGGCCAATGCCCGGGTAGCGGAAGAGGAATTCCACCACCACGACGCCGCCGGCCATCCAGGCCAGCTGGATGGCGACCACCTGGGCCACCGGCGAGAGAGCGTGCGGCAGTGCGTGGCGCAGGATGACCTGGCGCTCCGGCACGCCCTTCAGCCGGGCCATTTCCACATAGCCGGAGTCCAGCACTTCGAGCATCGTGGCCCGCATCATCCGGGCGATATACGGTGTGACCATCAGTACCAGCGTCATGACCGGAAGTACCAGTTGGAGCGGGTAGTTCCAGACGGCTTCGCCCGGCGGAGCCATCGTCACCGACGGCAGGATGGGGAACACCGTCGTGGAGAACAGCGTGACAAGCGCAATGCCGATGACGAACTCCGGCAGGGCAGCCAGGACCAGGCTGGTGCCGGTGACCACGTGGTCCCCGGTGTGGCCGTGGCGGAGCGCGCTGTAGGTCCCCACCAGCAGTCCGGCCGGAATGCTGATGATGCTGGCTGCCGTCAGCAGCACCAGCGAGGCAGCGATCCGTTCGCCGAGCAGGTCCGCTACCGGACCGCCGGAGGCTGCCGAGACCCCGAAGTCTCCGGTGAGCAGGCCGCCCAGCCAGGACAGGTAGCGCTGCCATGCCGGGTCGTTGAGGTTCATTTGCTCGCGCAGGGCGGCCAGCCGCTCCGGTGTGGCCTGCTGGCCCAGGATGGCCTGGGCCGGATCACCGGGCAGCAGCAGGGTGGCCACGAAGACCAGCACGGACACGGCCAGCAGGATCAGGACGCTGGTGGCCAGCCGGCGCAGGATGATCGAGGTCATGACGGGGTACCTCCTAGCCAGACACGGCGGAATTCGAAACCGGACAGGGCCAGGCCGGTACGGTTAGGTACCAGTCCGGCGACATACTGCTGGTAGGCGTCCGCCTGGTTGGCGTGGCCCCAGATGATGTAGCCGCCTTCGTTGTATTCGATTTCCATGGCCTTGCCGATGAGTACGTTGCGTTCGGCCGCGTCCACGGTGCCCGTGGCCTGCTCAATCAAGGCGTTGAACTGCGGATGGTTCCAGTGCGTCTCGTTGAACGGTGCGGTGGGCAATGTGCTGGCGGCAACCTGCGGCAGGTAGTTGCGGGTGTAGTAGAAGTCCTGCGCAAAGTCCCACTGCAGGTAGCTGTCCCCGAAAAAGGTGGTGGTGTCCACCTGGCGGATCTTTACGGTAATGCCGGCGGCAGCCGCCTGTTGGGCGAAGACCTGCGCCGCTTCCACGGCCCCGGACTGAATGGGCGCGGTGACAAGCTCCACCGTGAGCCCGTCGGCATAGCCGGCTTCGGCCAGCAGTTCCTTGGCTTTGGCGATGTCCTGCACGCGCTGGGGCAGGTGGGAGGGATAACCCGGGTCGAAGGGCGAATACATGTCATTGCCCAGGCTGCCGTTGCCGCTGAGCACCTGCTCGATCATCTGCTCGCGGTCCACTGCCAGGCGGAAAGCCTGGCGGACGCGGACATCGTCAAACGGGGGCCTGTCCACGCGCATGGTGAAAGGCATCCAGGCACCCGTTTCGGACTTGAGGATGCTGATCCGGGGATCGGCCTCGATGACTTCCAGCAATGCGAGCGGAATCTGGCCGATGGCGTCCACCTGGGTGGAGAGCAGGGCGTTGATCAGTGCGTCGTCGTCACTGAAGTTCAGGATTTCCAGCTCGTCCAGGTAGGGCTCCCCCTCCCGCCAGTAATGCTCGTTGCGGGCAAAGACGCTGTTTCGCCCCGGGGAAAAGGACCGGTATTTGAAGGGGCCGGTGCCCACAGGGTCGGCCGGGTCGTAGTCCTCCGGGACGATGCCCAGCGTGTACTGGCCCAGCGAATCATCGAACGTCGCGCTGGGGCTGCTGAGCCGGAATTCCACCCTGTGCTCACCGAGTACGGCCACTTCATCCAGGATGGCCAGCGCCGCGGCCCCGCTCTTGGGATCGTCCGGATTAACAATGCGCCTGAAGCTGGCCGCAACGTCGCGTCCGGTCATGGGACGGCCATCATGGAATTTCACGCCCCGGCGCAGATCCACCGTCCAGATCCGGGCGTCGGCGGACGGCGTGACCCGGGTGGCCAGCAGCGGCTTGAGTTCGTAGTTTTCGTCCCGGTAGAGGAGCGGTTCGTACAAGTTCACCACCCGGGCAATGTCGGTGGTGCTGACGGAGGAGTGGGCGTCCAGGCTGTCCACCGCACCGCCTCCGGCCAGACCCACCCGCAGCCGGCCCCCGCGCTGCGGCGGTCCGTCCGGATTGACCAGGACAGCGGCCGGATTCGCCCCGCAGGCTGCCAGCAGGCCGCCGAGTCCGATAACCATTCCCAGACCCAGCACCCGGCGGCGGGTCGGATGGAGCGCAGCCGGGCCAGGCGGCAGGCTGCGCGGAGAAGATGCTTCCACGGATCCTTCTTTCTCAGAGGGAGCGGCTAGGAGGTGACTTTCCTGCCGATCCAATCCGGTGCCTCGCCTTCGAGGCCGGTTCTGAATCTGCTGATGCTGTCCAGGACGGGAACGGGAAACGGGGTGCTGCGGCCCGAGTTCTGGTCCACATGCAGGGCCAGCAATTCTTCGGTGGCTATGACCTGTTCCCCGGTGCGCATCTCGTGGGCCAGATGAAGCTTCTTCGCCCCGGCACCAACAATCCGGGTGGTTACGGTCAGCTCGGTCCCCAGCCCTGTCTCGGCCAGGTACCGGACATGCGCCTCAACGGTATAGAGCGAACTGCCGGCCGCTGCCCGGTATGCCTGGCCCATCCCCAACCGGTCCATGACCTGGTCGGTGGCGAAGCCGAAGACCAGCACGTAGAACGCCTCCGACATATGCCCGTTGTAGTCGATCCAGTCCGGCTGGACCGTGCACCGGTAGGCCGGCAGTGCACTCACCGCCGTACCCGTCATGGCTGGTCCGCCTTGAGAGCCGCCAGCACATTCCGGATCGCAATGATCGCCTCGTCCCGTTCGGCCACCAGCTCGGCAACCGACCGGCCATCGGCCTCCTCGTCGCAGCCGGCAATCACCGCGTCACGCAGTCCGGCGGTCAGCTCCGGCGCGTCCAGCCGTGTCCACGGGGACTTCAGGGACGGGCCGAAATGATCGAGCATGTGGGCCATGCCGCCTTCGCCCCCGGCCAGATGGAAGGTGAGCATCGGGCCCTGGATGGGCCAGCGAAGCCCCGGTCCGTCCGTGATGGCCAGATCGATTTGTTCGACGGTCGCCTCGCCGTTGTCCACCATGTGCAGCGCCTCGCGCCACAAGGCCTCCTGGAGCCGGTTGGCAATGAACCCGGGCACTTCCCGGTCCATGGTGATCACCGACTTGCCGATGTGCTCGTACCAGGCCGAAGCCCATTTCACCGCTGCCGCCGAAGTGTTCTCGCCGCCGACTACTTCCACCAGCGGGATCAGGTAGGGCGGATTGAAGGGGTGGCCAACCACCAGCCGGGACGGGTTCGCTGCTGCCGTGGCCATTTCCGTCATGCCGTAGCCGGAGGTCGAGGAGGCGATAACGACATTGGGTGCGGCCACCGCATCGATCTGCGCGAGCAGGGACTGCTTCAGGTCCAGGACCTCCGGCGCGCTCTCCTGCACGAAACCGGCGCCGGCCACGGCCTCGGCCAGGTCCGCATGGACGCTGATGTTGTCCTTCGACGCCGTCGGCGCCAGCCCCAGCTTCGTCAAGGCCGGCCAGGCGGCGTCGGTGAGCCGGCGCAGCTTCACTTCGGCATCCGGCGAGGGGTCCCACGCCTTCACCCGGTAGCCGCGGGCCAGGAAGTAGGCGGCCCAGCCGCCGCCGATGGTGCCGATCCCCACACAGGCGACCGTGTCGACGTCGTTCATCTCCAGGGGCGTGAATTCTTCGGTAGTCATGGCGTCAGGCTTTCTTCTCGAGCTGGAGGATTTCGCGGGCCTCGTCCGGGGTGGCCACCGAGGAGCCGAGGTCATGGATGATCTGGATGGCACGTTCGGTCAGCTGCGCATTGGTCGCCTTCACGCCCTTGCTCAGGTAGAGGTTGTCCTCCAGCCCTACCCGGACGTGCCCGCCCAGCAGGACGGACTGCGCCACCCAGGGCAGCTGGTCACGGCCGATGGCAAAGGACGTCCACTGCGCGCCCTCGGGCAGCATGTTGACCATCGCCTGCAGCAGCCCGGCATTGGCCGGCGCGCCGTACGGGATGCCCATGCAGAGCTGGTAGAGCGGGGGCGGGGCAATCAGCCCCTCCTCCACCATGATGTTGGCAAACCACAGGTTCCCGGTATCGAAGATTTCCATCTCCGGCTTTACGCCAAGGTCCCGGATGCGCTCGGCGCCCTCGCGGAGCATGTCCGGGGTGCTGATATAGACCTGGCTTCCCTCGCCGAAATTAAGTGAGCCGCAGTCGATCGTGCAGATTTCCGGCCGCAGTTCCTCCACATGCGCCAGGCGCTCCAGGCCGCTGACCAGATCCGTTCCGGGCAGCTGCTTGGTTGGCTGCCCGGGGTCCAGGACCAGGTCTCCCCCCATGCCGGCGGTCAGGTTGATGACCGGGTCCACGTCGCTCTCGCGGACCAGGCGGACCACCTCGCGGTAGAGCGCCACATCGCGCGATCCCCGCCCTGTTTCAATGTCGCGCACATGGATATGGACTACCGATGCGCCCGCCCGGGCGGCCGCGACGGCATTGTCCGCGATCTGTTCGGGGGTGACGGGTACGTGCTCGCTCTTGCCGGTGGTGTCTCCGGCGCCGGTGAGGGCACAGGTGACAATAACCTTGCGGTTCATGCAGGACTCCCTTGCGATAGGACGATATTGCGGTCAATGAAACTTTCGATATGGCTGAACATCTGATCCGGAGGCAGGATGCCGGTCAGGACCTTGATGCCCAGGCCGTCGATCAGGCTGGTGAGCTCCATGGCCAGCTGGTCGGACGGTACATCCACGAATACGCCCGCCTCCTGGCCTTGGACGATGGCGTCCTCCACGGTCTTGTACCAACGCCGATAGCCCTGCGCATGGTTCTCTCTCCCCGACGTGTTCACAGCCACGTCCGCCCAGGTCTGCAGCCAGATGGAGAATTCCGCGTTGCCCCGCTCACCGGCCGGGAGCTGGAGTTCGATCAGCCGCTTGAGCCGGCGGACCGGATCCGTGATGGAGTGCAGTTCGGCAATCTGGCGGTCAAAGGCCAGCTTGATCGAGTAGCGCAGCGTTTCGGCGAAGATTTCGCGCTTCGTTGGAAAGTAGTAGTGGACGGCGGCCGTGCTCATGTTGCAGGCATAAGCGATGTCGGCGATGCGCACCGCCGAATACCCGCGGCGGGCCAGGAGCCACCAGGCTGCCTCGATGATCGCGCGCCGCTTTTGGGCGTGTTCGTTGTTCTCCGGGTGCCTCGTCGGAAGGATCTTCGCCGAGGGCGGAACCGAGGGCCCGTGCGCCTCATCCGAACCTGACAGCAGCCAGTTCACCGTTACACCCGTGATGTCCGCGAGGTTGGTCAGCTCTTCCGGGTGGAAGCGACGCGTCCCGTTGAGCGCCTTGGAAAGCTTGGTTTCATCCAGGCCCATATGGTGCGCGACTTCCCGTTGGGCCATTCCCGAGTTCCGGATGGACATCCGGACGCGCTCTGTGACCTCGGTCTCATTTATTGGCATGGACCGAAGTTAGCCCAAGTTTGCGATAACAGCAATACGTTTCTGACTAAAAGTCAGATAATTGCGATTGTTGCGCCAAGGGTCGAAGCTCTGCAGCCCTCCCCCACGGCGGCCTGATCGACGGAAACTTCGGTCGGCTGATGGCAGCTATGATCATGGCGCGGAGCCGGCGCGGCCGTCCCTGGCCGCCGCAATTTGTGACGGCACGGCGCCGCATATCACCACGTTCCCGGCACCATGAATGGCTCCTGGCATGCCCGATGGCGGTGCCGGCAATTACCCTGCCCCCAAGGCCAACCGCGTGAAGCCCCGCGGCAGCAGAGGGGGTCCGGTAGCACTGCCCGAATTGCCACTGATTGCTAAGTATGCTTATCGTTGCGCAAGAACACTCACTAGGAGGCAATCATGATCGGTTTCATCATCGCCGGGCTCGTCATCGGGGCACTGGCCCGTCTGGTCAAACCCGGCAGGCAGAAGCTCAGCTTCGTGGCGACCCTGCTGCTCGGGCTGGCCGGGTCGGTGATCGGCGGGCTCATCGCAAACCTGCTGGGCACCGGCGACATCTTTGAGCTGAACGTCGTTGGATTCATCGTTGCCGTCATCGCAGCAGTGCTGCTGATCGGCGTGGCCGAAGGCATGTCCGGCCGCCGCAGCGTCCGGCGCTAACCGGAGCCGGCGCCGACTGGACTCCAGCGACTCGGGGAGACGGACCTGCCAGGTCCGTCTCCCCGAGTGCGTGCGTTGAGCCAGTTCAGCCTTCGTCGCAGAGCAGGTGGTACCAGCTGTCGGCGAGCACTTCGAGCGCATGGTCGCGGTTGGGCTCGAGCTGCGTGAAGGCGAGCGTTCCGTGGAGGTGGCGCGTCTCCTTGGAAAAACGGCCGGCCAGCTCCAGGCCGCGGACGATGTCGGAGATGACCTCTTCATGCCATCCCTCGACCAAGGCCCGCACCTCGCGATCGACCGCTGCGGCCTCGTCCAGCACGTCGAGGTACGGGCGGAAGACCGGCCAAGCAATGGACCCCGCGCGACATCGCCGAATACAACGGCATCGGCGGCACCTCGCCGGTGATCGTGGGCGGCCCCAAGACCGTTGCAGACGAACTGATCTCCTGGATCGAGGAGACCGGCGCAGACGGCTTCAATATCTCCCATGCGGTCAAGTTCCGGGACATCGAGGACTTTGCCCGCTGCGTCGTGCCCGAGCTGCAGGCCCGCGCGGTCATGCGCACCTCCTGCGATGGTGACACCCTCCATGAAGGCCTCTTCGGCCCCGGACGGAGCCGGTTGCCTTCGGACCACCCCGGCGCCGGCTATCACCGCGCCCTTACCGTTCAGCCCCCCGCAAACGCGGTAGGCCCGGCAGAATCCTTATGCAGTTCACTCCAAACATCCTGAGCAGCCGCCACGGAGAAGGCTCGCGGGCGTCGGCCCCTTGCCCGACGGTCCTCCCCACTTTCGAAATCCGCTCCGAGGGATGCTCCGCGGAGGCAGCAGTCGAAAAACGACGGCAGGGCGGCTCTGTTACGGGGCCGGGTCGGTGAACCTTTGCCGGTAGGAGGTGGGGGTGGTGTGGTAGGCGGCGGCGAAGTTCTGCCGGAAGCCGACGGCGCTGCCGAAGCCACAGGTGCGGGCGATGCGCGCGACCGGCCAGTCGGTGGTCTCGAGCAGCCGCCTGGCCTCGTCCAGGCGGCGGGCGAGGATCCAGCGGGCCGGGGTGGTGCCGGTGGCCTCGGCGAACCTGCGGGTGAAGTTGCGCCGGCTCATGCCGGCATGGGCGGCGAGTTCCTCGACCGTGAGCGGCTGGCCGAGGCGGGCGATCGCCCAGTCCAGGGTGGCCCCGAGGTGCCCGGTGCCGCCGGGCTCGGGCACCGGCCGGTGAACGTACTGGGCCTGGTCGCCCTCGCGGTGGGGCGCCACGACCAGGTGCCGGGCGATTTTGGCGGCCGCGGCAGAGCCGAGGTGCTTACGGACGAGGTAGAGGCAGGCATCGATCGCCGAGGCGGTGCCGGCGGAGGTGAGCACGTCGCCGTGGTCGAGGTAGAGCGCGGAGTCGGTGACCGTGACGGCGGGGCGGCGGCGGGCCAGCTGGGGCGCCGAGGCCCAGTGGGTGACGGCGCTGCGCCCGTCCAAAAGTCCGCTGTCGGCCACGGGAAAGGCGCCCAGGCATAGGCCGGCGACGCGGGTGCCGTCCGCATGGGCGGTGCTGATCAGATCGGTCAGGAACCCGTCGGCCGGGGGCAGGTCCGCCGGCCAGGACGGGAAGACCAGCAGGTCGGCGCCGGCGACGGTCTCCGGTCCGGCAACATCCTGGAGTGAGAGTCCTTCGGCCGTCCGGACGCCGCGGCCGTCTTCGGTCCACACGGTTGTCTGCCACCCGGTGGCCAGGTTCTGGCGGGTGACCTCGCCGAAGACCATCAGCAGGGAGGCCAGGTGGAACATGGTGATGCCCTCGAAGGCGTGGACTGCGATCTTCATCTTGGCCTGAATCCATCCATAGACGTCTTTTGTGCCACTCACGCTACCGGATGCCGCACCGGCAGACTAATCCGTGGCAACCAGCCCCACACCACCGAGGAGAACACAATGAGCGCACCCCGCCGGGCCCTGATCCTGGTCGACGTGCAGCAGGAATACTTCGACGGGATCCTGCAGATCCAGTACCCCTCGCGCGAGCAGTCACTGGCCAACATCCTGCGCGCCATCGACGTCGCCAACCGGCAGGACCTTCCCGTCGTAGTGGTCCAGCACCAGCTGCCCGAGGGTGCGCCGGTCTTCGCGGCCGGCTCCGCCAGCTGGGCGCTGCACCCCGAGATCGAAAGGCGCGCCACCGCGTCCTGGAAGCGGGTGACCAAGGACAAGGCCAGCGTCTTCGCCGGCACCGACGTCGCGCAGTGGCTTACCGACCGGCAAATCGACACGATCACGATCGCCGGCTACATGACCAACAACTGCGACATCGGCACCGCCGCCGCGGCCGAAGAGCTCGGCCTGGCCGCCGAGATCCTCTCCGACGCCAGCGGCTCGCCCCACCTGGCCAACGAGGCCGGCCAGGTGCCGGCCGAGCAGCTGCACCAGACCCTGCTGGTGCTGCTCCAGTCCAACTTCGCCGCCGTGGCCGACACCGATACCTGGGCCACCGCGGTCGAATCCGGTCAGGCCCTGCCCAAGAGCGACCTCGGCACCTCCGCCATCCAGGGCCGCGCCGCATTCGCGGACACCGCCTCCCTGGCCGGCGCCTAAAACCCCTGCCTGCCGCGGCGCCGGGGACAGTGCGCCGCGGCAAGCCCCGGCCGAATATGCAGGTGGAGGCCCTAAGGTGGCCACTCTTTCCGTGAGCTTTGAGGAGTCTTTTGCATGATCCCCGCACCGCCTTCGGGCACCGCCCCGTTCGCCCTTTCGGTGCTCGACAACGCGCATACCGGCGTCGGCCAGAGCGTCCAGGAAGCGTTCGGCGAGATCATCACGCTGGCCCGGCTGGCGGAGCTGCGGGGGTACCACCGGTTCTGGATCTCCGAACACCACGGCATGCCCGGGGCGGCGGCGCCGTCGCCGCAGATCATGCTGGCGCGGCTGACCGGTGCAACGGACCGGATCCGGCTCGGGGCCGGCGGGGTGATGCTGCCGAACCATGCGCCGCTGGTGATCGCCGAACAGTTCGGCATGCTCGATGCCCTCGCCCCGGGCCGGATCGATCTGGGGCTGGGCCGCGCCCCCGGCACGGACCTGCCCACCGCCGCGGCGCTGCGCCGGCATCACGAGGCCAACGACAATTTCCCGCAGCAGGTGCTGGAACTGCTCGGCTTCCTCGGCGACGACTTCCCGGAAGGCCATCCGTACCGCAACGTCCACGCGGTGCCGGGCCCATGGCAGGCCGGCCAGAACCGCGTCCCGCGCCCCGGGACGGCACCGGAAGCGTGGATTCTGGGCTCCTCGCCGTACTCGGCCCGCCTGGCCGGACAGCTCGGGCGGCCCTACGCCTTCGCGCTGCAGTTCGGTGATGCCGATGCGGTCACGGCCCTGGAGCTGTACCGGGAGAGTTTCCGGCCCTCCGAGGTGCTGGAGAAGCCGTACACCCTCGTCAGCGTCGGCGCGGTGGCCCACGACGATCCCCACGAAGCCAGGCGCCAGGCTGCCTCATCGGCCATGGCCATGCTGCGGATGTTCCAGCGCAAGCCCTACAGCCTGCTCCCGCCGGAGGAAGTCGAGGCCTACCCCGCCACCCTCCCGGAGCAGCAGATCCTCGACACCTACACCCGGCGGTTCCTCAACGGCACCGGACCCGAGGTGGCCGCAGCCCTCGAACACCTCCAAGCCCGGACCGGGGCCGACGAAGTGATGCTCACGGTCATGGGCCACTCGCGCCAGGCCCAGGCCCGCACGCTCGAGCTGATCGCCGACCACTACGCACTCCCCCCACGGTAAGGCCCGGGCATGACTCGCATGAGCGCTCTCGGCAGGATCCGCGGCGGCTGCGCGAAGACGCCCACTTCCGGGACGGAGAACGGAGGCGGGAGCCGCCGATCAGCATTGAACAGCAACTGACCAGTCTCATACGAGACAGCCGGTGCATAAGCCGGTGCCGTAACGCGACAGTAAAACCTGAGATTGTGCACGGGTCTGAATGAGGGGCTGGTGCTCTAAGTTTGGGCCTATCGCGTCCCGTTACTGTCCCGTTTGAGCCCCCTCCAACACTCCACTACCCCTACCGGCGTCAGCCTCCTGTCAGCGATGGCCCCGGCCGACATATTCACGGTTATCGACTCTTCATGGTTGTCAACGTAGCAATGGCTGGGGACTGTTGGCATTGAGTGTGCGGTAGATCCGTCGGGCGAGGTGGCGTTTCACGCTTCGACGGATTTCTTTCTTGGTCCGTCCTTTTGGCCGGCTGTTGCGGTGTTTGTGGCGGGCGTTCCGGGGGTCCTCTTCTCAGTCGTTGAGGTCGCCGATGCGGTGGACCTTCAGCGAGTTGGTGCTCCCGGTGGTGCCCGGCGGGGAGCCGGCGGCAATGACCACCA
>NZ_JAAZSQ010000096.1 GCF_012395835.1 Arthrobacter mobilis
CCAACGCCGACGTCGCGGTCGCCCTGGCCTGTTTCGGTGCCGGGTCGATGCTCGTAGCATTGACCGCGCCCAGGATCCTGGACCGGGTGCCGGACCGGGTCGTCATGCGCGCCGGCGCCGTGTTGCTTTCCGCCGGCTTGGCCGGGGCGTTCGCCCTTTTGGCCGTGCCGGGGACCTGGCCGGTGCTGCTGGGCCTGTGGGTGGTCCTCGGTGCCGGGACCTCGATGATCAACACCCCCTCGGCGCGCCTGTTGCGCCGTGCGGCAACAGACAGCACCCGGTCCTACATCTTCACTGCCCAGTTCTCCCTCTCCCACGCCTGCTTCATCATCACTTACCCTGTCGCCGGCTGGATCGGCGCCGCCGCCGGCCAGCCGGCGGCCGCCGCCGTGCTGGCTATCGTGGCTACAATCAGTACACTTGCGGCGTTCCGATTCTGGCCCGCAGGATCCAGGACCGTCCCCGTGCCGGAGTCCATGAAGGGCTGAGCCGGTGGAAAACTTACAACCCATTCGGGCCGCCAGCCTCCATCACCCCGACGCGCCGGATTCGCGCCGGCTGGACGCGGCCACGGCCACGTTCCGGATGCTCTCGGACCCCACCC
>NZ_JAAZSQ010000097.1:0-223 GCF_012395835.1 Arthrobacter mobilis
CACGAATTACCATTTCATATCCGTCGCCCCGTTCTGATACGTTACCATCTAACCCATTCTCAACTTTAAACCCGGTCAATGTCCCATGCCAGCTTTCAAGATGCACTAAACGAGATAGCATTCCTTTCAGGATCAGTTTTTTCTCGCGTTTTTGCTGTAACTGTTGTTCATACTCTCGCGCCATATCTACATTATCTAAAGCATCCGACAGGATTTTCTTTTC
>NZ_JAAZSQ010000097.1:321-602 GCF_012395835.1 Arthrobacter mobilis
ATATCGGCGGCGATTTCTACAGGGTTACGCTCTGGCGATACTGTGCAAGTATGGTAAGGACTTCTCCAGCTGCGACTATCTACGCTTCCAATGATAACTAACCTTCCTTTCTCCATTCGAATATGTATAGAGTAATTTTTAAAATCAGGTGAGGTTAGCTTAATCCTGTACTGGCAATCATCGAGCAGATTTACACGCCAGCCGTTCCCCAGGATTCGACAAACGATTTCAAACACCGGTTTATACCGTTCAAAGAAATTTTTCTGTTCTTTCATCGATTC
>NZ_JAAZSQ010000104.1:0-234 GCF_012395835.1 Arthrobacter mobilis
CGTCAGGGGCAATCTAGGTGATTAGGTTCTGTTGGTTCAGTGGCTGTGGGCGATGATTGAGCGCGTGCGGGGCCGTGAGCATACAGCGCAGGGCAACCTCAGCAGCTGCTGAACGGCCGTACCTTACGGACGTGCCTGTCGTTCTGCTGTGGCATGTGATGGCCGTCGTTCATGGTTTAGCGAGGTGCCGGTAGATGGTGGGCCGGGTGACGCCGAATTCCTGGGCGATGTGCT
>NZ_JAAZSQ010000104.1:337-547 GCF_012395835.1 Arthrobacter mobilis
GCCCTCGCGCACGGGCAGCGGAGAGCCCGTCGCGGGTTCGTTCGGACATGAGGGCGTGTTCGAACTCGGCGATCGAGCCGAGGATCTGGAAAAACATCCGGCCGATGGCGGTGGACGTGTCGATGCCCTGGTCCAGGACGATGAGGTCCACACCGCGCTCCTGCAGCGTGTTGGATAAATCGATGAGGTGTTCCAGCGATCGCCCGAGCC
>NZ_JAAZSQ010000087.1 GCF_012395835.1 Arthrobacter mobilis
TTATCATACTATTGTCAGTTGTAGAGAGTTTCCCTTCCGGGCTGAGTTACCAGCTCGCACCGGAACCGTAAAAAAGCCGACCTCACCAGTCGGTTTTTTTACGTCTGCGGTTTCCCGCTTCGTTTAAATCTATTTTAAATGAATAAATTGTTCTGCGGCAAACCCAACAACATAAGGACGTTAGGGTTGATGGTTGCCGAAATCGCGGTGCGTTACGTGAATTCTGAGGTTTTGCGAGGGGGATTGGGCGCGAGAATTTACGAGAGAGCGCCGGAACAATGCCGGGATCACAAACCATCACCCGTGAAAGAAATCTTCCGGCATTGCCCGGTCAGGTAGTATGACATTCATTGTCAACGGCCATCAATTTATAAGCTGCTTTGCACTTCATAAAAGATCACCACCAGGGCTGCTAAAACAGTACCGATAGCCAGCACGTTAAAAAGTACGTCCTTCATCTTTACGAACGACATACTGATTTGCGTCCTTTCCCTTTTGTCAGCCTTCTCTATCATCCAGCGTTGGTATGAATCACTGTTACTTTTTCTGTCCATGTTCCCCCCAATTCATCAATGAGCACCAGGCGGCCACCAGGCTTCTTGCCAACAAAGTAACGGCCTCGCGGCAGACGTTCGCCAGTCTTCAGCCGTTCGATCCAGTCCTGAAATGCAGGGCGCGGTTTATAGCTGTAGCGGCCAAAATCAGCTAAAGACTGCGTGACCATGACT
>NZ_JAAZSQ010000084.1 GCF_012395835.1 Arthrobacter mobilis
GGGGCTAAACCATGCACCGAAGCTGCGGCAGCGACACTATGTGTTGTTGGGTAGGGGAGCGTTCTGTAAGCCTGCGAAGGTGTGCTGTGAGGCATGCTGGAGGTATCAGAAGTGCGAATGCTGACATAAGTAACGATAAAGCGGGTGAAAAGCCCGCTCGCCGGAAGACCAAGGGTTCCTGTCCAACGTTAATCGGGGCAGGGTGAGTCGACCCCTAAGGCGAGGCCGAAAGGCGTAGTCGATGGGAAACAGGTTAATATTCCTGTACTTGGTGTTACTGCGAAGGGGGGACGGAGAAGGCTATGTTAGCCGGGCGACGGTTGTCCCGGTTTAAGCATGTAGGCTGGTTATCCAGGCAAATCCGGATAATCAAGGCTGAGGTGTGATGACGAGGCACTACGGTGCTGAAGTAACAAATGCCCTGCTTCCAGGAAAAGCCTCTAAGCATCAGGTAACATCAAATCGTACCCCAAACCGACACAGGTGGTCAGGTAGAGAATACCAAGGCGCTTGAGAGAACTCGGGTGAAGGAACTAGGCAAAATGGTGCCGTAACTTCGGGAGAAGGCACGCTGGTGTGTAGGTGAAGTCCCTGCGGATGGAGCTGAGACCAGTCGAAGATACCAGCTGGCTGCAACTGTTTATTAAAAACACAGCACTGTGCAAACACGAAAGTGGACGTATACGGTGTGACGCCTGCCCGGTGCCGGAAGGTTAATTGATGGGGTTATCCGTAAGGAGAAGCTCTTGATCGAAGCCCCGGTAAACGGCGG
>NZ_JAAZSQ010000086.1 GCF_012395835.1 Arthrobacter mobilis
CCTGTAACTCTGCAACAATAGCAGGGAACACATCAGCGCAACGCTGTGCCAGCTTAACCGCCTTTGAACAAACGCCCATACCATGTGCTCTTTTGAGCGCCTCCAACAAATCTACCAGTTCCTCGTCAGTGATTTTTTCAGTCATCTATTAAGCTTCTCCATTATCTGTATCGTACGATACAGATAATATAAACCACACCTTTGATAGCGGCAATCTTTTTTGCTGGCAATTTCACGCCCAGGGCGGGCATCGAGCGGGTAATATTGCTGGCAAAAATCAACGGCCAAACCGGCTGCAGGAAACTGGTTTGCTGGCAAGCGTGATTTACTGCTGGGCTTGACACCTTGCCATTGTATGACGCTTGTTTTAGTGTCAAATGAACAACCAGCGCGAGAAGAATATAGGAAGCAAAAGCAATGGATATCAAACCTAACTCAGTGATCCACCTGGAGCCAGGCGAAACATTACCCGGCTATACCAATCTGAAACCCGTACCTGATAAGTATTTCGATGAGTTAAAGGCACTCATAAATAAACTCAATACTCAATCCGGTAATATTTACCTCAAGTTAAAACAGATGTACGCCTTTTTGGATCGTTTTAACAAAGAATTTGTGAGCACGTTTACCTCCTGTCAAAAGGGGTGCTCTTCGTGCTGTAAAATGGATGTTCATTTAACCGCGCTTGAGGCAACACATATTGCACAAGCAAGTAAACTTACTGCCAGAGAC
>NZ_JAAZSQ010000059.1 GCF_012395835.1 Arthrobacter mobilis
ATACGGTTAAGTATAATTTGTTTTCAAAATACTCAGCCGCCGAAAGCGATTCGTAATAATCGTTCATCACTCTGTTGACGAATGGGATCTTGCTGTCAAATACAGGTCGCACTTCTTTTCTAACCCGAATACGATGCGTATAAAAGGTAACGGGTTTCCCATCAAAACTACGTATCAGCGTATTGAGCTGGTCAGTAAGCAAGGCTAGATCCGCTTCATCTACACATTCAAAATAAGCTCCGTCAATCTGCCAGGTCGCCAGTAGATCATGGTTTCTGGTAACAATGAGGTTATCAGTGATGTGTGATGAATACGGGATTAACTCTTCAAGAGAAGACTGGTCTTTAAGCTTCATAAAATTGTCCACTTTCGATATATCGACTGCGTCGTACGAACTCCCCGCATAATGGACGGCATTGAAGCGCTTGTTTGCCAGAGGATTACCTTTGATTTGCATTCGCAGATAAAGCAGGTCAAAAAAGCGTTCATCTATCTTCGTAACTCGCTTGATGGCATACCAGCCAGGGAGGATGAGGGCATACATAGCCTCATGAATCCAGACACCAAGCAAAACGCAGATAACGCACATTCCAAGAAAGGGGTAGAGCGGAACGCCCAGCCCCCTAATCAAAGCGGGGCGTGTCAGCCCTTTAAAAACGGTACTCATTTTTACGCCCCCTTTTATTACATATTACGCTAACCAGTCAGGCAGATATGGCGCAACAATAAAGATGATAATCCCGATAATTAAAGGCGTAATCCACGCTGCATGCTGGCGTGAGAAGATAGCGATATAACCAATTACCAGCGCAATGATGGTGATTGCTGGCTTACGGATATCCGTCAGAAAATCGATAATCTTCTGCAAGAAGCCAGTTGTTTTAGTGGATACATCATCAGCAAAGGCGGGTTCTGCTACACAAAGCATCAATGCAGCCATAAATACAGAAAGAGTTAAATAACGTTTATTGAGTTTTAACATCGTTTGTTTCCTTTTCATCTAAAACAGTGCCACGCATGGCATATTGGGGATATACGGTAACTTCTTTAGGTTTGATACTCTGTGTTACATTCTCCTTTCTGATTGCATCTTTAACTGAAGGAACCACCCAGTTTTTTTTGTTATCAGGCGGATTAAACCCTATGCGCTGTATATAACTGGTGTTATTAAAATCTGATTCAGGTTTAGTTCCTGTTTCTGGATTGCCGGAATAATAGCAACTCAGGCCACGTAAAATATCGCCACCACGTTT
>NZ_JAAZSQ010000094.1 GCF_012395835.1 Arthrobacter mobilis
TTCGATTTTCTTAAATCATTATCACTGGCAAACTTCGCGTCACCATAAAGAGCAACATCCGTTTTATTCAGTTGCCAGATAATAAAAACAGGCACAATGAGAGACGAAACCATACCTGATAAAAGAGAGGGGATTGCGGTTAACCTGATATCTGTCCGTATATTACTCTCTGTTATTATCCGCCACAGCAGCATGGAATCAAAATTCTTCCATATATAAAGCGGCGTTTTTCCGTTCAGGAAGTAAACAGCAACTGAGCCAGTATAATACGTCACAAGACACATAACCAGACCGATAAAAGCCCACTGGCCTTTATCGGGTAGTTTCAGAGACATAATCACTCCTTCAGCTTTTCAAAGTATTCCTGAAAATGAATATCACGATAGTAAATACCCGATGCAAATCGGTTATCTTCCTCATCGATGTACTTAATACTCATAATCACATCGACGTTGCTTAACACCCTCCGCAATATAATGTTATAAGGCAAATTCTGACATTCAGGGTTCATATAGCACCGTTGAACCAGTCCAAGCACAGCATCTTCAGGGGTGCTCTCATGGACGGTTGTAAGGTTCCCTGCATGGCCGGAACTTGAGCCTTTGAGAAAATCCCAGGCTTCCGCGCCGCGA
>NZ_JAAZSQ010000093.1 GCF_012395835.1 Arthrobacter mobilis
GTTCTTTAAGGGTATATGCGAAATTCTTCCAGTTAATTACTTCGTTTATAACCTCAGATTTACTTAAACCACACTCATTAAACCAAAAGTTAATATTTTTCTTGAGGGAATTTTTCGCCGTCAGTTCCTCGGACAACAATTCACTAACAGACGTGATAACATAACCACGACCGCGATTTTTATCTTCGAAAGAATGAACGGCAAGGAAGAGAGTTTCTGAATGGACAAAAGCAGAGCAGGTGATTTTTTCTTTCTTAGTGTTTAAAGCCTGGAAAGTGATAACATACGTGTTCATTTTAGTCTCCCGCCCGTTTGGGCTACTGGATCATGGTAAGGAACTATTCCCGACCTACAAATAAATTATACCATCATATGATGGTAATGCAATTTATTTAGTCACTTTATCCTGATTTTTTTCTCTCTTAACGAGCTGGTAATCTGGATGTTCATCAGCCAGGAGCAAAAGTAATTCATACGTACCAGCGGCTAAACCACGAGACGTTTTACCGGATGTTTCTTTGGCTTGCCAGGCTGATAACGTAAAACCAAACCGTTCAGCGGCTTCCTGCTGCGTAAAGCCAGCTTTAATACGTGCTTGTTTCACCTCTTCAGGTGTTGGCTTAAAACTCATGATTTTGTACCTTCACAATAGTATCTGTATA
>NZ_JAAZSQ010000055.1:0-498 GCF_012395835.1 Arthrobacter mobilis
CTGCTGCCCTCGTCTTTCGCTTCCAGCGCCTTTCTGAGAGCCGGATCATCAATGAATTTTGCCGCACTCGTCATGGCGGCCAGTAACGTTGACTCTGTGAAATAGCGAGGTGGTGTAGTCTTTTTCTTGTCCACGTCTGCCGATTCACACAGGCCGCTGTCATTAAATTTCAGCAATGAAAGGTCAAAACCGTCCGTTCCGGCATCTTCGGTTTCGTCCTCGTCATCACTATCCTTACCCAGCGCTTCCCAGCCCTTTTGTACCAGAACGCTCTGTGTGGCCGTAAAGGTATCCCCCTTAATATCAAAGTGGATTTTCGTCTTGTTGCGGATCGCATCCGGGTAGAACAGCCCGATAAAGTAGACGGACACCAGGTTATAAACGTTCCGCTCTTTTTCATTAAGCTGAATACCGGCTCCGCTTTTTGTCGTCGGGATGATGGCGTGGTGCGCCTCAATCTTACTGGCATTAAAGGCTTTGTGTTTCTGGCCTTTATCC
>NZ_JAAZSQ010000055.1:605-1487 GCF_012395835.1 Arthrobacter mobilis
ACAATAGCATCCTTACCCGTAACACGTCCGGCAATATGCGCGGCCTGAGCTTCGGAGATCAGGCGTTTTTTCTCGTCTATCTGATCGTCGTCTGTTGTCTGATATTTCGCCTTAATCTGATGCCCGTTCATCGACAGACTGGCGAATACATCGTAATAAAAGCTTTCTGTGTGATTCTGGTTCGCCAGCGTGCGCATGTTCACCAGACCAAGAACGGCACTTTGTACCCGGCCAACGTTCAGAACGCCGTCATAGCCCTTCTCACGGCCTTTTAATGTACATCCCCGCGTCATGTTATAGCCAAAACCCTGATCGCACAGGGAACGCGCCAGGGCGCTTAACGTCATACCGCGAAATTTATCGTTAGGTTGTAAATTCGACAGTGATTTTTGCACTGGCGCAAGGTTGAGGTCGGCAACAAGCAGTCGCTGGACGGGTTTCTTGTTTCCGGCATAACCCAGAATCTCATCAACCAGCAAACATCCTTCATCATCGGGGTCGCCTGAATGAACGATGCTGTCGGCTTTATCGATAAGAGACAAAATAATGCGGGTCTGTGCTTCTGATTCAGGCTTGATTTTATATTTTGGCGGATAAACCGCTTTAATGGGTAAATCACTATAACGCCAGTTGGAATATTTGTCGTCATAATCCTGTGGGTCGTAAAGCTCCAGCATATGACCATAACACCAGGTAACGACATCAGAACCGTGTTCAAAATAGCCGTTTTTCTTTTCTGTATTGGGATTTCCGCCCAGTCCTTCAAAAATAGCCTTTGCTAAAGACGGTTTTTCTGCAATAAAAAGTCTCATTAATCAATCCTCAAGGTAACTTGAATAGTCAGGCTGCGCACCATTCTTTTTAAAGATTTCTTCCCTTTCC